>NZ_DASPNF010000001.1:0-118694 GCF_035626655.1 Allosphingosinicella sp.
TGGCACCTCGATGTCGGCTCATCACATCCTGGGGCTGGAGCAGGTCCCAAGGGTTTGGCTGTTCGCCAATTAAAGTGGTACGTGAGCTGGGTTCAGAACGTCGCGAGACAGTTTGGTCCCTATCTGCCGTGGGCGTCGATATTTGAGAGGAGTTGACCCTAGTACGAGAGGACCGGGTTGAACGTACCTCTGGTGCACCAGTCGTTCCGCCAGGAGCGCAGCTGGGTAGCTATGTACGGACGGGATAACCGCTGAAAGCATCTAAGCGGGAAGCCTCCCTCAAGATAAGATATCTCAGAGCCGTGGAAGACCACCACGTTGATAGGCCGGGTGTGGAAGTGCGGTAACGCATGCAGCTAACCGGTCCTAATTGCTCTATTCGCGCTTGAGAGTCCCACCGTCATCGTCAGGATTGAGATCCTGTCGCTGGCACGGGCTCAGCAGACGAAGATGCCTATCGATTTCTAGACCCTTTTCATGCACCTGCCTCATAGCTTGGTGACCATGGCGTCCGTGACCCACCCGATCCCATCCCGAACTCGGCCGTGAAACCGGACTGCGCCGATGGTACTGTCGCTTAAGCGCCGGAAGAGTAGGTCGTCGCCAGGCTTTGTGGCCGGTGCATGGAACGGATCGAATGAACCCATTCACTTTGTCTCCCCTTCATCGGGGAGAGCAGCTGGCGCGGGGTGGAGCAGCCCGGTAGCTCGTCAGGCTCATAACCTGAAGGTCGCAGGTTCAAATCCTGCCCCCGCAACCAGCAAGACAGACCCCGCCTCGGCGGGGTTTTTTGCGTTCTGGCGTATCTGTGCTCCGGCGAAGGCCGGAGCGTGCGGGACCCGCAGGGCTTTGCCGTCCAGCGGTCCGGCCTTCGCCGGACCACGAGCTACGCGAGCCGAGCCTCGTTCACCAGGGTCGGGATCAACTCCGAGACCGTGGGGTGGATCGGCACCGACCAGGCGAGCTGGTCGATCGTGGCGCCGACGTTCATCATGTCGATCACGCCATGGATCGCCTCGTCCCCGCCGGGCCCGAGGATCGCCGCGCCGAGGATCGCCCGCGTCTCCGCGTCGGCGACCAGCTTCATCAGCCCCTGCGTCTCGCCCTTCTCGACCGCCCGCCCGACGTCCGTCATCGGCCGCCGGCCGACCAGGATCGTCCGCCCGCTCGCCTTCGCCTCAGCCTCCGTCAGCCCCACCCGCCCGAGCGGCGGATCGACATAGAGCGCATAGGCCGGGATCCGGTCGCTCAGCTTCCGGTCCGCGCCGTCGAGCAGGTTGGCGGCGACGATCTCATGGTCGTTATAGGCCGTGTGCGTGAAGGCGCCGCGGCCGTTGCAGTCGCCGAGCGCCCAGATGCCCGGCACGTTCGTCTCCAGCCGGTCGTCGACCTGGACATAGCCGCGCGCATCCATCGCCACCCCGGCCGTCTCGAGCCCGAGATCCGCCGTATTGGGCACGCGCCCCACGGCGAGCAGGATGTGGCTGCCCGCGACCTCGGGCGGCCCGTCCGCGCAATCCAGGCCGATGGCGGGCCGTCCGTCCGCCTTCATCAGCCGGATGCATTCGGCGCCGGTGCGGACATTGATCCCCTCCGCTTCCAGGCTCGCGCGGATCGCCTCCGACACCTCCTTGTCTTCGCGCGCGATGAGCCTCTGCTGCCGCTCGACGATCGTCACCCGGCTGCCGAAGCGCCGGTAGATCTGCGCGAATTCGAGCCCGATATAGGAGCCGCCGACGACGAGCAGATGCTCGGGCAGCATTTCGAGCGCCAGCATCGAAGTGTTGGTGAGGAAGGGCACCTGGTCCACGCCCGGGAGTGGCGGCACCGCGGCCCGGCCGCCGACATTGAGGAAGATCCTCGGTGCACTCAGCAGGTCCGTGCCCACGCGAAGCCTGTCGGGGCCCTCGAAGCGGGCATGGCCGCGGATCAGCGTCAACCCCGCCATTCCCTCCAGCCACGCCGTCACCTTGGCGCGGTTGTCCAGCGTGACCTTGGTCGCGCGGCCCCGCGCGACGGCGATATCGACCGAGACCGGGCCGCCGACATTCACCCCATAATCCGCCGCCCGCCGGGCGAGTTGCGCCGCATAGGCGCTGGCGACCAGGGTCTTGGTCGGCATGCAGCCGGTATTGACGCAGGTGCCGCCGACCAGATGGCGCTCGACGAGCGCGACCTTCATGCCCGCGCCGCTCAGCCGCCCGGCCAGCGAGGGGCCGGCCTGCCCTGCGCCGACGATGATCGCGTCGAAGGCCAGGGGGCTCATTCCCGCTAGATCCCGTGCACGATAAGATAGGCGCCGCCGACCGCGACCAGATCCTCGATCAATGCGGCCGGGAGGTCCCTGCCGAAGGCCCTGGCCAGCGCCGCCCGGGCGGCTGCGCCGAGATAGGTGCCGAGCACCGCGCCGACGACGCCGCAGGCCATGCCGGCGAGCAGCACGCCCGCTGCCGCGCCGAGCGCCGCGCCGCAGAGCGCGCCCATGAGCAGCCGCGTGCCGAACTGCACCGGCACCTTCCGGCTCGGCGTCGACGGCAGCTGGTCGCCGACCAGCTCGAGGACCGCGAGCAGGGTGAAGATGCCGACCGCCCAGATCGAGCCCATGAAGGCGAGGGCGGTCCCGGCCAGCGGCAGCCACAGCAAATAGGCCGCCCAGGCGATGGCGGCGGGCGCGGTCATCGCCCTCAGCCCGGCGACGAAGCCGATGCCGATCGCGAGCAGATAAGGCAGAGAGGCCATCATTTTCCGACTCCCCCGGTGATCGTTACGCGGACGGACTATGGAAAAGCCTGCGCGGATATGGAAGCGGCCTCATTGATCCAGAGCAAGATGCTGGCGCCGTTCGCTTTTTTCGCGCGCGCACAATGCTTGTGATTTGCCTCCGAAAGTGCTTCATTTCCGCGGCATCCACAGGGGAGGCCTTTTCCAATGACTGACGGACCCTCGATCCCGCCGCCCGCGCCGCCGCCGGCCGGCTCGTCCAATCTAATCAGCCGCGCCATCAACATCCTGACGAAGCCAGCGAGCGAGTGGCGCGCCATCGACGGCGAGGCCACCTCGGTCGGAAAGCTGATCGGCGGCTATGCCGTGCTGCTGGCCCTGATCGCGCCACTCGCGATGCTCGTGGGCCTGCTCATCTCGCCTTTCGGCAGCTACATTTTCCAGGCGCCCGTTCAGCTGATCAAGATCCTCCTCATCATCTACGCGATCAGCCTCGCCACCCCTGTCTTGCTCGGGTTCATCGTCGATGCGCTGACGACCAATCTCGGGGGCACCAAGAGCAGCGTCCAGGCGATGAAGCTCGCCGTCTATTCCGGCACCGCCTTCTGGGTCGCCGCCATCATCCTCATCCTTCCGGACCTGTGGTGGCTCTGGCTTGTCCTTGGCGTTGGTTATGGCGGCTACCTGATCTGGACTGGGCTGCCGATCCTGCTGCGCGTCCCGGCCGACAAGGCTCCGGTCTTCACCGCGGCTGCGGTGGGCATCTGGGCGGTGCTGTTCATCGTCCTCCAGCAGATCGCTTGGCGGGTCATGTATTCCGGCTTCTACGCGAGCCCTACCGTCTACGGCATGTAGGCGCGACATCCAGCCGGTCGAAGTGGCCGCCGTCCCCGACGGCGGCCATTTTCGTTACTGGAACAGGCCGAGCGCGGCCAGATCGGCGAGGCTGCCGTCCAGCACCGACGCCTTGGCCCAGGCGAGGTCGTTCGCCAGATAACGGTCCTTGTCATGGAACGGGATGCCGGCGCGGATGGCGTCGCGCGTGGCCTGGAGCGGCGGTGACGTCCGCAGGGGCGCGTGGAAGTCGACCCCCTGCGCGCCGGCCATCAGCTCGATGCCGAGCACGCCCGCGACATTGTGCGCGATCCGCCGGGCCTTCAGCGCGCCGTGCGTCGCCATCGAGACATGGTCCTCCTGCCCCGCCGAGGTCGGGATCGAATCGACGCTGGCCGGGAAGGCGATCGACTTGCTCTCGGAGACCAGGGCCGCGGCGGTCACCTGCAGGATCATGAAGCCCGAATTGACGCCGCTATCCTCGATCAGGAAGGCGGGCAGGCCGCTGAGCTTGGGGTCGACGAGGATGGCGAGCCGGCGCTCCGAGAGCGAGCCGATCTCGCAGAGCGCCATCGCCAATATGTCCGCCGCGAAGGCGACCGGCTGGGCATGGAAATTGCCGCCCGAAATGGCCTCGTCGCCGAACAGAAGGGGATTGTCGCTGACCGCATTGGCCTCGATCTCCAGCGTCAGTGCGGCACCCCGGATCAGGTCGAGTGACGCGCCCATCACCTGCGGCTGGCAGCGGAAGCTGTAGGGGTCCTGCACCCGGCCGCAATCGCGGTGCGAGGCGGCGATGGCGCTGCCGTCGAGCAATTCGCGCAGCACCCGGGCGGCATCGATCTGGCCCGGCTGCCCCCGCGCGGCGCTCAGCCGCGCGTCGAACGGGGCAACGCTCCCCTTCAGCGCGTCGACCGACAGCGCGCCGGCGACGAGCGCCGTGCCAAACAGCCGCTCGGCGGTGAACAGGACGTCGAGCGCGATCGCGGTCGAGATCTGGGTGCCGTTGATCAGCGCCAGCCCCTCCTTCGGCCCGAGCACGAGCGGTTCGAGGCCGAGATATTTGAGCGCCTCGCTGGCATGGAGCCGCTCCCCGCCCAGCACGATCTCGCCCTCGCCGAGCAGAGCGGCGCTCATATGGGCGAGCGGGGCGAGGTCGCCCGAGGCGCCGACCGAGCCCTGGCCCGGAATGACCGGCAGCGCGTCCGCCTCGACCAGGGCGAGCAGCCGCTCGACCAGCTCCCGCCGGACGCCGCTATGGCCGCGCGCCAGGCCGATCACCTTCAGGATTATCGCCAGGCGGACGATCCGCGCGTCGAGCGGGTCGCCGAGTCCGGTGCTGTGCGAGAGGATCAGATTGGTCTGCAGCTCCGCCAGCCGGTCGGCCGGAATGCGCGTGTTGGCGAGAATGCCGAAGCCGGTGTTCACGCCATAGACGGTGCGTCCGCTTTGCAGGATCTCGCCGATGGCAGCGGCGGCGGCGTCGATCGCGGCCCAGCCCGAGTCCGCGAGCCTGACAGGCGCGCCCTCCCAGATCGCCCGCAGCTCGGCGAGGGAGACGCTGCCGGGATTCAGAATGATCGTCACCGGCCAACCATCGGCAGGTCCAGTCCCTGCTCGCGCGCGCAGTCGATCGCGATCTCATAGCCCGCATCGGCATGGCGCATCACGCCGGTGCCGGGGTCGTTCCACAGCACCCGCTCGAGCCGCCGTGCTGCCTCGGGCGTGCCGTCGGCGACGATCACCATGCCGGCATGCTGCGAATAGCCCATGCCGACGCCGCCGCCATGATGGAGCGACACCCAGGTCGCGCCCGAGGCGGTGTTCAGCAAGGCGTTGAGCAACGGCCAGTCGGAGACCGCGTCGGAGCCGTCCTGCATCGCCTCGGTCTCGCGATTGGGACTGGCGACCGAGCCGCTGTCGAGATGGTCGCGGCCGATCACCACCGGCGCCTTGAGCTCGCCCGAGGCCACCATCTCGTTGAAGGCGAGGCCGAGCCTGTGGCGCTGGCCGAGACCGACCCAGCAGATTCGCGCCGGCAGGCCCTGGAAGGCGATCCGCTCCCTGGCCATGTCGAGCCAGCGGTGCAGATGCGGATCGTCGGGGATCAGTTCCTTCACTCTGGCATCGGTCCGGTAGATGTCCTCCGGGTCGCCGGAGAGCGCCGCCCAGCGGAAGGGGCCGATGCCGCGGCAGAAAAGCGGGCGGACATAGGCGGGCACGAAGCCCGGGAAATCGAAGGCGTGGGCGACGCCCTCGTCCTTGGCGACCTGGCGTATATTGTTGCCATAATCGAAGGTCGGGACGCCCATCTCCTTATAGGCCAGCATCGCCTCGACATGCTTTGCCATGGAGGCGCGCGCCTCGCGCTCCACCGTCTTCGGGTCGCGCTCGCGCAGCTCGAGCCATTTCTCGACCGTCCAGCCGATCGGCAGATAGCCGTTCACCGGGTCATGGGCCGAGGTCTGGTCGGTCAAGGCGTCAGGCCGGATTCCGCGCTTCACCATCTCGGGCAGGATCTCGGCGGCATTGCCGAGCAGGCCGACCGAGATCGGCACCGGGCTCTCGCGGAGCATGTCCAGCGCCTCGTCGATGCTGGTTGCCCGCCGGTCCAGGTAGCGCGTCTCCAGCCGCTTCGCGATGCTGCTCTCCTGGCATTCGATGGCGATGCAATGCGCGCCGGCCATCACGGCGGCCAGCGGCTGCGCCCCGCCCATGCCGCCGAGCCCGGCGGTCAGGATCCAGCGCCCGCGCAGGTCGCCGTCATAATGCTGGCGGCCCATCTCGGCGAAGGTCTCGTAGGTGCCCTGCACGATGCCCTGGGTGCCGATGTAGATCCAGGAGCCGGCCGTCATCTGGCCGTACATCATCAGCCCCTTGCGATCGAGCTCGTGGAAATGGCCCCAGTCCGCCCATTTCGGCACCAGGTTGGAATTGGCGATCAGCACGCGCGGGGCGTCGCTGTGCGTGCGGAACACGCCGACCGGCTTGCCGGACTGGACGAGCAGGGTCTGGTCCTCCTCGAGCCGCTTAAGCGTGGCGACGATCTGGTCGTAGCTCTCCCAGTCGCGCGCCGCGCGGCCGATGCCGCCATAGACGACCAACTCCTCCGGCGCCTCGGCGACACGCGGGTCGAGATTGTTCATCAGCATCCGCATCGCGGCCTCGGTGGCCCAGCTCCGGCAGCTCAGCTCGGGGCCGGTCGGCGCCGCGATATGGCGGCTATTGTCGCGTCGGTGGTGCATGCGCGGTCTCTAGAAGCTGATGCGGATGAAGTGAACTAGGCATCCGCCCCCGCAACGATCCGCCGCTCGGGCCCCGGCATCCCGATCCAGTAGCAAAGCTCCGCCGGCCGGCCGATCCGCCAGACGCAGAGGTCCGCCGACTTGCCGGCGCTCACCGTCCCGATCTCGTCCTGCAGACCGAGGGCGCGGGCGCCCTCGCGGGTCATGCCGGCGAGCGCCTCCTCCGGCGTCAGGCCGAACAGGGTGCAGGCCATCCCCATCATCAATGTGGGCGACAGCACGGGCGAGGTGCCGGGATTGCAGTCGGTCGCGACCGCCATCGGCACGCCGTGGCGGCGCAGCAGGTCGACGGGCGGCCGGCGCGTCTCCTTCAGCGCATAGAAAGCGCCGGGCAGCAGCACCGCCACCATGCCGGCCCGCGCCATCGCGCCGACCCCTTCCTCGTCGACATGCTCCAGATGGTCGGCCGACAGCGCCTCATAATCGGCGGCGAGCGCGGCCCCCTGCAGGTTGGACAATTGCTCGGCATGGAGCTTGATCTTCAGACCGTGATCCTTCGCCGCCTCGAACAAGGCGCGGACCTCGTCGCGGGTGAAGCCGATCCCCTCGCAAAAGGCGTCGACCGCGCTCGCCAGCCCCTGCCCGGCAGCGGCGGGAAGGATGGAGTCGGTGGCGAGCGCCACGAACTCCTCGCGCCGGTCGGCGAATTCGGGCGGCAAAGCATGGAGCGCGAGCAGGGTGGTCTCGACCCGCACCCGCTCGCTCGCGCCGAGCACCCTGGCGGCGCGGAGCATCTTGAGCTCGGTCTCGATGTCGAGCCCGTAGCCGGACTTGATCTCCACGGTGGTGACGCCGCCGCGCATCAGCGCCTGCAGCCGGGGCCGTGACGCCTCGACCAATTCCTCCAGCGTGGCCGCCCGCGTCGCCTTCACGGTCGAGGCGATGCCGCCGCCGGCGCGGGCGATCTCCTCATAGGTCGCGCCTTCGAGCCTCTGCTCGAACTCGCCGGCGCGGTTGCCGCCGAAGACGAGATGCGTGTGGCAGTCGACCAGCCCCGGGGTGATCCAGGCGCCGTGCAGGGGCTCGACCTTCCTCGCCTGGTTGCCGGCGAGCTCGGTGCGCCGGCCGACGCGGACGATCCGCCCGTCCTGGATGCCGACCGCGCCATTCTCGATCGCGCCGAACGGGCCGGGCACGGCCGGATCCATGGTGGCGATGTTGCAGTCGACGAGCAGGCGGTCCCACATGGCTCGCTTTCTACCCATGGGGGCGTGTAAGGGCAAAGGATGAGCTGGACCTCGATCGCCGATCTCCTCACCGATGACGAAGCGGCCCCGGTCGCCCTGCTCGGCGCGCCTCTGGAAGCCGGGTCGGTGACGCCCGGCCGCTGCGATCTCGCGCCCGCCGCGCTGCGCAAGGCGCTGAAGCGGATCAGCACCTACGATCTGGTCGAGGCGCTCGAGATTGACACGGGAGTCCGCGACGCCGGCGACGTGGCGGTGCATGGGCTGATGCCCGCCGAAGGCTTCGTGCCGCTCCGCGACGCGGTCGCCGCCCTGACCGCGCGGCACGACCTCACCCTGCTGATCGGCGGCAACAATGCCGTGACCCGCCCCGCGGCGCATGGTCTCGGCGTCCCGCTCGAAGAGGTGGGCCTGATCACGCTCGACGCCCATTTCGACATGCGCGACACGGACGAGGGCCCGCGCAACGGCAATCCGGTCCGCTGCCTGCTCGAGGATGGCCTTCCCGGCGAGAATATCTGCCAGATCGGGCTCGCCCCCTTCGCCAATACGCGGAAGATGCACGAGGATGCGCTTGCCGCCGGGATCGGCATCTTCGATCTCGAATTCGTGATGGGCGCGGGCATGGCGGCGGCGGTCGACGAGGCGCTGGAGCAGCTCAGCCATGTCGAGGCGATCCTCGTCGATTTCGACATCGACGTCATCGACCGCGGCCAGTTTCCCGGCGCGCCCGGGGCCCGGCCCGGGGGGCTGCCCGTCTGGGATTTCTTCGCTGCGGCGCGGCGGCTGGCGGAGGAGGAGCGGGTGCGGCTGGTCGATCTCACCGAGTTCGACCCAAGCCTCGACCCGAGCGATCTCAGCGCCCTGACGGCCGCCCGCTGGGCCGCGGAAATCCTCGCTGGCTTCGGGAGGCGCGCGCCATGAATCTGAGCGAATCCGATCCCGGGCTTTCCGAGGCGTTCAAGCAGGCGATGCGCCGCGTCGCCTCGACGGTGAACGTCATCTCCATCTGCGTCGACGGCCAGCCCATGGGAATCACCGCGACCGCCGTCTCGGTCGTGTCGATGGACCCGCCGAGCCTGCTCGTCTGCGTGAACCAGGCCGCCTCGGTGCATCCCAAGATCGAGAACGTCCTGCATTTCAACGTCAACGTGCTGCACCGCGACCAGGCCGACGTGGCGACGATCTTCGCCGACCGGAAGCTGGAGGCGCAGCGCTTCGTCCGGGGCTGGGACAATGATTGCGTGCGACCGCCCCGGCTGCGCAACGCCCAGGCCTCGATCCTCTGCCGGCGGATCGACCATCATCGCTTCGGCACGCACTCGATCTTCATCGGTGTGGTCGAGGAGGTGGTGTCGCGGCCGGAGGTCGACCCGCTCATCTATCTGAACGGCAGGTTCGGCGCCTGCGGGGACTAGCGCGCGAACAGGTTCCCGGGGTCGGCCATCGCCTTGATCTCCAGCGCGTTGCCCGACGGATCGCGGAAGAACATCGTCGCCTGCTCGCCGGGCTCGCCCCTGAAGCGAACGGTGGGGGGGATGACGAAGGCGACGTCGGCCGCCTGCAACCGCGCGGCCAGCGTCTCCCATTCATTCATGGCCATCACGAGGCCGAAATGCGGAACCGGCACGTCATGGCCGTCGACCGGATTGCTCGCCGCGCGCGCCTTTGCGTCCGGCACGAGATGGGCGACGATCTGATGGCCGAAAAAGTCGAAATCGACCCACTCATCGGAGCTCCGTCCCTCGGGACAGCCGAGCAGGCCGCCGTAAAAGGCGCGCGCGGCGGCGAGGTCGTGGACCGGGAAGGCGAGGTGGAAGGGCTGAAGGCCGGACATGCCGCCCTCCTTAGGGCTTGCGGCGGGTCGTGGCCACCGCGCGCCGCGCCGGCTTGATGCGCGACCCTTTCCGTGATTCATCCGGGGGATGGGGAGGCTCACGCTCGTTCTGCTTGCGACCGCCGTACTGGCCGGCTGCGCGCCCGTGCGGCAGCGGCCGGGGCCTGTCCCGAACGCGCCGCGGCCCAATGTCTCGGCGCCGGTGCATACGCCGACGGGGCTCGAGGCGGTGGTCGGCCGCGACGCCCGCGCGCTGATCGCCCTGTTCGGCAATCCGGGCCTCGACGTCCGCGAGGGGCCGGCGCGCAAGCTCCAGTTCCTGGGACCCGCCTGCGTGCTCGACGCCTATCTCTATCCGCCCCGCCGCGGCGGCGAGGCGGTCGTCACCCATGTCGACGCGCGCCTGCCCGACGGCCGCGACACCGACCGCGCCAATTGCGTCGAGGCGCTCAGCCGGCGCTGAGCCGGCCCAGCGCCCATCGTGCGGCCTCGGCCACCACCTCATCCTCATCGCCGGTCAGCCGCTCCAGCACCGGGACCAGCTCCGACAGGCCGCTATTCCCCGCCGCGATCGCGGCGTTGCGGACCATCCGGTTCCGCCCGATCCGCTTGATCGGCGAGCCCGCAAAGACCTTGCGGAAGCCGGCATCGTCGAGCGCGAGCAGATCGGCGAGGCTCGGCGCGGCCAGCTCTGCGCGGGGCAGGAAGGCGCGGTTGGCGCGGGCGGCGTCGGCGAAGCGGTTCCAGGGGCAGACTGCGAGGCAGTCGTCGCAGCCATAGATGCGGTTGCCCATCGCGGCGCGGAATTCCTCCGGAATCGGGCCCTTATGCTCGATGGTGAGATAGGAGATGCAGCGCCGCGCATCGAGCTGGAAAGGGGCGGGAAAGGCGTCGGTCGGGCAGGCGGCGAGGCAGGCGGTGCAGCTGCCGCAGCGCATCCGGTGCGGTTCGTCCGGCTCGAGCTCCAGGGTCGTGTAGATCGCGCCGAGGAACAGCCAGGAGCCGTCGGCGCGGCTGACCAGATTAGTATGCTTGCCCTGCCAGCCGATGCCGGCCGCCTCGGCCAGCGGCTTCTCCATCACCGGCGCGGTGTCGACGAAGACCTTGACGCCGGCGCCCGCCGTCTCCGCCAGCCAGCGCGCCACCCGCTTCAGCGCCTTCTTCACGACGTCGTGATAATCGGCACCCTGGGCATAGACCGAAATCCGGCCGCGCTCCGGCCGGTCCGCCAGCGCCAGCGGGTCGCCCTCGGGTGCATAGCTCATGCCGAGCGAGATCACGCTCCTGACCTCGGGCCAGAGCCCGGCCGGCGTGCCGCGCCGCGCCTCGGTCTCCTCCATCCAGATCATGTCGCCATGCGCGCCCGAGGCCAGCCACTGCCGAAGTCGCGCCGCCGTTTTCGGCGCGGCATCGGCGCGGGCAACACCATGCGCCGAAAAGCCCGCTTCGCGCGCCATTTCGCCCAGTAATTCCCGCAGCTTTGACTTGCCTTCCAACACGTATTTCGCTTTACCCCTTTTGCCGGCCGGGGGGAGTCAGGATTTCTGTGAGTGCCGCTTTAGCCATTGAGGCCAAAGGCCTTTTCAAATCATTCGATGGCAAGCCGGCGGTTCGCGGGGTCGATATCGCCGTGCCCGAGGGCAGCATCTACGGCGTGCTGGGCCCGAACGGCGCCGGAAAGACCACCACCTTACGCATGCTGCTCGGCATCATCGAGCCCGACCGGGGCGAACGCACCCTGCTGGGCAATAGCCGTCCGCTCGAAATGGCGCGCGTCGTCGGCTATCTGCCCGAGGAGCGGGGCCTCTATCCGGCGATGAAGACGCGTGAGGCGATCGCCTTCATGGGCGCGCTCAGGGGCCTGCCGCTCGATATCGGCCGCAAGCGCGGCGAGATCCTGCTGCAGCAGAACGGGCTGGGCGACTATATCGACAAGCCGATCAAGAGCCTCAGCAAGGGCATGGCCCAGACCATCCAGCTGTTCGGCACGATCGTCCACAAGCCGAAGCTGATCGTGCTCGACGAGCCTTTCTCGGGTCTCGACGCGATCAATCAGGGGCGGCTCGAGCATATGATCCGCGACGAAGCGGCCGCGGGAACCACGGTGATCTTCTCCACGCACGTCATCCATCATGCCGAACGACTCTGCGAGCGGATCGCGATCATCGCCGGCGGCGAGGTGCGGTTCGAGGGGCTGGTCAAGGAGGCGCGCGAGCGGCTGCGCCCCCAGGTTTGCCTGAAGACTCGCGCCGCGGACGGCAAATGGCGCAGCGCCCTGCCGCGGGATGCGCGGCTCGAGGACGATCACTGGACGTTCGAGCTGCCCGGGACGGGGATCGAGCCCTTGCTCAAGGCGCTGCTCGACGGCGGCGCCGGGATCGAGGAATTGTCGGTGGAGCGGCGCGGCCTGCACGACGCCTTCGTGGCGATCGCCGGCGAGACCGCCGCGCGCGAAATGGAGGCCGACGAGGCCATGGGAGATGGGGGATGAGGCTCTGGGAATCAGCCTGGGTGATCGCGCGGCGGGACTTCGTCGCCCAGGTCTTCTCGCGCTTCTTCATCTTGTTCCTGCTGGCGCCGGTTGTCCTGTTCGGCTTCATGATCTTCTTCAGCCTCTCCACCGACGCGCAGGACCGCACCGCCTCGCAGCCGGTCGTCGCGGTGGTGAGCGACAGCACCACCTATAATGCGCTCAGCCAGACCCGGAGCCGGCTGGTCGGGTCGATGTCGGAGCAGAGCTTCCCGACGCTGCGCTATGTCGACCCCGGCGAGGACGTGCGTGCCCAGGCCCAGGCGCTGCTGGCCGACGAGACCGGCAATTTCTCGGGCGTGTTCAGCGGCACGCTCGACCAGCCGGTGCTGACCGGTCCCGTGCGGTCCAGCGATTTCGTCGGTCGGCGCATGCAGCTGCTGATCGAGGAGAGCCGGCGGACGGCCGCGCTCGAGGGCGCGCGCGCATCGCCGGCGCCGCTCAGGCTGGAACGCGTCGTGACGACGCAGGCGAGCGGCAGCGTCGCCAATCTGCGCCGCGCGCTCGGCCAGGGCGCGCAGGCCCTGATCTTCTCGATCACCCTGATGCTGGCCACGCTCGCCTTGTCGACCCTGGTCGAGGAGAAATCGAACAAGATCATCGAGGTGCTCGCCGCCTCCGTGCCGCTCGAATCGATCTTCCTCGGCAAGCTCATCGCCATGCTCGGCATCTCTCTGGTCGGGCTTGCGCTCTGGGGGGCGATGCTCGCGACCGCGGTCACTCTGTTCTACAATCTGTTTTCGGACTGGGTCAGCCTGCCCTCGGTGTCGCCCGGCGTCGGCTGGCTCGCCTTCGTGCCCCTGCTTTTGCTCTATTACACCACCAATTTCATGCTGCTGGCCGCGCTCTTCCTCGGCATCGGGGCGCAGGCCACGAGCATCCGCGAGATCCAGACCGTCTCCATGCCGGTCGTGCTGATGCAGCTGATGATACTCCTGCTCGCGATGACCGTGGTCAACGGGCAGGGCGGGGCGATGGTCTGGTTCGCCTATCTCTTCCCGCTGAGCTCGCCCATGGCGATGATTGCGCTGGCCTCGAAATCGAGCCTGCTCTGGCCGCATTTGCTGGCGCTCGCCTGGCAGGCGCTCTGGGTGGTGATCATGGTGCGGCTGTCCTCGCGACTGTTCCGCCGCACCGTGTTCAAATCGTCGAGCAGCGGCTCCCTGTTCCGGCTGAACTTCTGGAAGAAGCCCGCCTCCGGATAAGGCCGCTCAGGCCGGCGCCGCGCCCTTCTGCTGCCAGAGCTCGACCTTCACGCCGTCGCAATCGAGGATCCAGGCGAAATTGCCATAATCCTCGTCCTGCCGGCCGAGGATCTCGATCCCTTTCTCCTGAAGCTGCGCGATCATCCCGTCGAGATCGTCGACGCGCAGGTTGATCATGAAAGCGGCTGCGGAAGGCGCGAAATAGTCGCTGTTCTCCTTGAACGGGCTGAGCAGGCTGAACGGGTCCTCCGTGCCCTCGTCGGCATAGCGGAAGGTCGCCCCCCAATCGCCGCCGATGCCGAGATGCTCCTGATACCAGGCCTGGGTCGCGGCGGGGTCGGCCACCTTGTAGAAAACGCCGCCAAGTCCGGTCACTCGCGCCATGGCTCTTCTCCTCCCGATTTCAGGCCGACGATAGGCCGGGAGGCCGGACCTGGCCATCGCCCGGATGGGTGATTTCAGGCCTCTTCCGCCGGGTCCGGCGTCCCGGTGAACACCGTGACATAGACATTGGTCTCGCCAATCCCCTTGAGCACGGCCGACTGGCGCTCATAATCCTGGATCGTCCGCGTCTGGAAATAGGTCGCTTCCGAGACGGCCGCGCCGCCCAGCGGGGCGACGCCCTGCAGCCGGCTGGCGATGTTCATCGTGTCGCCCCAATAATCATAGGCGAGGCGGGAGCTGCCGATCACGCCGCCGACGGCCGGCCCGGTATGGATGCCGATCCGCGCCTGCAGCGGCAGCCCGGTCTCCGCCGCGATCGCCGCCAGGTCCGCGACGAGGTCGCGGGCGAACAGGATCGCCGCCTTGCTGTCCTGTCCGTGCGAGGCCATGCCGCCGATCACGGCCAGATAGGCGTCGCCGATCGTCTTCACCTTCTCGATGCCGTGCCGCTCGGCGCAGCGGTCCGCCGCGGAGAAGAAGGTGTTCAGCATCTTCACGAGATGGCCGGGCGAGAGCCTCTTGGCGATGGTCGAGAAGCCGGCCAGGTCGACGAAGATCGCGGTGAGGTCGGAGAAGCTGTCCGCCACCGCCTCGCCGGCCCTGAGCCGCGCCGCCACCTCCTGCGGCAGCACGTTGTAGAGCAATTCCTCGGTCTTCGCCCGTTCCGCCTCGAGCGCGGCGTTGGCGGCGAAGACCTTGCGGGCGCGCCGGTCCACGTCCCAGTTAAAGTAGAGGGCGAAGACGAAGAAAGTCGAGAAATTGGTGAGCGTGTAGACCCGGCTGATGTCGGTGATGCCCGGCAGGGTCATGATCCAGAGCCCGAACAGGCCGAGCAGGACGATCGCCCAGAGCAGGAAGAGCCGGAAGGTGCCGGCGAAGCCGACGCTGGCGAAGATGACGATGATCGCCATCTGCACCATCGCCATGACGTGCGGCGGGAAGCCCGTATAGGGGTGCAGGCCGGCCAGGACGAGCGCGAGCCATTTCATCGCTGCGGCCATGACCACGAAGACCGGCAGGTCGAGCCAGGGCTTCTCCAGGTAGATTTGGGTGCGGGTCAGGAAGAAAAAACCGAGCATCGCGACGATGAAGGCGCCCGCCGCCTGGGTATAGGCGATCACGCCTTCGCGCGGGAAATGCATCGGGTTGAGGATGATGTAGGAAATCAGGGTCGCGATCGCGATCACGATCAGGGCGCGGATCGCCTGCCCGCGCTCCAGCCGCTCGGCGCGCAGGAAGGCGCGCTCGGTCTCGGCATCCGGGAAGCTTTGGAAGAGCCCGCCCATCGGGCGCGGAGGCTAGGTCGCCGGCGAGGCAGAGTCCACTTCACATGCGTCACCCTGAACTCGTTTCAGGGTCCAGGCTGGATGGGGCACCGGGTCCCTGGAAACCCGCACACATCCGTGCGGCCCGGCCCTGGACCCTGAAGCAAGTTCAGGGTGACTTAGGTGAGTTCAGTCCGGCCCCTTTCGGCTTCAGGCAGAAGGCGCAGGCATTGTCGCCGCGCGCCATGCAGCTGCGATGCTCGACCTCGGCGTCGGCGAGGCCGCCGACCAGGGCAATATCCAGCGCGCAGATCGAGGGATTGCCGGCGGCGAGGTCGTGATAGACGCAGTTCAGCGCCTCGATCACCGGCTCGCCGTCCTCGCGGAACGCCGCTTCATAGCCGAGGCTGCTCATCAGCCTGGCCACCGACTCGCCGCGCTCGGCGATCGTTTGCCCCTGCACGTCGCCCCTCATGCGCGCCGCCAGCCTGTTGCCCATGGCCGTCAGCGCCTCGCCGACTTCGCCGTCGCCGCGTGTGGCCAGGTCCTCGATCAGCAGCCGGGCCAGCAATGCATAATGTTTGGGGAAAAGGGCGTGGCCGCGCTCGGTGAGGACATAGGGCCGGCTCGGCCGTCCGCCGGTGGAGGGCCGCGTCGGGGCCATGGCGACGAGCCGGTCCCGCTCCAGCCCGGCCAGATGCTCGCGGACGGCGGTGCGCGTGATCCCGAGCCGGGCGGCGAGCTGGTCGACGCTCAGCCCGTCCTTCTGCTCCAGCAGCAGGCGGAGGATGCCCTGCCGCCGCGACCCGATCACATCCATGGTCATGCAACCTTTTTAGGGTGGCGCCTGGCTTGTGCAAGCGACACTTGAAAAAGTTTTAACAGAAAAAACTTTACAAAGTGTCGCGCCCGTTCCAGCATGGCGGGGCAAGGGAGGAAAATCATATGCTGATCTATTCCGTCATCCTGTTCGCTTTGGCCGCCCTGTTCGGCCTCTACCTGATCTCGAAAGTCTTCGCCGCGAGCCTGCCGGGCTGGCCGCCCGTGATCCTGCACGGCCTGTTCGCCGCCTCGGGCCTGCTCATCCTGCTCTACGCCGCCTTCGTGGCCGGCCCTGCGCCCACCGCGGTGATCGTCGCGGCTTTGCTGCTGCTGGTCGCCGCGCTCGGCGGCTTCGCCCTGCTGAGCTTCCAGCTGCGGCAGCAGGTCCCGCCGAAACCGATGGCGGCGGTCCATGCGCTCGGCGCCGTGGCCGGCTTCCTGACCCTCTGCGGTTCGGTCTTCGGGATCATCTGAGTCGATGCGCCATCCGCTGCACCCGATGCTCGTCCACGTCCCGGTCGCCTGCTGGCTGCTCGCCCCGCTCAGCGATGGCGCGGCGCTGGGGACGGGCTGGACGCTGTTCTGGACGGTGTCGGCGTTGCTTCTGGCCGTCGGCACGGGCTGGGGCCTGCTCGCCGCGACGGCAGGGGCGATGGACTATGGCCGGGCCCATGCTGTCGCCCCGCGCCTGGTCAACGCCCATGCCTTGCTGATGGGCGGCGCCCTCACGGTCGCTGTCGTGAGCCTGCTCGGCCGGATCGGTGCGGACCGGCACGTCGTCGTCCCGGCGCCCTGGTGGGCGATTGCCGCCGGCCTGGGCACTGCGGCGCTGATGCTTGCCGGCGCCTGGTGCGGCGGCGAGATGGTCTATGGCCGGGGCATAGGCGTCAGCAAAGCCTAGCGGCCATATTCCCTGGCGGCGGCCTCCTTGAGCGCCGCCATGGCGAGCTTCCAGGGGAAGGGGCCGTGGCTGATCCGGGCCACGCCGGTTGCCGCCACCTCCTTCGCGGAGGGCGCGCCCGGAAAGGCCATGAAGTTCACCGGCAGCGGCGAGGCCGCGCAGATGCGCTCGAGCAGCGCCAGATCGGCGAGCAGGGGCACGAAGAAGCCGCTGGCCCCGACATCGGCATAGGCCCGCGCCCGCTCCAGCGCGGCATCGACCATCGCCGCATCATGCGTGTCCGACTTCGCCTTCAGGAAAAGGTCGGTGCGCGCATTGATGAAGAAGTCCGCACCCACCGCTTTCCGGGCCGCGGCGAGGCGCCCAGCCTGCTCGACAATCTCATAGATGCCTTCGCCGCCGACCACCTGGTCCTCGAAATTGCAGCCGATCGCGCCGGTCGCGGCGAGACGCGCCATGTTCGCGGCGACGCCTTCGGGCTCCACTGCATAGCCGCCCTCGAAGTCGATCGTCACGGGCAGGTCCACCGCCTCCACCACCCGCGCTGCATTGGCGAGGGCGAGGCCGAGCGGGAGCGCCTCGGCGTCGCTGAAGCCCTGCGCGCCCGCCACCGAGGCGCTGCCGGTGGCGATCGCCCCGGCGCCGGCCTCGGCAACGACCCTGGCGCTGCCCGCGTCCCAGGCGTTGAACAGGATGACGGGATCGCCGGGCACGTGCAGCGCGGCGAAAGCGCGATATTTGTCGGACTGGCTGGTCATGCCGCACCCTTAACGAGAGGCCGGGGCGCCGTCCTCCCGAAACTTGCTGTCAACAATCGTCAGTGGACGAAGCGCGCAACGACCTCGCGATAGGAGCGGGAGACCTTCACCTGGGCGCCGCTGTCGAGGACGAGGAAGCACTCGCCATTGGTGTGCGGCTTCACCTGCCGGACCTGGTCCATGTTGACGATGGTCGAGCGGTGCACGCGCTGGAAGCGGCGCGGATCGAGGCGCTTGGCGAGGTCCTTCATCGTCTCGCGCAGGATCAAAGTGTTGTCGCCGGTATAGATGCACATATAGTCGCCGGCCGCGTCGATCTTCTCGATGCTGTCGACGTCGACGCGGAAGATCTGGCCGCGGTCCTTGATGTTGATGAGCTTCTCGTAGCGATTGGTGGCGTGGGATTCGGGATCGGCCGCCTCGGCCATCACCGTCTCGGCCGTCTCCGGCGCGACCTCGGCCAAAGCCTCCTTCAGCGCCGTCGCTTCCTCGACGCCGCGCTTCTCGGCCAGTCGGCCGCGGACGCGATCCAGAGTGTCGGCGAGGCGGGCCTCGTCCACCGGCTTCATCAGATAGTCGACTGCATCCGCCTCGAAGGCGCGCAGCGCATGGTCCGAATAGGCGGTGACGAACACGAAGAGCGGCGGCTCCACCTCCATCAGGCCCTGGATCACCGAGAAACCGTCGAAGCCCGGCATCTGGATGTCGAGGAAGACCAGATCGGGCTTATGGGTCTTGATCGAGCGGATCGCCTCGCGGCCGTTGGAGCAGGTGTCGATGATCTCGACGTCCTCATGGGCCTGGAGGCGGAGTTGCAGCCCCTGGATGGCGAGCGGTTCGTCGTCGACCAGGATGGTGCGTATGGTCATTTCGGGTCCTCGGTCTGGTAGGGAATATCGATGAAAACGCGGAAGCCCCCAGTGATATCCGATTGTGTCTCGAAGCGGTGGTTGTCGCCATAGGCCTGCGCCAGACGGTCCCGAATGTTCGCCAGACCGACGCCGGTCGACTGCGCGGCACGCACATTATAGAGCGCGTCGGCCCCCGGGCCCGTGTCCGAGACGGTGATGATCACCCTGTCGCCCTGCAGCCGGGCCTCGACCGAGATGTCGGCGCCCTCCTCCTGCGGCGTCACCGCATATTTGATGCCGTTCTCGATCAGCGGCTGCAGCAGCAGCGACGGGAGCTGCGCGTCCATCACCTGCTTGTCGATGTGGAAATGCGGCCGCAGCCGCTCCTCGAAGCGCATCTTCTCGATCTCGAGATAGAGCTTCAGCGTCTCGACCTCCTGGGCGAGGCTGACCGTGCCGGTGCTCTCGTTGACCAGCGTGTAGCGCAGGAAGGAGGAGAGCCGCGACAGCATCGCATTGGCCCGGTCGGTCTGCTTCAGGAGGACGAGGGTGGAGATGGAATTCAACGTGTTGAACAGGAAGTGCGGATTGAGCTGGTAGCGAAGCATGGCGAGCTGGGCGTTCGAGGCCTGGCTTTCAAGGCGCAGCAGTCGGTCCGACTGCTCCTCGAGCAGGATGAAGAAGTTGATCGAATAATAGAGGGCGGACCAGGCGATCAGCAGCGAGAGGGTGAAGAGGATCGCGCCGAAGAAGCGAAGCCCTTCCGGCCGGACCCGCGGATCGACGAAGGTGGCGATGCTCCAGGTCTCGATCGCCGAGAAGATCGCCGCGCCGAGCGCGACGATCAGGATCGAGCCGACCCAGGTGTAGAGCGGCCGCATCTTGATCAGCCGCCGGTAGGCGGAGGCCATGAGCAGGGTGATCGAATAGCCCGCCGCGGTCAGCAGCGCATTGTGGATAACGTAGGAGGCGATCTTCTCATTGGCGATGTTCGAGAGGGTGCGCAGGAAGAAATAGCCTGCCCAGCCGACCGACTGGAGGACCCAGAAGGCCCGGTTCTTGTCCTCGAAAAAGGGCTGCTCGCGGAAGCGCAGCGGGTTCCAGCCGCGCTTGCGCCGGCCGGGCGGCGGCGTGTCGGCGATCGAAACGGCGCTATTGGTTGTTGCCATTTCCGTCTCTTGCAGCGGCTGCCGCGGCGGTTGCTCTAGCGGGAAGCACCAGCATCGACCAGTCTCCCTGGTCGGTGACATAGGTGGCGACCGCGCGGCGGACATCCTCCGGCGTCAACGCCCGATAATCGGCAAGATAGGAACGCACATTCTCGATTGCACGCGGGTCGCGGTCCCAGTCCTCGAGCGCGTCGACCCAGTAGCCGTTGGTGGCGACGCGCCGCTCGATGCCGGACAGGATCGGATTGAGCGCGCGCTCGAACTCGTCCGGCTGCACCGGATGGGCGGCCAGATCGGCAACGATCTCCCGCGCGATCCGGAAGAAGGTGTCGACCGAGGCGGGACGGATCTCGGCCGCGGCGTAGAAGACGCCCCAGTCGCGGAAGCTGTCGGCGGCGAGGTGCGAGGCGTCGGGCGCATACGTGGCGCCCTCCTGCTCCCGAAGGCGGTCGAACAGCCGGGTCTCGAACATGTTCGCGGCGAGAGCGAGCGCGCGGCGCGGCCGGATATTCTCGGCGCCGCCGATCGTCGACCAGCCGATCATGGCATAGGCCTGGTCGGGATCGCCCTGATGGGTGAAGCGCCGGGGCTCCGGATTCGGTGCCGGCGGGCTCAAAGCGGCGGCGCCGGGCGCGGCCGTTGCCGCCGGCCGGCGCGGCAGGGCGCCGAGCGTCCGCCGCACCGCCTCGATCGCGGCGTCCAGCTCGACGTCGCCGACGATGATCGCATTGACCGGGCCCTGGGCGAGATAGGGAGCATAGAAGTCGCGGAACTGCTCCACGGTCACGGCCTGCATCTCGGCCTTCTCGATCGGCCGCCAGCGCTGGTCGTTGGGGCGGATGACGCCGCCCAGCTCGCGCCCGGCCCGGGCGGAGGCGGAGGCGGCGTTGAGGTCGAAGCTCTCGACCGCCGCCGTGCGGAAGCGCTGCAGCAGGGTCGCGTCCCAGCGCGGCCTGACCAATTTGGTGGCGAGGAAGCGGAGCTGGTCCTGCAGGTCGGCGGCGTTGGTGGCGCCGCCGAGCGCGAAGGCATTTTCGTCGATCCCGAAGGAGAGGCCGATGCGCCGCCCGGTCAGCAGCCGCTCCATGCCGCTGAGATCGAGGTTGGCGAGGCCGGACGGCGCCACCAGCCCGGCCAGCCAGCCGAGCGAGGGCCGGGTCGGCGAGATCGCCGAGACACCGCCGCCGAAGCGCAGCTGCACCGAGACCGAGCCGCGTTCGAACTCGGTATGCTTGAAGGTCAGGGTCGTGCCGTTGGCGAAGCGGACGATGGTCACGTCCATGTCCTCGATCCGCTGCCGCGAGACGACGCGGCCCGGAGTGCCGAGCCGGGGCAGATCGTTGAACGTGACCCTGGTCTCCGTCTCGCGCTGCGCCGGCGCGGTCGCGCGGGCCGCGGCCAGCCCCTCGGCCAGCGCCGTCTCGCCGCCGGCGATCGCCGTGGGCGAGACGATCAGCATGCGCGGGCCGGAACCGGTGAACATGTCCTGCATCGCCCGGCCGACGCGCTGCGGAGTCATCAGCCGGGCATTGGCCTCGAAATTGTCGCGCACCGTCCGGGCGGTGGCGACAACCGACAGATTATCGACGGCGTTGACCATCTGCTCGGCCCAGACCTGGGACTGGACGGTCGGCTCCGCCTGCACGGCGCCGTCGGCGGCGGTGCGGATATTGCTGAGCTCGCGCTGGATCTCGGCAACGCTCGGCGGGGCGCGCAGGGCGTCGCCGATGATCGCATAGGCCTCGCCGAGCGCCCCGCGCCAGTTGCCGTCGCGGGCGAAGAGAGACATGGACGTGGTGTTGGCGATGCTGCGCGCGCGCGTCGTGTCGACGGCGCCGCCGACAAAGGCGGATTCGCCGCGCGCATGCGCTTCCAGCCGGCGGTTGATGATCTGCTGCGCCAGCGCCTCGGCGAGGAACAATTCCTCCCGCGCCCTTGTATGCGGCAGCCGCTCCCATGGCCGCAGCCAGATCAGGTTCACCGCCGTCGGCGAGCCCGGATAGGCGAGATTGGCGACCGGCTGCGGGACCTCGGCGATGCGGCCGTAATCGGGTTCGGCAGGCGCCGGGCCCTCGGCCCGCCAGCCGCCGAAGCGGGCGCGGATCAGCTCCTCCATCATCGCCGGGTCGGCGTCGCCGACCATGATGACGGTCGTCCGCTCGGGCCGGTACCAGCGGCGATAGAAGGCGCGCAGGCCCGCGGCATTGGCGCCGTTCAGCGTCTCGTCCGTGCCGATCGTGTCGCGCTGCCCGTAAAGCAGGCCGGCATAGAAGAGACGCTGGCTGATTTCGTTGATCCGCACGCTGATCTCGGGCCGCCGCCGTTTCTCGGCGAGGACGACGGGCCGCTCGGCATCCACGGCGGCCGGCTCGATCCGGGCCTGGCTCATCATTTCGGCGAGCACGGTAAGGCTGGTGTCCAGCGGCGCCCGCGCGGCGTGCGGCAGGTTCAGGACATAGACGGTGTTGGTGGCGTCGGTGCGCGCATTGGTGTCGGAGCCGAAGCTTGCGCCCAGCTGCTGCCAGATCTCCCGCGCGCGCCGGTCCGGATAATTCTGGGTGCCGCGGAACAGCATATGCTCGAGGAAATGCGCCCAGCCGCGCTCGTTGTCGGCCTCGTGCAGCGAGCCGGCGTCGATCCGGATGCGGATCGAGACCTGGCCGGCGGGGAGGGCATTGCGGCGCACCGCATAGTGCATGCCGTTGGGCAGGGTGCCGAATCGCCAGGCCGGATCGCGGGGGATGTCGCTGCCGCGATAGAGCCAGTCGGCGTCGCCCGAAGCCTGCGCGGCCGGTGCGGGCGGCTGGGCCGGCAGGGGGGCGGCGGCGAGGAGGAGAAGAGCGAGGCCGGCGGTACGAAGGAACTGCATGCGCGCCTTGTGGGCGGGAGCGGCGGGAATGTCGAGCCGGAGCCTCTTTGGCGCAGGGCAGGAATTGTGGCATGAAAGGGCAAAGGGGGACGGCCATGCGAATGAGTTTGTTGGCAATATCCATCCTTGCAGGGCTGGCGGCGGCGCCTGCCCGGGCGGAATATCCGTGGTGGGTGATCGGCCAGCGGGACGTGCATGCCTCGGGCGGCGACCGGCTGGTCATCCCGGTGACGAGCGACCGCCGCTTCATCTCGATGCGCGTCTGCGTCCAGCGCCAGGGGGTGAATTTCCGGCAGGTGGACGTGCGCTACCGCGAAGGGGGCAGCGAGACCTTCCAGATCCGCGGCGTCGTGCCCAACCAGAGGTGCAGCGGCGACATCCCTTTGCCCGGGGGAGACCGGTCGCTGGCGGAGGTCGCGATCGTCTACGACAGCGCGGGCCTCGGCACGCGCGGGGTCAGGATGCGGCTGCACGGCCGCTGAAGGCCGGTGCGCTTGACTCTGGCGAAGCAGAAGCGGAACATAAAGTGAACACAAGAGTCCGAGTCGCATGGCCGCTTCGCCTTCCTCCCTCGACGCCCTGCGCGCCGAGATTCGCGCCATCGAGCGCAGCGCCGCCCCGGCCGCAGCCCGGCCGGCGGTGCCGTTCGGGCTGCGGGCGGTGGACGGCCGGCTCGCGGCCGGGGGGCTTAACCCGGCGCTGCACGAGGCCGCCGCCGCCAGCCTTTCCGCCGGCGACGATGCCGCCGCCACGCTCTTCCTCGCCGCGCTGGCCGCGCGCTTCTCCCGGACCGGGGGACAAAAGGGTCAGGTGCTCTGGGCAATGGTGCGGCACGATCTGTTCGCGCCGGGCCTCGCGCAGGCCGGCCTGACCCCGGACCGCCTGCTCTGCGCGCAGTGCCGCGACGATGCGGAATTGCTCGCGGTAATGGAGGAAGGCGTGCGCCACGGCAGCCTCGCCGCCGTGATCGGCGAGGTGAAGCGCGCCGACATGGCCGCGACCCGCCGCCTGCAGCTCGCCGCCGAGGAGGGCGGCACCCCCGCTTTCCTGCTGCGCCGCTGGCGCCGGGCGGACGCCGAACCGCTCGCCGCGCCCTCCGCCGCCTGCACGCGCTGGCGGATCCGCTGCGCGCCGTCCTCGCCTTTGCCGTTCGGGATCGATCCGTCGGAGGGGCTCGGCCGGCCGCGCTGGCGGGTCGGGCTCGTCCGTCAGCGCGGCGGTCCCTCTTACGAATGGCTTTTGGAGGCTCCCGATGCCGAGGCTTGCTTCGCTCTTCCTGCCGCAGCTGGCGATGGAGCGGATCGCCAGAGCGGAGCGGAGAGGCGGGCGGCGTGAGGCGAAAGCCGCGCCTCCCCTTTCCACCGCCCAGCCGGATCAGCTTGTCCCCCCGCCTCCGCACCAGGAGGGAAAAGGCATAAAGCCCGGCCACTGGCGCCCCGGGGCGCGCTGGGCGCGGGAAGCGGTGGTGCGGACGCGGGCGCTGCGCATCGCGAAGCATGCGCTGGTCACCTGGGAGCGCAGCGGCAATCGCGACCTGATCGCCGCCGCCTGCCCGGAGGCGCGCGCGCTCGGCATCGTCCCCGGCATGACGCTCGCCAAGGCGCGCGTGCTGGTGCGCGGGCTCGACGTGCGCCCGGCCGACCGGGGCGGGGACGCCGCCTGGCTGGACCGGCTCGGCCTGTTCGCCGCCCGCCGCTGGACGCCGCGCGCCGCGGTCTCGGGCCCGGACGGGCTCTGGCTCGATCTGACCGGCGTCGCCCATCTCTTCGGCGGGGAGGAGGTGTTGTGCCGCCGGATCCTCGCTTTCTGCCGACGGCTCGGCTTCACCGCGCGGATCGCCGTCGCCGGCAGCCTGGGCGCGGCGCATGCGCTGGCGCGGTTCGGCGGCCGGCCATTGCTGCTCTGTCCCGAGGGCAGCGAGGCGGATCTGCTGGCGCCGATGCCGCTCGCGGCGCTTCGCCTGGAAGAGGAGGTGCTGTCCGCCGCCCACCGGCTGGGGCTGGAGCGGATCGGCGAGCTCGTCGCCATGCCCCGCGCGCCGCTGCAGCGCCGGTTCGGCGAGACCCTGCTGCTGCGGCTCGACCAGGCGCTGGGCCGCGCGCCCGAGCCGTTCGAGCCGATCGTGCCGGAGGAGCCGCCCGCCGTGCTGCTCCGCTTCCTCGAGCCGATCGCCAGCGCGGAGGCGATCGCCGAGGCGAGCGGGGAGGCGGTGCGCCGGCTGGTGCCCTTGCTGACCGAGGCCGGGCTCGGCGTCCGCCGGCTCGTCCTGCTCTGCGAACGGGTCGACAATGCGGTGCAGCCGGTCCTCGTCAGCCTGGCGCGGGCGACGCGGGACGGGGCGCATCTCCACAAATTGCTGTGCGCGAAGATCGAGACGATCGAGCCCGGCTTCGGCATCGAGCGGCTGCGTCTCGTCGCCGCGCGCGTCGAGCCGCTGGCGGCGCAGCCGATCGAGGGCGAGCTGGCGGGGCAGCGGCCGGCGCCCGATCTCGCCACCCTGGTCGACCGCCTCGCCGCCCGGCTCGGCACAAGGCGGGTGCACCGGCTGGGAGCAGTGGAGAGCGACCTGCCCGAACGCAGCGTCCGCGCCGTCGGGCCGCTGGACGCGCCGGAAAGCTGGCCGCACTGGCCGCGCCCGGTCCGCCTGCTGCATCCCCCGGAGCCGGTCGACAAGGTCATGGCCCCGCTGCCCGACGGGCCGCCGCGCCGCTTCGTCTGGCGTGGCCGGCGCTACGAGGTCGCCGCCGCCGACGGGCCTGAGCGCCTCTACGGCGAATGGTGGCGGCACGAACGCGAGCAGGCCGCGGTCCGCGACTATTTCCAGGTCGAGGACGAGAGTGGCGCCCGCTTCTGGCTGTTCCGCAGGGGCGACGGCGAGGATCCGGCGACCGGCGACCTCGGCTGGCACATGCACGGGCTGTTCGCATGAGCCGTCCTGACACCATTTATGTCGAGCTCCAGGTGGCGAGCCATTTCAGCTTCCTGCGCGGCGTCTCCAGCGCAGAGGAGCTGTTCGGCGCTGCGGCGGCGCTCGGCTATCCGGCGCTCGGCATCACCGACCGCAACACGGTCGGCGGGCTGGTCAAGGCGCTGAGGGCCGAACGCGCGACCGGCGTGCGCCTCGTCGCCGGCTGCCGGCTCGACCTGATGGACGGCTCTTCCTTGCTGGTCTGGCCCGAGGACCGTGCCGCCTGGTCGCGGCTGACGCGCTTGCTCAGCGCCGGCAAGGGCCGCGTCGACCGGAAGAAGGGCGAGAAGGGGCAATGCTTTCTCCACTGGGAGGATGTCGAGGCCTGGAACAGGGGCTTGATCGCGGCCCTGCTCCCCGACGAGGCGGGGCGGGTGACCGAGATCGCGCTGGCCCAGCTGGCGGACGTGTTCGGCGACCGTGCCCATCTGGCGCTGACCCACAGGCGGCGGCCCGGCGAGCTGAAGCGCCTGCACGCGCTCAACGAGCTCGCCCGCCGCTTCGGCGTCCGCGGCCTCGCCACCGGTGACGTGCTCTACGACAGCCCCGACAAGCGCATGCTGCAGGACGTCGTCACCGCGATCCGCGAGCATTGCACCATCGACGAGCTGGGCTTCCGCCGCGAGCATTTCGCGGACCGTTATCTGAAAAGCCCCAAGGAGATGGAGCGGCGGTTCAAACATTTCCCCGATGCGGTGCGGGCGACGGCGGACATAGCCGAGCGCTGCACCTTCTCAATGCGGGAATTGAGCTATCAATATCCGGACGAGATCGTGATGACGGGGCGGACGCCGCAGGAGGCGCTGGAGCGGCTGACCCGGGCCGCCATCATCGAGCGATTTCCGGAAGGCGTCGGCCAGGCCCAGGCCGATCTGCTGGAGCATGAGCTGAAACAGGTCGCGAGCTGGGGCTATGCGCCCTATTTCCTGACCGTCCATTCGGTCGTCCAGTTCGCGCGCAGCCAGAACATTCTCTGCCAGGGGCGGGGCTCGGCCGCCAATTCGATGATCTGCTTCGTGCTCGGAATCACCTCGATCGATCCGGTGAAGCACAAATTGCTGTTCGAGCGCTTCCTCTCCGACGACCGGGACGAGCCGCCCGACATCGACGTCGATTTCGAGCATGAGCGGCGCGAGGAGGTGATCCAGTGGATCTACGACACCTACGGACATCAGCATGCCGCGCTGACCGCGGTGGTGATCCGCTACCGGACGCGGAGCGCGGTCCGGGAGGTGGGCAAGGCGCTGGGCCTGTCCGAGGATGTGACCTCGACCCTGTCGGGGCAGGTCTGGGGCTGGTCCAATGACGGCGTCGCCGAGCGCCACGTCGCCCAGCTCGGCCTCGACAAGGACGATCCGCGGCTCGCGCTGACGCTGGAGCTCAGCCGGCAGCTGCTCGGCACGCCGCGCCATCTTTCCCAGCATCCGGGCGGCTTCGTCCTCACCCGCGACCGGCTCGACGACCTCGTGCCGATCGAGCCGGCGACGATGGACGAACGCTGGGTCATCGAATGGGAGAAGGACGATCTGGAAGAGCTGAAGATCATGAAGCTCGACGTGCTGGGCCTCGGCATGCTCGGCTGCATGCGCCGCGCCTTCGATCTGCTGGCCGCGCATAAGGGCCAGCTTCTGACCCTTTCCTCGCCCGAGATGCAGGAAGAGGATCCCGTCGTCTTCGACATGCTGTGCGAGGCGGACACGATCGGCACCTTCCAGATCGAAAGCCGCGCGCAGATGTCGATGCTGCCTCGGCTTCGCCCCAGTATCTTCTACGACATCGTCATCCAGGTCGCGATCGTCCGGCCCGGGCCGATCCAGGGCAATATGGTCCATCCCTATCTGCGCCGGCGCGAAGGCAAGGAGGCGGAGGAATATCCGTCGGAAGAGTTGCGTGAGGTGCTGGAGAAGACCCGGGGCGTGCCGCTCTTTCAGGAGCAGGCGATGAAGGTGGCGATCGTCGGCGCCGGCTTCACGCCCTCCCGGGCCGATGCCCTCAGGCGTTCGATGGCGACCTTCAAAACGACGGGAGGGGTCAGCCATTTCCGCGAGGAGATGATCAGCGGCATGCTGGCCAAGGGTTATAGCGAGGACTTCGCCGAACGTACCTTCAAGCAGATCGAGGGCTTCGGCAGCTACGGCTTCCCCGAGAGCCACGCCGCCAGCTTCGCGAAGATCGCCTACGCCTCATCCTGGATGAAATGCTACCATCCGGAGATTTTCTGCGCGGCCCTGCTCAACGCCCAGCCCATGGGCTTCTACGCGCCCGCCCAGTTGGTCCGCGACGCGCGCGAGCACGGCGTCGAGGTGCGGCCGGTCTGCGTGAATGCCAGCCGCTGGGATTGCACGCTGGAAGAGAAAGGGGAGGGGAAATATCTCCCGCTCCGCCTCGGCCTGCGCCAGGTAAAGGGCCTCGCCAATGAGCATGGTGCCCAGATTGCCGCCGCCGCCATGGACGCGCCCTTCACCTCGATCGACGACGTCTGGACGCGCTCGGGCGTGCCGGCGGCGGCGCTGGAGAAGCTTGCCGATGCCGACGCCTTCCAGACGCTCGGGCTCGACCGGCGGCAGGCGCTCTGGAAGATTCGCGGCCTTGGCGGCGGCAAGCCGCTGCCGCTCTTCGCCTTCGCCGACGCGCGCGGGCAGGAGCCCGAGGTGCAGCTGACGCCGCTGACCGCGGGCCGCGAGGTGGTGGAGGATTATCGCGCCGTCCAGCTTTCGCTGCGCGACCATCCGGTCAGCTTCCTCCGTGCGGAGCTGGATCGCCGGGGGCTCATCCCCTGCGGCGCGCTGAAGGACCTGAAGGACGGCGCCAGGGTGAAGGTCGCCGGCATCGTCCTGGTCCGCCAGCGCCCCGGCAAGGGCAATGTCACCTTCATCACCCTGGAGGACGAGACCGGCATCGCCAATGCGATCGCCTGGCAGCGCATCTTCGAGGCGCACCGCCCGATCATCCTCGCCTCCGCGATGATCGCGGTGCATGGCAAGCTGCAGAAGGAGGGCAAGGTCATCCACGTCGTCAGCGAACAGATCGAGGATCTGACGCCCCTGCTCACCACGGTCGGCGACCGGGACTTCCCGCACCGCACCGGGCCGGGCGACGGCGCCCGCGGCGGCGGCCGCGACCCGCGCGACCCGCCGGAGCGTGAGGCAATCCTCGCCGGCCGCGACGGCGGCTTGCGCATCAGGTCACGCAATTTCCACTAGAATGTCGTCATTGCGAGGAGCAGAGCGACGAAGCAATCCAGCTCGCCTCCCGTCCGCTGGCTTGCTTCGCTCCGCTCGCAACGACGGGAAAGGCTAGCGGTGCTTCCACGCCTCCACGACCGCATCCGGATGCCGGTCCAGCACGAAACCGGGCTCGATCCCATGCTCCAGCCAGATTTTCGCGCCGGCGAGCACCAGAGCGAAGCCGCCGGTCGCATCGAGCGCGCGGGCGAGCTTTTCCTCGTCCGTGCCGTGAAAGCCGCGATTCTCGACCGTGACCCAGGTCCGGTCGGCCCCGCGCGGCTCGAACAGCCATTCCACCTCGGTCACCGGCTCGTCCCAGTCGATCAGGATACGGCGCCCGGGCTCGATCGCCTTGACGAGCACGTCCGTGCCCGCGCCGTACATCTCCCACTCC
This sequence comes from Allosphingosinicella sp., assembly GCF_035626655.1. Classification (GTDB taxonomy): domain Bacteria; phylum Pseudomonadota; class Alphaproteobacteria; order Sphingomonadales; family Sphingomonadaceae; genus Allosphingosinicella. The sequence continues at coordinate 29,285 of NZ_DASPNF010000001.1, forward strand.
CAGCGCAGCTGCGCGCCCGGCGCCAGCCGCGCATGGCCGTGGCTGAACCAGAAACGCGCGGTGATCGCCGGATTGGCGAAGGCCTCGAACACCTCCGCCACCGGCCGGCGGATCAGCATGGCGGCATTGGCCACGGGGTTCACTGGCTGCCCCACAAATCGGTCATCACCTTGCCCGTCTCCAGCAGCGACTTGAGGTTCGAGAGCACGGCGGGCCAGCCGCGGCTGATGCCCGCGAGCATCGCGGAGCCGGCCTCGAGCTCGCTGTGCGTGACAGTGAGCCTGGTATCCTCGCCCGCCGGCGCCAGCTCATAAACAACGCGCGAGACTTTCTCCGGATCATTCTCGTTCTCCGGCGAGGCCCAGGTCGTCACCAGCCGCCGCGGCGGATCGATCTCGACGACCCGGCCGACGATGTCGACCTTGCCGCTGCCGTCGGTCCGCACATGCTCCCAGCGCGATCCGGGCTGCCAGTCGGAGCGGTTGTGATGGCCCCAATATTGCCTGGTGACCTCCTGGTCGATCAGGCCGGCCCACACCGTGTCGGCGCTGGCGGCGATATAGATGACATAGACGAAGGCGGGGGCACGCTCAGGCACTCTTCTTCTCCCTGGTTTCGGCATGGCTTTTGAGGTCGGTCAGCGCCTCGATCCGGGCATCCTCGAACTTGCCGACCCAGCGCTTCACAATTTCCCCGATCGGCACCGGATTCAGATAATGGAGCTTCTCCCGGCCCCGCCAATGGACGGAGACGAGATTGGCGGCTTCGAGGATGGCCAGATGCTTGGCCACGGCCTGGCGCGTCATCGGCATGTCCGAAGCGAGCTGGCGCAAAGTCTGCCCGCCGGCGGCGAACAGCCGGTCGAGCAGGGCCCGGCGACTCGGATCGGCAAGGGCGCGGAAAACCTCTTCCATGGCGGGCGATATATGCAACCGTATAGTTGCATGTCAAGACCCCGCCCTTGCCGCCTGTCGAGCCAGGCCCTAAGTGGCTGGAGCCTCCGGAGAGCCTCATGCGTACCCCCCTCGTTGCCCTGTTTCTTCTCGCCGCCGCACCCGCGCTCGCGCAAACTGCCCAGCCGAGGCTGGGCGCGCGCACCCAGTCGCCGGACCAGCTGGTCGGCGCGCTGAGCCGGGTCTCGCCCGAGGAGGAGATGCGCCAGCTCGTCGCTGCCGCCGACGCGCACCCGCTGGGCAGCCTCGAAAATCCGGTGCGGGTCGGCGGGCCGGAAGGCGAGCGCGCCTATCTCGGCCGCCTGCGCTGCGCGGACGGAGCCCAGCCGCGGATCGGTGCGCGGCACGAGGCGGGCGTCGGCGCCTTCGGCTCGGTCGTCTCGGCCTACGAGCTGAATTGCGCCGGGCAGGCCAGCCGGATCGCCTTCGACATGTACCATGAAGAGCATCGCGAGACCCGGGCGCCCGCGGGCTTCACGCTCAGGCCCTAGCGGCTCGGGAAGGGCTTGTGCCCCGTCCGGCCTTCCCGCAAGCTCGCCTCCCAGGCTAAGGAGGGCCGCCATGCGTCGCTTGCCGTTTCTCGCCCTGGTCCTGCTCGCCGCCGCCACGCCGGCCGCGGCCCAACTCGGCTTCGGCCCACCCCCTCAGGAGGTCGCGCGGCTGGTCGAGCGGGCCCGCGACCTGCCGCTCGGCTCCGCGCAGAATCCGGTGCGGGTGAACATGCCGGCCGGCGAGCACGCCTATATCGCTCGCCTGCGCTGCGCCGACGGCACCCGGCCGCGCGTCGGGCAGCGCAGCAATATCGGCGTCGGCGCCTTCGGTACGATCGTCGACCGCTGGCCGCTCGATTGCGGCGACGCCGCGCCCGGCCGCTTCGATCTCCATCTCGACATGTATCACCCCAATCATGTCGAATCCCGTGCGCCCGCGGGCTTCTCCCTGATCCCCGACGGCAATGACGATGGCGATGATGAGGACGGCGGCAAGCCCGCCGCGCCCGCCGATCCCACCGTCTGACGGGCGCCGCTGATCCACCATGCGTCGGCTGCTGAAATGGCTGGGGACCGTGCTGCTCTTCCTGCTCGTCGCCCTGAGCTTCGCGCCGACCCTGGTCCCGCCTTTCCTCGACCGGATCTATTATGCGGGCCCGGCGAGCGATCATTTTGACGGCCGCCGCTTCTTCAATCCCGGCACGCGCGAGCCGCCGCGGCTCGATCCGCGCCGCTTCTTCAACCGCTGGATGCAGGGCGAACGGGCGGTCTGGCCCGACAGCGCGCCCGTGCAGCAGACGGTGCCGCCGCGCAATGTGGCCGGAGACGGGATGCGCGTCACCTGGATCGGCCATTCGACCGTGCTGGTGCAGGTCAATGGGCTCAACATCCTGACCGATCCGATCTGGTCGGACCGCGCCTCGCCCTTCTCCTTCATCGGGCCGCGGCGCGTGCGGGCGCCCGGCGTGCGCTTCGAGGATCTGCCGCGCATCCATCTCGTCGTCGTCAGCCACAATCATTACGACCATATGGACCTGCCGACCCTGAAGCGGCTCTGGGAACGGGACCGGCCGCTGATCGTCACCAGCCTTGGCAACGACACGATCCTGCGCGGCGAGGGGATCGAGGCGGTGACCCGCGACTGGGGCGGGCGCGTCCTCGTTCCCGGCGGCGGCGAAGTGGTGGTGCTGCGGAACCATCATTGGGGCTCGCGCTGGGGCACGGACCGCAACCGTGCGCTCTGGTCGGCCTTCTCGATCCGGACCCCGCACGGCAACATCTTCTTCGCCGGCGACACGGGCTGGGGCGACGGTTCCTGGGTGCGCGAGGCGGCGCGGGCCGGGCCCTACCGGCTCGCGATCATCCCGATCGGCGCGTTCCTGCCGCGCGACGTCATGCAGAACAGCCATGTCGGGCCTGAGGAGGCGCTCGCCATCTTCCGCCTGCTCGATCCGCGCATGGCGCTCGCCGTCCACTGGGGCACCTTCCAGCTCTCCTTCGAGGGGATGGACCAGCCGCCGCAGGTCCTTGCCGATCTCCAGCGGCAGCAGGGCCTTCCGCCCGGCCGCTTCATCGCCACCGCCGTCGGCCAGCCATTCAGCGTTCCGGCACGATGAGCCGCAGCGCCTTCGGGCGGATGCGGTAGCGGAGCGGCGTCTCCATCCGGAAGGTCTCGCCGTCGGCCGATACCACGAGGACCGGGCGGTCGGCGCTGATTTCCGCCTCGCTTACATAAGCGGTGATGAAGTCGCGCTGCTGGTCGAGCTTGCCGAATATCCCGCGGATCCCCGCCCAGAAGAGGTGCAGGCGGCTCTTCGCGCGGATCGCGTAGAGGCAGAGCTCGCCCTCGTCGAGCCGCTCCCGCTTGCCGAGGCCGAACAGGGTCACGTGATAGCGGTTGTTGCCGACGAACAGCAACGGCGTGCGGATCGGCGCCTCCAGGCCCGGCGCGCTGATCCAGAGCCGGTGGCGCCGGAAGGAGCGGAGCGAGGCCAGGCTCGCCGAGAGCATCGCGCGGCGCTTCGAGCGGCCGAGCTTCTCCTGCTCCAGCTCGCGCAGCATCACCATGTCCGGATAGAGGCCGACCGAGCTGTTGTTGACGAACACCCGGCCGTTGACCTCGGCGAGATCGATCTCCCGGACCTGGCCCTCGGCGATCGTCTTTGCCGCCTCCTCGATCCCGGCGGGGATGCCAGCATCCCGGGCGAGATGGTTGAGCGTGCCGAGCGGCAGGATGCCGAGCGGGCGGCCCGTTTCGGCGAGATGGCCGGCCGCGCAGGAGAGCGTGCCGTCGCCGCCGCCGGCGACGACCGCGTCGAGGTCGGGCGCCTGCGCAGCCTCCTTCAGCGCCTCGTAGATGTCCGCGGAGTCTGTCATCCGGACGTCGGCCACGACGCCCGCCGCCCGGAACGCCTCGACGATCCGGGTCTCCTCCTCGGCTATGCCCTTCAGCGTGCCGCCCGCGCGGTTGACGATCGCCCGGACGCGCATGGGCTCCTAGGCCGGCCCCGTCCGGAAGGCGCAGAATTTGTTGCCCTCGGGGTCGCGAAAATAGGCGCCGTAAAAGGCCTGCGGGCCCTCGGGCGAGCGAAGGCCCGGCGGGCCTTCGCAGGTGCCGCCCAGCTCCAGCGCCTTGCCGTGGAGGGCGTCGACCTTGTCGCGGCTGTCCAGCACGATCGCGATCATATTGCCATTGCCGGCTGTCGCCGCCTCGCCATTATAGGGTTTGCAGACGGCAACGCCGGCGCTCCCCCACCCGGTTCCATAAAGCGTGAAATTCTCGCCGAATTCCATCAGCCGGCCGGCGCCGATCGAGCCGAACAGATCGTCGTAATAGGCGCGGGCCTTGTCGAGGTCGTTGGACCCCAGGGTCACATAGCCGATCATCCATTTCCTCCCTCAGATCCTGTCCGGCGCGCCGGCGCCGGCTATTCGGTACAGTCGCCGACGCGGCGCCCGGTCAGGGCGCTCTCGACGCGCACCGGAATGGACGGCGACATCGCCGTTGCCGGCGTCGCGCCCTCGCCGCTGATCGCCGCCTGCAGGGTGTCGGCCGTGAAGCTCCCCACCATCGCCTGGCGCAGGTCGGGCGCGCCGCTGTTCGAGCGGCAGTTCAGGGTCATGCGAATGCGCCCGCCTGCAAAGATCTCCTCACCGGTCTCGCACGTATAGCCGCTCTGGCCCTGGATCACGCGGTCGCGGATAGCCACACCCGGATTGGCGGCTTCGCCCGGGGTCAGGCAGCTGCGCTCGACAGTCGTGGCCGCGGCCAGGGCTGCCTGGAGCTGCGGCTGGATCTCCGCCGGCGCGGTGGGCGCGTCGACGGTCACCACCCGTGTCGTCAATTCCCAGAGGCCCGGCCGCATGGCGGTGCCGCCCGGCGCCTGCCCGTTACCGCCCTGCGAGTTGCAGGCCGCGGCCGCGAGGGCCACGAGCAGGGCGGCGGGCAGCTTCATCCCCCCAGGCCCGGTCAGAGCCCGGCGGGCGCACCCGGCGTGGCCGGCTGGGCCGGGCAATCGCCGAGACGGCGGCCACGGAGCGACACCGAGGCGCGCATCTCGCCGCCGCCGGGCGCCATCACGTTGGGGCCCTGCGTGTTGAGCGTCGCGTTGAAGGTGGTCGCGGTGAAGCGGCCCTCGAGGGTGCTTGTCTGGTTGCCCTGCGGCCCGCCCATCGGCCCGCCGGCCGGACAGGAGCTGTTCTGGCGCAGCACGCCGTTCGCATAGACCTCGTCGGTGAAGCGGCAGGCGGCGGCCTGGCCCTGGCTGACCACCTGCTTGGTGAATTCGAGGAAGCGGCGGGCCTGGTCGTCGGTCAGGCAGGCGCGGCCCGTGTCGGGCCGGCCGGCGCGGGCGCGCATCTGCTCGCGGACCTCCTCCGGCGCGTTGGGCAGCGAGATCGAGCGGATCTCCGTCACCAGCTCCCACTGGCCGGCCTGGATCTGGTTCGGCGCCGGGGCGCAGGCCGTCGTGGCGGCGAGCGCGAGCGGCGTCAGGAAAAGCACTCTCTTCATCAAAGCCCCTTCTCAAGGAATGCGTACGGGATTCGCGTGCCCGCCCTTAGTCGCATAAGCGGAAGCGAGGCAATGGACGACGTGACGCGCACGCCGCCCCTGCCTCGCCGTTCCGTCCGCGGTCCGCGCGCCGAACGCTATTGCGTGCCGCTGCCCGGACACTCGCCCGTGCGCCGGGCCGAGGTTTCCGCGCTGATCCGCATCCCGGTCACGCCGGGCATCTGCGCGGAGGCCGGCCCCTGGGCGTTCACGTTCATCGTTACGTTCATCGTCGTCTCGGTGAACGTGCCCTCGAGCGCGATCTGGGCCGAGCCGCCGCCGGCCGCGGGGCAGGTCCCGCGGATGCGGACCACGCCGCCAGCGAAGACCTGGTCCGAGAAGGTGCAATTGGCCGTGGGGCCTTGCCGCGCCATGATCCGGCGCATCTGGCCCATCGGATCGCGCGCCTGCTCGGGAGTCAGGCATTCGCGGGAGTTTTGCGACTGGCCGACCTGGGCATTGGCCCGTGCCTGCATTTCCGGCGGCGCGCCGGTGAGCTGGAGCTGGGTGATCTTGGACGTGGATTCCCACATGCCGGGCTGGCGCTGGGCGGCGCCCGACCCGCCACCGCCGCCGCCGCCCGAGCAGGCGGCGAGCAGAATGGCGGCAAGGCTGGCACCGACTAAGGCAGTTCGTTTCATTGGAGGTCCCCCTTTTTCAATCTGGTGGCGCCCGAAGCGGGGCCGTCTTCTAGAGGCTGTTGCCGGACGGAGCCGGTGCCGCGGGCGCCGCCGGTGCGCCCTGGCACTCGCCGACGCGGCTGCCGTTGATCTCGGTGGTCATCCGCAGCGAGCGCGGTCCGCCCGTTGCCATGCCGTCGGCGTTGACCGTCATCCTGGCCTGCAGCGTCGTGTCGGTGAAGCTGCCCTCCATCGTCATCGAGCCCTGGCCCGGCTGGCCGGTGGTCGACCGGCAGGTGACGCGGATCCGGATCACGCCGCCGGTGAAAGTGTCCTCGTCGGTGGTGCAGGCCGCGCCCGGCTGGCCGCGCGTCATCACCTCGCGGAACTGGCGAAGCGGATTGGAAGCCCGGTCCTGGGTGATGCAGGTCCGGTTGGTCTGCTCGCGGTTGAGCTGGGCCTGCATCGGGCCAAGCATCTCGGCCGGTGCGCCCGGAGCCTCGAACTGGGTCATCTTCGCCTTCATTTCCCACATGCCCGCCTGGATATGCTCGGGGCCGCCCCTGTTGCAGGCGGCGAGGAAGATGACGGCCGCGCCCGCCGCGAGGAAAATCGACTGCTTCATCCGGGGTCCCCTTGTTCTTGCGGCCGCTGGATTCGCGCCCTTCCCGTTTCGTGTCCGATATCGCCCGCCGTGGCAACCGGCGACGTTCTGGCACCTGACGGGCGAACGATCCGTCTATCGGGCGGGGGTCGCAGCGTTCGCGGCTGCGTTGGTCTGTCCCGGATCACCGACCAAGGGGCTGCGCGGGCACTCTCCGGTACGGCGACCCCTCGACCGGATCCGGGCGACCTCCCGGGTTCCTTCCGCCGACTGACTTTGGACAATCTCTTCAATCTCGAAGCTGGTCGGCGTGAATCGGCCGGTGACATTGTTCCAGTACCTGCCTTCATCGGTGGCGAAGCACTCCCGAGTCCCCTCGACGCGCCCGCCCGGAAAAGTCAGGTCGTCGGTGCATTGGCTGTGCACGGTCGCCGGCCCGAAGAAGGTCTCGTTGGCATTCGGAATGTTCGGACGCAGGCCGTCGGACATGCACCACATGATGACGACGTTTCTGGGCATTTCCCGGTCAATCCTCTCCGAAAGAGTGATCGTCGGTCGCATCTCCCAGAAGCCTGGCTGAAAGATGACATCCGGTTCGGCATTCACGGTCGCATTGTTGGCCTCGTTCCGGCCGCTGCAGGACGTTGCGGCCAGCGCCGCGATCATGATGACGGGACGCAGCATATGCTCCTCCCCCCTTAACCTGGACCGGCCCCCGCCGGCAGGTGTCAGAACGGTAGCGCTCCGCGGCCCGGATGACCATATAGGCCGCATGGCGATCACCATCCGCACGAGCCTCGAAGAGCCCGAGACCGGCCAGACCTTCGTCCCCCATCGTCCCGAGCGCCCGGAGAAGGCGGAGGGCGGCAAGGCCTTCCGGATCGTCTCCGACTATCAGCCGGCGGGGGACCAGCCGCAGGCGATCGCCGAGCTGGTCCAGCAATTCCGCGAGCAGGAGAAGACGCAGGTCCTGCTCGGCGTCACCGGCTCGGGCAAGACCTTCACGATGGCGAAGGTGATCGAGGCGCTGCAGCGTCCGGCTTTGGTGCTCGCCCCGAACAAGATCCTCGCCGCCCAGCTCTACGGCGAGTTCAAGAGCTTCTTCCCCGACAATGCGGTCGAATATTTCGTCTCCTATTACGATTATTACCAGCCCGAGGCCTATGTGCCGCGGTCGGACACGTACATCGAGAAGGAAAGCTCGGTGAACGAGGCGATCGACCGGATGCGGCACTCGGCGACGCGGGCGCTGCTGGAGCGGGACGACGTGATCATCGTCGCCTCGGTCTCCTGCCTCTACGGCATCGGCTCGGTCGAGACCTATTCGGCGATGATCTTCGACCTGAAGAAGGGCCAGACGGTCGACCAGCGCGAGATCATCCGCAAGCTGGTCGCGCTCCAGTACAAGCGCAACGACCAGGGCTTCGCGCGCGGCAATTTCCGGGTCCGCGGGGACAGCCTCGAAATCTTCCCGTCGCATTATGAGGACAGCGCCTGGCGGGTCGCCTTCTTCGGCGACGAGATCGAGGAGATCGTCGAGTTCGATCCGCTGACCGGCAAGAAGTCCGCGGCGCTGGACTATGTCCGGGTCTACGCGAACAGCCATTATGTGACGCCGGGCCCGACGCTGAAGCAGGCGATGGAGGCGATCCGCTTCGAACTGGCCGAGCGGCTCAAGGAATTGCAGGCGGAAGGACGGCTGCTGGAGGCGCAAAGGCTGGAGCAGCGCACCAATTTCGACCTGGAGATGATCGCCGCGACCGGCTCCTGCGCGGGCATCGAGAATTATTCCCGCTTCCTCACCGGCCGCCTGCCCGGCGAACCGCCGCCGACCCTGTTCGAATATCTGCCGGAAAACGCTTTGCTTTTCGTCGACGAGAGCCACCAGACCGTGCCGCAGATCGGCGCGATGGCGCGCGGCGACCACCGGCGGAAGCTGACGCTCGCCGAATATGGCTTCCGCCTGCCCAGCTGCATCGACAACAGGCCGCTGCGCTTCAACGAATGGGACGTCATGCGCCCGCAGACCGTGGCGGTTTCGGCGACGCCCGGCCCCTGGGAGCTGGAGCAATCCGGCGGCGTCTTCGTCGAGCAGGTGATCCGCCCGACCGGGCTGATCGACCCGCCGGTGGAGATCAAGCCGGTCGAGGACCAGGTGGACGATCTGATCGCCGAGGCCCGCGAGACCGCGCGCAAGGGCTATCGCACCCTGGTCACCACGCTCACCAAGCGCATGGCCGAGGACCTGACCGAGTTCCTGCACGAGGCGGGCCTTCGCGTCCGCTACATGCACAGCGACGTGGAGACGCTGGAGCGGATCGAGCTGATCCGCGACCTGAGGCTCGGCGTCTATGACGTGCTGGTCGGCATCAACCTGTTGCGCGAGGGGCTCGACATCCCGGAATGCGGGCTGGTCGCGATCCTCGACGCGGACAAGGAGGGCTTCCTGCGCTCGGAAACCAGCCTCATCCAGACGATCGGCCGCGCCGCCCGCAACGTCGAAGGCAAGGTGATCCTCTATGCCGACCGGATCACCGGCTCGATCGAGCGCGCGCTGAACGAGACCGGGCGGCGGCGCGAGAAGCAGGAGGCCTATAACGCCCTGCACGGCATCACCCCGACCACGATCAAGCGCGACATCGCCGACATCCTGAAGGATGTCTCCAACCGCGACAGCGTCATGGTCGACACCGGCGACGAGGAGGCGACGCACCTCGTCGGCCACAATCTCCGCGCCTATATCGACGACCTCGAGAAGCGGATGCGCAAGGCCGCCGCCGACCTCGAGTTCGAGGAGGCCGGGCGCCTGCGCGACGAGATCAGGCGGCTCGAGGCCGGCGAGCTCGGCCTCGCCACCGAACAGAGCCGCGCCCCCGTCATCGGCGGTTCGACCGAGGGCAAGCCGGGCACGCGCAAGGGCAAGTACGGCCGGGTGCAGCGCAAGTGGGGCGGGCGGCGCTAAGCCGCGCAACCGGGCAGCTCCGTCCCGGTTGAGCCCGCATGATCCGTAAGCTCAAATCCGGCTGGCGCCTCTACTCGCGCAAGAAGGACCCGAAGACCGGCAAGCGCCGCAATCTCGGCACGTTCGACACGCGCGCGGCGGCGGAGAGGCACGAGCGCGAGGTGCAGTATTTCAAGCGGCACTAGCCGCCCGCGCCGCACCTGCGCCCACTGATCAGCCCATCGCCGCCAGGATCACGCCGAAGATCGTGAACTGGATCGTGAAATAGCCGGCGTTGATCAGCCAGAGCGCGAACGGCCGCCGTTCGAACAGATAGTTGAGCCCGAAGCTGAAGCCGACGATGCCGAGGCCGGTGGCGAAGCCGAAGCTGGCGCCGTCCGCAATGTCGGTGACGCCGGTCGTGAACCAGGCGAAGACGAAGGCACAGACCAGGTTGCAGAGGAAGGCGCCGCCGAAGATCATCGCCATATTGGCGTTCTTCTTCAGCTCCTCCTCATTGAAGCCGTTCAGCCGCACCCAGGCCCTGGCGAACAGCAAGGGCGAATACCAGAGGCCGCCGAGCACGAAGGCCGACAGCGCCGCGAGCACCACCGCCAGATAATTGATGTCGGGTAAAGTCATGTCCCCCTCCCTTAAGTGACTACGCCGCGACCGCCTCCGCCTCGCGCAGCATCCGGTCGAACTGGTCGCGCAGCATCGCGATGTTGCGGTCGAAATAGCCGATCTCGCGATAGGTGCGCGCCTGCATCACCGCGCCCTCCATCACGGTCAGCACGAACTCGGCCAGCTTGCGCCGGTCGATCGTCGCGGGCAGGCGGCTCCCCGCGGCGTCCAGGCAGCGGTGGATCGCCGCCGTCCAATTCTCGAAATTGGCGGCGAGCAGCTCGCGGATCGCGGGATCGGGCTCGTGCAGCTCCAGCGCCAGGCTGCCGATCGGGCAGCCATAGGTGCAGTCGCTGGTCGCCAGCATGGTGCGATAGGCGTTGAGCAGGGCGAAGATCCGCTCGATCGGGTCCTCGACGCCGCTCCAGGCCGGCGCGAGCAGCCATTCCTCGATGCCGTCGCGATAGGCCTCCAGCACCGCGGCGAGCACGTCCTGCTTGCCGGGGAAGACATGATAGAGGCTGCCCGAATGGACCTGGGTGCGGCTCAGGATGTCGGCCACGCTGGTCGACTGGAAGCCTTTCTCGGCAAACAGGTCCATCGCCGCCAGCACGATCCTGCGGCGCGTGTCGGCATTCATCGGAAGAGCCTCGCTTTCATGTCTTGGTTGAACGATCAATCAATTGCCATGTCAAGCGCGCATTGACCTAGTCTTTGCCTCTCCTTTGCATAGCGGAGCGCGACGGGCGATGATGCGCGGGGTGGGCGATTCGATGGGAGGCATCGATGCGCGACGATCTTGACCCCGACGGCCGGCGGCTTCCGATCAAGATCGACCGGACCTCCAACGGCGAATATGCGCCCCCCTTGCTGACCCCGACCCAGAAGCTCGCCAACCGGCTCGCCCACGAGGCCGCCGGCGAGAACGCCCGTCGGCTCGGCCTTTCCCGCCGCTCCTTCCTGGTCTCCGCGGCGGGCGCCGCGACGGTGCTCGCCGCCGTCAACCGGGCGGCGGAAGCGGGCGGGCTGCGCGGCGGCGCCTTCGCGATCGACGAGGAGGCGACGCTCGACCAGCAGCGCGCCGCGGCGGCGGTCGGCGGCGACGAGTTCATCTTCGACGTGCAGACCCATTGCGTCGAGCCGGCCGGCCGCTGGGCGCAGGGCGCGGACGGCCAGCGCTGGGCCCGTGTGCTGGCGCAGGTCTTCGGCCAGGCCTCCAAATGCACGAGCGGCAGCTTCGACTGCTATTCCGCCCAGACCCTCGCTCGCGAGGTCTTCCTCGACAGCGACACCGACGTCGCCGTCGTCTCCGCCCTCTGGGGCCAGCCCAATCCGACGCCGATCGAATATGCCGACGAGGCGCGCGAGATCGTGCGCGCGATCGGCGGGGAAGGGGCGCGCGCCCTCATCCATGGCGGCGTTTTCCCGCAGGAGCCCGGCGCGATCGAGGCGATGGACTCTATGGTCGAGCGGCACCGGGTCGAGGCCTGGAAGCTCTATCCCCAATATGGCTCGAACGGCCGCGGCATCTGGCTGGACCGGAGCGAGCATGCCAACCGTTTCTTCGAGAAGGCACGGGCGCTGGGCGTGAAGACCGTCGCGGTGCACAAGGGCGTGCCGCTGGGCGGGCTCGAATATGAATATAGCAGCCCGCGCGACATGGGCCCGGCAGCGGTCGCCAATCCGGACATCAACTTCCTCGTCTATCATGGCGGCTTCGAGGGCGGGAAGACCGAGGGACCCTACAATCCCGCCGCGCCGGAGGGCGTCGACCGGCTGATCAAGTCGCACCAGGATGCCGGCCTCCGTCGCAACCAGGGCAATCTCTACGCGGAGATGGGCTCGCTCTGGCGTTATTTCATGGGCCGGCCGCAGGAGGCCGCCCATGTGATCGGCAAGCTCCTCAAATATTTCGGCGAGGAGCGGATCATGTGGGGGACGGATTCGATCTGGTACGGCAGCCCGCAGGACCAGATCCAGGCCTTCCGCGCCTTCACGATCAGCGAGGAATATCAGGAGCGCTACGGCTATCCGGCGCTGACCGCCGAGGCGAAAAGGAAGATTTTCGGCCTGAATGGCGCGCGGGTCTACAATATCGACGTCACGGCCCTGCACAATCGCGGCGCGCTGCAGGAGCGCCGCGCCGCCTGTCGCGAGCGCCGCAACCCGAGCTTTGCGACCTATGGCCCCAAAACGCGGCGCGAATTCCTCGCGCTATGGGATGCGCGCGGCGGGATACCGGGCTAAGGAGCCGAATCTGATCGCGCCGAAAAAGGACCGACCGCCGATGATCCGCCCCTTCCTGCTCTCCGCCACGATCCTGCTCGCCGGCTGCGCGCGCTCGGAAGAGGCGCGCTACGCGCAGATCGACAATGTCCAGCTGCCGGCGACGAATGCCACCGACCTGACGGATGACGAGGATCTGACGGTCGGCACCTGGCAGGCGGGGCTGCAGGAAGAGCAGCCCGTGCTGCAATTCGGCCCGGTGGGCGCGCCCGCCCGCTTCAGCATCGGCTGCGACGAGCGCCGCAACCTGCTCCTGTTCTGGCCGGGGGCGGCGCCGGGGGGCGATCTGCCCAACATGCTCGTGACGGTGGGCAGCGAGACGCGCCGCCTCGCCGTGGTCAGCGCGGCCGGCGTCACGCCGATGCTGCGCGGCACGCTGCCGCCCAACGATCCGTTCGTGCGCGTGCTGACCGGTGCGAGCACGCCGATCATCGTTCGGGTTGGCGACGCGGCGCCGCTGATCATGCCGCCCAGCCCGGAGATTGCCAGCTATATCCGGCGCTGCGCGAGCGGGGAGGCGCGCAGCACGGCGGCGGCGCCGGCCGGCAACAGCGTCGAGGCGAACGGGTCGGTGGATGTTATCGGGGGGAATGCGGCGACGACGAATGCCCAATAGGCCCGTGCCCCTGCGCTGGACCGGTGCGGCGCTCGCCATCCTCGCCCTCGGCGCCTGCGTGCCGCGCAGCGCGCAGCCCGCGCCGACCCCCACGCCGGCCCCGCGCCCGGTCCCGCTGCCGCCGCCTCCCCCACCACCCGCGCCGCCGCCCGCGGACTGGACGACCGGGCCGCTCAGCCCCGGCGACTGGACCTATTCCCCGCTGCCCGATGCGGCGCTGGCCAGCTTCCGCTCCGACCGCGCGACCTTCACGATCCGCTGTCAGCAGGATCGCACGATCTGGCTCGCCCTCTCCGGCGCGCAAGCCGACGCGCTCACCATCCGCACCTCCTATGGCGTGCGCCGGCTGCCGGCGACGCGCGTCGATCTGAACGAGATGCTCGCGGCGGTTCCGGTCAACGATCCGCTGCTCGAGCAGATGGCGTTCAGCCGCGGCCGTTTCCTGGTCACGGTGGAGGGCGGCCCGTCGCTGGTCGTGCCGGCCTGGCCGGAGGTCGGGCGGGTGATCGAGGATTGCCGCGGGCAATAAAAAAGGCGGCAAGACCAAGGTCGTTCAGGCTACGCCTGAACGTGAATCCTGGTCTCGATTATGGAATGAAGCCTGATTCACGCCTGCGGTTGTCGCTTCGCTCCAACCTTCGGCGATCCAGGCTTCAGGCCGCCCGCGAAGCCCGGAATCCTAGCGCCAAAATAAATATGATCAAGTCTTGATCCGCGATTCCGCGCGACTCATATTGAACGGGCCATCAACTTAGCGAAAGGAGGTGATCCGATGTCTCATGGTTCAGCAGAGGGGTCGGTCAAGTCCGTTCGGGAGCAGAAAGCCTAGTCTTTCCAATGGCTTCCGGGCTGGAGACTTCCGGCCGCTGACCATGTCGAGAGGCCGTCGGGGGAACCTTCCCGGCGGCCTTTCGCTTGTCCGGGCCATGGGAGGCGGACGGAGGCGAGGATGAGCGGCGAGAAGGATCGTGACGGCGGGCCGGGCCATCCCCTGCCGGCAAGCGAGGAGGCCGGGCACGACCGGCTTCCCGAGCATGTCGAGGCGGAAAAAGGGCTGGGCGACGACCCCGCGCCGCGGGTCCAGCCGGCCGGCGATCCCGTCGATCCCGACGGCGATCCCTACGAGCTGCCGGACGAGGCGACGGAACTGTAAGGCCGCTCGCGTGTCTGTTACGCCATGGATATGATCAACCGGAGTTGATGCCATGGCGAAGAAATCGACCTCAAAGGGGGCGGACAGCTCGAGCGGCGGCGCCGCGGACTTCATTCCCGACGCCCTGCGCGAGGCGGGCAAGCGCGCTGCCGACCTGGCGCGCAACCCCGTGGCGCGCAGCCTGCTCGTCGCGGGCCTGCTCACCGCCACTGCGGCGCTCGCCGCCAACAAGAATGCGCGCGACACCATGAAGCGCACCGCCAAGGGCGCGCGCGACGCGGCCGAGGCCGCGACCGAAGCGGCAGCCGAGAGCGCGAACCGGATCGGGGCGGCGATGATCGACGCGGCGACCGAGGCGGTCCGCAGGATGATGGGCGAGGCCACCCCGGCCGAGGCGGCGGCCGCCCCGGCGGCGGCCGCTCCGGCGGCGCCTGCCCGAAAAGCGGCCCCGGCCCGCAAGGCCGCGAAGAAGCCCGCCGCCAGGGCGTCGGCCGCCATGGCGCCTGCCGCGAAGTCGGCCAAGCCTGCTGCAACGCCCGCCCCGACGAAGAAGGCGCCGGCCCGGGCGGCTGCCGCGAAGCCGGCCGCTGCCAAGGCCGCGCCGGCAAAGAAGGCGCCCGCCAGGAAGCGGTCCGCCAGGAAGACGCCGGCGAAGAAGCCCGGCGCGAAATAGGTTCGGGGTGAAAAGGAGCGGGCCGCCCCTTTCGGGGCGGCCCGTCTCATTCAGCGGCAATCCGCGCCTTAACGGCAGCGACGACGGCTGCTGCTCCTCTGGACCTCGCGGCCGACCAGGGCGCCGGCGACCGCGCCGACGATCGTGCCGGTCGTGCGGTTGCGGCCACCGTCAATCGCGCGGCCGACCAGCGCGCCACCCGCGGCGCCGATGATCAGACCAGTGGTTCCGTTCGAACGGCGGCAGCGATAGCGGCCGCGGCTGTCCCGCCAGACCGGCCCGTTATAATAGCCGCTGCGGTCGTAATAACGCCGCTGGGCCTGGGCCTCGCCGGTGGTCGCCGGCACTACGAAGGTGACCGGAACGGCCACGGCGGCCGCAGCAGCGGCGAGAACAAGATTGCGCATGTCACTTCTCCCTTGGACCCGTGCAGTATGGACCCCTCAACGTCTCCAGGGTGCGGTCGGTTTCATTAACCTCATACAACGATCCGGGAGGGCTGCGGCAAAGCGTGGCTGGGCGAGGATGACGGGTCTGCCCCGGCGCAAAGGCGCAGTTTTTTCGTTGTCTGCAATTTTTCGAGCCCGGGGATGTTTCCATCTGCCTCGAAATCGCTCTAGAGGCCGCTGCGCAGCCGAAAGGATAGTAGCTTGGCGAACGTCACCGTGATCGGGGGCCAGTGGGGCGACGAGGGTAAGGGCAAGATCGTCGACTGGCTGGCGAGCCGCGCGGATCTGGTCGTCCGCTTCCAGGGCGGCCACAATGCCGGCCACACTCTGGTCGTCGGCGACATGACCTACAAATTGTCGCTGCTGCCGTCGGGCATCGTGCGCGGCACGCTCTCCGTGCTCGGCAATGGCGTGGTGCTCGATCCCTGGGCGCTGAGGGCGGAGGTGGAGAAGCTCGGCGAGCAGGGCGTCGCGATCACCCCCGCCAATTTCCAGATCGCCGACACCTGCCCGCTGATCCTCCCTTTCCACCGCGACCTTGACGCGCTGCGCGAGGATGCCTCGGGCAAGGGCAAGATCGGGACGACGCGCCGCGGCATCGGTCCGGCCTATGAGGACAAGGTCGGCCGCCGCGCGATCCGGGTCTGCGATCTCGCCCATCTCGACGATCTCGGGCCGCAGCTGGACCGCATCTGCGCCCATCACGACGCGCTCCGCGCCGGCTTCGGCAAGAAAGGGATCGACCGCGCCCGGCTCCTCGCCGACCTGGCGGAGATCGCCGATTCCGTGCTCCAATATGCGCGGCCGGTCTGGCTGACGCTGCACGAGGCGCGGCAGCGTGGCCGGCGCATCCTGTTCGAGGGCGCGCAGGGCGTCCTGCTCGACGTCGACCACGGCACCTATCCGTTCGTTACCTCCTCCAACACCATCGCCGGCACCGCCGCCGGCGGCACCGGGCTCGGGCCGTCGGCGGCCGGCTTCGTGCTGGGCATCGTCAAGGCCTATACGACCCGCGTCGGCTCCGGCCCCTTCCCGACCGAGCTGGAGGACGAGATCGGCCAGCGGCTGGGCGAGCGCGGCCGCGAGTTCGGCACCGTGACGGGGCGGCGGCGGCGCTGCGGCTGGTTCGACGCGGTCCTCGTCCGCCAGTCCTGCGCCGTCTCCGGCGTCACCGGCATCGCCCTCACCAAGCTCGACGTGCTCGACGGGCTGGACGAGGTCAGGATCTGCACCGGCTACACGCTCAATGGCCGGCCGCTCGACCATTTCCCCGCCCAGGCCGGCGACCAGGCGGCAGTGGAGCCCGTCTATGAGGTGATGGAGGGCTGGCAGGACTCGACGGCGGGGGCGCGGTCCTGGCGGCAGCTTCCCGCGCAGGCGATCAAATATATCAGGCGCATCGAGGAGCTGATCGCCTGTCCCGTCGCTTTGGTTTCGACCAGTCCCGAGCGCGAGGACACGATCCTGGTGCGAGACCCGTTCCACGATTGACGGCAAGGCGAGTTCAAGGGAAACAAGGCCGGTCTCCGGAACTCCACTCACTCCTTCCGAGCCTTCCGGACGATTTTGTTCCCGGCGTTGCTAATCGGGGGGCAGCGATGGACATCCTTCAGAACCAATATATCCAGGTCATCGCGACCTTGGCTGGCCTGCTGAGTGCGCCTTTGGTCGTCTGGCAGATTATCAGGGAAGTGATCATCCCGGTCGCTACCGGGGTCCGGAAGACCAAGAGCCGATCGCGGGTCCACCTCAAGAATGTCACGGGACTTTCGCGTGAAAATCCCGCCTATATGTCAGCCTGCGTTCTGATCCACCTGGTCAGAATCCTCGCCTCGTTCTTTTGCGTGACCGCGTCGATCCTGATGGTCATCGCAGCCCTGTTCCTTCACCTGTCGGGCGTCTCGAATCCGGTTTTCGACGTCGTTTCGATCGCCTTCCTCGTGCTTTCGAGCGTCTTCCTGCTCGGCCTCCTGATGTCGGCGAAGCGATTCTCCGACCGCGTCCGAAAAGACATCGCGCCGGATTCGCTCGTGACGCGCAGCCTCTTCTGAGGCGCAGCGTGATGCGCGTGCCGGCCGGCTAGGCGGTCGGGCGCAGCGCGAAGCCGGCCGGCGGAATTTCGTCGCTCGCCGTAACCTCGACCCGTTCGACCCGCGCCGCCGACGGGCCCCGGTGGCATCGGCGGATCAGCTCCTCCACCGCTACATCCGGCCCCGCGACCAGGATCTCGACGCTGCCATTCTCCCGGTTGCGCACCCAGCCGTCCAGGCCCAGCGCCTCCGCCTGCTCGACCGTCCAGCCGCGGTACCAGACCCCCTGGACCCGCCCGGTGACGGTCAGGCGGCGGCTCATCGCGCCGGCCGCAGCGGATAGTTGAGCGAGCGGACGGCCTCGCTCGCCGGCGGACAGGCCGTGGCGGCGAGCAGGGCGGCGAGCAGCATCAGGAGCAGCCCTCGATCAGCTGCACCGCGTCCCAGTGGCCGACCCTGACCTGGGTCGCCCGCTGGCCGTCGGTCTCGATGATCAGGCCGTAGGGCGCGCCGCGGGCGCGATAGACCAGATAATGGCCCTCGGGCCCGGTATAGGGATGCGGCTCGACCCGCATGGCGGGGCCGTAGAGCCGGCGGATCTCGGCCTCGGCCATGCCGACGCGGGCGCCGGAAGCGGTGCGGTAGCGCCGGTCCTCGGTCTCGACCCGCACCACGCGGCCGCCGCTCACCATCATCAGGAGGCCCGGCCAGCGCGGCGTCCGCCAGTAGGAGCAGTCGATCTCCGGATCGGGATAATTCTCGCCCGTGGCACCCATCCGCCGCAGCGCGGCGACGGGGGTGCCGACGCGTACGGGGCCGATCCCCTGGAAGGTCAGGGGCGCATCCCAGGGCGCCGCCAGCGCGGCCGCTGCGATCAGCTCGAGCAACATGTCCCGTTCCTTTCCCCGCGGGCCCTTGCCGGAAGTGTCATAGCAAGATAACACACGCGGCCATCATGCGCCTGTTGAAGCAAATCGCGCCGCTTCTGGCCAGCCTCGCCCTGCCGGTTGCCGCGCAGGCGGCGCCGGGCCCGGCCGACGTCGCCGCGATGCGGACCTATGTCGAGCGCAATCTGGCCTACCGGCCCGCCGCCAGGGCCGAGGCGCTGCGGCGCGTGGCGCTGCTGCCCGGGCTCTACCGCAATCCCGCGCGGTTCGAGCTGGAGGCGGCCGGCATCGCGGCGCTGGCCGACAATGGCCACAGCGCGCTGCTGCCGCCGCAATGGCCGTCCCGCTACCGCCGCAGCCCGGTCCATCTCGGCCTGTTCGCCGACGGCCTCTACGTGGTCTCCGCGCCGCCGGACCGGGCGCGGCTGGTCGGCCGCCGCGTGCTCAGGGTCAACGGCCGCGACTGGCGCGTGATCCGGGCCGCTTATGCCCGCTACCAGGGCGGCCTGCAGAGCTTCCGCGACCAGTTCGTGCCTTTGTTCATGGAGATGCCGGCCTTGCTCGCGGCGGCGGGCTTCGGCCCCGATCCGGACCGGGTCGCCTATACCTTGGCCGCCCGCACTGGCAGGCCGGAAACCGTCGTCGTGCAGGCCGTGCTGGCGCCCTACCAGGGAGACGCGGCCTTTACCGGGCGGTCGGCCCTGCTCGACGGAGCCGGGATGCTGCCGGCCGAGCGCATCCCGCTTTATCTGCGCGCGCCGGACCGGATCTATCGCCTCGCTTTCCCGGCCCGGATCGACGGCGCCTATGTCCAGCTGAAGGCGGTGCGGGGGCTCGGCATCGCCCAGTTCTTCGAGAGCACGCTCGAGGAGCTCCGCCGCCGCCGCCCGCGCAACATCGTCGTCGACCTGCGCTTCAACATTGGCGGCGACCTCAACATCGCGCGCGACTTCATGCAGGCCCTGCCGGGCATCGCGCAGGACCGCGTCTATGCGATCACCTCGGGCCGCACCTTCTCCGCCGCCATTTCCAGCCTCGGCTATCTGAAGCAGGCGGCTGGCGACCGGCTGACCATCGTCGGCGAGCCGATCGGCGACCGGCTCGAATTCTGGGCCGAGGGCGACATCATGACCCTGCCCGGGCTGGGAGCGATGCTCCTCTATGCGAACGAGCGTCACAATTACATGACCGGCTGCCCCGAGCAGGATTGCCACGGCTCGATCCGCGAGCATCCGATCCGCGTGCGCAGCCTCCAGCCCGACATTCCGGCGGCGCTGACTTGGGCGGACTTCCAGGCCGGCCGCGACCCGGCCATGGCCGCCATCGCCCGCGACATCGGCCGGCGCCGCTATGCGCCGGCGGTCAGCCCGCGCGGCTAGGAGAGGTCGGAGAAGGCCCGCGCATAGGCGGCCTTTCCGCGCGCGGGCGCCGCGAAGCCGGGCCGCAGCGGCAGCGCCATGAAATAGGGCCCGGCATAAGGCGAGGCGAAGGGCGCCGCGGTCTCGGCGGAGAAGCCGAAGCGCGCATAATAGTCCGGCTCCCCGAGGAGGAAGACGATCTCCTCGCCGGTCGCCCGGGCGATGGCCAGCCCCGCCTCGATCAGCGCCGCACCGATGCCGCCGCCCTGATAGCCCGGCAGGACGCCGACCGGACCCAGCCCCAGCGCCCGCAGCGTCCGCCCGTCGGCCGTTACCTGCATCCGGCTGAGCAGGACATGGCCGACGATCCCGCCCTGCCGCTCGGCGACCAGCGACACGATCGCATCGCCCTCGCGGACCAAAGCCTCCACGAGATCGGCCTCGACCGGGGTCGGAAAGGCGGCCTCGTGCACCGCCCGGATGCCCGCGGCGTCGCCCGGTTCGGCCGGCCGGATCATCCGACGGTGATGTCGGGCGCGTCCTCGGCCTTCATGCCGATCACGTTGTAGCCCGCATCGACATGGTGGATCTCGCCCGTGACCCCGGCCGAAAGGTCGGAGAGCAGATAGAGGCCGGCGCCGCCGACATCCTCGATCGTCACGTTGCGGCGGAGCGGGCTGTTATATTCGTTCCAGCGCATGATGTAGCGGAAGTCGCCGATCCCGCTGGCCGCGAGCGTCTTGATCGGGCCGGCGGAGATCGCGTTCACCCGGACCTTCCCGGGGCCGAGGTCCATGGCGAGATATTTGACGCTGGTCTCGAGCGCCGCCTTGGCCACGCCCATCACGTTGTAATGGGGGATCACCTTCTCGGCGCCGTAATAGGACAGGGTGAGCAGCGAGCCGCCCTCCGGCATCATCGCGGCGGCGCGCTGCGCCACGGCCGTAAAGCTGTAGGCCGAGATGTTCATCGTCAGCAGGAAGTTGTCGAGGCTGGTGTCGACATATTTGCCCCTGAGCTCGTTCTTGTCGGAGAAGCCGATGGCGTGGACGACGAAGTCGATCGTCTCCCATTTCGCCTTCAGCTCCGCGAACGTGCGGTCCAGAGCGGCCATGTCGGACACGTCGCAATCGAGCAGGAAGGCGACGCCCAGTTGCTCGGCAAGCGGGCGCACGCGCTTTTCCATTGCCTCCCCCTGATAGGAGAAAGCCAGCTCGGCGCCCTGCGCACTCAGTTGCCTGGCGATCCCCCAGGCGAGCGAGCGGTCGTTGGCGAGGCCCATGATCAAGCCCCTCTTGCCTGCCATCAAGCCGGTCATTCCTTCTCCTCTTCGGTCCCCCTGACGGCCTTCTCGACCGCCAATTTCTCCGCCACCTCGGCGGCCTGCTCGTGCACCGCCGCCTCGACGTCCTCCCGGTTCGGCCGCGGCGTTTCCGCCAGGGCGGCGTTGAGCTCCGCGCCGATAACCAGACCCAAGCCGATGATGAAGAAGAAAATCAAGGCGATCATCACCCCGGCAAGGCTGCCATAGGTCGCGCCGTAGCCGCCGAGGCCGGATAGGATCGTCGGCAGCAAGGCGGTCGTGGCGACCCACCAGACGGCCACAAAGGCGGCCCCCGGCCATTTGCGGCAGCCCTTGCGATAACGCTTAGGCGTCAGGATGTAGAACAGCAGATAAAGCGAGCCGAACAGCAGCAGGGCGGGGACGATCCGGATCAGGGTCACGGCCGCGATCACATTGGCCGCGGCCGGGATCCAGTCGACGACGAATTGCTGGACGCCGGAGAGCAGGATCGAGGCGCTGAACGCGATCATCGCGATCACCACCGAGGCGATGATGATCCCGATCGAGCCGAGCCGGTACTCCCAGAAAGGCCGGCTGTAGCTGACGCCATAAGCGCGACGGATGATGTCGCGGATCGTCTCGATGAAGCTGGCCGTCGTCCAAAGACCGACGAGGGCGCCGACCCAGATCAGGTTGCCGGCGCGCGCATGCATGACGTCGGCGATCGGCGCGCGCAGCACCTCCTGCACGTCCCGCGGCATCGTCTCCAGAATGGCATAGACCGCGCTCATCCCCTCGGCGCCGGGGCCAAGCAGACGCGCCATCGCTGCCGCGACGATGACGAAGGGGAAGAGTGAGAGCAGGGCCAGGTAGGCTAGATTGCCGGCATGGATGAAGCCGTCATTATAGACGCCGATGGCGATGCGCTTGACGACCAGCCAAGAAGTTGATTCGTCCTTGGGCCGGTCAGGCTTCGCTCCCCGTGCCTGGGCCCGCGCCTCGCGTTTGAGCCGTTCTTCAGGCGATTGGGGGGAGACATCCCGCACTACACACCCAGATCCGCGCGCGGGTTGGCCTTGCCCTTCCCGCCCCAGCTCTGGAGAAACGCGGCGAGCTCCGCATCGTCCGGCACGTCGACCTGCAAGGTGACGAGCTGGTCGCCGCGCTGACCGCCTTTGCCGGTGAAGCCCTTGCCCTTGAGCCGTAATACCTTGCCCGAGCTCGAGCCTTTCGGGATGCTCAGCATCACCGGCCCGTCCACCGTCGGCACGCGGACCTTGGCGCCGAGCACCGCCTCGTCGAGCGCCACCGGCAGATCGAGCCGGATATTGTCGCCCTCGCGCTTGTAGAAGCGGTGCGGGCGGATGTTGATGGTGACGAGCGCGTCGCCATTGCCGCCCGGGCCGGCCTGGCCCTGGCCGGCGAGGCGGATCCTGGTCCCGTCCTCGACGCCGGGGGGCAGCTTGATGTCCAGCGTCTTGCCGCTGCCGAGCGTCACGCGCTGGCCGGCGAGCGTCGCCGCATCCTCGAAGCTGACGTCGAGCCGGTAGGCGGCGTCGGGGCCCTTCTGCGGCGGCCGGGACCGGCGGAAGCCGCTGAACGGCCCGCCGCCGGATCTGGCGCCGCCGCCGCGCCCGCGCATGCCCCCGAAAATACCCTCGAACAGGTCGGAAATGCCCTCGGCATCATTGCCGAATTCGAACGGCTCGCCATTGGGGCCGCGGAAGCCGCCCTGTGCGCCGCCATAGGAACCGCCGGGCCCGCCGCCGCCATAGCCGAAGGGCATGCGCGGATTGCCCTCCTCGTCGATCTCGCCCCGGTCGTACTGGGCTCGCTTGTCCCTGTCGGTAAGGATGTCATAGGCGCGCGTGACCTGGCTGAAGCGCTCGGTCGCCCGCGGATTGTCCTTGTTCTTGTCGGGGTGCAGCTCCTTGGCGAGCTTGCGATAGGCCTTCTTGATCTCGGCCTCGCTTGCGCCCCGCGCCACGCCAAGCTCTGAATAAAGATCGGCCATGCTTTTTCGTTCTCCAGCGCGGTCCAAAAGTCCACTAGTTTGAGCGGTCGCCGCGAAGCCGCGCCAGCGCTTCGGGATATCGACGCGAGAGCGGCAGGCGGGTTCCGTCGACAAGGCCGATGCCATAATCGCCGGAGCCCTGCGCCTCGATCTCGGTCACATGCGCCGGATTGACGAGCCAGGATCTGTGGGTGCGGACGAAACCCGCCTCCGCGAGTGCGGCCGCGACCTTGCCGAGCGTTGCCCGCATCAGCGGCCGGCGGCCATCGGCCAGCGAGAACTCCACATAATTGCCGGAGGACCGGACGCACAGAATATCGGCCGGCCTCACCCGGATCTGCCGCTGGCCCTCATCGATCTCGAAGGACGAAGGGCCGGCTTCCGGCGCCCGCCCGCGGCGACGCAGCGAGAGGACGATCCAGAAGGTCGCGGCGTAGAGCGCGTAGGACAGAACGTCCTTGCGATATTCGTAGAGCAGCCCGCCGCCACCGAACCGGTAATCTTCCCCCGCCAGCGCGTAGGCGCCTTCGCGCAACGCGATCATCAGCCCGACATGGGCGAGCGAGAAGGGCACGGTTGCCGCCAGGTGGACGGCAAAGGCGCGCGGCCAGCGCGGGCCATAGGGCGGAAAGCGGGTTACGAGCAGCATCGGGATCCAGGCCAGCAGCAGCAGGACGATGCCGCTCGTTCCTTCCCAGACGGCCGGCTCCCACCAGGGGACAAGCCGCCCCATGGCCGTTCGCTCGTCGAGATAGCTCAGCACGTTCACGGTCGCGAAGAGCAAGGTGGCGACGGTCAGCACCGCATAAGCGACGATCCAGTCTGCGC
The DNA here is from genome assembly GCF_035626655.1 of Allosphingosinicella sp. Classification (GTDB taxonomy): domain Bacteria; phylum Pseudomonadota; class Alphaproteobacteria; order Sphingomonadales; family Sphingomonadaceae; genus Allosphingosinicella. Next base: position 53,148 of record NZ_DASPNF010000001.1, read on the forward strand.
GGTCGGTCGTTCCGCTCGTCCCGCCAGCGGCGCCGCTCGTCACGCGCAAAATCCACACGCACCGCGGGTGGTCCCGGACGGCCCAGGGCGATTGCCGGCGGCGCCGGAGACTGGCCTGCTCGGCCCCGAATTCCATCGAAACGGGAACGTAAGATGCAGACCCAAACCCAATCTCCCGCCCGGCTTATCTATCTGGACTGGATCCGCGTCGCCGCCTTCGGCCTGCTCATCCTCTATCATGTCGGCATGTTCTACGTCACTTGGGACTGGCACGTGAAGAGCGATCACACCGGTCACACGATCGAGCCGCTCATGCTCATCACCAATCCCTGGCGGCTCACCCTCTTGTTCCTCGTCTCCGGAGCGGCCACCCGGTTCATGGCTGACAAGATGAGCCCGGGAATGCTGGCCGGCAGGCGCAGCCTGCGGCTGTTCCTGCCGCTCGTCTTCGGCATCCTCGTCGTCGTGCCCCCGCAAAGCTATTATGAAGTGGTCGAGGCGATCGGCTATGACCGGGGCTATCCGGATTTCTGGGCCCATTATCTCGCCGCCGACCCGAATTTCTGCGATGCCGACGGCTGCCTTGCCGTCCCTACCTGGAACCAACTGTGGTTCGTCGCCTATCTGCTCGTCTACACGGTCATTCTGGCCGCTTTGCTCGCTCTGTTCCGCGCGCCGCTCCTGCGCCTCGGCGGGCGGCTCGCGGCGCTGCCGGCATGGCTGCTGTTCCTCGGGCCGATCCTCTGGCTGGCAGCGGCGCGCCTCATTCTTCTGAGCCGCTTCGAGGTCACCCACGCCCTTGTCGACGACTGGTACAATCACGCGGTTTCCTTTTCCGCCTTCCTGTTCGGCTTCCTGACGCTGAAGGATGATCGCGTCGCCGGCGCGTTCATTCGGCTGCGCTGGCTCGCGCTTGTGGTCTTTCTGGTCTGCTATGGCCTTTATGCCGGCTACGCCTGGGCCTGGCGGGCCGATGATGCGGTCCCGCCGGAAGCGCTGCGCGCCACGATGCGCCTCGTCCATGCGGCCGACCAATGGAGCGCGATCGTCGCGGTCCTCGGCTTCGGCGCGCGGCATCTTACCCGCGACAGCAGGCTGTTGCGGACGCTGACGGTCGCCGTCTTTCCCTTCTACATCGTCCATCAGACGCTGATCGTCGTCGTCGGCCATCACCTGAAGGCGCTTCATCTTCCCGCGCTTCTCGAGGCCTCGCTGCTCATCGCGGCAACGGCGCTCGGCTGCTGGCTGGCCTTCGTGATTGCACGGCGGATCGGCCCGCTCGGGCTGCTGCTCGGTCTCGGTGCGCGCAAGGCCGTGCCGCCTCTCGACCCTGCGCCTGCGGCCCGGTAGAGGCGGTGGCATGGCCACCGACCCCCATCAGCTGTTCGACGCCTGGCTGGCCGAGGCGCGGGCCAGCGAGCCCAACGACCCGGAGGCAATGGCGCTGGCGACGGTCGGCGCGGACGGCCGGCCCTCGGCGCGGATGGTGCTGCTGAAGGGCCATGATCCCCGCGGTTTCGTCTTCTACACGAACAGCGAAAGCCGGAAGGGCGGGGAGCTCGCGGCCAATGACCGGGCTGCCTTGCTCTTCCACTGGAAGTCGCTGCGCCGGCAGGTGCGGATCGAGGGCATAGTCGCGCCGGCGGGCGCGGCGGAGGCGGACGCCTATTTCGCCACCCGCTCGCGCGATTCCCGGCTCGGCGCCTGGGCCTCGGACCAGTCCCGCCCGCTGGAGAGCCGCGCGCTGTTCGAGGCGCGCTATGCGGCGCTCGTGGCCGAATATGAGGGCAAGGACGTGCCGCGGCCGGCCCATTGGCGGGGCTACCGGCTCGTTGCCGACCGGATCGAATTCTGGACCGATCGCCCGCACAGACTGCACGAACGGCGCCTGTTCACTTTGGGCCCGGACGGCGGCTGGACCGAAGGCCTGCTTTATCCATGAGGGGAATTTGGCCGTGAGCGACGAGCGCGCGCGCCTGACGACGCAAGCGGCGCTCGCCAGCGTCGCCGTCGCCTGCTTCCTGCTCGTGCTTAAGGCCTATGCTGCCTGGGCGACCGGCTCGGTGGCGATGCTCGGCTCGCTCGCCGATACCGGGCTCGACGTGATCGCCTCCTTGGTGACCCTGTTCGGCGTCCGTATCGCGGCCATGCCCGCCGACCGCGACCATCGCTTCGGCCATGGCAAGGCGGAATCCCTCGCCGCTTTGGTCCAGGTCGGGATCATCGGCGTCTCCGCGCTCGGCATCGGCTGGCGCGCGGTCGACCGGCTGATCCATGGCGAGGTCACCGCGAATGCCGAATATGGCATCGCCGTCTCCGCCATCGCCATCCTGGCGACCCTCGGCCTGATCCTGTTCCAGCGCAGCGTCGTCCGCCGCACCGGCTCGGTCGCGATCCACACCGACAGCGTCCACTATTCGAGCGATCTCCTGCTCAACCTCTCCGTGATCGCCGCGCTCGTGCTCGATCAATATGCGCATCTCTCCGGCGCCGATCCCGTCTTCGGGATTCTGATCGCGCTCTGGCTGGTCTATGGCGCCTGGCGGGCCTCGGTGCATGCCGTCGACCAGCTGATGGACAAGGAATGGCCGGAGGAGCGCCGCCAGGCCTTCATCGCCGTCGCCGCGCGCCACCCCGCCGGCAGGGGCATTCACGACCTGCGCACGCGGACCAGCGGCGCCAATGAATTCGCCCAGTTCCACATCTGGCTCGATCCTGCGATGAGCGTGGTCGAGGCGCATGACGTGGTCGACGAGATCGAGGCCGAATTGCTGCAGGACTTCCCCGGCGTAGAGGTCATCATCCATGTCGATCCCGAAGGCCAGGTCGACCAGCCCGACAACCCGCTCGCCGAGCGCGACGAGACGATAGGATTGAGCGAATGATGATGCTGCCCCTCATCCAGGTCGACGCCTTTGCGGAGCGGCCCTTCACCGGCAATCCGGCGGCGGTGATGCCCCTCGAGGACTGGCTGCCGGACGAGATGCTGCAGGCGATCGCGATGGAGAACAACCTCTCCGAGACCGCCTTCACCGTCCCCGACGAGACGGGCGAGGCGGATTTCGAGCTGCGCTGGTTCACGCCGGCGCTGGAGATCGCGCTCTGCGGCCATGCCACTCTGGCGAGCGGCCATGTCCTGATGTGCGGCGAGCCGAGCGTTCGCTTCCGCACGCGCAAGGCCGGCATATTGGAGGTGGCCTGCGACGGCGACGGTTATGCCATGTCGCTGCCCGCTTATCCGCCGGAGCCGCAGCCCTTGCCGCACCTCGTCGCCGGGCTCGGCTGCGAGGCGGTGGAGACGCTCTGGCACAAGGGTCGCTACGCCCTGATCGTGCTGGAGGACGAGGCCCGGGTGCGGGCGCTGAAGCCCGATTTCCACGTGCTGATCGACGATGGCGACACGATGACCATCGCCACCGCGCCGGGCGACAAGACCGACGTGGTCAGCCGCGTCTTCGTCCCGGGCGCCGGCGTCGACGAGGATCCGGTCACCGGTTCGGCCCATTCGGTATTGGTCCCCTATTGGGCAAAGCGGCTGGGCCGCAGCGACGCGATGACTTTCTGTCAGGCCAGCAAGCGCGGCGGCCACCTGACCGGCCGGCTCGACGGCGACCGCGTCATCCTCGGCGGCAAGTGCGTGACCGTCATCGAAGCGGTGATGACGATTTGAGCCTGCTGGCCGCCCTGGCGCTGCTCGCGGCGCCGCCCGCCATCCTGCCGCGCGACTGCCCGGCGCCCCTGGCCGCGGCGCAGGCCCGCTGCGGCACGGTCTCGGTGGCAGAGGACAGGGCGCGGCCGGATGGGCGGCGGATCGCGCTGAACATGGTCATACTGCCCTCCGTCGGGCCGGTCCGGCATCCGCCGCTCGTCTCGCTCGAAGGCGGGCCGGGGCTTCCCGCCGTGCCGGGCGCGGTCTTCTATCTCACCGACGGCGCCGCCTATCGCGCCGGCCGCGACATCGTCCTCTTCGACCAGCGCGGCACCGGACAGTCCAACCCCCTCGACTGCCCCGATCTCACCGCGCCGGACATCCAGTATTTGCTCGCTTATCCGGTCGACCGCGTCCGCGCCTGCCGCGAGGCTCTGTCGGGCCGCGCCGACCTTCGCCACTACGGCACGGACACAGCCGCCGCGGACCTGGACGAGGTCCGCCGCGCCTTGGGCGCCGAGCGGATCGACATCGTGGCGCTGTCCTACGGCACCTTGCTCGCCCAGCGCTACATGACCCTCTATCCGGGGCGGACGCGGGCCGCGGTGCTGTTCGGCGTGGCGCCGCCGGAGGCGCGACCGCCGCGCAGCCATGCCCCGGCCGCCCAGGCGGCATTCGACCAGCTGTTCGCCGCCTGCGCCGCCGCGCCCGCCTGCGCCGGGCTCGTCCGCGACTGGCGGGCGACGCTCGCAAGCGCGCTCGCCCGCCTGCCCGCCGACCTGCCGGGCGAAGTCTTCACCGAGAAATTGCGGTCCCTCGCTTATGCACCGACGGGGGCACGCGCCATTCCATTGATCCTCAGCCGCGCCGCGGCCGGGGATTTCGGCCCCTTCTACGCGCGCACGCGCCGCAGCGGCCCGCTCCCCGATGCCGAGGGCATGTATCTTTCGATCACCTGCTCGGAGGGTCTGGCCGCGATGGACGTCGGGGAGGCGGCCGCGGCCTCGCGCGCCACGGTCTTCGGCGACTACCGGCTGCGCCGCCAGCAGGCCGCCTGCGCCGAATGGCCGCTCTACGAGGTCGCCTCCGGTTTCTTTACCCCCGCCGCCCCGGACGCCGCCTTGCTGATCGTCTCGGGCGAGCTGGATCCGGTGACGCCGCCGGCCTGGGCGGAGGCGCTCGCCCGCCGCGCGCCCCGGGCCCGCCACCTCGTCCTCCCGGGCAGCGGCCATGTCTTCGACGGGATGAGCGGCATCGACACCTGTCTCGACCCCCTGGTCGTCCGGTTTCTCGACAGCGGCGATGTCGCCGCGCTGGACGCAGGCTGCGTCGCGGCGATGCGTCCGCCCGCTTTCGCGACCGAATAAGTCGGCTCGTCCCGCCTGCGGAATCGTCCGCCGCAAAAATTCGTCCTGCGGGATTCCCCGGGGCGGCGTTTCAGTAAAGAATCGAAACGCTTGCGGGAGGGGACCGCTGATGTTGCGCATTCTGATCGTCGAGGACGAACCCCTGTTCGCCCAGACGCTCAGGCATCTGGTCGAGCTCAATCCGCTCTACGAAGTCACCGCCGTCGCCGAGGACAGCGCCTCCGCCCTGGCCGCAGTCGCTGAGCGGACGCCCGACATCGCCCTGATCGACCTGCAGCTCGCCAATGGCACGACCGGCTTCCCGGTCGCGGCGAAGCTGCAGGAACGTGGCGTGCTCTGCCTGTTCACCACCGGCAAGGCGCCGAGCTTCCCGATGCCCGACCTCGCGATCGGCTGCCTGGTCAAGCCGTTCAGCCAGGACGATCTCGTCCGCGCGCTGACCATGGCCGAGGACATGCTGCGCGGCCGCCAGGGCGTGCAGTTGAGGCCCAACCGGCCGGAAAATCTGCGCCTCTATGCCGAGGAGCAGGCGCGGGCGCGGGTGGAAACCACCGAGCTGCTGCCCACGCCCGAGCGTTCGCCCGCCCGCCGCCGCCTCCGCGACCGCGCCGGCCGCGTCTGGCGCAAGCTCAGCGCCGGCTAGCGCCCCCGCTCCGCCGCGATCCAGGCGTCGATCTCGGCTTCCAGCACGTCGAGCGGGATGGAGCCGTTGCGCAGCACCGCGTCGTGGAAGCGCCGGACGTCGAAGCGCTCGCCCAGCGCCCGCTCGGCGCGGGCGCGCAGCTCCAGGATCTTCAGCCGCCCGATCATGTAGCCGAGCGCCTGCCCGGGCCAGGAGATGTAGCGGTTCACCTCGGCCTCGATATTGGCCTCGCTGAGCGCGGTATTGTCGCGCATGTAGGCGATGGCGCGCGCCTTGTCCCAGCCGAAGGCGTGGATGCCGGTATCGACGACGAGCCGGGTGGCGCGCCACATCTGGTAGGAAAGCTCGCCCATCCGCCGCTCCGGCGTGTTGTACAGGCCCATCTCCCCGCCCAGGCTCTCCGCATAGAGGCCCCAGCCCTCGGTGAAGGCCGTGAAGAAGGCGAAGTTGCGCCGGAAGGGCGCGATCTCGACCTCCTGCTGCAGCGCGATCTGCAGATGATGGCCGGGCACGGATTCGTGCAGCGAGAGCGCCGGCACCTCCCAGAGCGGCCGCTGGTTGAGCTTCGAGAGGTTCACATAATAGGTGCCGGCGATCCCGCTCTCCGGCGAGCCCTGATTGTAATAGGCCGTGGTCGTGCCCTCGGCGATCTCGTCCGGGATCGGGCGCAAAGTGTAGGTGAGCCGCGGCAGCCGGCCGAACAGGCGCGGCAGATGGCCGTTAATCTCGGTCGTCACCCGCGCCGTCTCCCGCATCAGCTCCTCGCCGGTCTGCGGATAGTAACGCGGGTTCGTCCTGAGCTCCCGGATATAGGCCTCGCGATTCGGGAAGCCGGCGGTGCGCGCGACCTGCTCCATCTCGGCGCGGATCCGCGCGACCTCGCGCAGGCCGATATCGTGGATCTGCTGCGGGGTGAGGTCGGTCGTGGTCTGCTGGCGGACCTGGAAGGCGTAATAGGCCGCGCCGTTCGGCTGGTCGCGCACGGAATCGGTGCGCGCGCAATGCGGCCGGTACTCGCGCGTGTAGAAATCGAGATGCTTCTGATAGGCCGGGTTGATCACCGTCGTGATGATCGTGCGCGCCCGCGCCTGCAGCGCCGCCCAGTCGGCCGCCGGGATCGCCGAAGGACGCTGCCCGGCAAAGGGCTCGTAGAAGCGCGACCGCGTGGGATCGGCCGCGATCACGCCGGCGATGGTCCGCTCGTGATTGGCAAGGACGGAGCAGGGCAGGACGAAGCGGCCGCGCACGGCATTGGCGGTCAGCGCCAGCGCCTGGTCGTTGAGCCGCGGATATTGGGCGATGCGGGTCAGGTAGGAATCGAAATCGGCGCGGGTGCGGAAGGAGAGGCTGCGCGCCAGTCCGGCAAAGGCCTGGTGCCAGCCGGCATATGTGGTGAACAGCATGTCGCGCTGGCCGAAGCCGTCCGCCTCGATGTCCTCGGCGAGCAGGCGGTGGAGGATGCCGCGATTGACCCGGTCCTGGCCGGTGAGCTGGTCGGCGGGGATCGCCTCCAGCCGGGCCAGGAAGGCCCGCTCCTCACGGATCCGGCGGTCGCGCGCTGCCGGGCTGAGGTCGCGGATCCGGTCGTCATGGTCGCGCACCCCGAGCGCGGTCGCCTCGGTCGGATTCTCGCGCAGCAGCCATTGATAATGCTCGTCGAGCAGGCGGTGAAAATCCTCGGCCGGCGTCGCCGCGGCGGGCGAGGCGAGGCCCAGGGCCAGGACGGCCGCAGTCAGGTGCAAGGCAAGGCGCATGATGATCTCCCCTGTGGAGGTGCACCCTATCGCGCGATGGAACCGGCGCAATTGCCGTTCGTCGAAAAGCCGCTTGCCTTGCGCGGGCTGTTCGTTAGCCCTTCGCGCAGCCGCCCGAAAAGGAAAGCACCCGCATGACCGTAGCAGACACAAACCCCGTGAAAGAGGTCGCGGACAGCACGCCCGCCGACCGCAGCGACCGCGCCTTTCTCGGCCACCCCAAAGGGCTCGGCTTCCTCGCTTTCGCCGAGGGCTGCGAGCGCTTCTCCTATTACGGCATGCAGGCGCTGCTCGTGCTCTACATGACGCACCAGCTGCTGCTGCCCGGCCATGTCGAGAATGTCGCCTTTTTCGAGCCCTTCCGCAGCATCATCGAGGGGGTCTACGGGCCGCTCAGCCCCCTGGCACTGGCCACCACGATCGGCGGTCTCTATTCGGGCCTCGTCTATCTGACGCCGATCCTCGGCGGCATGCTCGCCGACCGCCTGCTCGGGCGGACGCGCAGCATCACCATCGGCGCCGTGCTGATGGCGATGGGACATTTCCTGATGGCCTTCGAGGTCAGCTTCCTCCTCGCCCTGCTCTGCCTGCTGCTCGGCGTCGGCCTGTTCAAGGGCAACATCGCCACCCAGGTGGGCGAGCTTTACGGGCCCGACGACCTGCGCCGTGCCGACGCCTTTCAGATCTTCCTGCTCGCGGTGAACATCGCGGTGATCATCGCGCCTCTGGTTTGCGGCACGCTCGGCGAGAAGGTCGGCTGGCATTACGGGTTCGCAGCCGCCGGCGTGCTAATGGTGATCGGCCTGATCATCTATCTCTGGGGTCGGCGGTGGCTGCCGGCGGAGGCGCCGCCGGGGCGCCAGGGCAAGCAGGAGCGGCCCCCGTTCGTGAAAGGCGACTGGGCCAGGATCGCCGTCCTCGTCGTCATCCTGCCGCTGCTCACCCTGTCCGCGGTCGGCAACCAGACCATCTTTGGGTCCTACCTGCTTTGGGGCGAGGCCAATTACGATCTGGTCTTCTTCGGCCAGTCCATGCCGGTGACCTGGCTCGTTTCGCTCGATGCGATCATATCGACGGCGACCATCCTCGGCTCGATCGCCTTCTGGCGTTGGTGGGCGAAGCGCTGGCGGGAGCCGCAGGAAATCACCAAGCTCACCATCGGCGTCGTCATCTCGGCCCTCGCGCCCCTCGCTCTGGCCCTCGCCTCCTGGCAGGCGGAGGCCAGCGGCCAGAAGATCGGGATCGGCTGGGGCTTCGCCTTCCACATCATCAACGATATCGGGTTCGCCAACGTCTTCCCGGTCGGCCTCGCCCTCTATTCGCGAGCCTCGCCGCGCGCCGTCGCGGGGACGATGATCGGCGTCTATTATCTGCATCTCTTCGCGTGCAACATGCTGGTCGGTCGTCTCGGCGGCTTCCTCGAGACGATGTCCGGCGCGAATTTCTGGCTGATGCATGCAGGCCTGGTCGGTTCGGGTGCGCTCGGCCTGCTGGTCATCCGCTCCTTCGCCGGGCGCATACTCTCGCCGGTGGCGGTGGAGCCGGGGCAGCCGGACCCGGCCTAGCGCGGCGTCCCCGGTCGCGGCGCCTTGGGCGGCAGCGGGAAGAGGGTGGTAAAGCGCTCGGCGAGCGCGCGGTCGCCTGCAATCTTCAGCGCGCCTTCCGCCTCCAGCGCCGCGAGCGGGACGCCGCCATAGACGGCCGCGGCGATCGCCGCCGGCGCGCCCTCGAAGACGGCGTCCGTGTCGACGGGCTCGCCGCGCGCCGCCCTCGCGCCGCCGTCCTTCATGGTCAGCACATAATTCTCCCGGCCGAGGCGGAAGCCGATCCTCGCCTCCAGCCGTCCGGCGTCCGGGCTCTGGCTCATCGCCATGAAGGAGAGCATCAGCGAGACGGCGCTGAAATGCTGGTTCGGGTCGTGATCCGGCGAGCGCACCGCCCAGCGGCCGAGCGCGCCCATCACGGGCAGCAGCTGATGGCCCCATTCGGTAAGGCCGTAGACCTGGCCCGAGGCCGGCGGCGGCAGCTTCTCGCGCAGCACGAGCCCGTTCTTCTCCAGGCCCTCCAGCCGCTGGGTCAGCGTGTTGGCCGAGATTCCGGGCAGGTCGGCGCGGATGTCACTGAAGCGTTTCGGACCGAGCATAAGCTCGCGCATCACCAGCAGGGCCCAGCGCTCCCCGATCAGGTCGAGCGCGTGGGCGGTACCGCAGCCGTCGTCATAGCGACGGCGGGACGGGCCGTGCAGCGACTCGGTTAAATTATCTAACTCCATAGTTGCATTTCATAACTGAAAGGCGCATCAGCGTCAAATCCCGATTCGCACACATGGATCAAAAAGAGCGGGGCCAAGGGAGAGGATGATGACCGACACCGCGACATTGCCGCCGCGCGAGACGCTCAAGCCCGCGCGCGAGATGGCCGAGGCCCTGCCCACGCGCTGGGACGGCGAAAGCGCCGGTTACCGGCAGGCGCGGACTGCGTTGCTCGCCGAGGAGATCGAGCTCCGCCGCCAGATCCAGCGCGTCGCCGAACAGCGCCGCGCGCTGCCGGCTGGCCCGGTCGCGAAGGATTATCGCTTCCTCGACGAGCAGGGGAATGAGCTCGGGCTCGTCGATCTGTTCGGCCGCCACGACACCCTCTTCGCCTATTTCTGGATGTTCGGCCCGCAGCGCGAGCGGCCCTGCCCGATGTGCACCTCCTTCGTCGGCTCGCTCGATGTACCGACCCCGGACATCGAGCAGCGTCTGGCGATCGCGATCGTCGGCCGCTCGCCGGTCGCGCGCCAGCTCGCCTTCGCCCGCGAGCGCGGCTGGCAGCATCTCAAATTCTACCAGACGATCGGCGACGATTACGGCCGCGACGTGCATGCGCTCAGCGATGACGGCGAGGGTGCGGCGGTGACGGTCTGGCGGCGCCGGGGCGACGAGGTTCGCCTGTTCTGGGCGGCCGAGGGCGGGGCGGAGACCGCCGACCCCGGCTTCGATCCGCACCTCGCCCCCGATCCGACGCCGCTCTGGAACATCCTCGACTGGACGCCGGAGGGCCGCGGCAAGGACTGGTATCCGAAGCTCGATTATAGCCGCGACTAATTCTTCAAATCTGGAGCGATTGACATGTCCGACACCTATCTGGCGATCTTCCTCGGCGACCGGAACGGCGCGCGACGCCGCGAATGGGATGCGCTGCCTGACGACGAGCGCCGCCGCCGCGAGGCCGAGGGCATCGCCGGGTGGAAAGCCTGGGTCGAGCGGAACCAGGCCGCCCTCGTCCAGATGGGCGGGCCGCTCGGCAAGACAAAGCGGATCTCCGCGGACGGCATCGCGGATGTCAGCAACGCGCTCGGCGCCTTCACAATGGTCCGCGCGGAGTCACACGAGGCGGCTGCCAGGCTCTTCGAAGGCCATCCGCATTTCACGATCTTCCCGGGCGACGCCGTGGAGGTCATGCCGGTCCTGCCCATTCCGGGCGCCTGATCGCGCCACGAGCATTCCCAGGGAGAGTGACGATGTCGAAGATGATTTTCGTGAACCTGCCGGTCGCAGACCTGCCCAAATCCATGGCCTTCTACGAGGCGATCGGCTTCACCAACAATCCGCAATTCACCGACGAGACCGCGGCCTGCATGGTGCTGACGGACACGATCTACGTGATGCTGCTGACGCACGGGAAGTTCGCGCAATTCACCACCCGCGAGATCGCCGACAGCCACAGGACCGCGCAAATGCTGCTCGCTCTGTCCTGCGACAGCCGCGAAGGCGTCGACCGGATCACCGCGGCCGCGCTTGGCGCCGGCGGCAGCCTTGCGCACGACGTCGAGGATCTGGGCTTCATGTACAGCACCGGCTTCTTCGATCCGGACGGCCATGGCTGGGGTCCGTTCTTCATGGACATGGCCAGCTTCGAGGCGCAGCAGGCCGCGCCCGCCCCCGAGCCGACCGCGGCCTGAGCCGGGACGCGCATCATGAGCCGGCCGCTCCTCACCGCCTATAATTGGTCCCCCGACAAGGGCGCCGGTCTCGTGCGCGACATGCGCGTGCGCTGGGCGCTGGAGGAGGTCGGCCAGGCCTATGACGTGCGCCACCTCAACTGGGGCGAGCAGAAGGAGCCCGCGCACCGCGCCCGCAATCCCTTCGGACAGGTGCCGGCCTATGAGGAGGACGGGCTCGTTCTGTTCGAATCGGGCGCGATCGTGCTCCACATCGCGGACAGCCGGCCGGGCCTGTTTCCTGAGGATAAGGCGGGCCGGGCGCGGGCGATCGAATGGATGTTCGCCGCGCTGAACACCGTTGAGCCCACCGTGTGGGAGCTGGTCATCGCGAAGATCATCGATGCCGGGGAGGACTGGGCCGAGGCGCGGCTCCCGAGCGTGCTGAAACGCCTCCACGAGCGGCTGGGTGAATTGTCGAAGCGGCTGGGCGACAGCGAATGGCTCGACGGGGCGTTCAGCGCCGGCGACCTGCTGATGGTCCAGGTGCTGCGCAACCTGAAGGCGTCGAATATCCTCGCCGACTATCCGAATCTCGCCGCCTATGTCGCGCGCGGCGAGGCGCGGCCAGCCTTCGGGCGGGCGCTTGCGGACCTGCGGGCCGGCCTGACCGGGCAGTCGCCGGCGGACTGGCCGTACTGAATTTGGTGGGCAACCAGACAGGGTAAAGGAGAGAGACAATGACATATGTGGAAGGGTTCGTCTGCGCGGTGCCGACCGAGAACAAGGAGGCCTATCTGAAGCATGCCAGCGAGGCCGCGCCCCTGTTCAGGGAATTCGGCGTGACCCGCATGGTGGAGAATTGGGGTGACGACGTGCCCCATGGCAAGCTGACCGATTTCTACGGGGCGGTGCAGGCGAAGGAAGACGAGACGATCGTCTTCTCCTGGTTCGAATATCCGGACAAGGCGACCCGCGATGCCGCCAACCAGCAGATGATGTCCGATCCTCGCATGAAGGACATGATGGGCGAGGCGGTGCCGTTCGACGGCAAGCGCATGATCTATGGCGGCTTCCAGGCGATCGTCGACGAGCGGCAGGACGGCGAGACCGGCTATGTCGACGGCTATCTCCTTCCGGTCCCCGAGGGGAAGAAGGAGGCCTATCGGGCGATGGCCCAGAAGGCGGCCGGCAAGTTCAGATCCTATGGCGCGGTCCGCGTGGTCGAGGCCTGGAGCGACGACGTCCCTGAAGGCAAGGTCACCGACTATCAGCGCGCGGTGAAGGCCGAAGCCGGAGAGGGCATCATCTATTCCTATGTCGAGTGGCCCGACAAGGAGACCCGCGACGCCGGCTGGCAGAAGATGATGTCCGATCCCGACATGCAGCCCGACGGTGAGATGCCGTTCGACGGCAAGCGCATGTTCTGGGGCGGCTTCCGCCCGATCGTCGACACCGCCGCCTAGCAATTCATCATGCGCGCCGCCCCGCGCGGCGGCGCGCATCTTTTCGGAGACAGAAGATGACCCTGCAGGGCAGCTGGATCTGGTACGAGCTGATGACCCCGGACGCGGACGGCTCGAAAGCATTTTACGACCGCGTGGTCGGCTGGCACATCCAGACGACGCATGGCGAAGACTCGAATTACGGCTTCATCAACACCGCCGACGGCGGGATGACGGGCGGCGTGCTGCATCTCGATGCAGAGATGCAGCAGCACGGCGCCCGGCCCTGCTGGATCGGCTATATCGGCGTCGATGACGTCGACGCCAGCCTCGCCGCGGTCGAGGCGGCGGGCGGCCGGGTCGTGATGCCGGCGCGCGACATCGAAATGGCGGGCCGGATCGCGATGGTCGCCGATCCCAATGGCGCTCCCTTCTACATCATGACCCCGACACCGCAGCCGGGCGGCGGCGAAAGCACCGCCTTCTCGCCGACCCTGCCCGGCCGCTGCGCCTGGAATGAATTGATGGGGGCCGACCAGCAGGCGGCGCTGGATTTCTATACCGGCCTGTTCGGCTGGTCGCTGCCCGAGCCGATGGATATGGGCCCGATGGGCAAATATCAGTTCGTCGCCCATGACGACGTCACCATTGGCGCGATCATGCGCAAGCCGGAGCAGGCGCCGGTTTCCGCCTGGACCCATTATTTTCGCGTCGCCGACATCGACGCCGCGAAGGCCGCGGCCGAGGCGGGCGGCGGCCGGATCATGACCGGGCCGATGGAGGTGCCGGGCGGCGACTGGATCGTCCAGGGCATGGATCCGCAGGGGGCATTTTTCGCGCTGGTGGGCGCGAAGCAAAGCTGAGGAGAGAGACAATGACCAACAAGATCGTCAACTGCCTGTGGTTCGACCATGGCGAGGCCCGCAAGGCGGCGGAATTCTACGCCGCGACCTTTCCAGACAGCCATGTCGGGCCCGCCCATGACGCCGCGTCGGACTATCCCGGCGGCGAGCAGGGGACCGAGCTGACCGTCGAGTTCACCGTGCTCGGCCGCGCCTTTGTCGGCCTCAACGGCGGCCCGAACTTCAAGCCGAACGAGGCGGTGAGCTTCATGGTCGTCACCGAGGACCAGGCGGAGACGGATCGCTACTGGAACGCGATCACCGGCAATGGCGGCGAGGAAAGCGCCTGCGGCTGGTGCCGGGACCGCTGGGGCTTCTCCTGGCAGATCACGCCCCGCATCCTGCTCGAGGCGATGGACAATCCCGACGCGGAGGCCGGCAAGCGGGCGTTCGAGGCGATGATGACGATGAAGAAGATCGACGTCGCGGCGATCGAGCGCGCCCTGCAGGGTGAGACGGCGGACGCCTGAGCCGGGCCTAGGCGGGGACCAGCCCAGCGCCCCCCGCCGGCGGCGGCAACCGCCTGCGCAACCAACGGCCCAGCCCGAAGAGCAGCACGCCCAGCATCAGCAGGAAGATCTTAGGCCAGGCATTTTCCTCGACGTTGAGCGCCGCCTCACGCGGATCCGCGGGATTGTACCGCACGTCGACCGCGGTCCCCGTTTCGAGGAAGGCGAGCTCGCGCGCAGCGACATTCGCGCTGCCGAAGCTGCGCCTCTCGTCGAGCCAGATCGTGTCGCCATGGAAGATGCGGCCGTTCACGGCATAGTCGTAGCGGACATAAGGCATGAAATCGCCTTCATTGCCGAGCTCGGTCGCATGCAGGGTTCTCACCTGACTCTCGACGATCCGGCCCTGCGCGCGCGGCCAGGCCCGCGCTTCCGAGGCCCGCAAATGGTTCTTCACGAGGAAGCCGGCGCTGCCGGCGATCAGGATCAGGCCGGCAGCCAGCATCAGGATACGCAGATACTTCATACGCTTACGAATCGTCCCACCCCGGAGTCGGCTGCGCTTGTGGCCCAGTTCGGCGATCCCCGCTAGAGCCCGCGCCATGAGCTTCGAATCCGTCCGCGCCTGGCTGGCCGAACATGCGCCCGACATCCGCCTGATCGAGGCGCATGCGAGCACCGCGACCGTAGCCGACGCGGCCGAGACGCTCGGCGTCGCGCCCGGCCAGATCGCCAAGACGTTGACGGTGCGCGCCGGCGACGAGGTCTTCCTGCTCGTCGCGCGCGGCGACGCGCGGCTCGACAACCAGAAGTCGAAGGCGGAATTCGGCGGCCGCCCGCGCATGCTCGATGCCGAGGAAACGCTGGCGCTGACCGGCCATGTCGTCGGCGGCGTCTGCCCGTTCGGCCTGGCGACGCCCTTGCCGGTCTATGTCGACCGGTCGCTCAGGGATTTTGCCATCGTCTACCCGGCCGGCGGCTCGCGCAACGCCTCGGTCGAGCTGACCCCGGAGCGGCTGTTCGAATTGGTCGGCAAACGCTGGGTCGACGTCTGCCGCCTGCCCGATCCGGCCTAGAGCGCGACTTCCGCCACCTTGTCCTTGTAGCTTTCCTTCGGGTCGCGCCGGAGCAGCCACTCGATCGCGGCGCCGAGCGGCGTGGCGTTGAGCCAGATTTTCGCATGATCGGCGTCGAAGCGCAGCAGGCAGAGCTTGGGATCGTCCTTGCCGCCCTCGAACCAGGCCGCGATCCACGGGTTCCAGAGGCGTTCGATCATCGCCCGGCTGTTGTCGATGACGAGCCGGCCGCTCACGTTCGCAAAGAGATCGTGCTTCTTCCCGGTAAAGGTCGCATGGGCCGCCTGGCCGCCCCCGACCAGCGCCTTGGCGAGATCGGTCTCCTTCGAGGTGAAGATCCACAAGGGTCCGCCGTCATCCTCCTCGACCAAAGCCGTCATCGGCTGCATCCCGCCGCCGGGCTGGCCGTCAATACCGAGCATGATCGTGCGCTCGCTCTTCAGCTCCTTCCAGAAGCGGTCGCGGATTTCGGTCTCGCTTGACATCGATCAGACTCCTGACAGGGTTACCCTGAGAACCGCCGGGCGCGGCCCTCGGTTCCGGAGCTAAGGCTTCTTGCCAGCACGATTTTTTCCGTTACGGCGAGGCTCGATGGCTGTCGAGGACCAGACCCGCTTCCAGATCCATATGATGGATCAGCGCTTCCAGCTGCTGATCAACGCGGTCACCGACTATGCCATCTACATGCTGGAGCCGGACGGAACGATCGCCAGCTGGAACCCCGGCGCGCGGCGCTTCAAGGGCTATGAGGAAGAGGAAATCCTCGGCCGCAACTTCTCGATATTCTTCACCGAGGAGGACCGGGCCGCCGGCCTGCCGCAGCGGGCCCTTGCCACAGCCGCGCGCGAGGGCCGGTTCGAGGCGGAAGGCACGCCTCCGCAAGGACGGCAGCCGCTTCTGGGTCAATGCCGTGATCGACCCGATTCGCGACGAGGCCGGCAACCTGATCGGCTTCGCCAAGATCACCCGCGACATCACCGAGCGCCGCGCCGCCCAGGAGCAGCTGGAGCAGGCGCGCGCCGAATTGTTCCAGGCGCAGAAGCTGCAGGCGCTCGGCGAGCTGACCGGCGGCATCGCCCACGATTTCAACAATCTGATGACCGTGATCCGCGGCTCCGCGGAACTGTTGCGCAACGCCGGCCTCTCCGAGACGAAGCGCAAGCGCTATCTGGACGCGATCATCGAAACCTCGGACCGCGCCACGACCCTGACCAGCCATCTGCTTGCCTTCGGCCGCCGGCAGCCGCTCAAGCCCGAGATCGTCGATCTCAACCTTCGGCTCGATGCTTTCGTCGACATGGTTTCACGGACGATCGGCTCGCAGATCGAGATCGCGCTGGATCCCTCGCCCCACCTCTGGCCGGTGGAGGTCGACGCGACCCAGCTGGAGACGGCTTTGCTCAATGCCGCGATCAACGCCCGCGACGCCATGCCGGGCGGCGGCCGGCTCACCATCGCGGCGCGCAACGTGCCTGGCGATGACGGCGCGGCGGACATGGTCTGCGTCAGCCTGGCCGACACCGGCGAGGGCATGTCGGAAGAGGTGCTGCAGCGCGTCTTCGATCCCTTCTTCACCACCAAGCCGGTCGGCAAGGGCACCGGCCTTGGCCTCTCCCAGATCCACGGCTTCGCCGCCCAGTCGGGCGGGCGGGCGGAGATCCAGTCCAGGGTCGGCGAAGGGACCACGTTGCGCCTGTTCCTGCCGCGCGCGGCGGGCGCGGTGGCCGAGGCCCGGCTCTGCCAGACGGGGCTGGAGAAAGGCGGCGGCGCCAGGGTGCTGCTGGTCGAGGACAATGACCAGGTCCGCGAGTTCGCCGAAAGCCTGCTCGCCGACCTCGACTATCGGGTGCTCAGCGCGCCGTCGGCGGATGCGGCGCTCGTGGCCCTTGCCGAGCATGATGTCGACCTGCTCTTCACCGACGTGATGATGCCCGGCATGAGCGGCATGGAGCTTGCCGAGCGGGCGCGGAACCTGAGGCCCGACCTGCCCGTCCTGCTTGCCAGCGGCTATAGCGAGGAAATGGCCGGCGGCACCGCCCGCGCCTTCGAGACGTTGGCCAAGCCCTATGGCGCCGCCACCCTGGGCGCCGCCCTCGCCGCCGCAAGGAAGCGGTCCAGCGAGGCTTGACGTGGCGCCGGGACGGGCGTAACCGCGCCCTCCCTTCGGCACACAGCCGAAACGACGGAGGATGAAGTGCACGATTCGAATCTGCGAATCGGCTGTTGTCCCGCCTTCGTCCGCCGCCCGGGCAAGCGCTAGCACGCGCCGCCGCCGGGGCTCGGACCCGGCGGGAATCACACAGCCAGACATGAAACCAAGCCAGGCCCGGAGTGCACCTCCGCGCGTGGCCGGAAGCAGGTGAGCCATGGGCGAGAAGCTTTTGGCGCAGCGGCTGATCAGGCTGCTGCGCGAGACTGAATCCAGGTCCGGCCGGATCGCGCGGGCGCTCGTCGAATGGGCGTTCGACGAACAGGACTGGCTGTGGCCCGGGGTGGAATTTCCGGAAGACGACGAGGGTCGGAAAGGTCTTTGGGACCGGCTGCCGGCGCTCGCCGACGCGATCGACACGCAAGAATCGCCGTCGGCCGTGCTGAGGGCGGTAGAGGTGCTGTCCGACCTGCTGGCCTTCGCGCCGTTCGACCGCGAGGTGCTGGGCGTCGCAACCGGCCTTTGCCATTTCCAGCATTTGTCTGCGCTCCGCAGCCGCTTCTACGGCTGCGGCGAGGATCTGCTGCGGATCGTCGGCCGGCTCGCGGGCGCCGAGGCCGGCGGGGCGGCGCGACGGGTCCGGCGCTCGGAACCGGTCACGCTCGGGCTGCTCTGTGCAGGGGGCAATGACGGCCATGGCAGCCGGGAGATCAGCATCGACTGGAATTTCAACCGCCTGCTCGATGCGGGTCTGACCGAGCCGGACGAGATGATCGAGATGCTGGTCGGCGCGCCGCAGCAGGCGTCGCTGACTGCAGCCGACTTCGCCGAGCAGGCGGCGCCGGTCGCCCTGCTCGTCCGGCTGCTGCGCGGCGCCCTCCGTCGCCGCGCTGCCGGCGTCAACGTGCTGATCTACGGTCCGCCGGGGACCGGCAAGACCGAGCTGGCGCGCGTGCTGGCGGCCGCCTGCGAGGCTCCGCTTTATGCGGTCGGGGAGCAGGACGAATATGGCGAGGAGCCGGATCGCAGCATTCGCATCGCCGCGCTGAAGCGCTCGCAGCGGCTGTTGCAGCAGCGCGGCGGGGCCGTGTTGCTGTTCGACGAGATGGAGGATTTGTTCCGCGATCCCGGCGGCCGCCGGCCGCCATCCAAGATCTTCATCAATCGGCTGCTCGAGGGCAATCAGGTGCCGACGATCTGGACCAGCAATGTGATCGACAGCGTCGATCCCGCCCATCTGCGGCGGATGAGCTATATCCTCAGGCTGGGCTATCCCGGCGCGAAGGCGCGGGCGCGGATCCTCGCGCGCGTCGCCGAGTCCGAAGGCGTTGCGCCGGAAGGCAGCGGGCTCGCCGGCGTGCTGCCGCAGGGTGCGGGCACGGCGGGTGTCGCCCGGGCGGCGCTGCGTGCGGCGGCTCTGGCCGATGGCGGCGCGGAAGAGGCGCGGGCGGTCGGCAACGCGCTGATCCTCGGCCTGCGGGGCGGCCGGGCGCTGCCGCCGGAGCCGAGCGGCGCGGTCGATTTCGATCTCTACGAAGCCGATCTGCCGGTCGGCCCGATGCTCGAACGGATCGCGGCGCCGGGCGCGCCCGAGGATTTGTCGCTGCTGCTCACCGGGCCGCCGGGAACGGGCAAGACCGCGCTCGCCGCGGCCCTTGCCGAACGGCTCGATCGGCCGCTGCTCGTGAAGCGGGCTTCGGACCTGCTGTCCAAATGGGTTGGCGGGACCGAGGCGCAGATCGCCGACGCCTTCGCCGAGGCGCGGGAGAAGGGCGCGCTCCTGCTCTTCGACGAGGCGGACTCGCTGCTTGCGGACCGGGCGGGGGCGGTGCGCAACTGGGAGATCAGCCAGGTGAACGAATTGCTCACCTGGATGGATTCCCATCCCTTGCCCTTCGTCGCGGCGACGAATTTCGCCCGGCGGCTCGATCCGGCGGCGCTCCGGCGCTTCGTCTTCAAGATCGAGCTGATGGCGCTGTCGCCGCCGCTGGCGGCGCGGGCCTGGGCGCGGTTCTTCGGCGGCGAGGCGCCGGTCGGGCTGGCGCGGGTCGCGGGGCTGACGCCCGGCGACTTCGCGGTCGTCGCGCGCCAACTGCGCTATCGGGCCGAAGCTTCGGCGGCGGAGATTCTCGACCTGCTCGAGGCG
Organism: Allosphingosinicella sp.; assembly: GCF_035626655.1. Classification (GTDB taxonomy): domain Bacteria; phylum Pseudomonadota; class Alphaproteobacteria; order Sphingomonadales; family Sphingomonadaceae; genus Allosphingosinicella. Next base: position 72,653 of record NZ_DASPNF010000001.1, read on the forward strand.
GAGGTGCGGGTGAAGCCGGAACAGTCGGCGCCGATCGGCTTCTGATCGGCGGGAAGGACCGTCATTGCGAGCCCTGAAAGGGCGCGGCAATCCAGCTGGATTGCTTCGCTTCGCTCGCAATGACAGTTCTTTTTCCCTGTCAGAGGCCGTGCTTCGCCAGGAAGGCGGCGATGTCGCGGAGCACCGGGGCGTGGCCGCGGAACGGGCGGGCGATCGCCTTGACGGGACCGGTATGGGTGATGCCCGGATAGAGGATCAGCTCGGCCTCGCCCCCCGCCGCGCGCAGCCGCTCCGCCAGCGCTTGCGAATGGCGCGGATAGACCGTGGTGTCGGCATCCCCGGTGGCGAGCAGCAAGGGCGGCGCGTCCGCGCGGACATGATTGACCGGCTGCGTCGCCGGCAGGTCCGCGACATGGCCGAAGGTGCGCCGCGTCACCGGAGAATCGAAGGGCAGGAAATCATAGGGGCCGGCGAGGCCGATCCCGGCCTTGACCATATCGACAGCTCCCCAGCGCGGATCGAGCGCGAGGGTGATCGCGATATAGGCCCCGGCGCTATGCCCCGCGACCGCGATCCGGTCCGGATCGCCGCCATAATCCCGCACATGGCTGCGCACCCAGGCCAGCGCCGCGGCGGCATCCGCCATGAAGGCGGGATAGGGTTGCTCGTGGATGTGGTGATAATCGGGCAGGACCGTCACATAGCCAAGCTCGGCGAAGGCGCGCCCGGCGAACGCATAATCATGCTTGTCCCCGGAATCCCAATTGCCGCCATAGAAGAAGACCAGCACCGGCCGGTCTGCCGCGGCGCGCTTCGGCGCATAGATGTCCAGCCGACGTCGCGCTTCCGGGCCGTAGGGCAGGTCTCGTACCAGCCGCCGCGTGTTGCGCCGCGCGAGCCGTGCGTCGACGAAATTCAGCGCTCGCAACAAAAATGACATAAAGCTGCATCCAAATCGGGTCGTTTCGGGTTCAGTGCTCCATGCAGGAACTGTTCGGAACCGACAAATTCGACATTCTGCCGCACGCGATCGCGCTGCTCGCCGCCTATCTGCTGGCTATCCCGATTGGCTGGAATCGCGAGAAGGAGGAGAGGAGCGCGGGGCTTCGCACCTTCCCCCTGGTCGCCATTGCAAGTTGCGGCTTCATCGAGGCCGCCCAGACCATGGCGGCAGGCCATGCCGAAGCGCTCGCCCGGATTAACGAGGGGGTGATCGTCGGCATGGGCTTCATCGGCGGCGGCGCCATCCTGCGGCTGAAGGACAGCGTACAGGGGACCGCCACCGCGGCGAGCATCTGGGTCACGGGCGCGATCGGCGTCTCCTGCGGTCTCGCCGCCTTCGACGTCGCCCTGGTCCTCGCCGTCGTTGCCTTCCTCACGCTGAGGATCATGCAGCCGCTGAAGAAGGCCGCGGGCATCGACGACGAGGGTCCGGAGGGCGAGATCAAAACGGAATCGTGATCCGGTTCAGCGGCGCGCGCTCGCGCGGGGCGTAGCGCCGCTCGAGCTCCGGATCCGGCCCCAGCATGAAGGGGCGCGGCGCCTCGAGCGGCTCGGCCTCGACGACCACCGTCGCTTCCTCGACCGGCTCATAGGGGCCGCCCTTGCCTTCTTCAGACGCGGGCCGTGGGCTTTCCTCCCCGGCCGGCGCTGCCGGCGGCGGGGGAAGGTTCGGGGCGCCCGCGAGCACGGCGGCGGCGAGCAGGAATGTGGGGGCAAGCATTGTCATACTCCTTTCTAGTGGGCGTGGGAAAGATCGACCCCGGCGCGCGGCCGCGGGGCGAGCCAGATGGTGAAGGCGGCGATGACGAAGCCGATCGCGCAGAGCGTCATCAGCTGGTTGGTGCCCATCATCACGGCCTGGGACTGGACCTGGCTGGTGAGCATCTGCACGGCCTGGTCGTGGGTCAGCCCGGACTGCTGCATCGCCGTCATGGTCTGCTCGGCATTATTCAGCTGCCCGGCCAGCTCCGCCTGGTTGGCGGTCGCGTTATTCTCCCAGATCGTGTTGACCAAAGAAGTGGCGATGGCGCCGGCCATGGTGCGGATGAAGTTGAGCTGGCCGGAGGCGGAGGCGGTTTCCTCGGGATTGACGCTGCCGATCCCCACCATGTTCAGCGGCAGGAAGAACAGGGGCACGCCGATGCCGATGATGAAGGCCCAGAAGCCGATCTGCCAGAAGTCCATCTGGCTGGTGGCGCCGGCCCGCATCCAGGTGACCCAGGCCAGCCACATCACGCCGGCGAAGACCAGCATGCGCGGGTCGAACCTGCCCGACAATTTCGCGGCGATCGGGGCGCCGACCACAGCCAGCACGCCGGTGAAGCCCGCAATGTAGCCGGCCCAGGTGGCGGTATAGCCCATGTTGGACTGCAGCCACTGCGGCACCAGCACGTTCACCGCCTGGAAGGCCGCGAAGGCGAGCGGTAGCGTCAGGCAGGCCGCCGCGAAGCCGCGATGGCGGAACACCTTGAGGTCGACGATCGGGTTCTTCTCGGTCAGCTCCCAGATCATGAAGGCGATGAAGCCGAGCACGGCGGTGATCCCGAGGCCGGTGATCATCGGCGATTCGAACCAGTCATGCTCCTTGCCGAGGTCGAGCATCAGCTGCATCGCGCCCACCCAGAGGACGAGCAGCCCCAGGCCGACGCCGTCGACCCGGCTGCGCACGGTCTCGGTCTCGTGCTTGCGCAACGCCGCGATCAGCAGCGGGATGGAGATGAGCGCGATCGGCACGTTGACCCAGAAGATCGAGGCCCAGCCGAAATTGTCGCAGAGGAAGCCGCCGAGGACCGGGCCGAAGATCGGCGCGGTCAGCGTCGTCATCGCCCACAGGCCCATCGCCGCGCCCTGCTTCTCCTTCGGAAAGATCAGCATCAGCAGCGTCTGGGACAAAGGCAGCATCGGGCCGCCGCACAGACCCTGCAGCACGCGGAAGAGGACGAGCATGTCGAGGCTCGAGGAGAGCCCGCACATCGCCGAGAAGAAGGTGAAGCCTATCATGGCGGTGATGAACACCTTCACCGCCCCGAAGCGGCTGGAGAGCCAGCCGGTCAGCGGCACCATGATCGCCTCGGCGACGGCGTAGGAGGTGATCACCCACGTTCCCTGGCTCGGCGAGGCGCCGAGATTGCCGGCGATCGTCGGGACGGAGACGTTGGCGATGGTGACGTCCAGCACCGCCAGGAAGTTGGCCATGGCAAGGAGGATTCCGATCCCCCAGAGCGACATGCCGGCGCGGGGGGCAGCGAGGGGGAGGGCACTGGCGCCCGCACTGGTGGCAGTCATGATGGCTTTCCTTCCTGGCGGTGGGCCGGAGCGGTCGAGGAGGCGCCCGCTCCGGATCCCGGTATTTTCGTGGTTGGGTTCAGCCTTGGGTGTCGATGGTTGCGGTCATCGACAGCCCGACGCGGAGCGGATGGCGGCGGAGTTCGGCCGGATCGAGGCGGATGCGCACGGGGACCCGCTGCACGACCTTGATCCAGTTGCCCGTCGCATTCTGCGCGGGGATCAGGGCGAAGGCGGAGCCGGTGCCGCCGCCGAGCCCGGCGACGCGGCCGTGGAAGACCACGTCCTCGCCGTAGAGATCGGCGTGGAGCTCGACCGGCTGGCCGACGCGCACCTCTGCCAGCTCGCCTTCCTTGAAGTTGGCGTCGACATAGGCGTCCTGCACCGGGACCACGCTCATCAGGGTGGCGCCCGGCTGCACGCGCTGGCCGACCTGGACCTGGCGGCGGGCGACGATGCCGGAGACGGGCGCGCGGATCACCGTGCGCTCGAGGTCCAGGCGGGCGCGGTCCAGCCGGGCGCGGGCAGCCGCGACCTCCGGATTGCCGTCCACGCCGGCGCCGGCGATCATCGCCTGGTTTGCGTCGCGCTGGCCGGCAGCGGCGGAGGTCGCCGCCGCGGCCTGGCTCTGCGCGGCGCGTGCCGCGGCGAGCCCGGCCCGGGCCTGCTCATAGGCCGAACGGGTGGAGGAGATCTCCTCGCCCGAGACCGCGCCGCTGGTCGCGAGCTCGGTCCGGCGAGCATAGTCGATCCGGGCGCGCTCGGCGGCCGAGGCGGCGGCCGCGACCTCGGCCGCGGCGCGGCTGGTCTCGGCGCTCCGCATCGCGATCTGCGCGCTGAGCTGGCGGCTCGTGGCCTGGTAGCCGACGACCCGGCGGCGGGCCTGGTCGTAGGCGGCCTCGGCCTCGGCGACGGCGAGACGCGCGTCGGTCTGGTCGAGGATCACCAGCGGCTGGCCGGCGCGCACTTCCTGCGCGTCGCTGACCAGCACCTGGGCGACGCTGCCGGTGACGAGCGGGGTGATCGAGGCCGTATCGGCGCCGACATAGGCATTGTCGGTCTCGATCCGGCCCGAGCCGTGGAGCAGGCCGAAGCCCACCCAGGCGAGGCCCAGCTTGGCGACGAGCAAGGCGAAGACGATGAAGGCGCGCTTGCGCTTCTTCTTCCTCGCGGCGTCCGCCTCGGCATTCTCAGCTTCGAGGGCGGCATCGACATCGACAATGTCGAATTCTTCCTTGGAGACGGGTTTTGTCATGATGAAATTCCTTAGGCGCGGGGGGTGTGACGGAAGCCGCCGCCGAGGGCGCGGACGAGCGCGACGTCGAGGCTGAAGGCGCTGGCCTCCAGCTCCGCGACGGCGCGGCGGCTGGTGTTGAGCGCATCCTCCGCGCTCAGGAGGTCGAGATAGGTGGCGAGGCCGCCGCGATATCTCGCTTCGATCATGCGGAAGGCCGTGTCCGACGCGCTGAGCGCGGCGCGGCTTTCGCGCAGGCGAATGGCAAGCGCGCGCTGGCTTGCGGCCACGTCGGCCACGTCCTTCAGCGCGTTGACCAGGGTCTGGTTATAATTGGCGACCGCCGCGTCATAATCGGCGCGGGTGCCGCGATAATTGCCCTCGATCCGCCCGCCCGAGAAGATCGGGAGGGAGATGGCCGGGCCGACCGAGCCGTAGCTGGAGCCGGCGGAGAGCAGATTGCCGATGCCGAGCGCCTGCAGGCCGATCAGCGCGCTGATCCGGATGTTCGGATAGAATTCCGCGCGCGCCGCATCGATGCGGGCGCCCTGCCCTTCGGCCCTCAGCCGCGCGGCGACGATGTCCGGCCGGCGGCCGACGATGCCGATGCCGAGATCGCCGGGCAGGCCGAAGGCGTCGAGCCTGGCCGTCGTCGGCAGGGCGATCGCCTGACCACGCGCCGGTCCCTCGCCAATCAAGGCGGCGATCCGGTTGCGGGTCAAGTCGATCTGTTCGTCGATCGCGGCGAGTTCGGAAGCGGCCGTGGCGCGGCCGGATTCGGCCCGCATCACCGCGGCCTGATTCTCCAGGCCCTGGGCCTGGCGGGCCTGCATCAGCCGCAGCGTCTCGCCGCGGATGCGCAGATAGGCGTCGGCCGTGGCCCGCACCGCCGCCAGCCGGGCGAGGTCGCCATAGGCCGCGGCGATGCCGGTGGACAAGGTGAGCCGGGCCTGCGCCGCCTCGGCGCGGGCCGCCTCGGTGTCCGAGAGCGCGGCGCGCAGGGTAGCGCGGTTCCGGCCCCAGAGATCGAGGTCCCAGCTGAGGCTCAGCGAGACATTGGCATTGTCGCTCCAGCGGTGCGGGAGCTCTATGCCGCTCGGCAGATCCACATCGATGGCGCCGGTGCTCTGCTGCATCGCGCCGGCCGAGGCATTGGCACTGACCTCCGGGCGCAGGCGCGAGCCGGCCTGTTGGGCGACGGCCTCGGCCCGGCGCACGCGCGCCGCCGCCTCGTCCATCGTCGGCGAGCTCGCCAGCGCCGCCTCGATCAGGCCGCTAAGCTGGGTGTGGCCATAATTCTTCCACCATTCGGCGTCGGGCCAGCCGGCCTCGGGCGCCGCCACCGGGGCTGCGGGGATGCTCGTGTCGAGCGTCGCCGGCGCCCGCATTTGCGGGCGCTCGCCGAGATTCGGCACGGACAGGCAGGCCGCGCTGCTGAGCAGCACGGGGATGAGCAAGAGCGCGCGGCAGCGCCGCGTGGCCGCGAGGGTGGCCATCGTTGAATCTCCCTGAATCAGTGTGCGTGTTAACGTCTAAACTGTACGGTACGGTTTAGTTGTGATTCGTTCCGCTGTCAACACATAACCGTACAGTACAGTACAGCATTGGACTATTTGGATTTTTCGGCCGGCACAGTCCCGAGCCGATTGGCACAGCCCGCCAATCACCCGAGAATCGATTCGCCAGGTGGTCCGGGGGAGGGGGGTTGCATATTGATAACCGTACTGCCATGTACGGTATTAATCGATGAAGGAGCGAAGCCGAAATGCGTGTGCGTACCGAGGACAAGAGGCGCGAGATCGTCGAGATTGCCGCCCAGACCTTCGAGGAGCTGGGCTACGACCGCGCCTCCATGTCGCTCATTTCCCAGCGTGTCGGCGGCTCGAAGGCGACGCTCTACGGCTATTTCAGGTCCAAGGAGGATTTGCTGCTCGCCGTGCTCGATTATGATGTCGGGGACGAGGCCGAGCGGCTGATGCGCCAGTTCCTGTCGCAGACGAACCTGCGGGACGGGCTGATTTGGCTGGGCGACGCCTATCTCCGCCGCCGGCTGGCGCCGCGGCCGATCGCCAATGTCCGCATGGTCTCCACGCAGCCGGAGAATTCCGGCATCGGCAAGACCTTCTACGACAATGTCCTCTACCCGGCCTGGCAGCGGCTGGCGAACCGCTTCGAGATGCTGATGGACGAAGGCGAGCTGATCCGCGCCGATCCCTGGGTCGCCGCGATGCACTGGAAGGGCCTGTGCGAGTGGGACCTGTTCGATCAGCGCCTGCTCGGCGCGATCACCGAGGTGGGGCCGGAGCAGGCCCACGAGATCTCGACGCTCGCCGCCGACGCCTTCCTGAAGATCTACGGCACCGGGCAGAACGGAAAGAAGCCCGCCAGGGCCGGGAAGAAATGAGCCATCCCGAACCCGTCGGCTTCTACGAGCCCTTCGTCCGTACCGGCCAGCTGGTCGCGCTGTCCGCGATCAGCACGGCGAAGGACGGTGCGCTGGTCACCGGCAAGGTCGGCCGCGACCATGATCTGGAAGCCGGGCAGGCGGCCGCGCGCCGCGCGGCGGAGAATCTGCTCTCGGTGCTGCTCGACGCGGCCGGCGGCGACTTCGCCAATGTCGAGCGGCTGCTGCTGGTGCGCGGCTATGTGAATGCCGCGGAGGATTTCGGCCAGGTCCACAAGGTGATCGACGCGGCCTCGGCCCTGCTCCACGAGCGGCTCGGCGAGAAAGGAAGGCACGCCCGCACCGCCCTCGGCCTCGCGACCTTGCCCAACAACAATGCGGTGACGCTCGAGGCGATCGCGGTGCTGAAGGATTAGCGGCCAGTCTGGACGTTGCCCGCGGTCGGGCCTAGCCTCGCGCCCATGAGCCTCGCCGCCGCCCTCGTCGCCTTCGCCCTGCAGGCCGCGGCCGGGGCGCCCTGTACGGCCGAGGATGTGCGCACCGCGTCCATCCCGCCAGAAATCGCCTGGATGCGTGCCACCGTCGAGCAGAACGTGCCGGCCGAACAAAGGCGCTGGTTCACCGCGGCGCTCGGGGCGGACCTGTCCGCGCTCGCCGCGCCCGGTTCCGGCTTCGTCGCGCTGCCGCTCTCGCCCTTCGACTATGCCTTCTTCGCGATCACGGGCGACCGGATGAAGCTCCATCTGTGCCGCGGCACCGCCTGCCAGATCGGCTATGACGGCCCGAAGCGCGAGATCGCCTGGGCGAGCACCTATACCCAGAACATGCCCGACCTCGTCTTCGACCGGACCGAGGTCCAGGTCTTCGACCGCGGCCGTTACCGCCGCGTCTGCCGCGTGACCTTCGAGACTCCCTAGCTCGCTGGCCGCGGCGGCCGGGTCGACTCGTCCTCCAGCCGGATGCGGAGCACGCCGTCCTGGCGGCGGAGCAGGGCCGTGTAGGAATAGACGAGTGGCTCCGCGCCCTCGCGCGGGGTCCAGGCGAACTGGCCGGCGATCACGACGGCGTCGGCCCCCACCGGCTCGTAGGAGAGGTCGCGCCACTCGAAGCGATGCGGCGGCTGCCAGTCGGCGCTCGCATAAATGGCCTGGATCCGCGCATGGGACTCGAACGACTTGCGGCCATTGCCGAGATGGAAGGCCCCGGTCCGGTCGTAGCGCCCGGCAATGCCGGCGCGGTCACCGGCGCGCAGGGCGTCGGCATAAGCGGACATGAACGCCCGGGCCTCAGCGACGACCGGCGCCTCCGCGGGCGCGGCCGGCTGCGCCGCCAGTGGCGCGGCGAAGGCCAGGAAGGCGAAGAGAGCGGCGATCAGGCGCATGGCAGGTTCCCTTTTCGGCGGAGCGTATCATCCTCCATCGTTACCCTGAACTTGTTTCAGGTCCAGCGTGGAGCTGCCCCGCACGCTTGTGCTCCGGCGAAGGCCGGAGCGTTGCGAGCCCGCAGCACGTCCCTTCAACGGTCCGGCCTTCAGCCTTCGGCTGAAGTTTATCCTGAGCGCCTGCCATGCAGGCAGTCGAAGGCCGGACCACGAATAAATGAAGAAGCCCTCCAACGACCCAAGGGGGGTGGGGCGGCTGGAGGGCTCCTGGTTGCGCCCCGGTGCGTCTCTTTCAATCGGCGACCGGTCCGGCGTGCGGCTGATCTATGTTCTTGTTGGGCACATGTCAAGAACATATATGGAACAAATGCCCGTGCTCGATGTCCAGCAGAAGCTCGCGATCCTCGCCGATGCGGCCAAATATGACGCGTCCTGCGCCTCGTCCGGCTCGAACAGGCGGGACAGCCTGGGCGGCAAGGGGATCGGCTCGACCGCGCCCGGCATGGGCATCTGCCACGCTTATGCGCCGGACGGGCGCTGCATCTCTTTGCTCAAGATCCTGCTGACCAACTCGTGCATCTTCGACTGCCATTATTGCATCAACCGCAAGAGCTCGAACGTCCGCCGCGCCCGCTTCACCGCCGACGAGGTGGTGCAGCTGACGCTCGCTTTCTACCGGCGCAATTATATCGAGGGCCTGTTCCTCTCCTCGGGCATCATCCGCTCCTCCAGCTACACGATGGAGCAGATCGTCGAGGTCGCGCGCAGCCTGCGCGAGGATCATGACTTTCGTGGCTATATCCACCTCAAGACCATCCCGGACGCGGACCCGGCGCTGATCCACGAGGCCGGCCGCCACGCCGACCGGGTCTCGATCAATGTCGAGCTGCCGACCAAAGCCGGCCTCGCCCGGCTCGCGCCCGAAAAGGATGCCGGGCGGATCGAGGGGGCGATGCAGGCGCTGAAGGCCGACATTGCCGACGGCGCGGACGCGAAGGCGCGCTACAAATCGGCGCCGAATTTCGCCCCGGCGGGCCAGTCGACCCAGATGATCGTCGGCGCAGACGCGGCCACCGACGCTGCCATCGTCTCCCGCGCCGCCACGCTCTACGACCGCTTCCGCCTGCGCCGCGTCTATTATTCCGCCTTCTCGCCGATCCCGGACGCGAGCGCGGTGCTGCCGCTCGTCCGCCCGCCCCTTATGCGCGAGCACCGGCTCTATCAGGCGGACTGGATGATGCGCTTCTACGGCTTCTCCGCGCGCGAGGTGGCGGGCGCCGCGGAGGTGGGCGGCAATCTGCCGCTCGACATCGACCCGAAGCTCGCCTGGGCGCTGAAGCATCGCGACATCTTCCCGCTGGACGTGAACCGGGCATCGCGCGCGGACCTGCTGCGGGTTCCGGGCCTCGGCACCAGGGCGGTGGACCGCATCCTCGCCGCCCGACTCCACCGCCGCCTGCGGCTCGACGATGTCGCCAGGCTCACCCATTCGATCGCGAAGCTGCGGCCCTTCCTCGTCGCGGCCGACTGGCGGCCCGTCAAACTCGCCGACGCGATCCTGCCGCGCCCGCGCGAGGCGGCCGAACAGCTCGAGCTTTTCGGGAAAGGCTGACGCACAGATGGCAAGTGTAAGCTTTGTAAGCTTCGTTGGAGAGGAAACCGGGTCGGGGGCTCGCCGGTTGAGGAGGTTGAAGGAGCCCGGCCTTGGCGACGCTCGCGACTAGACAGGCGATCCGCACCGTCCGCCTGGCCGCGCCCGACGATTTCGAGGGCTGGCGGGAGGCCGCGCGGGCGCTCGCTCTGGTCGGCGCGGCGCCGTCGGAGGTGCTCTGGGAGGTGGCCGGCGCCGAGACCGACCTGTTCGGCGCGCCCGCCCCGGCGCCGCCCGCGCCCGCCGGCCTGTTCAGCGTTCCCCGTGCCTTCGTCGCTCTGGCCGAGCAGGTGATCTGCCATCGGGACCCCGAGCGCTTCGCCTTGCTCTACGCGATGCTGGTGAAATTGCGCGAGCGGCCGGACGCGCTGGACGACAAGGCCGATCCGCTCGTCCACCGGCTGGAAGGGATGGCGCGGGCGGTCCGCCGCGACATCCACAAAATGCACGCCTTCCTGCGCTTCCGCGAGGTGGAAACCGAGGAAGGTCCGCGCTTCGTCGCCTGGTTCGAGCCCGACCATCATGTCCTGCGTGCCGCCGCGCCCTTCTTCGTGCAGCGCTTCGCGACGATGCACTGGTCGATCCTGACGCCGGAGCTCAGCGTCCACTGGGACGGCGAGACCCTGGCCGAGGGCCCCGGTGCCTCGCGCGCCGACGCGCCGGACGGCGATCCCGTCGAGGCGGTGTGGAAGACCTATTATGCCTCCATCTTCAACCCGGCCCGCGTGAAGGTCGGCGCGATGCTCCGCGAGATGCCGAAGAAATATTGGAAAAACATGCCCGAGACCGCGTTGGTCCCGGCGCTGCTCAAAGGCGCGCAGGCACGGGAGAGCGCGATGGCCGCCGCGTCCGCCGTGAAGGTCGGCGACAATGTCGGAAAGAGCTGGGACGCGGTCCGCGCCGAGGCGATGCACTGCACGCGCTGCGATCTCTACAAATGCGCCACGCAGACCGTGTTCGGGGAGGGGCCGCTCGACGCCCGGATCGTCTTCGTCGGCGAGCAGCCGGGCGACCAGGAGGATCTGGCCGGCAAGCCGTTCGTCGGGCCCGCGGGTCAGCTCTTCGACCGCGCGCTGGCCGATGCCGGGGTGCCGCGCGAGCGCACCTACGTCACCAATGCGGTGAAGCATTTCAAGTTCGAGCGCCGCGGCAAGCGCCGCATCCACGAAAAGCCCAATGGCGGCGAGATCGCCGCCTGCCGCTGGTGGATCCAGCAGGAGCTGGCCCTGATCCGGCCGCCTCTGGTCGTCGCGCTCGGCGCCACGGCCGCCCGCTCCCTGTTCGGCAAGGTCGTCACCATCTCGGCCCTGCGCGGCAAGGGCCACAAGCTGCCGGACGGCGGCGAGGCCTGGGTCACCGTCCACCCGAGCTTCCTCCTCCGCGTCCGCGACGACCGCGAGGCGGAATATGAGAGATTCGTCGAGGACCTCCGCCGGATCGGGAGGCGGGCAAAGGACCTGGCCTGATCCACGGCTGTGGTCCGGCGAAGGCCGGACCGCTGGACGGAAAGTCTGCGTATGCTTCACAACGCTCCGGCGTTCGCCGGAGCACGATAGAAGGGAGAAAGGGCCTAGAGCTTCACCAGCATCTTGCCCGTATTGCCCCCGCTGAACAGGCCGAGAAAGGCGTCCGGCATCGCCTCGATCCCCTCGTGCACGGTTTCGCGCGACTTGACCGCGCCCGAGGCGATCCAGCCGCCCATCTCGCGGTAGAAGTCCGCCATTTCGGCCAGATAATCGGTGTAGATGAAGCCCTTCAGCATAATCCGCATCGCGATGATCCGCATGATGAAGCGGAATTGGTGGGTCGAGCCCTTGTTGTAATCGTCGATCATCCCGCAGATCGCGAAGCGCGCATTCTGGCGGGCGAGCGCGAAGGCGGCGTCGAGATGCTCGCCGCCGACATTGTCGAAATAGACGTCGATCCCCTTCGGGGCCGCCGCCTGCAGCTGCGGCAGGACCGGCCCCGCCTTGTAGTCGATCGCCGCGTCCGCGCCGAGCTCCCGCACCCAGGCGCATTTGTCGGCGCCGCCGGCCGAGCCGATCACGGTCATGCCCTTCGCCCTGGCGATCTGCACCACCGCCGAGCCGACCGCGCCCGCCGCCGCCGAAACGAAGACGATGTCGCCTTCCTTCGCCTGCGCGGCCCGGAGCAGCCCGAAATAGGCGGTGCCGCCGGTCAGGCCGAGATTGCCGAGCCACTCATGCTCGGCGACGGGAAGGGGCGGCATCTTGTTGAACGCCTCGGCCGGCGCCGCGGCCTGCTCGCGCCAGCCGAGCATGTGGAAGACGAGGTCGCCCTCCTTGAGGTTGGGCGACCGGCTTTCCACCACGGTGCCGACCGCGCCGCCCTGCATCGGCTCGTCCAGCTGGAAGGGCGGGACGTAGCTCTTCACGTCGTTCATCCGGCCCCGCATATAGGGGTCGACCGAGAGCCATTTGTTCTCGACCCGGGCCCAGCCGTCCTGCAGCGGGGCCGTCGGCTGCGCCTTCAGCGCGAAATTCTCATGGGTCGGAAGCCCCTGCGGGCGGGACATCAAATGCCAGGCGCGGTTGCCGCTCATCAGGCCTCTCCTTGCGTCTTTCCCGTTCCATCGGCGGAATGACGCAAGGAGTCAAAGCCCGGGCCGAGGCCCTATTTCTTCTCGTCCCGATAGGTGCCCGAGAAGGCGCGGTCCAGGATGTGCGGGCCGTCGCTGCCGCTGTCCTCGCGTTCAAACAGGGCGCGGCTGCGCTCCTCGGTCCGCCACCGTGCCATTGCCTCGTCGGCGTCGAGCGTCAGATGGACCTTGTCGTCCACCTTCGCGACCCAGCCCGCGGGGATGGCGTGATGCACGCCGCCCGCCGTGGCGTCGCGCCTGGTCAGCACGATATGCTCGCCGCGCAGGCAATCGACCATGCCGACATGGCCGCCGTCGGCGCCGCGCACCTCCATATGCTCGCGGATCTTCTCGACCGCCTCATGCCAGGCCGCGTCGCGGATCGCGAAGCCGTCGCCGCCCGGCGCCGCGCCATAGCCGCCTCTGGTGAGATCGCCCGCCCTGGCGCCGGCGCCGAAATCCTCGCCGGCCGCCCGTTCCCTGTCAGCCTGCGGGTCGTGCGCCGTCTGGTTGCCCCAGCCGGGGCCGAAGCTGTCGTCGCCCTGCCATTCGGGGCCGCGTTCCTTGCCGGTCATGTCGAACTCCTCCACGCGCCGCCACGGGCGGCTTTGGAGAGAAAAACGCGGGCGCGAAGGGCGGGTTGCATCGGGCGGGCGCCGTCGCTATCTGGGCGCTCCCGAAGGTGCGGGGCTGTAGCTCAGATGGGAGAGCGCTGCAATCGCACTGCAGAGGTCAGGGGTTCGATTCCCCTCAGCTCCACCACTCTCGCCTTCCGGGTCCTCCTCGCGTCCCCGCTGACTCCACCCCGCCATTGCCGCTCCTGTGCGTAAAGCCTAGAGCGACTCGGCACGGGGAAATGGGTTTCAACGGAGAGCGACCATGAACGAGATGACCCGCATCAGCGCCCAGCCGGCCTATTCGGATGCCGCCAGCAAGGCCCTGGCGCGCAAGCCGCAATTGTTCATCAACGGCGCCTGGGTGGACTCGACGGGCGGCGCGACGCTGGCGGTGATCGACCCGTCGACCGGCCGCGAGGTCTCCCGCTTCGTCGACGCGACCAACGAGGATGTGGACCGCGCGGTCGCCGCCGCGCGCACCGCCTTCGACGACGGCCGCTGGACCGGCCTGCCGCCGATCGCGCGTGAGGTCCTGATCAACAGGCTCGCCGACCTGCTCGAGGCGCATGCCGACGAGTTCGCCGAGCTGGAGGCGATCGACAACGGCAAGCCCAAGGCGATCGCGGCCGCGGTCGACATTCCCGCCTCGATCCGCATGCTCCGCTACACGGCGGGCTGGACCACCAAGCTGGGCGGCGACATGATCGATCCGCTGGGCGCGCCCGCCGGCGCCTTCCACGCCTATGTCCGCCGCGAGCCGGTCGGCGTCGCCGCGCAGATCGTGCCGTGGAACTTCCCGATGATCATGGCCACGCAGAAGATCGCGCCGGCCCTGGCCGCGGGCTGCACGGTCGTCCTGAAGCCCGCCGAGCAGACCTCGGTGACCGCGCTCCGCCTCGCCGATCTGGTCGCGGAGGCCGGCTTCCCGGCCGGTGTGATCAACATCATCACCGGCCTCGGCGAGACGGCCGGCGACCGCCTGGTCCGCCATCCCGACGTCGACAAGGTCGCCTTCACGGGCTCGACCGAGGTCGGCAAGATCATCAACCGCGCCGCCACCGACAGCCTGAAGCGGGTGACCCTCGAGCTCGGCGGCAAGTCGCCGGTCATCGTGCTTCCCGATGTCGACGTCGACAAGGTCGCCGGCGGCGCCGCGGGTGCGATCTTCTTCAACTCCGGCCAGATCTGCGTTGCCGGCTCGCGCCTGTTCGCGCACCGCTCGATCTTCGACAAATTGCTCGAGGGCGTCGCCAGCCATGCCCGGCATTGGGCGCCGGGGCCGAGCCTCGACAGCGCCACCCGCATGGGCCCGCTCGTCTCCGACGAGCAGCAGCGGCGGGTGATGGACTATATCGACCAGGGCCGGAAGGCCGGCGCCTCGATCCTGACCGGCGGCGACGCCTGCGGCTCGGAGGGCTATTACGTCAACCCGACGGTGATGGTGGACGTGCATCCCGAGATGAGCGTGGTGCGCGAGGAGATTTTCGGCCCGGTGCTCGTCGCCCAGCGCTTCGACGATCTGGACGAGGTGGCGAAGGCGGCGAACGACACCGTCTACGGTCTCGGCGCCAGCATCTGGACGAAGGACCTCAGCAACATGCACCGGCTGGCCGCGAAGATCAAAGCGGGCACGGTCTGGGGCAATTGCCACTCGGTGATCGACCCGGCTTTGCCCTTCGGCGGCTACAAGCAGTCGGGGCTCGGCCGCGAGCAGGCCCGGCAGGGCGTCGAGGCCTATACCGAGCTGAAGACTGTGGTGATCGCGCTCTGAGCATGGACGGGATCGACGATCGGGTCGCCGCCGCCGCCTTTCGCCGGCTGGTCGAGCATCTGCGGCATCGCCGGGACGCGCAGAATGTCGACCTGATGGGCCAGGCCGGCTTCTGCCGGAACTGCCTCGCCGATTGGGTCGCGGAGGCGTCCGCCGAGGCGGGCGAGCCGCTGAGCCGCGAGGAGGCGCGCCGCGCGATCTACGGCATGGACTATGCCGAGTGGAAGAAGGGCCAGCCGGAAGCGACGCCCGAGCAACTCGCGCGGATGGAAGCGAGCGTTGCGCGCAACCGGGGGTGAGGCGTAAGCTCCCGGCATGGAACGCAAGGCGGACCTGATCGACTCCTACGGCCGGCGGATCTCCTATCTCCGCCTGTCGGTGACGGACCGCTGCGACCTCAGGTGCCGCTATTGCATGGCGGAGACGATGAATTTCCTGCCGCGCGCCGAGCTGCTGACGCTGGAGGAGCTGGTCGAGGTCGCCGACGCCTTCATCGCCCGCGGCGTCACCCGGATCAGGCTGACCGGCGGCGAGCCCCTGGTCCGGCGCGGGATCGAGCAATTGGTGGGCTGGCTGGGCGCGAGGCTCGGCCAGGGCCTCGAGGAGCTCACTCTCACCACCAACGGCACCCAGCTCGCCCGCTTCGCGGCGGACCTGCGGGCCGCGGGCGTCCGGCGCGTGAATGTCAGCCTCGACAGCCTCGATGCCGATTGCTTCCGCCACATCACCCGGCGCGGCGACCTCACGCAGGTGCTTGGCGGCATTGCGGCGGCGAAGGCGGCGGGGCTCAGGGTCAAGATCAACATGGTCGCCCTCAAGGGCCTCAACGAGGACGAGATCGAGGCCATGGCGCGCTGGTGCGCCGCCGAGGGGCACGACCTCACCCTGATCGAGACCATGCCGCTCGGCGAGGTGGAGACGGACCGGACCGGCCATTATCTCCCGCTCGACGCCGTGAAGCGCGGACTGGAGGAGCGTTTCACGCTGACGCCCTCGTTCCGGCGCACCGGCGGCCCCGCGCGCTATTATGAGGTGGCTGAGCTCGGCCTGAAGCTCGGTCTGATCACCCCGCTGACCGGCAATTTCTGCAGCGGCTGCAACCGCGTCCGGGTGACCGCGACCGGCACCGTCTACGGCTGTCTCGGCCAGGACCAGAAGGTCGAGCTGCGCGACCTGCTGCGCGCGGGCGGGACGCTCGATCCGGCGCTCGACGCATTGATGGCGGCGAAGCCCGAGGGCCACGACTTCCACATCGCCGCGCGCCGCCCGGCCGTGGCCAGGCATATGAGCGTCACGGGGGGCTGATGGACCCGTCCCTGCTGCTCGCCATCGCCGCCTTGATGGCGGTCGCGGCGGCGCTCTATTCCTCGGTCGGCCATGGCGGCGCCTCGGCCTATCTCGCGATCATGGCGCTCTTCTCGGTGGCACCGGAGACGATGCGGCCGACCGCTCTGGCACTGAACCTCGTCGTCGCGGGTCTTGGGGCGGCGCGCTACGGCCTCAGGGGCCAGACCAACTGGAAGCTGCTCCTCGCCTTTGCGGTCACTTCGGCCCCGGCGGCCTGGCTCGGCGGGTCCATCCATCTGCCGCCCGAATTTTACCGGCCGCTGGTCGGGGCCGTGCTGGTCGCCGCGGCGGTGCGGTTGTTCTGGTCGCCGAAGCAGCTTGCGTATCGCGAGGTGACGACGCCGAGCCTGCTGATCACGCTCCCTGCCGGTGCAGCGCTCGGCTTCCTCGCCGGGCTGACCGGGACGGGCGGCGGCATCTTCCTCAGTCCGCTGATCATCCTCTTCGCTTGGGAGACGCCGCGCCACACCTCCGGCGTCGCCGCCGGCTTCATCTTCCTGAACTCCGCGGCGGGGCTGCTCGGCAATCTCGCCGCGGTGCGCAGCCTGCCCGCGGAGATGCCCTGGCTGATGGGCGCGGTCGCCCTCGGGGCTTTGCTCGGCACCTGGCTCGGCGTCGAGAAATTGCCGCGCGATAGGCTGCTGCAGGCGCTCGGCCTCGTCCTGACCCTCGCCGGGGTCAAATTGATCTTCGGCGGATGAGGATCGTCATCCTCGCGGGCGGCGAGGGAAGCCGCATCGGTGGCGGCAAGCCCCAGCGCCTGCTCGGCGGCGAGACTTTGCTGGAGCGGGCGCTGCGGAGGGCGCGAAGCTGGTCGGACGATGTGCTCGTCGCGGCGCGCGAGGGCGCCGACATCGCAGACGATCCGGCGGTCGAGGGTCCGCTCGGCGGCGTTGCCGCGGCGCTGGCGAGGGGCGGGGATGTGCTCACCATCCCCTGCGACATGCCCTTCCTCCCCGACGATCTGCCGGCCCGCCTGAGCGGCGGCGCGGCGGCCAGGGTCGCGGCGAGCGGCGGGCGGCTGCATCCCGTCTGCGCGCTCTGGAAAGCGCAGGCGCGCGACGCGCTGCCCGCCTATCTCGCGACCGGCCGCCGCTCGCTGACCGGCTTCGCCGAGGCAGTGGGCTACGAGGCCGTGGAATGGCGAACGGAGCCGGTCGACCCCTTCTTCAACATCAACGACGAAGCGGATCTCGCCCGCGCCGAGGCTCTGCTCAGAAGTCGATGACCTCGACCGTCTCGCCCGCTTCGGCGGGCGGGGCGCCGGCGCGGCGGCGGATCAGGAGGTCGGCATCGGCCAGGGTCTTCTGCGCCCCCGAATCCTGGTAGCCGGCGGGCATCGCCGCGCCCTCCTCCCAGGTCGCGCGGACGAAGGTCTCGCGGTCGCCGCACGGGCCGAGCGGCGCGGCCAGCGGCGCCTGCCGCCAGCGGAGCCCGGCCTCCCGTCCGCACAGGCCCTGGAGCAGCGGCGCGAGCAGCAGCCGCGCCGTCACCATCGCCGAGCTGGGATTGCCAGGAAGGCCCATGACCAGCCGCCCGCCGGCCCGCCCGAGCCAGACCGGCTTGCCGGGCTTGATCGCGACCTTCGAGAAGATCAGCTCCAGCCCCGCCGGCGCGAACATCGCCTTGGCATAATCCTTCTCGCCGACCGAGGCGCCGCCGGTGACGACGACCAGGTCGGCCCGCTCCAGCCCCCAGCCGGCCATCTGCTCCAGCTCGGGGAGATTGTCCCGCAGCCGCCGGCTCATCACGATCACGCCGCCGGCCGCTTCGGCGAGCGCCCCCACGCCGAGCAGCAGGCTCTCCGGGATGGCGCCGGGCCGGTCCCGCGCCCGGCCCGGCTCCGCCAGCTCGTCGCCGGTGCCGAAGATGGCCAGGAGCGGCTGTCGCCAGACCTCAACCTCGCCGAGATCCGCGCCCGCGGCGGCGACCAGCTCGCGCGGGCCCAGCCGCCGGCCGGCGTCGAGCAGGGTCGTGCCGGCCGCGAAATCCGCGCCGCGCCTGCGGATATGGCGCCCGCCGCCGGGCGCGCCGAACGTGGCGACATCGCCGTCGCGCGTCACCTCTTCCTGGATGACGACCCGGTCGGCGCCGTCGGGCACGGGCCCGCCGGTGAAAATGCGCAGGCAGGTGCCCGGCGCCAGCTGCGATACCTTGTCGCCCGGATAGGCCGTGCCCGCGACCGGCAGCGCGCCCGGCAGATCAGCCTCGCGCACAGCATAGCCGTCCATGGCGGAGACGTCGCGGGGTGGGGCGTCGACCTGCGCGATCACCGGCGCGGCGAGGGTGCGGCCGTGCGCCTCGGCCAGGGAGACGCTCTCGACGCCGAGCGGCTTCGCGGCGCCTGCGACCAGAGCCATCGCCTCGTCGAAGCCGATCACCAGCCGCCCGATTTGCCGCCGGTCTTCGACGTCACCTGGATGCCGCCGATCTCCATAGTCCGGTCGACTGCCTTCAGCATGTCGAACAAAGTGAGGCCCGCGACCGAGGCGGCGGTCAGCGCCTCCATCTCGACGCCGGTCGGCGCATGCGTGCGGACCTCGGCGGCGATCCGGAACCCCGGCAGCTCGTCGTCCAGCCCGATCGTCACGCTGACCTTGGTCAGCGGCAGCGGGTGGCAGAGCGGGATCAGGTCGGCGGTGCGCTTGGCGGCCATGGTGCCGGCCAGCTCGGCGGTCTGGATGACGGCGCCCTTGGGCGTGGTGCCGGCGCGGACCAGAGCGAGCGTCTCGGGTTTGCACTTCAGCCAGCCCGCGGCGGTGGCTTTGCGGTCGGTCGGCGCCTTGCCGGTCACGTCGATCATGGCAGCGCGGCCGTCCTCGCCGACATGGCTGAGCCGGCTCATGCGCAGAGTTGCCTGAGCCGCGGAATCTGCCCGGCGAGCGAGCAGGGGCGATAGCGGCTGTCCAGCTCAAGCGAGAGCACCAGGTCCCAGCCGTCGCGGCAGGCGCCGGTGGAGCCCGGCAGGCAGAAGATGAACTTGTCCTCGATCTGCCCGGCAAAGGCGCGTGACTGGAGGGTGGAGACGCCGATCGAGCCTTCGCTGGCGCGGTGGAAGACGGCGGCGAAGCCGTCCATCTCGCGGCGGAGCAGCGGCCTCACCGCCTCGGGCGTGACGTCGCGCGGCGCGAAGCCGGTGCCGCCGGTGGAGAGGATGACGTCGACCTCGGGGTCCGCGACCCAGGCCTTCACCTGCGCCTGAATGGCCTCGATGCTGTCGGTGACGATCGCCTTGCCCGCCAGCGCGTGGCCCGCCGCGACGAGCCGCTCGGCGAGCAATGCGCCCGACTTGTCCGTCTCCTCGGTGCGCGTGTCCGAGACGGTCAGCACGGCGATGCCGAGCGGATAGAAGGTCAGGCTCTCGTCGATTCCCGGCATCAGTCGTTCCAGCGCGCGCGGTCGGCGCGGTCGGCCTCGGTAGGCTCGATCCAGCGCGGGCCGTCAAGCCTGTCCTCGCGCTTCCAGAACAGGGCGTCGGTCTTCAGCCGGTCCATCAGAAAGTCGACCGCGTCGAACGCGGCGCGGCGATGGGCGGCGGCGGCGGCCACGAAGACGATCGCCTCGCCGGGTGCGATCGCGCCGCAGCGATGGACGATGCGGACCGCGTTGACTCCGAAACGCTCGGCGGAGGCGGCGATGTCGTGCAGGCTGCCTTCGGTCAGGCGCGGATGATGGTCGAGGAACAGGCTCGTGACGGCGTCTCCGTCCTTTGTCGCGGGGCGGCAGAGGCCGGTGAAGCTGGCGATTGCGCCCGCCCCGTCGTCCGCGAAGCCGGCGAGTTCCGCCTCGGGCCGGAAGGGTTCGTGGACCAGGCGCGCGTCGATCCGCATCTCAGCCGCCCGACAGAGGCGGCAGGAAATCCACGCGGTCGCCCGGATAGACCCAGATATCGTCCAGGGCCGTTTCATCGTTGACCAGCGCGCGGACCTTGTCCGCATCGAGCCCGTCAAAATAGGCGCGCAGCTCCGACAACGAGACGCCGTCAGGCAGATCGAGGTCCACCTGCCGCCCGAGCCGTTCGGCCAGTCTTCCATAGAAGCCGATCGTTATCACAGGGGCCTTCTATCCTTCCCGGCGCGCGAAGACGATGCTTCACTTGTCGCCGCCCGCGAACGCCGCCATGCTGCCGCACCGCCATGTCCGCTGACGAAAATATGCCATCCGGCCTGCGATTTGCTGCAGCTTATGCCGCGCACCAAATCGGTGCTGACGGAAGGATTGCCGAGCGGCCGAGGACGGTGCCGGTGGAGACGCCGGTGGCGATCAGCTTCCTCGGCATCGGCTATGCGGTGATGATGGCGACGCCGAACGACCTGGCGGATTTCGCCTACGGCTTCGCCAGGTCCGAGCGGCTGATCGACGGCTCGGCCGACGTGACGGGGGTCGAGATAGACTCGGCGGAAAACGGGGTGCTGCTCGGCATCGAGCTGGTGCCCGAACGGCACGACAGGGTGCTGGCGCGCGTGCGGCACCGGGTCGGCGAGTCCTCCTGCGGCCTGTGCGGGATCGAGAATCTGGAGCAGGCGCTGCGCCCCTTGCCGGCGGTGCCTCCGCCACCGCGGATCGCGCCCACCGCGATCTTTCGGGCGCTCGAGGCGATCCGCGCGCACCAGCCGCTCAATGCGGAAACCGGCGCCGTCCACGCGGCGGCCCTGTGCGACGCGGAGGGCAGGGTGCTGGCGGCGCGCGAGGATGTCGGCCGCCACAACGCCCTCGACAAACTGGTCGGCCATTGCCTGCGCGAGGGGCGGGACATGGGTGCGGGCTTCGCCCTGCTGACCGCCCGCTGCTCCTACGAATTGGTCGAGAAAGCGGCTTTGGCCGGTATCCCCATGCTCGTCACCATCTCGGCGCCGACCAGCCTCGCCGTCGAACGGGCGAAGGAGGCCGGGCTGACGCTCATCGCCTTGGCCCGCTCCGATTCGGTCCTCGTGATGAGCGATCCGCACGGGCGCTTCTAGCCGGCGTCGGAGCCCGCTCCCGAAGCGCCCTCGCCGGCGCTGTTGAACTCCGTGGCCTTGGTAACGGGCGCCGGCTCGGCGTCGCCGGCCAGCTTCGCGACCGCCGCACGGGCGATGTCGCTGAGCCCCTCGCCGCCGGCGCTCAAATGCGTGAGGATCATGCTCCGCATCCGGGGATCCCAGAAATGCCAGAGATGGTCCCAGGTCGCGTCGACGGCCTCGCGCGGGCGCTGGCTCGCAAATTCCCGCGCGATCTGGTTGGCCATGTAGACGAGCTTGTCGAGCGTGTGGCCGCTCATTCGGCGGCCTCGGTGGCCGCGGCGATGCGGCGCGAGTGCATCGCCTGGATCTCATATTCCTCCTGCCATTCGGTCGGGCCGTTGGAGGGCATCACCTGCACCGCGGTGACCTTGTATTCGGGGCAGTTGGTGGCCCAGTCCGAATATTCGGTGGTGACCACGTTCGCCTGGGTCATCGGGTGGTGGAAGGTGGTGTAGACCACACCCGGCGCGACCCGGTCGGTGATCGTCGCGCGTAGCGTCGTCTCGCCCGCGCGGCTCGCCAGCTTCACCCAGTCGCCTTCCCTGATGCCGCGATTTTCGGCGTCGTGCGGGTGGATCTCGAGCAGATCCTCCTTGTGCCAGAGCACATTCTCGGTCCGCCTTGTCTGGGCGCCGACATTATACTGGCTGAGGATCCGGCCGGTGGTGAGCAGAAGCGGATAGCGCGGGCCGACCTTCTCGTCGGTCGCGACATATTCGGTCAGCACGAACCGTCCCTTGCCGCGCACGAAATGCTCCATGTGCATGACCGGCGTGCCCTCGGGCGCCTTCTCGTTGCAGGGCCACTGGATCGAGCCCAATTCCTCCAGCCTGGCGAAGGAGACGCCGGCGAAGGTCGGCGTCACCGCGGCGATCTCGTCCATGATCTGGGCCGGGTGCGTGTAATTCCAGTCGAGCCCGAGCGCGCGGGCGAGCAATTGCGTGACCTCCCAGTCGGCATAGCCGTTCTTCGGCTTCATCACCGTCCGGACGAGCTGGATGCGCCGCTCCGCATTGGTGAAGGTCCCGTCTTTCTCGAGGAAGGTCGAGCCCGGCAGGAAGACATGGGCGTAATTGGCGGTTTCGTTGAGGAAGAGATCGTGGACGACCACGCACTCCATCGCCTTCAGCCCGGCGGCGACGTGGCGGGTATTGGGGTCGGACTGAAGGATGTCCTCGCCCTGGATGTAGACTCCCTTGAACACGCCATCGACCGCGGCGTCGAGCATGTTGGGGATGCGCAGGCCCGGCCCCGGATCGATCGGCGTTCCCCATAATTTCTCGAACAGGTCGCGTGCGGTGCCGTCGGAGACGTGGCGGTAGCCGCTGAGCTCGTGCGGGAAGCTGCCCATGTCGCACGAGCCTTGGACATTGTTCTGGCCCCTCAGCGGATTCACGCCGACGCCCGGGCGGCCGATATTGCCGGTCGCCATGGCCAGATTGGCGATCGCCATGACTGCGGTCGTGCCCTGGCTGTGCTCGGTGACGCCGAGCCCGTAATAGATCGCGCCATTGCCGCCCGTGGCGTAGAGCCGCGCCGCGCCGCGCAAATCGGCGGCGGGGACGCCGGTATAGCGCTCGACCGCTTCCGGGCTATGCTCCGGCCGGGCGACGAACTCGGCCCATTCGCGATATTCGTCGAGGTCGCAGCGCTGGGCGATGAAGGTCTCGTTGGCCAGGCCTTCGGTGACGATGACATGGGCCATCGCGGTCAGCACTGCGACGTTCGTCCCGGGCTTCAGCGGCAAATGAAAGCTCGCCTCGATATGGGGCGTGCGGACCATGTCGATCCGGCGGGGATCGATGATGATCAGCTTCGCGCCCTGGCGGAGGCGCCGCTTCATCCGGCTGGCGAAGACCGGGTGACCGTCGGTCGGGTTGGCGCCGATCACGATCATCACATCGGCCTGCATCACGCTGTCGAAATCCTGCGTGCCGGCGGAGGTGCCGAAGGTGGTCTTCAGGCCATAGCCGGTCGGCGAGTGGCAGACCCGGGCGCAGGTATCGACATTGTTGTTGCCGAAGCCCGCGCGGACCAGCTTCTGGACGAGGAAGGTTTCCTCGTTCGTGCAGCGCGACGAGGTGATCCCGCCAACCGCCCGGTTGCCATAATCCTGCTGGATCCGCCGGAACTCGCTGGCGGTATGGGCGATCGCCTCTTCCCAGCTCACCACCTGCCAGGGCTCGTCGACCGACTTGCGGATCATCGGCTCAAGCACGCGCTCGCGGTGCGTCGCGTAGCCCCAGGCGAAGCGGCCCTTGACGCAGCTATGGCCGCGATTGGCCTTGCCCTCTTTCCACGGCACCATGCGCACGACCTCCTCGCCGCGCATCTCCGCCTTGAAGGTGCAGCCGACGCCGCAATAGGCGCAGGTGGTGATCTCGGACCATTCCGGCAGGCCGATCTCCTTGACCGTCTTCTCCTGCAGCGAACCGGTCGGGCAGGCCTGCACGCAGGCGCCGCAGGAGACGCACTCGGAGGCGAGGAAGGCCTCGTCCTGGCTCGCCGAGACATGGCTGCCGAAGCCGCGGCCGGCGATGGTCAGGGCGAAGGTGCCCTGCACCTCGTCGCAGGCGCGCACGCAGCGCGAGCAGACGATGCAGAGGCTCGGGTCGAAGTCGAAATAGGGGTTGGAGGTGTCGCAGGGCGCGCCGAGATGCTGGGCGACCGGCAGATAACGGTCGCGCGCGGCGCCGACCATCGCCGCCATCTCCTGCATCTCCGTCGCCTCCTCGGGCGCCGGATGATCGGAGAGATAGAGCTCCATCACGCCCTTGCGCAGTCGCTGCAGGCGGTCGCTCTGCGTGACCACGGCCATACCCTCGGCGACCGGGGTGGTGCAGGAGGCGGGTGTGCCCGGCCGCTCGTCAATCTCGACCAGGCAGATGCGGCAGGAGCCGAACGCCTTCATGCTGTCGGTGGCGCATAGCTTCGGGATCTGGGTGCCGGCGAGGCTGGCGGCGCGCATGATCGACGTGCCGGCTGGCACGGTGACGCTCTCGCCGTCGATGGTGAGGGTGACCTGCGCCTCCGCCGCGGAAGCGGGGGTGCCGTGATCGGCGTCGCGGATCAGGGTCATGACATGGTCTCCACTTCGCGCGCCCGGGCGAAGTCCTCCGGGAAGTGCTTCAGCGCCGACATCACCGGATAGGGTGTAAAACCGCCGAGGGCACAGAGCGATCCGAATTTCATGGTTTCGCAGAGTTCCTCGACCAGGACGAGATTGGCCGCCACCGCCTCGCCCGCCAGCACCCGGTCCAGCGCCTCCATGCCGCGGACCGAGCCGATCCGGCAGGGCGTGCACTTGCCGCAGCTCTCCGCCGCGCAGAATTGCATGGCGAAGCGCGCCATCTTCGCCATGTCGACGCTGTCGTCGAACACCGTGATGCCGGCATGGCCGATCAGCCCGTCGGCGGCGGCGAAGGTTTCGTAGTCGAAGGGGAGGTGGAATTCGGAGGGCGGGAAATAGGCGCCGAGCGGACCGCCGACCTGCACCGCCCGGACCGGACGGCCGGAGAGGGTACCGCCGCCAATTTCGTTGACCAGTTCGCCCAAAGTGATCCCGAACGCGGTCTCGAACAGTCCGCCATTCCTGACATTGCCGGCGAGCTGGATCGGCATCGTCCCGCGCGAGCGGCCCATGCCGTAATCCGCATAGGCCTTTGCCCCCTCGGCGAGCACATAAGGGACGGCGGCGAGGGTCAGCACATTGTTGATGATCGTCGGCTTCCCGAACAGGCCCTCGATCGCCGGGAGCGGCGGCTTGGCGCGGACCTCGCCGCGCTTCCCTTCGAGGCTCTCCAGCAGCGAGGTCTCCTCGCCACAGACATAGGCGCCGGCCCCGACGCGGACCTCCATGTCGAAATGATGCTCGGAATGAAGCAGCCGGCCGAGCAGGCCGTTGATCCGCGCGGTCTCCACCGCCCGCTCCATCGCCCGGATCGCATGCGGATATTCGGAGCGGATGTAGATATAGCCCCGGGTCGCGCCCACCGCGAGGGCGGCGATCGCCATGCCCTCGATCAGCATGAAGGGATCGCCCTCCATCACCATCCGGTCGGCGAAGGTGCCGCTGTCGCCCTCGTCGGCATTGCAGACGATATATTTCTGGTCGGCGACGGCGCCGGCCGCGGTCCGCCACTTGATCCCGGCCGGGAAGCCCGCCCCGCCGCGGCCGCGCAGGCCGGACTGGAAGACCTCCTCCACGGTCGCCTCCGGCCCCAGCGCAATGGCGCGCTCCAGCCCCTTCAGGCCGCCATGAGCGCGATACTCCTCGATCGACTGCGGGTCGGTGATCCCGCAGCGCGCGAAGGTGAGGCGGGTCTGGCGCTTCAGGAAAGGCAGCTCCTCGACGGGGCCGACGCATTTGGGATGCGCCTCGCGCTCGGCCAGGATCGCCGGGACGTCGTCGGGCGTGACGCGGGCAAAACCGATCCGGCCCGCGTCGGTCTCGATCTCCAGCAAGGGCTCGAGCTCGAACATGCCGCGCGAGCCGTTGCGGACGACGCCCTCGCCGACGGCCGCGGCGACCGCATCGGCGCCGACCGCGCAGGCGGCGGCATCGCCGGGGACGAAGACCCTCATGCAGCGACCTCGCCGATCAGCTTTTTCGCGCCTGCCTCGTCCAGCCGGGCGAAGACGCGGTCGCCGACCATGGCCGAGGGCCCGCTGGCGCAGAGGCCGAGGCAATAGACGGTCTCGACCTGGATCCGCTCGTCCGCCTCGAACACGGGGGCCAGCGCCTCGACGCCGCGCGCCTGGCAGGCCTCGGCCCGGCAGAGCTTCACCACCGGCAGGTCCGCGGGGGCCGGCTTCAGGTCATGATAGAAAGTGACCACGCCATGGACCTCGGCGCGCGACAGGTTCAGCGCCTCGGCGATCAGCGGCACCGCGGTGGCCGGGACATGGCCGAGCGCCGCCTGCACATCGTTCAGGATCGGCAGCAATGCGCCCTTGCGCCCCTCGTGCCGGCGAAGGATCCCGGAGATCTGGTCTTCGAACTGCACAGACTTCCTCTCTTGCGCCCCGTCTTACAGACTGGGAGCGCAGGGCGGAAGGCTGGCAGTGCGGTCTAGT
Organism: Allosphingosinicella sp.; assembly: GCF_035626655.1. Taxonomy (GTDB): domain Bacteria; phylum Pseudomonadota; class Alphaproteobacteria; order Sphingomonadales; family Sphingomonadaceae; genus Allosphingosinicella. The sequence continues at coordinate 99,024 of NZ_DASPNF010000001.1, forward strand.
GGTTACCTTTGCGGTAGTTGAGCTCGAGCAGGACGCCGTTCGGATCGCGGACGAAAATCTGCTTGAGGTCGATCGCGGCGACATGGTTCCCGCGGTGGTGAAGGCCCATGCAGTCGAGCTTCCCGATCATCTCGTCATGGCCCTTGCAGGAGAGCGCGACATGATGGACCGCCCCGGTATCGGCGCCCTTGTTGACGTCGCCGATCGCGTTCAGCGCGCCGGGCGTGGAGAGGTGGAAGATCGCATTCCCCTCGACGTCGAACATCCATTGCACCTGCGCGGGATCGAGCGGCGGCGGCGGATCGCCCGCCCGCAGGTCGAGCACGTCGCGGTAGAAAGCGACGGTCTCTGCCAGCTTCACGGTCTGGATGTTGATATGATCGAGCCTGACCATGGCCTTCTCCCGGCGAGTCTTCCCGGGAGCCTAGCAGACCACGCCGCCGCGCGCGAAATCGGCGCGGGGACGTCCCGCGCCGAGCTAGGCGCCCCGTGCGAGATAGCGGACGAGCAGCTCGATCGACCGGTCGGTGAGCTCGACGATCCGCATCTTGCGCGAGCGCGGGGCGCGGCGGCGGGTGATCAGCCCTTCCTCCTCCATCCGGTCGAGCAGGCGGCGCCCGGTCGTGTCCGACACCCCCGCCGCCTTATAGGCCTTGCACAGGATCATCGCCTGGCCGCGTTCGCGCGCTGTGAACATGGCGAGCAGCAGGTCCCAGGCCGGCTCGCCGAACAGAGCGGGCGGGAACATGGCGTCGCGGCGCCGCCGCTCGGCGTAGAGGCGGTCGGCCCAGGCGCGGGCATGGGCGCGCTCCCCGGCCTGGTCGGTGGCCGGCGCCGCGGCGGGCGGGCGATAGTCGAGGCTGCTGGTCTGGTGCATCACAAATATCCTGCTGCGCGGAGGCTGATCCAGCCCGAACGGGCGACGATGACATGGTCGTGAAGCCTGATGTCGAGCGGCTCCCCGGCCGTGGCGACGAGGCGGGTGAGGCGCACATCCTCACGGCTGGGCTTCGGGTCGCCGGACGGATGGTTGTGGGCGAGAATGAGCGCGGTCGCGCCCACTTCGAGCGACCGCCTGACGATCTCGCGGGGATAGATGGGCGCGACGTTGACCGACCCCTCGATCACCGTCTCGTCGAGCAGCAGGCGGTTGCGGGTGTTGAGGTAGAGGACGCGCAGCTGCTCGACCGGCTCGTGGGCCATGGCCGCGAAGAGATAGTCGGTGACGGCGTCGGAATCGCCGAGCACCGGCCCCTGCAGCGCCTCGCGGCGCAGCGCGTGGAGCATCGCCGAGCGCAGCGTGGCGAGCCAGGCGACCACCCTCTGCTCCTCGCCCAGGACCCGTTGCTGTGCGGCCGGCGGTGCGGCGAGGGCCGCGCCGAGCGAGCCGAACTCGCCGATCAGCCGGTCGGCCCAGCCGGCGGCCCCGGGTCCGATCGGCCGGAGGAGCTCACCCAGGATCTGTCGGCACCGTGACGGGCCAGCCTCCGGCGATGCAGGAAGGTGCCCAGCGCGATCAGCAGGACGATCGGATAGCTCCAGATCGTCAGCACCACCGCATAGGCCCACCAGAAGGTGTCGGGCCCCACGAGCCGCGCCAGATGGCCAAGCACGCCGAGGCCGAGAAAGGCGCTCACCCATAAGGGCCAGAAGCGGTCGGCCCGAAGGGCAATGGGGACGAAGGCGAGAAAGGTGACGACATCGACGATGAACACTCCGGTTTCGACGTTCAGCCAGCGCTGGTCGTGCGCGGTGAGGATCAGGTGGGAGGCGGCCACGGACAGCCCGTAGACCGCCGCCCCGATCCGCTCCGGCCCGCCTCCCGCCCAGAGGGCATAGAGAGTGCAGAGGGCCAGGAGCGCGACGAAAGGATAGTTCACCGCCTGACCGGATCATGGCTGCACGACGCGGTCAAGCGGTGGCCCTCCTCAGGCGACGGCGCGCAGCTGCGCGACCGGCGCCTCGCCTGCCGCGGCCTCGGTGAAGCCCGGCGGCGTCTTGGGCACGGTGTCGCCCGAGGCGACCTCGGCGAGGCCGATCTGCAGGCGCGCCTCGTCAAGCGACTGGTGGGTGGCGACGATCCGGCGGCGCGCCTCGACGAGCGCGGTGAAGGCCTCCGCCGCCCGGTCGAGCGCGGCCTGGCCGATCATCGCCGGCAGACGCGCCTCGGTCCGGGCCTGCGGCATGGCGGCATTGAGCTCGGCAGCGCGGGTCAGCGCGAGATCGATCGCGCTCTCCACGGCGAACAGGCGGTCGGCCACTTTCTGGGCCACGGCTTGGCGTAGTCTGGGCATGAATCCTCTCCCCCCGCCGGCTGCGTCGCCGGCGCGTTTCCGCTGTTGGCAATCAGGTCTGCGAAACTAGCTTACGGCCCGACCGAGCCTAGACAGGGCTTCCATTCCGGCGAGGAAGACACCGAAGGCGAAGGCGATCAGGAGCATCGTCCCGAATATCCACCCCAGCCTTTGCAGCGCATTCAGGTCATCTGGCCTGCCTCCCCGGACTGGGAGCGGCAACCGGAGCCGTCTCGGCCGGAGCGAGGGCGCCGCCGCGAAGGCAGCCTGTTCTTCCCGCATCGCCCCGGCCGGGAGCGGCCCCGATCCCTGCCCGCCCTCGGTCGATAGGCCGAATGTCGCCGAACCGGACCCATCCGCAATGTCCCGCGGCGGGTATACCTGCGGCTGGTAGGCGTCCGGCGCCTCGGTTTCGGCGAGCATGAGAGCGGCATCGCGCCTTTTGTTGACGCCGAGCGTGCGCATCGCCGCCTTGATGCGCTGGTTGACGCCGTCCGGGCTGATGCCGAGCGCCCGCGCGATCTCCTTCGTCTCGAGATGGCGGTCGACCATGCGCAGCACGGCACGCTGGCCCTCTGTCAACCTGGCGACACGATCCCGACTCATGGCTGCAGGATAACCTGCATCAGGCCGTCATGGAAACAATCGGCTCCGCTTCGGAGCGGATTTGGCCTTTTGACCCCGGCATGATAGCCGCCGTCGCGGAGCCCTCCCGGCGCACGCAAGGAAAGATGTCCGAGCTTCCCGATCCGATTCCGGCCGCCACGCTCGTGCTGATGCGCCCAGTGGCCGGCGGGCCGCCGGAACTGCTGATGACCGAGCGGACGGGGCAGATGGCCTTCGCCGCCGGCGCGCTCGTCTTCCCCGGCGGGCGGATCGACGCGGACGATCATGTCACGGCAGGGGACAGCGCGCTTCCGCTGGCGGCCGCGCGAATCGCGGCGATCCGCGAGACGATCGAGGAGACCGGGCTCGCGCCGGGGATCGTCCCGGCCCCCGACGCGGCGCAGGTGCAGGCGCTCCGCGACGGGATCCTTGCGGGCCGGCCGTTCGCGGCATTGCTGGCCGAGCAGGGGCTCGCGCTGGCGCTGGAGGCGCTGACCCCGTTCGCGCGCTGGTGTCCGAACTTCCGTGAGACCCGCCGGTTCGACACCTTCTTTTTCCTGGCCGAGGCGCCGGCGGGCGCACCGGCGCCGGCGGTCGCCGAGGCCGAGGCCGTCCGCGCCTTCTGGGCGAGTGCGGCGGAGATCCTCGCCGAAGTCGATGCCGGCCGGGCCCATGTCATCTTCCCCACCCGGCGCAACCTCGAACGGCTCGCCGGCTTCGCGTCCATCGCCGACGCATATCGCGATGCGGCCCGTCATCCCGTGATCCGGATCACGCCCTGGGTCGCGGAGGTGGATGGCGCGCCGCACGTCTGCATTCCGGAGGGGATCGGCTATCCGGTGACCAGCGAGCCGCTGGAGACCGCGCGCCGGCGCTGATGCGAAGGGCGCGGCGGATCCTGCTGCTTCTGCTGCCGCTCGCGGCGCTCGTCCTCGGCGTCCTGGCCATATTGGATTATGCGCGCCGCTATCCGCAGGACGTGCCGTGGACGGCGCTGGACCTCCGGCAGCCCGTTGGCGCCTTCACCGGCCGCAAGCTGGCCGGGCTGGCCGACGAACCGGGGCGCTGCCGGGCGCTGCTCGCCGCGGCGGGAGCGGCGTTCACGGCGCTCCCGCCGCGGGCGGAGGGCGCGCAATGCGGCTATCGGGACGCGGTTCGCTTCGGCGCGCGGGAAATCTCCTACCGGCCGGCCGATGTCGGCTTTTCCTGCCCCGTGGCGGCGGCGCTGCTCGTCTGGGAGCGCGAGGTCGTGCAGGTTGCCGCCCAGCGCCATTTCGGCCGGCGGGTGACCGGCATCGACCATTTCGGCGCCTATAGCTGCCGCCGGATGTACGGCCGGGGAGAAGGGGCGTGGAGCGAGCATGCCACGGCCAATGCCTTCGACGTCGCCGCCTTCCGGCTCGCCGACGGCACCAGGGTCGCAATAGTGAACGACTGGCGCGACCAAGGGCCGAAGGGCCGCTTCCTGCGCGAGGTGCGCGATGGCGCCTGCTCGCTCTTCGGAACGGTCTTGTCGCCCGATTACAATGTCGCGCATCGCGACCATCTCCACCTGGACCAGGCGAGCCGCGGCCAGTGGGGCTGGCGGGCGTGCCGGTGAGGCCGCGGCTCAGGTGAGGAAGGGCATCCGGATCGTCGCCCGGTAACGATCGCCGACCGGGCCGGTCTCGAGGCTTGCCTTGCCGCCATAGCGGTTGGCGAGGCGCTGCCGGCTGTTCGCCAGCCCGACCCCGGTGCCGGCCGGCGGCCGCGAGCTCTCGCCGTTCGATTCCGGCGAGCTGTTGACCACGGTCAGCATGAGCATGTCGCCCTCCCGCGCCGCGCTGATGTAGAGCAGGGCGGTGCCCTGCAGCGCCGAGACGCCATGCTTGATCGCATTCTCGACCAGCGGCTGCAGGATGAAGTTCGGCACCTTCGCGTCCTCGGTCCCGGGCGCCAGGTCGATCTGGATCTCGAGCCGGTCGCCGAACCGTGCCGATTCGATGTGGAGATAGGCGTCGATCGTGTCGATCTCGTGCGCCAGCATGACATCCTCGATCGGATCGGCGTTGAGCGAGGCGCGGAGGAATTCGGCGAGCCGGTCGATCATGCTCTCCGCCTCCTGCTTGCGGTCGAGGGTGACCAGCCCGGAGATCGAGTTCAGCGTGTTGAACAGGAAATGGGGATTGAGCTGCAGGCGGAGCGCGGCCGAGACCGCATTGGCGGCTTCCGTCTCGGCGTTCGCGGCGCGCCGCGCATTGTCCTGCGCCGCCCGCATCGCGGCGAGCAGGGTGAGGGCGAGGCAGAAGGTCCAGGCATAGCCGAAGCCGACGGTCAGCAGGCGCTGCAGGTCGATGTCGAGCGCCCATTCCTGCCAGGCCGGAAACAGGTTCTCGGCCAGGAAGCGCATCCAGTAGACGTCGAAAAGGGTCTGGACGGCGGTCGCCGCGACAACCGCGACGACCAGCGCGGGCCAGCGCAGCCAGGCAGACTGCAGCACCGGCCCGGTGCGCAGATGATTGAGCGCGATCGTCTGGCCGACGCCGAGCGCGAACATCGGCAGCGAGGCGAGCAGGGTCACCCCCGGCGCCGCCCGGCCGATCAGGAACGCGATCGCATCGAGCAGGAGGTAGCCGAAGCTCCAGATCACCGCCGCCGGACCGAGCGGCGTATCCCGGAAGCCGGCGCGGACTTTTCCAATCACTGCCGGGCTGCCCCTCCCGGCCGGGCACGGACGCAGGGGAGCAGGCGCCCGTCCGGATCATATTGCTCCCAGCGCACTGCGGCGCCGCTCTTCAGCATCTCGCAGCTCAGGTCCTGGCCGCTGGCATTGCGGCAGAAGGCGTCGACCCGGTTGTAGGACGGCCCGAAGGAGGTGCATTCCAGCCTCCCGACCGCGAACCGCTCGAGGATCGCCTTGGCCTCGGCGCCGCTCATCTGCGGGCAGAGATTGGGATGGCGGCAGCTATTGTCGGAGTCGCGCGCCTCGATGCCGCGGATGCGCACCCGTACCTGGTTGCCGTTCAGGTCGCGCTCGGCGCAGTTGATCGGGCCGTCGCCGTCATAGACGCTCTGCACCGTGCAGGTGAAATTCTTGCCCGCGGCGAGGTCGACCCTGGGCGCCTCGCGGTCGCCGAGCGCATTGTAGAGGATGAAGCCGATCGCGGCGAGGATGATCAGGCCGATCGCCAGCGCGCCGATGCCGATCTTTCTTTTTGGCTTCTGTGCGTCCTCGGCCAAGTGCCCATCCCCCTGCTGCAGTCGCTCGTCACCAATTGGCCGACCGGCCGGGCCAAGGCAATGGCAGGGTGGTGACCCCTACGGGAATCGAACCCGTGTTTCAGCCGTGAAAGGGCCGCGTCCTAACCGCTAGACGAAGGGGCCGTGAGGCGAGGTGGCGCCTTACGGGCTGGCCTGGCGAGCGTCAAGCATCGGCCCAGGCGGCATCCTCGAGATGCAGCTCGGCCGCCTCGCCGCCATGATAATCGTCGCGCTTGATCCGCCCGGCCAGCCACAGCCGGCGGTGCGGCGGCGTGGCGAGCAGGGCCTCGCCGAGCGGGCTTTCGGCCATGCGGAAGGCGATCGCCTTGACCCTGCGGCCATCCTCGCCCGCGGCTATGACGCGCAGATGGCCGCTGCCGACCACGTCCGCCTTCACGATGGAGACAGGCCCGGCGGCGACGTGCGGGCCCGGCCAGCCGGCGCCATAGGGGCCGCCCGCCTCGACCGCATCGCAATAAGCGGCGCAGATGCCGCCGGGCGAGAGCAAGGCGTCGAGCAGCAAGGCGCGGTCATCGCGGCTGCGGGCGACGTCGGCGGCGAGGCGCTCGTCGAGAAAGTCGGCGAGCGCCTCGATCCGGTCCCCGGCGACGGTGAGGCCCGCGGCCATGGCGTGGCCGCCGCCGGCGACGAGCAGGCCGCTGTCCCTGGCGGCGAGCACGGCGGCGCCGAGATCGACGCCGGAGATGGAGCGGCCCGAGCCCTTGCCGACGCCGTCCTCGCCGATCGCGACGACGATGGCAGGCCGGTGCAGCCGCTCCTTGAGGCGGCCGGCGACGATGCCGATCACTCCGGGATGCCAGCCCGGCGCCGCGACCAGGGCGACGGCGCGATTGCCCTGGGCGGCGGCCAGCGCCTCGGCCGCCTCGCAGACCGCCGCCTCGATCGCCCGGCGCTCCTCGTTCAGCCGGTCCAGCTCCGCGGCGATCGCGCGCGCCTCCTCGGGATCCTCCGTTGTCAGCAGCCGCACGCCGAGATCGGACTTGCCGACCCGCCCGCCGGCATTGATCCGGGGTCCTAGGGCGAAGCCGAGATCGCGGCATTCGGGCGCGCGGTTCAGCCGCGCGGCGTCGGCAAGCGCGGCGAGGCCGGGATTGCGGCGCCCGGCCATGACCTTGAGGCCCTGCGTCACGAAGGCGCGGTTGAGCCCCCGGAGCTGGGCGACGTCGGCGACCGTGCCGAGCGCGACCAGGTCGAGCAATTCGATCAGCTTCGGCTCCTCGCGGTCGGCGAAATGGCCGCGTCCGCGCAGGGTGCGGAGCAGGGCGGCGCCGAGCAGAAAGGCCATGCCGACCGCGGCGAGATGGCCCTGCGCCGCCCCCTCCTCGCTCTCGTCGAGCCGGTTGGGATTGACGATGGCGAAGCCGTCCGGGAGGCGGCTCGCGCATTTGTGATGGTCGACCACGATCACGTCGACGCCCGCGGCCTTCGCCATGGCCAGCGCCTCGAAGGCCTGGGCGCCGCAATCCACGGTGACGATCAGGCTTGCGCCCGCCTCGGCGAGGCGGACGAGCGCTTTGCCGGAGGGGCCGTAGCCCTCCATCAGCCGGTCCGGGATATAGGCCGCCGCCTCCAGCCCGAGCCCGCGCAGCAGCAGGATCAAGAGGGCCGCCGAGGTGGCGCCGTCCACGTCATAATCGCCGAAGATCGTCACCCGTTCGCCGGCCTGGACCGCGTCCGCAAGGCGCTCGGCGGCTCTGTCCATGTCGCGGAAGACGGACGGATCCGGCATGAATTCGCGCAAGGTCGGGCGGCGGTGCCGCTCAAGCTCCTCGCGCGCGACTCCCCGGGCGAGCAGCAGCTGGTCGACCAGATCGTCGGGCCGGAAGCCCGGATCGCCCGCGCCCGCCGCCATCCCCCGCCAGCGCCAGGGCTGGCCGAGGATCGAGCGGGTCACGCCGCAGACATGGGCTTCGGGATCGAGCATCAGGAGAGTGTAGGAGCGGGCACTGCGAAAGTGAATCCACCATCGTCACCCTGAAACGAGTTCAGGGTGACGGCGGGGTCGCTGTACGCCGCGACCTTCTCAGTGCGCCCCGGGCTCATGCTCCGGCCGGTGGCGGCCCTTCACCCAGCGCACGGTGCCGGTCGAGGCGCGCATCACCACGCTCTCCGTCGTCACGCAGTCCTTGCGGCGCTTCACGCCTTCGAGCAATGAGCCGTCGGTGACGCCGGTCGCGGCGAAGATGCAGTCGCCCTTCGCCAGCTCCTCGAGCTGATAGATCCGGTCGAGATCCTCGACCCCCCAGCGCGCGGCGCGGGCGCGCTCGGCGTCGTTGCGGAACAGCAACTTGCCCTGGAACTGGCCGCCGACGCAGCGCAGGGCCGCGGCCGCGAGCACGCCCTCGGGGGCGCCGCCCGAGCCCATATAGAGGTCGATGACCGTGTCCGGATCGGTGACCGCGATCACCCCGGCGACGTCGCCGTCGGGGATGAGCTGGATGCCGCAGCCCAGCGACCTCAGCTCCGCGATGAGCTTCTCGTGACGGGGCCGGTCGAGCACGCAGATGATGATCTCGTCGGGCCGCACCCCCTTGGCCGCGGCGACCGCGCGGACATTCTCGGTCGGGCTCTTGCGGAGGTCGATCACGCCGTCGGGATAGCCGGGGCCGACGGCGAGCTTCTCCATATAGACGTCGGGCGCGTTCAGCAGATTGCCCTTCTCCGCGATCGCCAGCACGGCCATCGCATTGGCGCCCGCCTTGGCGGTGATCGTCGTGCCCTCGAGCGGATCCAGCGCGATGTCGATGCGGGGGCCGCCGTCCTGCGCCGCGCCCACCTTCTCGCCGATATAGAGCATCGGCGCCTCGTCGCGCTCGCCCTCGCCGATCACCACCGTGCCGTCGATGTCGAGCGTGTTCAGCGCCGCGCGCATCGCCTCGACCGCCGCATGGTCAGCCGCTTTCTCGTCGCCGCGCCCGATCAGCTTCGAGGCGGCGACCGCCGCCGCCTCGGTGACCCGCACCATTTCCAGCACCAGCACGCGATCGAGAACCTGGCTTGTGTTGACCATCTTTTCTGTCATCCTCCCTGCCCGAACGGGGGCGTTCACGCGGGGCAGTAGGCAAAGCCCATGACAAAGTCGAGAACGCTCCCGACGCTGTTCCTGCTGGCCCTGTTCCAGCCGCTCCCCGCCGCCGCGCAGAATGATTCGCAAGCGGTCACCGCCGACGAGGCGATCGCGCTCGACCGGGCGCGGATGCGCGAGATGCTCGGGACCGACTGTCCGCCGATCCGCACGGACGACGAGGTCGTGGTCTGCGGGCGGCGCCCCGATTACCGGCGCTACCGCGTGCCGATGTCCGGCCCGGACGTCAGCCGCGGCACGCGCGAGCGCGCCGCCGACGCCCAGCTCTATGTGATGGACGCGGGCGACACCCGCTGCTCGGCGGTCGGCCGCGACCATATGTGCGGCGAGGGGCTCGACCTCATCGGCATCGGCTTCACCATCGTGCGCGGCATCGCGCAGGCGCTGGCGAACCGGGATTGATGGCCGGAATCCCGCACCTCGTTTTGCCCGTTCTGCTCATCGCGGCATCGTCCACCGCCGCGCAGGCGCCTTCCGCGCCGGTCGCGTCGGGGATCATCGCCGCGTCGCCCGACCCGCTCGGCGACCTCGCGGCGCGGCGGCGGGTGGAGGATGAGCGCTGCCGGCAGGGCGTGGGGGACGATATCCTCGTGTGCGGCCGCCCGGCGCGGGCCGGCGGCGGCTATCGCGTCCCCTACCGGCCGGAGCCGGGCGCGCGCGTCAGGCTGATCGCCGGCGAGCCGCCATCGGCCATGGCGGCGATGGGGGCCGGCGGCTGCCTGCGGCTCTGCCAGCAGCCGGTGACCGTCAACCTGCTCGACCCGGGTTCGATCGTGCGCGGCCTCGACCGCATCCTCAGCCGGAACTGAGGCGATGCCTGTCTAGCGGACCAGCACGCGGACCCGCGCGGTCGCGCCCGATGCGAGGCTGGCCGGATCGGCGGTGAAGCTGACCGAGGCGAGCTCCGCGTCGCGGTTGCGCAGGCCGATGATCCTCGAGCAATCGCCTGCCCTGACCCGGGTGCGCAGGCTCAGCGTCTGGGTGTCGCCCGAGCGGTAGCGGAACTCCGCGCTGACGATCTGCACGGCGGCGTCCTCCGAACAGAACATCGTCTCGCGCGGGACGTTGGTGCCGTCCACCTCGATCGTCTGGCTGGTCGTCTGGGCATTGATGGCCCGGACGCCGAGCCCCATCCAGGCGCTTTCCCGCGCCAGAGCCGGTGTCACGAGCAAAGCCGCCCCCGCGGCTGCGAACAGCATGTTCCGCACTGTCTTCTCCCCACGCTGCACCGGGGCCCGAACCCCCCGGTCCGAAACGGCGAGGATAGCATGCGAGGGTGACGGTGCAAGGCCGTCGAAACCGGCCCTTTCCCGGGCGGGCACGCTTCTCTAGAGACGCCGGTGAGGACGAGGAGCCCTTATGGCCGAGACCAAGGACACGCCCGAAACGCCGACGTCGCCTTTCCCCGCGCCCAGCCTGGAGGATCTCCAGCACTGGACCTGGGTGATGGGCCGCGCCCAGCAGATGATGCTGGAGCATATGGCGCAGCAACTGGGCGAGGCGACGGAGAAGGCGGCGGCCGCCGCCGATCCCGGCCATGCCGGGCGGGTCACGCAGGCCTGGCCGGGGATGAACCTGTTCGCCGATCCCGCAAAGCTGATGGAGCAGCAGGCGCAGCTCTGGACCGAGGGCCTCGGCATCTGGCAGCGCGCGCTCGCCAAGGCTGCGGGCGGCGCAGAGGTCGCGAAGGAAGAGCCTTCCGCGCTCGCGGAGAAAGCGGACCGCGACAAGCGCTTCGCGGCGCCCGAATGGCGGGACAATCCGCTCTTCGACACGATCCGCCAGACCTATTTGCTGATCTCCGAGCGGCTGCTCGGCTCGGTGGACGCGATCGAGGGCGTGGACGAGGCGACCCGCGAGAAACTGCGCTTCACCACCCGCGCCTTCGTCGACGCGATGAGCCCCTCCAATTTCGCGCTCACCAATCCGCTGGTGATCGAGAAGGCGATGGAGACGAAGGGGGAGAGCCTGCTGAGCGGCCTCCAGAACATGCTGAGCGACCTGGAGAAGGGCCAGCTCACCCATGTCCAGCCGGGCGCCTTCGAGGTCGGGCGCAACCTGGCGATGACGCCGGGCAAGGTGGTCAAGCAGACGAAGCTCTACCAGCTGATCCAATATGCGCCGATGACGGACCGGGTGCTGGAGGTCCCGCTCATCATCTTCCCGCCCTGGATCAACCGCTATTACATCCTCGACCTGAACCCGAAGAAGAGCTTCATCAAATGGGCGGTGGAGCAGGGGATCACGGTCTTCGTCGTCTCCTGGAAGTCGGCGGACGAGAGCCTCGCCGACATCAGGCTCGACGATTATGTGCTTGCCCAGGCCGAGGCGATCGACGCGGTGCGCGACGCTCTGGGCGTCGAGCAGGTCCACACGATCGGCTATTGCGTCGCCGGCACGATGCTGGCGGCCACGCTCGCTCTGCTCGCGGCAAGGGGCGAGGCGGACAAGGTGGCGAGCGCGACCTTCTTCACCGCCCAGGTCGATTTCTCCGAGGCCGGCGACCTCAAATTGTTCATCGGCGACGAGCAGCTCGAGCTGATCCGGCAATTGTCGGCGGAGAAGGGCTATCTGGACGGCCGCTACATGGCCGCCACCTTCAACCTGCTCCGCGGCCGTGACCTGATCTGGTCCTACGTCACCAGCAACTATCTGCTCGGCGAGGATTATCCGCAGTTCGACCTGCTGCACTGGAACGGCGACACCACCAACCTGCCCGCCGACTGGCACCGCGCCTATCTGCAGCAGCTCTACCGCGAGAACAGGCTGGTCCAGCCGGGCGGGGTGACGATCGACGGGACGCCGATCGACCTGAGGCTGGTGAAGACGCCGACCTACGTCCAAGCCGGGCGCGAGGACCATATCGCGCCGCCTGAGAGCGTCTGGAAGATCACCCACCATTTCGCCGGGCCGCTGCGCTTCGTGCTGGCCGGCTCGGGCCATATCGCCGGCGTGGTCAACCCCCCCGAGGCCGGCAAGTATCAATATTGGACCAACGAGGCGAAGGCGGACACGCTCGAGCAGTTCATCGCCGGCGCGACCGAGACCAGGGGGAGCTGGTGGCCGGACTGGAGCCGGTGGCTCCGCGAGATTTCCGACGAGGAGGTTCTCGCCGCCGGCGTGCGCACACCGGGCAAAGGGCGGCTCAAGGCGATCGAGGATGCGCCGGGCTCCTATGTGCGCGCACGCTGAGACGAGCAGTGCTGCAACTGCGATGCGATGTTCGTGCCGCGGTACATCGATGACCGGATTGTGACCTCTTAACACACTGAAATATCTCAATCTTGACAGTTTTGTTGCAGTGCACAAAAAGGGCTTGCAATTTCGCTTCCGCGCGCCTAAATGCTGCAACGCAACATGAGTGCACCGGCGCCCCAAACGCCGGGAGAGATTGAGATCGAGGAGCAAGAACATGGCTACCAAGTCGACCAAGGACGCTGCCGCCGCCGGCTTCGCCGCCGCCGAGCAGATCAAGACCGTCGTGACCGAGGCCAATGACCGGGCCAAGACCGCGATGGAGAAGAATGCGAAGCTCATCGAGGAGCTCGCTGAGCTGGGCCGTGGCAATGTCGAGGCGCTCGTCGCTTCGTCCAAGGTCGCTGCCAAGGGCATCGAGACCCTGAGCCAGGACGCCGCCAACTACAGCCGCACCCGCTTCGAGGAGGCCACCGCGGCCTTCAAGAGCTTCGCGGACGTCAAGTCGGCGACTGACTTCTTCAAGCTTCAGGGCGACTTCGCCCGCAGCGCCTTCGACAGCGCCGTCGCCGAGAGCGCCCGCGTGTCGGAGAACGTGCTGAAGCTGGCCGGCGACGTCGCCGAGCCGCTGACCAGCCGCTACGCCGTGGCGGCCGAGCGTGTGAAGACCCTCGCTGCGTAACTGCGAGAGTCCGAACCAGTAGAAAGGGCGGCGCTCCCTGTTGGAGCGGCCGCCCTTTTTGCATTCCGGCTGTCCCGCGCGCGTCGGAGTCGCCCCCTTGCGGCGCCCGGGCACCATGCCATATTTATCGCGTTATGCGGGTGATGCGTGATTCAGAGTTGAGGGCCATGGCGGGCGATGCGGGCCGGGACGACGAGGAGGGCACGGGCCTCGGCGTCGCCACGAGGACGCGCACCCGCACGAAGACGCCCTCGCCCTACAAGGTGCTGATGCTGAACGACGACTACACGCCGATGGAGTTCGTCGTCCACGTGCTGCAGAGCTTCTTCAAGATGGGGATCGAGGATGCGACCCGGGTGATGCTCCACGTCCACCAGCGCGGTGTCGGCGTCTGCGGCATCTTTCCCTATGAGGTGGCCGAAACCAAGGTCGCCCAGGTCATCGATTTCGCCCGGCAGAACCAGCACCCGCTGCAGTGCACGCTGGAGAAGGCGTAGCACGCTTCCGATCCATTGCCGTCATTCCAGCGAAAGCTGGAATCCCGGTTCTTCTCGTGTCCCGATCAGGCAGTGAGGTTCCAGCTTTCGCGGGAACGACGGTCGGCGGACCTAGCGCGCCTCGGGGAGCCAGCCGGTCTCCAGCCCGGTGCGGTCGACGAAGTTCGATTCCGCGACCAGGCGCTTCTCGTCGAGCAGGCGGAACTGGTTGCCGCCGTTGCGCTCGATGATGCCGTCCTCGACCAGCACTCGCATCATCCGGTTGACATGGACCGAAGTCAGGCCGGTGGCGTCGCCAATATCCTCCTGGGTCAGCGGCAGCTGGACATAGCCGCCATTGCCGACCGCGCCGAGCCGCCGCATCCGGGCGACGATCTCGCAGATCAGCGAGCCCACCCGGGCCCGCGCCGAGGTCCGGCCGATCGAGGCGAGCCGGTCGGCCAGCGCCACGCGCTCGGCCACGGACAGGCCCAGGATCAGGGCGCCGAGCCGGGGATGGTCGGCGATGATTTGCGCCAGCCTCTCCCGGCTGAAGGGGGAGAGGACCGCGTCGGTCACGGCGGTGACCGTCTCCGGGGAATCGGCGAAGGCGAGCAGGGGCAGGCCCAGGATGTCGCCCTTGAAATGGAAGCGGAGGATCTGTCGGCTGCCATTGCCGAGCACGCCGCTCGAGTGCAGCCAGCCGGAGCGCACGATGTACAGCTCGCGCGGGCCCTCATTCTCGCGAATGATGACGGCGCCGCGGCGCACGCTCCGTTCCTGATCTTCGAGCTGGGTGAGCGAAAGGCTCTCCGCTTCGGTCAGCCTGACATAGTGGCTGAGCCGCTCAGCGAGACAACTGACCAAAACGTACTTTCCCCCAAGGCTCTGAATTTCCGGGTGTTTTGTAAGCACGATTTTTGGGCGAATCCCTGATCCAAATCAAGAAGTCATTCATTCTGCGCGCTTTTTTCCGGGTGTGGAACGGCCGCTTGCGAAGGCGCGCGGAAGGGATAAACGGGGAGCCCATGGACAAGATCATCATTCGCGGCGGCAGGAAGCTGTCCGGCACCATTCCGATTTCCGGGGCCAAGAATGCGGCGCTGACCCTGATGCCCTGCGCCCTGCTTACCGACGAGCCGCTCACCCTCAGGAACCTGCCGCGCCTCGCCGACGTCGACAGCTTCGGCCATCTGCTGAACGAGCTCGGCGTCTCGACCGCGATCGAGGGCTCGCGCAAGGGTGATTTCGGCCGGGTGATGACCTTCCGCGCCGCCAATATCGGCTCGACCGTGGCGCCCTACGACATCGTCCGCAAGATGCGCGCCTCGATCCTCGTGCTCGGGCCGCTGCTCGCGCGCGCGGGTGAGGCGACGGTGTCGCTGCCCGGCGGCTGCGCGATCGGCAACCGGCCGATCGATCTGCACCTGAAGGCGCTGCAGGGGCTGGGCGCGGAGATCGAGCTTACCGCGGGCTATGTGAAGGCGATCGCGCCCAGGGGCGGGCTGGTCGGCGGCAAGATCAGCTTCCCGTTCGTCACGGTCGGTGCGACCGAAAATGCATTGATGGCCGCGGTCCTGGCCAAGGGCACCACAATCATCGAGAATGCGGCCCGCGAGCCCGAGATCACCGATCTCTGCCACTGCCTGATCGCGATGGGCGCCGAAATCGAGGGGGTGAAGACCGACACGCTCACCGTCCACGGCAAGGACCGGCTGCACGGCGCCACCCATGCGGTGATGCCCGACCGGATCGAGGCGGGCTCCTATGCCTGCGCCGCGATGATTACCGGCGGCACGCTGGAGCTGGCGGGTGCGCGCGAGGACCAGATGCACGCCATCCTCTCGGGGCTCGGCGATGCGGGCGCCGTGCTGAAGCTGGCGAAGAGCGGGATCACCGTGGCGAGCGACGGCGGCATCAAGCCGCTTTCCCTCTCCACCGCGCCCTTTCCGGCCTTCCCGACCGACATGCAGGCGCAATTCATGTCGATGCTCGCGCTCGCCGACGGCACCAGCCTGCTGACCGAAACGATCTTCGAGAATCGCTACATGCACGTGCCGGAGCTGAGTCGCATGGGCGCGGACATCGAGGTGCGGGGCCGCTCGGCGGTGGTGCGCGGCGTGCAGGGCCTGATCGGCGCCCCGGTCATGGCCACCGATCTCCGCGCCTCGATGAGCTTGATCCTGGCCGGCCTCGCCGCGGAAGGGGAGACCGAGGTCAACCGGGTCTATCATCTCGACCGCGGCTATGAGCGGCTCGAGGAGAAGCTCCAGGCCGTCGGGGCCGATATCGAGCGGGTCAGCGCCGGCTGACTCTCAGGCGCCGTCGCCGTTCCGCTTCGCCCGCATCGCCGCGGCCAGCGCCTCCGCCTGGCCGAGCGCCGAGGCCTCGCTCGTGCCGGCCCGGTCCCACTGGATCGCGAAGCGGCGCGGATCGGCCCGGTCGACGATCACCGGCAGCTGCTTGCCGGGGCTCGGCCAGAGCGCCGTGCGGATCAGCCATTATACTGGACCGCGGTGGGCTCGATGCCCTCGCCGGAGACCAGGCCGGTGATCCGGCTGATGTGAAAGACCGCGCGGCGCGAGGGCATGGAGGCGGCCGTGACGAGCATCGTCCCCGGCACCGGATCGGTCATCGCCGCCACGCTCGTGCCGCTCCCGCCGGCATTGGCCCTGGCAAGGCGGAGGATGACGAAGACCAGCAGGCCGCCGACGATCAGGGTCACGAGCAGCGTCGTGATCATCGAGGTGGCGACGAACGAGCCCATCGCAGCTATTCCCGGAGATGTTTCGCGAAGCGGTGGCTGGTCCGTTCATAGCCCAGCCGCTCGTAAAAGGCATGGGCCCGCAGGCGCTTCACATTGCTGGTCACCTCGACCAGCCCGCAGCCGGCGGCCTTCAGCCGCGCCTCCGCCTCGGCGACCAGCGCGGCGCCGATACCCTGGCCGCGTGCCTGCTCGGCCACCACCATCAGCGAGATCCGCCCGACCGGCCGGGGCCGGTGCAGCACCGTCGTCGCCCAGGTGGTCAGCAGGCCGATGACGCCGCCGCGGTCCGCGACGAGCGCCTCGTGCCCGGCCTTCTTCAGGGCGGCGAGGCGGGTCCGCAGCTCGGCCGGCGTCACCTCGTAGCCGAGCGTGACGATCAGCGCGGCGAGCGCCTCGACATCCTTCGGACGGGCATTGCGAAGCACGAGCTTCGGCTCGGCCCTGGCCTTCGGCGCGGCGGCCGGCTTCGCCTTCGCCTTCGGCCTTGGCGGCCTCTTGCCGACCGAGCTTTGCCAGGCGGAGGCGGCGCCGCCGCGCAGGAAGGCCTCGATCTCCTCGGCCGTCGCGGTGAGGCCCTTCTTGCCGAAGCCGAGCACCGCCTTGCCGGTCTTCGCGTCCTTGAGGCCGAACTTGCCATAGTCGCCGCGGCCGGGCGTCCGGACCCGCGACTTGACCAGCCGGCAGCCGCGATTGGCCGCCATCTCGCGCAGCGCCTCGTCGGCGTCTTTCATGTCGCGACCTCGATCGTGTGCAGGACGAGCCCGACCAGGCCGCCCACCAGGGTGCCGTTGATCCTGATATACTGCAGATCGCGGCCGACCGCGCCCTCGAGCCGGTCCGACACGGTGCCGGCATCCCAGGAACGCACCGTCTCGGACACCAGCTTGACGATGCCGTCGCCATAGGTGGCGACGATGCCCACCGTGGCGCGGCGGGCGAACTGGTTGATCGCCGCCCTGAGCTTCGGCTCGGTCTGCAGGGTTTCGCCAAGCTGGCGCAGCGCCTCGCCGAACCTCCCGGCCAGGGCGGCGTCCGGGTCGCGGGCGCCCTTGAGCAGGCCGGCCCGCGCTTTCTCCCAGACCCCGTCCAGCCAGGCCGAGACCGCCTCATTCTCGACCATGTCGCTCTTCCAGGCCTCGACGCGGGCCCTGGTGTTCGGATCCTGCTGGAGCCGCTGGGCGAGGCTGGCGAGGCCCTCCTCGGCCTTGGCGCGGATCGGGTGATCCGGGTCGAGCGCCATGTCGATGGTGAGCTTCCTCAAGCCGTCAACGATCGCGTCGGCGAGCTTCTCGTCGAGGCCGACCAGGCGCAGGAAGCGGCCGGCGCGCTGATGGACCATGTCGCGGATCAGATCCTCGTTCGCGTCGAGCGTACGGCCGGCCCAGCTGACGATGGAATCGACCATCGGCACGTGCCGCTCGCTGGTGATCGCTGCCTCCAGCGTCTGGCCGAGCAGGGGGGCGATCTCCACGCTGCGGATGCGCTGGGCGATCGCGGTCTTCACCATGCCGCCCAGCCGCTCCTGGTCGAGCGCCTCCAGGATGTCCGCGAGCAGCCGCGAGCCGCCCCGGCGCAGGCGCCCGTCCCCGGCGGCGGGCGGCTGGGCGAGGAACTTGCCCACGGCGCCGGCCACGTCGAGGTTCCGCATCCGCCTCGCCACCACCCGCGCGGTGAGGAAATTGTCCTTGAGGAAGGAGGCGAGCGCGTCTCCGATCCGGTCCTTGTTGCGCGGCACGATCGCAGTGTGCGGGATGGGGATGCCGAGCGGGTGGCGGAACAGGGCGGTGACCGCGAACCAGTCGGCGATCCCGCCGACCAAGCCGGCCTCCGCGAAGGCGCGGACGAAGCCCCAGGCGGCATGCTGCGCCTCCAGGCCGGTCGCGGCGACGAACAGGGCGGCCATGCCCGCCAGCATCGCCGTCGCCAGCGCCCGCATCGGGGCCGACTGGGCGGCGGCGGAACGGACAGGCGCCTTCATGCCGGTTGAATAACCGGCATCCGCGATGGTTCAAACCGCCGCGCGATTATTCCGCCGCTTGGGGCGCCGGTGGCTTGGCCTGCTTGCCGCCGGTGGTGAACCAGCGCCGCAGCCGCGGCCCCATCCTCTCCTCGACGCCCAGCGCCAGGCTGAACGTGCCCGGGACGAGGACGAGGGTGAGCAGGGTCGAGAGCAGCAGGCCGCCGATCACGACGATGCCCATCGGCTGCCGCCAGGCGGCGTCGCCCGAGAGGGACAAGGCGGTCGGGATCATGCCGGCGCTCATCGCCACCGTCGTCATCACGATCGGCTGGGCGCGCTTGTGGCCCGCGTCGAGGATCGCCTCGCGCTTCGGCACGCCCTTGTTCATCTCCTCCAGCGCGAAGTCGATCAGCAGGATCGAGTTCTTGGCGACGATCCCGAACAGCATCAGGATGCCGATCAGCACCGGCATCGACAGCGCGTCGCCCGAGATCACCAGCGCCAGCATCCCGCCGAACGGGGCGAGGAACAGCGAGCCCATGTTGACCAGTGGCGAGACGAACCGGCGGTAGAGCAGGACCAGCACCGAGAATACCAGTAGCACGCCCGAGGTTAGCGCAGCGAAGAAGTTGGTGATCATCTCCTGCTGCCATTCGTCCTGTCCGAACGGCGCGTTGGACACGCCCTGTGGCAGGTTCTGCATGATCGGCAGGTTCTTGATCGCCTTGTCGGCGGTGCCTTTGACCACGCCGGGCGCGAGGTCGGCGCCGACGAACACGCGGCGGCTCTGGTTGTAGCGCTGGATCTGGGTCGGTCCCGAGCCGAAGCCGATCTCGGCGACGCGCTCGAGCGGCACGGAGCCCCCGCTCGCGGTGGGCACCGGCAGGTTGCGGATCGTGTCGAGGCTTTGCCGCGATTCCTTGGGCAGCTTGACGCGAATCGGCACCTGCCGGTCCGAGAGCGAGAACTTGGCGCTGTTCTGATCGATCTCGCCTTGCGTGGCGATACGGATCGCCTGGCTCAGCGCGGTCGTCGTCACCCCGAGCGAGGCGGCGAGATCGAGCCGCGGAGTGATGATCAGCTCGGGCCGGCGCATGTCGGCGGTGACCCGCGGGGCGACGACTTCCTTGAGCCCGCTCATTTGCTCGACCAGCGTCGAGGCGGTCTTGTTGAGCAGCTCGGGATCGGAGCCCGAGAGCATTACCGAGATCGCGCGCCCGGTCCCGCCGCCGCCCTGCTGCGAGAGGAACGTGACCCGCGCGTCGGCGATCTTCTGCAGCTCGGGGGTCAGCGCCCGCTCGAACTCCTGGCTGGTCCGGTCGCGGTCTTCCTTCAGGGTGATGAA
>NZ_DASPNF010000002.1:0-220856 GCF_035626655.1 Allosphingosinicella sp.
TGGTCCAGCGCAGGATGGCGTTGGCCTTGTCGTGGATGATCGCCCGAATGACCGGCTCGTTCTCCTCGAGCGTGGCGCCGAGCCAGCGCACCACATCCTCAAACAGCGGCATGTGGCGCTTGTCGGCGATCGCCGCGCCGAGAAGCTGGCCGAGCAGCGGGGCGACGTCGAGCTTCTCGAGCTGGGTGCGCAACGCGCCCTTGGCGATCCCGCCGAGCTTTTCCTGGTCGAGCGATTCGAGGACATCGCCGACGAGATTGGCGACCCCGGCGCGCAACCGCAGGCCCTGGCCCTCGGCCTCCTCGCGCGGATCGAGGAACTCGCCGAGCGACTGGGCGACGTTCATCGCCCGGATCCGCCGCGAGATCACCGGGACGGTCAGGAAGTTTTCGCGCAGGAACACCGCCATCGTATCGGCGATGCGGTCCTTGTTGACCGGGACGATCGCCGTGTGCGGGATCGGGATGCCCAGCGGGTGGCGGAACAGCGCGGTCACTGCGAACCAGTCGGCCAGCCCGCCGACCATTGCCGCCTCGCTGAAGGCGAGCACATAAGCCATCGCCGGGTGGGCGTCGCGAAAGGCGCGCGCGACCAGGAACACCGCGGCCATGACCACCAGCATCCCGGTGGCGAGCAGGCGCATCCTCCGCGCCCGGTCGACCGGCACGAGGTTGGCGGAAAGGCGGCGGCGTAGCGGCGCCCGGCGGACGGAGCCGGCGGGCAGGTTCGACGGCGTGGACGCGTTCACTCGGCGGGAACGGCCTCGCCGGCGCCATCGTTCCGGTTGTCGCCCTCGCGGTAGGTCAGGACCTTGCGCCCGAGCCACGGTCCGAGCCGCTTCTCGAGCCCGTCGGCAAGGCTGAAGCCCGCGGGGACGATCAGCAGCGTCAGCAGCGTCGAGAGAATCAGCCCGCCGATCACCACCGTGCCCATCGGCGCGCGCCACGACGAATCGCCCGAGAGCGACAGCGCGGTCGGGATCATCCCTGCGACCATCGCCACGGTGGTCATGACGATCGGCTGGGCGCGCTTGTGCCCGGCCTCGAGGATCGATTCGCGCTTGGTGTTGCCCGCGGCCATCTCCTCGATCGCAAAGTCGATCAGCAGGATCGAGTTCTTGGCGACGATGCCGAGCAGCATCAGCAGGCCGATATAGACCGGCATGGAGATCGGGATGCCGAGCAGCCAGAGCGCGAGCAGGCCGCCGAGCGGGGCGAGCAGCAGCGAGCCCATGTTCACGAAGGGCGGCAGGAAGCGCTGGTAGAGCAGCATCAGCACCGCGAACACCAGGAAGACGCCCGAGATGACGGCGATGATGAAGCTGGCGATCATCTCCGCCTGCCACTTGTTCATGCCCAGCACGATCTGGCGCACGCCCTGCGGCATGTTGCGCATCGTCGGCAGCTGGTTGATCGCCGCCCAGGCGTCGCCGCTGATCACGCCGGGGGCGAGGTCGGCGCCGATGGTGAGGCGGCGCTGCTGGGCGGTGCGCTCGATTCGGGTCGGGCCGGCGCCGAAGCTGATTTCGGACACCAGCTTTAGCGGCACCGAGCCGCCGCTCGTCGTCGGCACCGGGAGGTTCTCGATCGTCGACAGGCGCTGGCGCGCATTCTCGTTGATCGACACCCGGATCGGGATCTGACGGTCGGACAGCGAGAAGCGGGCGCTATTCTGGTCGATGTCGCCGAGCGTGGCGATGCGGATCGCCTGGCTCAGGGCCTGGGTCGAGACGCCGAGGTCGGCGGCGAGGTCGAGGCGTGGCCTGATCACGATCTCCGGCCGCTGCAGGTCGCCGCTGACGCGCGGCGCGACCAGTTGCGGCACCCGCGACATTTCCTCGACCAGCTGGTTGGCGACGCGGTTCAGCTGGGCCGGGTCGTCCCCGCCCAAGTTCAGCATGATGTCGCGGCCCCCGCCGAACTGGGAGCGGAAGGAGATGCGCGCGTCCGGAATCTGGTTGAGCAGCGGCGCGAGGGCCCGTTCGAACTGGATCGAGGTGCGCTCGCGCTCTTCCTTCAGGCGGATGTTGATGGTCGCGCCGCCGACGCGGACGCGGCTGAACAGCAGCTCCACCTCGGGCTGCTGGCGAAGCACGGCCTCGACCCGGCGGACGACCTCGCCGGCCTGCTGGTAGGTGGAGCCTGGCACCATCTCGATCGTGACGGTCGAACGGTCCTGGTCCATCGTCGGCTGGAAGGTCTGCGGGATCATCATGAACAGCATCACGGTCGCGACGAGCGAGATGATGCCGCCGACCACGGTGGTCCAGCGGTGCTTCAGGGTCCAGCCGAGCAGCCGCATATAGCCGTTCATCAGCCGGCCTTCGCCATGCGGGGCATGGCCCTTGGCCTTCAGGAAATAGGCCGCGAGCATGGGCGTTATCAGTCGTGCGACCGCAAGGCTGATCAGCACCGCGATGACGACGGTGAAGCCGAAATTCTTGAAGAACTGGCCCGACACGCCCGGCATCAGGCCGACCGGGAAGAAGACCGCGACGATCGAGAAGGTGGTGCCGACGACGGCGAGGCCGATCTCGTCCGCGGCGTCGATCGCCGCCTGATAGGCGGTCTTGCCCATGCGCATGTGTCGGACGATATTTTCGATCTCCACGATCGCATCGTCGACGAGCACGCCGGCGACGAGGCTGAGCGCGAGCAGGGTCAGGCTGTTCAGCGTGAAGCCCATCAGCTCCATGAACCAGAAGGTCGGGATCGCCGAAAGCGGGATGGCGATGGCGGAGATGAGGGTTGCCCGCCAGTCGCGCAGGAAGAGGAAGACGACGAGAACGGCGAGCGCGGCGCCCTCGAGCAGGGCCTCCATCGCCGAATGATACTGGCCTTCCGTATATTCGACGGAGTTGAACAGCTGCACGAAGCGGACATCGGGGTTGCGGGCCTCGAGCGCACGCAGCCGCTCCATGGCCCCGTGATAGACGGTGACGTCGGAGGTGTTCTTCGCCCTCTGGAAGGAGAAGGAGAGGGCCTGCCGCCCGTCCTGCGTCGCATAGCCGCGCTGCTCGGCATAGAGATCGCGCACCTGGGCGATGTCGGCGAGCTTCACCGTGCGGCCGCCCCCGATCGCGATCTGGGTCTGGCCCAGCGCATAGGCGTCGCGGGCATTGCCGAGCACGCGCACCGACTGCTCGGAGCCGGCGATCTCGGCGCGGCCGCCGGCGGCGTTGAGATTCATCTGGCGGAGCTGGGCGTTGACCTGGCTGGCGGTGATGCCGAGCGACTGCAGGCGGGCCGGGTCGAGGATCACGCGGATCTCGCGCGAGACGCCGCCGGTGCGCTCGACCGCGGCCAGACCAGGTACGGACAGCAGCTCCTTGGAGACCCGGTTGTCGACATACCAGCTCAACTGCTCCAGCGACATGCTCGTCGAGACGACGGCGAAGCCGGCAATGTCGTCGCCGGTGGTGTTCACGCTGGACACCTGAGGTTCCAGGATGCCCTCCGGCAGATTGCCCCGGATCTGGACCACGGCATCGCGAATATCGTTGACCGCCCGATCGATCGGCGTCCCGATGGCGAGCTGGACGAAGGTAACCGAGACGCCTTCCTGGACGTTCGAATTGATCTCGTCGATGCCGGAGACGGAGCGGACCGCCGCCTCGACCCGCTGGGTGACCTGGGTCTCGAGTTCGGTCGGGGCCGCGCCCGGCTGCGCGATCTGGATCAGCACGACCGGGAAGTCGATGTCCGGATCGTTCTGGACGTCCATCCGCATGAAGCTGATGATCCCGGCCAGCGTCAGGAAGGTGAACAGGACGAGCGAGGGAACCGGGTTGCGGATCGACCAGGCTGAGATGTTGCGGAAACCCATGACTGTTCGTCCTTAACGCGCGGGCTGTGCCTGCGCCCTTTCCGGCCGCACCCTCTGACCCGGGCTCAGGAACGCGCCGGCCACCTGAACAACGCGCTCGTCGCCGTTCAGGCCCTGGATGATCGCCATGCCGCGATCGCTGACCTGCCCGATCACCACGGGTCGCCTCTCGACCGTGTCGTTGCGGCCAATGACGTAAACGAAGCTGCCGCGGCTGTCGCTCAGCACGGCGCTCTCCGGCAGCAGGGGCGCCCGCTCGACGCCCGCCTGGATCTGGGCCGAGGCGAAGCCGCCGGGCCGGATCTCGTTGTTCAGCGGCACGCGGATCCGCGCAACGCCCTGGCGGGACGCCGGGTCGATCACCGGCGACTTCTGCCAGACCACCCCGGGATAGACGTTGCTCGAGCCGACCGGCGTGACCTGCGCCTGCGCGCCGACGGGCAGGCGGGCGAGGTCGGACTGGGGCAGGCGCGCCATCAGCTCCATCTCGCCGCCCGCGGCGATGCGGAACAGCGCGCCGGAGCCGGCGCCGACAATCTGGCCGGCCTCAATATTGCGGGTCAGCACGAGGCCGTTGGTGGGCGCGCGGATGTCGAGGCGGCCGATCTGCGCGCGGGTCGCATTCAGCTGGGCGACCGCCACGCGCACGCGGGCCGCGGCGGCGTCCCGGGTCGCGCGCTTCTGGTCGAGATCGGCGCGGCTGATGAAGCCGCGGCCGACCAGGGATTCGGCACGCTGGAGATTGTTCTGGGCGAGCTGGAGGTCGGCGCGCGCGACGTCGACCGACGCGGCGAGCTGCGAGGCCTGCTGCGCCTGCACCGAGCGGTCGACCACGGCGAGCACCTGGCCGGCGCGCACGCTCTGGCCGGGCTCGACCAGCACGCGGACGACGCGGCCGCCCTCGCCGGCGATGCCGACGGGCATGTCGCGCACCGCCGCGAGCGAGCCCGTCGCCGAGATCATGATCGGCACGTCCTGGCGGCCGGGCACGATGAAGGTCACGGCGGGCATGCCGCCGCGCTGGCCGGCGGCCATCTTGGGCGCGGCCTTCTCGCCGCCGGCGTCGCCGCCCCGGCCCATCATCATCCAGGCCGCGACGAGGACGAGCAGGATCAGCACGACCGCGACGATGATTCGCCGGCGCTTGCGCTTGCGGATCAGCTCCTCGGCGTCGACGGGGACGTCGTCGATCGCCTCGCGACTCCACTTGCTCGACTCGTAGTTCATCGTCTTCATCGTCCCCACTCGTACAGCGCGGCGCACAGCCGCCCGAGAGCGGCTGTGTTAGCCGAATAAAGCACCTGGAACAAGCCAAAAACGGCCTGCCCGCCTCCCCTGGGCCCCACTGGAACCGGGCCTTACAACCTTAGTTTCCCTTTTGCCACTCCGGCATGACGGACCGCCCGCGGCGCGGGGGGAATGGAGGAGGAACTTCAATGTCGCAATTCATGGCCGACCATGGCTGGCTCTGGTGGATTCTCGCCGGCCTCCTCGCTGGCGCAATCGCCAAGTTCATCGTTCCGGGCAGGCAGGGCGGCGGCTGCCTGATGACCCTGCTGCTGGGCCTCGCCGGCGCCGTTCTCGCCGGCTGGCTCGGCCAGAAATACGGCTATTACCAGGAGGGGACGGGCGCAGGCTTCCTCGCCGCCATCCTCGGCGCCGTGGTGATCCTGATCGTCTATCAGCTGATCATGGCGGTGGTGAACCGACGGTAGAAAAAGAAGGGGCCGCGTCCCGGCCAGGACGCGGCCCCTTCCCTCCGGTCGGGCGGGGCGGGGGGCGCCCCGTACCCGGCTCAATAATTCTGCTGGCGCTCGTAGAGCGTCCGGTAATGCTGGATGCGGGTGACGCGCAGCCCGGGCATGCCCGAGCGGTCGACCGCGCGCTGCCAGCTCGCGAATTCCTCGAGGCTCAGGCCGTAGCGCTCGCAGGCCTCGTCGACGCTCAGCAGGCCGCCATTGACGGCGGACACCACCTCGGCCTTGCGCCGCACGACCCAACGCGTGGTCGAGGGGTGCGGAAGCGAGTCGATGGTGAGCGGCTCGCCGAGCGGGCCGATGACCTGAGCGGGACGGATTTTCTGATTCTCGATCATTCGTACCTCAAACAAAACACGCTTTCGGCTCCCCGGCCCTCCGGCGTCCCAACCCTTTAGCTGGAGACGGTTGAAGGAAGGCTAAAATGCCAAGGTAAATATCCCGGTGATCTTGGTTTACGGCAAAATCCTCCGACGCTTGACTTCGGCGCGGTTGAAGCTGCCGCGCTGGGCATTGGCCGCCTCCTGCCAGGCAGGACCGGCGAGAACCGTTTCGGTGAGCAATTCCGGCCCGGGATCGACGCTGACGCTGCGGTCGAACCGGCCCTGCGCCCGCGCGGCGGGGCTTTCCGCCTGCTGCGCGATCAGGGTGGCGCTGAGCACGTCATAGTCGAGCGGCGCCGGCTGGCGGGGCCCGGGCATGCGCTTCGCGCGAAGCTGGAAGGTCTCGTCCATCAGCGGCGAGTCCTACCGAAATAGGGTGAAGGGCGGGTAAAGCACGTCCCCTGTGGTTTCCACGGGGCCGGCAGCGAAACGATCGTGCCGCTTCGTGCCCGAATCCGGCAGGGGTGGGCGCGGCGGGGAAGAGCGCCTATCTAGCCCGCCGATGGACGCGGATTTCCAGCTGGCCGGGCCCCTCAAGGGCAAAAGGATCGTCGTCGCCATGTCGGGCGGCGTCGATAGCTCGGTCGTGGCCGCGCTCGCCGCGCGCAGCGGCGCCGAGACGATCGGCGTGACCTTGCGCCTCTACGACCATGGCGAGGCGGCGCCGCAGTCGCGGACCTGCTGCGCCGGCCAGGACATCTATGACGCGAAGACGGTCGCGGACCGGCTGGGCATCGCCCATCATGTCTTCGATTATGAGAGCCGCTTCCGGGAAAGCGTGATCGAGCGCTTTGCCGACGAATATGCGCGCGGGCGGACGCCGATCCCCTGCATCTCCTGCAACCAGGGGGTGAAGTTCACCGACCTGCTGGGCTTCGCGCGGGAGCTGGGCGCCGACTGCCTGGCGACCGGCCATTATGTCCGCCGCGCCGCCGGGCCGCACGGGCCGGAGCTCAGGCGCGCGGCCGATCCGGCGCGGGACCAGAGCTATTTCCTGTTCGCGACGACGCGCGACCAGCTCGATTTCCTGCGCTTCCCGCTCGGCGACATGCCCAAGCCCGCGGTGCGCGCGGTGGCGCGGGAGCTGGCTTTACTGGTCGCCGACAAGCCCGACAGCCAGGACATCTGCTTCGTCCCCGACGGCGATTATGCCCGGATCGTGAAGAAGGTCCGGCCCGAGGCCGCGGTGGCCGGCGAGATCGTCGACCGGGACGGGCGCGTGCTCGGCACCCATCCGGGGCTGATCCATTTCACCGTCGGCCAGCGGCGCGGGCTCGAGATTGGCGGGCAGCCGGAGCCGCTCTACGTGCTGCGGCTCGAGCCCGCGCAGGGCCGGGTCGTGGTCGGGCCGAAGCGGGCGCTCGCCGTCGCCGAGGCGCGGCTGTCGGGCGTGAACTGGCTCGGCGAGGGCCAGCGCGAAGGGCTCACGGTGAAGGTGCGTTCGCTGGCGAAGCCGGTGGCTGCCCGCTTCGATGGCGAGACCGTGCGGTTCGACCAGCCCGAATATGGCGTCTCGCCCGGCCAGGCGGCCGTGCTCTACCAGGGCGACCGGGTGCTGGGCGGCGGCTGGATCGAGGAAACCGTCTCGGCCGAGCTCGAAGCGGCCTGAAGCTTCGGGAGCGCGAGCAGGCAGAGCACGGACAGAGCCGAGATCGCCGCCGCGAAGCCGGCCAGCGCCGGCAGCCCCGCCAGGATGAAGGGCGCCGCCGCTGCAGTCCCGCCCGCCGCCGCCAGCAGGATGAACAGGATGACCAGAGCCGCGCCGCGGGCGTCGTCGCCATGGGCGGCGATCACCGCCTGCATGAAGCCCGGCGGGCCGCGCAGGCCGAGACCGAGATTCACCGGCACGAACAGGATCGCGAGCATCGGCGGCCAGTTGCCGCCGGCCAGGGCGTAAACGAGGATGCCGAGCGCGCCGAGCGCGGAGAGCGTGCTGCCGAACAGGATCATCCGCTCGGTGCCGAAGCGCCCGGCGAGCTTGCCCGCATAATTGGCGCTGACCGCGAAGAAGAGGATGCCGCTGATCTGCATGATGATGAAATGGGTGAGCGTCCCGCCCATGGAGACGGTGATCACGACGGGCGCCCCGAACACGAAGGTGAGCAGGCCGCCGAGCGTGAAGGCCTGCGACAGCGCGTAGCGGAGGAAGACCGGGTCGCGGAGCAGCACGCCATAGCCGCCGGTCCGGGTGGCGCGCGCAGGTTTGGGGAACCGGTCCCGCAGCGCTGCGATCGTTACCGCCAGCAGGAAGGCGAGGACGGCGATCGCGTCGAACGAGCCCTGCCAGCCCCACCAGTGCAGCAGCCAGAGCCCCGCGACCGGCGCCAGCGCAGGGACGATCGATTCGATGCTGCCGAGCAGGCCCAGCGCCCGCACGCCCGCCTCCGGCTCGAAGCCGGCCCGGATGAAGCCCGGCGCGAAGACGGCGGCGGCGGCGCCCGCGGCGCCCTGCGCGAAGCGCAGGAGGATGAGCAGGTCGAGCGAGCCGGCCTGGCCGCAGCCCGCGGAGACCGCGGCGTAGGCGAAGAGCGACAAGGCCAGCAGCCGCGGCTGGTCGAAGCGCGCGCCGAGCTCGCCGAACAGCAGGAGACCGACGCCCGCGCCGGCGACGAAGGCGGCGAGGACGAGCTGCGCCGCCGCCGGCGTCCCGCCCAGAGCGGCCGGCAGGCCGGGCACGGCGGGCAGGACGAGGTCGGTGCCGGCAATGCCGAGCACCGTCCCGCACAGGACGAGCGCGAAGGCGAGCTTCGGATCGATCCGGTCAGTTCTGCTCACGTCTGGGGCCCCGCTGGATGCGGGCGAGGCCATAGAGGAAGAAGCCGCCGAGCACAAAGCCCGCGAGCATCGCCCAGCTTTCCCATTTCGACTGGGCCGCGGCCCAGATGCAGACCGCGAGGCCGGCGGCCATCAGCAGCCAGCTCAGGCCGCCGGGGCGGGCGCGGGGAAGGGCCGCCATGCAGGCGGCGTAGACGAAGAGGCGGGACAGGGTGCTGACGATCGCCAGCCAGACGAAGCTGCCGGTAATGGCGAGCACGGCGCCGAGCGCGCCCATGAACAGGATCGAATTGGCGGGGGTCGCATAGCCGCCGGCGATCCGCCCGAACCAGCCAGGCAGCGCGCCCTGCTGGCTCAGCGCATAGGTGACGCGCGGCGTCGAGGTCATCGAGCCGCCGACATTGCCGGCGACCGAGGCCATGGCGGTGACCGCGAGCAGGATCGCGCCGGCCGGTCCGAGCAGGGCCTCGGCATAGGCGGCGAGCGGCGCCGTCGGCGCGGCGCCCGCCGGCATCACCGCCGCATAGCCGAGCTGGACGAGCATGTAGAGCGCGGCGGTGGCGACGACGGTGAACAGGATGGCGCGCGGGATGGTCCGCTTCGGGTCCGCCGTTTCCTCGGCCGGCACCGAGGCATTCTCGAAGCCGACAAAGGCGTAGAGCAGGACGAGCGCGCTCGCCTCCAAAGCGGACAAAGGCGGCACCGGCCCCGGCGCCGGCAGCCCCTGCGCGGCATGGCCGAGGCCCCAGAGAGCGAGCCCCACCAGGGGCAGCGCCTTCAGAAGGGTCAGCAGGTCGAGCGCGCGGACCGCGCGCTTGACGCCGACGATGTTCACCCAGGTCAGCAAGGCGACCAAAGCCAGGATCGTCGCGCCGCGGCCGAGCGAGGTGCCGAGTGGCGCCCAGAGCGTCCCCGCATAAGTGGCGAAGACATTGGCATTGGCGGCGAGCGCCGTGATCCGCGCCACAAAATAGAGCCAGCCGGTCTGGAACGCGGCCATCGGCCCGAACGGCGCGACATATTCGGCCGGTCCGCCGGTCCGCTCATGCGTCGCCGCCAGCCGGGCGAAGGGCAGGGCGATCAGCAGGACGAGCAGGCCGAAGATCGGGAACAGCCAGGGCGCGAAGCCGCCGAAGCTCGCATGGAGCGGGCCGGGCAGCGCGAAAATGCCCGCCCCGACAATGCCGTTGAACGCGAGAAAGGCCGAGCCGGTCAGCCCGATGTCGCGGCGAAGTCCCCCCTTGGCCACGCTTTAGGGAACGGGCTGCGGTGCCGGCGTCGTCGCGGCTTCGTTGCGCTGGGCGTCTTCCTCGGCCTGCTGCGCCTGTTCCTCGATCTGCCGGTCGCGGCGCGCCCGGGCCTCCTCGATCATGCGCGTGAAGTTGAAGTCGGTGCCGGCGGCGCGGCGCTCGGCGCGGGCCTGGCTGACGATCTGGTTGAAGCAGCCGGTGAAGCCGCCGCCGCCGACCGTGGAGCAGCTGTCCGTGCCGGTGCGCCCGACATAGGAGAGCTCGGTCGCCCGATTGGCCCAGCTGTTGCTGCCCGGCTCGTTGGGATTGTCGCGCAGGTTCGGCGGCACGCGGTAGCGGTCGGAATCGGGCAGGCGCGCGCAGACCGTGATCTCGTTCGGGTCGGTGCTCTCCGGGCAGGGATCGTCGCCATAGATGATCAGCTGGTTGACGCGGACGTCGGCCGGGCCGGCCGGGGTGGCCGCTGCGGGCGCCGCGGACTGGGCCTGCGCCGCCCCGGGCACCGGCACGCCGGGCTGCTGGGCGAAAGCGGGGCCGGCCAGGGCTGCGGTGGCGAGAAGGGCGAGAAGGGTGCGCATGACTCAGATCCTCTTCGAAAGCTCGATCGCTATACGACAGCCGGTCCGGATCGCCGAATAGATTAAGGGGTAGGCCGGCGTGGTCTCCGCGCCCGCGGCGAGGGCGATGTCGCGATGCTCGCGTTCGTCGGCCTGGAAACGCGCGATGCGCGCCGAAAGCTCCGGATCGCTGTCGCCGAGCGCGGCCAGCTGCTCCGCATAATGGGCGTCGATCTCGTCCTCGACCGCGGCGGTGCAGGCCATGGCCGCCTGGGGCCCGATCAGCGCCGTCGTCGCACCGAGGACATGGCCGGCGACCGCCCAGAAGGGCTGCAGCAGTGTCGGCCGGACGCCGCGCTCGGCCAGCAGGGCATCGAAATGCTGCAGATGCTCCTTTTCCTGCGCGGCCATGCGGCCGATCTCGCCCGACATCGGGTGATGCTCGCCCAGCACCGCGAGCTGCCCGGCATAGATGCGGGTCGCGCCATATTCGCCGGCCTGGTCGACGCGCAGCATCGAATGGCTGTCGGACCGCGCGTCACCCGGGCGCCAGGCGGGCGCGGCGGCGCTCATGCGCCCTTCTTTTTCCTGAGGCTCAGCCACAGGATGGCCAACGCGGCAAGGATCGAAAGGATCGCATTCCAGCCGGCCATCGAGATGCCGAGCCAGGACCATTGCACGTCGTCGCAGCGCACCAGCGGCCGGCTGAACACGTCGTTGAGCATGTCGGTCGCCGATCCCCCCAGCGAGGCGGTGCACTGGGTGATGCCGGGCAGGAGCTTGAGCTCGACCCCGGCATGCCAGACGCCGATCGCGCCGCTGACGAAGATGGCGAGCGCCGCCAGCCAGACCAGCAAGCGGCCCCGGTCGGGCAATTTGCTGCCGATCGCCAGCGCCGCCAGCGCGAAGGGCAGGGCCGCGAAATGGGCGTAACGCTGCCACCAGCACATCTCGCACGGCCAGAGGTCGTCCCAGACATATTGGAAGCCATAGGCGCCGCCGACCAGGGCCAGCGGCACGATCAGGGCCAGTGCCTTGGCCTTGGCGAGCGGCGTCATCCTGCGGCCCGGGATCAGCGGCGGGCGGCGGGACGCGGATTGGCGCCGGCGACGCGCGGCGGCTGCGAGGG
Organism: Allosphingosinicella sp.; assembly: GCF_035626655.1. Lineage (GTDB taxonomy): Bacteria > Pseudomonadota > Alphaproteobacteria > Sphingomonadales > Sphingomonadaceae > Allosphingosinicella. The sequence continues at coordinate 11,677 of NZ_DASPNF010000002.1, forward strand.
CGGCCCCAGCCGCGCCAGCGTCCGGATCGCATAATCCAGCTGGAAGTCGGTGATGCCGCGCTGCTCGAGCTGCTGCGCGGTGAGCTGGAAGCGCGGATCCGGCCGGCCGTCGTCCTGGATCACGTCGTCGCGCACGCCGGCCTCGTTGACCAGGTGGCGGCGAAGGTCGGACTCGCGCACGCGGTTGCGCGAGCGATAGTCCGGATCGGAGAGCTGCGGCACGGCGATGTCCGGCGCGATGCCGCCTTCCTGCACCGAGCGGCCCGAGGGCGTGTAGTAGCGCGCGGTGGTGAGGCGGAGCGCGGTGCTGCCGTCGCCGAGCGGGAGCAGGGTCTGCACCGAGCCCTTGCCGAAGCTGCGCTCGCCCATGACGATCGCGCGGCGATGGTCCTGCAGCGCGCCGGCGACGATCTCCGAGGCGGAGGCGGTGCCGGCATCGACGAGGACGATGATCGGCGCGCCGCGGGTGATGTCGCCCGGCCGCGCATAATAACGCTCGATGTCGGTGCGGCGGCGGCCGCGCTGGGAGACGATCTCGCCGCGCTCGAGGAACAGATCGGAAAGGCCGACCGCCTGGTCGAGCAGGCCGCCCGGATTGGAGCGGAGGTCGAGCACATAGCCGACCGGCTGGCGGCCGAGCTGGCGCTCGATGTCGGCCACCGCCCGCGAGACGCTGTCGGTGGTGACCCGGCTGAAGGTGTTGACGGTGATGATGCCGACATTGCCCCGCACCTCGGAGCGCACCGCCGGAATGTCGATGATCGCCCTGGTGACCGAGACGTCGAACGGCCGCTCGCGGCCCGGCCGCACCACGGTGAGGCGCACCGAGGTGCCCGGATTGCCGCGCATCCGGTCCACCGCCTCGTCGAGCGTGCCGCCGTAGAAGAGCCGCCCGTCAATATGGGTGATGAAGTCGCCGGCCTTGATGCCGGCCCGGTCGGCCGGTGTGCCGCGGGTCGCCGCGATCACCTTGACCGCGCTGTCCTCCATGGTGACGGTGAGGCCGAGGCCGCCATAATTGCCGTCGGTGTTCGTCATCAGGGTACGGAAGCCGCGGGAGTCGAGATAGGAGCTGTGCGGATCGAGGCTGTTCAGCATGCCGTCGATCGCGCCGCGGATCAGCTGCTCGTCGGTGACCTGGTCGACATATTCCGCCTTCACGCGCTCGAACACGCTCATGAACTGGCTGATCTCGCGGACCGAGTCCGAACCTTCGGGCTGGGCGAGGGAAGCGGCGGCGGGGATGAACGCAATGGCGCCGAGGACACCGAGCGCGGGAAGCAAATTCTTGGCCATGGACAATCCTGCTCAAACTTTCGGCGGGCTTCTACCCCTTTCCTAAAGCGGGGGAAAGCAACGTTCGATGAACGGCCGGGAGGCGGGAACGGGCGGTTCCGGCGCCTATCCCGCCAGGAATTGCGCGAACGGGACGGGCCGCCCGTTGCGGCGCAGCTCCAGGGTCACGCGCGGGCTGCCGGTGCCGGTGCGGCCGAGGCGCTGGCCGCGCATGACGACGGCGCCCCGCCCGACGTCCAGGGTGGCGAGATTGGTGATCACGCTGGTCCAGCCATTGCCATGATCGATGATCACGACATTCTCGTAGCGGCGGAAGGAGGCCGCATAGATGATCCGGCCCGCGGCCGGTGCGATCACCGGCGCTTCCGCTTCGGTCTCGAGGGTCAGGCCGCGCGAATGCACGCCGCCTTCCGAAATCTCGCCGACGCCGGTCACCAGCCGGCCCTCGACCGCGAGCGAATAAGGGATGCTGTCCGCCGGCGCGGGCGGCGCGGCGCCCGGGCGCGGGGCGGGGCCGGGCAGGCGGGCGAGCGCCGCGGTCAGCGCCTCCTCGCTCTGGCGGTTGCTGACCCGGCCGGCCAGCGTCTGCGCCTCCTCGCCGAGCACCAGCGCCCGGTCCGATTCCGTGAGAGCGAGGCCGGCGAGCTGCTGCGAGCGGCTGCGCTGCTGCGCCTCGAAGGTCGTCAGCGCGGCGCGGCGCTCGCCGAGCGCGCTGCGGCTCGTGGCCATCGCGGCGCGGGCCTGCTCGGACTGGCGCCTGAGGTCGCTGCTCCGTGCGACCTCGGCGCGCAGCACGGCGGTGCGGCGGCGGATCTCGGGCATGGTCGCGGCGAGCAGCGAGCGGACGTGGATCGCGTTGCGCACCGAGCCCGGCTGGACGAGGGCGAGCGCGGCCGGGCGCCGGGTCATGGTCTGCAGCGCGGCGGTGAGGCGGATCACCGGGCCCTGCTGCTCGGCGAGGCGCGCGCGCTGCTCGGCCTGCAGCGCGGCGATCAGGGCGATGCGCCGCTCCGAGGCGGTCAGATCGGCCTCGGCCGCCTCGATCTGCGCGGCCAGGGCCTCCGCGGCCATGCGGGCGCGGTCGGCCTCGCTGGTCGCGCGCCGCGAGGCCGCCTCGAGCTGGCGGTAGCGCCGGTTCGCCTGGGCGGCCTCGTTCCGCGCCTGCTGCAGGGCCACGGCATCGGTCCGCGCATCCTGGGCGCTCGCCGCCGCGAAGGCGCCGGCGCCCGCCATGGCGATCAGCGAGGACAGCAGGAACAGCCGCATGCCCCTATCCTTCCCGATGATAGGGGTGGTTCGCAAGCAGGCTCGTCGCGCGGAAGAGCTGCTCGGCGAGCATCGCCCGGGCGAACAAATGCGGCCAGGTCGCCTTGCCGAAGGCGAGCAGCAGGTCCGCCCCGGCCCGCTCGGCATCGCCGAACCCGTCCGCGCCGCCGATCAGGAAGCGCGCCTCCCTCTTGCCGCCGTCGCGCCAGCCCTCGAGCTTCCTCGCGAAGGCGACGGACCCCAATTGCTCGCCCTTCTCGTCGAGCAGGATGGTGACGCTGTTGTCGGGAGGTGGCGGCAGCTTGCCGCCCTTCTCGGGCAATTCGGTGAGCTTCACCGGCCAGGTCACGCGCTTCAGGTAGCGCTGGACGAGCTCGGCCTCGGGCGAGCGCCCGATCTTCCCCCGCGCGATGACGTGGAGGAGCATTTCAACCCGTCATTGCGGGGACCCCGGGCCCGACCCGGGGGACGCGGCAACCCATTTGCACGGGGCTGGATTGCTTCGCTGCGCTCGCAATGACGTCAGCGCGCGGCCGTCGCGGCCGGCGCATTGTCCTCGAACGCCCACATCCTCTCGAGATTGTAGAAGCTGCGCACTTCCGGACGGAAGAGATGGATGATGACGTCGTCGGCGTCGATCAGCACCCAGTCGGCCACGGGCAGCCCTTCCACGCGGACGTTGCGCCCGAGATCGCGCTTGATCCGTTCGGCGAGCTTCTGCGCCATGGCGGCGACCTGGCGGGTCGAACGGCCCGAGGCGATCACCATATGATCGGCGATGTTGGATTTTCCCGCCAGCGGGATGGTGACGACTTCGACGGCCTTGTCGTCGTCGAGCGAGCGGAGCACGAGGTCATGCAGCGCCTCGGCTTTCTCGATGGCTCCGTCTTCGGCCGGAGCGGCTACTTTTCTTGGCAATTGACCTCCTTAACTGATCGGACTGCGCGTCACGCCGTCGCGCAGTGCCTTCATGTGAAACGAATTTGTGGCGGTTTCGTGCCAATCGGGATTGGCGGCGCGAAGGGCGGTGGCGGATGTCGGATCGGGCGGCGATGAAAGCAGCACGAGCGCCGGCGGTCTCCACAACGTCCAGTCCTTCGCCATGGCCACGGGCCGGACGAAGCGCCGCAACCAGCCCCAGGCGGGTGCCTTGAGAGCGCCTGCATCATAGCCCGGCCGAGTCGCGACCGCAATCGGCATGGTGCGGGCGATCTGCCGCCAGTCGCGCCAGCGGTGGAACTGGCCGAGATTGTCTGCCCCCATCAGCCAGACGAAGCGATGCTGGGGGTAGCGGGCGACCAGCTTTTCGAGCGTCTCGGCGGTGTAGACGGTGCCCAGCTCGCGCTCGATCGCCGTCACCCGGATCGGCGCGTGGCGCGCCACGGCGAGCGCCGAGGCGAAGCGGGCGGCGAGCGGGGCCATGCCCCTGGCCGGCTTCAGCGGGTTGCCCGGCGAGACCAGCCACCAGATTTCGTCCAGCCCCAGGGCGGCGCGCGCGGCGAGACTGATCCGCCGGTGCGCGCCATGCGCCGGGTTGAACGAGCCGCCGAGAAGGCCGATCCGGCTCATGTCACCAGCCGGCCCCGGTCGGTGCCGATCGTGGTCAGGCCCCTTGCGGGGCCGGTCCGCCGATGCCGCCGCGCGGCCTCTTGGTCGACGGGATCGAGGCGCCGGTCGAGGGCATGACGTCCGGGCGGGCGCTCGGATTCTCGCGGCCGATATCCTCGCCCCTGATCGCGCGCTTCGCTTCCTCGCCGGTCAGCGTCTCATATTCGAGCAGGGCGCCGGCCAGCTTGTGCAGCTCGTCGAGATTGTCGGTGAGCACCTTGCGGGCGACGTTCTCGCCTTCCTCGACCAGGCGGCGGACCTCCTGGTCGATCAACCGCGAGGTCTCCTCGGAGACGCTCTGCGAACGCGCGACGCTGTGGCCGAGGAAGACCTCCTCCTGATTGGCGCGGTAGCGGAGCCAGCCGAGCTTCTCGCTCATGCCATATTCCATCACCATCGCCTGGGCCATGTCGGTCGCCTGCTGGATGTCGTTGGAGGCGCCGGTGTTGAGGCTCTCATTGCCGTAGATGAGCTGCTCGGCGATGCGGCCGCCGAAGCAGAGCGCGAGCCGCGCCTTCATCTGCTTCATGCTCATCGAATAGCGGTCGCGCTCCGGCAGGTTCCAGGTCACGCCCAGCGCGCGGCCGCGCGGGATGATCGTCACCTTGTGCAGCGGGTCGCAGCCGTCGACATGGAGCGAGACCAGGGCATGGCCGGCCTCGTGATAGGCGGTCGCCTTCTTCTCTTCCTCGGTCATCACCATGGACTTGCGCTCGGCGCCCATCATGACCTTGTCCTTGGCGAGCTCGAACTCCTTCATCGCGACCAGCCGCTTGCCCATCCGCGCCGCCAGCAAGGCCGCCTCGTTGACGAGATTGGCGAGGTCGGCGCCCGAGAAGCCGGGCGTGCCGCGCGCGATCGTGCGCGCGTCGACGTCCGGCGCCAGCGGCACCTTCTTCATGTGGACGTTCAGGATCTTCTCGCGGCCCTCGATGTCCGGGCGCGGCACCACGACCTGGCGGTCGAAGCGGCCGGGGCGCAGCAGCGCCGGATCGAGCACGTCGGGCCGGTTGGTCGCCGCGATGATGATGATGCCCTCATTCGCCTCGAAGCCGTCCATCTCGACGAGCAGCTGGTTCAGGGTCTGCTCGCGCTCGTCATTGCCGTTGCCGAGGCCGGCGCCGCGATGGCGGCCGACCGCGTCGATCTCGTCGATGAAGACGATGCAGGGCGCGTTCTTCTTCGCTTGTTCGAACATGTCGCGGACACGGCTCGCGCCGACGCCGACGAACATCTCGACGAAGTCCGAGCCCGAAATGGTGAAGAAGGGCACGTTCGCCTCGCCGGCAATGGCGCGGGCAAGCAACGTCTTGCCGGTGCCCGGGGAGCCGACCAGCAGGGCGCCCTTCGGGATTTTGCCGCCGAGGCGGGCGAACTTGGTCGGGTCCTTCAGGAACTCGACGATCTCCTGCAATTCCTCGCGCGCCTCGTCGATGCCGGCGACGTCGTCGAAGGTGACGCGGCCATGCTTCTCGGTCAGCAATTTCGCCTTGGAGCGGCCGAAGCCCATCGCGCCCGAGCCTGCATTCTTCTGCATCTGGCGCATCACGAAGAAGGCGATGCCGAGAATCAGCAGGAAGGGCAGCGACTGGTAGAGCAGGAGCATCCAGAGCGAGGTCGTCGCCTCGGGCTGGCCGTCGAAGCGCACGCCCTTCTCACGCAGGCGCTGCGGCAAGGTGGGATCGGGCACCGGATTGGCGCGGAAGGTGGCGCCGTCCGTGGTGCGGCCGGTGATCGCGTCCTTGCCGATCGAGACGATCTGCACCTGGCCGTTGTCGACCTTGGTCAGGAAGTCGGAATAGGTGATCGCATCCCGGGCCTGCGAGGAGCCGCCGCTCATCGTCTGCACCACGAGCACGAGCGCGAGCAGGATGCCGGCCCAGATCAGCAGGCTCTTCATCCAGTTGCCGCCGCCCGAAGGCTCGCGGTCATTGCCGGGGGTGCGATTGTCATCGGCCATTCAATATTCCCTTCGCCGCCCAAGATAGGGGCTCGGGCGCAAAGCCGCAATGTAGGGCGGGCCGGTGAACGGCGGGTTAGCGGCCGGCGCGCACATGATGGCGCGCCGGCTGCGAACCGAAATACGGTCGACGCCCGTCTACTTCTTCTTCGTGCCGCCCTTGCTGGCGCCGCCCGACGCCTTCTTCTTGCGCGAGCGGGCGATGGCGACGGCGGCGACGCCGGCGGCGACCGCGACGCCCGCGGCGATCGCCTTCTTCGGGTTGCGCTTGGCGGCGCCGGCGACCGCACCGGCGGCCTTGCCCGCCGCCTTGCCAGCGGCACCGGCGCCCTTGGCCGCGGCGCTGCCGGCCTTCTTCGCCGCGCCGCCGGCGGCCTTGGCGGCCCGCTTCACGCGGCCGTCGCCCGCGCCTTCCTCGGGCGCTGCGGTGGCTTTGGGCATGGCGTCGTTGGGGATGCTGGACATGGCTCGTGCTCCATCGTTCTCGGGGAAACCCGGACGGCTAACTCCGGCATCCGGCGCCGGTTCCGCGGGCGCATAATGCCGCCTTCCTGCCGCTTTGGGCAAGCGGCGCGACGGAAGCCGCCGGGCGTGCGACAAAGAGATGAAACCGGCCGGCTTTTGCGACTATCCTGCGGGAATGAACCCTGCCGAGACCCCGATCATCCTGGTCGATGCCGATGCCTGCCCGGTGAAGGAGGAAATCTACCGGGTCGCCTGGCGGCACGGGGTGCCGGTCCGCATCGTCAGCAATGCGCGGCTGCGCGTCCCCGAGCATCCCTTGATCGAGCGGGTCACGGTCACCGGGGCCTTCGACGCCGCGGACGACTGGATCGCCGGGCGGACCGGCCCGGGCGCGGTGGTGGTGACCGGCGACATATTGCTGGCGGACCGCTGCCTGAAGGCCGGCGCGTCGGCGGTGCTCGCCCCCAACGGCAAGCCCTTCACCGCCGCTTCGATCGGCGGTGCCGTGGCCACGCGGGCGATCCTCGCCGACCTGCGCGCCGGCGCCGACGGGTTCGGGGGCGGGCCGCCGCCCTTCGCCAAGGCCGATCGCTCGCGCTTCCTGCAGGCGCTCGACGCGGCCCTGGTAAAGGCGAAGCGCGGCTAGGCGCTCCGGCGCGGCGGCGCCGGCGCCAGCTGCCAGACGGGCCCGCCCTGACAGCGCACGCCCGCAAGCGTCGCGACCTCGCCCGCGTCGAGCGCGGCGAGCAGGCGGGTCACGGCCTCGCCGCGCGGCGGGTCGGCGGGGACCAGCAGCGCCAGCAGGCGGAGCAAGGCGCGGCGGCGGAGCTCGGGCGGCAGGCCGGCGGCGTCGAAGCTGAGGCCGTCGAGCACCGGCTCGACCCGCTCGGCGATGAGCTGCCCGACCGTCCAGTCGAGCGCCTCCTCGGCCTCCTCCAGGGCGGCGGCACTCCGGGCAAGCGCGGCGGCGTCGAGCCAGTCCGCCCCGCCGAGCTGCCGGCGCAGGCGGGCGCGGTCGTAGCGCTCGTCGCGGTTGGACGGGTCCTCGACCGGGACGAGGCCGGCCCCGGCGACGATCGCCGCCAGCTCCGCCCGCGACCAGCCGAGCAAAGGCCTGAAGACGGTCAGCCCCCCGATCTCGGCCCGCGGGCGGATGCCGGCGAGGCCGGCGAGGCCGGCGCCGCGCTGCAGGCGCATGAGCAGGGTTTCGGCCTGGTCGTCCCGGTGATGGGCGGTCAGCACGAAGCCGAGCCCGCGCTCCCGCGCCCAGCCGCCGAGCAATTCATAGCGCAGGGCGCGCGCGCCGGCCTGCACATTGCCCTCGACCGGCGGCCCGGTCAGCGTCGCATGGGGGATGGCGCGGGCGGCGCAGATTTCCGCCACCAGGGCCGCCTCGGCGGCGCTTTCCGGGCGCAGGCCATGGTCGACGGTCGCCGCCTCGATCCGGCCCGGAAAGGCGGCCTCGGCGAGCAGCAGCAAGGCGAGGCTGTCGGGCCCGCCGGACACGGCCACGCCGAATGCCGCCGGGGCCGGGCCGGCCAGCGCGGCCAGGTCGGCGCGGAAGCGCGCCGTTCGTTCCGGCAAGCCAATGTTCATCGCGCCGAGTCTAGCTTCGCCGCACGGCATTGGGAGAGGAAAGATGAAAGCACGGCCCAGGCTGCGCCGCCGCTCCTTCCTGGCGAGCGTGCTGGGCGGCATCGCGCTCGGCGGGTCCTTCACTCTCGTCTCGGGCGAGGCGCTGGCCCTGCAGCTGACGGATTCGGACAGCGGGCCGAGGGGCGACCCGGCCGGCCGCGGCCGCGGCCGCACCGGCGAGAGCGACGGCGACCCGACCGATCCGGCAGGCTATGGCCGCCCGCGCACCGGCTGCAGCGACGGCGACAGCGGCACCAACGGCGATCCGGGCGGGCGCGGCCGCTGCCGTACCGGCGAGAGCGACAGCGATCCGACCGACGCCGCCGGCCATGGCCGGCCGCGCACCGGGCTCACCGACGGCGACAGCGGCCGCGGCGCGGACTCCGCCGGGCGGGGCCGGGGACGGGGCGAGTGCAACGACCGCGACCGCGGCGCGAGCGGCGATCCCGCGGGCCGCGGGCGGCGCTGCATGCGGCGTTAGAAGGCACGCTCTTATCCTGCGTCAAGAATGGCAAAAAATGACCGGGAAAGAGGATTTTTTCGCCCGCGAAAGGTTCCCCCGGGAGCATTTATCTGTTACGCCAAGGCGTCGCGGGCGCAGATCCGCTTTGGCGAAAGGGAAGAGGTCGCCGATGAAAACGACACGCAAGCTGAGCCGTCGCTCATTTTTCCTTACCGTCGCCGGCACCGTCGCCGCCGCCAGCACCGTCGGATTGATCGCACCGGATGAGGCCCAGGCCTTCCAGTGCTCCGACTCCGATTCCGGCCGCTACGGCGATCCGGGCGGCGCCGGACGCCGCTGCGGCCGCCGCCGCACGGGCTGCACCGACCGCGACAGCGGCCGTTATGCGGACCGGGCCAATTATGGCCGCTGCCGCCGCCGCCGCCGCACGGGCTGCACCGATTCCGATACGGGCCGCTACGGCGATCCGGCCGGCAACGGCCGCTGCCGCCGCCGCTCCTGCAGCGATTCGGACTCGGGCCGCTACGGCGATCCGGGCGGTGCCGGGCGCCGCTGCTAGTCAGCCAGGTTTCGAAGGCGAGATCGGGCTCTCCGGCTCCGGCCGGGGAGCCCGTTCGCTTGTAGGGCAACGGCGCCGTCCGCGCGCAGCGGTGCGGCGGGTCAGCTGGCGGTGCACCGCGCGGCGCGCCGGGCCTGCGGGAGCTGCGAGCCGATCGCCTCGCGCACGTTCGGATAGACGCGGGCGAGCTCGTCATAGACGCGGCAGGCTTCGGTCCGCCGGTTGAGCCGGGTCAGCGCCTGGCCGAGGTAGAAGAGGCTGTCCGCGGCGCGGTCGCCCTGCGGGTTCTCCTGATAATTGGCGAGCAGGATGCGTGCCGCCGTCGCCGGCTTGCCGTCGTCCAGATAGGCGCGGCCAAGCAGGTTGCGCGTCCAGCTCAGCCAGCGGCCCGAGGGGTAGCGCGCCGCGGCGGCCTCCAGCGCGGCCTGCGCCTCACCATAGCGGCGCTGGTCCCAGAGCCGGTAGCCGGCATTATAGGCTTCCTCGGCCGTGCCCGGCACAGCGGGAGCCGCCGGGCGCTCGGCGCGCGCGGGCGGTGGCTCGGCCGGCTCTTCCGCCGGCGCTTCCGCCGGTTCGGTCCGCGGCGGGGCGGCGCTCTGCGGCTGATCGACCCGGTCGAGCCGGGCGGTGAGGTCGGTGCGCAGCCGCGTGATCTGCTCCTCGAGCTGGCGGGTGCGATTGCCATTCTCTTCCACCTGCCCGGTCAGCGCGCGCAGCTGCGATTCCAGCGCGTCGACCCGCTGCGTCAGGCTGGTGATCGCGTCCCCGCCCGGCGCTCCGCCCGGCTGGGCCGGGCCCTGCGGGGTGATCTCGGGCTCGACATTGCCGTTCGGGAAGACGCGGCGCTGCACCGCGCGCAATTGCTGCTCGAGCCGCCCGACCCTTTGCTCGACGGTTTCGCGCCGCGGCTGCGCCTGGACGACGGCCGGCGCCGCCGTCGAGGCGAGCAGAACCAGCCCCAAAATATGTACGCGCATGAAAATCCCCGCATCCTCGCTCTGGTTGAGGCCGATGTTATGTGACCATCGCTTCTGTCGCCAGTCTTAAGCGACGGGCTGCGTTAGGGCGTCGGCGGCGGCGTGGACAAGGGCGCGTCCGGCCGGCTGGCCGGCGGCGGGTCCGCGGGAACCGGTCCCGTCGCCCGGCTCGTCGGCGGCGTCGGGCGCGGGCGGGCCGGTCTTGCCGTGGCTGCCGGCGCGGGGGCGGGCGAGGATGCCGGCGCCGGCGCGGCCGAAGGCGGCTGGCCGGACGCCCGTGCCGCCAGGTCCTGCGGCAGCAGGCTGACGTTGATCACGGTGCGCTCCTCGGGCGCGATCAGGCCGAGATCGCGGCCGCCGGCGCTGGCGCGGAGCATCTGCGGACGCCCGGTCCGGAGCACCGGCCGGGTGGCGGTCGCCGGCACGGTGAAGGTTTGCCCCGAGGAAAGGATGCCGGTGAAGAGCGAGGGGCCGTTCTCGCCGTCCGTGATCCGCACCCAGACGCCGTCCAGCGCGGTCAGCGTGACCGCCTGGCCGGTCAGGTCGGCCGGCGCCGCCGCCTGGCCGTTGGCCGCCGGGGCGGCGCCATTGTCTTCCGGCACCTCGATCGTCTGCTCCGGCCCCGGGCCCGGATCGGCGCCGATCGTATTGCGCCACAGCAGATAGGCGCCGACCAGCAGCACGGCGGCGACGATCACCCCGATGACGAGCGACCTGGGCGGCACGCGGGCCGGATCGGCCGGCTCGTAATATTCGGGCGCGGGCGCGCGCCGGCGCGGCCCGCCGATCTGGTCGCGCAGCTCGTTGGCGATGGTCGGGCCGTCGAGGCCGACGGCGTTGGCGAAATTGCGGGTGAAGCCGATCGCATAGGTGGGCGCGGGCAAAGCGTCCCATTCCTCCAGCTCGATATGCTGGAGATGGCGCATCGGGATGCGGGTCTGGCTGGCGACGTCGTCAAGGCTCATCGCCCGCGCTTCGCGGGCACGGCGAAGCCGTTCGCCGATCGAGACGAATCTCTCCTCCCCCTCGCCGTAATCCGACATCGATTCGCCTTCGAGTTGCCTGCGCCCCCAGGAACGCCGTCATCGTCACATGGCCGGGTGGAAGTCAACCTGGCTGGAACAATGGGCCACGCCGCGCTGCGGCAGGGCGAGGTCAGGCCATGGCCACCCGATGCTTCTCCGCCCAGGCGGCGACGGCGCCGCGAAAGTCCGCGGGCGGGTCCTTGAGGAGGCGGTCCATGGCGCGCGCCGCCGCGCCGGCATCGAGCGAGCGGATCATCGCCTTGACCGGCCCGACCCCGGCCGGGGTGATCGACAGGCGGCGGATGCCGATCCCGACCAGCGCCATGGCCTCGAGCGTGCGCCCGCCCATCTCGCCGCAGACGCCGAGCGGGACATTGTGCTTGTCCGCCGCTTTGGCGATCCGCCTGAGGAAGCGCAGGATCGCCGGCGACAGCCAGTCGTAGCGCTCGGCGAGGCGCGGATTGGAGCGGTCCGCCGCGAACAGGAACTGGGTGAGGTCGTTGGTGCCGACCGACAGGAAGTCGAGCTTCGGCAGCAGCACGTCCAGCATCTCGGCCAGCGACGGCACCTCCAGCATGCAGCCGTAGAGGATCCGCTTCGGCAGCGGCTTCTTGCGCTCGGCGAGCCAGGCGCGCTGCTCCTCGACGATCTTGCGCGCCGCATCGAACTCCCAGGGCTCCGAGACCATCGGGAACATGATCTGCAGCTCGCGCCCGCCCGCCGCCTCGATCAGGGCGCGGGCCTGGGCCTTCATCAACGTGTCCCGGTCGAGCGCGAGGCGCAGCGCCCGCCAGCCCATGGCCGGATTCTCCTCGGGCTCCGGATTGGTGTCCAGATAGGGCAGGCTCTTGTCGCCGCCGATATCGACGGTGCGGAAGATGACCGGCTTGTCGCCCGCTGCCTCCAGCACCGAGCGGTAGAGCCTTTGCTGGGCCTCGCGCTTGGGCAATTGGGCGGAGACCAGGAACTGGAATTCGGTGCGGAACAGGCCGATCCCCTCCGCACCGGTAGCGGCGAGCGCCCCGACGTCGTCGCGCAGCCCGGCATTGACCATCAGCTGGACCCGCACCCCGTCCCTGGTGACGGACGGCTTGTCCTTCACCGCCGCATATTCGGCCCGGCGCTTCTGGCCGGCGGCGAGCTTGGTGTCGAAGGCCTCCTCGATCGCCGGCGTCGGCCGGGCCAGCGCAGTCGCCTCGGTGCCGTCGACGAGGACGAGGTCGCCCTCGCCGACCAGCCGGCGCACATTGGCGACGCGCCCGATCATCGGCACGCCCATCGCCCGGGCGACGATCACGACATGGGCGGTGAGCGAGCCCTCCTCGAGGACCACCGCCTTGAGCTTGCGCCGGTCATATTCGAGCAGCTCGGCCGGCCCGAGATTGCGCGCGATCAGCACCGCATCCTGCGGCAGGCCGGCCTGGGCGGCGGTGCCGAGCTGGCCCGAGACGATGCGGAGCAGCCGGTTGGCGAGGTCGTCCAGATCGTGCATCCGGTCCTGCAGCAGCGGATCGTCGATCTGGCGCATGCGCTGCGCGGTGCGCTGGCGCACCCGCTCGATCGCCGCCTCCGCGGTGAGGCCACTGTCGATCGCCTCGTTGATCCGCCGCGACCAGCCCTCGTCATAGGCGAACATCTTGTAGGTCTCGAGCACCTCCTGATGCTCGCCCACCGTGCCGAACTCGGCCTGGCCCATCATCGCGTCGATCTGCTCGCGCATCTTGGAGAAGGCCGAATAGACGCGGTGGCGCTCCGCCTCGATGTCCTCGGCCACCGTATGCTCGATCAGCACCCGCGGCTGGTGATAGACGGCATGGCCCTTGCCCATGCCCGCCACGAGCTTCAGGCCGGTGATCCGCGTCGTCCCGGCGTCGCGATCCTCCTCGGCGGCGGCGGCGCGGTCGGCAAGGCCGGCATTGGCGATCAGCTCGGAGAGCACCATGGCAACGGTCTGCAGCGCCTCGATCTCGACCTCGTCATAGCCGCGCGGATCGGCATGCTGGACGGCGAGCACGCCGATCGCGCGCTCCTTGCGGATGATCGGCACGCCGGCGAAGCTGTGATAGAGTTCCTCGCCCGTCTCCGGCCGGTAGGCGAATTCGGGATGGCTCGCCGCCTCGGCGAGGTTCAGCACCGCCACGTCCTTGGCGATCGTGCCGACCAGGCCCTCGCCCTGCGCCAGCTTGGTGACATGGACCGCGGCCTGGTTGAGGCCGACCGTGGCGAACAGCTCCAGCACGCCGTCGCGCAGCAGGTAGATGGAGCAGACCTCGCTTGCCATCGCCTCGGCGATGATCTTCACCACCTTGTTCAGCTTCGCCTGCGCGCCGAGCTTCGAGGCCATGACGTTGTGCAGGCCGGTCAGGATTTCCCGGGCTGAGGAGGCGGACGCCGTGGGCATGGGCGGAGCGCTATCAGAAAGGCGGTGCTCTTTCCAATGGGCTCGCGCCGCGCGCCCGGCTCAGCCGCCCTGCGCCCGCAGCCAGGCGGCCACCTCGACGCAGGCGGGATTGTTGGTGATCGTCGCCGCGGTCTCGGCCCAGCCGCGCGGCGTGGCGTCATGCTCCGCGTCGCGGACGTGGAGGTCGGCGCCCGCATCGACGAGCGATTGCACCATCTCGAGATCGCCGTTCCAGGCCGCATTGTGCAGCGCGCTCTGGCGGGACTGGCCGGCGGCGCGGGCATTGGCGTCGGCGCCCATCGACAGCAGCCAGCGCACGAGGTCGTGATGGCGGCCGTCGACCGCGGCCATCAGCAGATCGTCGCGGCGCGCGAGGGCGGGGTCGTTCTCGACCAAAGCGGCGAGCATGTCGCGGTCGCCGAGCCGGGCGAAGGCCTCGGCATCGGGGGTCACGCCATGGCGCATCATGTGGCGGACGAGCAGGCCGCCATCCTCGCCCGCGCGGCTCATCGCCTCGACCGGGGTGACGCCCCACCGGTCCTTCGCGTCGATCGGGGCGCCGAGCGCGATCAACTGGTCGATCGCATAAGGCGTCCGCGCGAAGGCGAGGATCGAGCCCCCGTTCGGCGCCATTGGCGGCAGGCCGTCGGCGAGCAGGGCGTCCACCGCGACATCGTCCTTCATCAGCAGCGCTTCGACCAGGCCGATCCGCGCGCCGCGGCGGATCAGTTCGTCGCGCATGTCAGCCCGGTCGCGGTTCAGGGCGAGCATCAGCGGCGACCAGAGATCATATTCGCCATTGCGGCCATCGGGATCGGCGCCGGCATCGAGCAGCAGGTCGAACATGTCCCGGCGCTTCGTCTCGATCGCGATATGCAGCGCCTGCGGCCGGCCGCCCCAATAAGGATGCGGGCCGACCGCATTGGCGAGGCCGGGGTCGGCGGCGAGCAGGTCGCGCACACGCTCGATATCGCCGTCGCCGACGGCGCGGAGGAAGGCGGCGGTCCCAGTCTCGCTCATCCGGCGCTCACCACATGGGCGGACATGGGCATGTCCTTGCCCTCGAGCGGCGCCAGCGCTGCGGCCGCGGCGTCGGTGGCAACGGCAAGATCGCCGCCGCGCGCCTCGATTTCCGCCCCCATGGGTGAGCCCTGGCAAAGGCCGATCGCCGCGGCCCGGGCGTCGACCCGGCTGATCCGGGTCACCGTCTCGATGGCGATGTCGGCAAAGCCGGCGGCGCGCAGATCCGCCTCGATCTGAGCGGTGTCGTGATAGCCGAAGGGGATCCGGCGATAGAAGCTCGGCGGATCGTCGGGGAAGAGGGCCGCCACCGCATCGCCGAGCAAAGCGCTCACCGGGTTGTGTTCGAGACTGTCCCAGACGTTGAACAGGAAGCGCCCGCCCGGCCGCAGCACGCGCCGCGCCTCGCGATAGGCGCCGACGCGGTCCGGGAAGAACATCGCGCCGAACTGGCAGACGACAAGCTCGAACTCCCCGTCCGCGAAGGGCAGCGCCTGGGCATCGGCCGCCTGCAGCCGCACCCGCGCCGGCAGGCCGCGCGTGGCGGCGACGTCCAGCATTGCCTGGTTGAGGTCGGTGGCGACGATCTCCGCCTCGGGCATGGCCTCGGCGAGCGCCGCGGTGACGATGCCCGTCCCGGCCGCCGTTTCCAGCAGGCGGGCGGGCCCGAGCGCTTCGGCCCGGGCGGCGATGTCCTGCGCATAAGGTGCGAACAGCATCGGCCCGAGGCAACGGTCGTAGAGCGCCGGGATCGAGCCGGTGAAGCGGCTGTCGGCGGCGGTCAACGGCGCAGCCCCACGCCGCCGACCGGGATCGTCTCCTGCCCGCTTTCATAGGCGGCGATGAGCGGGCGGGCGCGCTGAATCGCGGCGCGGACGGCGGGGATCTGGAGCGAGGCGGTGTGGCTCGCCTTGCTGTCCCAGACCTCGGTGATCCAGATGATTTCCGCGTCGACCGGGTCCTTCGCCACCACGTAGGAGAGGCAGCCCGGCATGCCCTGCGTTCCCTCAAGCATGATGGCGGTCAGGGCGTCGCGCTGGCCCGGCCGGGCCCGCATCCTGCCGATCAGGCCGTGCATGCCGGCCGTCCCGCTCATCGCCCTGGCGACCTGGGGGGCCAGCGCCAGGCCGAGCCCCCCGGCCAGCAGCTCGCGCCTCTTCACCTCCATCGACTCCTCCCTTCGACGCGCCCAGTCTAGCGCCGCCGCGCGCGCTTGTCGCGGCGGGCGGGCAATGGCATGCTGGCGCCCTCGCAGCGGAGCGGGGCGATGGCACATTTGTCGCGGACCGAATCGAGGATGGTGAGCGGCGCGCTCGCCGGCCTGCTGCATGCGGGGACGATCCTGCTGCTGCTCCTGCTGACCGCCGTGCCCGTCCCGCCGCGGCTCGCGCCGGTGCCGCTGGAGGTGACCTTCCTGCCCGCGCCCGACGAGCCGGTCGAGCTGAGGACGGCGCCGGAGCCCGGGCCGGAGCAGAAAGAGGGAGCCGCCGGCTCGCCCGCGCCGCGCAGCCCCGCGCCGACCCTGGCGCCCGCGCCCGAGACGCTCACCGCCCTGCCGACGCCGCTCCCCGCCCCGCCCGTCGTCGTCTCCGGCGCCCCGGGCGTCGCCGAGGCCGGGACCGGCAACGGCACCGGGGTCGGCACGGGGCAAGGGCCTGGCGCCGGCACGGCGGGCACCGGCGAGGGCAGCGACCGTCCGGCCGGCGAGACCTGGGCGCGCCCCGACTGGATCGTGCGGCCGACCGACGCGCAGATGCGGCTCTATTTCCCGCGCATCGCGCTCGAGCGCCGCACCAACGGCGTCGCCTGGCTCGGCTGCCAGGTCGATGCGAACAACCGCGCGCGGCGCTGCCGGGTGCTGGCCGAGAGGCCGCGCGGGATCGGCTTCGGCGCGGCCGGCCTGCGCCTCTCCCATGCCTTCCGGATCAGGCCGCCGCAGCGCAACGGCCGCGACCAATATGATGCCTGGGTCCGGATCCCGATCTATTTCGAGATCGAAGGCGTGCGCCCGGCCAGTTAGGCCTCGACCGAGCGCCGCTCGAGCGCGTGCGCGGCCTCGTCCATCAGCTGCTTCAGGATGTCGGCGACGGGCGCCTCGTCCTTGACCATGCCGACCGACTGGCCGGCCATGACCGAGCCGGTCTCGACATCGCCCTCGATCACCGCGCGGCGGAGCGCGCCCGCCCAATAATGCTCGATCTGGAGCTGCGCCTCCATCATCTCCACCTTCTGCTCGTCGAGCAGTTGCGCGACCTCGCGCTGCTTGGCGGCGAAGCTCTCCATCTCCCGGTTCTTCAGCGCGCGCACCGGGATGACCGGCAGGCGCGGGTCGATCTGGACCGAGGTGATCGCATCGCGCGCCGAGGCGCGGATGAAGGCCTTCTTGAAGTTCGGATGGGCGATGCACTCGGTCGCGCAGACGAAGCGGGTGCCGAGCTGCACGCCGACCGCGCCCATCTCCAGATAGCCGGCGATCAGCCCGCCATGGCCGATGCCGCCGGCGACGAAGATCGGCACCTCGGCGGCGAGCGGCGGCAATATCTCCTGCGCGAGCACCGAGGTCGAGACCGGGCCGATATGGCCGCCCGCCTCCATGCCCTCGATCACCAAAGCGTCGACGCCGGAGCGGACCAGTTTCTTCGCCAGCGCCAGCGCCGGGGCGAAGCAGATTAACTTGGCCCCGTTCGCCTTGATCCGCTCGATCGACCCTGCGGGCGGCAGGCCGCCGGCGAGGACGACATGGCTCACCTCATGCTTCGCGCAGACGTCGATCAGCTCGCTCAGCGCCGGGTGCATGGTGATCAGGTTGACGCCGAACGGCCTGGCCGTCCGCTTCCTGGTCTCGGCGATCTCGGCGTCGAGCAGGTCCGGCGTCATCGCCCCGCAGGCGATCACCCCGAAGGCGCCGGCATTGGACAGGGCGGAGACGAGGTTGCGCTCCGAAATCCAGCTCATCGCCCCGCCCAGCACCGCATGGTCGCAGCCGAGGAACTCGGTCCCCCGCTTCATCAGCCGGGCGAGGCGGTCGTGGCCGATATTGGTCGTCGCGTCGTTCAATGTCCCACCGTCACTCCAGCGAACGCTGGGGTCCATTCAGAGTCAGCTTGGATGCCAGCCTTTGCTGGCATGACGAGATAAATCAACTCGCCACTCAGTCCTGATCCAGCCCGAAGGCCGTGTGCAGCACGCGCACCGCCAGCTCGGTATAATCCTCGTGGATCAGCACCGAGACTTTGATCTCCGAGGTGGTGATGGCGATGATGTTGATCCCCCGCGCGCCCAAAGTCTCGAACATCTTCGCGGCGATGCCGGCATTGGAGCGCATGCCGACGCCGACCGCGCTGACCTTCACCACGTCGGTATTGGTCCGGATTTCGTCGAAGCCGATCTCCTCCTTCGCCTGCTCCAGCGCCGCCACCGCATGGGCGAGGGAAGCGGTCGGGACGGTGAAAGTGAGTACCCGGCCGTCGCCGCTCTCGTGGGCGCTCTGCACGATCATGTCGACGTTGATGTTCGCCGCGGCGAGCGGCGCGAAGATCCGGGCCAGAGTGCCCGGCTCGTCGGCGAGGCCGGTCAGGGTGACCATCGCCTCGTTCTGGTCGTGGGCGATGCCGGTGATGACGTTGCGTTCCATATTCCTGTCCTCGATCGAATCGTCGCCGACGATCATCGTCCCGGGCAGGTCCTCGAAGGAGGAGAGGACCTGCAGCGGCATGTTGTAGCGCATGGCGAGCCCGACCGAGCGCGTCTGCAGCACCTTGGCGCCGACGCTGGCGAGCTCCAGCATCTCCTCATAGGTGACCCGGTCGAGCTTGCGGGCGCGGGGGACGATGCGGGGGTCGGTCGTGTAGACCCCGTCCACATCGGTATAGATGTCGCAGCGGTCCGCCTTCATCGCCGCCGCCAGGGCCACGGCCGACGTGTCGGAGCCGCCCCGGCCGAGCGTGGCGAGGTCGCCGCGGTCGGTGACGCCCTGGAAGCCTGGGATAACCGCGATCCCGCTTTGCCTGAACACGCCCTCCAGCACCTCGGCGTCGATCCCCTCGATCAGCCCCGCCGCATGGCCGGAGGCGCGGATCGGCAGCTGCCAGCCCATATAGGATTTGGCGTTGAGCCCCATGCCCTGCAGCGTGATCGCGAGCAGCCCGGAGGTGACCTGCTCGCCCGAGGCGACGACCACGTCATATTCGCGCGGATCGTAGACGCTGGCCGCCTCGCGACAGAACTGGATCAGCCGGTCGGTCTCCCCCGCCATGGCCGAGACCACCACCGCCACCTCATTGCCCCGCTCCGCCTCGCGTTTCACCAGCCCGGCGACATGGCGGATGCGCTCGCTCCCCGCCATTGACGTGCCGCCGAACTTCATCACGATGCGTGGCATTGGGCTCCCGAGAGGACGGTGGAAAATCTCGGGGGTCCTGTTAGGGAGCGGCCATGGCACATGCAAGCGAGCCAACTTCCACCATCGACCCCGAGGAAGCCGCCCGCTTCGGCGCCATGGCCGCCGACTGGTGGGACCCGAAGGGCTCGTCGGCGATGCTGCACAAGCTCAATCCGGTCCGCCTCAAATATATTCGCGAGCAGATCGACCATCATTGGGAGACCGACGAGACCGGGCTGAAGCCGCTCGCCGGCAGGAGCGCCGCGGACGTTGGCTGCGGCGCGGGGCTGCTGGCGGAGCCGCTGGCGCGGCTTGGCGCCCGGGTGACCGGCATCGACGCGGCGGCGGAGAATATCGCGGTCGCGCGCGAGCATGCGCTCGGCCAGGGGCTGGAGATCGACTATCGCACCGGCGGCGCGGAGGCGCTCGAGGGACGCTTCGACCTCGTTACCTCGCTGGAGGTGATCGAGCATGTTGCCGACCCCGCGGCCTTCGTCGGCGCGCTCGCGGCGGCGGTCGCCGAGGACGGGCTGCTGATCCTGTCGACGCCCGCCCGGACAATGTGGTCGAAGCTGCTGCTCGTCGACCTCGCCGAGGGGCTCGGCCGGATTCCCAGGGGCACGCACGACTGGAACCGGTTCGTCGCGCCGGACGAGCTCAGGGCGATGGTGGCCGCCGCCGGGCTGGAGGTGGTCGACGTCACCGGCCTCGGCTTCAGCCTGACGCGCGGCTTCACGCTCGGCGAGGATCTCTCGCTCAATTATCTGCTGACCGCGAAGCGGGTGCCGAAATAGCGATCCGGCCCTCCATCCGGCTGAGCTGCCTGCCGCAATCCCTGCCTTTCCAGGCCCGGATGCGGATCGCACAGGAGGCCGGCTTCGAGGGCATCGAGCTCGAGGTCGGCGACGGCCCGGCGGCGGCGCTGCGCCAGGCCGCGGACGCGGCCGGCATCATCATCCATTCCGTCCATTGCTGGGAGAATTATCGCAAGCCGCTCACCAGCCCGGAGCCGGCGGTCCGCGATGCCGGGATCGCCGCCACGCTGGCGGCGCTGGAGGCCGCTCACGTCATGGGCGCCGGCGCGATGCTGCTGATCCCCGGCGTCGTCGGCGCCGACGCCAGCTATGACGAGGTGGACCGCCGCTCGCGCGACGTGATCGTCCGCGCGATCCTGCCCGAGGCCGAGCGGCTCGGCATTGTCCTCGTCGTCGAGAATGTCTGGAACGGCTTCCTGCTCAGCCCCTGTGACTGCGCCCGCTACATCGAGTCCTTCGCCTCGCCGGGCGTGCGGCTCTGCCTGGATCTGGGCAATGTCATTTTCGGCCGCCCCGAGGGCTGGCTCGATATTGCCGGCCGCTGCGCCGCCAGCCTCCACCTCAAGGACCTCCGCCACTGGCTCCATCTGAGGCGCTACCAGATCGTCCGCGTCGGCGAGGGCGATATCGACTGGCCCGCCGTCCGCGCCGCGCTGACGCGGATCGGCTTTTCGGGCTGGGGGGTCATGGCCGAGGCGGAATCCGCCCAGCCGAACTGGTCCAAGCGCGCTTTCTCCTGGACGCGGCGCCTCAGCGCGCGGCTCGGGTGGAATCCCCCGCTCGCCGCGGCCGAACGGCGCCTCTCGCGCCACTATGTCGATGATGCGATGCGCCGCTTCCGCCGCTATGTCGTGCCATCGCCGGCCGGCTCGAACTGAAGGGGCAGGCGCCGGTCCCTGTGCCGTTCCAGACGGTTAGACGTCCTTCCCGCTTGCAGGACTGCTACAAGTGTAGCATCGATCTCTCCGAATCGAACGACGGAGTGAAGGATGATCGTGACCCGCCGCGCGGCCTTGGCCGGCGTACTCGCGGCCTTTTCCGGCCGCGCCTTCGGCCAGGCATCGGAGGCCGCGCCGCCGCTGACGGTCGAGCTTGAAGTTCCCATCGATCATGATCGACCCGGGGCGGGCGACTTTCCGCTGCGCTGCGAGTGGGGCGCGCCGCGGCGGGCGGGACGGCGGACCGTCCTGGTGGTCGCCGATGCGCAGCAATATTATGTCCGTCCGGGCGGCGCGCAGCGGCTGCAGCGCGAGCTGTTCGGCAACGAGCTGAACGTCCTTACGATCCTCGGGCGCAGTCGCGCCCCTGCACTCGACCGGCTGATCAGGGACCAGGGCGAGATCGACTGGTCGACGGCCTACCGGCTGCTCAACTGGCGGCAATGGGCGCGCGACATCGAGACGGTCATCCGGCGGCTGTCGCTCGGCCCGCGCGAGCTCTGTCTCTACGGCCGGTCGGGCGGCGCCTATCTCATCTTCCAGCTGCTGGCGCTGCGGCCGGAGCTGGAAGCGCGGGTCTATGTGCAGGCGGCGGTGAATGCCGAGCTGGACGTCCGCTGGGGGGTCAGCGCGGACCGCTTCTGGGAGGAATTTTCCGGCGCCGAGCCGGGCACGGCAACCGAGCTGATGACCTGGCTCGGCCAGCATCCCGCGCAGCGCCGCAATCTCGTCCTGGTGCTTCAGCGGCAGAATTTCTTCGAGCCGCTGGAGGCGCTGCCGGCGGCGCGGCTGGCCGCGGTGCGCGCCTTCCTCCAGGGCGACGGGGCCGAGGTGGCGGCGATGCGCGCCCGCTACCAGATCGACGCGATCGAGCAGACCCGCACGACGCTGGAAGGGGTCGGCGCGGCGACGCGAGTCTATGAATTTGCCGCGCCCCAGGCCGATCCCCGCGGTGGCGGGGGGCCGCTTCGGCCCAGCCTTGAAGCGCTCTTTTATTATGCCGCGCCGCTGGCCGATCCTCCTTATCGGCCCGTGGTGCCGGCGACGGCGTGGGAGCGGCTCCGCACCCAGCGCTGCGAGGTCCTGCAGGTCGCCGCGCGGCACGACCATACGTGCGACTATCGGACCCAGATCGGCCTCAATGGCCTCACCCGCGGCAGCACCCTGCTGCTGCTCGACGACGATCACGTCTTCCAGCGCTTCACCGCCTCGGGGCTGCAGCCCGGCTTCCTCCAGGCCTGGTTCGGCGGGGGCGCCGGTGCGCCGGCCTTCCAGCGCGCGCTTGCAGCGCTCGGCCCGCTGCGCTGGAGCCATTATCCGCGCCCGGGCGCGACTCAGGGACAGCGCAGGTAGCGGTCGCCGTCATAGGTCAGCGCGGTGGCACGGCCCCCGGCCAGGTCGAAGCTGAGCAGCCGGCCCTCCCCGGGAATGGCCTCCATCCGCACCGTCTCCGGCCGGTCGAACGGGCCGGCATCGGCGCGCAGCCGGCCCATCGCCATGGCCGGCCGGCCATTATGGTCGGAGATGGTGATCGTGCCGTAATCCTCGTTGCAATAGCGCCCGGTATAGGCGGCGATCGGCAGCGACAGGCGCCAGGGCCGGGCCGCCTGCTCGGCCCGCGCGGTGGCGACGCCGGCGCGGATCCGGGTGAATTGCTGCCTGAAGCGCTCGGTCCATTGCGCGCCGCTCGCCGCCGCCGCCTCGCGGCCCCGGGCGAACCAGGTATAGGCATATTTGGCGGCGAGGTCGGCGATCGGGACGCCGATGCCGTCGTCATTGGCCAGGGCGACCACGCCGACGTCCCGCGCCGGCATGAACGACATGTGCGCCCGCGCCCCCGGGAAGCCGCCGAAGTGGAAATAGAGCATCGCGCCGTCCACCTCGCCCGACAGCCAGCCGAGGCCGTAGCCCGTGGCGGGGAAGACGTCGCGGCGGTCGTCGAAGGTCGCGATCGGCCGGTGGGTGCCGGCGATCACCGACGCGGGCAGGCGGCCGGTGCCGCGGCCCCGTTCCGCGGCGAGCTGCGCGGCGAGGAAGCGGGCGATGTCGTTCGCGCTGGCGAACATGCCGCCGGCCGACTGCATCGTGTCGTCATGCTTGACCAGATAGATGGGCGCCGCGCCGGACGCGGTCATCGTCGTATAGGGCAGGGCGAAGGGCAGGCGGCGCCGCGCCCGGTCCGTGCCCTGGGTCAGGCTGTGGGTCATGCGCAGCGGCACCAGTACCTCGCGCTCGATCATGTCCTGCCAGCGCCGGCCGGTCCGCCGCTCGATCAGCAAGGCGGCGATATTGTAGCCGAGATTGGTGTAGCGATAGGTGCCGAGCGGCGCCTCCCGGTTGGGCTGCAGCCGCGCCAGTTGCCGCCAGAGCGTCGCCTGGTCGTGCTCGCCCGTATAGGCGAGGCGGAAGGCGATGCCGGTGCCGGTCAGCCCGTGCGTGTGGCTGAGCAGGTGGCGCAGGGTCACCCGGTCGGCGTGGAGCTCGGGCGCGAAGCGGACGTCCGGGGCGAGCTCGGCCAGAGTCCAGTCCAGGTCGATCTCGCCGCGCGCATCCATCGCCGCCATGGCGAGGCCGAGGAAGCTCTTGGTCGTGGAGGCGATGTAGTAGAGCGTGTCCGGCGTCGCCGCCCGGCCCGAGGCCAGGTCGGCCCGGCCGAAGCTCCGTGCGTAGATGGTGCCGTCGCTCCGCGTGACCACCACGCTCAGCGAAGGCAGGTCCGGGAAGCCTCCCACCAGCCCGGTCAGGAAGGCGTCGAAATCGGCGGCGAAGCGCCTCGTGTCCACCTGGGTTGCCGCGGCGGGCGAGGGCGCCGGCTGGGCGCAGGCGCCGGAGGCGGCGAGCGCGAAGCCGGCGGCGGCGAGCAAAAGCATGGATGTTCGCATGTCATGGTCCCCTGAATGACGACAGGTGACTTACATGAATAATACACCCAGCGCAAGCCCGTGCAGATTCAACGCCTTCGCTCCCGCGTCAGCCGGGTGATCAGGATCGCGGCGCGCTTGGCCTGGCGGGGCAGGGACTCGAGGTCGACCCACTCGCCCTCGGCATGGCTGCCCCCGCCCGCGGCGCCGAGTCCCGCAAGCGTGTCCACGTCCGCGGCGACGAAGGCGGAATCGGCGGCGCCGCGCCGTGACGGGTCGAGCTCGGGCATTTCGGGGAGCCCCAGGTCGCGGTTCACGCCGTTGAGCCGGGCGAGCAAGGCGCGGTTGCCCTCGGTCGGCGCCATCGGCGGATAGCCGTCCTCGCCGAAGACCAATTCGGCGCTGGTGTTGGGCAGATGCTGCGCGACGATCGCCTGCATCTGCGCCCGGACGCGCGCATCCTGCTCGGGCGTCAGGCTCCTCAGGTCGCCGCGGGCGACGGCGGCGGCGGCGACGACGTTGGTCTTGCCCGAGGCGCTGGCGCGGAAGCCGGTCTCGTCAAGCGCCGCCGGCGTGCCGCCCGCCATCACCCCGACATTGTAGGTCAGGTTGGGCTCGGGCAGCTCGCGGCGGAAGGCGTCGAGGATCCGGACCAGCTCGTAGATCGCGCCGCAGCCCATAGTCTCGCCGCAGACGCCCGAGCTGTGGCCGGTGCGGCCGCGCGCGGTCAGCGTCCAGTTGGTCGAGCTGCGCCGGGCGATCGAGCCCATGTCGCGGCCGTCGTTGCGGGCCAGATTCTCGAATTCCAGCGCGAAGTCGGCGACGCGCCCGGCCTCGATCAGGTCGCGCCGGGCGACGGCGATCGGCGAGCCGGTCCGTTCCTCGTCGCCGGTGAGGACGATGGTGATATTGGCATTGCGCAGCGTCCCCGCCGCCTGCATCGCGCGCAGCGCCGCGACGATCACGACCATGCCGCCTTTGTCGTCGCCGACGCCGGGCCCCGTCGCGCGATTGCCCTGCCGGGTGAAGCGCTGGAACGGGCTGTCCGGCTCGAACACCGTGTCGAGATGGGCGATGAGCAGGACGTTGCGGCCGCGCCCCGGATGGGTGGCGATCAGATGGCCGGCGCGGCCGGTCTCGCGCATGTCGGCCCAGCGGACGGTGAAGCCCAGCGGCTCCAGCTCGGCCCGCATCATTTCCCCGACCGCGCGCACCCCCTCGAGGTTCAGCGAGCCGCTATTCTGGTTCACCAGCCGCTCGAGCAGGGCGATCGTCCGGTCCTGCTCCGCGTCCACCGCCGCCGCCATCCGCCTTTCCTCGCCCGAGAGCTGGGCCTGGGCCGGCGCGGCGAAGAGGAGAAGGGCGAGCAGGGGAAGGAGCAGGCGCATATCTTTCCTCACCACGGCTTGGGGAGCGAAGTCAAAGGCCGATGCGTTGAACCGACGAGGAGAGAGACGATGACCGATCCCCGAGTCCCCGCGGACAAGCAGGAGGAAGCGCAGCTGCCCGACGATCTCGACCAGAATCCGGGCATCGGCCAGTCGAAGGGCCTGTTCGGCCAGCGCGGCTCCGAGGACGCGCAATTGCTGGCCGGCGAAAGCACGGTCGAAGGCGATGTCGAGAATGACGCCGGGACCGCCGAAGCCGAACCGCCCGACGATCTGGGACGGACGAACGACTGACTGCGGCCGGGGAGATTTTCAGGAGTCATCCCGGCGAAAGCCGGGACCCATGAACGCTGTGCTCTCCGGAAACGCGCCTGCCGCTCCGGCCTCAACTCTTCCCATGGTGTTCATGGGTCCCGGTTCCGCCGGGATGACTATTTCAGTGCTTCATTCCGTTGAGCGGTCAGCGTGAACCGCCGCCGACGTTGAACTCGATCCACAGCCCCGCGCCCCCCGAAAACTGGTCGCGCGAGCCGAAGGTGCGGACGATCGGGCTGTCCGCGGCGTCGCCGACCAGCCGGTCATAGCCGGCATAGGCCTGGACGCCCCAGTTGCGGCCGAGCCGGTGGGTGAAATTGGCGATGCCGCCGACCGCATAGATGCCGCCGTCCGGATCGAGCGCGGCGAGGCCGGTCGCGCCGGCGACGGCCGGGGTCACGCCGAAATAGCGGTCATGATATTTGTTGTCCGCCCAGCGCACGCGCGGCCCGATCGAGAAGATGTAATTCTGGTCGTCGCGGAAGATGACGTCGGCGCCGAGGCTGCCGGTCAGCGCCCGGTGGCCGCCGAGGCCCTTGCGCAGCTCGGCCCGGATCCGGAAGTTGCGCGAGGGCAGCACCTCGACGAAGCCGCCCACCTCGACGGTGAAGCCGACATCGCCGACCGCGGCCCCGACATCGTCCTCCTCGCGCTTGTTCTGGAAGCGGATCGCCGGCCCGAAATTGATCACGCTGTCGCGGCCGAGGATGCCGAAGCCGGCGCCGTCGTCCGCGGATTCGTAGGTGATCGGCTGATCGGGACGGCGCAGGTCGAAGATCGGAAACGGGCTGATCCCGTAATTGTCGCCGCCCGGATATTTGGGATAGGTCTGGGCGCCGATGCCGAGCGTCACTGTGCGCTGGGCAGCGGCGGGGCCGGCGGCAAGGAGGGCGAAGGCGGCGGCGCCGATCAGCGCGGCCGGGCGGAGCGGGTGCATGGGCTTCGTCATGGTCGCCAGAACCGCTTTCCTTCCAAATCGTTGCGGGGAGGGGCGAAATAGCTCGTTACTGTGCCGTTCCGGTAACAGGCCCTATTCGAACTCCAGGATCACGGCGTCCACCGCAAGGCTGTCGCCGGGCTTCGCATTGACCGCCTTCACGACGCCCGCCTTCTCGGCGCGGAGGATATTCTCCATCTTCATCGCCTCGACCACGGCGAGTGGCTGGCCGGCCTCGACTTTGTCGCCCGCGCCGACGTCGAGCCGGGTGAGCAGGCCCGGCATCGGGCAGATCAGGAAGCGCGACAGGTCCGGCGGCACCTTCTCGATCATATGGCGCGAGAGCAGGGCGACATGCCTGGGCAGCACGTCGACGAGATGGGAGGCGCCGCGCGTGGTGAGCCGCCACTGCCGCCCCTTGCGGGCGACCTGGACGATGCGCTTGCGGTCGTCGATCCGCGCCGTGAACAGGGCGCTGCCGGGCTGCCACTCGCCGATCACCTCGCGGCCGGTGCCCCCGTCCACATAGCCGATCAGCCCGCCGTCGAAGCGGTCGAAGCGCACCGCATGTTCGGCGCCCGCGAGGCGGACGACGCGCTCCTCGGGCGGGGTCACGCTGCCGTTCAGGGTATCGCTGACGCTGCCGGCCTGGAGGTCCATCGCGTTGCCGATCATCCCGGCCATCAGCGCCAGGTCCTCGATCAGGCTCTCGTCCGCGGGCGCGCCCCGGAACCCTTCCGGATATTCCTCGGCGATGAAGCCGGTGGTGAGTTCGCCGGCGCGGAAGCGCGGATGCTGCATCAGCGCGGAGAGGAAATCGACATTGTGGCCGATCCCCTCGATGCGGAAGCCGTCCAGCGCCTCGATCTGCCGGTCGATCGCCTCCTCGCGCGTCGCGCCGCTGGTGATCAATTTCGCGATCATCGGATCGTAGAACATCGAAACCTCGCCGCCCTCGGCGACGCCGTCGTCGACGCGCACGCCGCTTTTCTCCGCCGGCGGGCGGTAGCGGACGAGCCGGCCCGTCGAGGGCAGGAAGCCGCGATAGGGATCCTCGGCATAGATGCGGGTCTCGACCGACCAGCCGAGCATCGCGACCGCGCTCTGGCCGAAGCCGAGCCGCTCGCCCGCCGCGATGCGGATCATCTGCTCGACCAGGTCGAGCCCGGTCACCTGCTCGGTCACCGGATGCTCGACCTGGAGGCGCGTGTTCATCTCGAGGAAGTAGAAGCCCTGGCCGGTCTTGTCGGCGCCGGAGACGATCAGCTCCACCGTGCCCGCCGAATAATAGCCGACGGCCCGCGCCAGCGCGACCGCCTGCTCGCCCATCGCCTTGCGCATCTCCGGCGTGACGAAGGGGGAGGGCGCTTCCTCGACCACCTTCTGGTGGCGCCGCTGCACCGAGCATTCGCGCTCGCCCAGATAGAGGATGTTGCCGTGCTGGTCGCCGAGCACCTGGATCTCGATATGGCGCGGCTGCTCGATGAACTTCTCGATGAAGACGCGGTCGTCGCCGAAGCTGGCCAGGCCCTCGCGCCTGGTCGCCTCGAAGCCCTCGCGCACGTCCTGCTCGGACCAGGCAAGGCGCATGCCCTTGCCGCCGCCGCCGGCCGAGGCCTTCATCATCACCGGATAGCCGATCTCGCCGGCGATGCGGACGGCCTCGTCCGTGTCGGCGATCTCGCCCAGATAGCCGGGGACGACGTTGACCCCGGCCTCCTTGGCCAGCTTCTTCGACTGGATCTTGTCGCCCATCGCGGCGATCGCCTCGGGCGGCGGCCCGATGAAGGCGATCCCCGCCTCGGCCAGCGCCCGCGCGAAGCTCTCCCGCTCCGAAAGGAAGCCATAGCCCGGATGCACCGCCTCGGCCCCGGTCGCGCGGCAGGCGTCGATGATCAATTCGGCGTTGAGATAGCTCTCCGACGCGGGCGGCGGCCCGAGCCGGACGCGCTCGTCGGCCATCAGCACATGCGGCGCCCGCGCGTCGGCGTCCGAATAGACCGCCACCGTGGCGATCCCCATCTTCCGCGCCGTCCGGATGACGCGGCAGGCAATCTCGCCCCGGTTCGCGATCAGGATCTTCCTGAACATCATTCGCCCATCGCGGCGAGGTCGGCGAGCTCGCGCGTCCGCGCCTCGGTCAGCCGGGTGCGGCAGAGCACGCCCTCCAGATTCTGCGTCTCCACGCTGGCCACGGCGGGAATCGCGACCGCGCAATGGGCGTCGCGATAGGCGAGCCAGGCACGCTGTGCGGTGCGCAGCTGCTCCGCGCTGTTGGGCAGCGCCGTCAACGCCTCCTGCCACTGCCGGTTCAGCGCCGCATCGGCGCGCGTCAGCCCGCGCTCGAGGCACTGCATGAGCTGCGCGGGCTCGGGATTTTCCGGGCAATCGGGATTGGGGCCGCGCAGCTCCGCGGTGCGGGCGCGGGTGAGGGTGGCCTTGCAGCCGCTGTCGAGCATCGGCTGCATCGTCCCGCCCCGCGCCTCGAAGCTCTCCAGCCGGCAATGGGCGTCGCGGAAGCTCACCCAGGCGCGCTGCGCCTCGCGCAGGGTCGCCTCCTCGCCGGGCCCGCCGTCACTCGGGCCGCCGCCGCCGTCGGCGAGGCCCGCATATTCGCGGTCGGCCGCGCGCGCCCGTTCGATCGCGGTGCGGTAGACGCTGTTGAGCTCGGCATCGGCCCGCTCCGCATCCTGCGCCGCGCAATAGTTCATCTCCTGCTGCGCCTGCGGATTGTCGCAATTCCAGGCGGGATCCTGCGCGGCGAGCAACAGGGCAAGGGGCAGGGCAATGCTCATGGTTCGGACCTCCGATATGCCCAGAGGGAGATGGTTGCCGGCGTCCGGTCGGGGGCGCCGAGACGCCCCCAATCGATCGAGGCAGCAAGGCCGACCCGGCTGGCGGCTTCCGGCTCCCACCGGTAACGGGCGGCGGTGCCGGGATGGTTCACCGCGCCCGGCGGTATCGGCCTTCGGTTCGTCCTCGACACCTGGGCGATGGCACGGTCGGCCTCGCTTCGGCTGGCCAGACGCGCGTCGAACGCGCAGCCCGTACCGGGCTCGAAGCGCACGGTCGCGCCGCCCGCCCGGTAGACCTCGAACCGCCCCTCGTTCGCAGCCCGCACGAAGCGAAGCGGGGAGCGGCGCAGGGCCGCGCGCAACGCCGCCGGATCGGTCACGTGCCGGACGCAAATCGTCTGGAAGCCCTCGCTCACGGTCTGGGCATCGAGCGGCGGCCCGACAGGGTCGACCTGCAAGACGAGCATGAGCGCGGCCAGACTCATTCCGCCGCCACCCGGGCCGGTTCCTCGCTCGTCATCGCCACCAGCCCGAGCTTCGCGAAGAGCGCCGCATCGGCATTGTCGCCCGCATTGGGCGTGGTCAGCAATTTGTCGCCGGTGAAGATCGAGTTCGCGCCGGCGAGGAAGCAGAGCGCCTGCGTCGACTCGCTCATGCTCTCGCGCCCCGCGGAGAGGCGGACCATCGAGCGCGGCATGGTGATCCGCGCCACCGCGACGGTGCGGACGAACTCGATGTCGTCGATCTTCGCCAGCGGCGTCCCCGCCAGCATGTCGCCGAGCACGGTCCCCTTTACCGGCACCAAAGCGTTGATCGGCACGCTCTCCGGATGGGCGGGGAGGGTGGCCAGGGCATGGAGGAAGCCGACCCGGTCCTCGCGCGTCTCGCCCATGCCGACGATGCCGCCGCAGCAGACCGCCATGCCCGAGGCGCGCACGGCCTCCAGCGTGTCGAGCCGCTCCTGCCAGGTCCGGGTGGTGATGATCGCGCCATAATGTTCGGGCGAGGTGTCGAGATTGTGATTGTAATAATCGAGCCCCGCCGCCGCGAGCCGGTCCGCCTGTCCTTGCGTCAGCATGCCCAAGGTCATGCAGGTCTCCAGCCCCATCGCCTTCACGCCCGCGACCATCTCGCAGAGCGCGTCCATGTCCCGGTCCTTGGGCTCGCGCCAGGCCGCGCCCATGCAGAACCGCCCCGACCCCGCCGCCTTCGCCTCGGCGGCGGAAGCGAGCACGGCGTCCACATCCATCAGCTTCTCGGCCTTCAGCCCCGTCTTCGCGTGCGCCGACTGCGAGCAATAGCCGCAATCTTCCGGGCAGCCGCCGGTCTTGATGCTGAGCAGGGTGGAGAGCTGCACCTCGTTCGGCGCATGATGCCGCCGATGCACCTGCTGCGCCTGCCAGAGCAGGTCGAGGAGCGGTCGCTCGAACAGCGCGGCTATCTCGCCGCGGGTCCAGTCTGTACGCATCATCGTCCGGTCATTTCCCGCGGAAGCGGCGCCAGGTTACGCCGCGATATGGAGAGTCTTGCCCCGGTCCCGCCGGGAACTGCGATGTTCGAGCTGAGAAAGACGCGGATGTCCATGCCATCGGCGCGACGCATTTCCCAACGCATTTGCATCGCGCGCCGCCCGCCGCTGTCCGTGCCGCGCGGCAGACCGAGCCGTCGCTCGACCAGGGCGGCGGCCTCGTCATGCCGATAGGCGGCATCGGTCCGGAATTCGAGGTGACAGGCCGGGCCGCCGATCACGTGCACGATGTCCGGCGTGTAGTGGTAGGTGATCTCACCGATGCTCGAGCGCCATTCGTTGCCCGAGCCCCATATCTGCTCCGGCGTCCGTGGCACGCGGCGCCAGTGAATACCCGCGCTGTCCATGGCGGCTGCGAAGCGCCGCGGGCTCGGCAGCGGCGCCACGCAAAATCGCTCGAAATCCTGCCAGGCCTGGTCGAAGGTGCGGATGTCGTAGGCGCGTTCGGGTGCCGCCGCAGCGCTCTGGGCGGCGAGGAAGACCAGCAATCCGATCATTCGGCAGCCTCTTCCAGCGGCGGCAGGTTGTGCCCCAGAAGCTTCAACACTTCCCCCGCCGCTTCCACCAGGTTCGTGCCCGGCCCGAAGATCGCCTGCACCCCGGCCTCGCGGAGCATGTCGTAGTCCTGAGCCGGGATGACGCCGCCGACCACGACCTTGATGTCGGGCCGGCCCATCTCCCGCAAATGGCCGATCAGCTCCGGCACCAGGGTCTTGTGGCCCGCGGCGAGGCTGGAGGCGCCGACGACGTCGACATCCTTCTCCACCGCGAGCCGGGCGCTTTCCTCGGGGGTCTGGAAGAGCGGACCCGGCACCACCTCGAAGCCGAGATCGGCGAAAGCGGAGGAGACGAGGTTGGCGCCGCGGTCATGCCCGTCCTGCCCCATCTTGGCGACCAGCATACGCGGCTTGCGCCCGAGCCGGTTGCCGACTGCGCCGACGCCGTGCCGCGCCCGGTCCCAGGCCGGATCGTCCGCCCAGGCCCCGCCGTAAATGCCCTGCACCGGCGTCGGCACCGTGCCGTAGCGGCCGAACGCCTCCTCCAGCGCCAGGCTGATCTCGCCCAAAGTGCAACGGGCCCGCGCCGCCTCCACGGAGAGCGCCAGCAGGTTCGCCTCGCCCTTCGCCCCATCGGTCAGCGCCTGCAGCGCGGCCTCCGCCTTCGCCTCGTTCCGCTCCGCCCGCGTCGCCTTCAGCCGCGCTATCTGCCCCGCCCGGACCTTCGCATTGTCAACCTCGAGGATGTCGAGATGATCCTCCTCCGCTTTGCGGTAGCGGTTGACGCCGACGATCACCGTTTCGCCCCGGTCGACCCGGGCGGCGCGCGCGGCGGCGGCCTCCTCGATCATCCGTTTCGGCATGCCCTGCGCGACCGCATTGGTCATCCCGCCGAGGCCCTCCACCTCCTGGATCAGGGCCCAGGCCTTCTCGGCCAGCTCGTTGGTCAGGCTCTCGACATAATAAGAGCCCCCGAGCGGATCGGCGACATTGGCGATCCCGCTCTCCTCGGCGATCACCAGCTGCGTGTTGCGCGCGATCCGGGCGGAGAAGTCTGTCGGCAGCGCCACCGCCTCGTCCAGGCTGTTGGTGTGCAGGCTCTGCGTCCCGCCCAGCACTGCCGCCAGCGCCTCCAGCGTGGTGCGGATCACATTGTTGTACGGGTCCTGCTCGGTCAGCGACACGCCCGAGGTCTGGCAGTGCGTCCGCAGCATCTTGGACTTCTCGGCCTTCGCCCCGAACCCCTCCATGATCCGCCACCAGAGCAGCCGCGCCGCCCTCAGCTTCGCCACCTCCATGAAGAAGTTCATGCCGATGCCGAAGAAGAAGGAGAGTCTTGGGGCAAACGCATCCACGTCCAGCCCCTTGGCCCGCGCCGCCCGCACATAGTCCATGCCGTCGGCCAGCGTGAACGCCAGCTCCTGCACCGCCGTCGCCCCCGCCTCGTGCATGTGATAGCCGCTGATCGAGATCGAGTTGAACTTCGGCATGTGCGCCGAGCAATATTGGATGATGTCCGCGACGATCCGCATCGAGGGTTCGGGCGGGTAGATATAGGTGTTGCGGACCGCGAACTCCTTGAGGATGTCGTTCTGGATCGTGCCGGTCAGCTGCGCCTGACTGACGCCCTGCTCCTCCGCGGCGACGATGTAGAAGGCCATGACCGGCAGCACCGCGCCGTTCATCGTCATCGACACGCTCATCTCGCCGAGCGGGATGCCGTCGAACAGCAATTGCATGTCCGCCAGCGTGTCGATCGCCACCCCCGCCTTGCCGACGTCGCCGACCACGCGCGGATGGTCGCTGTCATAGCCCCGGTGGGTGGCCAGATCGAAGGCGACGCTGAGCCCCTTCTGCCCGGCGGCGAGGTTGCGGCGGTAGAAGGCGTTCGACTCCTCGGCGGTCGAGAAGCCCGCATATTGGCGGATCGTCCACGGCCGGCCGGTATACATCGACGCATAGGGGCCCCGCGTGAACGGCGCGAAGCCGGGCAAACCGGGGTCGAGCCCCTCCGCATCCTCGGCGGTGTAGAGCGGCCGCACCGCGATCCCCTCCGGCGTCCGCCAGACGAGGTCCTTGCCCTTCACCTCTTTCGCGGCAGCCGCCTCCCAGTCGGCCCTGGCGGGTTTCTTGTCAGCCACCATCGTGCTCCGGCGAAGGCCGGAGCGCTGGCCGAAAGAGGCCGCACCCTGTGACCCAAGGCTCCGGCCTTCGCCGGAGCACGACGCTAATGCTCACCCTTCGGCGTCTCCATCAGTTCAACCAGCACCCCGCCCATATCCTTCGGATGGACGAAGATCACCGGCGTGCCATGCGCGCCGATGCGCGGCTCGCCAAGCACTTTCGCGCCCTTCGCGTCCATCTCCGCCTTCGCCTCGTGGATGTCCGGCACCTCGAAGCAGACATGATGCTGCCCGCCCGCCGGATTCTTCGCGAGGAAATTGTGCAGCGGCGAGGCCTCGCCCAATGGCTCGATCAGCTCGATCTGGCTGTTCGGCATATCGACGAAGCAGACCCGGACCCCCTGCGGCGGCAGGTCGAACGGTTCATGGATCTTCGTCGCCCCCAGCAGGTCGCGATAAAGCGCGACGCTCTTCTCGATCGAAGGGGTGGCGACCCCGACATGGTTCAGGCGGCCGATGGGCATGTCACGCTCCCGCAAATGGCAGGAGCGCTCAATCCACGTCCCGGCGCTCCCTGTCCAGCCTCAGTTCGTGGCTCGGATCGGCGAGTTTGGCGGCGAACCAGCGCCGCCGGCGTATCGCCTTGTCCTCGCGCCGCTGGTTCCAGTAGAGCCAGAGCGTGGCGAGGAGAAAGGGCACGGCAAAGGGCGCGGCGATGACCGCCCTCGCCGTCCTGATCTGCTCGCGGTCCGGGATGTCGACCGCGTAGAGCCAGGCCGCCAGATATCGCGCTGCGAACACCGCCGCCAGGAACCAGAGGATGGCAAGGGCGATGACCGCTATGCCGAGCGGTTTGATAGGCTTTTTCGGCATCATACCCGCTATCTTCGCCCGAAAAGGCAAAGGAAGTCTAACCGGATGACCGGTCACTTCCCCTTACTGCCCGAGCCTCCGCGCCAGCGGCAGCGCATGCGTCCGCGCCAGCTGGGCGAGCGGGCGGGAGTCGAGGTCGTGCGGATCGTGCCACGCCACCTCCTCGATCTCGGCGGCAAGCCGGATCTCGCCGTCCAGCGCGACCGCGAACAGGTCCGCCTCGACGATATGCCCGGCCTCGAACGCCGCCGGCGCGCTGAACCTGCCGAGCGGCGTCACCTGGGCGCCGATCCCGCAGCCCAGCTCCTCCGCAATCTCCCGCCGCAGCGCCTCGAGGGCGGACTCGCCCGCATCGATCTTGCCGCCCGCCAGCATGAACGCGGCGGTCCCGCGCTTGCGCACCAGCAGCATCCGCCCGTCCGCCGCCACGATCACCGCTGCGGCGATCCGGATCACGCTCACAACAACCTTTCCTTGAGGCCGAGGCCGAACAGCAGGTCGACGGCGATCACCGCGATCAGCAGGAAGACGAGGATGTGGAGTGCGAGCAGGGTGTTGAACTTCGCCGCCCCCACGTCGCGGTCGACCCGCGTCTTGTAGACCGGCAGCTGCCCGTATCTGATCCCCCGCCAGATCCGCCAGCCCACCACCGGCAGCAGCGCCAGCGCCACCAGCCCGACGAAGAAATTCTCGCCCTGGAAGGTCATGCGATCGCCGTCAGCCGCCCGGTCCGAAGTGCAGCGTGCCCCAGATAAACGCGACGGCCCCGATCGCGAGGTAGGAGCCCACCCAGCCCCAGAAAGCTTCCGGCTGTTCCGCCCTGCTGTAGCTGGTGTTGCGCGTGATTTTCACCTCGCCCTTGTAGAGGGCGATCCCGGCGGCGAGCAGCATGAAGAAGCCCAAAGCCCAGATCGTCGTCACCCAGAAGGGAGTCGTTTCGGATCTCATGACGAACCTCCTCTAGAGCGGGATATTGTCGTGCTTCTTCCAGGGATTTTCGAGCTGCTTGTTCCTGAGTTTCCTTAAGCCCAAAGCGATCCGCCGCCTTGTGGAGTGCGGCATGATCACCTCGTCGATGAAGCCCTTCGAGGCCGCCACGAACGGATTGGCGAACCTTGCCTCATATTCCGCCGTCCGCTCGGCGATCTTCTCCGGGTCGCCGATATCCTTGCGGAAGATGATCTCCACCGCCCCCTTCGCCCCCATCACCGCGATCTCCGCGGTCGGCCAGGCATAATTGAGGTCGCCGCGCAGATGCTTCGACGCCATCACGTCATAGGCGCCGCCATAGGCCTTGCGGGTGATCACGGTCATCTTGGGCACCGTCGCCTCGGCATAGGCGAAGAGCAATTTTGCGCCGTTCTTGATGATCCCCTCATGCTCCTGCGCGACGCCGGGGAGGAAGCCCGGCACGTCGACGAAGGTCAGGATCGGGATGTCGAAGGCGTCGCAGAAGCGCACGAACCGCCCCGCTTTCTTCGAACTCTTGATGTCGAGCACCCCGGCCAGCACCATCGGCTGGTTGGCGACGACCCCGACCGTCCGCCCCTCGATCCGGCCGAACCCCACAATGATGTTCGCGGCATGCGCCGGCTGCAGCTCGAAAAAGTCGCCGTCGTCCACCACCTTCCGGATCAGCTCGTGCATGTCATAGGGCTTGTTGGCGCTGTCCGGGATCAACGTGTCGAGGCTGTCCTCCTGCCGGTCCCAGGGATCGTGGCAGGGCCGCTCGGGCAGGTCGTGGCGGTTGGAGAGCGGCAGGAAGTCGAAGAAATCGCGCGTCGCCAGCAGCGCGTCGATGTCGTTCTCGAAGGCGACGTCGGCGACGCCGCTCTTGGTCGTATGGGTGATCGCGCCGCCCAGTTCCTCCTGGGTCACCACCTCGTTGGTCACCGTCTTCACCACGTCCGGCCCGGTGACGAACATGTAGGAGGAGTCCTTCACCATGAAGATGAAGTCGGTCATCGCCGGCGAATAGACCGCGCCGCCGGCGCAGGGCCCCATGATCAGGCTGATCTGCGGCACCACGCCCGAGGCGAGCACGTTGCGCTGGAAGACCTCGGCATAGCCGGCGAGGCTGGCGACGCCCTCCTGAATGCGCGCACCGCCTGAATCGTTCAGGCCGATCACGGGCGCGCCGACCTTCATCGCCATGTCCATGACCTTGCAGATCTTCTGCGCGTGCCGTTCGCTGAGGCTCCCGCCGAACACGGTGAAATCCTGCGCAAAGACATAGACGAGCCGGCCGTTGATCGTGCCCGAGCCGGTGACCACGCCGTCGCCGGGGAAGACCTGGTCCGCCATGCCGAAGTCGACGCAATTATGCTCGACATACATGTCATATTCTTCGAACGAGCCTTGATCGAGCAGGACCCTGAGGCGCTCGCGCGCGGTCAGCCGGCCCTTGGCATGCTGCGCCTCGATCCTTTTTTCGCCGCCGCCGAGGCGCGCCGCCGCCCGGCGCCGTTCGAGCTCTTCGATCGTCGTTCCCATGCTCCCGTCCTTATGCGGCGGCGCGGACGGAGGCAAACCCGGCCGCGCCCGGCCTTAGCAAATTGGTAGGCCAAATCGGCTAAGCGGCCGCCCATGAGCAGCAAGTTCACCTTCACCCTGGATCGGGATCGCGGGCTGGTGCGGATCAGCATGCACGGCTTTTACGGACTCAGGGATGTCGCCGACTTCTTCGATGCCCGGCGCAAGGCCCATGCCGCGCTCGGCCTGCCGGCCAACGCCCACATGACGCTGAATGACCTGAGGGGCATGAAGATCCAGTCCCAGGAGGTCATCCAGGCCTTCCAGCAGGGTCTCGCCGTGCCGGCGGAGAAGGCGCGCAAGCTCGCCATCGTCGTGGACGCGGCCATGGCCCGCGGCCAGGCCAATCGGGCGATCAATTCGTGCGACACGCGCTATTTCACCGACCTGGCATCCGCGGAAGCCTGGCTCTTCGCCGGCGAGCAGGCGGTCCAGGAATTGCGGCAGGCCGGCTAGCAGGGCATGGCCTTCGGAAAAGCGCACAGGCAGACTTAGGGAATTGGTAGGCGGGTGAGGATTAGGCAGCGGGCATGAACGCCAGTTTCTCCTTCCAGGTCGATCCGTCGCGCGACCTCGTCCGGATCCAGATGGCCGGGCTGTTCACGCCCGCCGACATCCATGCCTTTCTCGAAGCGCGGCGGCGCGCCCATGCCGAGCTGCGCTGCGCGCCCAACCGCCACCTCACGCTGAACGATCTCAGGGGCATGAAAATCCAGTCGCAGGAGGGCGTGGCCGCGTTCCGCGACATGCTGGCGGACCCTGCCTTCCGCTCCCGCCGCCTCGCCTTCGTCGCCGCCCCGACTTTGGCCCGCAGCCAGCTCGTGCGCGCGCTCGACGGCCGCGACGCCCGCTGCTTCGACGAGCCCGGGGAAGCCGAGGCCTGGCTGCTCGACGAGGAGATCGAACAACCGGTCCTGCGCTACGCCACCCGGTAACAAAGAGTCATCCCGGCGAAGGCCGGGACCCATGAACTCGGAATATCCGGGAAAGCGCGATCCACGCCGCCTCATCTGATGGGAGGGTGTGCATGGGTCCCGGCCTTCGCCGGGATGACTAGCATCTTATCTGCCCAGCCCTCTCACCCTACCGCCCCTCGAACTCCGGCTTCTGCTTCTGCAGGAAGGCGAACACCGCTTTCCTGAAATCCTCGGTTCGGCCCGCCTCCCGCTGCGCGACCCGCTCGGCGGCCAGCGCCTCGCCGAGCGAGGCCTGCCCGGCATTGCGCGCCAGCCCCCGGAGCAGGCCGTAGGCGACGGTCGGCCCGGCCGCGAGCCTGGCGGCGAGTGCCGCGCCCTCGGCGGCCAGCGCCTCGTCCTCGACGACGCGGCTGATCATCCCCCATTCGTAGGCCTGCTCCGCGGAGATGCGCTCACCCAGCATCATCATCTCCATCGCCCGCGCCCGCCCGGCGAGGCGCGGCAGCAGCCAGGTCGCCCCCGCATCGGGGATCAGGCCGATATTGATGAAGGCCTGCAGGAAATAGGCCGAGCGGCCGGCGATCACGAGGTCCGCGGCCAGCGCCAGCGAGCAGCCGGCGCCGGCGGCCGGGCCGTTGACCGCGGCCACCACCGGCAAGGGCAATGCGAACAGGGCCTCGACCAGAGGATTGTACCAGGCCTCCAGCGCCGCGCCGACATCGTCGGGCAGGCCGCCGCCGCTGGCGAGGTCGGCGCCGCTCGAAAAGGCGCGGCCCTCGCCGGTCAGCAGCAGCGCCCGCGCGCCCGAGCCGGGCAGGCTCTCCACCGCCGCCCGCAGCTCCTCGAGCATCGCGGCGTTGAGCGCGTTCAGGCTGTCCGGCCGGTTGAAGGCGATCGTCGCCACGCCGGCGTCGGAGAGGTCGAAGCGGATCGTCTCATAGGTCATGACGCGTACGTAACGCGCCCGCAACACGGAGTCATCCCGACGGGTCAGCGCGCCGCCGTCACCCGCCACACCGTATTGCCGACATCGTCCGCGACGAGCAGGGCGCCGTCGCGGGCGATCTGGACGCCGACCGGCCGGCCCATCGCCCGGCGCCGCGCGTCGACGAAGCCGGTGAGCACGTCGACCGGCTGGCCCTGCGGCCGGCCGCCGGCGAAGGGGACGAAGACGACCTTGTAGCCGCTTGCCGGGCGCCGGTTCCACGAGCCGTGCTCGCCGATGAACGCGCCGCTGGCATAGGCCGGCCCGAGCCGCGCCCCCTGGCTGAAGGCGAGGCCGAGCGGGGCGACATGATTGCCCAGCGCATAATCGGGAGTGATGGCGGTGGCGACGAGATCGGGGCGGGGCGGCCGCGGCCGGCGGTCCACGATCTGGCCCCAGTAGGAATAAGGCCAGCCGTAGAAGCCGCCCGGCCGGACGCTGGTCAGATAATCGGGGACGAGGTCGCTGCCCAGCTCGTCGCGCTCGTTGACGACCACCCAGAGCTGGTCCGTCCCCGGCAGGAAGGCGATGCCCACCGGATTGCGCAGGCCGGTCGCAAACAGCCGGTGGCTGCCGCTCGCCGGGTCTATCTCCCAGACCGCGGCCCGGCCCTCCTCCTCGGCCATGCCATGCTCGGCGACGTTGGAATTGGAGCCGACGCCGACATAGAGGCGGCGCCCGTCCGGGCTCACCGCGAGCGACTTGGTCCAGTGATGGTTGCGCTGCGCCGGCAGGACGGTGACCAGGCGCGGCGCCGCGCTGATGCTGGTCGCCGCCGGATCGTAGGGAAAGGCGACGAGCGCATCCGCATTGGCGACGTAGAGCGTGTCGCCGACCAAAGCCATGCCGAAGGGCGAGGTCAGCCCGGTCAGATAGGGCGTCCTGATCTCCGCCACTCCATCCCCGTCCGCATCGCGCAGCAGGGTGATGCGGTTGGCGCTCGGCACGCCCGCTCCGGCCCGGCGCTGGAAGATGCGGAAGAAGAAGGCCTTGATGCTGTGATCCTCATAGCCCGGCGCGGGCGGCGGCGCGTTGCTCTCGGCGACCAGCACGTCGCCATTGGGCAAGACGAGCAGCCAGCGCGGATGGGCGAGGCCGGTGGCGAAGGCCGCGACCCTGAGGCCGGGCGCGGCGACGGGCGTCAAGCCCTCGGGCCAGCCGATCGCGCGGGCGACATGGACGGTCGGGATGAGCGGCTGCACCGGCCGCGGCAGCTCCGGGGCCGGGCCCGTGGTCAGGGCGGGGTCGAGCCGCGCCCGGTCTCCGCAGCCGGCGGCGAGGGCGAGCAAGGGCAGGATGGCAAAAGCGCGAAAGAGTCGGGCCATGAGGGGCCTCCAGCGGACCCCGCTCGCCCTCACAAGTCTCGAAGCGCGCCGAGGTTCCGCGGCGCTAGCGCGCGGCGCTGACCCGCCAGACCCGGCCGCCGACATCGTCCGCGACGAGCAGGGACCCGTCCCGCGCCACCGCGACCCCCACCGGCCGGCCCATGGCGCGCTGGTTCGTCGGGTCGATGAAGCCCGCCAGCACGTCGAACGGATCGCCGGTCGGCCGCCCGTTCTCCAGCCGCACGAAGGCGACCTTGTAGCCGGCGAGCGGGCGGCGGTTCCACGAGCCGTGCAGGCCGACGAAGATGCCGTTGGCATAGAGCGGCCCGAGCCGCTGGCCCTGGCTGAAGGCGATGCCGAGCGGCGCGACATGGGCGCCGAGCGCATAGTCCGGCACCAGCGAACGCCGCATCATGTCGGGCCGCCGCGGCCGCACCCGCGTGTCGATATGCCCCCCGAAATAGGACCAGGGCCAGCCGTAGAAGCCGCCCTCCCGCACCCGCGTCAGATAGTCCGGCACCAGGTCGCTGCCGAGCCCGTCGCGCTCGTTCACCGCCGCATAGAGCTCGCCCGTGGCCGGCCGCACCGCGATCGCCGCGGGGTTGCGCAGCCCGGTCGCGTAGAGGCTGTGCCGGCCGGTGCGCGGGTCGACGCGCCAGATGGCGGCGCGCTCGCGCTCCTCGTTCATCCCGTTCTCGCCGCGGTTCGAGTTCGAGCCGACGCCGACATAAAGCATCCCGTCCGGTCCGGCGGCGAGGCTCTTCGTCCAGTGCAGGTTGCGCTGCGCCGGCAGCCAGGTGACCTGGCGCGGCGCCGCGCTGATCCCGGTCGCCGCCGGATCGTAGGGATAGGCGACGAGCGCGTTCGCATTGGCGACGTAGAGCGTGTTCCCGATCAGGGCCATGCCGAAGGGCGAGTGCAGCCCCTCGGTGATATAGGGCAGGCGCAGCTCGGCGACGCCGTCCCCGTCCGCGTCGCGCAGCAGCATGATCCGGTTCGCGCTCGGCACGTTCGCCCCGGCCTCGCTGGTCAGGGTGTACATGAGCGCGCCGCGCAGCGAACGCCCCTCATGGCCGCGGTCCGGGCCCGGCGAGGCGGTCTCGGTGACCAGCACGTCGCCGTTCGGCAGCACCAGCAGGGTGCGCGGATGGGCAAGATTGTCCGCGAATTGCGTGACCCTGAGGCCCTCGGCCGCGACCGGCATGGCGCCTGCCGGCCAGCCCCAGGCCGAGGCGATGTTCACCGTCGGGACCACCGGCGAGAAGGGCTTGGGCAGCTGCGGATAGGCGCCGGTCGACTGGACGGGGCGCAGGATCGCGCGGTCGCCGCAGCCGGCGGCGAGGGCGAGCGCGGCAAAAGCGGTCAGCAGGGCGGGGCGCTTTGGCATCGGCATCCGGCTCAATCCGCCGCTTCCGCGGGCTCGGGCGGATGCAGCCGCAGGCGCATCACCCGCCTGGTGTCCGCCTCGGTCACCTCGAGCTTCCAGCCGCTCGGATGCGCCAGCGTCTCGCCCGCCTCGGGCACGCGGCCGGCCAGCACGAAGGCGAGCCCTCCCAGCGTGTCGACATCCTCCTCGACCGCGCCAAGGCGCGCGTCGATCGCTTCCGCCACGTCCTCGAGCTCGGCCCGCCCGTCAGCGTCCCAGCTGCCGTCCTCGGCTAGAGTGAGCAGGCCCGGCAATTCCTCGTCATGCTCGTCCTCGATCTCGCCGACTATCTCCTCGACGATATCCTCGATGGTGAGCAGCCCTTCCGTCCCGCCGAACTCGTCGACGACGATGGCGAGATGGGTGCGCCCGGCGCGCATCCGGGCGAGCAGGTCGAGCACCCCCATGCTCTCCGGCACGTAGAGCGGCGTCCGCATCAGGCTGCGAATATCCTCGGGCACCGGCCCGGCGCCGGTCTGCACCGCGAACACGTCCTTGACGTGGATCATGCCGATCACCGTGTCCAGCCCGCCCTCGAAGACCGGCATGCGGCTGTGCCCCGCCTCGGCGAAGGCGTCGATCAAAGCGGGGAAGCTGGTATCGGCGGGCACCGCGAAGATGTCGCCGCGCGGCACCGCGATGTCGCCGGCATTCTTCTCGCCGAAATGGAGGATGTTGAGCAGCATCTCGCGCTCGACATGGGAAAGGTCGCCGCGGCGCAGCTCCTCGCCCTCGCGATTCTCGATCGCCTCCTCGATCTGGTCGCGGAGCGTGGCCTCGCCGCCGCCGCCGAAGATGAGGTCCCGCAGGCCTCCCCAGAAACTGCGCCCTTCCTCGCGCTGGCCGGGACTGTCGTCTTCCATGGGTTTAGGGTTCTACCTCGATGATCCGATAAGGGTCGGCAATGCCGAGCGAAGCGAGCGCCCGCCGCTCGATCTCCTCCATCGCCTCGGCGTCCGCGTCGCTGGTTTCATGGTCGTAACCTAGCAGATGCAGCGTGCCATGCACCACCAGATGCGTGGCATGGCTCTCGACCGCCACATTTTTCTCCGCCGCCTCCTGCGTGCAGACGCCGGCGGCAAGCACGATATCGCCCAGCATCGGCGCCCCTTCGACCTCCTCGGCCATGGGGAAGGAGAGCACGTTGGTCGCCTTGTCCTTCCCCCGCCAGCCCGCATTGAGCCCGCGCACCTCGTCGTCGGAGGTGAACTTCACGGAGACCTCGGTGTCGGCGAGGCCGGGCCAGTCGCTATGCTCCACCGCCGCCCGCACCGCCCGCTCCGCAAGCGCGGCCCAGTCGGTCTGGCTGTCCCAGTCGCCAGAGACATCGGAGTCAACGAGGATCGTCATGCGGCGGGTGCCATAATGGCTAAGCATGTACTGGCAAGCTCTATCACGCTCCCCCTCCCCGGCGGGGAGGGGCTAGGGGGAGGGGGCTCGGTGGCGAAGGCTAAACGCGCGCGCGCGACACCCCCACCCTAACCCTCCCCCTCGAGGGGGAGGGGATCAGGCCTGATCCGGCCCCTCATAGGCCTCGACGATCCTGCCCACCAAAGGATGCCGCACCACGTCCCCGGCTCCGAACCGCACCATGGAGATCTTCTCGATCCCCTCCAGCTTCGACACCGCGTCCGCCAGCCCCGACGTCACGCCGTTAGGCAAATCGGTCTGGTTGGGATCCCCGCAGATCACCATCCGCGAGCGCATGCCGAACCGCGTCAGGAACATCTTCATCTGCTGCGGCGTGGTGTTTTGCGCCTCGTCGAGGATGATGAAGGCGTCGCTGAGCGTGCGCCCGCGCATGAAGGCGATCGGCGCGATCTCGATCTCGCCCGAGGCGATCCGCCGCTCGACCTGCTCGGTCGGCAGCATGTCGTAGAGCGCGTCGTACAGGGGGCGGAGATAGGGATCGACCTTCTCCTTCATGTCCCCCGGCAGGAAGCCGAGCCGCTCGCCCGCCTCGACCGCCGG
Organism: Allosphingosinicella sp.; assembly: GCF_035626655.1. GTDB lineage: Bacteria > Pseudomonadota > Alphaproteobacteria > Sphingomonadales > Sphingomonadaceae > Allosphingosinicella. The sequence continues at coordinate 54,959 of NZ_DASPNF010000002.1, forward strand.
CCGCGACAGGATCAGCCGGTCGACACTGCCGTTGATCAGCTGCTGCACCGCCTGCGCGACCGCGACATAGGTCTTGCCCGTGCCCGCCGGGCCCAGCGCGAAGATCATGTCGTCCCGGTTCAGCGCCTCCATATAGACGGCCTGCTGCTTGGAGCGCGGCACGATCGTCTTCTTGCGGGTGCGGATCATCACCTTGGGCGGCTCGATCACCTCGGGAGCGATGATTCCGTCCAGGGTCGGCTGGCCCGACATGGCGATGATCGCATTGACCAATTCGGCGTCGATGTCGTGGCCCTCGTCGAGCCGGTTGTAGAGCCCGAGCAGCACCTCCCGGGCGCGGTTCGCGGCCTCCGGCTCGCCCTCGATCTGCACCTTGGACCCGCGCGCGGCGACATAGACGCCGAGCCGGTCCTCGATGGCGATCAGGTTCCGGTCGAATTCTCCGAACAGGGGGCCGAGCAGATGCGGCTGCTCGAACTCGATCTCCAGCCGGGCGCGGGGCTCGGCTGCTGTGGCGGTGGGCTTGCGGCTCATTCTGGCCTTTCGACGGGGTGTGTCACCTGCCTAAGGTGGGACGCGGCGCGTTGAAATGCCAGCGTCTTTCGCGCGCGCCGGACAGTTGCGGGGACGCGATGCACGAGAGACACAGTGGTCGCTCTACGCTTGAACCTTGCACAATGCCATCGGGGCCGGGATAGTCGCGTCATGCAACTCTCGGTCCGCCTGGCATCCATGGTCGGTCTCATGCTGGGCATATGCATCCCGGCGAGCGCGGTGGCCTGTTCCATTCCGCTTCCGCCTTCGCCGCCCCCGCGGGCCGCGGCGGAAAGCGAAGCGGATTTCGCCGCGCGGAGCGAGCGATGGTATCGCGACATCGCCGAGCGGCAGGAGCAGGAGGCTCGGTCCTACCAGGCCGCGCGTGAAGATCAGCTGTGGGCGACCGCCGCGCGAGTCGTGCTCGCGCGCGTGCAACGTATCGGCGGGACTCGGGTGCGAGGCAGCGAAGGCCAATGGTACGAATCGCCTCTCGTGACGCTCCGCCCGGTCCGCTGGCTCAAGGGCTCCGGCTCCGCGCGTCGCGTGCGGGTTCATTACCTTTCCGCTGACAGCTGTTTGTCCGGGGGTGCCGGTGACGCGACCGACAGCCAGGTTGGCGATCTCGTCCTGCTCTTCTACCGGCGCGGCGAGAGCATTCCACAGAACATCCTCGACTCGTTCGCCAGAGACCGGGTGGTCACGCAACGCAGCCAGAACGCGTTCGCTCTTGCGGCCGGCGCAGGCGTGCCGTGACGAGATAAGTCGCGGGGGTTATTCGACGTGCCACGCCTGCTGATCGCCTTCGCCCTCCTCGCCGCTGGCTTCCTCCCTACGCTCCCCGCCCACGCCCAGACCGTCGCCGAGCTCGCCGAAACCTGCCGCCGAGTCGGCGACACCCCCAGCCGCGATGGCGCCCCCCACTTCATCCGCATCGACCCCGCCGCCGCCGCCCAGCTCGCCGAGATCGGCCTCGACCGCGCCGCCATCTTCGCGCGCATGGCCGAGACCTCGATCCCGGAGACGATGGGCTGCTGGGCGATGCCGGTCGGCAATTTCGACAGCCAGCTCATCTCGGTCGGCATGTCGCAATGGAATTACGGCACGGGCAGCCTGCAGCCGGTGCTGACGCAATGGCGCGAGAGCTTCGGCTCACGCCGCCGCTTCCGCCGGGCGCTGGCCGCGCTCGCTCCGACCTACGGCCGGCTGCTCTTCTCCCGCGACTGCCTCGCCGTGCCGGTACGCGAGCCCTGCCGCGCCGCCATTCTCGCCGCCCACGATGCCACCGGGCAGATCAATCCGGTGCTGCAAACCGAGCTGACCGCGCTCTTCGAAAGCGACGCCATGCTGCAGGTCCAGGCGGATTTCTACGTCCAGCTGCTCCTGCGCGTCCGCGGCGAGCTGCAGCGTATCTTCCCCGAGGGCCCGATGACGATGCGCAAGGTCCGCTGGGCGATCGATACGGTGGTGCAGCAAAATCGCTTCCCCCCGGACGAGGATATCGCCCGCCTCCGCCGCAAGCTCGCCGCGATGCCGCCCGCCGAGCGCTGGCCACGCCTCCGCGCCATCTTCGCCTGGTATGAAGCGCTCGCCCGGACCGTCGACCAGGACGGCATCGCCCGCGACTATGAATGGAACGTCCAGCAATGGAACTGCCTGATCGACTGGGGACAGATCGATCCGGAACAATATGAGCTGCTCCACCTCACCTTCCTCCGCAGCCGCACCGCCACCGGCAACAGCGGCCGCTGGCAGGCTCTGACCTTCTCGCGCCGCGCGAAGATCATCCTCGGCGTCGGCAGCGTGAGCGGTAGGCGGGATGGGGAATGCCCGGCGGGGGCGCGTTAGTGGGGAAATGGGGACACGTACTTTTCCGCGGAAAAGTACGTGTCCCCTTCTGCGATGGCCTCGCGCTATCGAGGCTCGTGGCTAGTCTCGAGCGGCGCCTGTCACGGTTCCGAGACGACTGAACCTCAGTTGCTGGCCTGTATCGGTTCTCGTCACACGGATCAGGAGGTCGTCGTCGTCCATCGAAAGATCGATCCGCTGGACGGCTGCGTCCGCCGGATTGATGAAATGCATCTCGCCGGGGAACGAGGGAATCCGCTCGAATCTCACCACCCGCCCGTCGGTGAAAGTGGCATGGAGCACGGCCTGCTGTGTCCCGTCGCCGGTTATTCTCCAGCGCTGGAGTTCGTTGGGCAAATAGTCCCGTGCCGGGTTCAAAATCCCGACAAGCGACCCATCGCTTTCGAACCGAACGGTCATGTGGATGGCAAGCGAGCCCCGTCCCAGGCGCCAGTTGCCGGTCAGGCGCTCGACCGGAAGTCGCGCCAACGCCGCCGGCGCGGGTGGGCCGATGATTGCCCTCGCATCCATTTGATCCACGAAGGCACGGGCCCTGTCGGCTGCACCCGTTGCGCTTCCCATGTCCCTGACCATGCTCGCGACAAGGCGATCATATTCCGTTCGGCACGCGGCCTTCGCCGCTCGCATGTGCTCCACGGGCGAGCCCGCGTTCGAGCGACGCTCGAAAGCGCCGCGACCGAAGCAAGTTACATAGGCTTCGAACTGCCTCATGGTATCTGCGGAATAGGGTTCGGTCATGATATCAATCCGCTCAGGCTGCGAGAGCCCCGCGGCGAGGATGATGGCTGACAGGATCATTCGAGCATCCTCTGGGCCGGAATTGTCCGACGCATACCAGCCTAGAACTCGCCAGGACCGGCAGCAATATGGGCGGCATGGACACGCCGCTCCATCTCACCTTCCTCCGCAGCCGCCGCAAGATTTTACGCAAAGACGCGAAAACCCAAAAACACGCACGGACACCTTTGCGACTTTGCGTCTTTGCGTGACACAGACCGACCTCGGAGCCGCGACGGCGAATGATCAAGAGAGACGACGCCTGCATCGGACGAAACCATATTGGTTTAAAATATGGTTTCCTACAGTACCCAATCCGTTCTATAATCCCGAATGACGAACCCCCAACGCCGCGGCGCGGGCGAAAGCGCGCCATCCGCTCCGGACTTCGAGCCGGTGAAGCTCCGCTACCGCCATGACGGCCTCACCCCGGCGCGGCAGGTGGCGCTCGTCCAGGCCATGGCCGCCTGCGGCTGCATCCGCGAGGCCTGTGCGAAGGTCGGCGTGTCGCATGAGGCGGTCTATGCGCTCCGCCGGCGCCCCGACGCGCAGAGCTTCCGCCTCGCCATGGACCTCGCCCTCGACGGCGCCGTCGACAAGGTCGAGGACGCCGCTTTCGGCCGCGCCGTCAACGGCGTCGAGGTGCCGCATTATTACAAGGGCGAGCTGGTCGGCACCCACCGCCGCTATGACGAGCGGCTGGCCATGTTCCTGCTGCGCTATCGCAAGCCGTACCGCTACGGCAGGCATGTCGACCGGCGCGACCGGGCCCCGCATCCGGAGCGCGCCGCGCTCGGCATGGCGGACGCCCTGACCTGGGTGGCCCGGGACGCCTGGTGCGACGAGGAAGGGCAGCGCCGCCAGGTGATCGCCGAGCTGGCGCAGGACGGCGACGAGGAGCCGTGGAAATCGGCCAATCTGTTCCGCTGGGGCCCGGCCGCGAACGCACCGGCGGAAGAGGATGAGGACGAGCTGGACGATGGCGATTTCGACCTCGGCGAGGACCCATGCTTCCCCGACGTGCCGTCAACAACGTCAACTTCCGCACCCGCCCGCAACCGCCGCATGCGCAGAAGGGCCGCGGCGAAGGCGCGGAAGCGATGATGCCAGCCGCCAAACTCCCTTCTGGATTGCCGCGTCGCTGGCGCGCCTCGCAATGACGACCCCTCCCTCGTCATTGCGAGCGCAGCGAAGCAACCCAGCCCTTCGCTTTGGGTAGGTGACGAACGGCTACGCCACCTTCCGCACCAGCGCCGCCCCGGCCAGGCTGTTCGGCCCCGCCGCCAGCAGCTCGACCTCGACCAGGTCGCCGATCGCGGCGTCGGTCTCCAGATGGACCGACTGCAGCCAGGGCGACTTGCCGAGCATCTGGCCCGGCTTCCGGCCGGTCCGCTCGATCAGCACCTCGCAGCGCCGCCCGACGCTGGCCTGGTTGAAGGCGAACTGCTGGGCGTTGAGCAGGGCCTGCAGCCGCTGGAGCCGCTCGTCCATCACCGCCGGCGGGACCTGGCCTGCCATCTCCGCTGCCGGCGTCCCGGGGCGCGGCGAATATTTGAAGGAGAAGGCCTGGGCATAGTTCACTGCCTCGACGATCCCGAGCGTCTCCTCGAACTCGGCCTCCGTCTCGCCGGGGAAGCCGACGATGAAGTCGCCGGAAATGGCGATGTCGGGCCGCGCCGCGCGGACCCGTTCGAGGATCCGGAGATAGCTCTCCGCCGAGTGGCTGCGGTTCATCGCCTTCAGCACCCGGTCGCTGCCGGACTGCACGGGAAGGTGCAGATAGGGCATCAGCTTTCCGACCTCGGCATGGGCGCGGATCAGGCCCTCGGTCATGTCGTTGGGATGGCTGGTCGTGTAGCGGATGCGCGCCAGCCCCTCGATCCGGTCGAGCGCCCGGATCAGGTCGTCCAGCCCCTTGCCGTCCTCACCCCAGGCGTTGACGTTCTGGCCGAGCAGGGTGATCTCCTTCGCCCCCGCGTCGACCAGCGCCCTGGCCTCGTCGACGATCGCCGCGAAGGGGCGGCTGATCTCGGCGCCGCGCGTATAGGGCACCACGCAATAGGTGCAGAATTTGTCGCAGCCCTCCTGCACGGTGAGGAAGGCGCCCGGCCCCTGCCGCCGCCGCGCCGGCAAGGCCGCGAACTTGGACAAGGCCGGCATGTCCGTGTCGAGCGCCTTGCGCCCGGCTGCCGCCTCGCGGACCAAAGCCGGCAGATTGTGATAGGCCTGCGGCCCGACCACGATGTCGACGGCCTTGGCCCGCCGCGGGATCTCCGCGCCCTCGGCCTGCGCCACGCAGCCCGCCACGGCGATCATCGGCGCCGGTCCGTGCTCGCGCTTCACCAGCCGGCCGATGTCCGAATAGACCTTCTCCGCCGCCTTCTCGCGGATGTGGCAGGTGTTGAGCACGACGAGGTCGGCGGCGTCCGCGTCGGCCACCGCTTCAAGCCCCTCGGCCTCGAGCAGCTCCGCCATGCGGTCGCCGTCATAGACGTTCATCTGGCAGCCGAACGACTTGACGTGAAAGCTTCTTGGACTCGGTTTCATCGGCCGCGCCTATACGGCGCCGGCCGCCGCAACGGAAGCGGCCGGGGCGGGCGCGGCATCCTCGATCGCCCGGTAGCTGTCCGGCAGGCCGGCGATCACCGCCGCCCGGGCCATGGCGGCAAGCTTCTTGCGGTCGCCGGCCTGCGCCGGATCGATCGGCTCGAGGAAGCGGATGGTGACGTCGAGCCTGCCCGGCCGCTCCAGGAAGCGGGTGACGCTCAGATTATAGTCCTCGTCCCCGATCCAGGCGGCGTCGTCGACATGGGCGAAATCGAGGACCACCGGCTGCACCATCACTCCCGGCAAAGGCGGGTAGAGCGATGCGAAGAGGCTCGGCCGGAAGGGCAGGATCAGGCGGCCGCTGGTGGTCCCTTCCGGGAACAGGCAGACGGCACGGCCCTCGGCGAGCCGGCTGCGCAGGTCGCTCGCCTGGCCATGGACGGCGCTGCGCATGTTGCGGTCGATATAGACGCTGTCGTTGAGCGTCGACGCCCACATCACGACGCCCTCGAGCTCCGCCTTGGTGACGAACACCGCCGGCACGGCGCCGCCGACCGCCAGGATGTCGAGCCAGCTCACATGGTTCGGCGTGTAGAGCACGTTGCTGGTCAGCGGCGTGCCCTCGACCCGCACCCTGAGCCCGAAGCGCCGGCCGGCAAAGCCCAGGAAACGCTGCGGCCAGGGCGAGCGCGCGCCGAACAGCTTCCACAGATAATGGAGCGGCACATAGACCGCAAAGCTCGCCAGGATCGCCGAGAGGCGCCCGAATTTCCTCAGCTTGCGGCGCATCTAATTGTCGCGCGAGACCGAGACGCCGTAGAGCTCCATCCGGTGATCGACCAGGCGGAAGCCGAGCCGGGCGGCGATCCGTTTCTGCAGCTCCTCAAGCTCCTCGTCGACGAACTCGATGACATTGCCGGTCTCGACGTCGATCAGATGGTCGTGATGGGTCTCGGCCGCCGCCTCGTAGCGCGCCCGGCCGTCGCCGAAATCGTGGCGCTCGAGGATGCCCGCCTCCTCGAACAGGCGTACGGTCCGGTAGACGGTGGCTATGGAGATGCCGGGGTCGACGGCGGCGGCGCGGGCATGCAGCGCCTCGACGTCGGGATGGTCCTCGGACTCGCCGAGCACCCGCGCGATGACCCGGCGCTGCTCGGTGATGCGGAGGCCCTTTTCGGCGCAGAGCGCCTCGATGTCGATGCTGCGGCTCATCGCGGTCCTTTAGAGCAGAATCGGGGCCGGAGCAAAGGGAGGCCCGTGCGAAAAGCACCGTTCCCGCTTGTGCGGAGACGGCGCTTTCACGGTGCCTCGGCGCAGCCCTTATTTCTTGGCGGCGGTGCGCTTGCGCTTGGTGCCCAGGCCGATCTTCTTGGCCAGGGTCCGGCGCTGCTCGGCATAATTGGGGGCGACCATCGGATAGTCGGCGGAGAGGCCCCACTTCTGCCGGTACTGGTCCGGCGTCATGTTATAGTGGGTCATAAGATGCCGCTTCAGCATCTTCAGCTTCTTGCCGTCCTCGAGGCAGACCACATAGTCCGGCTTGATCGAGGAACGGATGGAAACGGCGGGTTCCGGCTTCGCGGCCGGTTCTTCCTTGCGCTCGCCGAGGCCGGAAAGCGCGCTGTGCACGTTGGCGATCAGCAACGGGAGGTCAGAGACTGCCACGCTGTTGTTGCTGACATGGGCCGACACAATGTCGGCTGTCAGGGTCACCAGCGTTTCCCCGTAATTGTCCTGGTTTTCCATTTTGTCGATTTCCAACTTCGCTTGAGATCAGAGGACGTGGCGGCCGTTGGCCCGGCCGTCACAGAGGGAGGATTGGTCCGTTTTGGCATGTTTGACAAGGCCGAAACGAGGATGGCTTTTCCTGGATTAGCGAAGTTTCCCGGTGCTCTTCGCCAGGGTCAGCGCGTCATATCTGTCCCCCGACTGTCCGCAATAATAATCGCGGCGTCGGCCGACCAGTTCGAAGCCCGCGCCCTCGTAAAGGCTAAGGGCATGATTTCCTTCGCGGACCTCGAGATGAAGTCGCGTCGCGCCGCGGGCCGTGGCCTCGTCTTCGAAATGCTCGAGCAGAATTCGCCCGATGCCCCGGCGCTGTCCCGCGGCTTTGACTGCGAGCAAAAGCAATTCGGCCTCGTCCGCGACGAGCCGTGCCAGCGCGAAGCCCAGCACCGCCTCGTCCTCGCGCGCCAGCATCAGCCAGACCCCCGGCAGGGGCAGCAGGCCCGCGCACTGGCCCATCGTCCAGGCCTCGCCGAAGCGCGCGTCGAAGCTGTCGTCCATCACCGCCATGACGTCGCGCAGGTCCGCGTGGCCGCCGCTCCTCAGGACGATCGGCCCCCCGCTCATCTCATCGGCCTCGCATCGGGGCCACGGCCGTATATCGGTCGGGCGGGCAGGCTGCGCAGCGCGGGCGGGAGCGACCAGGCGTCGGCGGCGCGGGGCAGGACGTCACGCCACTCGCCATGGCCTCGGGCCTCGACCAGCGCCCGCGCGCCCGAGCCGAGCACGAGCGGCATGGCGGTCGCGGCGGCCGCCGCTTCGGGCGGCAGCGAGCGGAGCTCGCCGAGGGGCGCGATCGGGTCACCGCCATGTTCTTGCACGAATAGCTCGCCATGTCCCGCCACCAGCGCCACCGCGGCTTCGGGCGCGCCGCTGGCGGCGGCGATCAGCGCCATGGAGGAATAGCCGGTGACCTTTATCCCCCAGCCGATGCCGAGGCCGCGCGCCGCGGCGAGGCCGACGCGTACGCCGGTGAAGCTGCCCGGCCCGCAATCGACCAGGATCGCGCCCGGCCGCCGTCCGGCCAGCACCGCCTCGATCATCGGCAGCAGCCGCTCGGCATGGCCGCGGCCGACGACCTCATGGGCGGAATCAATCGCGGCCCCGTCGGCCCCGAGCAGGGCCACGGAGCAGGCGGCGGTCGCGCTGTCGATCACCAGCAGCATGAGCCCACCTTATCGCGGCGCGGCAGGGGGGAAAGGGTCAGACGGCTTCGACCGCCACGACCTCGGGCACATAATGTTTCAGCAGGCCCTCGATCCCGTTCTTCAGGGTCATGGTCGAGGAGGGGCAGCCTTGGCAGGCGCCGTGCAGCGCCAGATAGACGATGCCCTCGCGGAAGCCGCGATAGACGATGTCGCCGCCGTCCTGCGCCACGGCGGGGCGGACGCGGGTGTCGATCAGCTCGCGGATCTGGGCGACGATCTCGGCGTCGGCGGGATCGTCGTCGATCTCCTGTTCCGGCGGGACGCTGATGCCCGCGGCGGTGCCGGCGCGGAACAAGGGCGCGCCGCTCGCGAAATGGTCGAGCAGCACCTCGAGCACCTGCGGCTTCAGCGACCGCCATTCGCTGCCCGGTGCGGCAGTGACCGAGATGAAGTCGCGGCCGAAGAACACGCCGTCCACCTCGCCCGTCGAGAAGATCGCCTCGGCGAGCGGCGAGGCCTCGGCCTCCTCCGGCGTCGCGAAATCGCGCGTGCCCGCGTCCATCACCTTCTGTCCCGGGAGGAACTTGAGGGTCGAGGGATTGGGCGTGGTTTCGGTCTGGATCAGCATGGCGCGGATGTGGGCCATGGGACGCCGCGGATCAAGGTGCGTCCGAATCCCGTCGCCCCGGGCGATTTCCATGCTATTCTCGAAAGGGACCGGGGGATGAGGGCATGAAGCTGGGATTGCTGTTGGCAGGTCTGCTCCTGTCCGCCCAACCGGCGGCGCCGGCGGGCCCCGCTTCGCCTTTGCCAGTCACCGGCGCGCTCAGGATGGAGGTTACGATCGGCACGGGCGCCGACGGCCGCATGTCCTGCACGATGGCCGCCAATGGCGACAGCCAGGAGTCCGATCTGCTCTGCGCCATGGTGATGGATGACCAGGCGGCGCAGTCGTTCGGCGGACTGCCGCCCGACGTCTCGGTCACCCTGGACATCGTCATGGCGCTGGACGGCGAAGCGATCCCGCCTCGCTCGGCCCTCGACCGGGGCGCCCTCGTCTACGAGAGCAGCGCCCGGATTGGCGTCGACCAGGCGGGCCGGATCGGCAATTGCGACATGCTGGGCGGCCATTTCCGCGGCCAGCTCGCCGGGCTGCAGGGCGCGGTGGATCCCTTTCCGCTCTGCGACGTGCCCGGACTGTCGGGCCAGGTGATCTTTCCGGCGGCGCAGGGTGCCCCCGCGCCGCGGAGCGGGGTGATGCGCCGGGAGCTCTACATGCGGCACGGCGTCACCCGGCAGACGGCCTGAGCCGGGATCAGAAATCCGGCTTGTCGTAATGGGCGGGCGGCATGATCACTTCCATCCGCTCGCCGAGCAGGGGGCGAAAGCTGGGGCGGGACTTCATCACCGCATACCAGTCCACCGTCTGCTTGTGGCCGCGCCAGTCGATCCCGCCCAGATAGTCGGCGACGGAGAGCTGGGCGGCGGCGGCGAGATCGGCGAGGGTCAGCACCGGCCCGGCCAGCCAGCGGCGATGGTCGAGCAGATAGTCCAGATAGTCGAGATGGCTGTCGATCGCGGTCATCGCGCGGCGGAGCGCCTGCGCGTCGGGCGGCTCGCGGGTGATCAGGCGCTTGAGCATGCGCTCGTGCATCAGCGGCGCCACCGCGTCCTGGTAGAGCTTGATGTCGAACCAGGAGACGAGGCGGCGGATCTCGGCGCGGTTGGGCGCGGTGCCCGGGATCATCGGCGCCCGGTCGACCGTCTCCTCGAAATATTCCGCGATCGCGGTGGAATCGATCAGCACGATGCCCTTCGATGCCTCGACGAGCACCGGCGTCTGCTTGGCCGGGGTCAGATCGGCGAAATCGTCATCGTCGAGCCAGGGCGAGACCCGCACCAGTTCGACGGCGATCCCCTTCTCGGCCATGGTCAGGCGGACCTTGCGGGAGAAGGGACAGAGCGGGAATTGATAGAGCTGCCACATCCCCCGAATCCTTAGCGGAGACGGGGGCCCAGTCTACCCTTCTTGGCCCCTACCAGGGCGCGCCGTCGTCATCCTCGTCGTCGGGCGGCAGCGGCAGCTCGTCGTCGGACGGCGGCGGGGGCGGTGGCCCGTCCTCATAGACCCCGGGCGGCGGCCCGTAGGCGGCGGGCGGCAGCGGCCGCTGGGCCTCGACCATGGCGCCGGCGATCGCGGCCTCCATCTCGCGCAGCGAGCGGCGGATCGAGGGCGCGGCCGTGGCCATGGCGTCGAGCGTCGCGGCGGCGCGCGCCGTGCCCCGGTAGAGCGAGGCGCGCAGCTTGCGGTCGAAATCCGGATCGTCGCGCCGGCCGAGCTCGCGCAAGGTCATGCGGCGGCCGCGCGGGCTGTAGGGATGGAGCGCGTCGAGCAGCGGCCCGATGTCGAGATCGAGCGCGGCGTCGGTCGAGCGGTCCAGCATCGGCGCGGCCTGGCGCACGGCCTCGGCGCCGCCGCGCAGGGCCTGCTCCTCGCGCGGCTGCGCGGTCAGTGGCAATGCGACGAGCGCGGCACCGCCGAGAGCGGCGAGAGGGATCAGGAACTTACGCATGAATCTCTCCTCCCGGAAACGGGATCTGACGAGTCGGTCGCCCTATGCGCCAGTCCCGATGAAAGCAGCCTGAACGCCTTAATATATCACTCTGTTTCCGTTTCTGCATCCGCAGCCGTCGCCGCCAGCGGGTCGGGCGGCAGATGCGCGCTCGCCGCCCGCACCCGCTCCTCGATCGTCGCCATGGCCTGCACGAATTGCGGCCCCAGCGTGGTCATGAGCCGTTCGAAGGCGGGGTCCTGCATGATGTTTACGGCCGCGCTGGCGAACCGTCGCCCGCCGGGCGTGGAATAATAAGCGACGGCGCCATTCAACTCCTCGAGGGTCAGATTGGCCGCATAGAATTCGGCCATGGTCCGGTAGACGTCGGGCATGGCGCCGCGCATGACCTCGACCAGCACCTCCTGCGTGACCCGGTTGCGGATTTCCACCCGCTCGCGGAAATGCGGGTCCCGTGTCGCCACGAGCTCGGCGATCGTCCGGCCCCGATCCTCGGCGCCGAGCCCCATCATCTCGCCTACGCCGAGCTGATCCGGCGTCATGTCCATGGCGACCTCCATCGCGCCGAACGGCATGCCGAGCATGCGCTGCATGACCTCGGGCGGCGCCACCAGCGCCACCAGCCGTTCGGCCGCGGCGAGCCGCGCAGGGTCGATCGCCCGCGCGGGGGCCGGCGGCGCGGCCGCTGGTGCGGGCGCCGGCGGGGCCGGCTGCGCGGCGAGGGCGTCAGGCGCGAGGCCCAGAAGCAAGCATGCCAAGGGGAGCCGCATTGGGATTTCCTTCCGCAGGTTTCTCATATCACACCAGCCTTCGGACCGTCCTGCAAGCAGCCCGTTCAGCGCGGCGCCGCGCGCGGGATGTTGCGGCTGCGGCGGCGGAACTCGGCGCGCGCGTCCGCCATCGCTCCGGGCATGGTCCGCTCCAGCATCCGCTCCAGCTCGCGCCGCCGGCGCTGAATGCGGTCGTCGTCCTGGCGGAGCATGGCGACCGCGGCGAGCAGCCGGCCGCCCTCCTCGCCGCGCAGGAACTGGGCGAAGCGCGCCATCTCGGCGGGCTGCAGCATGTCCGCGAGCAGCCAGGCGGTGATCCGCTCGCGCCGCGCCCGTTCCTCCTGGCGGAAGGCCGGGGCGAATTGCGCGGCCGCCGCCGCCGCCGCCGCCCGGCAGGCCGCGACGAAGGCGTTGCAGGCCCCCTGCTCGGCGAGCAGCAGATTCTCGATGCGGGACTGGATCCGCGATGTATCGGCATCGTCGTAGAGCGACGGATCCCGCTGCATCAGCACCCGGGCGAGCTCGAGCGCCGCGGGATCGAGCGGTGGCTGGGCGGCTGCCGGCGCGGCCGGCAGGCCGGCAAGCAGCACGGCGGCGAAATGTCTCCTCATCCTGTCCTCCCCACAGACGATTCCCTCCGTCAGCGCATGGCCAGCCAGACCAGGGCCGCGCCGCCGACGACAATCCGATACCAGGCGAAAGGCGCGAAGCCCCGCCGCGAGACGATGCGGATGAACCATTTGATGACGAACACCGCGACGATGAACGAGACGAGGAAGCCGAGCGCGATCCCGCCCAGGCTGGCCGCGCCCAGCGCCTCGTGATGCTTGGCAAGCTGCAGGGTGGTGGCGCCGAGCATCGTGGGCACGGCGAGGAAGAAGCTGAACTCGGCGGCCGTGCGCCGCTCGATGCCGAGCGAGAGGCCGCCGAGGATGGTGGCGCCCGAGCGGCTGACGCCCGGGATCATCGACAGGCACTGGATCGCGCCGACGCCGATCGCCTTGCCGAGGCTGATGTCGGCGACGCCCTTCTCCTTGCCCTGCGGCGCCAGCTTCTCGATCACCAGCATCGCCACGCCGCCGCCGATCAGGGCCCAGGCGACGATCGTCGCGCTGCCCAGCATGGCCTCGATCCGGTCGATCAGGAGGAAGCCGAGCACGGCCGAAGGCAGGAAGGCGACGAGCACGTTGCGCACGAAGCGCCAGCTTTCCGGCTTCATCTGGAAGAGGCCGACCAGCACGGCCCAGAAGGTCCGCCAGTAGAGCACGATCACCGCGAGGATCGCGCCGAGCTGGATGACGACGTTGAACACCGCCCATTGCGCCGCGTCATAGCCGAGCAGCTCCGAGGCGAGGATGAGATGGCCGGTCGAGGAAACCGGAATGAACTCGGTGACGCCTTCAACGATGCCGAGAATGAGGATGGTGAGCAGGATGGGCATGGCTGCTTTCGTAGCGGGCGGGGAAGGCGTGTCCAGCGGGTTAAGTGGAACCAAATGGAGGATATGCAGGGGAGGGGGGTCGGGGCATCGTGCTCCGGCGAAGGCCGGAGCGTTGCGAGACCCGTCTTGCCGCGGGCCGGCGCTCCGGCCTTCGCCGGAGCACGGTGGATCAGGTCGAGTCATCCGGCGAGGGCGGCCCCTCCCGCCCGTTGTCCGGATAGCGGTCGAACGGCCGGTCGGGCAGGCGGTTCTCCTCGGCGGCGGAGCGCGAGCGGTAGTAAAAGTCGCGCAGGGCCTCGTCGCCCTCGGGAGCGCGGCTGGCAGGAGGATATGGTTCCTCCTCCAGCGGACGCCGGGATTCGATGAAGGCCATGGCATTGCCCTCCGCCTCGATGATGTCGAGCAGCTCCTCGAACTCCTCGGAGATGGCCAGGGTCAGGCGCTCGCCCTCGGTATAGGCCTCCGCCTTCCGGTCCGCCCGGGTGAGCATGCCCATTGCGAGACGATTGTCGTGGCGGTGACGCGTGCCGACGAGGCGGCCGTCCTCGCCCCGGATCACCTCGGTCTGGCCCTTGAGCGACCGGTCCATCAGATGATCGGCGAAGCGGCGGCGCCGGCGATGGGCCGCGGCGTCCCAGGCGATGGCGAAGGCGCGCCCGGCGGCGCGATTGGCGAAACTGTAGATGGCGGAGACGCTGATCTGCGCTTTCGCAGCGGCTTCCTCCACCGTCAGGCCTTCGGCGTAACTCTCCAGGAAGACGGCCTGCTTGACGCCCGACAGGCCGTCGATGCGGGCCCGGCGCACGCGCGGGCCGGGCGCACCGTCGTCCGGCGGGCCGCCGACGATCGTGACATTGCTCGCGGCGGCCATCTGCAGGCCGCTGGAGACGCCGCGCCAATAGGCCTCGGTCTCCGCGTCGGTCGGGAAGACGGGATGCTCGGGCAGGCCCGGCGCGGGCGCGGGGACCGGAAGCATCGGCTTTTCGGAATCGTGCTTCACCCGCCAGCTTAGGACAGATGAAATCCTACATTGCAAGATCAGGGAGGCTGTCCGCTTTCCACCCATAGCAGACACCGCCGCCCCATCTGAGGCGGCGGTGTCCATGGGTCCGGGCCTTCGCCGGGATGACTCAGATATGCGATCCGGTCGCCTACCAGGTGTAGACCACGCCGTAATAATCGTAGACCCGCCGGTCATAGTCGCGGTCGAACACGGGCTCCTCGTCGGCGCGGTATTTCGGGCCTTCCTTCAGCTTCTCGCGGTCGAGGTCGACGACATAGCCGCCCTTGTCGGTGTCGTAGGTAAGCTTGCTCCACGGGATCGGATAATGGTCGTCCCCGATGCCGAGGAAGCCGCCGAAGGACATGACCGCATATTCGGCCTGGCCGCTTCGCTTATCGACCATGAAATTCTCGATCCGGCCGAGCTTCTCGCCCTGGCGGTCGTAGACCGCGGTGCCTTCGACGCGGTTGGAGGCGATCAGGCGGTTGGGGCTCTGGGTGGCGGTTTCGTCCGCGCGGGTGATACCAGGGTTGGTGAGGGTGTCGTCGGCCATCTTTTCCTCCGGAGAAACAAGGGAATGGGTGCCGACAGAACGCGCGACGGGCAGCCCTGTTCTGGCCGATACTCCCCTGGCGCGGCGGAGCGTTGCGAAAGCGCGGGCGGTGCGATTTCGTCCTATTATTGACACGATTGTCAGTTTACCTTGGGGCGATGACCGAATCCGCCCGTGCGCCCCACATCCACAGCCTCGCCGTCGAGCCCGGCGACATCGACTTCATGGGCCATGTCAACAACAGCGTGTATCTGAAATGGGTGCAGGAGGCGGTGATCGCCTATTGGCGGCGGGTGGCGCCGGCCGAGGCCGTGGCCCAGCATCTCTGGGTCGCGATCAAGCATGAGATCACCTACCGCCGGCCGGCCTTTCTCGAGGACAATGTCGTCGCCCAGGTGGTGGCCGAGGGCATGCACGGGGCGCGGGCCTTCTTCCACACCCTGATCAAGCGCGGCGAGGACGTGCTGGCCGAGGTGAAATCCAGCTGGTGCTGCCTCGACGCCGCGACGCAGCGGCCGGCGCGGCTGGCGCGGGACGTGATCGGGATGTTCGTGGGGGAGCGCCGCGCCGATTGACAGCCGGAGGCTGCCGGGGGAGGGAAGCGAACCCCCTGGAGGCTCTCATGAAATACGCGCTGCTGCTCGCCTGCCCCCTGCTCCTGGCCGCCGCCCAGCCTGCGCCCCCGGCCAGACCGGCGCCGACGCGGCCCGCGCCCGCCGCCGGCACGGCCGGCCGCGACGCGCAATGCGCGATCGTGCTGGGCACCGGCCTCGCCATCCTGCAGCGCAACACGGCCAGCCCGCCGCCGGCCGAGACCATGGCGCGGATGCGCGAGGCGACGAGCTTCTATCTCGGCCGGCTCGCGGTCCGCTATCCGGCCGGTAGGATCGGCCCGGCGCTGACCGCGGCGCGCGCGACGCTGCCGCCACGCGGCCCCGCCTGGCAGCCGATCACCTCCCAGTGCGGGCTCGAATTCTCGACGCTGACCCGGGCGATCACCGCCGAGGTGACGCCGGTGCTCAACCAATAGGGCTCAGGCCTTGGCGAAGCGCCCGTGGCGGCGGAAGGGGACGAGCCAGGCCGGCGCGACCGCGGCCAGCGGCGCCGGGTGCAGGCCGAACGCCTCGAAGCCGGGACCCGAGGCGACATTGTCCCGCTGCATCATCAGCCACTGATCCCAGGTGAGCGGCGCGCCGGGCGCCCAGCTGGTGAGGCGGGCAATGGCCTTGCCGACTGGATCGGGCAGCTCCGCAATGGCGCGGCGATGGAGTGTGGTCTCGCAGATCCAGCGGTTGAGCTCCGCCATGGTCAGGACGTTGGGCCCGCCCAGCTCGTAGGTCTGGCCGGCATGATTCTTCGGATCGAGCGCGGCCAGCGCGATCGCCTTGCCGAGATCGGCGGCATGGACCGGCTGCAGCTTCCAGCTCGGCCGGATCACCGGGAGGATCGGCAGCAGCCGCGCCATGCGGGCGAAGCGGTTGATGAAATCGTCCTCCTGGCCGAAGGCGATGCTCGGGCGGATGATCGTCGCGCCCGGGAAGGCGGCCCGGACCGCCTGCTCGCCCTCGCCCTTGGTGCGGCCGTAATTGCTCTCCGCTTCCGGGTCGGCGCCGATCGCGGAGATGTGGACGAGCGCAGGGACGCCCGCCGCGGCGGCGGCCCCGGCGACGTTGCGGGCGCCGTCGACGTGGATCTTCTGGAACGGCCCCTTTAGGATGCCGACCAGGTTGACGACCGCGTCGGAGCCCTGGACCGCGGCGGCGACCGCGGCCCTGTCCGTGATGTCGGCGCGGACGAACTGCACCTGGCCGAGCCCGCCGAGCGGCTTCAGATACCAGGCGCGGCGCGGATCGCGCTCGGCAGCGCGGATGCGCACCCCGGTCTTGAGCAGCGACTGGGCGACGTAGCGGCCGAGAAAGCCGCCGGCGCCGAACACGGTGACGAGGATGTCGGTCTTGGGAGGCATGGCCGCGCCTTTGCCCCCATGGCGCCGCGTTGACAAGGGGCGCGTTGACAAGGATTGGGGCGGGCCGCAAAGCCCGCGCCCATGATCTCCTCCAACGGCACCAATGGCAATGGCGGCGGCTCCGCCACGACGGTCCGCGACCCCGACACGGACCGGGCGCGGCTGCGGGCGGTGCATGGCGCGCTGACATCCGGCGACATCATCGCCGCCGGCAAGCTTGCCGAGGACGCGCTCGCCGACGGCATCGACCACCCGATGGTGCTGAACCTCGTCGCCGGGCGGCGCGAGGAGCAGGGGCGGCTGGACGAGGCCTTGGTCCTGCTGCAGCGCGCGCTGGCGGCGGCGCCGGAGGCGATCGGGGTGATGAACGCGATCGGGCTGGTGCTCAGCCGGCAAAGCCGGTTCGAGGCGGCGGCGGCTTCGTTCGGCGACGCGCTGGCGAGGGAGCCGCGGTTCGCGCCGGCGCTGGCGAACCGGGGGATGGCGCTGCTGGCGCTGGGCCGGGAGGCGGAGGCGCTGGCGGATTTCGAGGGCGCGGCGGCGGTCGACCCGGACAATCTGATCGCTCTGGACGGGCTGGCGGCGCTGGCGCTGCGGCGCGGCGCGGCCGCGGAGGCGCGGGAGCTGGCGGCGCGGGTGCTGGCGCGCGAGCCGGGCTGGCCGGGCGCGGTGCTGACGCTTGCCGGCGCGGACCTCGCCGAAGGGAAGCCGGAGGCGGCGGAGGCCGCGCTCGCGGCCCTGCTCGGCGACGCGCGGCTGGCGCCGGTCGACCGGGCGCTTGCGATCGGCCTGCGCGGCGACGCGCTCGACGCGCTCGGGCGGCATGCGGAGGCCTTCGCCGCCTGGGGCGGGGCCAACAAGCTGGAGGAAGCGCGCTATCGCGGGGATTATGCAGCGCGGCCGGGGACGCTCGCCCTGGTGCGGAGCCTCACCGTGGCTTTGGGCGGGCAACGGGTGGCCGCGGCCTGGGGCCATGGCGGGCGCAGCCCGGCGAAGCGCCACGTCTTCCTCATCGGCTTTCCCGGCTCCGGCGCGGCGGAGCTTGAAGCGGCGCTGGCGGCGCAGCCGGACGTCCTCATGCTGCCCGGCGCGGAGGCCCTGGTCGACGCGACGCGGGAGTGGCTTGCGGATGCGGACCGGATCGCCCGCTTCTGCGCGCTCGATGACGAGGCGCTCGAGCCCCTGCGCGAGGCCTATTGGCGCCGGGTCGCGGAGCGCGGGGTCGATCCCGTGGGCAAGGTCTTCGTCGACAGCAATGCCTTCAACATCTTCAAGCTGCCCCTGATCGCCCGCCTGTTCCCCGATGCGCGGGTGATCCTGGCCCGGCGCGACCCGCGCGACGCCGTTCTCGCGGCCTTTCGCGCGCGTCTGCCCATGTCCGATCCGGCCTGGCAGCTGCTCAGCCTGGAGGGCACCGCCGCGCTCTATGCGGCGACTATGGCGCTGGTCGAGGCCAGCGAGGCGGCGTTCGGCCTGTTCCTCCATGTGGCCGGGCGCGAGCAGGTGCTGGCCGATCCGGGGGGCGAGATGAAGGCGCTCGCCGATTTTATCGGCCTGCCGCGCGGGGGCGCGCTATCGGCTCCGGCCAGCTGGACCGGCGAGGTGGGCCGCTGGCAGGACCATGAAGACGCGCTCGCCCCGGTCCTGCCGCTGCTGGCGCCCTGATCAGCGCAATTGCGGGTCCGGCGGCGTGACGTCCTCTGCCGCGGCGTCGATCACGAAATGGGTCATCGACAGGCTGGCGCCGCCCAGCCTGAGCGCGGTGCCGAGGGTCGCGCCATAGGCCGCGAGGCCGGCGAGGAAGGCGAGCATCGGCATCCCGGCGAGGGCGAGCGCGACGGCGAGGCCCGCGGCGCCGGCCAGCAAGGGCGCGCCGGCGTAACCGAGCGGGACGTGGATGGCGAAGGACCGGGCGAGGAACAGGCGGCGCGCGGCATTGGCGGCGACATAGGCGGCCAGCGCGGCCGCGGCGGCGCCCTCCACGCCGAAGCGGGGGATCAGGATCAGGCCGGCGGCGACGTTCACCGCGGCGCCGATCGCGGTGAGCCAGAGGATCAGCGCCGGCCGGCGGTAGAGCAGGATGAGGTCGGAGACGCCATAGGCGCCCTGGATCGCCTCGGCCGCGGCGAGCAGCAGCATGGCGAGATAGCCGGCGGCGAATTCCGGGCCGATCCAGCGCAGCAGGGGCTCGCCGATCGCGACCAGCCCGATCAGCATGGGCAGCTGGATGGCGAGGATCAGGCGGGTCGCCGAGGCGGTCGCCTGGCCGGTCCGGGCCGGGCCCGCGAGGCTGAGCGTGCGCGAGACGATCGGCGTGAGCAGGCCGTCGAAGCTCTGCCGCACTTGCCTTATCGGGGTGCGGACCTGGCGGGCCATACCGTAAATGCCGGCCGGGCTCTCGCCCAGGAAGAGGCCGACGAGGTAGAGATCGAGCCGGCCGGCGAGCGCATTGGTGAAATCGCTGAGCGTCGGCAGCGCGGTTTCCCTGGCGACGAACAGCAGGCGCGCGGGGGAGAGACGCCAGGTGCGGAGGCTGAACGGGCCGAGGCACAAGCGGGCACTGACCAGGGCATAGCCAAGCGCGCCGAGCGTGCCCGCCCAATAGCCGACGATCAGGCCGGTCGCCTGGAAGCCGAGCGCCCAGGCCAAAGCGGCCACCGCCACGCCGGCATAAGGCTCGATGATCGAGCGCGCCCAGACCTGGTGGCGCATCTTGTGCGTCCAGCGCGTCGCGGCGAGCAGCAGATCGAGCAGGGCCTGGCCCCAGATCATCGGCGCGAGCAGCAGCAAGGCCGTCGCCGTCTTGTCCGCCAGCGGGTCGTCCGCGATCAGGATCGCGCCGAGCATCACCGGGGCGATGCAGACGAGGCTGGCCAGCGTCACCAGCGCGATGGCGTCGAGCAGGACGTGCGGCGGGCTGCGGCCGTCCCGTTCCTCGTCGAGCAACTTGAACAATTGCCGCTTCATGCCGGCGCCGCCGAGCGTGACGGCGAGCTCGACCACGGCGACGGCGATGGTGAAGGCGCCGAACAGGGCGACGCCGAACAGCCGGCCGGCCATCAGCACGAAGAGCAGGCGGGCGCCGAGCCGGATCAGGAAGCCGAGAGCGGCCGAGCCGCCACCCTTCAGAATCAGACGCTGGGCCGCGGCTTCGGTCACTTTGCGCTTGTATCCGGATGGGCGGCGTCCGACCAAGAACTATGTCCGTCCAGCAGGCAGAGGGCGAGCGGCCGGTCGTCGCCGTGTTCCGCACCGCCTTGTTCAACGCGACCGAGCGCTTCATCCAGGAGCAGGCCGCGTCGCTGACGCGCTGGCGGCCCATTCTCGTCGGGCTGGAGCGCAAGGGCGAGATTTTGCCCGAGCTGCGCGAGGGGATGATCCTGCCGGCCAATGTGGCGGAGCGGCTGGCCTTTGCGGCGACGGGCCGGGGCGGCGCGGTCGAGGCGAAATTGCGCAAGGCCCGGCCGCAGCTGCTCCACGCCCATTTCGGCACGGACGGGCTGAAGATGCTGGCCCTGGCCCGGGCGCTGAAGCTGCCTTTGATCACCCATTTGCGCGGCTATGACGTGACCCTGACCCGCGCCGCCCTGATCGCCTCGGGGCGGCCGACCTGGAGCCGCTACGCGCTGCAGCGCGGGCGGCTGATGCAAAGCGGCACCCTGTTCCTCGCCGTCTCCGACGCGCTCCGGAAGCAGGCGATCGCCCTGGGCTATCCCGCCGCGCGGACCCGGACCCATTATAACGGCGTCGATCTCGACCGCTTCCAGCCGGGCAAGAGGCCGCGCGAGCCGGGCACGGTCCTGCATGTCGGCCGGCTGGTCGAGAAGAAGGGGACGGCGGACCTGATCGCCGCGCTGGCGGGCCTGACGGGCGTCAGGCTGGTTGTGATCGGCGAGGGGCCGCTGCGCGCGCAGCTGCAGCGCCAGGCGGGCGCGCTCGGCGTGAAGGCGCAGTTCCTCGGCCCGCAGCCGGTCGACGAGGTGGCGACCTGGATGCGCCGCGCGACCCTGCTCGCCGCGCCGAGCGTGCGGGCGCGCGACGGCGATGCGGAGGGGCTCCCCAACGTCGTCGTCGAGGGCGCGGCCTGCGGCATCCCGGTGGTCGCGACCCGCCATTCGGGCATTCCCGAGGCGGTCGAGGACGGCGAGACCGGCTATATGGTGAAGGAAGGCGACCGCGCCGCTCTGGCCGCGCGGATCGGCGCGTTGCTCGACGGCGCGGACCTGCGGCGGGAAATGGGCTTCGCCGCCCGCGCGCTCGCGGTCGAGCGGTTCGACCGGGCGCGGCAGGCGGAGCGGCTCGAGGCGATCTACGACGAGGTCGCGGGGATCGAGCGCGAGAGCTGAATCAACACTTTGTCACGCCGGACTTGATCCAGCATCCACCTTCTTACCTCCGTTGGGGACTAATATATTTGACTCAGTAGCCCGCAAACAGCCCATAGCCAATCCAGCGCGCTGTCGTTCATCGAAGCAAAAAGGCGGATAGTCTTCAACGTCGCCAATTTATCGAAAGATTGGGATCATCTGCCGAACGAACAAAGGGCCGCAGCGTAATCTCTATATTCTTTGGGAGCCGAACAATTCGGCAAATCAAGAGATGGGAGAGAACGATGCGTAGATTTACGATTGCTTGCGCTTGCCTAGCTCTGACGTCCGGAAGCGCGCTTGCTGCGTCGTCCTATAACGCGGTTTGCGATGGTGGTCTTCGACCTCATATCGTGGGCCAGAATTATGCCAGCTACGAGGCCGCCGAGCGGGCTTGCGCGCAACACTTGCGCGCGACCGGTCATCGCGGCCCGTGCGCACCTGTGTAGGCAAAAAGAGGGGCCGCAAGTAGCGGCCCCTCCAGTAGTTGATTAGATGCCCGGAAGGGCGGCGATACTTGGGCCGCTAGATTAGCGGCGGCGGTAGTGGGTCAGTCCCCAAGCTCCACCCACACCGGCGCGTGGTCGCTGGCCTTCTCCCGGCCGCGGGTGTCGCGGTCCACGCCCGCGCTCACAAGCCGCTTCGCCGCCACCTTGTTCAGCAGCAGATGATCGATGCGGATGCCGGCATTGCGGGCGAAGCTGTTCCGCCAATAGTCCCAGAAGGTGAAGATCGTCTCGTCCGGGTGGAGGTGGCGGAGGGCGTCGGTCCAGCCCTGCTTCAGCAGCTTCCTGTACTGGGCGCGCGGCTCCGGCTGGAACAATGCGTCGTCCTGCCAGCGCTCGGGCTTGTAGACGTCCCGGTCGGTGGGGATGATGTTGTAGTCGCCGGCCAGCACGATCGGGCAGTCGAGCTTCACCAGGCTCTTCGCCCGCGCCATGAAGCGCTCCATCCAGCCCAGCTTGTAGGCGAATTTCGGGCCGCCGACCGGATTGCCGTTGGGGAGATAGAGGCAGCCGACCAGAACGCCGCTCACCGCCGCCTCGATATAGCGGCTGTGCGTGTCCTCGGGATCGCCCGGCAGGCCGCGATGCGTCTCCACCGGCTTGCAGCCTCTCGCGAGGATGGCGACGCCGTTCCAGCTCTTCTGCCCGTGCCAGATCGCGCCATAGCCGGCCTTCTCGAGCGCGGCCTCGGGGAAGCGCTCGTCGGGCGCCTTCAGCTCCTGCAGGCAGGCGACGTCGGGCTGCGCCTCCTCGAGCCAGGCCAGCACATTGGGCAGCCGGCCGTTAATCCCGTTCACGTTGAAGGTGGCGATCTTCATGCGCCTCAAATGCACGAACCGCGGGGAAGAGCCGCCGCCGCGTGACGACAGTCACGTTACGAGCTGGCGCAAGTCCAGTATAGTCGAGTCGCGGCCGGGGAGAGATCGGATGGGGGACGCTGCCGGGAATCATTCGGAGAATGTGGCTATTCAGCCGACGCTGAAAGTCCTCGCCGACGAATATTCGCTATTCTGGCCCGGCGAGACCCCGCCGGCGACCGAGACGGATTATTTCCGGAAAGTCGCGCTGCACGGCCAGGCGGCCCTGTGCCTCTCCGGCGGCGGCATCCGCAGCGCCTCCTTCGCGCTCGGCATCATGCAGGGCCTGAGCCGGCGCGGCGTGCTCGGCGAATTCCACTATGTCTCCAGCGTGTCTGGCGGCGGCTATATCAATGCCTGGCTGCAGCGCTGGATCTATACGGCGCGGCAGGCGCGGATGGCCGGGATCGCCGGCATGCTGGCCCGGCAGGCGTCCGCGCCCGCCGCGCAGGAGACCGCGGCCGACCTTCCGCCCGTCGCGGCCGTCGTCGGGCAGCTCGGCGAGGAGGTGGAGCCGGACGAGATCCGCAAGCTCAGGAAGAACAGCAACTTCATCACCCCGCGGATCGGCATCGCCTCGAACGACACCTGGACCGCGATCGCCATGTCGCTGCGCAACGTGCTGACCAACTGGTTCGTCTTCGGGCCGCTGCTGCTGCTCGTCGCGCTCGTCCCGAACCTCTTCTACCATTCGCTCGAGACGATGGCGCCGCGCGTGGGCTTTGCGCCCTTCCTGCTGGTCTGGACGCCGCTGATCGTCGCGGGCCTGGCCGCCGGGACGGCCGCCTGGAACACGATCCGCGCGCTGCCCAGCTATCGCCGCGAGATCCCGTTCGACGAGCGGCGGAACGACAATTGGCATTCCGCCTGGATCGTGGTGCCGTTCACGATCTGGGCGGTCGCCGGGACCTTCTCGGTCGCGCCGGACCTGATCGGCGAGAAGGCGGCCGTGATCGGCCCGCTCGCGGGAATCTGGCCCGAGGAGTGGCCCGCGCCCGTCGGCCTCCCTTTGGCCCTCGCCACGCTGGCGGGCGTCGTCGCGGGCTTCGGCCTGGCCGGCCTGACGCGCCCGCCCGAGGGCCGCCGCGCGGTCCTGCGGGACCTGGTCGTCGCCGTCATCGCCTGCGCCGCCATGGGGGCGATGCTGCTGCTCGGCCCGTGGCTGTTCGAACGGGCTACCGCGACCGGGGATGCGGCGAAATGGCAGGGCGTCGTCCTCGCCCTTGCCGGCCCGCTCTGGCTGCTCACCGTGCAGCTCGTCGCGACGGTTGTGTTCGTGGCGCTGCGCAGCCCCGGCGACGGCGTCGCCCGGCCCGACGACGACCGGGAATGGCTGGCGCGGCTGTCGGCGATCAAGCTCAAGCTGATGCTGCTCTGGGCGCTGGCCGCGACCGCCGCTTTGCTGCTCAACCTGCTGCTCGAGCGCTATCTGGCCAGCTACGACATGAGCCTGGCCGGGCTGCTGACGATCGTCACCGGGATGATTTCGCTGATCGGCGGCAAGAGCGGCGAGAGCGACAGCGGGGCCGGCGGCGGCGCGGTCGCGGCGGTCCGCCGGCGCCTGTCGGCGGAGACGACGATCACGGTGGCGACCATCCTCTTCGCGATGCTGCTCCTGCTGCTGCTGGCGCGCGTGGAGATCTGGGCGATCCAGCCGATTGCGGAGGGGATCAAGCCCTGGCTCTCCGAGTGGATGGATGCGCGGGTGATGGCGCACTGGGTGCTGGCCGGCGCGCTTCTGGTCTTCCTCCGGTTGATGATCTGGCGGATCGACATCAACCGCTTCTCGCTGAACGGCCTCTACCGGAACCGGCTCGCCCGCGCCTTCCTCGGCGCGGTGCGGATCGACCGGCATCCCGATCCCTTCACCGGCTTCGACGCGCAGGACAATGTCCGGCTGCACCGGCTCAAGGAGCGGGACGAGGGCGAGGCGCTCCGGCTCTATCCGGTGATCAACGTCGCGCTCAACGTGACCGCGACCGAGAATCTCGCCTGGCAGGAGCGCAAGGCCGAGCCCTTCGTCTTCACCCCGCTTTATTCCGGGAGCATCTTCCTCGACGCCGATGCGCGCCGGCCGCACGAGGACAGGCGCGGCGCCTTCGTCGCCTCGGCGGATTATGGCGGGCGCGAAAGCGATCTCGCCATGCCGGGGACGGGCGTCAGCCTCGCTACCGCAATGTCCATCTCGGGCGCGGCGGCGAGCCCCAATATGGGCTATCACAGCTCGGCCGCGACCGCCTTCCTGATGACCCTGTTCAACGTCCGCCTCGGCGCCTGGATGAGCAATCCCGCGGTCGCGAACGCGCCCGACAGCCGGGTGCAGGACGCGGCCCCCGCCAATGCCCTGCTCGCTTTGCTCAGCGAGCTGGCCGGCACCACCCATGACCGCGGGCGGGACATCTATCTGTCCGACGGCGGCCATTTCGAGAATCTGGGGCTGTACGAGATGCTGCGCCGGGGCTGCCCCTATATCGTCGTCAGCGATGCGGGCTGCGACCCCGAATGCAAGTTCGCCGATCTCGGCAATGCGGTGCGCAAGGCGAAGATCGACCTCAATGTCGACATCCATTTCGCGCCGATGAAGATCCGCCGGCGCGGCGACGATCTCGAAAACGGGCAGCTGGCCTGGGCGATCGGCGACGTCACCTATCCGCGCCAGCCCGACGAGCCGGACGACACGCCCCGGCGCACCGGCAAGATCCTCTATCTGAAGCCCAGCTATTTCAACGAGGACGAGCTGCCGCGCGACATCGTCGCCTATGCGCGGATGAACGCCACCTTCCCGCACGAGACCACGGCGGACCAGTTCTTCTCGGAATCGCAGTTCGAAAGCTACCGCAAGCTCGGCTTCGAGCTGGCCTCGGCGCTGGGGGGCGGGCGGCGCTTCACCTCTCTCAAGGCGCTGTTCGAGGCGCTCGAAGGCACGGACCCGCCGGCGCCCGTGCGGCGCCGGCGCGGCAAGGCAGAGGCCGTCTAGCGCTGGCTCAGGACGAACTGGTTGCCGTCCGGGTCCCTGAAGATCGCGAAGCTGCCCCAATGCTGCTTCGTCGGCGGGGTGACGAACTCGACGCCGCGCGCACTGAGCTGGCGGTGGGTCGCCTCGACATCGTCGCAGGCGAGCGCGCCGTTGAAGAAGGAGCCGATCCGCTCCGCCTGCCCCTCGGGCGTGAACAGGACGAAGCGGGTCGGGCTGTTGCCGACGGCGAGCTCGATCCAGCGCTGACTGTCGTCGAAGGGCTGGTCCGACATCAGGGTGAAGCCGACCTTCTCCGTCCAGAAGGCAAGCGCGCGGTCCTGGTCGCTGGTCGGGATGGAGACGAACTTGACGTGGGTGATCATGCGGCCCTCCTGCTGATGCGCCGCTGTGTCCCGCGACGAGGCGGCGGGACAAGGGGTTCGATAAACACTATAGTGACAGTCATGTCAGGGCCGGTGCCGCTCGATTCCTATGTCAGCGATGTGCTGATGCGCGACCTGGTCGGACACGACCGCGCGCCTTCCGCCTTCCTCGTCTATCTCTGGCTGTGGCGGATGAGCCGCGGCGAGGGACGGGAGCGGATCGGCGCCAGCCTGCAGACGATCGCCACGCAGACCGGCCTCTCCAAATCCGCGGTGCAGGGCGCGGTGCGGCACCTCAAGCGGCGGCGACTGATCGAGGCGAGCCGCGCGGGGCCGACGAGCGCGCCGGTCTATGAGGTGAAGACGCCGTGGCGGCGGGACTGATCTCCCGGGATCCTCGAGAGTCCCAAACCCGTCCAATTTCGCAGGAACGATCATCGGGATAGCGGCGGCCCGGGCGCATGCCGTCCGTCGACATGCGGGGCAGGCTGGTCGAAACATCCGGGATTCAGCCCGCGCTTCGGGTCAGGAGCCGATGATGAGGATAAACCGCCGCGAATTCGCCGCGCTCGCCGCCTCGCTCGGCGCAAGCCTCGCCCTCGGACCCGGCCGCGCGCAGGCCGCCCCACGCTGGCGCGAGCGCCGCGATCTCTATCCGCAGGGCGTCGCCTCGGGGGATCCCGACGCGAACAGCGTCATCCTCTGGACGCGGCGCGCGCCCGAGGCAGGGGCGCAGGCCCACCGCCTGACCGTCGAGGTGGCCGAGGACGAGCGCTTCCGCCGGATCGCCGCGCGCGGCACCGCGCAGGTCGACGCGGCGACCGACTGGACCTGCCGGATCCTCGCCGCCGGGCTGCGGCCGGGCCGGATCTACTGGTACCGCTTCGTCGACGAGGCCGGCAATGGCAGCCGGGTCGGGCGGACGGTGACCGCACCCGCGGCGGACGACGGCCGGCCGTTCCGCTTCGCCTTCGTCAGCTGCCAGGACGTGGCGCAGGGCGCGTGCAACGCCTGGCGCCGGATGATCTGGGAGGACGAAAGGGCGGCGCCGGAGGACCGTTTGTCCTTCGTCCTCCATCTCGGCGACTTCCTCTACGAGCTGGTCTGGTATCCGGACGAGATCGAGGGCGGGATCAAGCGCGGCCGGCGGCTGCGCGACCTGATCCGCTATCCGCGGGGCGAGCGGATCGCCGATTTCCATGTGCCGGTCGACCTCGCCGACTACCGGACCGCCTATCGCGCCTATCTGACCGACCCGGATCTGCAGGACGCGCGCGCCCGCTGGCCGTTCGTGCCCGTCTGGGACAATCACGAATTCTCCTGGACGGCCTGGCAGAGCCAGCAGGTGTTCAACGGCCAGGTCCGCCCGGCCCAGAGCAAGAAGGTCGCGGCCAACCAGGCCTGGTTCGAATATCAGCCGGCCCGGGTGCGGCAGGCGCGGGGGGTGGTGTTCGACCGCTTCGCGCCGCCGGCGGTGCAGGATGCGGCGGTCGAGCGGTTCGACGATCTCGGCCTCGGGCTCGAGCCCAACAATCTCGCCGCGGTGCGGAGCCTGGCGATCAACCGGACGCTTGGCTGGGGGCGCAATGCCGACCTGATCCTGACCGACAACCGGAGCTTCATGGGGAAGCCGGCGGACTATCCCTTTCCGGCGCCGGGCGTGCCGCTGGTGATTCCGGAGGAGGTCTCGGACATTCTGGAGGATGGCCGCGACCGTCCCGGCGGCGCGCCGGCGACGGTGCGTTATGGCGGCCAGGACCTGCCCAATCCCCAGCGCGACAAGCCGCGGCAATCCTATCTCGGCAGCGAGCAGAAGGCCTGGCTGAAGGCGCAGTTGCGCGGTTCGCGCAAGGCCTGGAAAATCTGGGGCCATAGCCTTGGCACCATGCGCCTCCGGTTCGACGTGCAGAACCTGCCCGAGGCGCTGCGCGCGCGCTGGGCGGGAGCCGGCTACGGCTTGATGCAGGGCGGAAACAATCTCGACCATGGCGAGATCGCCGACCTGCTGAAGGACGAGGGCATTACCGGCCTCGCCATCGTGGGCGGCGACAAGCACAGCTTCTGGGCGGGTCGTTTCTCAAAGAACCTGCCGCCGCATGCGTTCGAGCCGGTCGGGGTCGAGTTCATCACCGGCGCGATCTCGGCGCAGTCCCTGGGCGAAGTCATGGCGCTGACCCTGCCGCGCGACCGGCCGCATCGCCCCCTGATCATCCACGACCGGCCGGACGGGACGATGGTTTCGGCGATCGACATGACGATCAGGCACGGCGTGCGGGCGTCGCTGAAGCTGCACGAAACGGGCGACCCCGCCGCCGCGCGGGCGCTCTCCAACCCGGAGGTGTCGCCGCACATCGATTTCGGGGATTTCAACGGCAACGGCTATTCCGTCGTGCGGGTGAGCGCCGACGCGCTGGAGACCGAGTTCGTCTGCGTGCCCTGGCCGCTGGAGCGGGCGACCACGCCCGATGGCGGGCCTTTGACCTACCGGGTCACGCATAGTGTGCCCTTGTGGCGCGCGGGCGAGGCGCCGCGGCTCAGCCAGCGCGTGCTGGAGGGGACGCCACCCTTGTCGACCGGACCGACGACCTGATTTTCCTTCCCATCCGCACGATGGGGAGGAAGGCTAGCTCTCGTCGTCCGAGCCGCCCTCGTCCTCGTCGCGCCACCTTGTCTCGACCTCGCCGTTCAGCTTCACCGTCACCGGCATGCCGTGGCGGTCGACGGCCTTGCCAGCCTGGACCCTGATCCAGCCCTCGGAGGCGCAATATTCCTCGACATCCTCGCGCTCGCGACCCTTGAAGCGGATGCCGACGCCGCGGCGCAGCGCGTCCATGTCGAAATGCGGGCTGCGCGGATTGTTGGAGAGGCGGTCGGGGGGCGGCGTGTCGGCCATCAGCGTGTCGTCCTTTGCGATGCGATCCAGTCGTTGACGAGCGATTCCAGCACGTCGAGCGGCACCGAGCCATTCTCGAGCACCACGGCATGGAAGTCCCGTATGTCGAAGCGGTTCCCGAGCGCGGCGCGGGCGCGGTCGCGCAGCTCGAGGATCTTGAGCTGGCCGACCATGTAGCTGGTCGCCTGGCCCGGATTGTTGAAATAGCGCTCCACCTCCTTGGTCGCGTCGCGGCGGGAGAGCAGGCCGTTCTCCATGAAATAGTCGATCGCCCGCTCGCGGGTCCAGCGATAGCGGTGGATGCCGGTGTCGACGACGAGGCGGATCGCCCGCCAGAGCTGCGTCGAATACATGCCGAACTCGCTCATCGGGTCGTGATAGAGGCCCATCTCCCTCGCCAGGCCCTCGGCATAGAGGCCCCAGCCCTCGGTATAGGCGCCATAACCGCCGAAACGCCGGAACTTGGGCACGTTGGGCAGCTCCTGGGCGAGCGCGATCTGGAAATGGTGGCCGGGCGCGCCCTCATGATGGGCGATGGCGGCGACCTGCGGCTTCAGCACCTGGTTCATGTCGGCGAGGTTCACGTAAAAGATGCCGGGCCGGGAGCCGTCGGGCGAGGGGCGGTTGTAGAAGGCGACCGCCGCCGTCTCCTGGCGGAAGGCCTCGACCGCGCGGACCTCCAGCGGGGCCCGGGGCAACCGGCGGAACCAGCGCGGCGCCTTTTCCATCGTCTCGGCGATCGCGCGGCGGGCATCGGCGAGATAGGCGTCCCGGCCCGCCTGATCGTTCGGATATTTATACTCGGCGCTGCTGTTGATGTGCGCGAAGAACCGGGTGAGCGTGCCGGTGAAGCCGACCTGGCGCTTGATCCGCTCCATCTCCCGATGGTTGCGCGCAACCTCGCGAAGGCCGACCTGGTGGATCTGGTCGGCGGTCATGTTGGTGGTGGTCGAGACGCGCAGGCGATGCGCGTAATAAGCGGCACCGTTCGGCAGGCTCCAGGCGCCGTTATTGCCGCGGGCGCGCGGCTCGATCGCGGCCAGGGTGGCGAGCATCGAATCATAGCCGCGGCGGAACGGGCCGGTCAGCGCCGCGCGGGCGGCAGCGATCAGCCGGTCCTTCTCGGCCTGCGGGACCTGGAGGCGGCCGACCTTGGCCTTGAAGTCGGCGAAGAGCGGCGCGTCCGGGCCGTCGGTGAAGGGCGCGCCGGTCAGCACGCGGCGGCCGTCCTCGCGCACCGGCGCGAAGTTGAAGGCGGGCGGGACGATGCCGAGCCGGGTCTGGCGGCGCATGTTCGCGCCGATCTCGCGCATCACCCGCTCGACCTCGCGAAGGCGCGAGACATAGGCCTCGGCGTCGCTGACGCTCTCGATCCGGTGATTGTTGATCAGGAAGACGGGGATGTTCCCCATCGGGCTGCCATTGTTGGTCGCCGGGAAGCCGTAATCGCGCCAGCGCCAGTTCTCGCGGTCGTCCAGCACCTCCTTCTCGAACAGGCGGAAGGAGAGGCGGCCGGCCGGGCTGAGCCGGGCCGGGTTGAAGCGCCGCCGCATCTCGGCGAGCTGCCGCTCCTCGAGCGCGAGCTGCCGCTGGCGCCAGGCCATCGTGTAGTCGTTCAGCCGGTCGTAGAGCTGGCGGCTGCCCAATTGGGTGAGCGTCTGCGGGTTGGTCGCATTCTGCTCGTCGAAGGCAGCGTCGAGGAAGGCGGTGAGCCGGGCGTCCTCGGACGGGGCGGCGGCGGGCGCGGGCGCGGCGGGCCGCTGCTGCGCGAGCGCGAGGCCGGCGGTCGCGGCGAGCAGGGCGGCGGCAAGCGGGAGATGGAGCTTCACGGTGGCGGATCCCCTGTTGGAGACCGCTTCTTAGCGCCCCCGGCGAAGAGGTCCACCGGGCAATGCCGGTGGACCTTCGCATCGGCTCAGGAAGGATAGGCCGGGATGTAGTTTCCGCGCAAATAGAGGGTCCCGGTCGCCGGAACACTGAGATGGCTCAGAGTGCCGCCGTTCGAGACGAGTATCTGGATGATGTCGGCATTGTGATTGTAGCGGGCGACGATCTGGTCGCCTGCCGCAAGGCTGAAGCCATCAGCCACGACATCGACCGGCACGAAATTGGGGATGTTCGAGTCCACTGCGTCCCGCGCAAACGGCAGTCCGGTCACGATCATGTTGCCGGCGCCGCCCGAATGGGCGGACCATTGCAGTTCGATGAGGAACTGGATGGCCCGGCCGGTGACCGTGTAATAGCCGCGCTGGAAGATATAGGTGCCGGAACCGGCCGTGGTCGAGCCGGACACGACCGGCGTGAAATGGCCGTTCTGCAGGCGGTCATGATATTGCGCACCCTGGTTCACCACGTCGATGAAGCGGTTGGCGAAGCGCTGGTCCTCATAGATCTGCCCTGCCTGGTTCCCCTCCACGTCACCCCCGAGGAAGACGTTGTTCAGCGCATTGGGGCCGCAATAGATGCCCCAGCCGACATTGCCCTCTGCCAGCGGGCAGGTGATGACATTGCCCAATATCGCGTTGTCCACGAAGATGCCGTGACGCCCATTGCTGAAGCTCATCGGCCCGAGAAGCTGGATGGCATTGGCATTGGTGACGCCGCTCAGATCGTCGATGTTGATGCCGTCCCGACCGTTATGGCCCGCGGAGAAATCGACTGCGCGGAAGCAGTCCGCATTGTAGGCAAGGGCCGGGCTAGGCCGGTTTGCTGTCTTGGAGCCCACTCGAAGCCCATCGCCGCCCATGCCCTGAACGGCACAATTGATCAGCCGGACGCTGTTGCCGGTCACATAGAAGCCGTCGCCGGTATTGCCTTGCTCGCCGAGGATCGCGACGCTGTCGAATATGGTGCCATAGGCCTCGGGCGGGATCTCGATCGCGTCGTCGTGAAGCGCACCATCCTTGATGATGTAGGAGCCGCCATACAAAAAGCCCGGCTTGAAGTGCTGGCCCGGCATTCGCCAGCGGGTCGGCATCGTGAGGATCAGCTTGTTCGTGATCCGCGGCGTGCCGGTCAGCACCAGCTCCTTGTTGCTCGCCCATGCCTCGGCATCTGCGGCCATGATCGCGGCGGAGCTGTCGGAGACCCCGCTCTCGTCATAGCCGGAAAAATTCGCTGCGTAGACGACCTCGTCCAGGACATCGGCCGCGGGCCTGCTGACGGCGCCGGTACCGCTGCCGGTGAAACTGGGATTGCCAGTGAAGGTGGGGGGCATTGGTCATTCTCCTCTGATGACCCGACTCGGATGAGCGGGAACCAGGTTGAACGACGCCAAATCCTACATTACAACCAAATAGGTTCTAAGTGCCGGTCGTGGGCCGCGCGCCTTCCTGCGCCAGCCAGCATGGATCCCAGCTCGGCTCGGGCCCGAAGCGCTGGACGAGGAAGTCGACCAGCGCCCGCACCCGGGCAGTGACGGCGCGGCCGGGGGGCATGACGGCGTGGAGGGCGCCTTCCTCGGCGGGGTAATCGAGCAGGATCGGCTCGACCGTGCGGCGCTCGATCGCGGAGGCGGCGATGAAGCTCGGCAGCAAGGCGAGGCCGAGCCCGGCCTCGGCGGCGGCGAGCAGCATGTCGCCATTGTTGCTGCGGAGCGCGGGCGTGGTGCGGATCGTGTCCCAGCGGCCATTGACCTGGAAGCGCCACTGCTCGTGCGCGTAGAGCAGGATCCTGTGGCCGGCGAGGTCGGCGGGGCGCTGCGGGCGGCCATGGGCCTCGAGATAGGCGGGGCTGCCGACCACATGCTTGCGCACCGGCGCGATGCGCCGGGCGATCAGGGCGCTGTCCTGCAGGCGCCCGATCCGGATCGCCATGTCATAGCCGCCACCGGCCAGGTCGACGGTCCGGTCCTCGAACTCGACGTCCAGCTCGACGCGGGGATTGGCCAGGGCGAAATCGGCGAGCGCCGGGGCGAGATGGGCGACGCCGAAGGTGAGCGGCGCGGTCAGGCGGATCGGGCCGGCAATCTGGGTGACCGCCTCGGCGACCACCTCCTCGGCCGCGTCCAGCTCGGCGAGGATGTTCGCGGCGCGGGCATAATAAGCCTGGCCGATCTCGGTCGGCTGGGCGCCGCGTGCCGTCCGCGTCAGCAGGCGCGCGCCGAGCTGGTCCTCGAGCCGCGCGACGCGGCGGGAGAGGACCGGCTTGCTGAGGCCCATGCGCTCGGCGGCACGGGCGAAGCTGCCGGTCTCGGCCACCCGGACGAAGGAAAGGACGTCGACGATGTCGGTGGATGAGCGTTGCATATTACGAAACACCATGATGCGCTTTGGTGAGCTTCCGACAACACATCTAGGCGCTTATCTCCCGCTTCGCAACACAATGCCAAGCTTCACCCGAAGGGGAGATTTGAGATGAACATCCTGGTAGTCAGCAGCAGCGCCAATGGCGACGCCTCCGTGTCCAACGGCCTGGTCGGCCGCTTCGTCGAGTCCGTCCGGGAGCATGAGCGGGCCGTCAATATCGTGACCCGCGACGTCGGCGCGCATCCGCTGCCCCACCTCACCAACGAGACCGTCGCGGCGATCAAGGGCGCGCCCGTGACGCCGGCCGAGCTCGAAGCCCGCAACCTGTCCGACGAGCTCATCGCCGAGCTGCAGCAGGCGGACGTGATCGTCATCGCCAGCCCGATGTACAATTTCGGAATCAGCTCGACGCTGAAGAGCTGGTTCGACCATGTCGCCCGGGCCGGCGTCACCTTCCGCTACACCGAGAACGGGCCGGAAGGGCTGCTCAAGGGCAAGAAGACGGTGGCGATCCTGAGCCGGGCCGGCTTCTACAGCGAAGGCCCCGGGTCGGTCATGGACGGGCAGGAGCCCTATCTTCGCGCCATGCTCGGCTTCATCGGCCTGGACGACGTCGCCTGGATCCGCGCCGAAAAGCTGGCCTTCGGACCGGAGGCGGCCGGGCAGGCGATCGAGGAGGCCGCGGAAGCGCTCGGCCTGATCGCCCGCGACGCGCTGCCGCTGGCAGCGTGAGGAGACAGGTCATGGCGAAGTACAGGCTGATCAGTTTCAAATTGTGTCCCTATGTCCAGCGGGCGGCGATCGTGCTGGCGGAGAAGGGCGTGCCTTTCGAGCGGGTCGACATCGACCTCGCCGACAAGCCGGACTGGTTCCTCAGGCTATCCCCGCTCGGCAAGGTGCCGGTGCTCGTGGTGACCGAAGAGGATGGGCGCGAGGAAGTCCTGTTCGAATCCGCCGTGATCGCGGAGTATCTGGACGAGGTGCTGGCCCCACGCCTGCATCCGGCGGATCCGCTGACGAGGGCGCGGCATCGGGCCTGGATCGAGTTCGCCTCCGCGACGCTTGCCGACATCAGCGGCTTCTATGCCGGCGACGCCGCGACCTTCGCCGCGAAGCGTGACGCGCTGGCCGGGAAGTTCGCCCGGCTCGAGGCGGAGCTGGGCGCCGGGCCTTGGTTCGGCGGCGCCGCCTTCGGCCTCGTCGACGCGGCTTTCGGCCCGGTCTTCCGATATTTCGACCTGTTCGACCGGGTGCTCGAGCACGGCATCCTCGGCGGCAGGCCGAAGGTCGCCGCCTGGCGGGCCGCGCTCGCCGCGCGGGAAAGCGTCGCCGCGGCGGTGGCACCGGATTATCCGGAGGCGCTGGCGGCCTTTATCGTCCGGCGCGACGGCCATCTGGGCCGGCTGATCCGGCCGGCGCTGGCCGCCTGAACTGAACAAGCCCACGGGGGTGGGGCGGCCTGCGGCCCTCAACCGCCGGAAGAGTGCATCCCCGACTCCCCCCACCCCCCAGCCCCTCCCCACATGGGAAGGGGCTCCCTACATCCGTCGCAGGAGATTCTTGAGATGATCGACGTCCGCAAATTCTCGACGCTCGGCCATGCCGACCATGGCTGGCTCGACGCGCGCCACCATTTCTCCTTCGCCGATTATTACGATCCGGCCCGCATGGGCTGGGGCGCGATCCGGGTCTGGAACGACGACAGGATCGGCCCGAAGACCGGCTTCCCGCCGCACCCTCACCGGGACATGGAGATCATCACCTATGTCCGCACCGGCGCGATCACCCATCAGGATTCGATGGGCAATCGCGGCCGCACCGAAGCGGGCGACGTGCAGGTGATGAGCGCCGGCACCGGCGTCCAGCATGCCGAATATAATCTGGAGGACGAGGCGACGACCCTGTTCCAGATCTGGGTGCAGACCGACAGGCCCGGCGCCGAGCCGAGCTGGGGCGCAGCGAAGTTCCCGAAGGCCGACCGCTCGGGCAGGTTCGTGACCCTGGCGAGCGGCTACGAGGAGGATGCGGAGGCGCTGAAGATCAACTCCGCCGCCCGTGTGCTCGGCGCGACCCTGGCCAGGGGCGAGAGCGCGGAGCTGAGCCTCGATCCCTCGCGGCACGCCTATCTGGTGGCGACGCAGGGGCCGATCGAGGTGAACGGCGTCCGCGCCGAGGCCCGCGACGGGGTCGCCATCACCGGCGTGGACAGGGTCACGGTGACCGCGCTCGAGGACGCCGAGCTCGTCCTGGTCGACGCGCGGTAAGCGCTGCGATCGACATAGCGAACAACGTTCGCCCTGAGCCTGTCGAAGGGCCTGTTTTCTTTCCGAACAAGTGAAGGAGCGGGCTTCGACAGGCTCAGCCCGAACGGGACTTGCTCCCGTTCGTGACTATTGAGGCCGGTTCGGATCCTGGCCCGGCCGCGGTCTTTCCCGTTCGACGTAAATCGTCTTCGGCCCGCCCCTGAGCCAGGGGACGAGGCCGAGCAGGCCGAGCAGACCGAGCAGCCCCCAGGGGAAGCCGCCTCCGCCGCGGTCATTGTCGGCCTGGGCCATGTTGTCGAACGAGGGATCGGCGAGGCCGTTCGGATAGGGCTCGGTCGGCGACAGCTCGATCGGCTCGGGGGCCGGCGCCGGGGCCTGCTGCACGGGCTGGTTGACCGGCGGGCTCTCCGGCGGCGTCTCGACCTCGGGCGGCGGCGTCGTGACCACGGGCGGGTTGGCACTGGTCGGCGGCGGGTTGGTCGTCACCGGCGGATTGGCGGGCGGCGGCGCCGGGACGGGCGGCGGCGTCGCCGTGCCGGCGGGCTGCGCCAGGGCCGGACCCGCGGCGAGCGCCACCGCGATCAGCGAGAGGTTAACGATTCTTCGCATTTGTAACGCTCCTGCAACGACTTGGCGCGCTGCCGCGCCGCTCCGGCCGGCCTCTATATTCCGCCCGCCTTCCCCGGAAAACAAGTCGTCGCAGCGGCGACGAATGTCGCTTTCCACCGGCCCCTCTATGCGACAGGATCGCGCATACGGGCGGGGCAGGGTTGGCTCCGCCATGTGCGGGGACAAGTATCAGTGGCGATGTATGTGTATTCGACCGACGGCGAGCCCGTCGGCTTCGTCTTCGAGACCACCATCTACGACATGACCGGAGAGCCTTTGGGGCGGATCGTCGGCTGCCGGGTGCACCGGTTCGACGGCACCTATGTGGGCGAGTGGTTCCGCGACATGGTAGTGAGACGGCCGCAGGGCCGGCCGCGGCTGATCCCGCCGGCACCGGTGCCGCCGCGGCGCCCGCCGGCGGCCAGCAGCTACAATCTGCGCGCGGTCGTCCAGTACGGCTATACCGACGCTTTCCAGGATCTGCGCGAGACCGGCGGCGCCGGCTTCTACCGCGAGGCCGCGGAGTAGGCCTCAGGCGTCGCCGTTGCAGGTGACGTGCTCGATGCGTTGCGCGTCGGCGTCGTAGCTGAGCGTCACCAGGCCGCAGCCGCCGTCGAGGATGAGCGGGAATTCGTTCTCCGTCGCCCAGCGGCGGCCGGGCGTCCGCTCGCCGGCGCCGAGCCAGACGCCGATCACCTTGCGCCGGCCGTCCTCGCGCTCCTGCCAGGCGTAGAAGCGGGCATAGGAAGCGAGCGGCGCCGCGCCCGCGGGCAGGCGGATTTCGCGCTCGATCCGGGTCATGATCGCCTCCTGCTCGGCCTCGGCGCCGGACGTTTGCGTGGCCGGAGCGGCGGGCTGCGGCACGGTCTGATTGTCCTGCGCGGGCGCCTGCGCGCAGCCGAGCGCGAGGAACAGGGCGAGAAGCTGGAAGGGCTTCATGGCGGCGCGATTATCCTCCCGCTTCGCCCTGCGCGCAAGCGGCGCTATCATGCGCGGCGAAGGAGAGGCCCATGCGGACTTTGTGGCTGCTGCCGGCGCTGGCGGGCTGCGCGGGCGCGCCGGCGGGAACGAACGCGCCGGTCGAGCCCGGACCCGGGCCGGCTGCGCCGCTCTCCGAAGAATATCAGGCGATGGTCGATTCGGTCGAGCGGCCGTTCCGGGAGCCGGGCACGGTCACCGCGCGGCTGAACGAGGAGGTCGCGGTCGGCAGCCTCCGCGTGCGCCCGCTCGCCATCCTCGAGGACACACGCTGCCCGATCGACGTCGAATGCGTCCATGGCGGCAACATCCGGGTACGGGTCGCGGTCAGCGGCCTCGGCGAGACCGAGATGGAGCTGCACCGCCCGCTCGTCATAACCGGCGGCGAGCCGCTCCGCCTCACCGCCGTCGCCCCGCCGCGCTGGTCGAGGCCACCGCCACCGGGCATCGACCCAAACGAGCCGCCGCGCTTCGGCTTCAGACGGGGCGAGCGGGACTAGGCGGGGCCGAGAAAGTCGTCCGCGAAATCCCGCATCCGTCGGGCGACCGCCGCGTGCTGCTGATCCGCCGCGCGGACGGGCGCTTCACCTATCGGCGGCAGGAAAGGCGACGCATGGAGTGGGGGCCGATGTCGATCGACGCGGGTGTCTACGACTCGGTCGACACCGCTGAAGCGGAAGCCCGGCAGCGTGTGGCCTGGCTGAAGGACCTGTTTCACTAGTCGGCCAGCACCTTGTCCATGCGCCGATGATGCCAGGCGAAGACCGCCGCCGCGCCTCGGTGCGGGCTCCAGCCCTCGGCCAGCGCGCGGATCGCTTTCTCGCTGGGTCGCTCCTCCAGCCCGAGGATGACGCCGAGCTCGATCTGCACGGCGAGGTCGCCCGCGGGGAACACGTCCGGACGGCCCTCGGCGAAGAGCAGGTAGATCTCGGCCGTCCAGCGGCCGATGCCCTTCACTGAAGTGAGGCGGGCGATCGCTTCCTCGTCGTCGGCGGGGAGCGCGTCGAAGTCGAGCCGGCCCGAGAGCACCTCCTCGGACAGGCTGCGCGCATAGGCCATTTTCTGGCGGGAGAGGCCGGCGGCGCGCAGGCCCTCGTCGCTGGTCCGCGCCATCCGTTCCGGGTCATGGGCGCCGCCGGTCTGGACCTCGAGCTTGTTCCAGATCGCATTGGCCGAGGCGACCGAGACCTGCTGGCCGACGATCGCGCGGAGCAGGGTGACATAGCCGCGCTCGCCGGTGCGGGGCTCCGGCACGCCGGCGCGCTCAAGCGCGGGCGCGAAGGCCGGCTCGATCGCGGCCAGCGCCTTCAAACTGGTCTCCAGGTCCGCCTTCGAAATCCCCAAAATCCGCTCCCGTCTTGCACAGAGGCGACGCGCCTAGC
This sequence comes from Allosphingosinicella sp., assembly GCF_035626655.1. Classification (GTDB taxonomy): domain Bacteria; phylum Pseudomonadota; class Alphaproteobacteria; order Sphingomonadales; family Sphingomonadaceae; genus Allosphingosinicella. Next base: position 93,367 of record NZ_DASPNF010000002.1, read on the forward strand.
ATAGGGCGCGGCGAACGCCTCCCCATTTCCTGCTTTCAAGGATGACCATGCCCAGCCTGACGATCGTGACCCGCGACGGCACCGAACGCACCATCGAGGGCAAGGTCGGCTGGAGCGTGATGGAGAATATCCGCGACAACGGCTTCGACGAACTGCTCGCGCTCTGCGGCGGCTGCTGCTCCTGCGCGACCTGCCACGTCCATGTCGATCCGGACTGGTTCGCCAGGACCGGGCAGCGGGGTGCCGACGAGGACGATCTGCTCGACACGTCCGACCACAAGGTCGAGGTGAGCCGGCTCTCCTGCCAGATCCTTTACACGGCGGAGCTGGACGGCCTCAGGGTCCAGATCGCGCCGGAGGACTAAAACTCCCCGTCATTGCGAGGAGCGAAGCGACGCGGCAACCCAGCCCTTACGTCCGAGGCCGCACTGGGTTGCTTCGCTGCGCTCGCAATGACGGTCAGGCGACGCTTGCCGCGTACAGCGCGACGGCCGCGGCGTTGGAGACGTTGAGGCTTTCGATCCCGCTGATCGGCAGGCGCGCCAGAGCGTCGCAATGCGCCTCGGTATTCTGCCGCATCCCCTCGCCCTCGGCACCGAGCACCAGGGCGACGCGGGCGGGACCGAGCGCCTCGGCCAGCGTCTGCCCCGCTTCCCCGGTCAGCCCGATCCGCCAGAAGCCGGCCGCGGCCATGTCGTCCAGCGCCCGTGCGAGGTTGACGACGCGCACCCAGGGCATGGTCTCCAGCGCGCCGGAGGCGGCCTTGGCGAGCGCGCCGGATTCGGGCGGCGCATGCCGGTCCTGGGTGACGATGCCGAGCGCGCCGAAGGCTGCGGCCGAGCGCAGGATCGCGCCGACATTGTGCGGATCGGTGACCTGGTCGAGCACGAGCAGCGGCTTGTGGTCCTCCGCCTGGTCGAGCAGGTCGGCGAGGAGGATGTCCTCCAGCCGCTCGACCTCGGCGACGATTCCCTGGTGCGGCGCGTCGCGCGGGACGAGCCGGCCGAGATCGGCGCCGTCCGCATAGGTGACCGGGATCGAGGCGGGGATGTCATATTGCGCCGCCGCCTCGCGCGTGATCCAGATGCGGTGGATGTGGCGGTCCGGATTTTCGAGCGCCGCGGCCACGGCGTGGCGGCCCCAGAAACGGGGGCGGTTCTCGGCTTTTGTCGCCTGGCGGGCCTTGCGTCGCATGGCGCTCCATGACGGGCACGCCTGCCGGTTGCAAGCGTTGACACCGGGGCGGACCTTCGCCATGTGACCGCCTTCCCGAACGCCGGGCCCCTGGACAGGTGGCCGAGTGGTTAAAGGCAGCAGACTGTAAATCTGCCGGAGTTGCTCCTACGCTGGTTCGAATCCAGCCCTGTCCACCATAAAGGAACGGCGCGAAACCGCCGTTCTTGCATGCCGCGCGGGGAAAGGGATTACGCGACGTTGAATGACGTGTGTAATTTTGGTGTAATCCCGCCAAGCGTACGGGCCTCCATCACACTCAGGGCGTTGTCGATCCGCTCATCATTGACGTGGGTGTAGTGCATAACCATTGCCGCCGTTTTGTGACCGCTGATCTTCTGGATGGTCGCGACGTCCGTCGTCTCGGACAGGTTGGTTACAAGGGTGTGCCTCATCAGGTGCGGCGTCACCTTCGCCGGGTCCAGACCTGCACGGATGACGGCGCGGCGAAAGCCGTCATCCATAGCGGTGCGGTGCGGCCTCTTGCAGTCCTTCCGGCCCGCTGGAAATAGCCAGCCATCCTGATCATCTTCCATGGCTCGCTGGCGCAAAAGGCCTTGGCGCACCGACGCCGGGAACGGCTGGAGACGCGCCCCGGCCTTGGCCTTGCCGATCTCAAATCGACTGCGCTCCCAGTCGATCTCGTCGTACCGACGGCACAATATCTCGCCGTGCCGCATGCCGGTGCCAAGGCCGATCAGGACAAACAACCAGAGCCGCGGGTCATGGTCCGCAAGAGCGCCGTCATATAGCGCCTGTGCCTGTGCCGGTGAAAGTGCGCGACGTGCCTTACGCTGCTCGGGAACGCGGGGGATTTTCGGCTTCTGCTCCGCCTTGATCCATTTCCATTCGATGGCGCGGTTCATCAAGTGCAGGAATGTCGCCAATTCTCGGTTCACGGTGGCGTCGGACGCCCCATTGTCCCGGCGGGCCTTACGGTATCGCTGCAAGGCAAAGGCCGTCAGCTGGTCCAATCGGTCGCTGCCGAAATGCGGGATGAGATAGCTGCTAAGGTGACGGCGCTTGTTGGCGAGGTCCTTCCCTCCGATCTCGTTCATCTTCTCCAGATATTCGGCGGATGCTTGATCGAACCGCCGATGCAACTTGCGGCCTTGGGGCAATGCTAGTCGCTCCGCGCGCGCGTCGGTTCTCAACTTCTCTACCAGTTGTTCAGCCTGGTTGCGCGTCACGCCTTCCGACTCGCGCCCGACCACCCGGTGTATTCTGGCTCCGTCTACCATGAAGTTGACGCTGAACCGAACATCGCCGTCATGCTCCCGCTTCGCAATGATCCCATGTTCATGGATCTTGCGGCCTCGCTCGAGGCGTCGAACGGCATCGCGCGTGAGCTTCGCGAACTTAAGCGCCATCTATCTGCTCCTGGATCATGGCGGCCTCCTCGGCGGCGCGCAAAGCCGCGATCGTTGACGCGTGAGTTACGCTGATTGCTTCCTTCGCGAGCTCGCCCGCCCTCTTCTCGACGTCGGTCAGTTCCTCGCGTGCCTTATCGTAGAGCGGTCTTAGTTCCGCGTAGCGAGCCTTCAGAAGCGTCAGTTCATCCTGGATCGAGCCATATTCGGCGGCCGCCTGCGACGCGTCCTCGCCTCGTTCCTGGAGTGCGCTATATCGCTGGTTGACCTCACTGGCGCGATCCTGAAGCTCGCGTTGACGCAGTGCAAGCTCTCCAAGCTCTTGTCGGTATCTGTCTGCATCGAGGTCTTCCAGAGGCCGCAACAACTTGAGACAGTACATGCTGACGAGCCTGAGGGCTTCCCAGCCGACGCGGCTGCGTGTGACCCTTTCGCCTGTATGCCGCTGAATCCATTCCGCAGAATGCACCGTTATGTGTGCCATGAATTCGAGCCCGGGACCGGCTTTCTCGAGGATGAATGATTGCCTGAGCCGACGTTCCACTTCCTGAGTGAGCGAGAGGTTACGATTCCGAGCCGCGGCCTCTATTCGCTTACGCAACTCCGGATCGGTCCGCATGTTCAGGGGAGCTTTCTTCGCCTCCGCTCCGTGGCGTGGGCGACCTCCTAGTTTCTCAGCCACAACGTGATCTCCTCTTGGGTTTCTGCGTAACATCCACAACCCTCTTGTGCAAGCCTCCTCGCGCAGCTATAGGAACCTTTAGTAACACACTAGACGCATAAAGCAGCGGAAAGGCGGAGGAAATGCAGAGCGAAGTCAGCTTCGATCCAGGACCGGCGTCGATGGTGAGGATACTGATCCTGCCCAGCGGCAAGGTAAACCGCGAGAACGCGGCCAAGGCCATGGGGCGGACGCCCAAGACGCTCGCCGAATGGGCACGACTCGGCATCGGGCCGCGGCCGCAAAAAATTCAGGGGCGCATCTTCTATGAGTGGACAGAAGTGCAGGAATTCATGGGCGCCATGTAGCCTTCTCGCTGACGTGATCCGGCACCTCGCGCGGGAGATTTAATGGGATGCGCGCAAGAAGGAGTAGCGGTTCGCAGCGACCAGACGCTCGAGGAGGCCGCTTCATGCTGTTGCCCCACTGCGTGATCAGCAGCGAGGCTTTTCGCACGGCATCGACCCGCGAGAAATGCGTTCTCATCGTACTGTGCCTCAAACACAATGGCTTCAACAACGGTCGGATAATCCTCAGTTCCATTGATCTTGCGCACAGCTTGGACTGCCAAAACCATGCTGCGAACGCACTTGCGATGAGAGGCCTTATCCTTCGGGGCTTTGTCGAGTTGATGAAGGATCACCCCCGCGGCTGCCGCTTGGCCCGCGAATATCGATTGACCTTCATCCCAACGGAGACGCGGCCGGCTTCCCATGAGTACCTTCAATGGCGGGCAGGCGACGCAGGCACTCACCGAAAAAAGCGCGTTGCGATCACCGCAATCGTGCCAAGCCATTCTGTTGCGACGGTCGCAAATCAGAAGAAAGCTTCTGTTGCGATGGCCGCAGCGGAAAAGAATGGATCACGCGCAGATCCGCCAATTTCTCGATCTGGTTCATTTGCGACTACCGCAACACATATAAGTTACCATTCTAACCGCTCTGCGCCGGGACGATTTGGGGCAGGAGAAACTGGTGGCGGTGCCACGGCGAGCCATTGCGTCTCCGTCGCCCCGTCGCCCGACGAGCTCAGAAGTCGTGCTCGGCAGCATGTCGTTCTGTTTGGACGCGGCTCCCAGGGAAGGCTCGCTCGGCAGGCCGCCATCCCACAAGGCACCTTCTCAAAATTCCTAGCCAGTCGGGGGGCGCTCCCCGACGAGGCCCGCGTCCGGCTGGCGTGCGTCTTTCCGCGAGCGGAAGCGGCGGAACGTGCCCTTCGAGCGCCCGATCAAAACTCGTAGATAGTTAGATGACTGAATCGGCCGACGCCCGACGCAGCAAATCTCAAATAGGCGACTGCGCGGGCGACGAGGGAGCGCCAACGGGATCATATCCCACGGGTGCAAGGGCGTCGCGAGGTTATGACGTAGACGCCGACGCAGAACTCTTTCAGCGGTCGCTGTTCGCAACCTACGAAATTGCCGTTGAATTTGACCGGAGGTTGAAACACCTTGACCGATTGATCGCCACTACGGCGGCGGATGATGATCGGTCAAAATTGGTAGAGCGGTTTGCGCTAGCAATCATCCTATGTCCGCTGCGGCTTATGCTTGATCGGCAGTCCCTCGAAGTGACGCGGTGCGGCTTCGTGGAGAATACCAGGGAGGCCGTTTATCAGTTCACCTACAAGATCCCCTACGAAGGCGACACTGAGCTGTGGTCGTTGGCGCCGGCATCCGCGCCATGCACGGTCGACTCTCAGCCTGGCGGAGAAGTCTACCGCCAGCAACTAATCGTGGTCGTAATGGCGTGTACCGCGGTGGAAGCAGAAGGTTGGCTGAACAGGACGCTAGATGCCGTGGAATTCATCCTTGCCGCGCAAGCTCGCGACGTGGAGGCATTCAACGAGTCAGTGCGCCCACTTATACGGCGAAAGCTGATGGCAAAAACCGTTAGGCCATTCGCTGATTTGCCGCCCGCTCCAGACACTGTTCATTAGTTTATCTCCGCCGTGAGTGACGAAAATGCCTCGTTGAGTGCGGTCGGAGGGGGAGGGTGAAAACTCTACAACCCGGTCTGCGGACACCGGTGCGCTCCCATAAATTTCACCGCCGCAGGTTTTGCCTCAATTTTTCAGAGGCAATGGCCCGTGATGGTGGGCATGGGTTGAGGTGTTCTACCGGCGCCAGACCCCTCCGCATCGCACGACGCTCGGCCGCAGAGCTGAGACAAGGTGAACGCGGTGGGCTTGTAAGCACAAAGCCGGCGCCAACCTCCGCTTTCAACCCCGGCGAACCGGCCGCGCCGACCGTTACGAACACCCAGCGCCATCAGCACCGGCGAGCACCGAATCAGCGCGACGGCCGCTACAAGAAGCTGCGGCCATTCCCGCAGCTCCTTGTCCTTATTCGCTGCCGCGCCCGAAGGTTGTCGGGGCGTTGCGCTGTGCGAGCCCGGAGAGCGCCGCCGCAAGCTCGGCCCTCCTGAATGGTTTCGTGAGCCGCGCCAGATCCGGCGCAACGCCGTCCGCCTCGGCATAGCCCGATACGACAAGCACGGGGAGGGAAGGCCGGGCTTCCCGGAGCCTGCGCGCCAGATCCGTTCCCGTCATCCCTGGCATCAGATGGTCCGTCACAAGGAGATCAAAGTGCAGCCCCCCCTGAACGAGGCTCAGTGCTTCCTCCGCTGAGCAGGACTCGACCACGGCGTAACCGAGCTCGCCGAGCATGTCCGCCGTGCTGAGCCTGATGAGCTCCTCGTCGTCGACGAGCAGGACTGTCCCGGCCGCGGACGCACTCCCGGACTCAGCCACGATTTCCATCGCCGCGTCCCTGCCTGTCCCTATCGGAAGCCAAAGCTCCACGCAGGTTCCGACCGCTGGCTTGCTCTGGAGCGCGACGGCGCCGCCGAGCTGTGCTGCTAGACCGTGCACCATCGACAAGCCGAGCCCAGTGCCACGACCGACGCCTTTGGTGCTGAAGAATGGTTCGACGGCACGCTTCAACGTCTCCTCGTCCATCCCAATTCCAGTGTCAGCCACGGAAAGCCGTATGTATCGGCCGTGCGGCAGACCGGAGCGATGGGCATCGGAAACCATCTCCTCGCACGCTGCGATTGAGAGAGAACCCCCGTCGGGCATTGCGTCTCGCGCATTGACCGCGAGATTGAGGATTGCCATCTCGAGTTGATTGGGGTCAGCCTGCACAGGCGGCAGGTCGGGAGGGACGTCGACGCTGACCTTCACCCGTGGGCCGGAGGTGCTGGCGATTAGTTCCGCCATGTTCCCGGCCAGTTCTGAGAGATCGACCGACCTCGGCTGAAGAGGTTGCCGCCGGGCAAAAGCAAGTAGCCGCTGCACAAGTGTCTTCGCCCGCTCGGCCGATTGCAGCGCTCCCTCGATCAGCCGGCGTTCCCGCTCCCCACCCAGCGCGCGTTGATGCAGCAGATCTAGGCTGCCGACGATCGGCGTCAGCAGGTTGTTGAAGTCGTGGGCCACGCCGCCCGTTAGCTGACCCATCGCCTCCATCTTCTGTGACTGCCGGAGCGCCGCCTCCGCCTCAGCCAGCTTTGCCTCGGCGCGCACGCGCTCGGTCACGTCGTTGCCGTACAGAAAGGCCCCAATGACCGCCCCGGTGCGATCCCTGAGCGTGTTGAAGCGCACATCATAGCATGGGCGCTCGCGCTCAGGATCGCCAAACTCCGCAGTGATCGCGAATTCCTCGCCGGCAAGGGCGCGGTCCCAGAGCTCGCAGGCCATCCTGAGCTGATCAGGCATATGGGCGAGCAAGTCGTCAAGACTGTCTCCCGCTCTTGGCGGCACGCCGTAGATTAACTCGAACTCGCGCGCGTAGGACGCATTGAAGGCGAGAAGGCGCCGGCCCGGTGCGAACGCGGCGATCAGGGCATCGGAGCTTTCGAACACATCCGCCCAGAGCTTGCGCTCCGCGAGCGCCTTGTCGACCCGGCGCTCGAGGTCCCGGTTGAGCTCCCGAATACCCATTTCCGCTTCACGCCGTGCAACCGCGGTGCGCGTCCGTTCAGCAACTTCTCTGATCAATGCGAGCTCGTCAGCCGTCCACTGCCGGGCGACCGCATGGTTCAGGTAGAGAAGGGCGACAAGCCCGCCTCGTTCGCTCACCGGCATGTTCACCAGCGCGCGGGCGTCGATCGCCTCTAGCCGGTCAGCCGTGGCTGCCGTCCGGGGATCTTTCCGTGCATCCGCCAGCACGACCGTCTCGCCGCGTTTCAGGTTATCGATGTATGAGCCATAATTCCGGAATCGGAGCGTCCCGGCCAAGCTATCGACACCCGGAGCGGTCCAGTCCCTTTCGATGGTGATCGTCTCGGAGGCCGGATGGATCGAGCCGTAGCCTGCCCTGCTCACGTTCAGTGCGCGGCCAAGTGTCTCCGCCGCAGCGAACGCCAGCTCGGCCGGGTCCTCCAGCTCGCGCAGTCGATCGCCAAGCTCCACAAGCACTTGCCTTCGGATCTCGGCCTGCTTCCGCTCGTTGATGTCCATGAGCACGCCGATTGCTCGCGCCGGCTTGCCGTCCTCATCCAAGACGGCTTCCGCCCGAAGCCACAGCCAGCGAACAGAATCGTCCGGCAGGCAATATCTGAATTCGGCTTCGAGGCTGCGCTCCCCACGCGCGAGCGCTTCCGCACCAAGCTTTTGAAGGCGTTCACGTTCGCCGGGAAAGTAGCGGGCACGGAGCTCTTCCGTCGACGGATTGGCGCCCTCGGGAAAGCCGAGAAGGCGGTAGAGCTCGGCGGAGGGGACGAGCTCATCGTTGCGAAGGTCGAGCTCCCAAACGGCCATCTTCCCGGCACTGATCGCAAGTCCAAGCCGACGCGCGGTTGCCCGTTCCGACTCCTCCAGGCGCTTGCGCTCTGTGATGTCCTGTAACGTGCCAACGTATCGGACGGCCTTGGTCTCACCCTCGAATTCCTCGAACACCGCTGAGCCGTGCGCGAGTACCCATCTGACTTCCCCGTCGGGGCGAAGGATGCGGTATTCGTAAGGAGCGTTCTCGCGAATGGATGGATCGAGCGCGCGACGCGCCATCGCAGAGGTGCGGGGATAGTCCATGGGATGGGTGACCCGCCGCGCGTCTTCGTAGGTTATGTCCTGCGCCGGCGGGAAACCGCAGATTGCCTTGGCTCGTGGCGAGTATGTCATCCGGTCGCTCGCGACGTCCCAGTCCCAGATACCGATCTCCGCCGCCTGCGTTGCGAGCTCGAGACGCGCCTGACTTTCGGAAAGAGCGGCAGCGGCCTCTATCCTGTCCGATACATCGATCGTGAAGCAGCGCGTGTTCACGAATGCCCCTTCGCTGAAGCAGGCACTTGAAGTGATCTCAACGTGCCGGATCGACCCGTCCTTCGCCCGCAGGCGTGCGGGATACCGGTCGAGCCGCTCACCCCGCGAAAGGCGGGCAAGGATATCCTCCAAGACAGGCTGGTCTGCGTGAAACTCCGCTATATGGTGCCCGACATACTCCTCCGCGGTGTAGCCGAGAGGCTCATAATCGGCGCGATTGGCCCTTAGGATCGTTCCATCGCCAGCGACCAGGTGCAGGCCAACCGTGCCGTTCTCGAAGAAGTCATCGAGGCTTTCGGAGGGGTTCCTCTTCCGGCCCCTCTCGTGCTTCGCAAAGGTCCGCATCTTATCATTCATGGAACCCCCTGCGACCGCTTGTTCAGGCGCACTGGACGGGTCCGGCGCGAATAGGCCAGACTTCCAGCTCCAATACGCACTTTCCTATCCTTTGATCCCTGTCGCTGCCGGATTTGTGAAACCCTCCCTAATGGCGAGCTTCGGTTGCACAGCCCACCGGATGCGATCAAGCGGCCTATATCGGTTTCCTCGGCAATTATCACCGCATGCTAGCAGGGCGATGTCGCTGCTCGGGTGGAGAAAAATGAAGCGTACCTAGCTGCCGAGCTCTGCGCGGCACGTCGAGTGCAGTGTGTTTCGCAGCCAGCGGTGAGCCGGATCGCCGTCCAGGCGCGGATGCCAGAGGAGCGAGATCGTAAAGTCTCGAGTCTCGACCGGAACGGGGAAGGTGTACATGCCATCGCGCAAGCGGGCGGTGTGATGATCCGGTACTGTCGCGATGAGATCAGAGCCCCGCGCCAGTGCCAGGGCGGCTGAAAAGCCATCCACTGTAGCGACGATTTCCCGGGCACGGCCGAGCGTCCGAAGCTCATCGTCGACCTCGCCAAGGTCGAGCCCCTGCCGCCATGCGATGACATGGCCCCACGCCACATAGTCGGGCGCGCCGACGCTGGTGCGGGAGAGGGGATGGTCGCTGCGAACGGCGCCCACATAACGGTCGACGAACAGCGCCTGCGTGCGGATCTCCGGTCCGCTTGTGCCGGCAACCACGCCGGTCTCCAGGTCGACAATCCCGGCGCGTAGACCCTCGCTGCTTTTGTCCAGCTTGCGCACGAAGCGAAGGTGAACGCCCGGTGCCTCCTGCTGCACCCGTTCGATCAAGGGTGCGCCGAATGTTTCAGCGAAGCCGTCGCTGGTGCGCAACGTGAAGGTCCGCTGCAGCGTGGCAAGCTCCAGCCGATCAGCGGGGCGAAGCAGGATTTGCGCCTCCTCGACGAGCTCCCTCACCTTCGCCTTCATCTCCGTTGCCCGCGGGGTTTCCACCAGGCCGCGGCCCGCCCGAACGAGCAATTGGTCCCCGGTGACCGTTCGAAGGCGAGCCAGGGCGCGGCTCATCGCTGAGGGGCTGAGCCGCAGCCGCCGGCCCGCCCGTGTGACGCTTCCCTCGGTAAGCAAGACATCGAGCGTATGCAGAAGATTGAGGTCGGGCATCGGGCGATTTTCCCCTCTGTGGGGTCGCAATATAGCGCGTCAGACGCAACAATAATATGCAAACTGTGCGTCTTCCGCTCCAATCAGCGCGGCAATAGCCTCGTCGTCATCGCTTTCGAAAAGGTTCCAAAGCCGTGACGATCAATTCCCTGAACCACTTTGTCGCCGCCGTTCGGGCTGATTGGGGTCCAATTACCACCGAGCTGGTCGCCAGCTGCCGTGCGCACCTCGACGACCTCAGCGCCGCCGGCGAATCCGAAGGCTGGCTCGCCTCGCTGCTCGCCGAGCGGCCGGCGACGCGCGAGCTGCATCGCGAGCCCGACAGCTTCATGCTGCTCGCCCATAACGAGCAAATGGGTCTCTACCGGCCGCCGCACGACCACGGTCGCGCCTGGGTCGTCTATGCCGTGCAGTCGGGCGCTCTCGAGATCGGGACATATGCGAAGGTCGAGGACCCGACCGGCGATCGGCTGGTACGGCGCGACACGGTCATCCTCCGCCCCGGAGAAGCGCGCGCCTATCTGCCCGGAGACATCCACGACACCCACTGCCTGACCGAAAGCGCCCTCGTCTTCCGCTTCACCGAGCGGGACCTCAAGCACGAGGATCAGGTCGAGCAAAGGGTCACTCGCTTCGTCGAACGTGACGGCGCCTGGTTCGCACCAAGGCCGTGATGATGACCGGGCGCGAACAAGCCAGCCTCATTGCGGTCCTCTCCGCCATGGCTTTGGTCGTGCTGGACGCCGGGCTGCTTACAGTCGCGCTGCCCTCCCTTGCCCGGTCAATGGCCGTGTCGCCCTCAGCGGCCGTGCTCGCCGTCAGCGCCTACCAAGTGGCACTGGTGATCGGCTTGCTTCCCTCCGCTCACCTAGCCGAGCGGCTCGGCTATCGCGCGCTGTTCGTCGGCGGGGTGGCTCTGTTCAGTCTCGCCTCGATCCTCTGCGCGGCCGCGCCCTCGCTAGAGCTCCTCGTCGCGGCGCGGGTTCTGCAGGGCCTGGGCGGGGCCGCGATCATGGCGCTAGGGATCGCCCTGCTGCGCATCGCGCTGGGACCCGCACGCTTAGGGGCGGCGATCGCCTGGAATGCGATGAACGTCGCTTTATGTGCAGCAGCGGCCCCGGTGCTCGGCGCCTTCATCCTGTCTGTCGCCCCATGGCCTTGGCTGTTCCTCGCCAAGCTGCCGCTAGCGGCCCTGGCCTTGGCAGCCTCGCGCGCCCTGCCGCGGGTCGCGCCGACCCGACGGTCGGTCGATCTCCCCGGCATACTCCTGCACGCCAGCGCCGCGGCGTTGGCCTTGGCCGCCGCGACCACGTTGCCCGCCCAGCCATTTCCCGCCGGCCTTCTCGCCGGGCTTGCCGCCCTTGCCGCGACCCTCCTGATCAAGCGGGAACGCAGCCGGCCGGAGCCGATCTGGCCACTCGATCTGCTCGCCTTGCGCCCGTTCCGGGTGGCGACCGCAGCCTCCATCTGCTGTTTCGCCGGGCAGTCGGCGGGCCTCCTTGGCCTTGCCTTCCACCTTCAGACCAGCGCCGGACATGGGCCGCTTATGGCCGGTGTCGTCCTGGCCTGCTGGCCGCTGGCCGTCGCTGCCACCGCACCGGTTGCGGACCGGCTGGCGCGGCAGTTCGGCTCCGCCGCGCTCTGCTCGGCCGGCGCTGGGTTGCTCGGAGCCGGCCTGCTGCTTTGCGCGCTCTGGCCGGCTACCGCGCAGGCGGCGCCGCTGGCCTTGGGCGCGATCATGGCCGGGTTTGGCTTCGGCCTCTTCCAGGTACCAAATAACCGTACCCTGTTCCTGGCGGCGTCCCCTGAGCGAAGCGCTACCGCCGGCGGCCTCCAGGGGAGCGCACGGTTGCTCGGCCAGACCTTGGGGTCCGTCCTGATCGGCCTGCTATTCTCGTGCATCGCAACTCCGATCGCCGCACGCATGGGCTTGGCGGTGGCCGCACTTTTCGCAATCATCGCCGCGGGGGTGAGCGCGCTGGCGCTGCCGATAAGGGCTCGAGACGGGGCTGGCCGGTCTGGTCCAGAGGGGGAATTGTCATGAAGCTGCTGAACATAATCGCGCCGCTTGTGTTGCTCCTGACTCAACCTCCTGGCGCCGTGGCGCAGACGCAGTCCTCGACGGCGGTGGCCGTGGCGCAGGTCAGCGTCGAGGATCCCGGACACCCAGCGATCCCTGTCGTGATATGGGCGCCCCCCACGGGGACGCGGCTGCCGCTTGTCGTCATCTCGCACGGCACCGGCGCCGGGCCGCTCAGCCATGTCGACACCGCCGAGGCGCTGGCCCAGGAAGGGTTCGTCGTTGTGGCGCCAATGCATCCTGGCGACAATTTCCAGGACGACACCGCGGTCGGCCGACCGTCATGGTTCGCCGACCGTTCGCGCCACGTCACCCGGGTGATCGACTTCATGTTCACAAGTTGGAGCGGCCGTGGCCGACTGCTCCCTGGCAAGGTAGGCATTTTCGGCCTCTCGGCCGGCGCAACCACCGCCCTCATCTCGATCGGCGGGGAGCCCGATCTCTCCCGCCTCGCGCCACATTGCGCTGCGCGGCCAGAGTTTGTCTGCCGGATCATGCAGCCGCAGACCGGCCCGGTACAGAATTGGACTCACGACAGCCGGATTGCTGCGGCAGTAATTGCCGCCCCGGGCCTCGGTTTCCTGTTTGAACCCGCCGGTCTGGCCCGGGTCCGCGTGCCTGTGCAGCTCTGGGTCGGTACAGCCGACGACACGGTTCCTACCGGGACGAACGGCGCCATCGTCGCGCGCCTGCTCCGCCGCGCGCCGGAGGTCCATAGCGTTCCCGACGCGGTTCATTATTCTTTCCTCGCGCCTTGCACGCAGCAGACCCCACCGTTTCTGTGTCAGGATCGGCCGGGCTTTGACCGCGCGGCTTTCCACCGAAGCTTCAATGCCGCGATCGCCGCCTTCTTCCGCCGGCAGCTGCTGACCGCGGCCGGCCGCCACTGATCCGGAGCAGCGCATGACCTCGCTTCGTGTTGCCGCGACCATCATGGTTGCCAGTGCCCAGCTCACTTCTGCGGCTGGCGCCACCAGGCCCGATTTTGCCGACAATCTTCGCCGCGCGATCACGGTATCAGGACAGGAGAATGTGCGCTTCCGCCTCGCGGATCGGATGGCACATTATCTGGTCCCCGCGGTCAGTGTCGCCATCATTCAGGACTGCCGCATCGTCGAGCTTCGGGCTTTCGGCACCGCCGCGCCCGGCCGGCCCGCCAATTCGCGTACGCTCTTTCAGGCGGGCTCGCTCAGCAAGACCTTCACAGCGGTGGCCGCACTCCGCCTGGTGGAGCAGGGCCGGCTCTCGCTCGACGTCGACGTCCGGCCGCTGCTGACCAGCTGGCGCCTTCCCGACAGCCCGCTGCTGGAGGGTCGTACCGTGACTCTCCGCGGTCTCCTGTCCCACACCGCCGGGATAAACCAGGAAGGTGGTAACGGCTATGTTCGCGGCGCGCGGCTTCCCAGCCTGCGCGAAATCCTCGACGGGAGTCCCCCCGCCAACACGGACCCGATCCGAGTGATTGCCGCTCCCGGCACGGCTTGGCACTACTCCGGCGGCGGCTACTACATCACCCAAGCGCTGATGCAGGACGTTAGCAGCAGCGACTTCCCCCAGCTCATGGCCCGGCTCGTGATCCGCCCGCTCGGCCTCCGCGACAGCCACTTCTCCCAGCCTCTGGACCGGCGCCTGGAACCCCGCGCGGCCACCGCCGCGGGACCCGACGGCACGCCGCTCGCTGGAGGCTGGCGGGTTAATCCGGAGCTCGCCGCAGGAGGGCTCTGGACCACGCCCGGCGATATCGCGCGCTTGCTCATCGCCATAGCGCGCTCTGTCCGCGGCGAGCGCGGAGGCATTCTCACTCGTCAATTGGCCGCCCAGTTCATGACTCGTGGCCCAGGCAATTGGGGGCTGGGCGTCGACCTCGGGCGCCTCGGCAGCGCGCCCCATTTTGGCCATACCGGCCACAATATCGGCTTCGTCTCGGAGTATGTGATGTATCCGGATTCCTGCCAGGGGGCCGTAGTGATGACGAACGCCGACCAAGGAGGTTGGCTTGCCTCCGAGATCCTGAGCGCGATCGGCGAGGCATATGGCTGGCCCAACCGCACGCCGCCGGTGGTGCAGGCGGCGATACCCCTGACCGACCGCATTTCGCAGCGCTTCGTCGGGACCTGGCGGCTACGGGACTTCCCTGCCGAGCGCTTCTCCATTTCCAGACGAGCCAGCGGCCTTTACTGGGCGCGTGTTGGATACGTCGGACGGGACCTGCTGCCGGAAGCCGAGGGCCAACTGTTCTCACCGGATAGCCGAATGATCCTTGAGGCTGCCGATCCCACTGCTGAACGAGCTGCTACGCTGTCGCTCTCGTTCGGAAGCGGGAGGAATGTGGCCGAAAGGATTGCTGATTGAGCCGCTCAACTTACTAAGTGGTCGTTAGCGGACCGACTGCTTTTGATCTGATCTGCGGGAGACCTGCCGTCACTCGACCGTCCGCAATGGGTGGAAAGCAGACGCTGTGAAGTAGCAAAACTTGCGAGGGATACTGACGTGGGTTAGCTGGCTCCATGACCCACTACACCCGGGCCGACCTTGATATGGCGGACAGACACATTGCCGAGGGAGAGGCTCATATCCTCCGCCAGGAGAAAATCGTCACCCGACTTCACTCGAACGGAGCGCCCACCGGCGAAGCCGAAAACCTGCTGCGGTTGCTCAACGAAACTCAGGCTGAACATCGCAGGCATCGGAGGGCTATCGTGGAGGCCCTTGAGGGTACAGGGCGCTAAGTCACTTTCCAGGAACCTTGGGTAACGGGTCGCGGACACGCGCCGCGCGATGTGCTGGCAAAATCGTACGCTAATTCATGCGGCTTGCAGCCTTCGCGAGCCAGAGATAAGTCGGGTCGAAGTCCCCCGCGCGGGTCATGCCCGCCCAGTCGCGGACGTGTATCTGACGGTTGTAAAGGTCAACGATCCCCTCCTGGCTGAGCGATTGGAGCGTGCGGTTGACGTGGACCGACGTCAGGCCGGTCATGTCGGCGATGTGCGTTTGCGTGGCCGGGAACGGAATGCTCGACCCGTCCTTGTTGGCCATGCCCTGAGATCGGCATGCAATCTCACACAGGAGATGAGCGATCCGCGCTCTCGCGTTTCGCCGACCGACATTGACGACCCACTCCGACAGCACCGCGGCGTCCACGACACATTCGCGCCAGAACGCTTCGGCGATGGCCGGGAACCGGTGCGCGGCAGCACGAAGGGCCACATGTGGGACCCTCAGGATCGTGGTCACCGACAGCGCTTGCAGGGCCGAGCAGGCGTCCGGTGCCACGACAGAATGAAGGTCGACCATGTCCGCCGGTATATGGACGGCGGTTATCTGCCTGTTGCCGTTGCGACTCTGGCCGAACCTGCCCACGAGGCCCGCGACGACGAAACAGGCATGGTCTGTCCGCTCGCCAAGGCGGACGAAATCGCGATTGGTCTCAATCTGCTCAGGCCGGGCAGGTAGATCGAGGATGGTCTGCTGTTCCTCGGCGCTAAGGTCTGAGCGTGAGAGCAGCTTGTCGAGAAAGGGGTGCAGTGGGGTGGGGTCGGCGAGGCTCATAACGTTGCTCCGGCTGCGCAAGCGGGAGCATGACGATTTGCCCTCGGCCGCCGGTGCCTGCGGGGTGGAACTAACCGGCGATAGGGCGTGAACAAACTAGGTTAGTAAATGTTCCCGCGATCCGACATGGGGTCCAAGCTTCCACCTTGCCCATGTTAGGCCGAGGAACTCGCGTTGCCTAAAATCGTAGTGGCGAGGTTGTGCCCCGATTCTATTTCCATCTCTGCGAGGGGAATGAGCTTCGTGACCTGGAGGGGAGAGGAGCTGCCCGATGCCGAGACAGCGACAGCGAGGGCGTTCCATTATGTCCGCGAAATCGCGGCTGCGGATGTTCGCGCCGGCCGCCTGACCCAGAGCCACAGCATCCGGATCGAGGGGCCGCATGGCGAAGACATTGGCAACATCACCTTTGACGAAGCGGTGGCGATCTCGGATTGATCGCGTAGAGAAGACGACAGCTATCGCTACGGGTCCGTAACGGCTATTATGCTTTCCAGGAGGGCAGCGGGATGGCCGATTACCGGCTCTATCTGCTGAACGATGATGGCCACATCTTCTGGGCCAGGGACATCGATGCGGATTCCGATGAAGCCGCCCTCGAGATGGCCCGGGCGGAAGGGCACCAGCACGATGTCGAGGTGTGGCAGGGGAGGCGTAAGGTGGGCGCGGTTCACCCGGAGGGCTGATCTCCCGATACCTGTCGCCGCTGCGCAAGATCGGCTTCGGCCGCTTCCTGTTGAGCGGCCTCGATCTCCAGCCCTTCCGCCAATTCGATCATGGTCCGCGATATCTCGTCGTCAAAGCCAAGCGCGCACTCGCGGATGCGCTGAGCCCGGGCCCGCTTGTTTGCTGGCGTCACGTGCACCTCCGGCGTCGGCTCCCGCCCTGATGGGAGCATGGGCGGAAAGCCTGTCCCTTCGATAAAATGCGCGTCCTCTATCCGCAACTGCCTGGGTCGAGACGTCCTTTTCCCACACAGGTTTATGTTGCACCAACTGGCTGAGGCCCGGCTGATACTCTGCCGCGAATGTCTGCAATGGGTGATAGCGGCGGGTCTGCAATGGATGGAAATCGGACGTTCAGCGTCCCGGCGCGAGTTCGATATACCGCACCTCTTCGAATGCTCTCGGGCGCCGTCCGGGTTGCTCTACGCGGCCATTCCTGATTCGCACCCTGCCGAGGGTTCGGGCGTCGTCGACCCACACCACGACGTCTTCCGCGACACGAGGATCGGCGAAATGCCCGCCGTGATTATCGGAATGCCTGATGAATCTGACTTGGTTTCTGGGGACAGGCGCTCGCCCCTGGATGGTGAGCAGGCTGTCCGTCAAGGTGATCCACGGCTGGCGGAAGACGACATATTGGCCGCTGACCTCGGACTGTCGGTTCAGTTCGCCGCCGGAAATGCTGATCAGCCCGGGTCGAAGGCTGGCCGCGGTCCGCGCATTCGCACGACCGTAGCCGAATTCAATGCGATCCATATCGAGGAGGGGCCCGACCCTAACCCCGTTCTGCCCCACGGCGCCGCGATAGACAGCGACGACGCCAACGGTATGGCGACCGTCGCGCCAGTAGACCGTGTCTTGGGAGGGGCGTCGCCCCGGCAGAGCGGCGGGGCATCGCGACCTGCAAAAGGCACGGACCTGTCGCCGGTCCAGTGGCGGTCCATTGATCGCCAACGACTCGCCCAGCAGGCTGATCCTCAGGACATAGCTGGTGGCGAGGGTCTGCCTGGTGCCGTCGGCCCTAACCACCTCGAAGCTCGTCGGCGCCTGAGCTGGTTGCAGGAGGGCCGCAGCGGCTGCGAGCAATACCGAAAGCAAATGCATCCATCTGACCTCCACTGTGGTAATTGAGAATGTCGCCCCAAGGCCAGCTGCGCAACATCCGCGAAGTCCGCAGTGGGTGGAAAGCGGACATTGCCCGCCCCGGCGACCTCGGCGGGTGTAGATTTCAGAGCGGCCTGGGCTCTGGCTCCGTAACGGATAACGGCCCCCAATAGGAGCTAGAGATAAATGACGCCGACGACACCCATTGCCAGCAAGCCGAAGGTGAGCAGGACAGGCACTATCAGCATCTGGATGAGCGCATCCTTGCCGCTGGTGTGTCCAGTCAGGGTGTCCATGCCCTGGTGCAGGAAGGCGTCGAGAGTCGGCCGGCGGTTTGCATCGGGCTCGATCGCGAAGAAGATGCGCGGCACCGTAAAGAAGACAGCCATGAACACGGCGCAGATGCAGACTGCAAACAAGGCGAGCGCCGATCCCGCAAAGAAGGTGAAGAAGACGCCGAGCAGTGCCGTATACGCAGTGACGATCAAGCCACCGACTCCCTTGGCCACATCTGGCGCGGCTGGGGTAGGCCCGGCAATTGGCTCAACCATGCTGGCCGGAGCCTCGGCCTCACAGGGCTCGCTCAGCACGAGGCCCTCGAACATCGTCGGCCACGCCGCCGCGATCCTGTCCTGATTGATCCGTTCGTGACGCATTTGTCGCTCCCTTGGTTGAGGCCGCCGACCGGCCCAGATCACGCCTGGAAGCTAGGCCAGCGTGGAAGCAGGTGCGATTTGGATATTCCCCCTAAGGGTTCTTACGGAGGCTCAGCGTCCGGGTGCGGCAATCGCCATTCTGACCAATTCGGAGAGGCTTCGCGCCTGCATCTTCGCCATGACATTGGCGCGATAGACCTCGACCGTGCGCGGGCTGATCCCGAGATCGAAGGCGATCACCTTGTTGGCATGGCCTGCGACGAGCCCGTCCAGCACCTCGCGCTCGCGCCCCGAGAGGCTGTCGAGCCGGGCCGCGATCTCGCGCGTGGCATCGTCCGCCTCCGCCGGCGCCTGCGCCAGCGCGGCGCGGATGGCCCCGATCAGGCGCTGATTCTCGAACGGCTTCTCGATGAAGTCGACAACGCCGGCCTTCATCGCTTCGACCGCGAGCGGGACGTCGGCATGGCCCGTGATCACGATCACCGGGGTGCGCACGCCCCGCGCCTTGAGCTTCTGGACGAGCTCGAGCCCGGTCATGTCCGGCATGCGGATGTCGGTGACGATGCAGGCTTGGTCGAGCCCGTCGATGGCGGCGAGGAAGGGGAGGGCGGAGTCCCAGGTGCGCACGGCGAGCCCGGCGGCATCGAGCATGAAGTCGAGCGAGTCGCGCACCGCCTCGTCGTCGTCGATGACATGGATAACCGGTTCATTCGCCATCTTCGGGCTGCTCCCTTTCGGCCATGGGCAGGGTGAAGGAGAAGGTCGCGCCGCCGTCCGGGTTGGAGTCCGCCCGCAGGCGGCCGCCATGCGCCTCGACGATGGTCCGCGAGATGGAGAGGCCGACGCCCATGCCGGTCCGCTTGGTGGTGACGAAGGGCTGGAAGAGCTGATCGGCGATCTCCGGGCTGATCCCCGGGCCGGTGTCGGCGACTTCGATCTCGGCCAGATCGGGCGCCGCGCGGCGGACCGCGATGGTCAGCCGGCGCGTCGCCGACTCCTCCATCGCGTCGATCGCGTTGCGGATCAGGTTGAGCACGACCTGCTGGATCTGCACCCGGTCGGCGAGGACGAGGTCGACCTCGGGGTCCATCGCATAGCGGACGCTGACGCCATGCTCCTTGGCGCCGACGAGAGCGAGCGCGCTCGCCTCCTCGATCAGCTTCGGCAGGCTCTCGACGTGGCGGTCGGCCTCGCCGCGGGCGACGAAATCGCGGAGGCGCCGGATGATCTCGCCGGCGCGCACCGCCTGGTCGGTCGCCTTTTGCAGCGCGCCCTTGAGCTTGTCCTTCGGCACCGGCTCGCGGTCGAGCAGGTCGCCCGAGCCCTGCAGATAATTGGCGATCGCCGAGAGCGGCTGGTTGAGCTCGTGGGCGAGCGCGGAGGCCATTTCGCCGAGCGCGGTCAGCCGGGAGACGTGGACCAGCTCGCTCTGCAGCTCCTGCAGGCGGGTCTCGGTCTCCTGCCGCTCGGTGAGGTCGCGGATGAAGCCCGTGAAGAAGCGGCCCGATTTGCCGCGCATCTCGCCGACGGCAAGCTCCATCGGGAAGGTCGAGCCGTCCTTGCGCTCGCCGACCACGACCCGGCCGATGCCGATGATCCGCCGCTCGCCGGTGCGGTAATAACGCTGCAAATAGCCGGCATGCTGCTCGCGATAGGGCGAGGGCATCAGCATATCGACATTGCGGCCGATCACCTCCTCGGTGCGCCAGCCGAACAATCGCTCCGCCGCCTGGCTGAAGGACTGGATGAGGCCGGCCTCGTCGATCACGATCATCGCGTCGGGGATGGTCTCGAGTATCGAGCGCAGGTGCGCCTCGCGCTCGGCGAGCTCGGCATGAGCGGCGGCGGCTCGGGCGCCGGCCCGCCGGAACCACCAGAAGCCGGCCGCGGCGGCGAGCGCGGCGAGGAAGATGAGCAGGATGAGCAGGCCCGCGTCCATCGCGCCGCCATAGCCTCCGTCCGCCCGCGATGCGACCTCCGGGAGATTACGTAGGGGGAATATCGGAATTCAGCCGCGGGCGGCGCTGGCCTATCTGGCTCCCACAACAGAACGTGGCTTTGAGGAGTAAGAGAAATGACCGCCCCGCTTGTCGACCTGAGCGTCCATCACCAGCCTAAGGGCCTATCCGACCGCGTGGCGTTCGGCTTCACCAAATTGCTGCGCTTCTGCGCCGACACCTTCTTCGCGAAACGCTACGGCCACCGCGCGGTCGTGCTCGAGACGGTCGCCGCCGTGCCCGGCATGGTCGGTGCGACCATCAATCATCTCAAGTGCCTGCGCCGGATGTGCGACGACCGCGGCTGGATCAAGACTCTGATGGACGAGGCCGAGAATGAGCGCATGCACCTGATGACCTTCATCGAGATCTCGAAGCCGACCCTGTTCGAGCGGCTGGTGATCGTCGGCGTGCAATGGGTCTTCTACGTCGCCTTCTTCGCCCTCTACCTCATCTCCCCGAAGACCGCCCACCGCGTGGTCGGCTATTTTGAGGAGGAAGCGGTGATCAGCTACACCCACTATCTCGCCGAGATCGACGAGGGCCGCTCGCCCAACGTGCCCGCGCCGGCCATCGCCAAGCGCTATTGGGGCCTTCCCGAGGAAGCGACCCTGCGCGACGTGGTGCTCGTCGTCCGCGCCGACGAGGCCCATCACCGCGACGTCAATCACGGCTACGCCAACGAGCTCGGCGGCCTGCCGGAGATCGCGGTGGCGCCCTGCCCGCCCCATGCGGCGCTGGAGCCGACCTGGAAGCAGGCGGCCTGAACGGCAAGAGCGGGCGCGGGGGCTCGCAATCCGCCGCGCTCCGCTCCATATCCATCTGATGAGCAACGGGAATGTCATGGCCGAGGACGAGATCACCGAGGATCGGCTGCAGGCGCTGGTCGCGCTCTTCTACAGCCGCGTCCGCGAGGACGAACTGCTCGGCCCGGTGTTCAACGATGCCATTCAGGACTGGCCGGAGCATCTCGACAGGCTCCAGGCCTTCTGGTCCTCGGTGATGCTGACCAGCGGCCGCTACAAGGGCCGCCCCCTCCCCGTCCACATCAAACATGGCGACCGGATCGGCCCCGCCTCCTTCGAGCGCTGGCTGGCGCTCTGGCGCGAGGCCACCGACGAGCTGCTCCCGCCCGGCGCCGCCGCGGCTATGCAAGAGAAAGCAGCGCGGATCGCTGAAAGCCTGACGCTCGGCATCGCTGTTGCAGCCGGACGATTTACACTGCCGGCCTGATCACTCAGGAACCCTCAGGAGTATCAGACGATGAACCGGTGGGCGATGTTCAGCCTAGGAACGCTGGCTGTCGCGGGGAGCGCCGCGGCAATATGCTTCAGAGCATATCGCAACGCCATGGCCGAAGCCGAGGAGGCCTACGCGGGCCTCGCAGGAAAGCCGCCCCCGCCGCCTACAGAGCGGTTCGATCCCGCTATGATCGCGGATCTTCCCAACGTCGCGCAGTGCTATTTCCATCACGCGATCGCACCGGGGACACGCTCTATTCGACCGCGAAGCTCGAAATGGAGGGCACCTTCCTGCTCGGCGACAAAGACCGGTATCAGACTTTTGCCATGTCGGCGCGGCAAGTGCTTCGGGCGCCTGACCAATTTGTGTGGATGCCCCGGATGCGCTCGAGCGCAATGTCAATTACCGGTTCCGATGCCTTGGTCGATGGTGAGGCGTGGACACGATTCTGGGTGCTCGGCGTGGTTCCGGTCGCGCAGGACCACACATCGCCTGATCTTGTCCGCTCGGCGCAATTTCGCGCAGTGGTCGAGGGCGCCCTGTCTCTGCCGACGAGTCTGCTTCCGGCGAACGACGTCGACTGGGAGCAGCTCAATGAGCACCGGGCTCGTGTCACGTTCCGACGCTTCTCTCCGGCGATCATTCTTGAGATGATCCTCGACTCGTCCGGGGCCGTCCGCGAGGTGGTCGGACAGCGCTGGTCCAATGCAAACCGCGACAGGACGTTTCGGCTCCAACCGTTCGGCGGCACGATGGGCGCAGATCGCACGTTCCAAGGCCTCACCATCCCGACCGAGATCGCCGCCGGCAACCACTACGGCACCGCTGACTATCTGCCTTTCTTCCAGGTGAGGCTAATCAATGCGACCTACTCCTGAAGGTGAGGCTAGGGACCCACGCCAACCTTCTCTGCGGGAACAGCCTGCGCTGACGTGAATGTCCTAAGGGTTGCTTGCCGCTCGCCCCAAACAGGCGCGCATCCCGCACAGCCGCCAAGATGAATACGGACTGCCGGCGAGAATTGGACGCATCGTTGAACTCGCTCGGGCGCACGCCTAGCGGAGACGCGTGAAACCTAAGCTGCTCACCACCTTGCGGGATTATACGTGGCGCGGATTTGCGGCCGACTCCCTCGCCGGCGTCACCGTCGCGCTCGTCGCTCTTCCGCTTAGCATCGCGATCGCGATCGCGTCCGGGGCAGATCCGAAGGCCGGCCTCGTAACCGCGATTGTTGCCGGCTTCCTGATCTCGCTGCTGGGCGGCAGCAGGGTGCAGATCGGTGGTCCGACCGGGGCCTTCATCGTGATCGTCTATGACGTAATCCAGCAGCACGGCTTCAATGGCCTGCTGGTTGCGACGATGATGGCAGGCCTGATCCTGGTCATCGGCGGTTTGCTGAGGGCTGGCCGCCTCATCTCGTTGGTGCCGGAGCCGGTGATCGAGGGCTTCACCGTCGGCATCGCCCTGATCATCGCCGTCAGCCAGCTGAAGGATTTGCTCGGCCTCTCGGCGACCACGGTCCCGGCCGACTTGGTCGAGGCGGTGCCCGCACTCTGGGCCGCGCGCGATGCCGTCAATCCGGCCGCGCTTGGGGTCGGTCTGTTCTCGATCGCCGGGATCGCGCTGTTGCGGCGGCTCGCCCCGTGGTTTCCGGGTTCGCTGCTGATCATCGCCGCGGCGTCGACGGCGGTCGCCCTGCTCGTCTTGCCTGTGGACACGATCCAGTCGCGTTTCGGCGCGCTGCCCGCCGGCCTTCCGATTCCCGCTCTGCCGGAGATCAATATCCAGCTTGTCGGCGAGCTGTTGCCCTCAGCGTTCGTCATTGCCTTCCTGGCCGGGGTGGAGTCGCTCCTCTCCGCAATCGTCGCTGACCGTATGATCGGCGCTGCCCATCGCTCCAACGCGGAACTGCTGGCGCAGGGGGCGGCCAACATCGCGTCGCCTTTGTTCGGCGGGCTGCCTGCCACCGGTGCCATCGCCCGAACGGCCACGAACGTGCGCGCCGGCGGACGCACCCCCGTCGCCGGGATCGTCCATGCGCTCGTCATCCTGTTCATTACGCTGGTTGCGAGTCGCCTCGCAGGCTATCTCGCCATGCCGGCGCTCGCCGGGCTCCTGATTGTCACCGCGTGGATCATGAGTGAGCCGGCCCGCTGGCGCGAGCGAATGCGGCTGCAACGGGTCGACCGGGCGCTTCTATTCCTGACGATGATCCTGACCGTCGTCACCGACCTTACGATTGCGATCGCCGTCGGGACGATCGCTGGACTTGCGATGCGGCTGAGGCGCAGGAAAATCCAGCCGGAGGATTGGTCCCCGTCCGACCGGTCAGAGCTCTAGTGAATGTCCGTAATGGGTCGGTTTCCGCCGGGCAGCTATCGACCCGTAGCGGACATTCTCTGGAAAGCTCCGGGCCCCCCAAAGCTGACATTTCGCGCCAGCTTGCTGGCCGCCGTTTGATTGATCAGAATTTCGTGCTCAGATTCGTGAGCGTGTTTCTGCTGATCATGATCGTGTCCGCGCTGCGGAGGCGCGAATCGGCTAGGACTTTCCCAGTAACCGCCGCACCTCGTCCGCGCTCACGCCGACCTCGGCAACCGCGGCCCTCAGCTGTTGCTCGTTCACGCCGAGCGCTTCAGTCCAGTAACGGACCTCATGCTCCTCGTTGATATTGATCCGCGCCCGGTCCTGGGCGCCTCGGTCCTTAAGATCATCAGCCATTGGTGATTCCTCCCTGCGTGCCAACGGCGACGGAGCTACCCGGTTCCCGCACTGCCTATTTGAACGCTGGAAGGCGCTGACTGCTTACTCCCCAGCCGCGCAGCTTCTTCGATGAGCGTCGCATCAGCAGCGCAGCGTCTCTTATCGTAAAATGATCCGCCCGATCGATCTCAGCCAGCTCTCTCCAGATGACCGGGGCGGCCACACCGGCGCCTTCGCGGGCTCGAGCGGAATAAGGCATGATCGCGGTCGCCGTGCGCTGGTTGCGCAGATAATCGAGGAAGATGCGGCCACGCCGCTCCGCCTTGGGAAGCGCCACCGTAAAGCGGTCGGGCGCGGCGTCGGCCAGTGCCGCGCACACCATGTGCGCGAAAGCGCGAACGTCGTCCCAATCGCCTTCCGGGTGAAAAGGTATGACGACATGGATGCCTTTGCCGCCGGTCAGCAGCGGCCAGGAGTCCAGACCGATGGCGTCCAGCGAGGCTCGGAGCTGCATCGCGCCATTCTTCACCGCTTCAAAGCCGACGCCTTCGCCAGGGTCGAGATCCAGCGCGATCCGGTCGGGCCGCTCGATGTCATCCACGCGGCTGCCCCATGCGTGGAACTCGAACGTGTCGGCGCGCGCCGCGGCCAGCACGCCTTCGGCGCTATCCACATAGAAGTAGCGCTCGGTCTTGCCGTTCTTCTGTAACACGGGAACGGCATGGACCGGCTCCACGATCACTCCACCCGAGGGCGGATGGTTCTCGTTACGCTGGAAGTAGCAGCGGCCCTTCAGGCATCGAAACAGGTTCAGGGGCCGATTAGCCAGCCACGGCAGCATCACGTCTGCCATGCTCTCGTAATAGGCGGCCACGTCGCGGTGATGCACATCGGGCTTCGGGAAAGTCGCCTCGCGCGACGAGGCGCGCGGGGCTGGCTTCGCGGATGGCTCGCCGAGCGTGGCGATGGCTTCCACCGTCGCGTGGCGCAACATTTCCTCACCGCGCAGGTGCTTCACGCGCAATCTCATCACCGGCTGGACCCAGCTCCCCTCGCTCAGCTTCTTGTCGACCGGCAGCGGCGCGCGCCGCACCCTCAAGTCCTCGATGCGCTCCCAAAACCGGTCGCGGTCCTCGGACGGCAGCGTCACCATCGCGCCGCCGGCATAGGTCAGGTTTCCGTCGGCCTCCCACGCGAGCAGCGCCACCGGCGCCCGGTCGCCACGCTCGACGCCGACCACCACGAGCTCGCTCACCCCGAAAGTCTTGGTCTTTAGCCACGCCTTGCCGTAGCCGCTGCGATAACGGCTCCCAAGGCGCTTCGACACGATGCCTTCGAGCCCCATCCGATCGGCGGCCGCAAAGAACTCGCCGCCGCCACCTTGGACGCAGCTGCTGAACTGAATCCGAGAGCTTGCGTCGACTTTGGCAAGTAGATCGCCCAAGCGAGATCTACGCTCTTCCACCGGCAGGGCGCGCAGATCGCGGCCGTCTTGGTGCAGCAGATCGAAGGCCATGAATAGCAGTCGCTCCGGCTGACGCTCGATGACCCCTCGAAAAGCCCGGAAGTCTGAGCGCCCGGTTGGGTCCTGCACTATCATCTCGCCGTCGAGGATTGCTGCCTGGACGCGCAGAGCAGCCGCCGCCTCGATGATCGGCTCGTAGCGCTCGGTCCAGTCATGGCCGCGTCGCGTGAAGGCGCGCGTGCCGCCATTCTGCAGGACCAGCTGGGTCCGGTAGCCGTCAAACTTGATCTCGTGTATCCAGCCGTCGCCCTCAGGTGGCTCGTCCACCAATGTCGGCAGCATCGGGGCGATGAATGACAGCACTGATGTGAATCGACTGGAAGCGATGCTCGTTCCCTGCGCCGGGATCGGCAAGCAACGACACGCACGGGTGGGGATGCGCCGGCACTGTACCGATTGGCCGACAACGGACGGTCCGATTTTGGCGGGCTCCGAGCTAATCGCGGACATTCGTGCCATAGCCTGCACGAGACTCAAATCGAAGGTGCATGGGTGCGAACGCCCGATTGTGCCGTCAGGCTCGAGGCCGGCTAGCCATCCAGGACATCCGTTTACGACAATCGGTCATCATCGGCAAAAGGATCGCATCGATCATGGCTCGCTCACGCCGGATCCCCCGGTACCAACTAGCGACACCGTCGGGAAAGGTCCTTGTCCCCCGTGTTGGCAGAAACCGTCACTATCTAGTCCTTTCGGTCCGTTCCCCATCCGGCCATTGATCGTCCATCGCGCATCGTGGCGACATTGCCCCGATGGCGTTTTGGCCTAGTTGGTTCGTGGAGGTTCCCCTTGGTTCCCAGTCTGAAAAATTCCGAGTCAGGCTCTGGCCTGCGGGAAGATCGTATTCCTTTCCGAGTGGCGATCCTGCTGTTCGATGACGTCGAGGTGCTCGACTTTGCCGGACCGTTCGAGGTGTTCGCTGTTGCTCGCTCGGATCATGGAGATCCCGCCTTCGAAGTGATCACCGTTGCCCTCCGCTCCGGTCCGATCATCGCACGCCATGGCCTGACGATCCTGCCCGCCTGTACGCCCGACATGCTCCACGGCATCGACATCCTGGTCGTTCCCGGCGGGCTCGGAACGCGCCGCGAACTGCACAACCCCGCGATGGTCGAATTCATCAGAGCCACCAGCGGTTCGGCTGTGCTTACCCTGTCTGTTTGCACAGGCGCGCTGCTGCTAGGCGCGGCGGGCCTTCTCGAAGATCGGTCGGCTACGACGCATTGGGCCGCAATGAACGATCTGCGCGCGCTGGACTGCGGCGCCGAGATCCACCCCGATGCGCGGCTCATCGACAACGGAGCGCTGATCACCGCAGCCGGAGTCAGTGCCGGCATTGACGCGGCCCTCCATGTCGTCTCGCGCCTTCATGGCGGCGACGCCGCGCACGAGGCGGCCCGCTACATGCAATATCAGTGGCCCAATGCCGAAACGGCCCGAGGAACGTTGGTCCGCCAGGAATCCTAGTCCCCGATCGGGGCGCTGTGCGGCCCGCTCGTCGGGCGGCCGAACCGCTGGCGAAATTCTCCCGGAGTCACGCCAACCCGCTTGTTGAAGGCGCGATGCAGGCCTTCCACGCCGCCGAACCCCGCCCGCTCGGCCACCCGTCCCAGTGTCCAGTCGGACGTTTCCAGCAACGCCTTCGCCCGGTTCACCCGCGCGATTTCGACGAAAACCGCGGGACTGACCCCCGTCTCCTTCTGGAAGACGCGCGAAAAGGTTCGCTCGGACATGGCGGCGCGCGACGCCAATTCGGGCACTGAGAGGTCGCCGCGGGGGTCCGCGTTGATATCGGTGATCAGCTGGCGCAGCCGGGGCGTGGCGGCCGCCTGGACGTTCAGGCCCTCGCTAAACTGGGTCTGGCCGCCAGGGCGGCGCATGAACAGGACCAGGTTCCGGGCCACCGCCAGAGCTAGCCGCGACCCGCAATCGGCCTCGACGAGCGAGAGGCAGAGGTCGATTCCGGCAGTCACGCCCGCAGACGTGTAATAAGGCGGATCAGCCACGAAAATGGCGTCGGGCTCGAGCTGCACTGCCGGGCGGAGATTTCGCATCTCGTCGCAATAGCCCCAGTGCGTCGTGGCGCGGCGCCCGTCCAGAACGCCGGCTGCCGCCAGTACCAGCGCCCCTGAGCATACGCTGCCGACCCGGCGCGTGGTTTCGGCCCGCAGTTCGAGCCACCCCAGCAGATGATCGTCGCTCGCCCGCCGCAGCGCGTCCCTGCTACCGCCCGCGACGAGGATGGTGTCGAGCGCTGCCGGGAGGTCTTCGAGCGCGAGGGACCCGCCGAGAAGCAGCCCCGAATTGCAGGTGATCGTCCCGCCCTCTGGTGAAGCCAGGATGACGTTGTAGGCCGACGTCTCGGAAAACCGGTTCGCCATCGCGAAGACCTCCAGCGGCCCCACGATGTCGAGCGATTGCGCGCCGGCATAGCCGATCAGGACGACGTTGCGCTGTTGCGAGCCCGGCTCAGTCATTGGCGTAATATGCAATACATCTGACATTTATGCCAGAGCTGATCGCGCGTAGAAAAATGAGGTCCGAATGACCGGACTTGGAAAGGAATGATCAGATGCAAAAGCAGCAGAACAAGAAGTGCGTGTGCAACCCCTGCACCTGCGGCCCAAACTGCGCCTGCAACGGCACCTGCGCCTGCAATCCCGCCCCCCGTCGCTGAGTACGCTTCCCGCCCTCATCCGGAGCCGGCTCCCATTCCGGCTCCGGCCCCTCTCCAGAAAGGACCATGCAATGCGAATGCTCTACATCATGGGTAGCTCGCTCGCCCTGACGCTCGGTCTTCGCATCGTCGATCCCCCCGTTGCGTCGGCCATATCCCCGCCGGCCACCGTGCAGTCGACCGAAACGCTGGTGATCGCGGTCCCCGGCGCAACGAGCCACCGCGCCAGGGTCGCGACGGCCCGGAAATCGTGGAGACCATGATGCCCGTCCTGCCCCTCCTTGCGGGACTGACGCTGGCGCCCGGCGTGGCTGCCT
This sequence comes from Allosphingosinicella sp., assembly GCF_035626655.1. Taxonomy (GTDB): domain Bacteria; phylum Pseudomonadota; class Alphaproteobacteria; order Sphingomonadales; family Sphingomonadaceae; genus Allosphingosinicella. The sequence goes on from NZ_DASPNF010000002.1 coordinate 122,034, forward strand.
TCGCCCTGCTGGTTGGCTTTGATCGCGACCGCAGCTTCTATCCCTTGCAGCTGATCGTGTTCGCCTTGCTCTATATGCTCTTCGCAGCCATTGCGGGCGGCGGCGCGCTCTTCCTGGCGGAGACGCCCGGCATGCTGCTCTTCGGAGCGGCGGCGGTGATCGGCTTCCGGACCAGCCTATGGATAGTCGTCGCCGGGCTGTTCGGCCACGGCCTGTTCGACGCCGTGCATGGCGCGCTCATCTCGAACCCCGGGGTTCCCGCCTGGTGGCCCGCCTTCTGCGCCGGCTACGACGTCCTTGCGGCCGCCTGCCTCGCCCTGAAGATATGGCGCTCTCAATCGGGATCGACACTGTAGCCTAAGGCGCAAGCCGATCGACCGGCAGAAGGACCTCTATTGGCCGAAAGCGGAAAGGCAGTTCTCGAGCGAAGAGTTCCGGTAGCGGACATCTCCAATTTGGCTTGGCACCTTGCTGATTTGAACGCATGAACCAAGAGTCGCTCGGCAGACCCTTCGGTTATTGGCGGGGGAAGGGCAGATGGTGTGTGAAAAAGATCCTTGGGATGAGATCGATGCTATTGTTACCCTCGTACATGGCACTTGGGCGCGAGGACCAAGCTGGGTCGCACGCCTCCATCCCGACAAGCATGCCACTTGGTGCCGAGAGGATTCACGCTTCGTGCGAGACTTGGAGGAGAGTTTCCGCCACGCGGGGCTGAATGTAGCCCATTCCCGCTTCAACTGGAGTGGCGCGAACTCGATCGAGGAGCGATATTGGGCCGCGGAGAGGCTATGCAGCCACATCGTGGCGATCAAAGGCTACCAGAGGCCCCACCTCATCGTTGGGCACAGCCATGGCGGTAATGTCGCGCTTGAAGCCTTGGAACTATATTACAGACGCGGACACCGAAGCCCTCCGGCCTTGGCCACCATGGCGACACCCTTTCTGTTTATGGACAAAGTGCCCCACCGCCGCGACTTGTGGCTCGCCGGCCCAGTCGAATTCATGTGCCTCGCCGGCTTCGCCTATTCGTTATTGGCAGCGCTTCTGCCGGCATCGGCCGGCACCCAGCCCTATTTCACGATCGCGGTCGCGGCCCTTAGCGTCGCCGTCGCGAGTGCTTGCACTATATCCCTGGGCCTTCCGCCTAAGAATACCTGGAAGTGGAGTGCCTGCTCGAAAGTTTGGGACCCCGAAACCAGGCTGCTAGTGCTTCGAGGAACTGAGGATGAGGCAGGCTTCGCGCTGACTCTAAGCCTGCTCGCGATCCGGCTGATCGACCTCATTGGAATTGTCTACACGCTGGCCAGAGCGCTCATCGATTTCGTGGCAATCCTTTGCTTGCTGGCCATCCCGCTGATGCTGGCTAGCGCATTCCTCATCGACACTCTGATCGGCGGAAACAGGGCAATTTCGGGCTGGATCGTCTCCGGGCTTATCCCGCTCCTACCTGTAGCGGGGACGATTGCTTTCTACATTGGACTGATGGTCGCGATCAGGCTCATCATACCAGCGCTGGCCAAGGCATCATTCGGTTGGGAGTTGGTCAAGGGTTCTGGCGCCCTTTCAGTATCGGCCAATTCTGTTCCCGACGGAGCGGCAAAGCTAACTGTCAAGACACTGAGCCGAGCCCAACATCGCTCGTTGCTATCCCTCCATAGCATCCATGACCACAACGAGGCCGCGCCGGCCATCGCCATGTGGGCGTCGGAGATCTGGTATCCATCTCCCTAAATACCTAGGCGGCAAATAGATGACCTGCGGCAGCCCTTGGCCGAAAGCGGTCGGACCGCTCTCGAGACAAATTCGCGAGTTTGAGCCGAAGGATTTGCGAATCGCGAATCAGTTACCATCGCGCGACCCGGGAAAAGTCCAAGGCGTTCATTGCCGCTCTGGACGCCATCAATGACGGGTTTGGCCGGGAGACGGCGAAGGCCGGCGGACTCATCCAGCCCCGGGATGGAGCATTAAGCGGCGGACTGTCTCGCCATGCTACACCGACGGGCTCAGCGATTTGTCGGAGTTGAGAACTTGATTGGGATCGAGCGGGGTTCCACTTCTGTTCCGAATGGAGGCGAGCTAAGGTTGCCGGATGATAACGGCTAGTCAGATTGCAGATTGGGCCGCCACTGCTACGGCTCAGCGAACGCTGCCTAAATTGGTACGTCGCTTAGTGAACCTCACGGCGACGACAACTCAACTTGCAATGCCCAGCGGCGAGTCAACGGCGGCGCCCGGCTGGGATGGAGAAGTGCATAGCCCTGCCGGAAACGCTTGGGTTCCGGCGGGACACTCTTGTTGGGAAGTCAGCTGCGAGGCCGACGTTGCTGCCAAAGCAAATCGCGATTTCAACAAGCGCACTGAGGGGTATCCACAGGAATATCGATCAACCCGTTCATTCATTTTTGTGACGCCTAGACGCTGGCGAGGCAAAGCAGCCTGGGCGGAGCAAGAACGCGCGAAAGGGCTTTGGGCAGACGTCCGGGCGTATGACGCGGACGATCTTGAGCAGTGGCTGGAAAATTCGCCCGCACTGGCGTTGGCGTTCGCCGAGGAACTTGGACTGTCAGGCCCCGGGGTCGAAAGCCTGAAAGCCTTTTTGCAAAAATGGCTGGCGCAATCCCGTCCTGCACTAAGCGTCGAGGCCTTGCTGACTGGGAGAAGCGCTCAGTCAGACGTGCTGCTCGGCAAGATCGACAAGCTCTCACCGGAAGTGCCTCCGACGCCGATCAGTTTGAAGGCAGACAGTGTTGAGGAGGCGACCGCGTTCGCAGCAGCGGCGATCGGTCAGCGGGAGGAATTGGCGGACGCAGCCGTGGTCATCACGACCCGCGACGGATGGCGCTTTGTCGAGAAGAACGATGAGATCGAAATCGCGATTGCTGCCTCCCCGAAGTTGGCAGAAAGCCCGACTGTGAGAAACGGACTCGCTGTCGTGGTTCCATTCGCCTCTGGCGATATGGCGAGGCAATTCGAGGGTTTGGCCGCGCGCCTCGACGAAGACGAACTTCACCTTGAGCGGCCGGATCACCACGAGTTTGAGGAGGCGCTTAAACAGATCGGTGTCGAAGAGAATGATGCGCACCGATTGTCGGTTCAATGCGGGCGGTCTTGGTCCGTTTTTCGACGGCAGCATGCAATTAATCCCGCGATCCGGCGGCCGGAGTGGCTGGATCACGAGGCGTCTTCCGCGCTTTCGGCTGTGTGTTTGCTGGGTGCATGGTCAAGCGCCAAAGACGCCGACAAAGAGGTCGTCGAGAGAGTAAGCGGCCTGCCATACGAGCAGCTTGAGACAAAGCTGCTGGAATTGGAGAGATTAGACGATTCCCCTGTCCTTCATATCGGGGAGGTGTGGAAAGCGAAGTCAGCTCTCGAACTGCTGGCGCTCTTCGGGGACCGCATAACAGACGAGCAGATCGACCGGTTCTTTGGCGTGTGCGAGGCATTGTTGGGCGCGCCTGATCCTCAGCTCGAATTGCCGGAAGAGGAACGTTATGCCGCCGCGATTCACGGGAAAGTCAGACCCGTCAGCGGCCTCCTTCTCAATGCAATCTGCGACACCCTGATTAAGCTCGCCGTGAGAGGGCCGGAGATACCGTCTCTCGCCGCGAAGAACATAGAGCTGAGGGTGGACAGGGTCGTTCGCAGCCTGCTGAGAGACGCCGATGAAACTCGGTGGCTCTCCCTCTCAAGCCATCTTCCTGCCCTTGCCGAAGCGAGTCCCGAAGAGTTCTTGTCTGCCGTCGAAAGAAGCCTCGACAGCCAGAACTCTCCGGTCCGACGGATGCTAACCGAAAGTCGGACGACGCATATGGGGCGATGTTGGCATGCGGGATTGCTGTGGGCCTTAGAGACTTTGGCCTGGGCGCCGCAGAGGCTCAGCCGTGTTTCAATTATCTTGGCGAGGCTCACCGAGACCAAAATAGAAGGCAATTGGGGAAACAACCCCATGAGCTCGCTGGTAGACCTATATCGATCTTGGTTACCTCAAACCTCTGCCTCCATCCGTCAGCGGATCGCAGCGCTCGATGTCCTGATAAAAAGAGTACCCGAGGCAGCGTATCAATTGCTCAATGCGCTTGTGAATGTCGGACATGATACAGCGAGCCCGACATCACGGCCCAAATGGCGAGACGATGATGCGGGCTCCGGCCGTGGCGTCACGCACGGCGAGCGACATGAAATGGTTATGGCTGCGCTCGATCGCCAAATTGCGATGGCGTCTGGAGACGCGTCGCGCGTCGCGAATTTGCTCAACAAGCTAAGTCACTTTGACGCCGAACTGGCGGATCGAGTGCTCGCCTTGCTGCCTGCATTCGAAACGGGGGAGGACGCGGATAAGGAAACCCTGCGGGACGCCCTGCGGGGAAAGATTCACTGGCACAGAAATTATGATGAGCGTGACATTGCAGTCGTCGACGCTTTTCTGAAGCCGCTTGAGGACGCCTACGCGAGATTGACGCCTGACGACCTTATCGTTCGACATGCCTGGCTCGTAACCGATGGTTGGCCGCGTCCTCCCGTGCGCACGCGAGAGGAGGACTTTAAGGGAAAGCAGGATCTCGTCACGACGCTGAGAAACGAGGCGGTAGCCGAGATATTTGCCGAGCGCGGCTGGGAAGGTCTGCAAATACTCGCCGAGTGCACGAAAGCAGGATGGAACATTGGCCTGGCCATCTCTCAGCAGGGGCTATCCTTGGCTGAGCTGGCAACGTGGATCGTTGAGGCATCAGGCAGCCTGGAATCCGGGGATCAGTTGACCAGTCTGACGGGCGGCATTTTGTGCGGGCTCCCCAATGAACAGCGAGAGGAAGTTCTCGACCGAGTTTTAGAGAAAGCGGATCAAAGCGGACTTTCCTTTGAATGGAAGGTGCGACTGGTTGTTCTTTGTCCGGATGGGCCCGCCATCTGGAAAAGAGTGGCGACTTGGGGCGAGGAAGCGGAATCACTCTATTGGCAATCCTGTCACGCACGCTTTTGGCTGGAGGATGACCCGGACAATCACCGGTTCGCCATTCTCAAGCTAATAGAGGTGAGACGCGGAGCTACGGCATTCGACACGCTGCACGGCAAGTTCTCTCAGTTTGAGCCGGATTTCATCCTTCAAATGCTTGAAGCGATCACTGCGAGTGCGCCGGGCGATCTTCCGCGGATGGAGGGATATTGGATTCAACAAGCGTTCGCTCATCTAGAAAAAGCGGAGGGGATCGACCGGGCTCGCCTAGCTCGATTGGAATTCTCGCTTTTCCCGGTCTTCAGCTACGACGGTGAGGACCAAGCCGTGTCGCTTTATCGGGAGTTGATGTCGACGCCGGCAACATTCATCGAGCTGCTTTCACTCATCTATCGGCGGCAAAACTGCGAACCGAGGGAAGCCGATGAGGCAACAAAGGGCGCGGCGGCAACGGCTTGGCGCGTTCTTCGCGCCTGCAAGCGTCAGCCAGGCGCTGCCGATGATGGTTCGATCGACCCGCAAGAGTTTTCATCGTTCATCGAGGAAACTCGGAGGCTGGCGGAGAGTGTGGATCGGACCGTCGTGTGCGACATCACGCTTGGCGAGATACTGGCGCACTCCCCTGATGGAGCAGACGGCGTCTGGCCTTTTGAATCCGCTCGAGATGTCTTGGAAGGTACACCGGGGGATGACATGCTTAGCGGATTCCAAACAGGCTCGTTCAACAAACGCGGAGCATATTCGAAGGGCGTCTTCGACGGTGGAGTTCAAGAACGTGAACTGGCTGCCTACTATCGCCGGCACGCTGTCGCTCTGGAGGTTTCTCATCCTCGGGTTGCCGCTACGTTGCACAGTTTGGCAAAGTCATATGATCGGCACGGATTGTTAGAAGATTTAGATGTCCGGCTCCGTCGCGAGGGGCACTGACATTACAGTTTATCAAGGCGCTTATGGTCGCCCTTTGATGCGCTTCGACGTCACAGACCGCTGCGCGGGCCCGCGAGGATTTTGACACGGTGGAAAGTTGTGCTCAAAGCTGATGCAGCACAGCGTGGTTAGCGAGGTTTCCAACCTTTAAGATAACGGGTGGAGGCCCGACCTTCGGAATGGGCGGCGGCTCCTCTCCCGAATGCAAAAGCAGGTCCACAGCCTCGACGGTGAAGGCGCCGCGCGTAGGCACAGCGATACGGTACTCGTCTTGCCAAGCGAAGCTTTCGGGCTTTGTCAGCGCCAACCGCTCCGGAAGCGCCCAGTCACCCCCTGGCGGCCTGTCTTTAGCTCGGTAGTCCACGTTGCTGCTTACGATCTGCTCGTAATCGAATTGCGCTGTGGCGTTGGCCCGCTGACGAAGGCGCGCAGTGAGGACTTCAGGGTCCACCTCAACGCAAAACCCACCAAAGCGCTCAGTAAGGTTTGGGGAAATTTGGTTGCTGCCGCAGAGCACAAATATGTTGTGTCGAGGTAGGGCGATGAAGCTACCGTCGAATATTTGGGTTCTTCCGTCCGAGAAGGTGAGGGGCAAACCTCCCTCCATTGCATAGGTTAGCACCCCGTCCTGGCCGTCCCCCCGACCACCTTCCTCCGCCTCTAGAGCGCGGAAATGCGACAGCGAGCGGAGGAGCAGCCGACCGGCCATGAAGGCATTGGCATGCGCTTTTTCGGAGAAGAATTTGAAGACCGACACGGCTCCCCGGAGATAACCGATGCCTCAAATAGCATATCTCGAAGGCTACAGCGCGGGCTAAACGTCCGCTTTCGGGTAATCTGATTATTGTCCGGGATGCCCTTTCTGGGCGCGAAGCGGACGAATTGGGCCACTTGATTGAAAGCACGCGTAGCGGGAGACGTGTAAACGTCGAGCTCAAATCGGGCGCCGGCGCATAGCGAGGTTTCCGCCATCTCCGGAGTGTAAATTTGGTGTAACTACGCACGGAAATTTCGAGAATTTCTCGGAATGTACCGGCAGGCCTAACCATCTGGAAGTCATTGATCTGTCAACAAATAGGGGCTTCCAGGAAGCCACCGGAACCCTTGCCTAGGGGACTGTAAATCTGCCGGAGTTGCTCCTACGCTGGTTCGAATCCAGCCCTGTCCACCACGGCCCGGCGCCAGCCTTCAGTATTAATACGGGAGCGGGCGATACCGCATTGGCATCGTCCTGCGCGCAGATAAGGTGCGGCCGGATTGTCGGCGGAGGTTCGGCAACGGGGGCGCATGCGCAGGCACCTGCAATCTGGATCTGAGCACAAGGCGGCCGGCCGGTGAGCTCGTCGGCGCTCATCCTGGCCGGGCTGGCCGGCGCCCTCGTCGTGCTGCTCGCCGGCGCCTTCCTGCGCGGGCGTTTCCGCGCCAAATCCGCTCTGGTCGCCGAGAGCGACCGCCGCTTCCAGGCGACCTTCGAGCAGGCGGCGGTCGGGATGGCGCATCTCGATCGCGACGGCCGCTGGACCCGGATCAACGCGCGCTTCTGCGGCCTGATCGGTTATTCGCGCGAAGAGCTGATGGCGATGACGATCGACGACATCATCCATCCGCTCGACCGGGAAGGGGACCGGGCCTTGCGCCGGGACCTGCTCGCCGGCGAGGTCGAGATGACCGCGGCCGAGAAGCGCTATGTGCGCAAGGACGGGCGGGTGATCTGGGTCCACGTCACCCGCTCCGCCGTCCGCGACGCCGCGGGCCGGCCGGACTTCTTCATCTCCGTGGTCGAGGAGATCACGCCCCGCAAGGAGGCCGAGGCGCGGCTGGTCAGCGGCGAGGCGCAGTACCGGGCGATCTTCGACAGCGCCGTCGAGGCGATCGCGGTGATCGACGCCGACGGCATCGTCCAGTCGGTCAACCGCTCGGTCGAGCGGGTGTTCGGCTACGGGGCCGAGGAGCTGGTCGGCAGGAACATCAAATTGCTCATGCCCGAGGCGATCGCGCGCGACCATGACGCCTATCTGGCCCGCTACCGGCGCACCGGCGAGAAGGCGATCATCGGCATCGGCCGGGAGGTGATCGGCCAGCGCCGGGACGGCAGCCATTTCCCGCTCGATCTCTCGGTCGCGGAATGGGAGCGGGACGGCGAACGCTTCTTCACCGGCGTGATGCGCGACGTCAGCGCCCGCCAGCAGGCGGAGGCCGCGCTCCGGGCGAGCGAGGACAATCTGCGCGGGCTGCAGAACGAATTCGCCCATCTCGCCCGGGTCAACGATCTCGGCGAGATGGCGGCGGCGATCGCCCATGAGATCAACCAGCCGCTGACCGCGATCGTGAACTTCCTCAATACCGGCCTCTACATGACCGCCGACGGCACCACCGACGCCCGGGCGCTGGAGCCGCTCATGCAGCAGGCCTCCGACCAGGCGCTCAGGGCCGGCGAGATCGTCCGCCGGCTGCGCGAGTTCATCGGCCAGGGCGGCGGCGAGAGGCGGCCGGAAGCCGCCGGGCGGCTGATCGATTCGGCGATGGCACTCGCTTTGCTCGACGCGCGCTCGAACGGCGTCACGGTGGAGCGGGCCGCGGTCCCGGAGGAGCTGCTGGTCGCGGTGGACGCGATCCAGATCCAGCAGGTGCTCGCCAACCTGATGCGCAACGCGGTCGACGCGATGCTGGGCGCGCCGCGCGAGGGTGAAGTGCCGACGCTCCGCATCTCCGCGGCGCCGGCGTCCGGCGACAGGGTGGCCTTCGCCGTGGCCGACAACGGCCCGGGCATCCCGGACGAGATCGCCGACCGCCTGTTCGATCCGTTCGTCACGACCAAGGCGAATGGCATGGGCATGGGCCTTTCCCTCTGCCGGCGTCTCGTCGAGGCGCATGACGGAAGTATCGCGGTCGAAAGCGTTCCGGGCCGCGGCGCGTCATTTACCTTTTACTTGCCGCTATACAGGCCGGTCCTGCACTAGGAACCCTTTTGTCGTGACGAGCATTCCTGCGCCAATGTACTGACGAAGACATGGCGGGGCAGGTCCATGCCGGGTGATTTCCTGATTGCGCTCGTCGACGATGACGATGCCGTGCGGACCTCGACGGCAGGCCTGCTGCGCCACGCCGGCCACCGCGTCCAGTCCTATACCGGCGGCGCCGAATTCCTCGCCTCCGACCTGCCCGAGGATCTGGACTGCATCCTGCTCGACATGCGCATGCCCGGCATGGACGGCCTGTCGGTGATGCGCGCCCTGAGGGAGCGCGGCGACGACAGGCCGGTCCTGGTCCTGACCGGCCATGGCGACGTGCCGATGGCGGTCGAGGCGATGCGGCTCGGCGCCCTCGACTTCCTCGAGAAACCCTATCCGCCGAAGGAGCTGGTCGAGGCGATCGAGCGGGCCTGCACGCTGCGGACGGCTGCGGCCGAGGGCGGCCCGGCGGTGAACCGGCACGCGGTCCAGAAGGTCGCGGCGCTGAGCGAGCGCGAGCGGCTCGTCCTGCTCGGCATGTTGAAGGGGCAACCCAACAAGATCATCGCCTGGGAGGCGGGCCTCAGCGTGCGCACGGTGGAGACCTATCGCGCGCAGATGCTGGCCAAGCTCGGCGTGCGCGGGACGGCGCAGGCGGTGAAGCTGGCGATCGCCGCCGGCCTCGGCGAAGGCTGAGGGGGCGTCGCATGGCCTTGCGAAGGATTTCGGTGATCGCCGCGGCGCTGCTCGGCCTGGGCGCCGGCCCGCTGGCCGCGCTGCCCTCGCCCGAGCGTGCCCTGCTCGCGGAGATGAAGGCGGCCTGCGGCGGCGAGGCCTGGGACCGGCTCCAGGGCTGGCACGAGCGCGGCCGGGCCGAGCTGCCGGGCGGGCAGGTCATGCACTATGAGGCCTGGCACGACATCCGGACGCTGCGGTCGGTCTATGCGCAGCGCCGGGGGGACGTCTTCGCCACCATTTCCGGCTATGACGGCGAGGTCATCTGGAATGCGGGCGCGGGCGGACGGGTGGAGCGGATCAGCGATCCGGCCGCCCTCCGGCGGCGCCTCCGCGATCTCTATGTCAGCGGCTTCGCCTTCTTCTTCCCCGACCGTTTCCCGGCGACCTTCGCCCTGCTCGGGACGCGGCGCCATGAGGGCACGGACTATGACGTGCTGCGGATCACCCCGGCCAATGCGGACAGCGTCGAGCTGTGGGTGAACCGGCAGACGCACCGGATCGGCCGGATCGTCGCGCCGGGCGAGACCGCGGAGCTGGGCAATTATCGCGAGTTTGACGGCCTCTGCACGGCGACGACCGGCCGGCAGGGCGACGGCGATCCGGCGCACACGATCGTGCTGCATGTCGAGAGCGTGGAAACCGGCCCGCTGCCCAACGAATTGTTCTTCGCGCCGGCGCCCGCCTCGCCGCCTTCTAGCCCGCAGCCCTGAACCCCCGTTCGAGATCGGCGATCAGGTCGCCGACCTCCTCGAGCCCGACGGAGAGGCGCAGCAGGTCCGGGTGGATGCCCGCCTCGGCCTGCGCTTCGGGCGGCATGCCGCGATGGGTCATCGTCGCGGGCACGCAGATCAGGGTCGCGAAGCCGCCGAGCGAGGAGGCGAGGGTGACCAGGCCAAGCCCCTTCAGGAAGGCCGCGGTGTCCCCGCTGGCGCGGAAGGCGATCATGAAGCCGGGGCCGGCCTGCTGGCGCTCGGCCAGCGCCCGGTCCGGGTGGCTGTCGAGGCCGGGATAATGGACCTCGCGCACGCCGGGCTGCGCGGCCAGCCAAGTGGCGATGGCCTGCGCACTCGCCTCCTGCCGGTCGACGCGCAGGGGGAGGGTGCGGAGGCCGCGGAGGATCTGGCTGGCATCCTGGGCCGAGCCGTTCAGGCCGCCGGCATTGGCCCACCAGTGCAATTGCTCGACGAGCGCCGCATCCCTGGCGAGGAGAGCGCCGCCGAACAGATCGGCATGGCCGTTCAGCGTCTTGGTGGTGCTGTGCAGGACGAGGTCGCAGCCCAAAGCGAGCGGCTGCTGGCGGAGCGGCGTCGGCAAGGTGTTGTCCGCGATCACCAGCGCGCCCGCCGCCTTCGCCTCGGCGGCCCGCTGCGCGATGTCGACGAGGCGGAGCAGGGGATTGCTCGGCGTCTCCAGCCAGACCATGGCCGGCCGTCGCGCCATCGCTGCGGCGAAGGCCCGGTCGTCCTTCTGGTCCACGAACAGCGCCTCGAGCTTGCCCTGCGCGGCGAGGCCGGTGAGCAGGCGGTAGGTGCCGCCATAGCAATCGTGCGGCGCCACCACGAGCGCGTCGGCGGGGAGGAGCAGGGTTGCCAGCAGGGCCGCCGCCTGGCCGCTATTGACGACCGCGCCGCCCGCCGCGCCCTCCAGCTCGGCCAAAGCCGCGGCGAGCAGGTCGCGATTGGGGTTCACGGTGCGCGAATAATCGTATTCGGGCCTGGTCTCGGGATCGTCCCATTGGAAGGTGTCGGAGACTTGCACGGGCGGGACGATCGCACGCCGGTGCGGATCGGCGGCGACGCCGGCCGAAGCGAGGATGGTCGAGGGGCTGCGCTTTCCGGTCATTGCAGGAAGGGCCGGATCAGGGCGGACAGCGCGGTGGCCTCCTTCAGGAACATGTCGTGGCCGTAGAGCGAGGGCAGCAGAGCAAGCCGTGCGGGGCCAGCGAGGGCGCGCTGCAGCGCCCTGAGCTGGCCGGGCGGGACGAGCTGGTCGCTCTCGGCGCCGACCAGGAGCACGGGCTGCGGGATCGAGGCGGGGTCGACGCGGTGCCGGTCGATCGAGGCGGAGAGGGAGAGGAAGCGCTCGGGGCTCATCACCCGGCGGAAGGCGTCGCCGCGTGCGCGCAGGTAGGAGCCCGGCTCGGAGCAGCAGAGCACCTCCTCCTGCCCGATCCCGCCGGCGAAGCGTTCGGCGAACTCGTCGGGCGTGCGGTAGGTGAGCATGGCAAGGCCGCGCGCGATCGACAGCGCCTCGTCGGCGGCGCCATGTTCGAGGCCGAGCGCGACCACGCGGCGCTGCAGCTCGCGGATGGCGGTCGCGGCCGGATGCGGCGCGGCGGCGGCGGAGACGGCGACGAGCCGCTCGACCCGGTCCGGGAAATGCTGGCCGAAGGCGAGCGCGATCATCCCGCCATAGGAGGCGCCGACGAAGGCGAAGGCGCGCGCCGCGCCGATCGCGTCGAGCACCGCGGCGATGGCGGCCGCCTGGTCGGCGGTGGTGGGGGCGCGGCGGCCCTGCCGGTCGGCGATGAAGTCGACGCCGAGAACGCGACAGCGGGTTGGGTCGACGACCATGTCCTCGCCGGCCACGCCCGGCCACCAGTCGCAGGGAAAGCGGTGTGCCGAGATGCCGCCGAGCACGACGATGAGCGGCGCCCCTTCGGGCCCGGCAAGGCTGGCGCCGATTCTGGTCCCGAACCGGGCGAGCGCCGGCGGCAAGGCCACCTCGAAGGGCAGGGCCGCGCAGGATGCGTGCCCGAGCGTCTGTACGGGAATCGGCGACAGCTCCATCGTCACTCCTTTTCCGCCGGGGTGAGATGCTGCCGTAAGACCCGCTTGTTTGCCGGACCGGCCGCATCGTCCCGTCGGGACCGCCACCTTGCCCGGGGAGGCAGGTTGGCGTGGGCGCGAGGCCCACTCTTGATGCTTCGCGGCGCATCCTGGGATGCATCGCTTAACAAGGCCCTATCATGGCGACCGGCCTTGGCAAAGCCTCTTCCTCCGGGCAGAGGCGGGGCATGGACCATGCCCGTTTCGCCGCCTTCGCCGGGACCCTCGCCGATGCGGCGCGCGCCGTGACCCTGGGCGCGGCGGACCGGGTCGCGGAGAACAAGAATGAGGACGGGACCTACGACCCTGTCACCGCCGCCGACCGCGAGGCGGAACGGGTGATCCGCGCGCTGATCGAGCGGGCCTGGCCGGACCACGGCATTTCCGGCGAGGAATTTCCGGAGAAGATCGGCGCCGGCCGCTTCGTCTGGAGCCTCGACCCGATCGACGGCACCCGCGCCTTCATCTGCGGGCTGCCCAGCTGGACGACCTTGATCGCCTTGCTGGACGAGGGAAAGCCGGTCGTCGGCCTGATCGACGTGCCGACCCTCGACGAGCGCTATCTCGGCTTTCCGGGCGCGCCGGGCCTGAAGGCGAGCGAGTGCCGGACGCTCGGGGACGCGCGGCTTGCCACCACCGACGTCCACATCTTCTCTGCTGCGGAGCGGGAACGCTTCGACCGCCTGCGCACCGGCGCACGGGTCACGCGCTACGGGCTCGACGCCTATGCCTATGCGCGGCTGGCCGTCGGGAGCATCGACCTGGTCGCCGAGAACAGCCTGAAGCCCCACGATTACAATGCCCTGATACCGGTCGTGCGCGCGGCCGGCGGCGTGATCGGCAATTGGCGGGGCGAGGACGAATATCGCGAGGGGCAGGTGCTGGCCGCGGCGACGCCCGAGCTGTTCGAAGAAGCCGTCAGGCTGCTCGGCGCCTGAGCATCCGGGCCGGGCCTATTCCGCCTGCAGCCAGGGCGGCAACCGGTCCGCGCCGATCAGGGCGTCCAGGTCCTGCCGCTCGCGCACCACTGCCCATTGCCCGCCGCGCACGATCACCTCGGCAGTGAGCGGGCGGCTGTTATAGGTGCTGGCCATGGTCGCGGCATAGGCGCCGGCGGTGCGGAAGACGACGAGGTCGTCGGCGCCGACCCTGCCCATCGCCCGGCCGGTGGCGAAGGTGTCGCCGGTCTCGCAGACCGGGCCGACGACATTGGCGCTCATCGTCTCCGCGGTCGGCCGGACCGGATCGATCTCGTGATGTGCGTCGTATAGCGCGGGCCGCATCAAATCGTTCATTCCCGCATCGACGATCACGAAGGGATCGGGCAGGCCCGGCTTCACCCGGATCACGCGGCTGAGCAGCACGCCGGCATTGGCGACGATCATCCGCCCCGGCTCGAAGATCAGGCGCAAATCCCAGTCCTTCACCACCCCGGCGACCATCGCGCCATAGGCGTCGGGCGCGGGCGGCGCCGGCAGGTCGCGGCGATACGGCACGCCGAGCCCGCCGCCGAGATCGGCATGGGTGATGACGTGCCCGGCGCCGCGCAGATCGGCGATCAGCCCGCCCAGCTTGCGGAAGGCCGCCTCGAGTGGGGCGAGGTCGGTGATCTGGCTGCCGATATGGACGGCGACGCCCTGCACCTTGAGGCCAGGCAGGCGCCGGGCATGGTCGTAGGCGGCCGGCGCGGTGTCGAGGGCGATGCCGAACTTGTTGTAGGAGGCGCCGGTCGAGATCTTGGCATGGCTGCCGGCCTCCACGTCCGGATTGATCCGGAAGGCGACGGGCGCCTCCACGCCGAGGCCGGAGGCGACCGCGGAGAGCATCTCCGCCTCCTCGATCGATTCGAGGTTGAGCTGGCAAAGCCCGCCGCCCAGCGCCTCCGCCATTTCCGGCGCGGTCTTGCCGACGCCCGCGAACAGGATGCTGTCCGGCCTGATTCCCGCCGCCACCGCGCGCCGATATTCCCCGATCGAGACGACGTCGCCGCCCAGCCCCTCGGCGGCGAGCGTGGCGAGCACGGCGGCATTGGGATTGGCCTTGACCGCGAAGGCGACCAGCGGGTCCGGTCCGGCGCCCGTCACCGCTTCCCGGAAAACGCGCGCATGGCGCTGCATCGTCGCCGTGGAATAGACATAGACCGGCGTGCCCACCGCGGCGGCGATCTCGGGCAGCGCCACGTCTTCGCAATGCAGCACGCCGTCGCGCAGCTGGAAATGGTCCATCTTGTTACGCCTCCGCCCCTGCGGCCAGGCGCTGCCTGTCGAGGAAATCGGCGACGTCGTCCAGTGCCACGTCGCTGGCGACGAAGGCCTGGCCGATGCCGCGGGCGAGAATGAAGGGCACGCGGCCGCCGCTGGCCTTCTTGTCGTGCGACATATGGGCGGTCAGCGCGGCGCCGGTGCCGATGTCGAGGCGGGTGGGGAGGCCGACGGCAGCCAGATGAGCGGCAACCCGGCCCGCATCTTCGGCGCTGCACAGACCGCGCTCGGCGGAGAAGCGGAAGGCGAGGGTCATGCCGAGCGCCACCGCCTCGCCATGGAGGAGCGCATCGGAAAAGCCGGTCTCCGCCTCCAGCGCGTGGGCGAAGGTATGGCCGAGATTGAGGAGGGCGCGGCGGCCTGAGGTCTCGCGCTCGTCCTCGCTGACGATCGCGGCCTTGAAGGCCACGCTCATCGCGATCGCATAGCGGCGGGCCTCCGGATCGCCGGCGAGCAGGGCGGCGCCATGGGCCTCGCACCAGGCGAAGAAGTTCGGGTCGTCGATCAGGCCGTTCTTGACGATCTCGGCATAGCCGGCGCGCAGCTCCCTCGCCGGCAACGTGTCCAGGCAGGACGGATCGATCAGCACGAGCGACGGCTGGTGGAAGGCGCCGACCAGATTCTTGCCCGCTTCGGTGTTGATCCCGGTCTTGCCGCCGACGGCGCTGTCGACCTGGGCCAGGAGACTGGTGGGGATCTGCACGAAGTTGCAGCCCCGCTTCAGGATGGCGGCGGCGAAGCCCGTCAGGTCGCCGATCACGCCGCCGCCGAACGCGACGATATGGTCGGACCGCTCGACGCCCGCTTCCAGGAGGCGCTCGGCGAGCACGGCCAGCTGGGCCCAGCTTTTCGTGCTCTCGCCCGGCGGCAGGATGATGATTTCCGCCTCTATCCCGGCCAGCCCGTCGAGGAAGCGCGGCCCCAGTGCGGCCCACACATTCTCCTCGCTGACGACGATCAGGCGGTGCTCCCGGGCCAGCGGGGCGAGCAGCTCCCCGGTCCGGTCGAGCAGGCCATGTTCGATCAGCACGTCATAGCTGCGGTCGCCGAGTCCGACCTCGATTCTTGTCATCGGACATCCCCGCATTGCGCGCGGTGGAGCAGTTTCTGGTCGGCGAGGACCAGGGCGACCATGGCCTCGATCACCGGCGCGCCGCGGATCGCGACGCAGGGGTCGTGGCGGCCCCTGGTGGAAATCCCGGTTTCCGCGCCGGAGGCGGTCACCGTCTGCTGCGGGGTCAGGATCGAGGAGGTCGGCTTGAACGCGGCGCGGACCACGATCGGCTGGCCGGTCGAGATGCCGCCGAGCACGCCGCCGGCATGGTTGGAGAGGAAGTGCGGGGCGCCGTCCGCCCCGGCCCGCATCGCGTCGGCATTTTCCTCGCCGCGGAGGCGCGCCGTGGCGAAGCCGTCGCCGATCTCGACGCCCTTCACCGCATTGACCGACATGCAGGCGGCGGCCAGCGCGGCGTCCAGCTTGGCATAGAGCGGGGCGCCCCAGCCGGGGGGCGCGCCGGTGGCGACGCATTCGACCACCGCGCCGAGCGAACTGCCCGCCTTGCGGGCGTCGTCGACCAGCCGCTCCCAGCGCGCGGCGGCTGCGGCGTCGGGGCAGAAGAAGGGATTGGCGTCGATCTGCGCGTCGTCAAAGGCGGCGCGGTCGATCGCGTCGCCGCCCAGCTCGACGAGACAGGCCCGGATCGTCACTCCGGGAATGACCAGCCGCGCGACCGCCCCCGCCGCGACCCGCGCCGCCGTCTCGCGCGCCGACGCCCGTCCGCCGCCGCGCCAGTCGCGGTGGCCGTATTTGGCCTGGTAGGTGTAATCGGCATGGCCGGGGCGCCATGCCCCGGCGACCTCCGCATAATCCTTCGCGCGCTGGTCGACATTGTCGATCATGAGGCTGATCGGCGTGCCGGTCGTGCGGCCCTCGAACACGCCGGACAGAATGCGGACCTGATCCGGCTCCTGCCGCTGGGTGGTGAAGCGGCTTTGCCCGGGGCGCCGCCGGTCGAGCCAGGGCTGGATATCGGCCTCGCCGAGCGCCAGCCCCGGCGGGCAGCCGTCCACGACCGCCCCGATCGCCGGCCCGTGGCTCTCGCCCCAGGTCGAGAAGCGGAAGACATGGCCGAATGTATTGAGGCTCATGGCTTGAAAAGCCCCTCCCCTTCAGGGGAGGGGACGGGGGTGGGGAAGGTCGAAAGGCGAGGCGCTGGTTGGACGGGCCCCACCCCAACCCCTCCCCTGAAGGGGAGGGGCTTAAGGGGGCTCATATCAGTCCGCATCACTCTCCGCCTCCCGCGCGACGATGCAGAAGGTCGTCGCATTGTCGGGCCGGTCATGGACGTTGCGGCACAGGATCGTCAAACCGTTCGCCAGTGCCGCGGCCTCCGAGGCGACCGCCGCCTTCCTGCGGTCGCCGCTGTCGGCGAGCAGCCGTGCCCCGACCGCGGTGTTAACCGCCTCCTCGGGCGTCGCGGCGAGGCGCTCCAGCACCTCGTGGCACTGGGCGAGCGCGATCGGGTGGCTGACCACCGTCTCGATCTCCTCCAGCCGCGCGCCGGCCACGGCCATGAGGTGGAGGTGGATGGGCAGGTCGACCTCGGCCCGCACCCTCAGGCCCTTGCGCGCGATCAGGGCGCGATTGCCGGGGACGGCGCCGGCTGTGTTGTTCTCGACCGGCAGCATGCCGAGCTCCGCCTCGCCGGCGAGGACGGCGTGGGCGACCGCCTCGAAGCTTGGCCGGCTGAGCCGCTCATGTGCGGGGAGGAAACGGCGGCAGGCCTCGTGCGCATAGGCGCCCGGCTCGCCCTGATAGGCGACGACGCCCTTCACCGCGCCGCTCCGATGCGCGCGCCGAGCGAGGCCATGAGCGGGACGAAGCCGGGGAAGCTGGTGCCGATCATCTCCGCCTCGTCCACCGCCACCGCCCGGCGGGCGGCGAGGCCGAGGACGAGGAAGCTCATCGCGATGCGGTGGTCGCCATGGCTGCGCACCCTGGCGCCGCCCGGCGGCGGGCCGTCGCAGCCGTCGATCATCAGGGTGTCGCCCTGGCGGGCGTCGCCGATCAGCCCCGCCGGGACGCCGCAGGCCCTGAGCCCGGCGATGATCGCGGCAAGCCGGTCGCTCTCCTTGACCCGCAATTCGCCGAGTCCGTGCAGCATGGTCTGGCCCGCGGCGAAGGCGGCGGCGACGGCGAGGACCGGATATTCGTCGATCATCGCCGGAACGCGCCCGGGATCGACCTCGACGGCGTTGAGCAGGCTGTGGCGCGCGGTGACGTCCGCCACCTCCTCGCCGCCGACGATCCGGCGATTGGCGAAGCCGAGATCCGCGCCCATTTCCAGCAGCGTCTCGAAGAGGCCGGTGCGGAGCGGGTTCATCAGCACGCCATGGACCGTGACCTCGGAGCCGGGGACGAGCAGCCCCGCGACCAGCGGGAAGGCCGCCGAGGACGGGTCGCCGGGGACCATGATGTCGGTCGCGGTCAGCCGGCGGTTCGCGCCCAGCCGGACGAGATTGCCCTCGACCTCGACGTCGCAGCCGAAGGCGCGGAGCAGCTTCTCGGTATGATCGCGGCTCTTCGCCGGCTCGATCACCTCGACCGCGCCCTTCGCATGGAGGCCGGCAAGCAGGATCGCCGACTTGACCTGCGCCGAGGCGTGCGGGCTGTGCCAGCTGATCCCGGAGAGGCCGCCGCCGCGGATCGTGACCGGCAGCCGGTCGCCCTCGCCGGCGCGCGCGCCCATGTGGCGGAGCGGCTCCAGCACGCGGGACATCGGCCGGGAGCGGAGCGACGCGTCGCCGGTGAAGGTGGCCTCGATCGGGAAGCCCGCGGCCGCGCCCATGAGCAGCCGCGCGCCGGTGCCGCTATTGCCGAGGTCGACGGGTCGATCCGGGGAGCGCCAGCGCCCGCCGCGCACGATCCAGGCGCCGTCGCCGAGCCGGGTCAGCTGCGCGCCGAGCGCGTGGGCCGCAGCGGCGGTGTCGAGCACGTCACGCCCTTCGAGCAGCCCCTCGATTCGCGTCTCGCCCTCGGCAAGCGCGCCGAGGATCAGCGCCCTGTGCGAGATCGACTTGTCGCCCGGGACGGCGACATGGCCCTTCAGCGCGCCGCCGGGCGAGGCCCGCAACAGCGCCCTGTCCGTTACCGCGCTCATGCCACGGCGGACGCGGCGCGCGTCCCCTCCAGGATCAGCCGGGTGACCTCGGCGGCGACGTCGAGCGCCTGCGCGCCGTTCAGCCGCGGGTCGCAATGGGTGAGATAGTTGCGGCCCAGATCCTCCTCGCGCAGCCCGCGCGTGCCGCCGAGGCACTCGGTCACGTCCTCGCCGGTCATCTCCAGATGCACGCCGCCGGGATGGACCTGCTCGGCCCGCGCGACCTCGAAGAAGGTACGCAGCTCGGCGATAATGTCCGGCAGGATCCGGGTCTTGCGGCCGGCCGCGGTGACCGTGTTGCCGTGCATCGGGTCGATCGCCCAGAGGGCCTTGCGCCCCGCCGCCCGGGTCGCGCGCATCAGGGCGGGGAGGCGCCCGCCGGCCGCGGCGGCGCCGAAGCGGCCGATCAGGACGAGCCGGCCGGGGCGATTGTCGGGATCGAGCCGGTCGATCAGGCGGAGCAATGTTTCCGCGTCCAGCGTCGGCCCACATTTCAGGCCGATCGTGTTGGCGATGCCGCGCGCATATTCGACATGGGCGCCGTCGAGCTGGCGGGTGCGCTCGCCGATCCAGATCATGTGCGCCGACGTCGCCCACCAGCTCTCCGTCAGCTCGTCCCAGCGGGTCAGCGCCTGCTCGTAATGGAGCAGCAAAGCCTCGTGGCTGGTGAACATCTCGACCGGCGTGGCGGCGTCGCCCGGCGGCGTCGCATGGTCGAAGGCCAGGCCGAGCCGCCGCCGGGCGAGGCGGTGGATCCCGGAGAGATCGGCATAGGCCGCGGCCGCATAGGCCTTGATGAGGTCGAGCGTGACGCGGGACTGGCGGTGCGCCTCCAGCATGCGCAGGGGATCGGGCATCCGGCTCGCCGCGTCGAAGTCGGGCCCGTTGACGATGTCGCCGCGATAGGAGGGCAGGGTGAGGCTCCCGATCGTCTCCGTCTCCGCGGAGCGCGGCTTGGCGAACTGGCCGGCCATGCGCGCGACCCTGACGACCTCGCCGCCTGCGCCCTCGCCGATCATTGCCGCCATCTGCAGCAGCAGGTTGAAGCTTCGCCGGACCTTGTCGGCGCCGAACTCGGCGAAGGTCTCGGCGCAGTCGCCGCCCTGGAGCAGGAAGCCCCTGCCCTCGGCGACCTCGGCGAGCCTGGCGGTCAGGCAGCGATTTTCGGCGACCGAGCCCAGGGGCGCGCTCGCCTCGAGGCAGGATTCGGCCATGGCCAGCGCCTGCGCGTCCGGATAGGCGGGCAGCTGCAGCGCGGGCTTCGCGCGCCAGGAGGCCGGGGTCCAGCTCATCGCCTTGCTCCCGCGCCGGTGCTGACGCAGAGCCGGAGCCTCCCGCAAATCGCGAGCGTCCTCAGCTGCTCCCCGGCCTCGATCCGGCGGCGGAGCGCGCTGTCGCCGAGCACGAGGAAGGCCTCGTCCCCGGCAGCGGCGACGCGGCCGACGACGAGAGCCGCGATCCGCCCGTGCCGGTCGCGCAGGCAATCGAAGATGGCGAGCTGCCCGTCATGGAAGAGCTGAACCCACCAGCGCGAGAGCGGGCTGAACTCGATCACCGCGATCGCCGCGCGGTGGCGGGCGCCGTCGAGCGCGTCCTCGGCCGTGCCGGCGGCGATGATCGGCGCCGCGCCGCCGAAGTGCCGCCGCGCCAGATCGGTCACCAGCACCGGCTGCGCGGGGCAGTGGACGACGATATGGATTTGCTGCTGCGCTTGGAGGTTGGCGCCCATCAGCTCGCGCCAGATGGCGGCGACGGCGGGTGCGGGCATGCGGCGCGCGCGGGCGGTCAGGCGGTCGATCACCTGCTGCTCGCGCGCCGGGCGCAGGGGCAGGGGGCTATCATCCTCGCCGGCCTTGCAGGCGGCGATGGCGGCGGCGCGGCAGAGCCGCTCCTCCATCAGGTCGAGAAGTTGCGCGTCGATCCGGTCGATCTGGCTCCGCAGACTCTGCAGATCGGGCCCGGCAGATGGCGCGGCGAGCGCGGCTTGCGGCATTTTTCGGTCCTCGAACGCTGCGCCGCCTCGGGCGGTCCTGCAGCGTATCAGCTCAAATTTCGGGAAAGGGGCGAAGCGTCAGTCTCCGGCACGCCGCATGGCGTACCGGCCCCTAAACGAGCCGAAAAAGCCGAAAAAAGAGGGAGCGCACGCATGCAGCGAGGGGATACGGAAATCCTGCCCTTTGCTCATCGGTCTGCTCCTGCGGACGGGAATCCCGCCGTCCCCTAAAGGCTGACGGGCGGGCTCCTGCCTGTCAAGGGGCCGCGGGGAAGGCGAAAATTTAACCCGGTTGACGGATAGGATTTCCGCCTGTCTTTTAAGGGCAGGAAGACCCGATGCTGATCGACGCACCCGCCCCGAGCTCTGCCGCCGCCTCCGGCGCGGCCGCCGGCGCGCGCGCTTCCACGATGATGATGTTCACCATGACCATGACCCGAATGCGGGGCGGCAGCGGCTGAGCACAAGCATCAGGATCAGACCGACCGACCCGCTCCCCGACCCGGCGAGCGGGTTTTTTATTGCCCCAAAAGAAAGCGAAGAAGATGGCGAAAGTGGAATGTCTCGGCGACCGGCAGCGCAGGCTGTGCGTGCTGAAGTTCGGCAGCTCGGTGCTCGAGCGGATCGAGGATTACCGGATCGTCGCGCAGGAAGTGTATCGCCACGTCCGCGACGGCGAGAAGATCGTCGCGGTGGTCTCGGCGCTGGCGGGGGAGACCGACCGCCTGCTTGCCCAGGCGGCGGAAGCGGGCGGCAATCCGGCGCCGGCGCTGGTCGCGCGGCTGGCGCGGACCGGGGAGCTGCACTCGGCGGCCCTGCTGGCGCTGGCGCTGGCGCGGATGGGGATGCGCGCCTGCACGCTCGACCCGCACGAAATGGGGCTGGTCGCGACGGGCGCGCCGCTCGATGCCGATCTGGCGGCGCTGGACGCCGGCGCGGTTCACCGGCGCTTCGCCGACCATGACGTGGTCGTCGTGCCGGGCTTCACGGCCGGACATGAAGAGCATGGCGTGGTCACGCTGGGCCGCGGCGGCACCGATCTCAGCGCCGTCTTCTTCGCCGCCCGGCTGGGCGCGAAGCGCGTGCGGCTGCTGAAGGGCGTGGACGGGGTCTATGCCGAGGACCCGGCGAAGAATCCCGAAGCCGAGCGCTATGGCGCGCTGGGCTACGACATGGCGGCCGGGGCCAGCACGGGGCTGATCCAGCCCAAGGCGATCGAGGCGGCGAAGGCCGAGGGGATCGCGATCGAGATCGCCGCCATCGGCCATCACGAGGCGACGGTGATCGCCGCCTTGCCACCGCGCAAGGCGGTGCCGGTCCGCTTCCCGCGGCTGCGCGTCGCCCTGCTCGGCTGCGGGGCGGTCGGGGGCGGGATGCTGTCCTGCCTGCGCCAGCGGCCGGATCTGTTCGCGGTCAATCCGGTGCTGGTCCGCGGACCCGGGAAGCATCGGAGCGGAGCGTTTGCGGAGCAGGCGTTCACGACCAGCCTCGCCGAGGCGCTGGCCGGCGGGGTCGACCTGCTGGTCGAGGCGATCGGCGGCGCGGACGGGGCGGCCCGGGTGATGCGCGATGCGCTGCGCCTGGGCGTCCATGTCGTCACCGCCAACAAGGCCGCGGTCGCGCGCCATTTCGACGCGCTCCAGGTCGCGGCGAAGACCGGCGGCGCCTCGCTTTCCTGCAGTGCGGCGGTCGGCGGCGGCGCGCCGGTCCTGGAGACGATCCGGCGGCTCCCGGCCCCGGTCGCGGTCGAGGGCGTGATGAACGGTACGGCCAACTTCCTGCTCGACCGGCTCGCGGAGGGCTGGGCCTTCGCTGACGCCGTCGCGAGGGCGCAGGCGCTGGGCTTTGCCGAAGCGGATCCGGCGGCGGACGTCGACGGCGATGATGCGGCGGACAAGCTCTCCATCCTCGCCCGCACCGCCTTCGGACTCGCGCTGCCGCCGGAGCGGATCGCCAGGGAATCGCTGCGCGACCTGACCGCGGCGCAGGTGCAGGCGGCGCTGGCCCGGGGCGAGGTGCTGAAGCAGGTCGGCCGCTGCCGGCGGCTCGCGAACGGCGCGGTCCAGGCGGAGGTCCGCATCCTCGCTCTGCCCGCCGCGCATCCGCTGGCCGGTGCCCGGAACGAGGAAAACCGGTTCCTCGTCACGGACGCGGATGGTCATGTCCACGCGGTCTGTGGCAAGGGGGCCGGGCGCTGGCCCACGACCGCGGCGATGGTCGCGGACATCATGGACCTGCAGCGCCGGCTCGCCGCGGGGCGGCCGGGCGAGACGGTGGAGCTGCGCCTGACGGCGTGAAGGGAGCAGGGATGGCCGGACGGGCGAGGGCGAGTGCGAGCGCGCCGGCCAGCATCGGCAATGTCGGGGTCGGCTTCGACGTGCTCGGCCTGGCCTTCGATGCGGCGCGCGACCGGGTGATTGCGGTGCGCGAGCCGGCGCCGGGCGTCCGGCTCGGGGACGTGAGCGGCCTCGTCGACACGCTGCCCGATACGCCCGAGACCAATACGGCGCTCGCCGCTGCCCAGGCGTTGCTGGCGGCGGTGGACGCGGATTTCGGGGTCCGGCTCTCGATCGACAAGGGCGTGCCACTGAGCGCGGGCATGGGCGGCTCGGCTGCCTCGGCGGTTGCCGCCGCGGCCGCGGTCAATGCGCTGCTGCCGGAGCCGCTCGCCACCGGGGACCTGCTGCCGTTCGCGCTGGCGGGCGAACGCATCTCGTCGGACCCGCCGCCCTGGGACAATGTGGTCGCCGCTTTGCATGGCGGGCTGGTGCTGGTGGCACGGGAGGCGCCCGGCCATGTCCAGCGCCTGCCCGCGCCCGCCGGCATCGTCTCGCTTCTCTTCCATCCGCCGGTGCAGATCGAGACCAGGGCGGCGCGCGGCGTGCTCGCGGCCGAGGTGCCGATGCGCATCGCGGTCGAGCACAGCCGGCGCCTCGCTGCCTTCGTGGCGGGGTGCACGACCGGCGATGCGGCTTTGATCCGCGCCGGCCTCGAGGATCTGCTCGTCGAGCCGCAGCGCGCGCATCTGCTGCCCGCGCTCGCACCGGTGAAGGCGGCGGCTTTGGGCGCGGGCGCGCTCGGCTGCTCCTTTTCGGGCTCGGGGCCCTCGGTCTTCGCCTGGGCGCTGGAGCACGACGCGGATGCGGTGGCCCGCGCCATGGACGCGGCGTTTCGTGCCGAGGGCCTGACGGCGACGGCCTGCCGGGCACCGGTGGAATCCGGGGGCGTGCGGCTGGAACCGGCATGAGGTTCGTCAGCACGCGAGGTCAGGCGCCGGCCGTCGGGCTGAGCGAGGCGATCCGGAGGGGCGCGGCGCCCGACGGCGGCCTCTATGTGCCGGAATCCATTCCCGGACCCGTGCCCGATGCCGGCCTCCCGCTCCCGGACTTTGCGGCGGCGATGCTGGCGCCCTTCTTTGCCGGCGACCCACTGGAACCCGCGCTGCCCGCAATCTGTGCGGAGACCTTCGACTTCCCGCTGCCGATCGTCACGCCGGATCCGGCGCGCCGCGACATGCGGGCGCTGGAGCTGTTCCACGGCCCCACCGGTGCCTTCAAGGATTTCGGCGCGCGCTTCCTCGCGGCCTGCTTCGCCCGGCTCGGCGAGCCGCTCACCATCCTGGTCGCGACCTCGGGCGACACGGGCGGCGCGGTCGGCGCCGCGACCGAGGGCCGGGCGAACCTGCGCACCCTGATCCTCTACCCCAGGGGCCGCGTCTCGCCCTTCCAGGCCCTGCAACTGGGCTGCTGGGGACCGCCCGTGCAAGCGCTCGAGGTCGAGGGCGACTTCGACGACTGCCAGCGGCTGGTGAAGGCGGCCTTCGCCGATCCGGACCTGTCGGCACGGCACCAACTGACCTCGGCCAATTCGATCAACGTCGGCCGGCTGCTCCCGCAAATGGCTTTTCTCGGCTGGGCGGCCGCGTGCGTTCACGCCGAGACCCGCATGAATCCCGGCCTGATCGTGCCGACGGGGAATCTCGGCCACGGCTTCGCCGCCCTCTATGCGCGCGCCATGGGCCTGCCCATCGGCCCGGTCCGCCTGGTCACCAACGCCAATCGCACCCTCAGCGACTGGGCGGAGAGCGAGATCTATGCGCCGCGGCCGGCCGTCGCCACGATCGCCAATGCGATGGACGTCGGCGCGCCGAGCAATTTCGAGCGGCTTTCGGCCTTGCTCCGCCCGTTCCACATCTTCACCGTGGAGCGGGTCGAGGATGACGCGCTACG
The DNA here is from genome assembly GCF_035626655.1 of Allosphingosinicella sp. Lineage (GTDB taxonomy): Bacteria > Pseudomonadota > Alphaproteobacteria > Sphingomonadales > Sphingomonadaceae > Allosphingosinicella. Next base: position 147,075 of record NZ_DASPNF010000002.1, read on the forward strand.
GGCGCGGATCCTGGCCGATTACCGGTCGTCCGGCTACGTCTGGTGCCCGCACAGCGCCGCAGCCGCCGAAGCTTATGCGCGGCTCGATCCCGGGACGCGGGAGGAGCGCCCCTGGCTACTCTGCGCCACCGCCCATCCCTTCAAGTTCGCCGAGATCGTCGAGCCCCTGCTTGGCCGGGCCATCGACCCGCCGCCTGCCCTGGGGGCGATCATCCACCGGGAGGCCCGCGCCCTGCCCGTCCCCGCCTCGCTCGCCGCGCTGGCGGAGGCCCTCGACCGCCCTATTGCTCCCTGAGGGCAGTCTCGCTCAGCCGGGCGATGGGCGACAGGATGTACTGGAGGATGGTGCGCTTCTCGCCGAGCAGGTCGACCTCCGCGGTCATGCCGACGCCGATCGGCATCTGCCGGCCGTTGACGTCGCGCAGATAGTTGACGTTGGTCCGGACCTTCACCGTGTAGAAGGTCTCGCCGGTGCGCTCGTTCAGGGTCGCGTCGGGCGAGATGGTGGTGACGGTGCCGTCGAGCACGCCGTAGATCGAGCGGTCATAGGCGGTGATCGCGACGTGCGCGGGCTGGCCGATCCGGACGAAGGCGATGTCGGACGGGTGGACCTGAACCTCGATCAGCAGGGTCTCGTTGGAGGGCACGATCTCGACCACCGGCTCGCCCGGGCGGATCGTGCCGCCGCGCGTGGTGACGAGGACGCGGTTGATCCGCCCGGCGAGCGGTGCCCGCAGCACGGTGCGCTGGGCCCGGTCGGCAAGGGCGGGAAGGGCGCGCTGCCGGGCGGCGAACTCGGCCTGGGCGGTGGCGAGCTCGGTGCCGGACTGGGTCCGCCATTCCTGCCGCTGCTGGGCCAGCGCGGAGCGCGCCTCGGCGAGCGCCTGGCGGGCGCGGCCGATCGTCTCGCTTGCGGCCTGCATCTCGCTCTGCGCGATATTGGCCTGGGCCTCGGCCTGGACGAGGGCAAGGCGTGGCTCGATGCCGCGCTCGACGAGCGGGCGGATCATCGTGACCTCGGTCTGCCGCTGCCGGTAGGCCGACTGGCGCGACTGATAGTTGGACAGCGCCTCGCCGACCGCGCGCTCGGCCTGGCCCACGCGCGCCGTGCCGGCGCTGGTGATCGCGGAGAGGTCCGCCATGCGGGTGGCGTGGAGCGCCTGCTCGACCCGGATCTGGTCGGCGATCGCGGCGTCGGTGGCGGCCGGATAGCGCGGCGTGCCGCCGGTCACCTCGGCGGTCAGCCGGGCGATCTTGATCTCCAGCGCGGCGAGCGTGGCCGAACCGCTGCCGAACTCGGCGCCGGTGGCGGTGCGGTCGAGCCGGATCAGCTCGTCGCCCTGGCGGACGACCTGGCCGGAGCGGACCAGAATGTCCTGGACGACGCCGCCCTCGAGATTGGAGACCACCTGCAGCTGCGAGCTCGGCACGACGCGTCCCTGGCCGCGCACCGTCCGGTCCAGCTCGGTGAAGGCGGCCCAGACGAAGAAGGCGACGACGAAGGCGACGATGATCCAGAGCAGCATCGAGGATGCCGCCTTGGGCTTGATCCTGGTGACCGTGTCTTCGAGGTGCGTGCCGTGCATGGTCTTATAACGCTCAGGCCGCCGCCTGCGGGCGCATGATCTGCTTCAGCACCGTGTCGCGCGGGCCGTCGGAGATGATCTTGCCCTGGTCGAGCAGGATGATGCGCTGGGCGAGCTGGAGCAAAGGCGGGCGGTGCGTGATCAGGATGACGGTCCGGTCCTTCAATTCCTCCTGCAGGCGCTGGATGAGCGCGCCCTCGGTCTGCGCGTCCATCGCGCTGGAGGGCTCGTCGAGCAGCACGATCGGCGGCCGCCCGGCCAGGGCGCGGGCGATGGCGATGGACTGGCGCTGGCCCCCCGACAGGCCCTCACCGCGGTCGGCGAGGCGCAGGTCGTAGCCGTTGGCGATCTGGCCCATGAACTGGTGGGTGCCGGAAATCTGGGAGACGCGGAGCAATTCCTCGTCATTGACCCGGGGGCGGCCGAGCTGGATATTCTCGCGCACCGAGCCGGTCAGCAGTACGCTCTCCTGCATCGCCGCGCCGATATGGGCGCGCAGATCCATCGGATCGAGCTGGCGGATGTCCGTCCCGTCGATCATGATCAGCCCTTCCTCGGGCGGATAGAGGCCGAGGACGAGGCGGGCGATGGTCGACTTGCCGGAGCCGACCCGGCCCAGCAGGGCGACATGCTCGCCCGGCTTGACCGTGAAGCTGAGCGCGTCGAGCGCCCGCTCCGGGGCGCCGGGATAGCGGAAGCCGACATTGCGGAACTCGATCCTGCCCTGCACCTTCGACAGCTTCAGGGCGTCGCCTTCCGGTCCCTCGGGAGGCAGCTGCATCATCTCGTTGATCTGCCGGTAGGCGGTGCGGGTCGAGGTGAGGCGGGACAGGAGCTGCGAGATCTGGGCGAGCGGGGCGATCGCCCGGCCGGCGAGGATCGAGCAGGCGATCAGCCCGCCCATGGTGAGCTCGCGCTCGGCAATCATGGCGACGCCGACTATCACCACGCCGGCATATGAAATCGTACCCGCGGACGTGGCGAAGGTGACGCCGATCGAGGCGACGAGACGCTGGCGGAGCGAGCTGTCCGAATGCTGCTCGACGGCCTTGTGCCAGCGCTGCGTGAGGAGCGGGGCCGCGCCAGCGGTCTTCACCGTCTCCAGCCCGCCGATCGCCTCGACGAGCACGGACTGCTTGAGCAGGCCCTCGCCCATCGCCCGCGCGGACAGGCGCTCCAGCGCCGGATGGGTAAGCCAGCCGATCAGGATGACGAGCGGCACCATGACCGCCGGAACGATCACCACCGGCCCGCCGATCAGCCAGACGATGAACAGGGTGAGGATGATGAAGGGCACGTCGACGACCGCGGTGAGCGTCGCCGAGGCGAAGAAGTCGCGCAGCGCCTCCAGCTCGCGCAGCAGCCCGGCGAGCGCGCCGGTCGAGCCCTTTTTCAGCTCGAGCCGCATGGCGAGCATCCGCGCGAACACCGCATCGCCAATGTCGCGGTCGATCTGCGCGCCCGCATGGTCGACGAAATAGGCCCTGAGCAATTTCAGCACGAAGTCGAAGACGACGACGATGGCGAGGCCGATGCTGAGCGCGACCAGCGACGAAGTGGCGTTGTTCGGCACCACCCGGTCGTAGACGGTCATCGTGAACAGCGAGGTCAGCAGCCCGAAGATGTTGATGAAGACGGCGGCGAGCGCGACCTTCCAGTAGGTCGACTTGTTCGCGCGCATCGGCTCCATCAACCAGGCGGCGAGCCGGGGCTGCGGGACCTTGATGAGTCTTTCGTCGCTCACCCTTCACCTCTGAGCCGGTCCGGATCGACCTCCAATATGTCGAGCAGCCGGCCCATACGGGATAGCAGGACGTAACGGGCCGCGTCCAATTCCGAGAGCGCCTGGATATAGGCGGTGGCGCTTTCGAAATAGGCGTCCTCGGCGGCGACGACGTCGAACAGGGTGCCGCGGGCGACGCGGAAGCGCTCGAGGATCGCGTCGCGCGAGCGGCGGCTGGCGATATAGGAAGCTTCGAGCGCCTCCAGTTGCTCCTGCAGCGCGCGCACGTCCGACCAGGCGATGGCGGCGTCGCGCTCGGCTTCCTCGCGGATCCGGTTGGCGCGGGCCTCGGCGCCGCGGGCGCGAGCCTCATATTGCTCGGCCCGGGCGTCGGCGGCGCCGAAAATGCGGTAGCGAAGCGCCACCCGGCCGCGAATGTCGTAGTCGCGGTCATTCTCGATCACGCCGTAGCGGCCGGCGTCGACGCCGGCGGTGATCTGCGGCAGCCGGTCGGCGCGGGCGGCGCGCGCCTCCTGCGCGCTCGCGGTCGAGTTCGCCTCGGCGCTGCGCACATTGGCGGTGCCGGCGGCGGCGAGCACGGCCTGGTCGCGGCTGGAGACGATTCCGCCCGGGACGGGCGCGCGCTCCAGGCCGGCGGGCACCGGATTGCCGGTCAGCTCGGCGAAGCGCGCCTCGGCGCCGGCAAGCTGGCGCCGGAACTGGGCGAGGCGGGTATCGGCCTGGGCGATGTAGGAATCGACCCGGCTGAGGTCGCTCTCCGCCGACACGCCCTGGCGGACGCGGAGCTCGACCGCCCGGCGCAGCTCGCGCTGGTTGGCGGCGAAGGCCTGGGTCAGGCCGACCATCGCGCGATAGGCGAAGACGTCGTACCAGGCGGCGATGGCGTTGATCGCGATACGGTCGGCCTGCGCCTCCAGGTCGGCGCCGGCGGCGCGGAGCCGCGCCCCCGCGGCGCTGACCCGCCGGTTGGTCGCGCCGAAATCCCAGAGCGTCTGGGTGACGCTGAGCAGGGCATCGGTGCGCTGGCGCGGGCGCGAGCGTTCGATGATGTTGAACGGGTCGTTGGAGAAGTCGCGCGACAGCACGCGATAGGAGGTGATGTTGAGGTCGACGGTTGGCAGCTGGCCGAGCCGCGCCTCCTCCAGCGCGCCGAGGGCCTCGTCCTCGCTGGCGGCCGCCTCCAGCGTGCCCGGATGATTCTCGACGGCGCTGGCGATGGCGGCGCGGAACGGCTCGAAGCTGCTCTCGATATGGCGCAGCCGGAGCACCGGGTCGGAGCGAAAATCGATCTCCAGCGGCCGGCCCGTGGGGGCGGGCAGGCCCTGCGCGCCGCCCTGAACCCCGTAAGGCGAGGGGACGAAAGCCGGCGCCTCGCGCGGCGGCGTCACGGCGGCACCCGACGGGCGCGGCGGCGGGATGGGAGTGGGGGGCGGCGAGGGCGGCTGGGCCGGGCCGCCACTCGACGTGACGGGCTGGGCGAGCGCGGACGCGCTCACCGCAAGACCAAGCAAGGCCGCAATTGTCGTCAGGCCGCGCACCAATCCCCACCCATAAGGCCGAGCGGCGCGGTTTAGGGGGCCGGGCGCCGCAATTCCAGTGCTAAAGCGGTGCGCATGGCTGTTTTGTGAACGAGGTCAAGCGCTTGCATCGCGCTCGTCCTGCTCCGGCACAGGCGTCGCCCGGGGTCTTGCCGGCCGGGGCGCGGAACGGAGCAGGAGATAGCCCGCCAGCGCCGAGAGCAGGGAGCCCGCGAGCGTGCCGAGCTTCGCCTGCTCGGCGAGCGCCGGATGGCCCGGAAAGGCGAGCGTGCCGATGAACAGGCTCATCGTGAAGCCGATCCCGCAGAGCAGGGCGACGCCGTAGATCTGCAGCCAGCTGGCGCCGCGCGGGCGGCTGGCCAGACCGAGCGCGACCGAGAGCCGGACGGCGGCAAAAATGCCGATCTGCTTGCCGAGGAAGAGTCCGGCGGCAATGCCCAGCGGCATTGGCGAGAGCAGCGACGCCGGGTCGACGCCGCTGAAGTCCAGGCCCGCATTGGCGAAGCCGAACAGGGGGACGATGGCGAAGGCGACCCAGGGCGCGAGCTTGTGCTCCAGCCGGTGGAGCACCGAATGCTCGTCATCGGGGGCGCCGGGCGTCGGGCGCAAGGGGATGATCGCGGCGACGAGCACGCCCGCGACGGTCGCGTGGACGCCGGACAGCAGGACCAGATACCAGACCAGGGCGGCCCCGGTCAGATAGGGCCAGAGCGCGGTGACGCCGCCTTTGCCCATGGCCCAGAGGCCGAGCAGGACCGCCGCCGCCGTGCCGAGCGCGAGCAGGTTCAGCGTATCGGTATAGAAGAAGGCGATGATCGCCACGGCGCCCAGATCGTCGGCGATGGCGACGGTGGTGAGGAACAACTTGAGCGAGGCCGGCGCGCGGCTGCCGAGCAAGGCGAGCACCCCGATCGCGAAGGCGATGTCGGTCGCGGCAGGAATGGCCCAGCCGCGGGCGAGCAGAGGATTGCCGCCGGCCAGCCCCAGGTAGATCAGCGCCGGCACCGCCATCCCCGCCGCCGCCGCGATCAGCGGCAGGCGCCGCTTCTCCGGCGCCGCGAGGCTGCCGTCGAGGAACTCGCGCTTTATCTCCAGCCCGACCAGCAGGAAGAAGACCGCCATCAGGCCGTCGTTGATCCAGAGATGGGCGTTCATCGGGCCGAGCTTCGCCGCGAGCACGGGACCCGTCTCGGCGTGGAGCAGGTGGCGATAGGTCTCGCCGAGCGGAGAATTGGCGACGATCAGGGCCAGCGCCGCGGCCGCCATGAGCAGCAGGCCGCCCGCCGCCTCGCTGTCGAGGAAGTGGCGAAGCGCCGAACGGCGAGTCTTCCGTTGCCTGTTGTCCGTCATCGGCAGCCGCTTAGCGGGGATGGTCGCGGAAATCGAATGATCCAGGCAAGGCGTTGAATTTAAAAGGCGACCAAAATTATCCTCCGAAACGGCGAAAGAAACGCGGTTAACCGGAGACTAATGGAGCGGAGGAGATGCCTTGCGTCGATATCGCTATCGCACATCCGTCCTCACTGGTCCCTGGCGGGAATCCGAGCTCGAAGCCGCCAACGATGCCGTGCGCGCCAAGCAGGCCGTCGGCGACAATAAGGAAACCTCCGGCATCCGCTGGACCGTTCCCGGCCGCATCGAGGAACGGATTACCGCGGAGACACCGCGCGCGAAATAGCCGGTAGCGGCCTAACGCTCGATCCAGTGCCGATGGGCGGCGAGGCGCCGGGCTTCCAGTGCGCTCATCGCCGCGACGAAGGCGTTGGCGCTGTCCCGGCCGCGGCCGAGCCGCTCCAGCTGCGCGTCGACGTCCGGTTCGGCGGCGGCGAGCTCGCGCAGCGCCGCGAACTGGAGGCGGTCGCAGGGATGATGCGCGGCGAAGCCCTCCACCAGGTCGCGCCCGTTGCCGCCGCCATGATGGGCGGCGAGCGCGAGGAGGGCCTCGGCCGAGGTGCGGCTGAGGATGCCCGCGATCTTCTTCTCCTGCACGTCGAACCGGTACTGGCTGAGGAAAAGCAGGCTGGGCGCGGCGTGCATGATGTTGATCGAGATGGACATGTCGTCGGCCGGCAGCTGGTCGTGCACGTCGCGGTGCGCGCGGTAGAGCATCACCTTGCCGGGCTCGAGCCGGGACTTCTCGACGAATTTCAGGTCGACCACCTCGCCGGGGATGCCGACGACGCTCTCATAATCATATTCGTAATAGTCGCTCCAATAGCCGGGCCCGAGATAGCCGACGGTCAGGAACGAGAAATTATGGTCGTGCGGCACGTGATAGAAGAAGGGCGAGGTGCCGCTCGTCCGGAACACGCTGTCCTTCGGACTCGGCCAGAAATTGGCGCGGATGTAGAATTTGGCCGATGCCTGGTGCAGCATGAGCACCTGGCTGGAATAGCGGTTGGTGGCGCTCTGCCCGTGGCAGCGGTCCTTGAGCTCGGCGAGCGCGATCTCGGCGAGGAAGCCGCGATTGTTGGCGAGCCGCTTCAGCAGCGGCCCGGCGGCGGCGAAGCTGTCCTCGTCGGCCGGATCGAAATGCGGATCGTTGAGCGCCTCGATCAGCTCGGGGAGCGTGATCGCATCCTCTTCCGGGCAGGCGATGATGCGCGGCATGTCAGGCGGCCCGTTTGCCGCCGGGGCGGGCGGGCGCCTCGATCCGGTCCAGCACGGCGCGGGCGGCGCGGCGCGGATCGGGATGCGGGTCGGTCGCGGCCATGCGCTTCAGGTGCGGCAGCGCCGCCTGGAGGTCGAGGCCGAGCAATTCCTTCATCACGTGCCAGCGGACGAAGAAATCCGGATGGTCGAGAAAGCCTGCGATCGCCTCGAAGGCGGGCTGATGGTCCAGCTTGCGGAGCAGGGTGGTGATCATCTGGATCCGCGAGGAGGTGTCGCCGGTCGCGCTGCAGCCGACGAACCGGCCGGTCGCGCTGTCATATTCGACGCTGAGCGGGGCCTGATCGACCGCGATCGAGGCCTGGAGCAGGACGAAGCTGCCCTGGAGCCCCTCGACCACATAGGATTCGCGGCGGCCGTCGATCACCAGGATCTCGCCGTCGGCGATCCGGCGCTCGCCGGTGCGACGGCAGAGACCCGCCCCCGCGGCGGTGAAGCCCGGGCCGATCGGCGGCGCTTCCCAGAAGGAGAGAGTGGCGCCGCCCGCCTTCACGAAACGGTAGACGCCGAGCTGGCCGTTGAACCCTACGGAGGTGGCGCCGCGCGGCTGGTTCTTCCTGACCGCCATCTGCAGCGCGCTGGTCACGCCGACGGCGATCGAGACCCGTTCGTCCTCGAAGACGAGCAGGCCGGCATGGAGGTCGGTGCTGAGATTGCGGAAGGGCGGGTCGAAGAACGGATCGGCCTGCATCCGGCGGGCGAGCGCGGCGACGAGCTCGTCCACCCAGTCATGGTCCGCGAACAGGGCGCTGACCGCCTCGGCGACCTGAGCGGCCGTCGTCGGCACGGGCAGCGAGGCCATGGCGTCTTCGAGCCGGCGGTGGACCGGCCCCCTGTTCCAATCCTGTGCGAAAGCGTCGACATCGGCCCGGGTGACGCGCTGGGCGTCGCGGTCCCGGGTCCAGGCTTTGAGCTCCTCGCCGACGATCATCCTTCAGTCCACCGGATCCAGAAACGACCTGGCCCGGCGGCGGCGGAGTTCGCTCCGTCTCGCACGCCGGGCCATGATTTGGTCGGGCAGGTTTAAGCCCCCAGCACGATACCCGCAGCAATGGCGAGGCAGATCACGCCGCCCACTTCCTGCTGCTTGACCGAGCCGGCGACAGCAACTTCGGTCTCGAGCTCGGGCAGCTCCTCGACCGTGAGACGAATCTTTTCCATTTTTCTTTGCCTTCCCTGCGAATAGCTTCGACTGGGCGGCCTTTACCGAACAGGCGTTGAAACTTTGCTAAAACGCCGGCCAGATTCCGTTTACCAGAATAAAACGCAAATCACTGGGCGGACTTTTCTCTTTCCTGGCGATAGGCTTCGCGCATCGCCCGCAGCCGCCCCAATTCCCTGCGGCCGCGGCGGATGGCGTACAGCAGATAGGCGGCGACGCCGGCGAGCGCGGCGACCGCCAGGATCCGCAGGGCCGGCGAGTGCATGGCGGCCTGGAAGGCCGAATCGACGTCGCTGTTGGCGGCGGTCATGAAGATCGCGCCGACGAGCACCATCGGCCCCATCAGGATCAGCGAGAGGCGGTTATGCCTGAGCGTCGCCTCGATCCGCTCGATCGACTGGTCCAGCATGTCCTCCGTGCCCCCGGTGAGGCTCTTCAGCTCCAGCTGCCGCAGCCTGCGCTGGCGGATATTGCTGCCCAGCAGGAAGATCAGCGCGGCGCCGCCCAGCAGGAAGGTCCTGCCGGTGGGGTTGGACAGGACGAGCACGATCACCGCCGTCCCCACCGCGATCGCCGCCCCGACGTCGACGATCTGCGCCAGCCGCGCCCGCCGGGCCACGGCCGCCGCGCTCTTGCGCAGGCGCTCCAGCTCCGCCGGATCGGGCTGCTGGCGCCAGACGTCGCCGAGGCGGTCGAGATCGAAGTCGTTCATTCGCTCCGCTCCAGCATCGACTTCAGCGCCGCCTTGGCCCGCGACAGCCTCAGCGCCAGGGCGTTCGCGGGAATCTCAAGCATCTCCGAAATCTCGGGATAAGTAAAACCCTCCAGGACGAGGATGATGACTTGCCGCTGCGGCAGCGGCAATCGCCTTGTTGCTTCCATCAACATCTCGCGTTCGTTCATTTGCATCACCTGCTCCTCCGGATTGGGAGCATCGGCTTCGATTCTCTCCGGCAATTCGGCGACCGGCCCCTGCCGCACCTGCCTGGTGACGAAGGAGATCGAGCGGTTCTGGGCGACCCGGGCGATGAAGGTCTTCAGCGAGGATTCGGCGCGCCAGGTCGGCAGCGCCTGCCAGACGGCGAGCAGGATCTGCTGGGTCAGATCCTCGCGCAGGCTCGGGTCCGCCTCGTAGGACGAGGCGATGCGCGAGATGAGCGGACCGTAATCGGAGACGATCGTCTCGAAGGGCGGCGCAGCGCTCGCCGCGGCGTTCATGACGGCTGCCATGGAACTCGTTTCAGCCCCCGCATGCCCCGGCAAAATCCTCGTCTTTCCCCCGATGCTTATAGCGCGAACCTGCGACGGAGTCGCCTCCCACGGCGCCGGCCCCGGCGGACTGTCCCAAGGTCGATCAACGGCAGCGTGAATGTTGACGGCGCGGCCCCCCTCCGGCAGGGAAGCGGGCCGGAAACGCGGGTGTAGCTCAATGGTAGAGCAGAAGCCTTCCAAGCTTACGACGAGGGTTCGATTCCCTTCACCCGCTCCAATCCTCTCGGGCCAGGCGCTGGGAGATTAAGCGCTGGCCGACATCTTCATCTCCTATTCGAGCAATGACCGGCCGGTCGCGATGCGCGTGCGCGACGCCCTGGAGCAGGCGGGCTATGCCGTATTCTGGGACCAGTCGACACCGCCGGGGAAGGACTGGGACAGCTGGATTCGCGACCAGCTGACCGGGGCGAAGCTGGTCGTCGCGCTCTGGACGAAATCCTCCGTCGCCTCGCCCAATGTCCGCCACGAGGCGATCATCGCCCGCGAGGCCGGGAAGCTGCTCCCCGTCATGGTGGACGCGCTGGCGCCGACCGATTTCCCGATGGGCCTGTTCATGGTGCAGGCGCTCTCGATCGGCCGGAGCGCGCGCGAGTTCAATGCGATGCGCGAGAAGTTCCTCGCCGAGGTGGCGGCACGGATCGGCGCCGGCGACGAGGCGCGCGCCGCCGCGCAGCCGAAGCCCTCGCCCACGCGGCGCAACCGCCGCCTGCTGATCGCGTTCGCGGCCGGACTGATCGCCGTCGCGGTGCCGGTCTGGCTGTTCTGGCCGCAGCTCATGTCCTGGCTTGATCCGGACGCGCCACCGGTTTCGCCCGACCAGGTGAGGGCCTCCGTCGCCGGCGAGCAGGTCGCGCGAGCGCGGGTGGCGAGCCGGGCGGACGCGACCTTGTCGGGCGATCCGGCGATGATCGGATCGACCTGGGCGTGGGGCGCAGGCCAGCTGATCGCGGGCGCGCCGGGCGAAGCGCGCGGACTCGGCCAGCGCTATTTCGATTATCTGGCCTCCGTCGTGAATGCGGATTGCCGCTGCTATTATTCGGACTCGATCCCGCACACGATCGCCAATGCCTGGGCGCTGATGGCGGCGGCGAAGCTCAGGCATCCGATCCCGCCGGGCCTGCTCGAAGCGGTCCTCAACGGTCAAAGCCCGGACGGCTGGTGGATGATCAGCCTGAACGCGGTACCTGCCAATGAGAATGGCGCGATCCATCCGACCGCCTTGCTCACCATCGCGCTTGCCGAGGCGAGGCGGGCGGGAATCGTCCCCGCTGACCAGCGCGCCCGCGTCGACGCGGCGCTGCGCCGTGCGGTGGCCTGGCTCAATCGCGGCCCGCAGAACGGCGCCGACTGGTCGGACTATCCGGCCAATGAGCGGCGGACCGAGAATCTGCTGTTCGCGGCCTATGCCGCGGTGGCCAGCCATGTCGCGACCAATGGCGAGCCGAGCGCGGCGGCGGGCGCCTTTCTTCGTTCAGTGCGGCAATTGCCGCCGGCGACCGAACAGATTCCCTCAGGCGCCTATATCTCGCTGACCACCGGTGTCCGTTTCTTCGACGATTACCGGCACCCGACGGCGCCCTGGATCGGCGCGGCGGCGGTGATTGCATGGCGACAGGCCGACAGCAGCCAGCGCCGCGTGCTGCGCGAGATCATCCGGCAATGGGTGGAGACGAACCTGGCGGACGATGCGATCCTCAGGCAGGACTGGCTTACCGCCGAAACCCTGTTCCTTCGCGCGCTCGCATTCCCCGCGCTCGAGCGGCGCTAGGGTCAGCCCTGCTTCAGCCAGTCGATCAGGTCGCCGAACGGGATCAGCTGGTTGAAGGAGACGCCGCAGCGTCCCTCCGCTGCCCAGCGCACGACGCCCGGCAGCGGACGGAAGCCCTCCAGGGTGACGACCACTTCCTCGCCGACGGCGGGCGCGGTCTCGGCTTCTGCTTCGGACCCGCTCTCGGTCTCGAGCTTCACGCCGCTCTGGGAGATGTCGCGGGCATGGACCCAGAAGGTGCGCGCGCCGGCGCGGAGCGTCGCCATGCGGTCGATCTCGACCCGGGGCGTGCGCGGCCGCCAGCCATTGTCGACCCCCTGCGGCGTGGCCAGCAATTCGGCGACGTCGACCGGGGCATCGAACTGGATGCCGGCATTGCCGCCGCGCGTCCAGACGACCCGGCCGGTCACCGGCTGGCTGGTCTTCAGCTCGATCGAGACGTGCTGGCCCGGCATGAGCTGGCTGTAGACATGCGCCATCACGCCGCCGGCCGAGATGTTGCGGATCAGACAGAGTTCGCGGCGGCCGTTCACGACGACGGTGCCGACGCGCAGGATCTTGATGTGACGCTCGCTGGAACGGCGCTCCGGCGGCTGCGGAACGTCGTTCGAAAAGGAGAAGCCAGTCTCCACGACGCGATCCTCTAAGTACATCTTTCCCATATCCCTGCACGAGAGCTTGGCTCTTCGATCAGGACGAACTTGCGCCCAAAGGGATTTAAGAAGTCCTTACTTGGAGCACCGTTTGTACCGCAATTCTGGTGAATGTTTTTTCACCAAAAATCCAATGCGTGACCGCTGCGCGGGACCGCGGCCGGACGTTCACCTGATGCTTACGCTTTGTCTTTAGGGCGCGTTTCCCATGAATGCGCCGCTTCCCTCCGATCTCGCCATCGAGCCCAGGGCCAGGCCGTACGATCCCCGCCCCAAATCGGCGGTGAGCGCGATGACGGGCGTGGTCGGCCTCGCGGGCCTGTTCACATGGGTTGCGGTCGCGCGAGTCTACGGCATGGTCGGGCCGCTGGCGGCGCTGTGCGGTCTGCTGGCCTGCGGCGTGCCGATGGTGCTGTGGGCGATCTTCGTCGACAAGGTCCATCGCAACCCCTCGACCGGCATCGACTGGGAAAGCCCGCCCCGCACGCTCAGGGAGATTGCCGACATCAGCATCGCCAAGCTCGCCGGGCTCTGGGGCATCTGGGCGATCATCGGCGGGCTCTATTGCGTCGGCCGCTGGTATTGGGACGGCCAGTATCTCTTCGCCATGTACGTGCTCGGCTATTCCATCGTGCCGGTGCTGATCCTCTCCGTGCCCTATGTCTTCTGGCTGGACCGGCGGCTGAAGGAGCCGAAGGACGGCGCCTGGCATTTCGGGCAGCTGCTGATCGGCCGCCCCGAGCGCGCCGACAAGGCGCAGCTCGCCGATTTCTACCGGGCCTGGGCGGTGAAGGGCTTCTTTCTCGCCTTCATGATCTCGATCGTGCCCGGCAACTGGTGGGACGCGATCGTCGCCACGCCCGAGCAGATCACCGAGAGCCCCGTCCGCATGGCCGCCTGGCTGATCTCGATCATGTTCATGATCGACGTGACCTTCGCGACGGTTGGCTATGTGCTGACCCTGAAGCCGCTCGACGCCCATATCCGCCGCGCCAATCCGTTCGCGGCCGGCTGGGTCGCGGCCCTGATCTGCTATCCGCCCTTCATCCTGATGAACGACGGCGGCCCGCTCGATTATTCGCCGGGCGGCGCGGCCTGGGACTATTGGCTGCAGAACTACCCGGTGGTGATGGCGATCTGGGGCATTGTGCTGGTGGTGCTCACCGCCATCTACGCCTGGGCGACGGTGGCCTTCGGCATCCGCTTCTCGAACCTCACCCACCGCGGCATCCTGACCAACGGCCCCTATGCCTGGACGCGGCATCCCGCCTATGTCTCGAAGAACCTGTTCTGGTGGCTGTCCGCCTTGCCGTTCCTCGCGACCACCGGCTCCTATACGGACATGATCCGCAACACCGCGATCCTGGCCATGGTCGGCGGCGTCTATTACTGGCGCGCGAAGACCGAGGAGCAGCATCTTTCCGAAGACCCGGCCTATGTCGAATATAGCGAGTGGATGGACCGCAACGGGCCCGTCACCCGCTTCCTCGCTGCCCTCAAGCCGGGCGGCGGACGGCGGGACCGGCCCGAAGCCGATCCCGTCGCCGCGGAGTAGGGCGCCTACCGCTCGCTGACGCGGAGCCGGTAGGTCCCGCGCCCGCCCGCGCCGAGCGAGGTGACGCGGACGATATAGTCGCCCTCCGTCTCCGCCCTGAAGCGCAGCAGCGAGTTCAGGCTGTTGCCGCCGTCGTCGTTCGAGGCGAGCGGTTCGCCGCGCTCGCGCCCGTCCACGCGCAGCACCTGCACGACCGCGTCGAAGTCGGCGGCCTCGAGGGCGATGAAGCGCTCCTGGCCCGCCTCGAAGCGGACGAGATAATCGTCGACCTTGGTGCCGTCCTGGCCGTCGCCGTCGCCATTGGTGAGCGCGCCCTCATAGTCCCGCCAGACCGTCGCCGACATGCGCTGGAACATGGTGAGCGGCGCCGGCAGCGGCGGGGCCACCTCGGCGCTCGCCCGGTACGAGCCGCGCCCGTCATTGGCGAGCGGCGCGACCCGAAGCGCATAGTCGCCGGTCGTCTCGGGGACGAAGGAGATGCGCGAGTTCAGGCCGTCGCCGCCATCGTCATTCTCGGCAAGGACGGTGTCTTCCCCGGCGGCGTAGAGCCGGGCGATCGGGTCGAAGTCCGAGGCCTCGACCCGCAGGATGTAGCGGCGGCCAGCCTCGAGCCGAAGCATATGCTCGTCATAACGATAGCCGTCCGCGCCGGTGGATGAATCGTCATTGTCGATCCGGCCCCGGGCCGACCAGGGCACGGCGGCGCCGGGCGCGAGCGGCGGCAGCGGCGCCACGCCCGCCGTATAGGCGCCGCGGCCCTCGGCCGAGAAAGCGAGCACGCGCAACGTATAGGCGCCGCTCTCGGTCGGCGTGTAGGTGATGCGCGGGTTCAGGCCGTCGCCGTCGTCATTCTCGGCGACCGCATTGGTCGAGCCCTGGCGGTAGAGCCGGGCGACCGGATCGAAGGCCGATGAATCGACCGAGATGCGGTAGCGCGACCCGGCCTCCAGCTGCAGGATGTGGTCGTCATACCGGTGGTTTTCCGCCCCGGTGCTGTCGCTGTCGGTGAGCTCGCCCGAGCCCGCCCAGGCTTGTTGCGTCGATGGGGACGCAGCAACCTGCGCCGAGGCCGGCGCGGCCATGAGGGTGAACGCCATCGCGGCCACCGAAGCAGTCCAGAACTTCCGCATGTAAGTAACTCCCCGTCGAAACCGTTGGCACGACGAACCGTGCCGAATCAGCGATAGACCGATGATGCTTGCGCCGAAATGAACCGCCTCGCAAGGCGATTGAAAGCTTCCCGCCGGAGCGACGGGAGAGGGAAGGGTGCCTACTTGCCCGCGAACCGGTCGGCGGCGCGGATCAGGCCGTCGAGCACGCCCGGCTCGGTGAACAGATGGCCCCCGTCGGGGACGATCTGCAGCTCGACCTCGGGCCAGGCCTGCTTCAGGTCCCAGGCCGAGACGGGCGGGGTGCACATGTCGTAGCGGCCCTGGACGATCACGCCGGGAATGTCGCGGAGCCGGTGCGCATTGGCGAGCAGCTGGCCTTCCTCGAGCCAGCCCTTGTGCGCCATATAATGATTCTCGATCCGGGCGATGGCGATCGCGAAATCGTCGCTTGTATGCTCCTCGATCACATGCGGATCGGGCAGCAGGGTGACCGTTTCCGCCTCCCACTTGCTCCACGCCTTGGCGGCCGCGAGCTGGACGGCCGCATCGTCGCCGGTCAGGCGGCGCCGATAGGCCTCGACGATGTCGCCGCGCTCGGCCTCGGGAATCGGCGCGAGGAACTCGCCCCATTTGTCCGGATACACTTCCGAGGCGCCGAACTGGTAGAGCCAGTCCAGCTCCTTCTGGCGGAACAGGAAGATGCCGCGCAGCACCAGCTCGGTGGTCCGCTCGGGATGGGTCTGGGCGTAGGCGAGCGCCAGCGTCGAGCCCCAGGAGCCGCCATAGACCATCCATTTGTCGACGCCGACATGTTCGCGGAGCCGCTCCATGTCCTCGACCAGGTGCCAGGTCGTGTTCGCCTCGAGCGAGGCGTGCGGCGTCGAGCGGCCGCAGCCGCGCTGGTCGAACAGGGTGACGTTGAAGCGGTCGGGATCGAACTGGCGGCGGTGCGCCGGGCTGCAGCCGGCGCCCGGCCCGCCGTGCAGCATCACCGCCGGCTTGCCGTCGGGATTGCCGCATTGCTCCCAGTAGAGGACATGGCCGTCGCCGACCTCCAGCCGGCCCGTCCGATACGGCTCGATCTCGGGATAGAGGGTGCGGCGGTCGGGGAAACGAGGGTCGGCCATCAGAAGCTCTGCTCCGCGTAGATACGGTCGATATCGCCCGCCCATTCACCATTGTACAGATCGAGCAGCCGCTCGGCCGGAGTCCGCCCCGCGGCGAGGACCTCGCGCAGCGGATCGAGGAAGCCGGATTCGTTGTCGCCCGACGCGTTGAAGCGGGCGCGGGCGTTGAGGCCCGACGCGGCGATGGCGAGGATCCGCTGGCCGAGCTGCTGCAGGCTTTCCCCGTCGGGCGTCTCGGCCCGGAGGCCGAGCGCGGGCACGCTGTCGCGCAGCCGCTGCCGGCCCTCCAGCGACCAGTGCTTGACCTCGTCCCAGGCGGCGTCGAGCGCAGCATCGTCGTAGAGCAGGCCGACCCAGAGCGCGGGGAGCGCGCAGATCTTGCCCCAGCGCCCGCCGTCGGCGCCGCGCATCTCGAGGAAGCTCTTGAGCCGGACCTCGGGGAAGATGGTCGAGAGATGGTCGGTGAAGTCCGAGACGCGGGGCTTCTCGCCCTCGAAGCCCGCCAGCCGGCCGTCGAGGAAATCGCGGAAGCTCCGGCCGGCCACGTCGTGATAGATGCCGTCGCGGTAGACGAAGTACATCGGCACATCGAGCGCGTAATCGAGATAGCGCTCATAGCCGAAGCCGTCCTCGAAGACGAAGGGCAGCATGCCGGTCCGGTCCGGATCGGTGTCCGACCAGATATGGGAGCGGAAGGAGAGGAAGCCGTTGGGCCGCCCTTCCGTGAAGGGCGAATTGGCGAAGAGCGCGGTGGCGAGCGGCTGCAGGGCGAGGCCGACGCGGAACTTGCGCGCCATGTCCGCCTCGGATTCATAGTCGAGATTGGTCTGGATGGTGCAGGTGCGCAGCATCATGTCGAGGCCGAGCGAGCCGACCTTCGGCATGTAGTTCAGCATGATCGTGTAGCGGCCCTTGGGCATGACCGGCAGGTCGCTCCGCGCCTTGTCCGGCCACATGCCCATGCCGAGGAAGCAGACGCCGAGCTTCTCGCCCACCGCCTTGCACTGGTCGAGATGGCGCGCGGCCTCGGCGCAGGTCTGGTGGAGATGCTCGCGCGGCGCGCCGCTCAGCTCCAGCTGCCCGGCCGGCTCCAGGCTGACGGCGCCGTCCGGGCCGGTCAGGGCGATGACATTGCCCTTCTCGATCACCGGCTGCCAGCCATAGGCGACCAGTTCGTTCAGCACGTCCCGGATGCCGCCGGGCTCGTCATAGGAGGGCGCGCGATGATCGGCGCAGCGATAGACGAACTTCTCGTGCTCGGTGCCGATCCGCCACGCCTCGCGCGGCTTCTCGCCCCTGGCGAACACCGCGAGCAGGTCTTCACGGCTCTCGATCAGGCGCTCGGCCTTGCCCCCGGTTTCGGTACGCGTCGTCATCGGCGCGGCTTTAGCCGGGGCCGCGCGGCCCCGCCAGCGGGTTTCGATGCGCTACTTATAAGGCGATTCTATCGCTCGCCATGCCGGGACCAGTCCCCCGCGGCCGCCATCCAGAGCGCGACCGCGGCGAGCGCGGCGGTGTCGGCGCGGAGGATACGCGGGCCGAGCGAGACGGCGCGCGCCTGGGGCAGCGCGCGGATCGCGGCGCGTTCCTCCTCGGTGAAGCCGCCCTCCGGGCCGATCAGGATGGCGGCCGGGCCGGAGGCAGGGGCGAAGCGCTCGCCGCCGCCCTCGTCGGCGAAATAGAGGAGGCGGTCGGCGGGCCACTCCCGGAGCAGGGCCTCCAGCTTGCGCGGCTCGTCGAGAGCGGGGAGGGCGGTGCGTTCGCATTGCTCCGCCGCCTCGACGGCATGGGCGCGCAGCCGCTCGAGGTTCAGCCGGTCGACGATCGTGCGGCGGGTGAGGACGGGCTGCAGGCGCGCGGCGCCCAGCTCGGTCGCCTTCTCGACCAGCCAGTCGATCCGCCCGCGCTTGACGGGCGCGAAGACCAGCCAGAGGTCGGGCACATCCTCCCGCTGCCGCAGCCGTTCCCCGACCCGGAGCGTCACCCGCTTCCGCCCCGCCTCGACGATCTCGGCCAGCCACTCGCCGGTCCGGTCGTCGAACAGCTTCACCCGATCGCCCGGCCCGAGCCGCAGCACGGCGGCGAGATAATTGCCGTCGACGGTGACGCTCGCGCCCTCGGCCAAGGCCTGGTCGACGAACAGGCGCGGCAGGCTGTGCGGCGGCCAGGCGGGGGTGGCGCCGGTCATGCGGCAGCCTTTCCGATATTCTTCAGCGCCTCGCGCCTGCTGAGCCCGCTCAGCCGGTCCTCGTTCGCCGCCACATAGCGCCGCACCTCCTCCGGGTCGGTCCAGGCATATTGGCGCAGCGCCCAGCCGATCGCCTTGCGCAGGAAGAAGTGCTTCGAATCGAGCGACGGCTCGATGCAGGCATAGAGCAGGTCGAGGTCGGTCTTCTGCCTGGCGCGGAGCTGACAGAGGATCGCGCTGCGCCGTTTCCACATGTCTGGGTCGCGGCTCCAGCCGAGCATCGTCCGTCGCATCGCCGGCCGGTCATTCTCGAGGATCGCCCAGAGCCGGTGGCCGGCGATCCAGTCGACAATGTCCCACCAGGCGCCGGTGACGATCATCTCCTCGTACATCCCGAGCGCGTCCATGCGCTGGAAGGCGCGGGCCGCGCGCACGCCGCTCAGCTCGATCGCCGCATAGCGCTCCTCGCGATGCGTGGCGCCGCGCCAGAGCGCCAGCACGTCCTTCTGCCAGGCAGTGCTGTCGGGCCAGCTGCGGTCTTTGAACACAGCCTTGCAGACCTGCCGCAGCGGCACCGCGGAGACCCCGAGATAGGGCATGGCCGACTTCATATAGGCCTGCATGCCCGGCGCCCGGTTCGGGTCGGCGACTGCGGCGAGCCCGGCGCGCAGAGTTTCGGCGAGCTGAGTCATACAAACCCCGTTCGGGCTGAGCCTGTCGAAGCCCTGTCCTTCTTCTATCCCGTAAAGAGGAAGAATAGGCCTTCGACAAGCTCAGGCCGAACGGTAGAGGGAGCCATGGCCATCGAACCCCAGACGGATGAACAGGTTCGCAGTGCCCCGCACTGCGAAGCCATGTCCGGGGGACATGGCGACCTGTTCATCGTCCCCGACAGCGAGCGGCGCGGGCTGATCGGCGCGCTGCCGGCCTCATGGCGGCCTTATGCGAGCCTGATCCGCCTCGACCGGCCGATCGGCGCCTGGCTGCTCTTCTGGCCCGGGGCGTGGAGCGTGGCGCTGGCGGGGATGGCGCCGGCCACGGGCCGCGAGCTGGACGGCTGGATCCTGATCGCCTGGCTCGCGCTCGGCGCCTGGGCGATGCGCAGCGCGGGCTGCGTCTATAACGACATTATCGACCGCGATCTGGACCGGCAGGTGGAGCGAACCCGGCTCCGCCCGCTCGCCAGCGGTCGCGTGTCGCTGAAGGGCGCCTGGGCATTGCTGGTGGCGATGAGCCTGATCGGGCTGGTCGTCCTGCTCCAGCTGCAGCGCACCGCCCAGATCGTCGCTTTGATCAGTCTCGCTCTGGTCGCGGCCTATCCCTTCATGAAGCGCATCACCTGGTGGCCGCAGGCCTGGCTCGGCCTGGTCTTCTCCTGGGCGGCCCTGGTCGGCTGGCCGTCGGTGACCGGGCGGATGGACGCCGCGGCCTTCTGGCTCTGGGGCGGCTCGGTCTTCTGGGTGATCGGCTATGACACGATCTATGCGCTGCAGGACAAGGAGGATGACGCGCTGGTCGGCGTGAAATCGTCCGCGCTCGCGCTCGGCCGGCATGCCCGGCTCGGCATCCTCGTCTGCTACCTGCTCGCACTGGCGCTCTGGACTCTCGCGATCCGCGAGGTCCGGCTCGAATATTGGGCGCCGCTCGCCTTGCTTCCGATGGCGTTTCATCTGCTGGGCCAGGTCGCCTTGCTGAAACCCGACGACGGGGCCGATGCGCTCGCCAAGTTCCGCTCCAACCGCTTCGCCGGCCTGCTCATGTTCGCGGCCTGCTATGTGGTGGGCACCGCCTGAAGGTTGCTTTTGGCGGGCAAGTCTCTAACTCGCCCCGATGCTCAGCGTCAGTGAAGCGGAAGGGCGCGCCGGCGCCCTCGTCGAGGCCGCCCGCAAGGCCGGGGCCGATGCGGCCGATGTCCTCTATATCGGCGAGGGCTCGACCGAGGTGCAGGTGCGCCTCGGCGCGCTCGAGGACGTGGCCCGGTCCGAGGGCGAGGAGATTGGCCTGAGACTGTTCGTCGGCCGGCGCTCGGCCAGCGTTTCCTCCTCCGATCTTTCCGCAGACGCGCTCGCCGCCCTGGTCGAGCGCGCCGCGGCAATGGCCCGGGAGGCGCCCGAGGATCCCTTTGCCGGGCTGGCGCCCGGGGACAGGCTGCTGCACGGACCGATGCAGGATCTGGAGGCCGATGACGGCGCCGATCCGTCGCCCGTCGCGCTGAAGGAGCGTGCGCTGGCGATCGAGGAGGCGGCCCGCGCCGTCCACGGCATCACCAACAGCGAAGGCGCGGGGATCAGTGCCGGGCGCACCGTCATCGCGCTCGCCACCTCGCACGGCTTCTGCCGCGGCTATACCAGCTCCGGCTATGGCGCCTATGCGAGCGTGATCGGCGGCGAGGGCGGCGGCATGCAGCGCGACAGCGCCAGCCACAGCGTCCGTCACTATGCCGATCTCGATGCGCCCGAGGCGATCGGCCGGCTCGCCGCCGAGCGGACCGTGAAGCGCCTCAATCCCGGCAAGCTCGGCAGCGGGACGATGCCGGTTCTGTTCGACCCGCGCGTCGGCGGCAGCCTGGTCGGGGCCCTGCTCGGCGCGATGAGCGGCCCGAGCATCGCCCGCCGCACCTCCTTCCTGCTCGGGCGCGAGGAGGAATTGCTGTTCGATCCCGCGATCGTGATCGTCGACGATCCGCACCGGCCGCGCGGCCTCAAGTCCAAGCCGTTCGACGGGGAAGGCGTGGCGACCCGGCCGTCCCGGCTGATCGAGGGCGGCCGCCTCACCGGCTGGCTGCTCAACGCCGCCTCCGCCCGCCAGCTCGGCCTGGAGACCAGCGGCCATGCCACGCGCGGCATCGGCGGCGCGCCGGGCACGGGTGCAACCAACGTCCATCTGGAGCCGGGTGCGATGAGCCCCGAGGCGCTGATGGCCGACATCAGACTGGGTCTCTACGTGACCGAGATGATCGGCAGCGGCGTCAATCCGGTGACCGGCGACTACAGCCGCGGCGCCTCCGGCTTCGTCATCCGCGACGGCGCGCTGGCCGAGCCGGTCGACGAGATCACCATCGCCGGCAATCTGCTCGCCATGTTCCGCGCGCTGGTCCCGGCAAACGACCTGGAGCATCGCCGGACGGTGAACGTTCCGACCTTGCGGGTGAACGGGATGACGGTCGCCGGTGCTTGAAGCTGTTGCCAGAATCGCGGAGGAGGCCGGCCGGATCGCCGCCGGCCGCTGCGACACGGACTATAAGCGCTGGGAAAAGGTCCCTGGCCACCCGGTCTGCGAAGTCGACCTGGAGGTCGACGCTTTCCTGCGGGAGCATCTGACCGCGCTCGACCCCGAGGCCGGCTGGCTCTCCGAGGAGACCCTGGACGACAGCGACCGGATCGAGCGGCGGCGGCTCTGGGTAGTCGATCCGATCGACGGCACGCGCGATTTCCTGCGGGGGCGAACCGGCTGGTGCGTCTCCGTGGCCTTGATCGAGGACCGCGTGCCGGTGCTTGGTGCGCTCGCCGCCCCGCAGCGCGGCGAGCTCTGGACCGCCGAGCGCGGGCGGGGCAGCTGGCGCAACGGCGCGCGGCTGGCCGTCAGCCCGCGCGCCGAGCTCGCCGGTGCCCGCGTCCCCGCCGACAGTCTGCCGAAGGTCGACCGCGATCTCGTCGCGGTCGCCAAGCCCAACAGCATCGCGCTGCGCATCGCCATGGTGGCCGCCGGCGAGGCCGATCTGCTGGCGACCCTGCGCTGGGGCTTCGAATGGGACATCGCCGCCGCCGCCCTGATCGCCGAGGAGGCGGGAGCGACCGTGAGCGGCGCGCTCGGCCAGCCGCTCGCCTTCAACACCGCATCCGGCGAGGCGTTCGGCGTGCTCGTCGCCACCCCCGGCATCCACGCCGCCGCGGTCGAGCGCCTGCGCGAGCGCGCCATGGCCGTGGTCTGATCCAGCACGTCGTTCGTCGAACGGATTTCGCTTTTTCGACATTGGGGTCTATCCTTCCGCGCAAAGAGATGCGGAGAGGAATGATGCGGAGACGGACGTCCCTGCGGCTGCTGGCCGGGCTGATCGCGACCGCTGCGCTGGCCGGCTCCGGCGCCGCCCAGGAAGCAGCGCCGCCACGGATCGCGGCGCCCTCGCCCGTCCCGACGCCCGTCCAGCTCGACCAGCAGCAGGCCGAGACGCTGAACTATGCCCGCGAGGTGGACGAGCGGATGACGGTCGGCGTCAGCATCGCCGGCCGCGGGCCGTTCCGCTTCATCGTCGATACCGGTGCCGAGCGGACCGTCATTTCCTCCGAGCTGGCGCGCACCCTCGCGCTGCAGCCGGGCCGGCTCACCACCGTCCACTCGATGACCGAGGTCAGCCAGATCGCCACCGTCGTGATTCCGCAACTGCGCGTCGGCAGCCGCTCGATCGCGGGCATCCACGCGCCCGCGCTCGCCCGCGCCAATCTCGGCGCCTCCGGCATTCTCGGCGTGGATTCGCTGCAGAGCCAGCGCGTCACTTTCGATTTCGAGCGCCGCGAGATGACGGTGACCCCGTCCCGCCGCCGCGAGGAGAGCTGGCCGGATTCGAACACGGTCGTCGTCACCGGCCGCAGCCTTTACGGCCGCCTCGTGCTCGTCGACGCCGCGATCGACGGCCAGCGCGTCTGGGTGATCATCGACACGGGCTCCGAGGTCAGCGTCGGCAACAGCGCGCTGCGCGCCGCGCTCGCCCGCCGCAACCGGCTCGGGCCGATGGCGCCGATCCGCATGGTCAGCATCACCGGCGGCGAGGTCACCGCCCAATACAGCATCGCCCGGCGGATCCGGATCGGCGGGATCGACATCAACAATCTGCCGATCGCCTTCGCCGACGTGCATCCCTTCCGCCAGCTCGGGCTGGAGGAGCGCCCGGCCCTGCTGCTCGGCATGGACGCGCTGCAATTGTTCGACCGCGTCTCGGTCGACTTCCCGAACCGCCGGGTGCGCGTGCTGATCGACGACGGCGCCATGCTGCTGGCGCCGACCCGCATCGCCGGCAGCGCGCTCTGGCGCCGGTCGCGCTAGCCGACCCGCGGCACCCCCAGCCGCGGGATCTCGATCTTCGGGCAGCGGTCCATCACCACCTTGAGGCCGGCCGCCTCGGCGCGGGCCGCCGCTTCCTCGTTGATCACGCCGATCTGCAGCCAGACCGACTTGGCGCCCGCGGCGATCGCCTCGTCCACCGCCTCGCCCGCGGCCAAAGGGCGGCGGAAGATGTCGACCATGTCGATCGGCTCGCCGATCTGTGACAGCTCGCGCCAGACGAACTCGCCATGGACATGCTCGCCGGTGATCTGCGGGTTGACCGGGAGCACGCGATAGCCGCGCGACTGGAGATAGGCCATCACGCCGTAGCTCGGCCGGTCCGGCCGGTCCGAGGCGCCGATCATCGCGATCGTGCGCGTCCCGGCCAGCAATTCATAGATATCCTCGTCACGGGTGAGCGGCATGCAATCCTCCTGCACCTTGCCCGAGCTGAGCGAGCAGTTTCTTCGCCAGTTCCCTGAAGAGCGCCGCCTCCTCGCCTTCGCCCGCGGCGGGCGGGGAGCCGGCGTCCGAGGCCCGGCGGATTTCGAGCGTGAGCGGGATCCGGCCGAGGAAGGGGATGTCCATCACCCCCGCGGCCGCCTGCGCCCCGCCCGAGCCGAACGGGTCGGAGACCTCGCCGCAATGCGGGCAGGCATAGCCGGCCATGTTCTCGATCAGGCCGATCACCTTCACGTCCATCTTGCGGAACATGTCGATCGCCCGCATCGCGTCGATCAGGGCGAGGTCCTGCGGCGTCGAGACGATCACCGCGCCCGCCGGCTTCCACTTCTGGATCAGGGTCATCTGCACGTCGCCCGTGCCGGGCGGCAGGTCGACGATCAATATCTCGCAATCGCCCCAGTCGCCCTCCATCAGATTGGAGAGAGCCGAGGCGGTCATCGGCCCGCGCCAGGCGACGGCGGTGCCCGGCTCGATCAGCTGGCCGATGGAGAGCATGCGGACGCCGTGCGCCGGCAGCGGCACGATCATCTCGTCGACCAGCTCGGGCCGGGCGGACTGGCCCATGATCCGCGGCTGGGAGGGGCCGTAAATGTCCGCGTCCACGAGGCCGACCTTCTTGCCGAGCCGGCCCAATGCGATCGCGATATTGGCGGAGACGGTCGACTTGCCGACCCCGCCCTTGCCCGAGCCGATGGCGACGATCGTCCGCTCGCGCTTCTCGGCGGTCATCGCGATCCTGGTGTCGATGACGCCCTTCACGCCGATCATCGCCGCGCGCACCTGCCGCTCGAGGCCGGCGCGCTGCTCGGCCGAGAGGCCGGTCGCGTCCAGCATGATCGTGGCGATGCCGTCCTTGAGGCGGGTCATCGCGATCCGGCCCGCCCCGGCGAGACTGCCGCGGCCCGCAGGGTCGGGAATCGCGCTCAAAACGGCGCCGATCGGATCGTTCGCTTCGCTCATCGGGGCCAGATAGGCGCTGCAACCGCGCTTGCCACTGTTTTTCCGCAAGACCCGTCCCTATAGGAAGGCGCATGAAACGATTTTTCGGCTGGTTCCGGCGCCCCGGGATGATGATGAGCGATAATCGCGGCGGCCCCTGGGGCCCCGGCGGTGGCGGGGGTGGTGACGGCGGCGGCGGCAATGACGGCGGCGGCGGTGGCGGCCCGCGCAACCCCTGGGGCCCCGGCCGGCGCAAGCCCGGCCCGCGCGGCGGCGGGGGCGGCGGCCGCGGCGGCGGCGACGTCACCTCGCTCGACGAATTCCTGCGCCGCAGCCGCGCCCGCTTCGGCGGCGGCATTCCGGGCGGCAGCCGGCCCTGGATCGTCTACGGCCTGATCATCGCCGTGCTGCTCTGGATCGCCTTCACCTCGATCCACCGGATCGGCCCGCAGGAAAAGGGCGTGGTCACGACTCTGGGCTGGTATTCCGGCACCCTGCAGCCCGGTATCGGTTTCTCCTGGCCCTATCCGATCGGCAGCGTCACCAAGGTCGATACCGCCGGCATCCGCGACCTCCAGATCCCGGGGGGCCGGGCCGAGAACCTGATCCTGACCGGCGACCAGAACGTCATCAACCTTGGCTATACGGTGCGCTGGAACATCCGCTCGCCCGAGCTCTATCTCTTCCAGCTCGCCGACCCCGACGAGACCGTTCGCGAGGTCGCCGAGAGCGCGATGCGCGAGGCCGTCGCCCGGGTCTCGCTCGACGATGCGCTCGGCGCCGGCCGCGGCGACATCGAGCAAAGGGTGCAGCGCCGGATGCAGGAAGTCCTCGACCGGTACGATAGCGGCATCCAGATCCAGAGCGTCTCGGTCAGCCAGTCGGCTCCGCCGGCGCAGGTGAACGCCGCCTTCCTCGAGGTTTCGGCGGCCACCCAGCGCGCGCAGTCGGCGGTCAATGCTGCCCGCGGCTACGCGCAGCAGATCACCGCCCGGGCGCAGGGCGAGGCGGCGCAATTCGAGCGGCTCTACACCCAGTACCGGCTCGCGCCGGAAGTGACCCGGCGGCGCATGTATTACGAGACGATGGAGGCGATCCTGCAGCAGACCGACACGACCGTGGTCGAGGCGCCGGGCGTGCAGCCCTTCCTGCCGCTGCCGTCGCTCCAGGGCCGGGGCGGCGCAGCGACGCCCGCGCCGGCGACGGGAGCCGGCCGATGACCCGCCTGCTGAGGAATCCGATCGCGATCGGCGTGCTGGCAATCGTGCTGCTGATTCTCGTCGCCAGCACCTTCTCGATCGTGCAGGAGACCAGGCAGGCGGTGATCGTCCGCTTCGGCCAGCCGGTGCGTGTGATCAACGGCTACCAGCCCAATGCCGGCTTCGGCCCGGGCGGCGCCGGCATTATCGCCCGTATCCCGTTCGTCGAGCAGATCCACTGGATCGACAAACGTGTCCTCTCGCTCGAGATGGACGACCAGCCGGTTCTCTCCACCGATCAGCTCCGGCTCGAGGTGGACGCCTTCGCCCGCTTCCGGATCCGCGACCCGCTCCAGATGTACATTGCGGCCCGGACGGAGGAGAATCTCGCCAACCAGCTGAAGCCGATCCTTGCCTCGGCGCTCCGCAACGAATTCGGCCGGCGGCCCTCGGCGGCCCTGCTCACCCCCGAACGGGGCCAGATGATGGAGAATATCCGGACGGCGCTGAACCGGGTCGCCGCCCAATATGGCGCCGAGATCGTGGACGTCCGGATCAAGCGCGCGGACCTGCCCAACGGCACGCCGCTCGAATCGGCCTATCAAAGGATGCGCACGGCCCGGCAGCAGGAAGCGACCTCGATCGAGGCGCAGGGCAACCGCCAGGCTCAGATCATCCGCGCCGAGGCCGATGCCGAGGCGGCCGCGACCTATGCCTCGGCGTTCAACCGCGATGCGGAATTCTACGATTTCTACCGCGCCATGCAGTCCTACCAGCAGACCTTCCTGGGCAGCCGGGAGGGCCAGCGCGGCCGGTCGAGCATCATCTTGTCGCCGCAGAACGATTATCTGCGGCAGTTCCGGGGTGGACGCTGATGAGGTCAGAAGCGAAACAACTCATTCAAATCTCATTCAGCCGCCCCATCTAGCGTGCCTGAGATCCGGTGGGCTGCGGATCGAAGTGAAGGAAGGATAAGAACGTGCGTTACGTCTATGGGATTACGGCCGCCATCCTGATCGGTGGCGCGGCGGCGACCCTGAGCAACCCCGTCGGGGCGCAGACCGCGCAAAACGAACCCGGAATGATCCGGGCGGCCCCTCCGCCGGGCGCACCGCAGAGCTTCGCGACGCTCGCCGAACGCCTGCAGCCGGCGGTGGTGAACATATCCACCCGCCAGTCGATCACGGTCCGGCAGCAACAGCTGCCCCCGGGCTTCGAGGATTTCTTCCGCCGCTTCGGCGGCGAGGTGCCCAATCGCGGCCAGGGTGGCGACGGCACGGTGACGCAGCGGGGCGGCTCGCTGGGCTCCGGCTTCATCATCTCGGCCGACGGCTATATCGTCACCAACAACCACGTCGTGGCGCCGGCCCGGCCGGACGCGGTGGTCGAGCAGATCACCGTCACCCTCTCCGATCGCACCGAATATGAGGCCGAGGTGGTCGGCCGCGACGCCGCGTCCGACATCGCCGTGCTCAAGGTCAATCCGCGCGGACCGCTGCCGTTCGTCCGCTTCGGCGACTCGACCCGCACCCGCGTGGGCGACTGGGTGGTCGCGATCGGCAATCCGTTCGGCCTCGGCGGCACCGTCACCGCCGGCATCGTCTCGGCGGTGCACCGCAACATCAATGCCGGGCTCTATGACCGCTACATCCAGACCGACGCCTCGATCAATTCGGGCAATTCGGGCGGCCCGATGTTCGACATCAACGGCAATGTGATCGGCATCAATACGGCGCTCATCTCCCCGACCGGCGGCAATGTCGGCATCGGCTTCGCCATTCCGGCCGAGCAGGTCGCGCCGGTGGTCGAGCAGCTCCGCCGCGGCCAGCGCGTGCAGCGCGGCTATATCGGCGTGGCGCTGCAGAATCTGGACGAGGGTCTCGCCGCGGCGCTGAACCTCGACCGTAATCGCGGCGAGCTGATCCGCTCGGTCACGCCGGGCGGCCCGGCCGATCGCGCCGGCATCCGCGAGGGCGACGTCGTCATCTCGGTGGCCGGCCAGCCGGTGACGCCCGATTCGACGCTTGCCTATCTCGTCTCCCGTCAGGCGATCGGCGCGCGCATCCCGATGGAGCTGATCCGCAACGGCCAGCGCCAGACGGTGAATGTCGCGATCGCCTCGCGTCCGACCGACGAGGAGCTGGCCCGGCTGAACGGCACGGATGACAATAATGACGCCAATGACGGCGGCGATGCCGGCGGCAAGCCGGCCGAGACCCAGTCGGCCGGCCAGCGGGCGACCCAGTCGGCCCTCGGCCTCGCGCTCCAGGCGCTGACGCCGGCCATCCGGCAGCAGCTCAGGATCACCGATACGAGGGTGAACGGGCTCGTCGTCGGCACCGTCGATCCGAACAGCGACGCCGGCCAGAAGGGGCTGCAGCCGGGCGACGTCATCCTGTCGATCGACAATGCCGCGGTCGCCACCCCCGAGGCCGCCGCGGCGGTGATCGAGGCGGCGCGCCGGGCGCGGCGCAACACCGTGCTGCTTCGGGTCAAGCGCGGCAACGGCCCGCCAGCTTATGTGGGCGTTGAGCTGAGCCGGCAGGCAGCGCCGGCGACGCCGCGCCAGCCGTGAGCGACGCCGCTCGGGTGGGCCCCCAGAGCGGTTCCTCGCTGAAGGAGCTTACGGTAAGGTCCGTCCTGCTCGGCGGCGCCATCACGCTCGTCTTCACCGCTGCGAACGTCTATCTCGGGCTTCGCGTCGGGCTGACCTTCGCGACCTCGATCCCCGCCGCCGTCATCTCGATGGCGGTGCTGCGGATGTTCCGCGGCTCGAACATCCTCGAGAACAATATCGTCCAGACCATCGCCTCGGCGGCGGGCACGCTGGCGGCGATCATCTTTGTCCTGCCGGGGCTCGTCATCGTCGGCTGGTGGAGCGGCTTTCCCTATTGGACGACCGCGCTGGCGACTGCCGCCGGCGGCATCCTGGGCGTGATGTTCTCCATCCCGCTGCGCCGCGCGCTCGTCGTCGATACGCCTTTGCCCTATCCGGAAGGTGTGGCCGCGGCCGAGGTGCTGAAGGTCGGCGCCGGCTCCCGCGAGGGCGATGCGGAGAACCGGATCGGGCTGAAGCTCATCATCCTGAACTCGCTCGCCGCGGGCGCTTTCACGCTCGTTGCCAAGACCCGCCTGCTGGCCGAGGAAGTCTCCTGGTTCTTCCATATCGGCGCGTCCTCGACGGGCGTTGCCGGCGGCCTCTCTTATGCTTTGTTCGGCGCCGGCCATCTGGTCGGTCTCTCGGTCGGCATGGCCAATCTCTGCGGCCTGATCATCGGCTGGTTCATCCTGCTGCCCATCCTCACCGCAGGCGTCGAAGGGCCGGCCGCCGACGTGGCGGGCACCATCTTCCGCTCGGACGTCCGCTTCTTCGGCGCGGGTGTGATCGGGATCGCGGCGATCTGGACCCTGCTCAAGCTGCTCGGCCCGATCCTCAAGGGCATCAAGGGCGCGCTCGCCGCCTCGGGCAAGCGTATCGGGGGCGAGGAATTGCCGCTGGTCGAGCGCGACATCCCGATCGGGCGGGTGGCGGCGGTCATCCTGCTCATGTTGATCCCGATCTCCTGGCTGCTCTGGCAGTTCCTGAGCACCACGCCGCTGGCGGATCGGGCGGGCGGCATCATCCCGCTTACCCTGATCTTCGTGCTCGTCGCCGGCATCGTGATCGCGTCGGTCTGCGGCTATATGGCGGGGCTGATGGGCGCCTCGAACAGCCCCATTTCCGGCATCGGCATCCTCGCCATCCTGTCCGCCGCCTTGCTGCTCGGCTGGCTGTTCGGCGGTGGCGGCAGCGAGGAGCAGCGGGCCCTGATCGCCTACGCGCTCTTCACGACCGCGATCGTCTTCGGCATCGCCACTATCTCCAACGACAATCTGCAGGACCTGAAGACCGGCCAGCTGGTCGGCGCGACGCCCTGGCGGCAGCAGGTGGCCCTGGTCTACGGCGTGATCTTCGGTGCGCTGGTGATCCCGCCCATCCTCAACACGCTCGCGTCGACCTACGGCTTCGCCGGGCAGCCCGGCGCAGGGCCGCAGGCGCTCGCCGCGCCGCAGGCCGGGCTGATCTCCGCCATCGCCAACGGTGTCCTGGGCGGCGACCTCAACTGGAAAATGATCGGCATGGGCGTTGCGACCGGCGTGGTCGCGATCATCGTCGATGCCCTGCTCGGCAAGGCGAAGTTGCTGCGCCTGCCGCCGCTCGCCATCGGCATCGGCATCTATCTGCCGATGGCCGTCACCGTGCCGATCGCGATCGGCTCGGTGCTTGGCTGGCTGTACGACAAGCGTGCTGAGCGGACCGCCAATCCCGCTTTCGCCAAGCGCATGGGCGTGCTGCTCGCCACTGGCCTGATCGTCGGCGACAGCCTCGCGAACGTGGCCTTCGCCGGCTGGGTCGCGCGGTTCGGCCTGCCCGAGGGCCTTCTCCCCGAGGGCTATGAGCATGTTGCGGAGCTCGGAAGCGTCGTCCTGTTCGGGGCGATGCTCTACGCGCTCTACCGCTATACCCGCCGCGTCTCCGCTACGCCCCCCGCCGCGCCTCCAGCCAGCGCGTGATCTGCGGCAGGCGCTCGGTCCGCACCCGGATCCGGTCCCTGATCCCGGCGATCGCGCGGTCGACGGCGCCGCGCGACTGGGCGCTCATATGGCGCCGCGCATAATCCTCCAGCTTGCCGACCATCGCCGGATCGGCTGAGCCGGCCGCCAGCGCCGCGAAATAGCGTGAGCGCGAGGAGGCGTCGACGAAGGCCTCGACGCGCTCCCGGTTGCGCACCGCGAAGTCGAAGGCGAGGTCGGGATGCTCGCCGGCGACCGCGGACAGGAGCTGGCTCTTGTTGGTCGCGCCGACCTCGTCGCTGAGCGCGAGCTCGAGCGCGCGGCGGGCCAGCCTTTCGTCCCGGACCGCGCCGAGCAACTGGTAGAGCTGGACGCGGACGAGCGGGTTGCGCTCGTCCCGCGCCATAAGCCGAAGCCGCTCCCAGGTCGCTTCGTCGGCGTTGAAGGCGACGATGGCGAGGATGGTCGTGCGCAGCGGGCCGGCGGTGACCGACGGGTCGTTCGCGGCGAAGCGGCGATTGGCCTCGGCCAAAGTCGGCCGGTGGCCCAGCGCGCCGAGCGTGGCGATCAATTCGTTGCGGAGCACCGCGTCGTTGGCGGGCTCGCCGGGCCGCGCGTTCCAGCCGAGCCGGCGCATGGCGGGCTCGAGCCTGGCGAAGGCGAAGCGGGCGAGCATCTCGCGATGCGCCGGATCCTCGCCATACATGCCGCCGATATCGCCGAGGATCTCGGCCATCCGGCCCAGCAGCTTCGGATTGCCGTTCGCCGGCGCCGCCTGGACCAGGTCGAGCGCGAGGCCGGCATCCTGGTAGCCGGCCAGCCCCAATGACCAATTGTCCGCGAGCAGCCCGATCTGGTCGAGCGGCCGCAGCCGCGCGAAGTTGCGGGTGATCGCGGCGAGCAGGGGCGCCGCATAGAGCGTCCGGTAATAGCCGGTCTGCCCGTAGTTCACGACGAGCGTGCCGCAGCCCGGCACGGTCGCGGTGCCGGCGCCGTTCGCGACCAGGGTCCGTCCCGGCGCGCCGCCGGCCGCGGCGATCACCGGCACGCGCCAGCGGCCGTTCGCCTGCGGGTCGTCTCGGCTGAACTGGCCCTGGGTCAGCGTGACCCGGGTCCGCCCGCCGGCGCAGCGCGCGCCGGTCACGCGGATCAGGGGCACGCCGGGCCGCAGCGTGAAATCATGCGCGATCTCGGTGATCGGCCGCCGCGCCGCCTGGCCGATCGCCTGCCAGAGATTGTCGGTGACGGTGTTGCCCAGCCGGTGCCGGCGGATATAGGCGCGCACCCCGTCCCGCCAGGCGGTCTCGCCGACATAATCCTCCAGCATGGTGATCACCGCCTCGCCCTTGCGATAGGTGATCGAATCGAAGGCCTGGCTGATCTGGTCGACCGTGGTCAGCCGCTGCACGACCGGATGAGTGGTGCGCAGCGAATCGAGCTGGATCGCCTGCTCGCGCCCGTCGATCCGGTCGAGCAGGGGCTCCCATTCCGGATGCAGGGCCGCGGTCGCCTTGGTCGCCATCCAGGAGGCGAAGCCCTCGTTCAGCCAGAGATCGTCCCACCAGGCCATGGTGACGAGGTCGCCGAACCATTGGTGCGAGATTTCGTGCGCGGCGACCTTGAAGATCTGCTGCCGGCGCGCGGGCGTGGTGATCGCGGGGTCCACGAGCAGGATGTTCTCGAACGAGAAGATCGCCCCCCAATTCTCCATCGCGCCGAAGAACTGGCTGGTCCCCGGCCCCGCGACATTGTCGAGCTTGGGCAGCGGATAGGGCGTCCCGAAATACTGGTTGAACCAGGGCAGGATGCGCGCCGAGCTCTGCAGCGCCCAGCGGCCCTGCTCGCCGGCGCCGCGGCGCG
This sequence comes from Allosphingosinicella sp., assembly GCF_035626655.1. GTDB lineage: Bacteria > Pseudomonadota > Alphaproteobacteria > Sphingomonadales > Sphingomonadaceae > Allosphingosinicella. Next base: position 179,507 of record NZ_DASPNF010000002.1, read on the forward strand.
TCACCACGCCGATCTCGACGCCCGCTGCCCGCGTGGTGATCCGGTCGAGCTCGCCGACCGCGAGAAAGAGCAGGTAGGAGGACATGGCCGGCGTGCGCTGGAAGGCGATGGTGACGCTGCCGTCGGCATTCCGCGTCCGCCGCGCCTCCGGCATGTTGCCGATCGCCTGCTGGCCCGCGGGGATGGTGACGCTCAGATCATAGGGGGTGCGGTGGATCGGCTCGTCCCAGCCCGGAAAGAAGCGGCGCGCGTCCGGCGCCTCGAACTGGGTGAAGAGCGCGCGCTTCTGGCCGCCCTCCGCCGCATAATCGAGCGCGAACAGGCCCGCCGCCTGGGTGTAGATCCTGCCCGTATAGTTCATCGTCAGCCGGTAGCGCCCGGGCGCGATCCGGCGCGCGAAGCGGAAGGTCGCGGTCTGGGCTTCCTCGTCGGTGCTGATGTCGGTCGGGTTGAGGGCGAGCGGCGCCGCGCCGCTGCCGCCGCCGAGCGACACTTCCCCGAAGCGCATGTCGACGGCGTTCAGCGTGATCCGGTCGGTCGCCTCCAGCACCTGGATGTCGACGTCCGTGCGCCCGGTGAAGCGCAGGTTCGCGGCGTCTGGAGTCGCGGCGATCCGGTAGTGGAGCGGGCGGACGTTGCGCGGCAGCTGGCTCGGCACCTGCGCGGCGGCGGGAGGCCGCGCCGCCGGCTGGGCCAGCGAAGGGGCGCCGGGCGCGCCGGCGATCGCAGCGGCGAGCGCGAAAGCGGAAACGGAAAACAGGGAGAACGGGCGCATGGCTTTGCCTTTTTTACGAGCCCGGGCGGGGGATGCGCCGCGCCCGGGCGAGTGTCAAATTCTCAGTAGCCGAAGCCCTTCACCTTCTTGTGGCCGCCGAGAATATGCTCGCAGAGCTGCTTCGCGCTCCACGTCCGCTGCACGCCCAGTTCGGCCTGTTTCACCAGCTCGACGATCGCCGCGTTGACCGGCGCCTTCTCGCCCAGCTCCTCCGCCAGCCGCACCACCTCGCCGTTCAGCCAGTCGATCTCGGTCTCCCGGCCGGCGTCGAAATCGTCGGCCATCGAGCCGCGGCCCTTGGGGTCGATCTTCTGCACCTTCAGGAACAGCTTGTTGAACACGAAGTCGGGCGCGCCGATCACGTGCGGCAGCAGCTCCGGGCCGACCTTGCCGATCTTGGCCGGCCTGATCCCCTTCTTCTTGAGCAGCGCCAGCGTCTCGATGATCGCGGCGGCGAAGACCCGGCGGAAGTCGCGCTGCTGCAGCTCGGCGAGATAGGTGGTGCCCGACAGGGCGTTGATCGCGTTGTTGAGGTTGAGGAGCAATTTGCCCCAGGCCACCCCCTGCATGTCCTTCGCCAGCAGCAGCCGCCCGGGCCGGTCGCCGATCCGCGCCGCGAGGTCGCGGGTCGTCTCCTGGTCCTCGGCGACGAGGTCGCCCCAGGTCGCGCGGTGCCAGCGGCCGGGGCCGAGATGGACGACATTATAGGGGACCATCGCCTGGACGACGGTCTGGCGCGACAGGCGCTTGCGCAGGACGTCCGGGTTGGAGACGCCGTTCTGCAGGCTGATCACCGTGGCCGTGCCCTTGGCATGGCGGGCAATCTCCCGCGCCGCCGCCTCGGTGCCCGTGCTCTTCACGGTCAGCAGGATGATGTCGGCCTTGCGCAGCGCCGCCGGCCTGGTCTCGAAGCTGATCCGGTCGGGATCGAAGCGGACGGAGAAGCGCTGCGTGTCGCTGACCGCGAGGCCGTGCTCGGCAATCTCCTGCTTCAGCCGCTCCCGGCCGAGGAAGCTGACGTCGAGCCCGGCCGCAAGCCATAGGCCGCCGACATAGCAGCCGATCGAGCCGGCGCCGTGGACGATGATCTTGGGACCGTCGGGCAGGGTTCAGCCCCTTCCTCGATAGGCGGCCACGCCCTGGTCCGGCACCCAGAGGCCCGCGGGCGCCTCGCCACTCTGCCAGAAGACATCGATCGGGATGCCGCCGCGCGGATACCAATAGCCGCCGATGCGAAGCCATTTGGGCTGCATCTCACTGGCCAGCCTCTGGCCGATGCCCACGGTGACGTCCTCATGGAAGCCGCAATAATTGCGGAATGAGCCCAGGAACAATTTCAGCGACTTGGATTCGACGATCCGTTCGCCCGGCGCATAATCGATCACCAGATGCGCAAAATCGGGCTGGCCGGTGACCGGGCAGAGCGAGGTGAATTCGGGCGCGGCGAAGCGGACCAGGTAGAGCGCGCCTGCCCGTGGATTGGGCACATAGTCCAGCACCGCCTCCCCGGGGGAAGCGGGCAGGGCGCTGGCGCGGCCAAGATGAGTCAGATCATCCATCCGGCGTGTCTCTAGCGAGTCGCGCAGCGGGGCGCTAGGAGGCGGCTATGCGTCTGTCTTTCCTGTTGCTTCCGCTGCTCGCCGCCGCCGGCATCGCCTCCGCCCAGAATGCCGCGCCCGCGCCCCGCTCCGAACGGGCCAGGGCTTGGTGGGCGACAGTCACCACGCTTGCCGCCGACTCCATGGAAGGGCGCGAGGCGGGCAGCGAGGGCCACCGCCGCGCCTCCGAGCTCGTCGCCCGACGCTTCCGCGAGCTGGGCCTCGAACCGGCGGGCGAGAACGGCACCTTCTTCCAGGCGGTCCGGCTGGAGGAGCGGCGCTTCGACCTCGGAGCGTCCACCGCGGCGCTGGCCCGGATACGGCCGGCCGGCGCGGCGCCGACCCGCGCGCTGATCGATACCTCGGAGCCACTCTCCATTCCCGGCGACATCTATTTCCGCGCCACGGGCGGCCCGCCCCCGGAGCGCGTCAACGCCCCTCTGGTCTTCGTCGGCTATGGTTTTCACCTGCCCGAGGCCGGTCATGATGATTTCGCCGGACTGGATCTCCGCGGCAAGGTCGCGGTGGTCGTGAACGGGCAGGGCCCCGACCGCCTCTCCGGCGCGCTCAAATCGCACGCGCGCGCCGATCGCGCCCGCCAGTTGCAGGAGCGGGGCGCGGTCGGCGTGATCACCGTCAACCCGCTCGGCGCGAGCGAGCAGAACTGGTCGGCGGCGAGCCGGATCGCGACCATGCCGGGGATGTATCCGGCCGATCCGCAGGTCCGGACCTTGCGCTCGCCGTTCCTGACCGCAGTGCTGAACCCCGCCTCGGCCGCGCGGCTGTTTGCCGGCTCGGGGCAGGATTTCGCCGCGATTTCCGCCGCGGCGCGCGCTGGCCGTCCGATTGCCGGCGGGGCGCTCACCTGGCGGTTCATCGCCAGGCCCGTCACCACGTCCCGCGCCGTCGAGACGCGCAACGTCGTCGCCCGCCTCCCCGGAAGCGATCCGCGGCTGCGCGGTGAGCATGTCCTGCTCAGCGCCCATCTGGACGGCCTCGGGATCAGTTCGCCGGTGAACGGCGATCGCATCTACAATGGCGCGCTCGACAATGCGGCGGGCGTCGCCGCCTTGCTCGACATTGCCGGCAAGTACCGCGCCGAGCGCGCGCGGCCGCGCCGCTCGATCCTGTTCGTCGCGGTGAGCGGCGAGGAGAAAGGACTGCTCGGCTCGCGCTGGTTCGCGCGCTCGCCGACGGTGCCGCGCAGCTCGATCGTCGCCGATCTCAATTATGACATGGCGCTGCCGCTCTTTCCGCTCCGCTCGATCACCACGCTCGGCTTCGAGGAAAGCAGCCTGGGCCCCGACGCCAGCGCGGTCGGCGCGCAAATGGGCCTGCCGATCGCGCCCGATCCCTTCCCGGAGCGCAACTCCTTCGTCCGCTCGGACCAGTACAGCTTCATCGAGGAAGGCATCCCCTCGCTCGCGTTCAAGTTCGGCTTCGCCGCGGGAACGCCGGAAGCGAGGATCGAAGCGGCCTGGCGGCGGGACATCTATCACAGCCCGCAGGACGATTCCTCCCAGCGCGTCTTCGCCGACGACGAAATCCGCCTGCACGACTTCATCGCCGCGCTGGCGCTGCGGGTAGCGAATGCGGATGCCCGCCCGCGCTGGAACGACAACAGCTTCTTCCGCCGCTTTGCGCGGGAATAGCCTCCAGCCCCTCCCCTTCAGGGGAGGGGACGGGGGTGGGGCAGGTGAAGGGCGGGGCGATAGAAACAGCCCCACCCCAACCCCTCCCCTCAAGGGGAGGGGCTAAAGGGCGCGCGCGCGTGCAGATGTGGATTGCTTCGGCGCTTCGCTCCTCGCAATGACGGACTGGAACGCGGAACGGAGGGCTGGATGAAGGCAGGCGCGCTGATCTTTTCGCTGCTGATTGCGGCGAGTGCTGCCGCCCAGCCGGTGCCTCCGGCCGCCCCGTCCTCCGCGCCACCCCTGCTGCCGCCCGCCCAGGGCACCGCCATCGCCGCGGAGGTCTCCGGCGCGCGGGCCATGCAGACCGTCCGGGTCCTTTCCACCAACCACCGCATGCGCGGCTCCGCCGGTTTCCGCGCTGCCGCCGAGGCGATCCGCGATCGGCTGCAGGCCTATGGCCTCGACGGCGTCGAGATCATCTCCCTCCCCGCCGACGGCACGATCTTCTACGGCACCCAGCGCTCGCGGCCCGGCTGGAACGCGCGCTCGGCCGAGCTCTGGGAGGGCAATGAGCGGATCGCCTCCTGGGCCGACCAGCCCCTGAGCCTCGCGCAGGACAGCGTCTCCGGCCAGGCCGACGCGGAGCTGGTCGATATCGGCGCGGGGACGAGCGAGGCGGACTATGAGGGCAAGGAGGTTCGCGGCCGCCTCGTCCTCACCTCCTCCCAGCCCGAGGCGGTGCAGGACCTCGCCATCGGGCGTCACGGCGCGGCGGGGATCGTCTCCTGGGCGCAGAACCAGCGCACCGGCTGGTATGGCGACGACGAGACCCTGCTTAGATGGGGCCATCTCGAGACCTTCTCCGCGCACCCGACCTTCGCGTTCATGGTGACGCCCGCCCGCGCGCGAGCCTGGCAGGCGCGGCTGCGCGCCGGCCAGACGATCCGGCTGCGCGCGAACGTGGACGCAGGGCGCGAGCCGAGCGCCTATCTGATCCCGACCGCAATCATTCCCGGCCGCCGGCGGGACCAGGAGATCGTCTTCTCCTGCCATCTCGACCATCCCAATCCGGGCGCCAATGACAATGCCTCGGGCTGCGCCGGCGAGCTGGAGGTGGCAAGGACGCTCAGCCAGCTGGTCCGCAGCGGCGCCCTGCCGCGGCCGGAGCGGACGATCCGCTTCCTCTGGCCGTCGGAGATCGAGGCGACCATCGCCCTGCTGAACGCCCGCCCCGAATTCCGGCGGCGGACGCTGGCGACGGTCCATCTCGACATGATTGGCGGCAATACGGAGATCACCAAGTCGGTGCTGCGCGTGCGCGGCTCGCCGCCCAGCCTGCCGAGCTTCGTCTCCGACGTCGGCTTCGCCTTCGCCCACTGGGTGAACGAGCAGTCTCAGCTCTACGCCGACACCGGTGCCGCACCTTGGCCCCTGCTGGAGCGGGAAGGAGACCGGCGCGGCCTGCAGGCGATCATCGGCGGCTTCGACGAAGGCAGCGATCACACGGTGTGGAGCGAGGGCAGCTTCCGGATCCCGGTCATCTACATCGCAGACTGGCCGGACCGCTACATCCACACCCAGCGCGACCTGCCGGGCAATCTCGATCCGACCAAGCTTAGGCGCGCCATCTTCATCGCCGCCGCGTCGGGCTGGTATCTCGCGAACCTCCAGGACCGACCGGATCTCGCGCTCGACAATATCCACGCCGGCCAGATCGACCGCGCGGCGGCGACAGAACGGCGCGCGGCTGCACTGCGGGCAGGCAATGTTCCCGAGGCGGACATTGCCGCGCTCTGGCGCCATTATCGCCAAGCGGAAGAGGGCGTGATCCAGTCCTATGAGCGCTTCGGCATTACGGTCGGGGCGATCCCCGCTTTCCTGGATAGCGTCATTCCCGCGCTCCGCCCCGCAACGCCCTCCGGCCCGGTCTACCGCCGCGTCCGGCGCGACGGGCCGATGAACGGCTTCGGTTATAGCTGGTTCGACGACCGTTTGGCCCGCGCCGGGTTGACCCGGCCGCGCCTGCTCGCGCGCGATCCGGCGTGGGACGGGCCGAGCTACGGCTATGAGGCTTTGAACCTGGTCGACGGCAGGCGCAGCGTCGGCGAGATCAGGGACGTGCTGACGGCCACGCTCGGCCCGGTGCCGGCGGAGGAAGTCGGCGAATATCTGGACGTGCTCGCGCGCCTCGGCGTGCTGGAAAGGGTGAGCGGCTGATGGACCTCGGTATTGCAGGCCGGAACGCGATCGTCTGCGCCTCGAGCAAGGGGCTTGGCCGCGCCTGCGCGGTCGCGCTCGCCCATGCCGGCGCCCGCGTGGCGATCAATGGCCGGGACGCGGCGCTGCTGGCGCGGGTCAGGGACGAGATTGCGGAGGAGACGGGCGCGGAGGTGGTCGCGGTCCCCGGTGACATGTCCACAGCGGAGGGCCGCGCCGCCCTGCTCGGCGCGTTCGAGGAGGTCGACATCCTCGTCAACAACAATGGCGGCCCGCCGCCGCGCGACTTCCGCAAGGTCGACCATGCGGGGATGCTGGCGGGGCTGGAGGCGAACATGATCGCGCCGATCCAGCTCATCCAGGCGGTGATCGACGGCATGGTGGAGCGGCGCTTCGGCCGGATCGTCAACATCACCTCGGGCTCGGTGAAGATGCCGATGGCCGGGCTCGATCTCTCCAGCGGCGCGCGCGCGGGCCTCACTGGCTTCGTCGCCGGCGTGGCGCGGCAGGTCGTTCATGCCAACGTCACGATCAACAACCTGCTCCCCGGCGCCTTCGACACCGACCGCATCGCCTCCTTCGTCGCCGCGGCGGCGAAGCAGACCGGGCGCGATCCGGCCGAGATCCGCGCCGAGCGCGAGCGCGGCATCCCGGCGAAGCGCCTCGGCAGCCCGCACGAATTCGGCGCCGCCTGCGCCTTCCTCTGCTCGGCCCAGGCCGGCTACATTACCGGCCAGAGCCTGCTGATCGACGGCGGGTCCTTCCCCGGCATCCTCTGACGGATGGACCCGCTCGTCTCCACGGACTGGCTGGCGGCCGAGCGCGGCGCGCCCGACCTGCGCATCCTCGACGCCACCGCCTTCCTCCCCGGCTCCGGCCGCGACGCGCGCGCGGAATTTGCGGCGGCCCACATCCCCGGGGCGGTCTTCTTCGATCACGAGGCGGTCTCCGACCCCGACAGCCCGCTCCCCCACGCCTGGCCGCCCGCCCATCTCTTCGCCAGCCGGATGCGCGCTTTGGGCATCGGCGATCACGACCGCATCGTCATCTACGACAACAGCCCGATCCACACGAGCGCCCGCGCCTGGTACATGCTGAGGAGCTTCGGCGCACGCCGGGTCGCCCTGCTCGACGGCGGCCTGCAGAAGTGGACCGCCGAGGGCCGGCCGCTGGAAAGCGGCGCGCCGTCGCCCCGCCCCGGCCATTTCACCCCGCAGCCCGCCGCCGGCGCGGTGGCGAGCAAGGCGCGGCTGCTGTCCCTCCTCGGCAGCGATACCGTCATCGCCGACGCCCGCGCCGCCGAACGCTTCCGCGGGGAGGCCGCCGAACCGCGCCCCGGCCTCGCCGCCGGCCATATCCCCGGCGCCCGCAGCCTGCCGCAGGGCGCCTTCTTCCACGCCGACAACACCCACAAACAGGGCGCCGGGCTCCGCGCCCTGTTCGACGAGGCCGGCATCGACCTCGCCAGACCCCTCGTCGCGACCTGCGGCTCTGGCGTCACCGCCTGCGTGATCCTGTTCGGCGCGCATCTGCTCGGCAAGTCCGACCTCAGCCTCTATGACGGGAGCTGGAGCGAATGGGGCGCCGACCCGGCGACGCCCAAAGCACAGGGCCCCGCGGCATGAGCGAGAAGAAGCATGTGAAGCCGGACACCAGGCTGGTCGCCGCCGGCCGCCGCAGGGAATGGACGCAGGGGCTGGTGAACCCGGCCGTCTGGCGCGCCTCCACCATCCTCTTCGACGATATCGCGGCGATGCACGACGCCGAGCCCGTCCGCGACGGCATTCTCCATTACGGCCGCAACGGCACCCCGACCACCTGGGCGCTCTGCGAGGCGCTCACCGGCCTCGAGGAGGGCGCCGCGCTCACCCGCCTCTACCCCTCGGGCTCCGCCGCCGTCGCCGGCGCCCTGCTCAGCGTCCTTGCCGCCGGCGACGAGCTGCTCATGGTCGACAGCGCCTACGGCCCGACCCGCGCCTTCTGCGACACCGTCCTCAGGCGCTTCGGCGTCACGACCCATTATTACGACCCTTTGCTCGGCGCCGGCATCGCCGACCTGATCGGCGAGAAGACCCGCGCCATCTTCCTCGAAAGCCCCGGCACCTATACGTTCGAGGTGCAGGACGTGCCCGCCATCTGCGCCGCCGCCAGGGCGCGCGGCGTCGCCACCCTGATCGACAATACCTGGGCGACCCCGCTCTACCTCCCCGCGCTCGCGCTGGGCGTCGACATCTCCATCCTCGCCTGCACCAAATATATTGGCGGCCATGCCGATCTGATGCTCGGCTCGGTCACCGTCACCGAGCCCTTCGCCACCCGCCTCGAGCGCACCCGCCGCGTCCTCGGCCAGACCGCCGGCCCGGACGAGGCCTGGCTCGCGCTCCGGGGCCTCCGCACCCTTTCCGTCCGCCTCGCCCGCCACCAGGAAAGCGGCCTCAGGGTCGCGCGCTGGCTGGCCGGCCAGCCGCAGGTCGCCCGCGTCCTCCACCCGGCGCTTCCCTCCTGCCCGAGCCACGAGCATTTCGCCCGCGACTTCAAAGGCGCGAGCGGCCTCTTCTCCATCGTCCTGAAGGGCGGCGACGAAGCCGCGGCCGCCCGCCTGATCGAGCGCCTCACCCTGTTCGGCATCGGCTACTCCTGGGGCGCCTTCGAAAGCCTCGCCGTCCCCGGCCACGTCACCCGCACCTGCGGTGCGGCCGAACGGGAGGGGCCGCTGGTTCGGCTCCATATCGGGCTGGAGGATGCGGACGACCTGATCGCGGATCTGGCGCAGGCGCTGGCCTCCTATCCGGGCTGACCGGCCCCGTCCCCGCCGTCCCGCGGCTTCAGGGGCGGGAGCTTTCCCGCCTTCCTCAGCAGCGCCCGCCGCTTCTTCAGAAGGCCCATGGCCTTCACGAACGCCTCGACGAGCTCTTCCTTGCTGACGTGCTTCAGATTGCGGCGCGACTGACGCCGCCCGACTGATCCGTCCGGCCGTTTGTAGGCGCGGAGCAGCTGCATCGTCCGCTCGAACGTCTGCTGTCCGTCGGCCGTGCCCTCGCCCGTGCCACACAGTCTGTAGGCCTGCTGCTGCTGGCAGAGCGCATCCGCCTCCAGCCCCTTGTAGCCGACGCCGAGCGCACCATCGAACGCCGCCGCGAATTCCTCATCTTCGGCCAGCGCCTTGCGGACCGCGCGCACCGAGACCCCCGCTGCAGCCGCGGCCGCCGGCATGTTGCAGGAGTCGGCGAAGTGGTCGAGGAAGACCTGCTTGCGTTCCGGCGTGAACTCGATTGCGTGCCGGCGCTTTCGCATCAGCACGGAATCGCCGTGCGGGGCGATCTTGGTTCCCTGCGCGGCGTCAGCGGCGGCCCGCTCCCGCGCGCGGACAGCCGCCGAGTCCGCCTTGGCCCCGGCAAAGGCCTCCCGCCAGAGCTCCGCGAACCCCGCGTCGTTCCGCCGCCGATGGTAGATCGCCGTCGTGCTCACACGGGCCCAGCCGGCGGCGGCCTTCACCGTCAGGCCGTTCCTGATGCCCAGCAGGAATCGCACCTGCTGCTCGGCCGAGACCATGCGGTTGCCTTCGGGACGCCCCGGCGCCCGATTTCTATTCTGATCCATTCGCCTCTCCATTTTCGGAAAAGGCGGATTGTCTCATGCGAAATCCTACATTGGAAGAAATTTGTTCCTGGTACGTTCTACCTAGTGTAAGGACTCCGCATGGCGCGACATCGAATTTCAGGTGGAAATGTTCGGCTGAAGGTGGAGTTCGCTCTGATCCTAGCGGCGATCATCCTCGCGTTCGGTCACAGCGTATTCGGTGGATAGAGCCAAGGCAGCACCAATTGTTCCTCGCTGACGTTTCGCCAGATAACGTCGTGATTGGTTTCCTCGCGCATCACCTCCCAATTTGCCGTTTCGAACCGCTGAGCCAGCGCCCTCCCGAGCTCCCGCCTGGCTGCGTCGATCTTGCGGCTGTCATGGTCCTCTCCCCTTCGAGTCCAGAGATCGCGAAGGAGCGAAGGCTGTCGCTGGCCAATGATTGCTATCCAAATCTGTAAGGCCTGCATCAGCTCGGCGGGTGAGATTCGAATCATCGACATCGCAGGAACATATGCGGAACATCGTTTTGGCCGCTAGACCCAAATTTTCGCACGATGCTAATGTGTCACAGAACCTTTGCGAGGTGCCGATGGCAAACGATGTCGAGACCTGCCGTTTCGAGGGCCCAAGCGAGGACGGCGCGATCTGGTTTCATTGCAAGTGTGAGACCGGCGAATGGAAAATGATCAATCTCGGATGCCCAGATCCGCAGGCCTTTCGCGAGGCCATGGCACTCTATCTCGCCTCACGAGAAACTGCTGACGAGCCAACGGCCTGATGTGCAACCGCTTCCGACAGGTGAAGACGAAGGAGAATCTCTCCCTCATTTTCGACGCCGAGCCTTTGCTAGACCCGGCTCCGGCAGACGTGCGGACAGATATCTATCCGAGGTACCGGGCGTGGATCATCCGGAAGGAAGCCGGGCGTCGCGTCCTCGATCATCTGCCCTGGGGCATCCCGCTTTCGATGCGAGGCAAGCAAGGCCAGCCCCTCGCTCCAAAGCCGATTACCAACGTGCGCAATCTCGATAGCAATTTTTGGCGCTCGACGATCGCCAAGCCCGAGTGGCGTTGCCTCGTCCCCTTCACCTCATTTGCCGAACCCAAGCCGGGAAAAGACGATGAAGGGAAGCCAGCGAACTGGTGGTTCAATCTTCCAGCCAGCGAAGTGGCATGTTTCGCCGGCATCTGGCGCCCCTCTGAATGGGGTAACGTATTTTCCTTCCTCACCTGCGAACCCAATCCGCTGGTCAAGCCGCTTCATGAGAAGGCGATGCCAGTCATTCTCGATCCGGCCGACTATGACAGATGGCTGGATGCGGACACGGCCGATGCCTGCTCGTTGGCGGTGCCGTTCCCTTCGCAGCTAATGGCCGTAGCCTAAAGTCGACGAAATACATCCGTTCTGGATTAATCAGCATTTTCCAGGTGTTACCGATCATCTGAACATGCCAGGCGAGCCCCATGAAGGTCCTTGTCGCCTGCGAGTTCTCCGGCACCGTTCGTAACGCCTTCCTTCGGCGGGGCTTTGACGCTTGGTCCTGCGATTTGCTGCCGGGCGAAGATGGCAGCAACCGCCATATCGTCGGCGATGCGCGCGATATCCTCGACGATGGATGGGACTTGCTCATCGTCGCGCACCCGCCATGCACGCGCCTTTGTAACAGTGGAGTCCGCTGGCTCCATGTCCCGCCTTCCGGTCGCACATTGGAAGAAATGTGGCGCGAGCTGGATGAGGGTTGCGAGCTCTTTTCGGCCTTCTGGAACGCTCCAATCGAGCGGATTTGCGTCGAGAACCCGGTCATGCATGGTCATGCCAAGAAGCGGATCAGAGGCTACCGGGAACCTGCGCAAAGCGTACAGCCATGGCAATTCGGGCATGGCGAGACGAAGCGAACCTGCTTTTGGCTCAAAAACCTCCCTCCGCTCGTCCCAACCAACATCGTCTCAGGCCGCGAGCCGCGTGTCCATCACGCTTCCCCGAGTCCTAATCGCTGGAAAGAGCGGAGCCGATTTTTCACGGGGATAGCCGACGCCATGGCCGATCAGTGGGGCGACTACGCGCTCGACATGCTGGCAGCGTGACGACGCGCATTATTGAATTTGTTGCGTCACAAAGGCAATCCATGTCGCATGGTGAAGGGCGTCTTCATGACCAAGGCGGAGCCGGGGTATAATGATCTCCCCGAGCAACGTTATCACTTTCCTGAAGCATACCTCGCTAGGGCCGAAGCGATGGTTGGGGATTGGATAGTTTACTATGAGCCGCGGCGACCATCGACGGACTTGATGAGCCGCGGCGGCCGATCCGCCTATTTCGCGACAGCCAAGGTCGAGCGAATTTATCCTGACCCAGTGCAACCGGATCATCGTTACGCCGAGGTTTCTGGATATTTGGAGTTTTCTCGCGCGGTCCCCTTCGCCGAAAACGGAAAGTACTACGAGAGCGCGCTCCAAAAGGCGGATGGGTCCACTAATCGCGGAGCCTTTGGGCATTCAGTGCGAGTGATGTCCGACCTCGAATTTGATGAGATTTGGCGCGTTGGCTTCGGCCATGTGCTAGGACTCGAGCCCCGGCCGAGACCGAACAAAGGTGTACCTGAACAACCGCTCGCGCCCGACGATGGAGACGAACCATTTGAGGTGGACCGGCCGATTGTCGATCAGATGGTATCTCGCCCATTCCGCTCAAGAGCATTCTCAGCCAGCCTGAAGAGGGCCTACGGGGACACCTGCGCAATCACGGGACTCAAACTTATCAACGGGAAGGGGCGATCCGAAGTTCAGGGCGCTCACATCCGGCCAGTCGAGGATCGGGGCCCAGACAGCGTGCGAAATGGGCTCGCCCTTTCCGGTACGGTGCATTGGATGTTTGATCGAGGCCTCATCAGCATCGAGGATGACTACTCCCTTCTGATCGCTGAAGGGATGCTGCCCGACGCAGCAATAAGGTTGATTCGACCGGAGCGGCGTCTGCTCCTTCCAACCAATCCGGCTGAGTGGCCACATCGGCAATTCTTGGACTACCATCGGAAGAACAAGTTCAAGGGCTAGCCGCGCCAGCAGCTTCGATGGCGTTGATCATGTTCGCGACGGTGACCGCCGCATCACGGGCAAATTTGGCGGACGCAATCATCTCGGAACGGTCGATAGCGATCATTTCGAATGACCCCTGTTCGCCTTTCACATGCCTAGATGACATGAACACGAGTCTTGATGGCTCCGATTTGAGCCTACCGATACATTTGCGATGAGCGATCGAATTTCTGGAAAAACTGAACTCCCGCATCGCATTGCTGAGCTTACTAAAACTCGCGGCTCCCGCATCGTTACCCAGATGGGAGTAGAGCGATTTTATGCGCTCGGCCTTCGTCTTGAGATCCATGTTTCCAATGAGGATCGAGCCCGCGTCTGAATCGATCCCGAACATTAGAAAAATCAGGCGCGAGATACCGGTATCGAGATCGGCCCATGCTAAGATAGTCTCGGCCATGACGAGCCGATCTGCATCCGTAAGGACGGGATCAAGATCGGTGGTGTCGAAGGGTTTGGTCGGTGAACTAGTCAAACCAAACCACTCCAGGTTGGAGGGCGCCGAGAACTAGCCCTGGACCTTACGCCTTGTCCCGCTGCCGCGGATGCCCCTTGGCCACGCCGCCGCTCAGCTCCGCCACCCACGGATATTCCTTCGCCACCTCCTCGGTATAGCCGAGGTTGAAGACGGTCGGGCTCTTCACCGGCCGCTCGGGGCGGTCGTACCAGGTCCCGAACACCTTGTCCCAGAAGAAGGTGGTGATCCCGTAATTGCCGTCCTCGTCGTGGAAATGATGGGCCATGTGGCGCTTCTTCATCTCCGCGATGCGCTTCGACTTGGGCTTGTAGGCGAGGTGCTGGATGCAGTGGACGAACTCGTAGAAGCAGGTCGTCAGCAGCCCGGTGGCGAGCGCCGCGGCGGCGGCGCCGAAGCCCGACGTGCCGGCGGCATTGCCGGCGATGGCGTCATAGCCGGCGCCGATCCCCCAGCCGATCGGGATCACGCCGAGCGCGATCGTCGGCAAGGTAGTGTGCAGCGCGCCGAACAGGACCTCGAGATGATTGGGATCCTGGTGATGGTCGTAATGGATCCGCTTCCAGGTGGAGGCGAGCCATTTGTGCCGCCACATCCAGCGGCTGTGCAGGATGTAGCGGTGGATCAGGTACCAGAAGAGCGGATAGACCGCCGCCGCCGCGCCGATCGCCAGCAGGGTCGGAATGGCGGGGGCGGGCGCCCAGAGCCAGGCGCCGATCGCGACCACCGACAGCGTCAGATAGGCGATGATCGCCGGATACTGGAAATAGGCGACGACCAGCTCGCGGAACGTCATCTTGTCGAGATGATGCTCGCGGCTCCAGAAGGACGAACGGGTGGCGTCTGCGGTTTTCACGGCGATTCCTCGTAGCGCGCTTCGGCCCCGCGGGGGAGCGCTTTCCTCAACATATGGGGAATCGCACTGGTTTCGCAATGCGGCGATTGTTGGGCGCGGGCGGGGCAGGGCGGCGGGACGAGGCGCTGCGCCGATCCCCCGGGGCCGGGACGTCAGTCCGCGTGCCGCGCCCCGATCCGGCGCATCGCCCGCGCCGCCGCGTTCCGGGCGACGAGGTGGATCGCGGCGCTGACCGCCGGGCGCGCCATCACCTCGCGCACCCGCGCGCTGATCCGCGGGCCGGCGGTGCGGAGCATGGCGCGGATCTCGGGATCGTCGACGCGGCGGCCGTTCGTGCAGGTCAGCACATTGTTCGAGATATTGACCTCGAAGCCGTCCCACTGGCCCGGCGCATAGCCGCATTTGCGCTCGACCAGGGCGCGCTCCCCGGCGGTGAACCAGGGCCCGCCGGCGCGGAGCTCGCGGTTGATCGTCCGGCTGAGGGTTTCGCTTTCGGGCGTCGCCGCGGCGGCCGGGGGGAGCAGGACGAAGGCGGCGACCATCACCAGGCTCAGGGTCCGAAGGGGAATGCGCATCTCGGGTCCCTTTCAATCGGGTTGGCGACTCGCTGCTACATTTGTAACATATGCGCGCCGGAGCCGGTCTGGCAAGGGGGTGCTACAGCCTGCTCTCGCGGGCGGCGACGATGCGGTTGGCGAGGTCCCAGTCCACCTGCCGGTCGACGTCGATCGGCCCCTCGGCGAAGGGCATCAGCACCGGCGCGGTCCTGACCCTGATCCCCCGCGACAGCGTCCTGAGCACGGTCTTCAGCGTGAACAGCCGGCTCTTGTACAAGAGGAAGGCGAACAGCCCGAACGCGCCGATCAGCCGCTTCGGCTTCTTCCCGAACTGGCCGCCGGAGCGGAACACCTGCGCCGCCTCGATCCCCCTGGGGGTGAGCACCGCATAGAGGTTGCAGCTCGAAAAGGCGCCGTCGCGGAAGCGGTGGAAGGCGCGATTCCCTTCCGGATACTTCTCCAGCACGTAGCTGGCGGGCGTCAGGCCGAGCGCGGCATCCTCCTTCACTGCATCCAGCGCGTCACAGAAGTAGGTCACCATCTCCTCGGTGTGCAGGGCATTGTCGCCGGTGGTGACGATCAGGGGGAGCAGCTCCTCGCATGCGACCGCGGCGACGCTGCTCGCAATATTGTCCAGGCTGGCCACATATTCGATCGCGGCGGCCCCCGGGAGGGGGGCGAGGATCTGCTTCGCTTCCGCCATCGAATCGGGCTCGATGGCGACGATCGTGCGCTTGACCCGCGGGCTCGCCATCACCGCCTCGACCACGCGCTGGAGCATCGGCCGGCCGGCAATGTCGATGAAGCATTTGTGGGAGACGCCGCCGGCCTGGGCCAGCGGGTCGAGATTGCCGCGGCTCGCCGCGAGCACCAGTGCGGTATAGCGTCTGTCCCCCATATGGCCGGCTCCTCTAGACCCGAGCGGGCCGGTTAGGAAGCGAACTTGCCCGCAAGCGGCCGGGTCAGCGCGCTTATCCCCGGCAATTGTGGCAAATCTGCAAGCGCCCGGCGGACGGCGGCAAGTTCGTCCGGCGGGAGCAGGCCCGCCGTGCAGCCGTCGAACTTGGCCCAGAGCTGGGCCTCGGTGAACGGGCGGGCAAGGCTGCCGGCGGGCCAAGGCACGGCGGTCTCGAAACGGCGGCCGTCCTTCAGCACCACCTCGACCTCGGTCGGGAACTCGCCCTCCGCCTTGTCGACCGGGTGGCGGTGGATGCGGGGGTAGAGCGGCGCGAAATCGGGCCGGCGGGCGGCCTCGTCGGTGAAGTCGGCGAGCGTTGCATTGCCGGTCTTGAGGATGCAGGCGAGGCCATATTCCAGGCTGAACTTGGCCTGCAGCCCGTCCTCGGGCACCTGGTACATCAGATTGTTGAGATGGGTGACCGGCGCCCGCACATGCACCGCCTCGACCTCGTTCGCCGCAAAGCCGTGCGCGGCGAGCAGATCGGAGAGGCCGTCCATCGCGCGGTGCGCGCTGCCGCAATTGGGAAAGCGCTTCAGCTTCAGCCCGCTGGAGAGCAGCAGCAGGGGCTTGCCGACCTGCGCCGTCTCGAAGCGGAGGTTCTGACCGTGCTCGACATGGGTGAGCGTGTCGCGCAGCTGCTCGTAATCGGGACCGACCATCAGCCGGTTCATCCCGGTCGGGCCGTCGAGCGTGGCGAGCCCGGCGTCGAGCCCGTTCCGCGCCAGGCTCGCGGCAAGCACGCCCGACCTGGCGGCGAGGCCGGCATGGAGCGGCTTGGTCATCGTGCCAAACTGCGACATGAAGCCGGCGGCCATGCTCGTCGCCATCGAGACCGCATAGGCCGCCTGACGGGCGTCGAGCCGGAGCAGCCGGGCGCAGGCGGCAGCCGTACCGATGGCGCCGACCGTGGCAGTGGCGTGCCAGCCCCGGTTGCGGTGGGTCGGGTTCACGCCCTGGCCGACCCGGCCGAGGATCTGGAGTCCGGCAATATAGGCATCGAGGCAATCGCGGCCCGACGCCCCTTCCTGTTCGGCCAGAGCGAGGATGGCGGGCGCGAGCACGGCGGTGGCGTGGGCCTTGGCCGGATCGAAATTGTCGTCGAAGTCCAGCGCATGTGCCGCGGTGCCGTTAACCAGCGCCGCCCAGGGCGCGGCAAGCTGAGCGCCCTGGCCGATCGCCGCGGCGGGTCCTGCCCCCCAGTCCTTCACAGTCGCGAAGACGAGCCGCGTGACCGGCTCGACCGCGCCTGGAATGATGACGGCGACGATGTCGACGAACGCCCGGTGCGCGGCCGCCCAGGCCGGGTCGGGCCAGTCGGCCGGCGTTTCCGCCAGCCATCCACCGTAAGCGAGGAGGGGATTGTCGGTCATCGCTGCGCCCCTAGACCAGCCGGAGCTTTCGCGACAGGCCGCCCAGCGCCTCGCGGTCCTCGCGGGTCAGGCCGAAGCGCAGGGTCAGCCAGGAGGTGCCGGCCCAGAGCGCGAAGAGCACGACGAAGCGCAGCGGGCCGGGGAGCAGATATTCCGCCGCCGCCATCAGCCCGATTCCGGCAAGGGCGAGGCCGAGGCCCTGGAAGAGCTTGCGGTCGAACGGCTGCACGCCGTCGCTGATCTGCAGCTCCAGGGTCGCCGCATAGGTGGAAACCACGGTCGCGATGGCGATCGCCCAGGCCATGCCGTGCGCGCCGCTGCCGGGCGCCAGCCACCAGGCGAGCCCGGCCCAGACCGCGATGGCGATGAAGCTGTTGAGCAGAGGCAAGGCGCGGTGGCCGATCATCTCGACGATCGTCGAGGCCGGGCCGACGATCGCCTCGATCGCCCGGGCGGTGACCAGGATGTAGAGCAGGGGCAGAGCAGCGGCGGCGCGAGGCTGGTAGAGGCTGAGGATGTCGACCGCGGCGAAGATGAGCAGGCCGCTCAGCGGCACGACCAAGGCGGTCGAGACACGGCTGGCGAAATGATAGAGCGGCGCCACCTGCGCCCGGTCGACATGCGCCTGGGCGGAGGAGAGCGGCGCCAGCACATATTGAAAGGCCTGGCGGACGATCAAAGGCACGGTCGAGATCTTGCGGGCGATCTCGAACAGGCCGGCGGCCGCGGCGCCCTTGCTGCCGGGCAGCAGCAGGTTGAGCACGAGCGGCGGCGCATCGATCAGGGCTCGGCGGGAAAGGTTGGAGGGCAGCAGGGCCGCGCCGGTGACGAGCAGCTCCCGGACCAGCCCCCTGGGCAGCGGCGCGCGGAGCAGCAGCTTCAGGTCGTAATAGCGGCCGAGCAGGGGGATGCAGAGCCCGGCCGTGACCGCGAGCGAACAGAGGTGCGCGATGATCAGGCCGTTGTTCGTCGCCCCGGCGAGGAAGAAGGTGGTGGCGAAGAGGATGCGGGCGATCTGCTCCCAGAAGATGCGCAGGCGGATCTCGGGCCCGAAGGCGCGGCGCGCGCGGGCGGCGCCCGTCGCGGTCTCGATGAACGCCCAGAGCGGCAGGGCCCAGGCGAAGAGCGCGATCGCCGCCGGCAGCCGCTCGGCATCGTCGGGGGCGGCGGAGAAGACACCCGCGACCGTGTGGGCGTTGAGGGTGACGAGCAGCGCGATGCAGGAGGCGGGAAGGATGGCGACAATCAGCGAGAGCTTCACCGCGCCGTGCGCCGCTTCCTCGTCATGGGTCGGCACCACCCGCTGCAGCGCCACCGGCATCGAAAGATGGATGACGTTGACCAGGATGCTGACCGCGCCCCAGAGCGCCACATAGAGCCCGTAGGTCTCGATCCCGAAGAAGCGCGTGTAGAGCGGCTGGGCGAGCGCCTCGATCAGCGCACCAGCGCGGGACAGGCCGGCCAGCCCGGCCCCGCGCGCGACCTCGTTCCGCGTGACCGCGGGCGGGGCGGGTGGGGGCGAGTCCGTGGCCATTGCCGTGGAGTGGTAGAGCCTTACGGCGCGAACGCAATGCGCCCGAGGCCTCAGACCGTTTGCGCTATTCCTCGGTGCGGATCAGCACCGCCTCACCGACCAGCAGGAAGAGCAGAAACGGCCCCCAGGCGGCGAGGAAGGGCGGGTAGGCACCGAGATTGCCCATGGCGAGGGCGAAATTGTCGGCCACGAAATAGGCGAAGCCGAGCGCCATGCCGATCACTGCGCGCATGAACAATTGCCCCGAGCGCGCCAGGCCGAAGGCGGCGATGGCGGCGAGCAAAGGCATGAGCAGGGTGGAGAAAGGCGAGGCGAGCTTGTGCCAGAGGTTGGATTCCAGGGTCGCGGTCGAGCGGTTGGTGGCGGCGACCTGCGTGATCGTCTCGCGCAGCTGCAGGAACGTCAGCCGGTTGGGATCGACCTGGGCGAGGGTGAACTGGTCGGGCTCGATGCCGGCACCCCAGATCGTGCTCGGCAGGCGCTGCAGCTGGTTGGTCTCAAGGTCGAACAGCCGGACATTGGTCAGCTCCCAGCCGCGCCCGGGCAGATAACGGCCGCTGTCCGCCAGCAGCCGCCGGCGGATGGTGCCGCCCGCCCGGTCGGCGACGATCACTCCCGTCAGCCTGACCCCGTCCCCGCGCCCGGTCACGCGGTCGACGCGGATGAGGTCGTCGCCGTGGGAGAGCCAAACATTGGCGACAACATTGGAGTCGGGCGGCACTGCGCCATAATCCACGGCATCCCATGCACTGAGCGCCGCCGTCGCCCGCGTCACCACCCGTTCCTGGAAGGCGAAATGGACGAGCGCGATCAGGCCCGCGGCGAGGATCAGGGGCGCGATGATCTGGTGGGCGGAGATGCCCGCCGCCTTCATCGAGATGATCTCGCTATTCTGGTTGAGCCCGGCGAGGGTGATCAGCGCGCCGAGCAGGGCCGAGAAGGGCAGGAAACGCTGGATCAGCCCGGGGATGCGCAGGCTGACATAGCGCCAGAGCTCGGCATTGCCGTTCTCCGGATGGGCGAGGATCTTGCCGCTGTTGCCGAGCAGATCGAGGATCATCAGGATCGCGACCAGGGCGACGAGGACGGCGGCGCTGCGCGTGATGAACAGCCGCGCCATGTAGAAGGCGATCCGCTTCGACGGGAAGAAATGCAGGTTGATCATGGCAGCCTGGTCATGTCTGGGCGGCCTCGGGCGGCCCGCGCCGGCGGATCAGCTTCCTGAAGCGCTTGGAGATCTTCGCGAACACCCGCTCGAGCGCGCCGATCGGCTGGCCGCCGGGCTTGTGGGCGAGCGTCCAGTACATCCAGACCATCAGCCCGGCGAAGATCAGGAAGGGCCCGCCGATCGCGATCAGGGGATCGACCGTGCCGCGCGCGCCGAGGCTCTCCATCGACTGGTTCACCTTGTGATAGGTGACGACGAAGACGACCGCGACGAAAATGCCGAGCCCCGACGTGCTCCGTTTGGGCGGCACCGCCAGCGCCACCGAGAAGAGCGGCACGACGAGCATCATCAGCACCTCGACCATGCGGAACCAGAAATTGGCCATGGCCGCGTTGCGCAGCCTGGGCGTCACCGCCGGATTGTGCCCGCGCTCCCACAATTCCGGGATGGTCAGCTCCTTGGTCCCGTCGCCCCGGCCGCGGAACTGCTCGATCGTCGGCAGGTCGATCGGGATGTCCTGCTGGACGAAGGAGAGCACGCGCGGCACCCGGTAATTTGGCGCGTCATGGACGAGCCGGCCGTTGCTCAGCCTGAGCAGGATCGTGTCCGGATCGTCGGTGGCGAGGAAGGTGCCGCGCGACGCGCTGGCGGTCACCGTCCGGCCGTCGCGCTGGGCGAGATAGAGGAAGACGCCGTGCAGGTCCGTCCCTCCGCGCTCGCTCCGCTCGACGCGAAGCGTCATCCGCCGCCCGAGATTGGTGAACTCCCCCACCTTGATCTGCGCGCCAAGGGCACCCGAGCTCAGTTCGTAGCGCAAGGACTGATAGGCATATTGGGAGCGCGGCTGGACGAAACCGACTATGAAGAAATTGAGCACCATCAGCAGGATGGCATAGAGATAGGGCACGCGCAGCAGCCGCCCGTAGCTGAGCCCCACCCCGCGCAGGCTGTCCAGCTCGGAGGACAGCGCCAGCTTCCTAAAGGCGAGCAGCACGCCGAGCGTCAGCCCCATCGGGATGGCGAGGCCCATATATTCGGGCAGGAGATTGGCGAGCATCCGGAACACGATCGCCACCGGCCCGCCCTCGGACACGACAAAGTCGAACAGTTTCAGCATGCGATCGAGCAGCAGCAGCATCGCCGCCAGCACGAAGGTGCCGAGCAGGGGCACGAAGATCAGCCGCGCGAGATAGCGGTCGATTTGCTTGCCGATGGACACCTGTGTGCACTGCTCCCGCGCGCCCGGGAAGGTGGGCGCGTCAGGGGGTATAGACGGCGAGGCGGGGGAGGTCATGCCCCTCGTGCAAAAGTGGTACTTTTGCCCGGTTCAATTGGGACGTGAGCACATCATTGCGCAGTCCGCTAAGCCCAAATCGTCGCAACCTGCGTTAGCGGCTGGCTTTTTTGCGGAACGGCGGGCTCCCGGCGCGGTTGCCCCGGGCATGGGGAAACATCTGCTCAACGCCGCCACCATCCTCTTCTTCCTCGGCATCTTCGCGTTCGCCTACGCGATCAACTGGCGATGACGGCGGCGCTGCAGCTCTGGGGCGGGCCCGAATGCACGATCGTCAGGCTCGGCGACCGCTGGCGCGACCAGGCCGCCGAGACCGGGCACCGGCAGCGCGCCGGCGATCTCGCCTTGATCGAGGCGCTTGGCATCCGCACCCTGCGTTTCCCCATCCTCTGGGAGAGCGTGGCGCCGCTGCGGCCGGGGCTGTGCGATTTCAGCCGGACGGACGCGCGGCTGGGCGAATTGCAGACGCGCGGTATCGAAGTGATCGGCGGGCTGCTCCATCACGGCTCGGGGCCGGCCTATACCGAACTGCTCGATCCGGACTTTCCCGCGAAGTTCGCCGATTATGCCGCCTGTGTGGCGGAGCGCTATCCGCAGATCAGACGCTGGACTCCGGTCAACGAGCCCCTGACCACGGCGCGCTTTTCCTGCCTCTACGGGCACTGGTATCCGCACCGGCGGGACTATCCGGCCTTCCTGCGGGCCCTCTTCAACCAGTGCGAGGGGACGCGGCTTGCGATGGCGGCGATCAGGCGGGTCATCCCGGGGGCGGAGCTCGTGCAGACCGAAGATATCGGCAAGGTCTTCGCGACGGCGCCGCTCGCGGACCAGGCGGTGCACGAAAATGAAAGGCGCTGGCTGAGCCTGGATCTGCTGGCGGGGCGGGTGACGCCGACGCATGTCTTTTATCCATTCCTGGTCGAGGCGGGGATCGGGGCGGCGGAGATCGCCGCCTTCGCGGACGGGGACGCGGCACCGGATCTGATCGGGGTGAACCATTATCTGACCAGCGAGCGCTTCCTCGACCACCGTACGTCCCTCTATCCGGACCTTGTGCCCGGCGGGAACGGTCGGGACGTCTATGTCGACGCCGAGGCGGTGCGGGTGCGGAACCTTGCGGGGGCTTGCGGGCTCGAGGCGCGGCTACACGAGACCTGGGATCGCTACCGGATCCCGCTTGCCGTGACCGAAGTTCATCATGGCTGCACGCGCGAGCAGCAGCTGCGCTGGTTCGCGGAGAGCTGGACGGCGGCGCAGAGAGCGCGGCAGGCGGGGGTAGCGCTCGAGGCGGTCACCCTGTGGTCCTTGTTCGGGGCGATGGACTGGCGCTCTTTGCTGACGCGCGAGGAGTTCGCCTATGATGCGGGCGCGCTCGACGCGCGCAGCGCGCCGCCGCGGCCGACCGCCCTGGCGCACGCCGCCGCCGCCTGCGCTGCAGGCGGCGCGCCGGATCATCCGGTGCTCGCCGCGCCGGGTTGGTGGCGGCGGCCGGAGCGGCTCTACGCCTGGTGCCGTGACGACCTGGAGGCGCCGGCGCCGGCGCCGGCGCCCGGGCCGCCCTTGCTGGTCACCGGGGCGACGGGGACGCTGGGGCGGGCCTTGGCGCGCATCGCCCGGCAGCGCGGGCTCGCCTGCCGGCTGACCAGCCGGGACGAGCTCGATCTTTGCGACCCGGCCTCGATCGCGGCGGCGCTGGCGCGGCACAGGCCTTGGGCGGTGATCAACGCCGCCGGCTTCGTGCGGGTGGCGGAGGCGGAGCGGCAAAGCGCGGCCTGCATGGCCTCGAACGCGGCCGGGGCGGGCAATCTCGCCCGCGCCTGCAAGGCCGAGGGCATTCCCCTGCTGAGCTTTTCCTCGGACCTGGTCTTCGACGGCATGCTGGGCCGCCCCTATGCGGAAGGCGACCTCGTCTGCCCCGCCGGCGTCTACGGGCAGAGCAAGGCGATGGCCGAGCGGCTGGTCAGGGCCGCCGGGGCGGCGGCGCTGATCGTCCGCACCAGCGCCTTTTTCGGGCCGTGGGACCAGCACAATTTCGCCTGGTCCGTGCTCACCCACTTGCGGGCCGGCCAGCCGTTCGGAGCCTCGACCGACATCGTCTCGCCGACCTTCGTGCCGGACCTCTGCCATGCCGCGCTCGATCTGCTGATCGACGGCGAGACCGGAATCTGGCACCTCGCCAACCAGGGCGCGGTCAGCTGGCATGGGCTGGCGGTTACGATCGCCCGGTGCGCGGGGTTCGATCCCGGCCTGATCTTCGCCTGTGAGGGGCCGGTGCGGCGCAACACCGCGCTGACCAGCAGCCGCGGAACGCTGCTGCGGCCGCTCGAGGCGGCGCTCGCCGACTGGCTGCGGGACGTCGCCGCCGAGCCGCCAGGGCCCGGCGACGAGCCCCTGGCCGTTCAGTCGGCCGCGGCCACCGCCATTTGAGTCACCTTCTCGCGCCGCGCGTCCAGCCGGCGGAAGGCGGCCAGCGCCTGGCCGACGACCTGGTCCATATTATAATAGCGATAGGTGGCGAGCCGGCCGACGAAGGTGACTCCGGGCGTCGCGTCGGCGAGCGCCTCGTAGCGCTTGAACAGCGCCTGATTCTCGGGCCGCGGGATCGGATAATAAGGATCGCCTTCGGCCGACGGATATTCGAGCGTCGTGCTTGTGGACCGATGCTTTTGCCCGGTGAGATGTTTGTACTCGGTGATCCGCGTGTACGGGACCTGAGGGTCGGGATAATTGACCACAGCGACCGGCTGCAGCTGCTCGACCTCCAGAATGGAATGCTCGAAGCGCAGACTCCGGTAGGGTAGCCGACCAAAGCGGAAGTCAAAATATTCGTCGACCGGTCCGGTGAAGACGATATGGGCGTCGCCGGTGCGGCCTTTTATCTCGGCCCAGTCCGTGCCCAGCTGCAGCGTGATTTTGGGGTGATCGAGCATGCGCTCGAACATCGCCGTGTAACCCTGCAGGGGCATGCACTGATGCCTGTCGGTGAAATAGCGGTCGTCGGCATTGGTGCGCGTCGGCACCCGGGCAGTCACCGACTTGTCGAGACCACTCGGATCGATGCCCCACTGCTTTCGGGTATAGCCCTGGAAAAACAGTTCGTAGAGCTCGCGTCCCACAGCCGAGATAACGACGTCCTCCGACGTCCGGATTTCGCCGACCGCCTCCGCGCGCGAGGCGAGGAAGGCTGCCGCCTGGTCGTCGGAGCGAAGGTCGAGGCCGAACAGACGGTTGAGCGTCGTCCGGTTGATGGGAATCGGCACCAGCTGATCGCGGACGTGGGCGAGCACGCGGTGCTCGTATGGCCGCCAGTCGGTGAATTGGGACAGATAGGCGAGCACCTCGTCGCTGTTGGTGTGGAAAATGTGCGGCCCGTACTGGTGGATCAGGATGCCGGCCTCGTCGAGCCGGTCGTAGGCATTGCCGGCGATATGCGGCCGCCTGTCGATCACCAGCACCTTCGCGTTGTGCTGGCTTGCCAGCCGCTCGGCCAGGACGGAACCGGCGAAGCCGGCGCCGACGACGACATAGTCGAAGTCGTCGCCGGGAACGGGCTTCGAAACTGCGGGCGGCGCCTGCCTCGCGGCGATCGTCTCGCGCATGAGGCCTGCCATCCGCGCCTGGGTGAGATCCCAGCTCAGATTGGACAGCAGCAGGTCCACCTCGGAGAGCCACTCTCCCTCCGCCGCCATGGTCAGGGCGCGTTTGCAGCCGGCGATGAACTCCGACTGGTTTTCCGCGATCAGCACGCCCTCGACCGCGCCGTAGTGACGCACGACGTCGGTGATTGCAGTGGAGACGACCGGCTTGCCACCGGCGAGATATTCGGGCGTCTTGGTCGGGGAGATGAAGCGGGTGGCCTCGTTGATCGCGAAGGGCATCAAAGCGACATCCCAGCCGGCCAGATAGGCCGGCAGCTCGTCATAGGTCTTGCCCCCGAGATAATGGACGTTGGGGCGCCTGGGCAGCTCCGCGGGATCGATCTTCACGACCGGGCCGACCATGACGATCGACCAGTCCGGGTGCGCGTCGGCGAGCGCGGCGATCAGCGAGAGATCCAGCCGCTCGTCGATCACGCCGTAGTAGCCCAGGCGTGGTCCAGGAATCGCGTTCTGGTCCGCCGGCTCCGGCATGGGATCACGCGCCCGGCTGAAATGGGCGCGGTCGACGCTGGACGGGAACGGGTGGACCTCGGGATGCCGGTCCTTTTTCGCCTCGTAGAGGCTGAAGCCGCCGGTGAAGACGAGGTTGGCCTCGTCAAACAGGTCTTGCTCGAGCGACAGGAGTTCGGGCGGCGCGAAGCGGAAATTGGCGAGCTCGTCCATGCAGTCATAGACGGTGCAGAGGCGTTCGACGTGCCGCGTGAAGGGCAGCATCATCGGCGTGTAATACCAACAGACCAGAGGTTTCTCCTCGCCGGCCACGAAGGCGTCGAGGAGCTTCCTGAGGGCCCGGTCGCGTGCCGGGCCTTGAAGCTCCTCGGACAGGGAAGGGGTGACGACGACGACCCCGGTCTCGGCGCAGGTCCGTACACCGAGCGCCGGCGCGCTGCCGGGTCTTGCAGCCTCAGACTCCTCCCAAAAGATCGTTCGGCCGGCTCGGGCGAAGCGGCTCATCAGGTGCTGGGGCCGCTGAAATACGAAGGACCATCTGAGATGCGAGAAGCAGAGCAAAGTGAAGGCGGGACTGGAGGAGGGCGCAATGCTTCCCTCCGGCGCGTTCGCGTCGGTCAGTTTAATCAAGCCGGAAACCCCTGTTCTTGAAGGCTTATTCGACAACGAGGGTTGTGGTGCAGCGTTCCTCCCAAGCCCGACTATATCTACCTATCCTACATCAGGATTTCGCGGCGATGAGGCGCCAGATACTCAACGACTTCTGGCCCGCTGACCGGGCTGCTCGCGCGCCAGCCAGGATTACGGTGGGATTACGGATTACGGTGACGGATTACGGTGACAGTGCACTAAATCCCCAAATTAGGCGGCGGCCATTTCGCCGCCTGGGAGCAGCCCGGATTCCTGACGCAGGAAATGCGTGCGGACTTCAGGTCCCTGCGCAATAGCCGCCAGGGAGGTCGGCGCGCGCCCGCCCCCCGTGCGCGCAGGCCATTTTTTTGTGCGCGCCTACCCTTTTGACCGGACGCGCCCAGACGGGCGACCGCCTGTGGAAATTCCGCAATGCCACACAATCGGACCCCGGACTTGCGTTCATCGGTGATTACGGCGGCATGATTTCCTCCGAAATGGAGGAATGCGGCGGCGGTCCCTTCTGCTTCTCGTTCCGGTTGTGGTCGCGGCCGGGCTTGCCCTGGCCGGGCGGGGCCCGGCGCCCTCCGAGCTTTCGCCGGTGCCGCCGGCGAAGGCGGAGCGCGGTGGCAAGAGGATCGGCGGGAACCCGGCCGGCGCCGTCCGGATCGTCGACGGCGACACGCTCCGAATCGGCGACGCGCGAATCCGGCTGCACGGGATCGACGCGCCGGAGCGAGCGCAGAGCTGCAGCGACGCGGACGGCAGGCGCTATCGCTGCGGCGAGGAAGCGAGCGCGGCGCTGGCGCGGCTGATCGGGGACGGGCGGCCCGACTGCGCCGAGCGCGACCGCGATTCCTACGGGCGCAGCGTCGCAATCTGCACGGTCGGCGGGCGCGACCTCAACCGGGCGATGGTCGCCGGGGGCTGGGCGCTCGCCTATATTCGCTACTCCCGCGACTATGAAGCGGACGAGGCAGCGGCCCGGCGCGCGCGCCGCGGCGTCTGGCAGGGCAGTTTCGAGCGGCCGGACCAGTATCGCGCGGCGCGGCGCGGGTCGCGGCGATAAGCGCGCTTCTCCCGGCTGAGCGCTATATGCGCTCACCATTTTCTTACTACGCACTCCTATGGATCGAACCGTTCCGGTTCAAAAGTCCTTGCCTTGTAGGATTTCAGATGTTCTTCTTTCGTTCATGGCAGCGACTCGCTTCTGAGGGGTCGCCGCCGCCCCGCCGGGCTTCCCCCCTTGGCCCGGCGGGGCTCCCCGCTCGCCGGCCTTTGCCGGGGGCAGGCATGAATGGAGACGCCACATGAAGAAAATCGAGATCATCGCCGCCGCCGGGCTGGGCCTGGCCGCGGTCGCCGCGGCCCACGCCGCCGAGACCCTGACCTATCGCTATGACGCGCGCGGCCGGCTGGTCCGCGTCCAGCACAATGGCAGCGTCAACGCCAATGTCGTGACCAACTACAGTTACGACAAGGCCGACAACCGCACGCTGAAGAACGTGACCGGCGCGCCGTGACGGGCCGGGATCGCGGCGCCGCCTCGATCCCCAGCAACAAGACCTGACCAACACCGGCGGCCCGGGATGAACGGGCCGGTGCGCGGCGGCCTGCGCCGCATCTGAAACGGAGATGAGAGATGAAGACCAACCTGCTTCGGGCGGGCGCCCTGTCCTGCGCCCTGCTCGCCTCCACCGCCCTGACCACGCCCGCCCTGGCGCAGACCTCACCGCCGCCGCGCTTCCAGGAAATCGACTCCAACGGCGTCGACCTGGTCAGCGGCCGCTTCGTCTTCGAGATGGTCGAGGGCTCGATCGGCTCGGGCGACGGCGCGGTCAGCCTGATGCGCAGCGACCGCAACGATTATGGCCGGCTCAGCCAGTGGCAGGGCTCGCTCACCCAGCTCAGCGGCGGCACCGAGATGCTGGTGCAGTTCGGCGCCCGGAGCGAGCGCTTCACCCTCTCGGGCTCGACCTGGGTGCCCGACAACGCGACCGGGGCGACGCTGACCGCCGGATCGGGGACGTACAGCTATCGATCGGCGGAGGGGACGACAGTCGGCTTCGGCCTGGCCGGGAGCTACACTTACGGCCCCTGCGCGGCGAGCGCGACGCCCGAATGTATGGTGGTCCTCTCCGTGGCCCGCCCGAACGGCATGACCTTCACCGTCGACTGGACCCTGGCCGAGCATTGCTTCGCCTACGATCCGGAGCTGTTCGAGTGCATCTCGCCCGGCGTCTGGGTCCGGCAGGCCGGGGTCAGCAGCAGCGCCGGCTACAGCTTCACCATGAACTATCCGAGCGTCGTCCCCTGGAATGCCAGCTGGAGCAAGGCGACGGGTGCGACCTTTACCAACAGCGTCACCGCGCCGGCGACCAATCCGACGGTGACTTACACGGCGGTCTCGAGCACGGTGGAGGACATTACCGACACCGGCGGGCAGACCTGGCGCATCACCCGCAACGGCTCCGGCGCGATCACCGGCATCCGCCGGCCCGGTTCGGCGGCGGACAATGTCACCATCAGCTACGGGAGCGGGGGCGTGGTCAGCGCGGTGACGCGCGACGGCGTGACCACCAATTATTCGCGCAGCGTCGTCGGCAGCACGGCGACGACCACGATCACCGATGCGGCGAGCCAGACGTCCACCGTCGTCGCCGATCTCGCCAAGAGCCGGGTCACCGCGGTCACCGACCCGCTGAGCCGGACGACGAGCTACCAGTATGACAGCAACGCCCGGCTGACGCGGATCACCTATCCCGAGGGAAATTACGTCGCCTATACCTATGACGCGCGCGGCAACGTGACCGAGACGCGGGCGGTGACAAAGTCGGGCAGCGGCCTGGCGGACATGGTGACCACGGCCAGCTACGATGCGACCTGCACCAATCCACTCACCTGCAACCAGCCGAATAGCATCACCGATGCGCGCGGCTTCCAGACCCAATTTTCCTATGACGGCACGCATGGCGGGGTGACGCGCATCACCGCGCCGGCGCCGACCACGGGAGCCAACCGGCCGCAGACGCGCTATGCCTATACCCTGACCGGCGGCGCCTATCGGCCGACCAGCATTTCCGCCTGCGCCACGGGCGAGGACAACAAGGCCCTGCCTTCCCCGCCCTGGCCGCCGAACACATCCTGCGTCGGGACGGCCGACGAAAGCCGCGCCACGATCGCCTACGACTCCAACGGCAATGTCACGTCCGTCACGCGTCGGGACGGCACGGGCACGCTCAGCGCGACCGACACGATGACCTATGACCCGCTCGGGAATATGCTGACCGTGGACGGGCCGCTCTCGGGAAGCGCCGACACCACGCGCTACCGCTACGATCAGGCGCGGCGCGTGGTCGGCGTGATCGGCCCCGATCCGGACGGCGGGGGCAGCCTCAAGCACCGGGCGGTGCGCACCACCTGGACCAACGGCCTTCCGACGACTGTGGAGCAAGGGACGGTCGACAGCCAGTCGGACAGCGACTGGAATACCGGCTTCACGGCGCTGCAGCGCGTCGAGCAGGACTATGACGCCAATGCGCGGCCGACCGTGCAGCGTCTGATGTCCGGCAGCACCACCTACCAACTGACCGAGACCGGCTATGACAGCCTCGGCCGCGTGCGCTGCGTCGCGCAGCGCATGAACCCGGCGGAGTTCGCCACCGCCGGCACGGACGCGGTCGACGCCTGCACCCTGGACACGCAGGGCACCGGGGGGAACGACTTCGGCCCGGACCGGATCGTGCGCACCAGCTACGACAATGCCGGACAGGTGACCAAAGTCGAGACCGGCTACGGCGTCAGCGGCGTCGCCGCGGACGAGGTGACGGCCACGTACAGGGACAATGGCCAGGTCGAGACCGTCACCGACGCGAACGGAAACCGGACTACCTATGTCTATGACGGCCACGATCGGCTCTCGCGGACCCGGATGCCGGATCCCTCGACGGCGGGGACCAGCTCGACGACCGATTATGAGGAGCTGACCTACGCGACTGCTGGCGGCGGGACGTTGAGCACGCCGCTCGTCTCGAGCCGGCGCCTGCGCGACACGAACAGCATCGCCTACAGCTACGACAATCTGAACCGGGTCACGGCGAAGAACCTGCCGGGCAGCGAGCTGGACGTCACTTATGCCTATGACCTGCTCGGCCGGCTGACCTCGGCGGCGACCTCGGCGCAGACCTTGGGCTTCACCTATGACGCGCTCGGCCGGCAGCTCAGCGAGACCGGGCCGGTGCGGACGGTCAACTCCACCTGGGACGCCGCCGGCCGTCGCCTCACGCTTGAGGCGCAGGGCCATTTCGGGATCTGCTTCTCCTATCTGGTCACCGGCGAGATGTCGGGGCTGCTCAACGGCAGCTGCGAAACGATCGCGACCCTGTCCTACGACCAAGCGGGCCGACGGACCGTCACCAATGCTTGGGGGAACAGCTCGACGCGCAGCTATGACGATGTCGGCCGGCTGACCGGCCTGTCGCTCGATCTGCCGTCTACCGCGAACGACGTGGCCTTCGGCTACAGCTACAACCCGGCCGGCGAGATCGTCTCGAACACGCGTTCGAACGACGCGTACAGCTATACCGCTCACGCCAATGCCAATGTGACCAACAGCGTGAACGGCCTTAACCAGGTGACCGCCACCGGCGGGACCAGCGTCAGCCATGACAGCCGCGGCAACGTCTCGGCGATCGGCGGTGCGAGCTACGGCTATGACAGCGAGAACCGGCTGGTCTCGGCGCCGGGCGCGACGCTGACCTACGATCCGCTGGGCCGGCTCTACAGCGTCAGCGACGGCACCAATACGCGCCTGTTCCTCTATGACGGGCTCAGTCTGCTCGGCGAATATGCGACGAACGGGGCGCCGCTCATGTTCCACGGATCAGGCCCCGGCGTGGACGAGCCTTTGATCTGGCTGAACTATCCGGCCGGCGAGTTCGGCACCAGCCATGCCGACGAGCGCGGCAGCGTGGTGGCGCGCGTCAGCCTGTCCACGGGCGCGACGCTCAACCGCTATGACGAATATGGCAACGTCCAGGGCACTCTCGCCGGCCGGTTCGGCTATACCGGCCAGGCCTGGATCCCCGAGGCCGGGCTCTATCACTATCGCGCCCGCGCCTATAACCCAGCCATGGGCAGGTTCATGCAGACCGATCCGATCGGGTTCGGGGGCGGGATGAACCTCTATGCCTATGTCGTCAATAATCCGATCAACTCTACTGACCCATGGGGCCTCGGCCCGGAGGATGAGTGCACTGAATTCAATTGTCCCGTGGTGACCGCGACTAGGTGTCCTGATGGAACAGTCAGGAACGGGGGCGCCTGTGTACCGACCAATACAGATTTGCTTCCGCCGCCCACGGCTACGCCGGGACAGGTGGCTCCGGGTGAGCAGGTAGTGGTTGTGAACGGCCGACGGCCAAAGGCGCCGTCCAAGCGTCCGACGCCACGATGTCTGGGGCCAGCGCCACGCTCGCCCGCGCACACTTCCCGAGCTGTTAATAAGGCATTGTCAGAAATATATGGAGATTCGTTCGCCCCCCGGACTATACCATTCACGAGCGAGTTTGCCCAGTTCACCGTGTTGCCGAACATATCGGTTGGCGGATGGTCGCGAAGCACAAGTCCCCATGCCGGATATGCCTATCAAGTTTCGATTCCAAGTATGCCTGATCTTGCGGTTAAGATCTATATTAACGACAGAGGCGCCGACGGGAGATTCACTGCAGCTATAGTTTCCACTGGGCTTACCCACTATCTCGATTATTTAGTCAATATCTCCACTGGATATGTTGGAAACTCTGATAGAGCCAACTACTACTTAGGAATATGCTGGTGAGTAAAGATTGCTTATGGATACTCCTGATTAAGTCATTGGCTGTAATAATACTGACAACAGTAGCGATCCATACTATTGAATACCACAATTATAGGGGATTTCTTAATCCGATAATTCTGATTACGCTTGTTATTACTGTATCGTTAATAGGGAGAAGGAAGGACTTACGGCGATTGGGGGTTACGATCTTGACGCTGTCTGCCTCCTCACTTTTTGCTGTAGTTCTAACGGCGATGATCTGGGGCTATGAGCCTCGATAGATTGCGGTGCTACTGAGCCCACCAATTAGCGGGAGGGTACGGTGGAGAGTACGGTGACAGTGCACTAAAATCCCCAAATCAGCGAGAGCCGGCGCCCGTCGCCGGCTCTTACGCATCCGGGACACGCCTGGGGCCGGGCGTGGCGCCCGCTTGGTCCAACCCGCCTCCCTCGCGGTTGGTTTGTATAGTTCCACCCCACTCCACCGCCGCACGTTCGTCGCACCGTCCGCCACATTCGTCGAAACCGTCGCTCTGCGCGGAGGTTCTGCAGGATTTTCCTACCTTTGGTCCCCGCGCGAACACATTTCTGCCGCAAGCGTACACCACATGGCGCCTCGACATGGGGGCAAGGTGTCAAATCCGCCGGGCCGCTGTTGGGCCCGGCAAGCCCAGGAGTTTCGCGTAATGTCTCTCAAGCTCACCACCAGAGCAGGCCTTGGCAAAGCAGCCATCGGTCTCGCCGCGGCCGGCGCGGCTTTCGCTCTTCCGGCGCCGGCCAGCGCCCAGCTCGGCGCCGACGCCGGCGTCTGCCGCTCGGGCGGCAATGCGGTGCTCGTCACCGTCGACGGCTTCCGCCAGCGCAGCGGCAATATCCGCGTCGCCATCTATGGCAGCGACCCGAGCCGCTTCCTCGCCCGTGGCCAGACGCTCCGCAAGATCAACGTGCCGGTGACCGCCTCCGGGCCGATGCGGATCTGCGTCGCGCTGCCGGGCCCGGGCCGCTATGCGGTCGCGGTCCGTCACGACGTCAACGGCAACAACCGCTCCGACTGGAGCGACGGCGGCGGCTTCTCGCGCAACCCTCGCGTGTCGCTGACCAACCTCAGGCCCAACTACAACAACGTGGCGATCAACGTCGGCCGCGGCGTCACCCCGGT
Source organism: Allosphingosinicella sp. (assembly GCF_035626655.1). GTDB lineage: Bacteria > Pseudomonadota > Alphaproteobacteria > Sphingomonadales > Sphingomonadaceae > Allosphingosinicella. The sequence goes on from NZ_DASPNF010000002.1 coordinate 212,336, forward strand.
GGGCGTCGTGCTCAACTATCGCTTCGGCCTCGCCATCCGTCCGGTCCGGGCATCGTAAGGCAAGGCACAGATGGCCTCGGTCGCGCTCCTCTCCAATCCCAGGTCGACCGGCAACCGGTCGCTCCTGCCGCGCGTCCGGGCCTTCTGCGCCGAGCATCGCGACATCTTCCACTATGAGGTGGAGGACGTCAGCCAGATCGCCGACGCGATGCGGACGATCGCCCGGGTCCGGCCCAGGGCGATCGTGATCAACGGCGGCGACGGCACCGTGCAGGCGGCGCTGACCGAGCTGCACCAGGGCAATCACTTCCTCGGCGATCCGCCGCCCGTGGCGGTGCTGCCCAACGGCAAGACCAACCTCATCGCCCACGATCTCGGCGCCGGCGGCGACCCGATCATGGCGCTCGAGCGGGTGCTGGAGCTGGTCCGCGGCGACATGGTCCCGCACATCGTCTCGCGCGAGCTGATCGCCCTGTCCGGCGGCCGGGCGGGCGAGAACGAGCGGCCCGTGCTCGGCATGTTCCTCGGCGGCGCCGGCCTCGCCGACACGATCCTCTACTGCCGCCACAAAATCTATCCGCTGGGCCTGCCCAATTGGGCGGCGCATTTCCTCACCTTCATGATGGGGATGGTCTCCGTGATCACCGGGCGCCGCTCGCGGCTGCTCCCCGCCAAGTGGAAGCCGATCAAGGTCACGCTGGCGAAGAGCGGCGGCGAGATGCAGGGCAAGTTCGCCTTCCTGATGGTGACCACACTGGAGAAATTGCTGCTCAATTCCAACGTCCGCGTCGAGGGCCAGCGGCCGGGCGCGATGCAGCTGATGGTGATCGAACGCAACCTGCTCTCCATCTTCGGCGCCCTGTTCGCGGCGGTGCGCGGCAAGCTCGGCCTCAGGCGCATCCGCGGCGTCTATCTGGAGCGTGGCGACGAGATCCGCATCGCCGGCGCGAACAACAATATCATCCTCGACGGCGAGATGTTCGAGGCCGAGGAGGAGCGCCCGATCGTGCTGCGCCCGACCGCGCCCGTGCCCTTCCTGAAGCTGGCGGCCTGACCCTTCCAGACGCGCGCCGGGATCGGTAAGCGAAAGCGACGTCGCTGCGCGGAGGATCGGCCGATGAGGAATCCAAGACTCGTCCTGGGCGCAGGCGCCTCGATCCTCGCCGCCTTTGCCGGCATCCTCCTGTTTTCCATCGGGCTGGCGCATCTCCTGGCCGCAGGGCCGGGCGAGGTGACCGGCTGGGTGCAGGCGATCGGCTCGATCTTCGCGGTCGTGGCGGGCTTCGGAGTAGCCGCCTATCAGGTGCAGAAGCAGCGCGAGGACGTGCGGGAGGAGATGAGGGAGCGGGCCCGGGCCGCCCACAAGCTCGCCTTCCAGGCCTATCGCCTGATCGGCGAGCGGCTGGCCACGGCCCTGTCCCGGAAGGACCGGAAATCCGGCCCCGCCTCGGGCGCCGGGCAGTTCGACCTCAAGGGCTACCGGACAACGGAGATGGTGGCCGCGATGCGGGAGTTCGACACCGGCCGCCCGCCGACGCCGCTGATCGAAAGCTTCGTCGAGCTGCGCACGCGGGTGTTCGCGATCAACGAACGGATTTCCCAGCTCTACGAGCGCGAGGACAGCCAGTCCCCGGAGGATCGGGTAGCGGCGAAGGCGCTTCGCTACGGCAAGCTGGAGAGCTCCGTGCGAGTCTATGCCAGGGCGGGGGAGAGCTATACGGCGCTGGATGCGGCGGCGCGGGACCATTTCGGCATCGAATCGCTTGGCTGCGCCGTCCCGCCCGCCATCGCCACCTATGGCGCCCCGACGGAAGATGCGGCCCCCGAATGACTCAAGCTTCGCTCCCCGCCCTCGTCGCCGAAGAACTGGCGCTGCCGGTCGACCCGCGCGTGACGGCGATGGCGGAGGCGGTGGCGGCGCTCTACCCGGGCGCGGCGCGCGCGGTGCTCTTCTACGGCTCCTGCCTCAGGGAGAAGGAGCTGGACGGGCTCATGCTCGATTTCTATTTGGTCGTCTCAACCTATCGCGAGGCCTATGGGCGGGGCTGGTACGCCTTCGCCAACCGGCTGGTGCCGCCCAACGTCTTCCCGTTCGAGCATGAAGGGCTGGCGGCCAAATATGCGGTGCTGAGCGAGGCGGATTTCGCGCGGGAGAACGGGCCGGAGGCGGGGACCGTCTCGGTCTGGGCGCGCTTCGCGCAGCCGTCGCGGCTGGTCTGGGCGAAGGACGAGGATGCGCGCGCCATGGCGGTGGCGGCGGTCGGCCGCGCGGCGCCGACCTTGTTCGGCTTCGCGCTGCCGATGCTGGACGAGGCCGAGAAGGGCGATCCGCTCGCGGTCTGGCGGCGGGGCTTCGAGCTCACCTATGACAGCGAGCTGCGCGCCGAGCGGAAGGGGAAGTCCGTCTCGATCGTCGACACCGACCCGGAGCGCTACCGGCGGTTCGGCGACGCCGCGCTGCCGCTGGCCCGCCCGCTCGACGCCGAGAAGGCGCGGAAGCGCTGGCGCCGGTTCCGGCGCAAGGGCAAGGCGATGAGCATCGTCCGCCTCGCCAAGGCGACCACCACCTTCGCCGGCGGCGTCGACTATCTCGCCTGGAAGATCAACCGCCACTCGGGGGCCGGGATCGTGGTGAAACCCTGGCAGCGGCGCTGGCCGATCCTCGGCGCGCTTACTCTGCTGCCTCGTCTGCTGCGGCGGGGTGCGATCCGCTGAAGCCGTTTACGCTGCCGCCGTTCACGCCGCCCAGGGCCGCCTCGACGGAGCTGGCGAGCGCGGCGACGGTGAAGGGCTTCCTGAGCACGGCATGGCCGGCCAGATCGTCCGCGTCGCCCGCCTCGCCGACATAGCCGGTGACGAAGAGGATACGCATGTCCGGGCGGCGGCGCTTCACCTCGGCGGCGAGCTCGGTGCCGGTCATTTCCGGCATCATCACGTCGGTGACGACGAGCGCGAGATGGGGCTCGCGCTTCAATATGGCGAGCGCCTCCTTGCCGCTGGCGCAGGGATAGGGCCGGTAGCCCAGCTCCTCGAGCGCGGCCACGGTGGAGCGGCTGACGCGGGGATCGTCCTCGACGACCAGGATCGCCGCGCCATGGCCGCCGCGCGCGGCCGGCTCGGCATGGCGGACGCGCGGCGCGACCTGCCCGGAGGCCTGCTCGGCGGCGGCGGCCGAGCGGGGCAGATAGATGGCGACCGTGGTGCCGTCGCCGACGCGCGACGCGATGGTGACGTCGCCTCCGGACTGGCGGGCGAAGGCGAAGATCTGGGAAAGGCCAAGGCCGGTGCCCTTGCCGACATCCTTGGTGGTGAAGAAGGGCTCGAAGACGCGGTCCAGATGCTCGGGGGCGATGCCGGTGCCGGTGTCGGTGACGCGGATGCGGACATAGTCGCCGGCGGGAAGGTCGGCGGTCTCCGCCTCGGCGAGCGTGACATTGTCGACGCAGATGTCGAGGTCGCCGCGCCCGTGCATCGCGTCGCGGGCGTTGACCGCGAGGTTCAGCATCGCATTCTCGAACTGGGTCGGGTCGGCCCAGACGTGCCAGATATCGGGCTGGAACTGGGTGTGGACGGTGATCCGCTCGCCGATCGCCCGGTCGATCAGCTCCAGCATGTTCTCGACCAGCTGCGCCGGCGCCACCGCCTCGGGCAGCAGCGGCTCGGCCCGGGCGAAGGCGAGCAGGCGGCGGGTCAGAGCGGCGGCGCGGGTGGCGCCCTCCATCGCGTTGTCGAGGTGGAATTCGACCTCGCGGCGGGGGCCGTGCAGCTTGCGCCGGGCGAGATCGAGCCCGCCGACGATGACCGCGAGCATGTTGTTGAAGTCGTGCGCGATGCCGCCGGTGAGCTGGCCGACCGCCTCCAGCTTCTGCACCTGGCGCAGCTGCGCCTCGGCGGCGGCGCGGTCGGCCGCCTCGCGCCGCAGATTCTCGTTCGCCTGGCTCAGCTCGCGGGTACGGGCCTGCACCGCCTGTTCGAGGTCGAGCGCGCGCCAGCCGATATCCTCGGCCTCCTCGCGGCTGCGCAGCCCCTCCACGAAAGCCCGCCAGGCGAGGAAGGCGAGACCGATGGCGCCGAGCCCGACGATGATGCCGAGGAAGCCGAGCAGGTCCGTATAGGTGTCGGCCCGGTCGACCAGTCCCTGCGTCTCGGCCATCCGCCGGCCGAGCTGGGCGCGCTCGGCGGCGGCGATCTCCTCGAGCCTGGCACGGAGCTCGACCAGGGTCCTGGCGGTCGCCGCGCGCTGCACCAGGCCGCCCGCCCGGGCGGCCCCGCGCTGCTGGAGGAAATAAGCGGCCGGCGCCAGCTCGGCGGAGCGCTGCCGGAAGAGCCGCGCGACCTCGGCGGCGCGGCGGACCTGGGCGGGATCGCTTCGCATGGCCCGCTGCAGCTGGTCGACCAGGGTCCCGGCGTTGCGCCACTCATTATAATAAGAGGTGGCGGTGGTCGGCTTGTTGTCGAGCAGGTAGCGGTTGAGCTCGGTCTCGGCGCGAGAGATGCTGGCATCGATGTTGCGGGTGAGGAGCAGCAGCTCGTTGGTGCTCCGCTCCCAGCGCAAGGCCTGGTCGCGGGCCCGGTTCGACTGGGTGATCAGGACAATGAGCGCGATGAGCGCGAGCGTCGCCAGAAGCGCGCCCCCACTGACCCACAAGGCGCGCCAGGAGTGCGGACCGCCCTCCTCGGCCGCCACGCTGCTAGCCTCCTCCGCCACACGGGGAGATTACGGCATCGGCCCGGCGGTTGGAATCCCGGCGCCGGGCGGCTCGCCCCCCGCGGAGGCTCGGCTCGCCGCAGTTTAACCCTGATCCTTTACCGACGGCCGGCGGACCATGCGGAAACCCCTCCCCGTTGCCGGGGAGGGGAAGTCGCTCAGATCACCATGAAGTCGCTGGCGGCGAGGACCGGATTGCCCTGCAGCGTCGCGAACAGCACCGCCCCGCCGGCGCCGGTGCCGTCGGCATCGTAGAAGAGCTGCCCGGTCGTGCTGTTGTAGATGATCCGGTCGCTGGCATCCGCGGCCGCCGTGCCGGTCACGAAGGCGTTGGCATTGAGCGCGCCGAGGCCGCCGATCTGGGTGAACACGGCGTCGTCCAGCTGGATCTTGTCGCTGCCGCCCTGGAAGTCGGCGATCAGATCGAAATTGCCGCCGCCGAGCGCGCTGGTGAAGGCGAAATTGTCCGCGCCGCCGAAGCCGATCAGCACGTCGTGGCCGGTGCCGCCGTCCAGCGTGTTGGCGCCGTTATTGCCCAGCAGATACTGGCCGACCTCGTTGCCGGAGAGGTTGATCGCCGCGGTCCCCGCTGTGAACGCGGTCGACAGCCACTCGATCGACTGGCCCGCAGCCAACGCATGGCTGGCGCCCGCCAGCACCGTGTCGAAACCCTCGCCGGCATTCTCGAAGGCGAGATCACCCGCCGAATCAACGACGAAGATATCGTCGCCGGCGAAACCGACCATCACGTCGACGCCGCCGCCGCCGTCCAGCGTGTTGGCACCGTTATTGCCGATCAGGTGATTGCCGATCCCGTTGCCGGTGAGGTTGATCGCCCCGGTACCGGCGGTGAAGGAGGTCGACAGCCACTCGAGCGACTGGCCGGCGCCGAGCACGTAGCTGACGCTCGTCAGCACCGCGTCGAAGCCCTCGCCCGCATTCTCGAAGGCCAGGTCGTCCGCCGCATCGACCACGTAGATGTCGTCCGCCCCGAACCCGATCATGACGTCCGCGCCGCCGCTGCCGTTCAGCGTGTTGGCGCCATTGTTGCCGATCAGATAATTGGCGATCCCGTTGCCGGTCAGGCTCAGGGCCGCAGTGCCGGCCGTCAGGGCGGTCGACAGCCATTCGACCTCCGTGTCCGCCGCGAGGGCATAGCTGACGCTCGAGAGCACCGCGTCGAAGCCCTCGCCCGCATTTTCGAGCGCCTGGTCGGACGCATTGTCGACATAGAGGATGTCGTTCCCGCCAAGGCCCGCCAGGATGTCGATGCCGCCGCCGCCGTTCAGGACATTGGCGACATTGTTGCCTGTGAGCGTGTCGGCGCCCGCGCCGGCGGTTGCATTCTCGATGGTGACGCCGTTGGCGATGGTGAAGCCGCCGAAGATGCCGGTGGCATAGGACATCCACCCGGCACCGCCAGTTTCATATTGCAGCGTGGCCGCGCGCAGATCGATATTGGCGTTCCTGGCGCCGCTATAGACGATCTGATCGACCCCATCGGCGTCCCAGATCGACGAATAATAGGTGCTCTCGCCCACATAATAGCCGTCGCGGGCCGTCGCCTGATTGGTGGCATCGTGCACGGCCGGCTGCCCGGTCGCGGCATCGATATAGACCCCCCACTCGTTCACGTCCTTCAGGACATAGGTGTCGTTGCCGGTGGCCCAATCCTCGTTGACGCCGTATTTGTCCTGGATGACGGCGATGTCGAGCGCCATCAGGCTGCCGAGCCAGCCATAGCCCTCGTTGGTGGTCTCGGCCGAGCCGTAGGGCGAACTTTCCCAACCGTCATTGTAGGACATCATCGTGTAGACGCCCTGGTTGAGGCCGTGCGTTCCGGCCCCGCCATCATCGCCGGGGAGGAGGGGGTTGACGCCCGGCATGACGCTCGAGCCACCGCCGGTGTCGTGCGGGTGCGCGAGGCCCATGCCATGGCCGAATTCGTGGATCAGGGTGACGAAGGAGAAGCCGCCCGGCTGAAGCATCTGCGCGCTCCAGCGCTCGTCAGCGGAATTGAACTGGGCGACGCCCTCGTCGCCGGTATCGGGCGGGTTCATCGAGCCGAGCAGGGAAATAACCGGCCCCGGCGTGCCAGGATAGGAGAAGTAGAAGAAATCGGCGTCGAAGCCGTCACCATCCACGCCGGCGGCATATTTGACGCCCGGCTCGGCCAACGGGCCCGGCTTGTACTTGATGCTCTCGTCGCGCTCGTAGAGGCCGGTCGTCGCGTTGAGCGTATAATTGGACACGAAGACCACATCGGCGACCTTGGAGAATTCGTTCGCCGCGTTCAGCATGGCCTGGACTTCGTACTGATAGGGATTCTGGGCCACGACCTGGGCCGGGATGGTCGAATCCTGATGGAAGTAGATATCTCCCTCGCCCGCGAAATAGAGGTAGATGACGTTCTTGCCCGGGAAGCCCAGGGAGTTGCCCACGACGTCGCCCGGATCCGCTGCCGGATCCCCGGTCACCCGCGGCCCCTCCATGCCGTCGGGATTTTCCACCGCCTGATGCGCGCGGTTGACCCTGACGCCGCCCCAGTCGATCGAGTGGAGTGGGCTCGAAATGTCATATTCGGTCGTATAGACGGTTCCCGTCGCGGTCCTGGCGAAAATTTCGTAATCGCCGGCGAAGTCGCCGACCCCGTCGCCGGTGTTGTCGAAGGACGTAGCGTTGACATAATAGGTGCCCGTATAGGTCGCCTGGAACGTCATGAGCGCATCGAGGCCCGACGGCGTGTTCGGTCCGCCGCCATCCGCGATCGAGAGCAGCATCCCGTTATCATCGCGAAGTTCCAGATAGGCATCGGCGAGCGGGATGCCGTTGCCTTCGGCGCCCGGAAGGCCGCCGACCCAGGCAAACTGACCGAATTCGTAGGTAACGCCGGCCGTCAGGTTGACCGCGAACCAGTCATTGTCGCCGGGCGCGTCGCACGCCGCGATGACGTGGTTGGCATCGTCGACCACCAGCGTCCCGCTGGTGTTCTCGTCGGGCGCGTAGACGTCGATGATGGCGGTCGGACCGGGGATGTACCAGGCCGATTCGACCGGCTGGTAGTTGGCGGGACGCCGCCAATCGTCGCTGGTGCCGGTCTCGTCGGGGAACACCAAGGGCCTGAGATCGCTGCCGTTTACCCCGAAGCCGGTCTCGAACCTGCTCAGCCCGCGCGAGAATTGAAGCTGGCTGGATGCATCGCCGATGAGCGACATGGCGTCGGCGGTGCGGTCCAGAGCCGCCAGACGGAAGATCGTCTGCTCGATATGGTCGGGATTCTGGAGCGGTGTGGAGCGGAGGGTGCGGTTGGCCTGGCGCATGAGAGCTCTCCCTGGATTCTCTGGCTATTGTTTGGGAACGGCGGAGGCAGGGCGTCTAATCCGTGGGGACGCAAAAAGAGGTCCGTGGGGGCTCAGGCGCAGCTGGCGCACCGCCGAAGCCGGGCAAGAATCGGCAGCACCGGAAAACATGAGTCTCCAGTCGGACAATAGGTGAACCCCAGCCGAAGAAGCGGCGATCGCCGCAGCGCGTGGTTAATTGTTATTGCGGCAGAAAGTTCCGGGGCCTTTTCAGGACGGCGCGACGAAACGGCATCGGGCCGCACTCGCGATCACAACGACGAAGGACCGCCGTCGCCAGTGGCGACGGCGGTCCTTGCGCCGAGATCGGTTCGTCAGATCACCAGGAAGTCGCTGGCCGCGAGCGTCGGATTGCCCTGCAGCGTCGCGAACAGCACGGCGGCGCCGGCCCCGTTGCCGTCGGCATCGTAGAAGAGTTGGCCGGTGCTGCTGTCGTAGATGATCCGGTCGTCCG
>NZ_DASPNF010000003.1:0-53601 GCF_035626655.1 Allosphingosinicella sp.
CGACCTCGGCAGCATTGAGGCTCCCGTCCGAGAAGCGATTGCGGAAGCTTTGCCGCGTGGCCTCGCTCGATCCCTTGCCGGTGAGCGCATCGAGCAGCCGCTCCATCGCCGCTTCTTCGGCGCCGGCGCGGACCTTGGCGCGGCGGCGTTCGCGCTCCAGCCGCACCGCCTCCTCGACCAGGTCGCGGGCGATCTGCTCGACGTCGCGGCCGACATAGCCGACTTCGGTGAACTTGGTCGCCTCGACCTTGACGAAGGGCGCGTCGGCGAGCCTGGCGAGGCGCCGGCTGATCTCGGTCTTGCCGCAGCCGGTGGGGCCAATCATCAATATGTTCTTCGGCGTCACCTCGTCGCGCAGCGCCTCGGGCAGCTGCTGGCGGCGCCAGCGGTTGCGCAGCGCGACGGCGACGGCGCGCTTCGCCTCGTCCTGGCCGATGATATGCGCATCGAGCGCGGCGACGACGGCCTTGGGCGTGAGTTGCTCGTTCATTCGTCCTGCCGCCCTCGGGGTTTCGGTGGATAAGGTGGGCTCCCGGCCGCTCTCCGGGACAGAGGTCTGGTAGTTCATCGCCGAATTACATTGGAGGCGCAACGAAGCGGTTCAAGTGGTGCAGCGCAGCCTCGCGTTGAGCTGCCGGTGCGACTCCAGGATGCGCGCGATCGTCGCCGGCTCGGCTGTGGCGTCCCATTCGTCGAGCTCGAAGGTGCCGCCGAGGATGATGCCGTCGGGCCGCGGGAACATATAGCCGTCCCCGCCGGTGAAGGCGTAGCGCACCTCCGGCTGCGGCAGCAGGATGGCGAGCTGCCCGCGCGCGGGACGGAGCTCCTCGTCGTTGAACAGGGCCCGGCTGCCGAGCCCGGTGCAGTTGAAGACGAGCCGCTCCGGCAGCGCGGCGATGTCCGCGGGCGTGGCGAAGTCCCGGACCCGGATCCGGCCGCCGGCGACCTGGATGTCGCGCATGAGCTGGCGCAGATAGCGGCCCGTCTCGACATAGAGCGTGTCGAAGCTGGTCGCAGAGGCCCAGGGGAAGGGATGCTCCTCCGGCCGCAGCAGGCGGTTGCGCGGCGGGAAGGTCGGGATCAGCTGCTCCTCGGGCTCCGTCGCGTCGGTGAACGTGGGCAGCCAGCGAATCCCGTAATCGTCGCCGACCATGATCTGGAAGCGGCGCCAGCTATAGTCGACGGCGGCGACGAACTGGGCCTGCCATTCGGGCGTGACCCGGCTGCGGCGGAAATGGCCGAAGGGATGGAACTGGCCGCCGGCGATGTTCGACGTCGTCTCGGGCGGCAGCGCCTTGGCGTAGAGCGTGACCTCGAAGCCGGCCTCCTGGATGAGGCGCGCGGTGGAGAGGCCCATCACGCCCGCGCCGAGCACCGCGACCGGGCCCTGGTGACCCTGCAGGCCGAGCTGGGTGGCCAGCTTCGACGTGCCCCAGGACAAGGTGATGCCGGCGCCGCCATGGCCGTAATTGTGGACGAGCCTTTTGTCGCCCAGCGCTTCGGCCCGGACGACGAACCCGGGCGCGCGATAGGGACGCAGGCCGGCCAAGGTACGGATCACGCGGTCCGGCGTGGCCAGGACCGGCGGCAGGCAGCCCGTCGGCGCTGCAGCCGGCCGGCGGGCCGTCATGGTCGTGGCGCAGCCGGGCAAAGCGAGGCTGGCGGCGGCCGAGCCGAGGAAAAAGCGCCGGTCCATCGCTCCAGCCTAGCCCGCGGACCGCACGGGCGCGAGCCTCATATGGCGGCGGTGTAGCGGCGGGAGGATTCGGCGAAGCCGATGACGGGCGCGAGCAAGGTGCCGTCCGCGCGGCGGCGGGCCCGCAGGGGATCGACCGCCTGGATGAGATGGTCGGGAGCGCCGGGATCGAGGCCCGAGATGACGACATCGAAGGTCGTGGCAGGCCCGCCCTGCGGCACGAACCAGTGCACATTGTCCCGCTCGCTGCACATGGTGGAGACCTGGCCGGTGCGGGCGACATAGTCGCGGGTCGGGCGCAGCCGCATTGCGCCGCCCTCGTCGCCCAGCCGGTCGAAATTGCGCACCCGGAATCGGCCGGCGACGACGAGATGGGCGGAGACCATGTGGCGGTGGCCGTGCGGGGTGATGACATTGTGCGGCTGGAAGTCGAACAGGGCGGCGCCATAAGCGAGACGGCGCGGCTGGCCGGCCGCGTCGCGGAAGCGAATGAGGCGCTTCTGCGGGTCGTTGCCGAAGGGCGGGCCGGCGCGGCTTATCTCCGAGCGGTTCACCACCGCCATAAGCGCTGGCACCTCCACCTCGCGGGCGAGCCGCTCGACCTCCGCCGCCCAGCGCGCGCCCGACAGGCGGCCGGCGGCGAGTGCCTCGGCGATGTCCTGCTGGCCGTCGAGCCAGCGCCGCACCGCCGCCTCGCCGGATCGCGCCGCGCCGCGCGCCTCGCGGACCAGCGCCACCGCGGCGAAGGCGGAGAGGAAGGCGCCAAGCGTCTCGCGGCGTCCCCATAGAAGATGGTCCTGCATGCTCGCCTCCTCGCCCGGGATCATCGCGCCACGCCGGCCGCCGTGCAAACGAGGAGAATTTGGGGGAGCGGATATTTTTCTTCCGCTTTCCTGCCGGCGCGGGGCGGCTAGAAGGGCGGGATGATCAGGCGCTACCTGCCGCTGAATGGGCTGCGCGCCTTCGAGGCGGCGGCGCGCCATGCCAGCCTCACCAGGGCGGCGATCGAGCTCAACGTCACGCCCGCGGCGCTCGGCCACCAGGTGAAGGCACTGGAGGAAAGGCTGGGCACGCCGCTCTTCCGCCGGCTGCCGCGCGGGCTGGCGCTGACCGACGAGGGGCAGGCCTTGCTGCCGGTGCTCCGCGACGCCTTCGACCGGATGGCGGCGGCTCTGGCCCGCTTCGACGAGGGCCGCGGGCGGGAATTGCTGAGCGTCGGCGCGGTGGGCAGCTTCGCCATCGCCTGGCTGCTGCCGCGGCTGGCCGGGTTCGAGGCGGCGCACCCCGAGGTCGATCTCAGGCTCAGCACCAACAACAACCGCGTCGATATCGCCGAGGAAGGCCTGGACTTCGCGATCCGCTTCGGCGACGGCGCCTGGCACGGCACCGAGGCGATGCCCTTGTTCGCGGCGCCGCTGACGCCTCTGTGCAGCGCCGAGACGGCGGCGCGGCTGAAGGCGCCGCCCGATTTGGCGGGCGAAACCCTGCTCCGCTCCTACCGCAGCGACGAATGGCCGGCCTGGTTCGAGGCGGCCGGCGTGGAGCAGGTTCCACCGCTGACCGGGCCGGTGTTCGACAGCGCGGCGCTGATGGTGGAGGCGGCCCTGGCCGGGCAGGGCGTGGCGCTGGCGCCGGCGGTTTTGTTCGGGGACCGCGCCGTGCGGCCCTTCGCCGTCGAGATCGACCGCGGCGGCTATTGGCTGACGCGGCTCAAGTCGAAGCGACCGACCGCGGCGATGACCGCCTTCGAGACCTGGCTGCGCGCGGAATTACAAATGAGTCATCCCGGCGAATGCCGGGACCCATGAGCTGCGCAGGTTGCAGGTAAGAGAGCGCGTCTCCGTTCTGCTGCGCGGACCGTGTTCCCGGGTCCCGGCTTTCGCCGGGATGACCCCCATATTCCGTTCAGCGTCTCAGAAGTTGAACCGGCCCGAGACGCCGAACGTCCGCGGGTCGTTCACGAAGCCGGTATTGTTGTTGAAGTCGATGCCGCCCCGGACATTGTCGGCGTCGGTGATGTTGCGGGCGAAGACTGCGACCTCCCAGCGGCCGTCGAGCGCCGCATAGCCGATCCTGAGACCGCCCTCGATCTGGCCGTCGGTGACGAACTCGCGCGATTCGTAGAGGAAGAAGTTGGTCCGGCCCTGATAGGACCAATCGGTGAAGACGAAGATCTCGCCGTCATTGGTCACCGGCATGCTCCAGCGCGCGGTGAAGTCGAAGATCCAGTCCGGCGCGTTCGGGAACGGGTTGCCGTCGACCAGGGCGCGGTTGGTGCCGTTGATGACGACGATCGGATCGAGCACGGTGCACTGCGCGCAGATGCCGACGGCGAGCGTGTCGTCGTTGATCCTGGTGTCGTTGTAGCTGACGCCGGCGGTCAGGATGAAATTCTCGCTTGGGCGGAACGCGCCTTCCAGCTCGAAGCCCCAGGCCGTGCCCTCATTGGCGTTGACCAGCTGGACGAGATTGCCACCGCCGCCGACGGCGGTGAATTGCGGGTCGTCCACGCGGTAATGGAAGACCGCGCCGTTCAGCCGCACCCGGCGATTGGCAAGCTCGGTGTGGAAGCCGACCTCGTAGGACATGATCTTCTCGGACGTCGCCACCGAGGGCGGGCTGAAGAAGGCCACGTCGCGGCCCTGAATGGTCGGGGCCCGGAAGCCGCTGGCGACGCGGGCGTAGAGCCGGACGTCGGGCGCGACCTCGGCGATGCCGGAAAGGTCCCAGCTCAGCCTTTCGTCGCCGACGCTGCGGTCGTTGGGCGGCGCGCCGGCGACCACTTCGAAATCCTTGTCGTCCTCGGTGTAGCGCAGGCCGCCGGTCAGGGTGACGCCGGGCGCCACCCGCACGCCGACCTGGCCGAACACCGCCCAGCTCTCGTTGCTGTGCCGCACGGTCACGGGCGGCGGGAAGGTGAAGCCTTCGGTCAGCACGTCGAAGCTGCTGTCGAAATAATAGGCGCCGACCTGCCAGGTGAACCGCCCGCCGGCATTCGAGGCGAGACGGAGCTCCTGCGTGGTCTGGTTGAGGTCGATCGAATCCTGCGTGTCGGAGGGGAAGGGGATGAAGCCCGGCCCCATCACCGGCAGGAAGACCGCGCCGAAACCGCCATCGATGTCGCCGCGGCTGGAGCCTTCGCTCTCATAATGGGCGGTGATCGAGGTCAGGGTCGCGCCGCCGAAATCGTAGCTGGCCTGCACGGAGCCGCCCCAGACCTCATATTCGGCCGGGTTGCCGCCGCCGGCATCGTAGAAGACCGTGTCGCGATCATAATTGGCGTTCAGCTCGTTATTGCCGGGGCCGAGGATGTTGGCGCGGAACAGGGTGCTCTGGCCGTCGAGCTTGCGATACTGGCCGAGCAGCAGCACGCTGAACCGGTCGGTCGGCTCGAAGCGCAGCTGGCCGCGGATGGCGAAGTCGGTATAGCCGCCATAGACATCGTCCTCGCCGGTGAAGCCGTTGTCGATAAAGTCGCTGCGCCGCTGCAGCAGCACGGAGAGACGGGCGGAGACGCCCGGCGCGATCGGGCCGCCGACGGCGCCGTCGAACGCGACCGTCCCGTAGCTGCCGACGCTGAGCGAACCGCGCAGGTCGAACTGGTCGGTCGGGCGGCGCGTCTCGATCATGACGATGCCGGCCGGGGTGTTGCGGCCAAAGAGCGTCCCCTGTGGGCCGCGCAGCACCTCGATCCGCTCGACGTCGAAGATCGGGAAGCTCTTCAGCGTGACATTCTCCATCACCACCTGGTCCATCACCACCGAGACCGGCTGCGAGGCGGCGAGGTCGAAATCGGTGTTGCCGAGGCCGCGGATGTAGAAGCGCGGTGCCACGCGGCCGTTCGAGCTTTCGACGAACAGGCCGGGCACGCGCGCCGCCAGCGCGGTCACGTCGGCGCCGGCGTCGAAGATGGTCTGCACCCGGTCGGCCTCGAGCGTCGCCGCCGAGATCGCGACCTCCTGGAGGTTCTCCGAACGGCGGTTGGCGGTGACGTAGACCGTGTTGAGCTGGTCGTCGCTTTCGGCCGCGGGCGGATCATCCTGGGCCAGCGCGGGCTGCGCGAGGCCGGCGATCGTGATGCAGAAAAGGCTGGCGCCCAGGCAGCGGCGGCCGATCAGGCTCATTGCGATTTCCCCCTTGATGCAGGTCAAGTTCCCCGAGGGCGGGTCGCACGTTACTTGCGCAGAACGACCCGGCCTTGGCGAGGGCGAAGGCGCGGTTTGTGACGGCAATCGGCGCGAATCTGCCGCATTGTTGCAGCAAAGCGACAAGGGCCCTGCGGTTCTTACGAGGCCGCCGCGCCCTCGATCGTCTCGACGGTCAGATTCTCGTTCGTGTAGACGCAAATCTCCGCGGCGATCTTCATCGCCTTGCGGGCGATCGTCTCGGCATCCTCCTCATAGTCGAAGATCGCGGTCGCGGCGGCGAGCGCGAAATTGCCGCCCGAGCCGATCGCGGCGACGCCGGAGGCCGGCTCCAGCACGTCGCCATTGCCGGTGAGGATCAGAGTCACGTCCTTGTCGGCGACGATCATCATCGCCTCGAGGTTGCGGAGATATTTGTCGGTCCGCCAGTCCTTGGCGAGCTCGACCGCGGCGCGCATCAGCTGGCCGTTATGCGCCTCCAGCTTCTTCTCCAGCCGCTCGAACAGGGTGAAGGCGTCGGCCGTGGCGCCGGCGAAGCCACCGATCACCTTGCCAGCCCCATCCTTGTCCTTGGCGCCGATGCGGCGAACCTTCTTCGCATTGGGCTTGATCACCGTCGACTGCAGGGAGACCTGGCCGTCGCCGGCGATCACCGCCTTGCCGTTCTTGCGCACGCCGATGATCGTCGTGCCGTGCCACACTTCCATGTCGGGCTCCCGCTCATTCCGTTCGCGGACTATTTGGGAGCGGCGGGCTCGCCCTGCAATGCCGGATCGCGAATGCCGGCATCGGCGGCGCGCCGCCCGGCAGGCGAGGAGCCGAACTCATAGCCGATCACGGTCGAGCCCCAGCCGAGCACCAGGCCCAGGGCGAGCAGCAGCGGCTCGCGATTGCCAGCGGGGATCGGCACGAAGAAGAGCGCGGTCATTCCGATCAGGCCCCCGGCGAGCGCGACGATCGCGATGGCGGCGCGGAACGGGGTAAGATCGGTACCGGGCCTGTCGTCCTGGGTCATTCGGGTCTCCTAAGGTTACAAAGTACCCGCTCCGTGCGCGGGGAATTGTGACGAACCGAGGAGCCGAGCGCCCGCATGGCGCGCAGCAGTTTTGCTTCGCCCCCGCATCCGCCGGCGGCCAGGAAGCGGAACAGGGCAGCTTTCGTCTTCCGCCCAGGCCTCCCGTCCACTCTCAGGAGCGGGTTGGCCGTGCCGCGCCCGAGAGCGTTGAGCGAGCGCTGAAGCAGGCGACTCAAGTCTTCGGTGATTTCCATGATAAACTGATAACCAAACAGGTTACATGTAGGAAAGTGGTTTTTGCCGGCGAGGCGCGCTAGTCTTGTCGCAAACAGGGGAGGCCTCGGATGCGCAGAAGCGTGACGAAAGGGATGATGCTGGCCACGGTTCTGGGCGTGGCCGCCTGGCCGGCGACGGCGAGCCGCGACGCTACCTTGCTCCGCCCAGCGGAGCTGCCGGATGCCGAGTGCGTCGGCTTGGTCAGCAGTTGGCAAGAGGCGACGGGCGGAGCCACCGCCGGGCCCGCAACGCAAACCCCGCCCGTGCTCATGGAGGGGCTCGGCTATGCCGGCATCGAGCCGGACAGCCGGAACGAGGAGGCGCGGGCCTGGTTCGCGCAGGGCGTTCGCCTGATCTGGGCGTTCGACGAGGTGGAGGCGATCCGCGCCTTCCAGCAGGCGCAGCGCGCCGATCCGAATTGCGCGATGTGCCATTTCGGCGAGGCCTGGGCGCGCGGCCCGACGATCAACCTGCAGCCGCGCACGGAGGAACTGGCGGCCGCGCGGACCGCGGCGCAGCGGGCGCTGGCGCTTTCGGCCAACCTTTCCGCGCGCGACCGGCTCCTGGTCGAGGCGATGGTGCTCCGGACCGGGCCGGGCGACGCCTTCCGCAACGCCGCCTATGCCGGCTTCATGGAAACCCAAGCACTCCGCCATCCCGGGGACGACATCATCAACATCATGGCCGCCGACGCGCGGATGATCACCTGGGACGAGAATAACGAGCCGCGCCCGGGCAACCTCGCCCAGCGCTTCCTGGAGCGGGTGCTGGCGCGCAACCCCGACCATGGCGGCGCCATCCATTACTACATCCACCTCACCGACTGGATCGACCGGCAGAATCTCGCCGTGCCCTATGCCGAGCGGCTGGGCGGGATCGCGCCGGCGGCGAGCCACCTCGTCCACATGCCCTCGCACACCTTCTACGGGGTCGGGCGCTACCAGGATGCGGCGCGGGTGAACGTGCTGGCGGTCGCGGCGGACCAGGCCTTCCGGGCGCGGACCAGGCCGGCGGCGTCGGACTATCGCTGGGGCCTCAATGCCCACAACATGCATTTCGCGATCGAGAGCGCGCTCGCCCGGGGCGACGGCGACACCGCCATGCAGATGTCGCGGCAATATCGCGAGACCTACATGTCCGGCCCGCGCGACAACCGCACGGCGATGCTGGGCACCGCCACTTATTATACGCGGGGGCTGCATGACGACGTGGCCTCGGTGCTTGCCATGCCCATGCCGGAGCACGTTTTCGACAAGGCGCAGCTGCATTATGCGCGCGGCGAGGCGCTGGCCCGGCGCGGCGATGCGGCGGGGGTGAGCGCCGAGGCGGCGGCGATCGCGGCGCTGCGCGAGGGCAGGGACTCGCCGGCCTTCGGACGCATGGGCGGCAAGCTCGCCGAGGTCTTCCAACATGTGCTGGAGGGGCGGGCGGCGATGCTGGCCGGCAATGCGGCGGCGGCGCAGACCGCCTATCGCAAGGCGATGGAGACCCAGCTCGCCGCGGGCTGGGGCAGCGATCCGCCAATCTTCTGGTATTCGGTGCGCCGCAGCCTCGCCGCGGCGACCCTGGCGGCGGGCGACGCGCAGAGCGCCCGGGCGCAGATCTACGCCTCGCTTCGCCGCTGGCCGAACGACGCGCTCGCGCTCTACGTCCTCTCCCAGGCGGACCGGGCGGCCGGCGACGCCGCTTCCGCCGAGCGCAACCTGGCGCGGGCCCGGGCGATCTGGGCCGGGGACGTGACCGAGGTGCCGCTGGCGCGGATCTAGGCTGGAACTTTAAGTCGCTGACAGGCTTGGCTTCCACGGTTACGCTGGGAGGCCGATGGAACTGCTCTTTCTCATCCTGCTGTTCGCGCTGATCGCGTTGCTCATCTCGAACAGCAACCTGAAGAGCCGCGTCACCGTCCTGGAGCAGCGGCTGGACGGCCTGATCGAGCCGGGCAATGTCGAGATCGATGCAGGCGCCACCGGCCCGCAGGCCCGGCGCGAGGCGGCCGGGGCCGCAGCAACCGCCGAAGCGCCGGCCATGGTCGCCGAGCCGGAGCAACTCGCGGAGGCCGAGCAGGCGGTCCGCTCGGAGCCTGAGGCCGGCGGGGTTCTGCCGGAAGAGCCCCGCGAGACGCTGGGCGGCCTGTTCGAGCGGCTGGTGGCGGGCAGGCTGCTGATCTGGCTGGGCGGGATCGCCCTTGTCCTCGCGGCGATCTTCCTGATCCGCTACTCGATCGAGATCGGGCTGATCACGCCCGCCGCCCGCATGGTCGGCGCGGGCCTGTTCGGGCTCGTCCTGCTCGGCACCGGCGAATGGGCGCGCGCCGGGCGGCTCGCGGACGACCCGCGCATCGCCCAAGCCCTGGTCGGGGCGGGCATCGCCGTCCTCTACGCGACCGTCTACGGCAGCCACGTCCTCTATGCCTTGCTCGACAGCCGGACCGCCTTTGCCGGCATGGCGGCGGTGACCGCGGCGGCGCTCGGCCTCTCGCTGCGCCACGGCGTGCCGACCGCGGTGATGGGGCTGGTCGGCGGCTTCCTGACGCCGGTGCTGGTCGGCGATCCGCAGGCGAGCGCGGCGCCCTTGCTCGCCTATTTGGCCTTGCTCGACATCGCCCTGTTCGCGCTCGCCTGGCGGCGCGGCTGGACCTGGCTGGCGGCGGCAGCGACCGTCCTGAGCTTCGTCTGGACCTTCTATGTGATCGCCGACCGCTCGGCGGACGACGCCCTGCTCGCCGGCTTCTTCATCGCCGCGCTGGCGCTGGCCGCCGCGCTGGTCCGGCCCGGCGCCGGGCGCACCCTGATGCTCGTCCAGCCCCTCGGCCTCGGCCTGCTGCAGCTCGCCATCCTGGTGGCGCGGACCGATCTCGGCGCGCCGGCCTGGGGCCTGTTCGGCGCCCTGAGCCTGGCCGCGATCCTCCTCGCCGCCTTGCGCCGCGAGCACTGGCCGGCGCCGGCCGCCGCGCTCGTCTTCACCCTGCTGCTGCTGGGCGTAAAGGCCGGCTTCGGCCCCGACACTTTGGTGCGGGAGGCGGCGATCGGGGCCGGGCTGCTGTTCGGCGGCGCCGGCCTTGTGCTGGTGCGGCGCGCGCCCGCCCCGATGTGGACGATGGTCGGCACGTTCGGCCTCGCCGGGCCCTGGCTGGTGCTGCGCTGCCTGCGGCCGGACTATCTGACCCAGACCCAATGGGGCCTGCTCGCGGCGGCGCTGGCGCTCGGCCCGGCCCTGCTCGTCTGGCGGCAGCGGCAGCGGGCGAGCGCCGAGGGGCCGGCAGACCTCGCGCTGCTCGCCGCCGGTGCCGGCTTCGCGCTGCTGGCGGGCGCGGCGATGCGTGAGCTGGCGGACCCGGACTGGCTGGCGGCGGGCTGGTGCGCCGTCGCGCTCGGCCTCGCTTTGGCCGCGCGCCGGCTCGGCGACCTTGCGCTCGGCACGGTCGTCGTGCTGGCGATGGTTGGCGCGGTCGCACGCGCGCTCTGGACGGTTCCGGAATTCTCCTATGTGTCGATCGAGGCGCTGCTCGGCCGTCCGGTCCTCGCCGGCGACCTGCCGGATGCGATGCGCACGCTCTCGGCGCTCGCCGTGCCCGCGCTTCTGCTCGCCGCGATCCGCTTCGCTTTGCCGCCCCTGCCGATGCGGGCGCAGCGCGGCGTGGCGGTGGTCGCCGGCGCCTTCGCCGTCGCCGCCCTCTACGTCTGGTTCAAGCAGGCCGTCGGCCTGACCGGCGGCAGCGATTTCGTGGCGCGCGGCCTCTGGGAGCGCACGCTGATCACCCAGGTCCTGTTCGCGGCCGGCTGGCTGCTCGGCACGGGCTGGCTGCGCCTGCCCCGGCTCGATCCTGAGGGTGCCCGCCATGCCGGCACCCTGCTGACCGCGCTCGCCGCCGCGCGCCTGCTCTGGTTAGACATCGTCCTGTTCAACCCGGTCTTCTCCGAGCAATGGGTCGGCGCCGTGCCCGTGCTCAACCTGGTGAGCGCGCAATATCTGCTCGGCGCGGGCTGGCTCTATCTTGCCCGCCGCCGGGCCGCGGCGCGGGCCAGCACCTGGCCCTGGTTCGCGGCCTTCCTCGCCGTGCTGATCGTCGGCACGGCCCTGTTCGTCCGCCAGCTCTATCATGGCGGGATCCTGTTCCCCGAGAGTCTCAGCGCGGCGAACGAGGCCTATGGCTATTCGCTCGGCTTCCTGATCGTCTCGATCGGCCTGATCGTCGCGGGCGTCAGGGCACCGGACAAGGCGCTCCGCCTCGCCGGCCTGGTCTTGCTGACCGCCACGATCGTGAAGGTCTTCGTCGTCGACGCCTCGGCCCTCACCGGCGTGCTGCGCATCCTCTCCTTCCTCGTCCTCGGCATCGCCCTGATCGGCATCGGGCGGCTTTACGGACCGATCCTCAGGGCGGAGCGCGAGGAAAGCTGAGCCGGGCTTGGCGAAGGCCGTGGCTTCGCGCTAAGGGGAATACGGGGGATATACGGTGTCTTACGACGTCTTCATCAGCCATTGCGCCGAGGATCGCGCGGCCGCCGAGGCGGCCTGCGATGCGATCGAACGCAACGGCCATCTCTGCTGGATCGCGCCGCGCGACCTGGCCAGCGGCGAGGAGCCGGCGGCGGGGAGCTTCGCGGGGATCAGCCGCTGCAAGGTGTTCCTGCTGATCCTGTCCGGAGCCAGCGCGCATGCGAAGCAGGTGGAGCGCGAGGCGGAGCGTGCGCGGAGTGCCGGCCTGGCCATCATCCCGCTCCGGATCGAGGCGGTCGAGCCCGGCGACCGGCTCCATTACCATCTCGCCGACGCGGTCATCCTCGAGGCCGTGCAGCCGCCGCTCGAGGATCATCTCGACCATCTGAACGCGATCGTCGGCCGCCTGCTCGACGGCGGGGAGGGGGCGCCGCTGCGCCCGCTCACTTTGCCGCCCCAGGTCCTGCCGCGCACGAAGCGGCCGACGTCCGCCTGGCTGCCGATCGCGATCGCCGGGCTGGTCGGGCTGGTCGCGATCGCGATCGTCGCTGCGCTGGCTGTGCGCTCATGACGCAGGGCGAGGACCGGGCCGCGATCGGCGCCGTGGTCGACGAAATGTATGCGATGATCTCGGGGCCGGCGGGGCCGCGCGACTGGTCGCGGCAGGCGAACTGCTTCCACCCCGAGGCGCGCCAGATCCGCACCTTCCTCGACGCGGACGGGCGGCCGGGCTGCACGATCATGGGCCTCGACGATTATGCGCGCGACACCACGCCCTTCTTCATGACCCACGCCTTCTTCGAGGTGGAGATCGGCCGGCGGATCGACCTGTTCGGCAATATCGCCCATGTCTGGAGCGCCTATGAGGCGCGGAGCGCGCTGGACGACGCGGCGCCCGAGCGGCGCGGGATCAACTCGATCCAGCTGTTCCGCGATCCGGAGGCGGGCTGGCGGATCATGGCGATGATCTGGGACAATGAGCGGGAGGGGCTGACGCTGCCTGAGTTCCAGGCATAGCTTGCCTTCCCCGACGCCCGCGCCTAAATGCGCGCCCTCTGGTCGGGGCGTAGCGCAGCCTGGTAGCGCATCACACTGGGGGTGTGGGGGTCGCTGGTTCGAATCCAGTCGCCCCGACCATCACGACATTGCGGCGCGTTGACGCCCAGGGCGGCCCTGCCTAGTTTCGTTTCGAAACTGAAATGGATGAGTCGACGATGAAGCATGCAGTTCTGGACCGGGAGGCGATTGCGGGGCTTTCGGGGCTCGAGGTGCTTCGCAAGGTGGTGGCCGGCGAGTTTCCGTCGCCGCCGATTGCCGAGCCGCTCGGCTTCCGGCTGGTCGCGGTGGAGAAAGGCAAAGCCGTCTTCGAGGGGACGCCCGGGCCGCATCTGCTCAACCCGCTCGGCTCCGTCCATGGCGGCTATGCGCTGACCCTGATCGACAGCGCCTGCGGCTGCGCCCTGCACAGCGAGCTGGACGCGGGGATCGGCTATACGACCGTCGAGACCAAGGTGAACTTCACCCGCGCGATCGATCCCGCGGGCGGGCCGGTCCGCTGTGAGGGACAGGTGCTGAGCCGCGGCCGCACCATCGCGACCACCGAGGCCTATCTGCGCGACGGGAGCGGCCGGCTGCTCGCGCACGGCACGTCGACATTGATCATCCTCCAGCCGCGCGCCTGACCGGCGTCCGGCTCAATTGCCCGCGCCGCCCCCGCCGAGCAGGACCTTGAGGAAGTGCGCCTCATAGGCGTTGATGCTGATCGCCTCGATCTTCGCGCTGCCGAGCGCGGTCATCAGCTCGGCCATGTGCGGGGTGTTCATATGGGCGCTGACCGCCTCCTCGTCGCTCCACTCCTCTATGACGTGCAGCAGGTTCGGATCGGCGACGTCGACGCCATAGGCATAGCGCGCGCAGCCCTCCTCCGCCCGGGTCGCCTGGATGTTCATCCGGAAGGCCGGCGCCAGCCGCTCTATCTCCCCGTCCGCGAACCTGACCTGGCCGGTCACGATGATCATCGCCTTTCCCCTTTCCCGTCCTGAATCCGTCCCGTTTCGATGCGCCGTTCGCCTTGCCTTGGCAACGGGGCGTCCCCATGATAGTCGCACCGCGCTTCAAGGCGAGCGCGTTCGCGCCGCCCCGATTTTCCAGAAGGCTTCACGATGTTCATATCCCCAGCCTATGCCCAGGCCAGCGGCGGCGCCCAGTCGGGCGGCGCGGGCTTCTTCCTGCAGATGGCGCCGCTGCTCCTGATCTTCGTCATCTTCTATTTCCTGCTGATCCGTCCGCAGCAGAAGCGGATGAAGGCGCACCAGGCGATGATCCAGAGCGCCAAGCCGCGCGACACGGTGATCACCAATGGCGGCCTGATCGGCAAGGTGACCAAGGTCGACGAGCATGAGCTGGAGATCGAGATCGCCCAGGGCATCAAGGTGCGGGTGGTCAAGTCGATGCTTGCCGACATCCGCCCGCACGGGGCCAAGGCCGCGAACGACTAGGACCCGGACATGCTCAATTTCCCCCGCTGGAAGGTCTGGGGCATCAGCCTGATCTGCCTGATCGTCTCGCTGATGGCGGTGCCGAGCTTCCTCCCGGCCAGCGCCTTCAACCAGCTGCCCCCCTTCGCCCGCGGCAGCCATATCAATCTGGGCCTCGACCTCGCCGGCGGCAGTCAGCTGCTGCTCGAGGCGGAAACCCAGGATGTGGCGCGGACGCGCGGCGAGAGCATGGAAGAAACGATGCGCCGCGAATTCCGCACCGCCTCGCCCGCCATCCGTGCCCAGTTCGCGACGAGCAATGGCGAAGTTCGCATGACGCTCGACGATCCGGCACGGCTCAACGATGCGGCCAACGCCGCCCGCCGGCAGATCGGGCAGGTAGGCAATTTCCGCGGGGCAGACTGGGCGGTGAGCACGGCCGACGGCCGGCAGGTCATCATGCGCCAGACCGATGCGGGCGTGAACGAGGGCATCCGCCAGGCGATGGAGGTGGCGCGCGACGTCATCGACAGACGCATCAACGCGCTCGGCACGCTCGAGCCGACCATCATCCAGCAGGGCGCCAACCGCATCCTCGTCCAGGTGCCGGGCATGCAGGATCCCGAGGCGCTGAAGCGGCTGATCGGCCGCACTGCGCGCCTCGAGTTCAAGCTGGTCGAGACAGACGCCGTGCCCTGCAACACGCCGCGCCGCCCCGGCATTCAGTTTCTGCCGACCGAAGAGCAACCGGGCCAGTGCCTCGGCGTGCAGAGCCGCGCCATGGTCAGCGGCGAGCAGATCGTGGATGCCCGGCAGGATTATAACGAGAATAACGAGGTCTCGGTCCGCGTCAGCTTCAACGTCCCGGGCAGCCAGCGCTTCGCACAGGTGACCCAGGCCAATGTGCGGCGGCGCTTCGCGATCATCCTCGACAACCGCATCATCTCGGCGCCGACGATCAACGAGCCCATCCTCGGCGGCACGGCCTCGATCTCCGGCAGCTTCACGGTGGAGAGCGCGAATGCGCTCGCCATCTCGCTGCGTTCGGGCCGACTGCCCGTCGAGCTGCGCGTCGTCGACGAACGCAGCGTCAGCGCCGAGCTCGGCGCCGAATCGATCCGCAGCGGCCTGATCGCTTCGATCGCGTCGGTCCTCGTCGTGATCATGTTCATGCTGGTCACCTACGGGAGGTTCGGCGTCTACACGACGATCGGCCTGATCCTGAACGGCCTGATGATCTTCGGCATCATGGGCCTGTTCAACGCGACGCTGACCCTGCCCGGAATCGCCGGCTTCGTGCTGACGATCGGCGCGGCGGTGGACGCGAACGTGCTGATCAACGAGCGCATACGCGAGGAGCAGAGACGCGGCCGGCGCCTGCACGACGCGCTCGAATCGGGCTATCGCGAGGCGTCGACCGCGATTTTCGACGCCAACGTGACCAACGTCATCGCCGCCGTTTTGATGTTCTACTTCGGCTCGGGCCCGATCCGCGGCTTCGCCGTCGTTCTCATGATCGGCATCGTCACGTCGGTGTTCACCGCGGTGAACGTGACGCGGATGTTCGTCGCGCTCTGGGTCCGCAAGGCGCGGCCCAAAGAACTGCATATTTGAGGAGCGCGAGATGCGCCTGCTGAAGCTCGTCCCCGACAACACCAACATCGATTTCATGCGCTGGCGGAATGTCGCGCTGATCCTCTCGATCCTGGTCACCGCCGCGGCGATGGCCCTGGTGTTCACCCGCGGCCTCAATTTCGGCGTCGACTTCGTCGGCGGCCAGAGCGTTCGCGCCGCCTTCGTGCAGGCGCCCACGACCGAGCAGCTGGAACAGCAGATCCAGACGCTGGGCGTGGGCAGCACGACGATCCAGGAGACCCGGCAGACCGCCGCCCAGCAGGCCGCAGCCGGCAATGCCGGGCCGAATCTCACCGAATATACGATCCGTATCGCGTTGAGGCCGGGCGCCGACGACGCAGCCGCCGACGCGGCCCGCGTGCGCACGATGATCGAGACCAATTATCGCGGCAATGCGACGGTCCGTTCCGTCGAGAGCGTCTCGGGCAAGGTCTCGGAGGAACTGCTCCGCTCCGGCGCCTGGGCGATCGCGCTCGCGATGCTCGGCATCGCCATCTACATCTGGATCCGCTTCGAATGGCAGTTCGGCGTCGGCGCGCTTCTGACCCTCTTCCACGATGTCTGGATGACCCTGGGCTTCTTCTCGCTGACCAGGCTCGAATTCGACCTCAACGTGGTCGCCGCGGTGCTCACCATTGTCGGCTATTCGCTGAACGACACCGTCGTGATCTACGACCGCATCCGGGAGAATCTGCGCAAATACCGCAAGATGGAGATCGTCCCGCTGCTCAACCTCTCGCTGAACGAGACGCTGTCGCGCACGATGGTGACCTCCATCTCGATCCTGCTGGCGCTCGGCGCGCTGCTGCTCCTCGGGCCGACGGTGATCTTCGGGCTGACCATCGCCATCTTCGTCGGCATCTTCGTCGGCACCTATTCGTCCATCTACATCTCCTCGCCGGTCCTGGTCTGGCTGGGTGTGAAATCGTCGAGCTTCCTGCCGAGGCGGGACGCGGGCGGCGCCGCGCAGGGCTCGCGTAACGAGCGCCTGCCCGGCCAGCGCGGGACGGACGACGGCGCGGTGGTGTGAGGGCCGAACGCACGCCCGCGGCCCCCGGGCCGCTCGTCCAGGGCTTTGCGGGTCGCGGCTTCCGGGTCGACGGCGTCACCCATGAGGGCGTGCTGCTGACGCCGGAGGCGGCTTCGGGCTGGGACGCGCCGGCCCTGGACCGACTCGCCGAGGCGGACATCGCCCCCTTGCTGGCGCTCAGCCCGGCGCCCGAATTCGTGCTGCTCGGCACCGGCTCCCGCCTCGCCTTCCCGCCGCGTCCCTTCGTCGCGGCGCTGGAGGCGCGGGGGATCGGCGTGGAGGCGATGGACAGCCGCGCGGCGGCCCGCACCTGGGGCGTGCTGCGCGCGGAGGGCCGCTGGATCGCCGCGGCCCTGATGCCGCTCTAGCGCCGGGGCGGGACGAGGGTCGCGCCCCCGCCCTGCCGGCTCTCGATCCGCCAGCCCGGCGCCAGCTCGAGCGCGCCTTCGGACAGCGGCCAGGCCGAGAAGGCGGCGCTGAAATCCGGGAGGATCCGCAGGCCGACGCCTTCGACGCTGATCCGCCCCCATTGGTCCCGCAGCGTGATCCGGTGGTAGATGGTGGAGCCGTCGGGCGCGGTCGACACCCGGTTGGGATCATAGTCCAGCTGCATCCGGCCGATCGGCAGGCGCAGGCCGCGGCCCTCGGCCGTGGCCGCGACGGCGGCGGCGATCCGTGCCGCCCGCTCCGCGCCGCCCTGCATTTCCTCGGACAGGAGCCGGGTGCCGCCATAGGCATCGGGACGGGCCAGCGCCACGGCCGGCACCGGCATCATCTCGGGCAGGTCGAGGCTGCTGCCGCTCCGCCGCCAGCCGGGCCGGAAGCGGTCGAGCAGCAGCCCCCAGGCGGGGCCGCTCGCATAAGCGAAGCTCCGCCCCAGTCCCGGCCGGACGCCGCCGGCCAGCGCGGCGCGGGCCCGGCCTGTGGGGTCGCCGGACAAAGCCGCCCCGGTATAGGCGGCCAGCCCCTCATGCCGCATCAGCGCGCGCTCGGCGGTCGCGGCATCGGCGCGGCCGTGCAGCCGCCGCGCGCGGAAGGCGAGGGCCTGCGCGATATGGCGGCGCTGGCGTTCGCCGCGGCTCGCCAGCGCCTCGGCCAGCGCGGCCCATTCGAGCCGCAGCCAGTAGCGCGCCAGGCTCTCGTCCAGATGCGCGGCGGTGACGTTGTTCGCCGGGAAGCCCAGAGCCGCCTGCTGGCCATGCCAAGCCTCGTGGAACAGCAGCTCGGCAAGCGCGGCGGGATCGCCGGGCAGGGGCGCGAGCACCATGATCCAGCGTTCGCCTGCCCAGTCGAAGGCCGTGTTCGCGCGCAGCGGCGGCAGGGGGCCGGGTGCGGGCCGGGTCGTCCGCACGTCCCCGCTTCCGGGATCGACGACGACGACGGGCGCGCAGAGGCTGCGCCCCCAGAGCCGCCGCCCGTCCGCCTCGCAGCGCCGCAGGAAATCCGCTTCGGGGCGCTCGCTTTGGGGGCGCGGCTGGAGCGCGGAGAGCGCCAGCAAGAGGGTCGGCAGCAATAGCTTCATGGTCTCGACGTCCGCTCGTTGTTTCGCGCATCCTGGCGCGCCGCTTTATCGCGCCGATGTCGATTTTCGCTTCGCCGGACACAGGATCGATACATAAGAAGGCGATGGACGACGCCGTGGCGAGCGACCAGCAGATCATCGTCGTCGACGACGATCCCAGCGTGCGCGACGCGATTCGGACCTATCTCGGCGAGCATGGCTTCGCGGTCCGCGCGGTGCCCAGCGGCATGGAGCTGGACCGGGCGCTGGCGGCGGCGCCGCGGACCTCGTGATCCTCGACCTGATGATGCCCGGCGAGGACGGGCTCGCCATCTGCCGGCGGCTGGCGCCGCGCGGGCTGGCCGTGCTGATGCTGAGCGCGCTCGGCGATGTCACCGACCGCGTGGTCGGGCTCGAACTGGGCGCGGCCGACTATCTGGTGAAGCCCTTCGATCCCCGCGAGCTGCTTGCCCGGGTCCGGGCGCTGCTGCGGCGCAGCCAGCCGCCGGCGGAGGCGGCCTATGCCTTTGCGGGGTGGCGCTACGATCCCGGCCAATGCCGGCTGAGCGATCCGGATGGCGCGACCGTCCTGCTCACGCCCAACGAGCATGTGCTGCTGCGCGCCTTCCTCGACCGGCCCGGCCGCCTGCTCACTCGCGGCCAGCTGCTGGATTTGACCCACGGCCCGGACGCGGAGCCGTTCGACCGGGCGATCGATCTCGCCGTCAGCCGCCTGCGGCGCAAGCTCGGCGAAGCGGGGCCGGAGATGATCGAAACGGTGCGGGGCGCCGGCTACCGCCTGCGCACCGCAGTTCGCCGGACATGAAGCGCGGCGCCTCGGTGCTCGGCCAGGTCGGCGGGCTCGCCATCACGGCGCTCATCGCCGCGATCCTGATCAGCTTCGGCGCGGTGCTGCTGACGCCGACGCCGGGGCCGCGGCTGATGACGGTGGCCGACGCCGCGGCCGCCCTGCAGGGGGAAACCCGCCCCGGGCTGGAGCGCGTGCCGGCCGGAGAGCCGCCCGCGGGCCGGGCGAGCGGGCTGATCGGCCGTGCCGTGGCGGCCCGGCTCGGCGTCCCGGAGGCGCGCGTCCGCGCCGTCTGGCTACCGGTGTCGGGCGCGGCGGGCGCGCCGCCGCCCAGGGGGCAGACGGTGATGATCGTCGCCGGGCAGGATGTCGTGGTGGACAGCCAGCAGGGCGGGTTCACGATGCGCTCCGGCACCGACGCCAGGGTCTCGCCCGAGGCGCCGGTGCCGCCTTTCGAGGTGGGTCTTCGCCAGGCCGACGGGCGCTGGCTGCTGGTGCGTCCGGTCGATTCCTTGTTCGCGGCCTGGCGGCTCAGGATATTGGCCGCCTTCCTGCTCGGCATCGTCCTGCTCGCCCCTTTGGTCTGGCTGATCGCCCGGCGCCTGACGCGGCCGGTGCGCACCCTCGCCGAGGCGGCGGCCCGGACGCAGCTCTGGCAGGACGGCGAGGCCGTGCCGCTGGAGGGGCCGCGCGAGGTCCGCGCCGCGGCCGAGGCGTTCAACGCGATGCAGGCGCGAATCCGGAGCGAGGCGCGCGAACGGGTGCGGATACTGGCGGCGGTCGCCCACGATCTGCGCAACCCGCTGACCGGTCTGCGCATCCGCGCCGAGGCGTCGCCCGAGCCCGAGCGGAGCCGGATGATCGCCGACCTGGACCGGATGGCGGCGATGATCTCGCAGGTGCTGGACTATGTCCGCGGGCGGGAGATCAGGGAGCGGCGCGTGCCGGTGGACATAGCGGAGCTGGTCCGGGCCTGTGCCGAGGCGCTGCCGGCGCAGGCCTGCACCGTCGCCGAACCGCTGCCGCCCGTGCTCGTCCTCCCGCTCGCGGAGCCGGAAGGCCTGCGCCGCGCCTTTCTCAACCTGATCGACAATGCGCTGCGCTACGCCGGCGACGCCACTTTGTCGGTGGCGCGGGAGGACGACGACATCTGCCTCATCGTCGACGACACGGGCCCGGGATTGCCCGGCGACTCGCTAGGCCGGCTGACCGAGCCGTTCGAGCGGCTCGAGGACTCCCGCAACCGGGACACGGGCGGGGCGGGCCTCGGCCTCGCCATCGCCCGCGACGTCGCGGAACGGCATGGCGGCCGGCTGCTGCTCGAAAACCGGGCGGGCGGCGGGCTGCGCGCCGCTATCTGCCTGCCGGCGCGCGGGCTGCCAGCCCCGCCAGGTGAGTGAACAATTCGTCCGCGTTGCGCTGCCAGCTGAATTTCTCCGCCGCCTTGCGAACTTCCAGGGGATCGGGCGGGTCCGCAAGGATCTCGCGCACCGCGGCGGCGATCGCTTCCGGCCTGCGGGCGACGATCCGCCCCGCCGCCGGGCGGTCGATGACGTCGCGGGCGCCGCCGACATCGGTCGTGACCACGGGCGTGCCGCAGGCCACCGCCTCGACCCAGGCATTGGCGAGCCCCTCCCTTTGGGAGGGAAGGACCATGACGTCGGCCATTGCGAGCAGGCCCGGCAGCTCCTCATGGGGGCGCGTGCCGAGCAGCCGCAGCCGGTCGCCCAGCCCTTTCTCGAGTGCGACCCGCTCGAGCTGCCGCCGCTGCGCGCCCTCGCCGATCATGATCAGGGTGGCGCCGGGGATGTCCTCGAGCGCCGCAAGCGCCAGCAGCGGACCCTTGAGCTCGATCAGATGGCCGACGAAGGCGATGACCGGCCCCTCGACCCCGAAACTGGCCTTGGCCGCCGCGCGGTCGACCGGGCGAAACCTTTCCTCGACGCCGGTATGATGGACCCGGATCTTGTCGGCGGGCAGGCCGAGCTCGACCATATGGCTCTTGAGCACGTCGCTGACCGCGAGCAGCCCGTCCGCGGCCAGCCCGGCGGCGAGGATCTGCCGGGCGACGGCGGGCATATGCGACCAGCAATCGATGTCGGACCCGCGCGCCTTGATCGAGAAGGGCACGCCCAGCGCGCTCGCCAGGTGCATGGCCGCCGGCCCGTCCGGCCAGAAGAACTCGGCATCGATGACGTCGAACGCGAAGCGCTCGCGCAGCTTCCTGAGCAGGGGGAGGAGCGCGTGCGCCTGCGCGCGCGCCATCCCCGACCCGCCGATCAGCGGCCAGCCCCGGAAGCGCGGGCGGTGGACCGTGACGCCCTTCCAGGTCTCGCGCTCGGGAAGGCCCGCTTTGTCGCGGTAGCGCGGGTGCAGCACCAGCGGCCAGACCGGCAACCGGCGCGCCGCGACCACCTCGAGCTCGACATCGTCCCTGGCCGCCAGGCCAAGCGTCTGCCGCTCCACGAACACGCCGAACGTGGGTTGCGCGGCATTGGGGAAGAGCGTCGACAGGGTGAGCACGCGGAGCATCGCGGAGGCCTAGCAGAAAGCGGTGGCGGGGTGGTTAATCGCGGGCTTCATTAAACTGCCGTTCATCCGTCCGGCCGTTTCTGGCGATGCCGCTTGGCCTCCGCCAAACCCTTCGCTAAGAAGCCCGCCATGTTCAAGATTTCCCGCCCGCTCGTGCTCGCGCTTGCCGCCTCTTCCGTCCTGCTCTCCGGCTGCGCCATGCTCGGCGGCGGCAACCGCAATCGCGGCACCGACACGCGCTACGTCGCCCGCGACGTCAATACGCTCTACAATGCCGGCTATGACCGGATGCGTGCCCGCAACTACATGCAGGCGGCGCTGATTTTCGACGAGGTCGAGCGGCAGCATCCCTATTCGATCTGGGCGCGCCGCGCGCAGCTGATGAGCGCGTTCAACTATTATGCCGCGCGCGACTATACCAAGTCGATCGAATCGGCCCGCCGCTTCCTCTCCATCCACCCCGGCAATCGCGACGCGCCCTATGCGCTCTATCTGATCGCGCTCTCTTATTATGAGCGGATCAGCGACGTGACCCGCGACCAGGCGGTCACCCGCCAGGCGCTGGAATCGCTCGGCGAGCTGGTGCGGCGCTATCCGGACACGGCCTATGCCGACGATGCGCGGATCAAGATCGACCTCGTCCGCGACCATCTCGCCGGCAAGGAGATGGAGATCGGCCGCTTCTACCAGCGCCGCCGCCAGTGGCTCGCCTCGGTGTCGCGGTTTCGCTCCGTGGTCGACACCTACCAGACGACCAGCCACACGCCGGAGGCGCTGATGCGCCTGACCGAATCCTATCTTGCGCTCGGCATTCCCGATCAGGCGCAGCGTTCGGCGGCGGTGCTCGGCGCCAATTTCCCGCAGAGCTACTGGTATCGCCGCGCCTACGAGCTGATGCAGCGCCACCCCGCGCCGGCGGCCGCCCCGGCGCCCGCGCCGCAAGGCACGCACTGAGCCGCTCTTCCGTCCCTTCGGGGGAATGACGTAAGAGGATCGTGATGACCTCTTGCGCGATTCCATGCTGACCCGGCTCTCGATCCGCGACGTCGTGCTGATCGATCTGCTCGAGCTCGAATTCGGGCCCGGGCTCGGCGTGCTGACCGGGGAGACGGGGGCGGGGAAATCGATCCTGCTGGACGCGCTCGGGCTGGCGCTCGGCATGCGGGCGGACAGCGGCCTGGTCCGCGCCGGGCAGACGCAGGCGGCGGTGAGCGTCGCCTTCGAGATCGCGCCCGAGCATCCGGCCTGGGCGGCGCTCGAGGAGAACGGCCTGGCCTGGGAGCCGGGCGAGCCGCTGGTGATCCGCCGCATCGTCCGCGCGGACGGCGGCAGCCGCGCCTTCGTCAACGACCAGGCGGTCTCGGCGGGTCTGGTGCGCGAGCTCGGCGCCGGCCTCGTCGAGATTCACGGCCAGCATGACGATCGCGGCCTGCTGAACCCGCGCGGCCACCGGGCGCTGCTCGACGGCTTCGGCCGGGTCGACACAGGCGCGGCGGCCGCGGCCTGGGCCGCGGTGCAGGCGGCCGAGGCGCGGCTCGCCGAGGCGCGCGCCGCGCACGAGACGGCAGAGCGCGACCGGGAGTGGCTGGCCCACGCCGTCGAGGAGCTCGACAGGGCGGCGCCCCGGCAAGGCGAGGAGGAGGCGCTGGCGGGCCTGCGCGCCACGATGCAGGCCGGCGCGCGGCTGGGCGACGAGCTCGCCACCATCGTGGCCCTGATCCAGGGGTCGGAAGGCGGGCTGGCCCGGCTCCGCCAGGCGGCGCGGCGGCTCGACCGGATCGCGCCCGAACATGCGGCTTTGGCCGAGGCCCTGTCCGCGCTCGACCGGGCGGTGATCGAGGCGGCGGAGGCCGAGGATGCGCTGGTGAAGGCGCAGACTGCGCTGGCCTTCGACCCGCAGCGGCTCGAGGAGGCCGAGACCCGGCTCTTCGACCTGCGCGCGCTGGCCCGCAAGCACCGCGTCGAGGCCGACGCGCTGCCGGCCTTGCGCGAAGAGCTGCGCGCGAAGCTTCATGCGATCGAGGCCGGGGGCGAGCAGATCGCGGCGCTGGAGGCCGAACTGGCCTCCGCCCGCGGCGCCTATGACGCCGCCGCCGCCATCCTCACCGAGGAGCGCGCCATGGCCGCGGGCAAGCTCGACGCCGCGGTGGCGGGCGAGCTGGCGCCGCTCAAGCTCGGTGCGGCCCGCTTCCGGACGGTGCTCGGGCCGGCCGAGCCCGGCGCCCTCGGCCGCGACCGGGTCGAGTTCGAGGTCTCGACCAATCCCGGCGCGTCCTTCGGGCCTTTGGTGCGGATCGCCTCGGGCGGCGAGCTCAGCCGTTTCATCCTTGCCCTCAAGGTTGCGCTCGCCGAGCAGGGCGGGGCGACCACGATGATCTTCGACGAGATCGACCGCGGCGTCGGCGGCGCCGTCGCCAGTGCGGTCGGCGAGCGCCTGCACCGGCTGGCGGCGTCGGGACAGGTGCTGGTCGTCACGCACAGCCCGCAGGTCGCGGCGCGCGGCGCCACGCATCTGCTGATCGAGAAGAGCCATGACGGGCTCGTCACCCGCACCGGCGTTCACCGGCTCGACGAAGCGCGCCGCCGCGAGGAGATCGCGCGCATGCTCTCCGGCGCCGAGATCACCGACGAGGCCCGCGCCCAGGCCGAGCGGCTGCTGGAGGCGGCATGAGCGACGAGGCCCCGCACCCGACCGGGCCGCGCACCGGCGCCGGCGCGACCCTGCTGCGCCTGCTGCTCTGGCTGTTCGTATTGCTCGCCGGGCTGGCGGTGGTGATCGTCCTGCCGATGATCCTCGTGCTGAACGCGGTGGGGGACGGCCGGGCGGGGCTCTGGCCCGTCTATGTCTGGGTGCCGCTCACCTTCCTCGCCGCGCTCTATTCGGTGGTGACGGGGCTGCGGGCGATGGCCGATCCCCGGCCGCGGCGCGTCGCCCTGCTCGCCGGCATCGCCGTGCTGGCCTTCTTCACCTTTCCCCCTTTCTGGATCCCGGAGACATGATGGCGAAAAGGCTGGTCGAGTCCGCGCATGACGGGGCGACGTTCGAGAGCTTCGTGGCGGCGGCGCCCGGGGCAGGCCCGCGGCCCGGCGTGCTGGTCTTTCCCAATGTCATGGGCCTCGACCATGTCGACGAGGAGAATGCGGCGCGGCTGGTCGCGCTCGGCTACACGGCCTTCGGCTGCGACCTCTACGGCAAGGGCGTCCGCCCGACGGCGCGGGAGGACGCCTTCCCGCTGATGAACGCGCTGCGCGACGACCGGCCGCTTCTGCAGGCGCGGATGACGGCGTTGCTCGCGCTCGCGCGGCAGCAGCCTGAGATCGACGCCGGCCGCATCGCCGCGATCGGCTTCTGCTTCGGCGGCCTCTGCGTGCTCGATCTTGCGCGCACCGGCGCGGACGTGAAGGGTGTGGCGAGCTTCCACGGCATCTTCACGCCGCCGCCCAACATCCCCGCGCCGCGGATCGGCGCCCGCGTCGCCGTCTATCATGGCTGGGCGGATGCGCTCGTGCCGCCGGACCAGGTGACGGCGCTGGCCGAGGAGCTGACCGCCGCGGGCTGCGACTGGCAGATCCATTGCTATGGCGGCGCCGAGCACGGCTTCACCCATGCGCGTGCGCCGGAGGAGGGGCTCCCGGTCAACGCGCTGGCGGACAAGAGGGCCTGGACATCGGCGGCGGATTTCCTGGCGGAGTGCTTTGCGTGACCGAAGCCGAGGCCGCCGAGGAGCTGGAGCGTCTCGCCCGCGAGATCGCGCATCACAACCGGCTCTATCACGACAATGACGCGCCCGAGATTTCGGACGCAGAGTTCGACGCGCTGGTCCGGCGCAACAATGCGCTGGAGGCGGAATTTCCGCAGCTGGTGCGGGAGGACAGCCCGTCCCGCGTCGTGGGCGCGACGCCGACCGGAGCGCTCGCCAAGGTCCGCCACGCGCTGCAGATGCTCAGCCTCGACAACGCCTTTTCCGAGGAGGAGGTCGGGGAGTTCATCGCGCGCGTCAGGCGCTACCTGAGCCTGGCCGAGGGCGAGAGGGTGGCGATGACCGCCGAGCCCAAGATTGACGGCCTGTCCTGCTCCTTGCGCTACGAGAAGGGCCGGCTCGTCCTCGCCGCGACGCGGGGCGACGGCACGACGGGCGAGGACGTCACGCCCAATGCGCGGACGATTCCCGATATTCCGGACCGGCTGGCCGGGGACGACGTGCCCGACGTGTTCGAGATCCGCGGCGAGGTCTACATGGCCAAGGCGGACTTCGCGGCGCTGAATGCGCGGCTGCTTGCCGAGGCGGAGGAGAGCGGCAAGGAGGCGCGGCAATTCGCCAATCCGCGCAACGCCGCCGCCGGCTCGCTCCGGCAGAAGGACGCGGCGGTGACGAAGGCGCGGCCCTTGCGTTTCTACGCCCATGGCTGGGGCGAGGTCTCCGCCCTGCCCGCCGACACCCAGCTCGGCGTGATGCGCGCGATCGAGCGCTGGGGGGTGCCGATCTCCGCCGATCTGGCGCTGTACGAGGATCTCGCCGGGATCATCGGCCATTACCGCATGATCGAGGCGAAGCGCGCGGACCTGCCCTTCGACATTGACGGCGTGGTCTACAAGGTGGATCGGCTGGACTGGCAGCGCCGCCTAGGCCAGGTCGCCCGCGCGCCGCGCTGGGCGCTGGCCCACAAATTCCCCGCCGAGAAGGCGGAGACCGAATTGCTGGCGATCGACATCCAGGTCGGCCGCACGGGCAAATTGACGCCGGTGGCGCGGCTGCGGCCAGTCAGCGTCGGCGGGGTCACCGTGACCAACGCCACCCTGCACAATGCCGACGAGATCGCGCGGCTTGGCGTCAGGGTGGGCGACCGCGTCCGCATCCAGCGCGCCGGGGACGTGATCCCGCAGGTGCTGGAGAATCTGACCGCGAACGAGGACCGCCCGGCCTATGTCTTTCCGGACCGCTGTCCCGAATGCGATTCCGACGCGGTGCGCGAGGAAGGCGAGGTCGACGTCCGCTGCACCGGCGGGCTGATCTGCCCGGCGCAAAGGGTCGAGCGCCTGCGCCATTTCGTCAGCCGCCACGCGCTCGACATCGAGGGACTCGGCATCATCCATATCGAGAGCTTCTTCCGCGACGGCCTGCTGCAGTCGCCGGCGGACATCTTCACGCTCACCAAGGAGCAGTTGCTGGCGCGGGAACGCTGGGCGGAGATCAGCGCGCAGAACCTGATCGACGCGATCGACGCCAAAAGGAACCCGCCGCTCGACCGCTTCCTCTACGCGCTCGGCATCCGCCATATCGGCGAGGTGACGGCGCGCGACCTGGCCCGCCGCTACCGCAGTTGGGACGGCTTCATCGCGATGATC
Source organism: Allosphingosinicella sp. (assembly GCF_035626655.1). GTDB lineage: Bacteria > Pseudomonadota > Alphaproteobacteria > Sphingomonadales > Sphingomonadaceae > Allosphingosinicella. The sequence continues at coordinate 26,900 of NZ_DASPNF010000003.1, forward strand.
GACGCGGCGCTGGCCATCCGCTCCGGGATGCAGCCGGAGCTCGGCGAGGACGAACGGAAGTTCCGCCAGCGCCGCGACAAGGCGGTGGTCGAGGCGGTCGGCACGCAGAATATCGGCCCCGAGGTCGCCAATGCCCTGCTCGATTTCTTCGAGGAGGAGCATAATCGCGAGGCTTTGGCTGCAATTTTCGCCGCGGGCGTGACGATCGCCGACGTGATCCACGAGGTGAAGGAGTCCCCGGTCACCGGCAAGACCGTGGTCTTCACTGGCAGCCTTGAGGCCATTTCCCGCGACGAGGCCAAGGCGCAGGCGGAGAAGCTCGGCGCCAAGGCGGCGGGCTCGGTCTCCGCCAAGACCGACCTGGTCGTGGCGGGCCCGGGGGCTGGCTCCAAGCTCAAGAAGGCGCAGGAGCTCGGCATCGAGGTCATCGATGAGGCGGCCTGGCTACGGATCGTTGCGGAAGCGGGATGAGTGATCGGGAGCGGCCTGCAGCTTCGGGCGTTTTGTGTTATGCCTCTGCCGAAAAAGGGAGAGTCGCCATGCGTAACCTGGCTTTCATTCCTTTGGCCCTGCTCTGCATCGGCGCGGCACCGCCGCGGGGCGAGCCGGCGCCCATGCCGGCCCAGACGGCGCCGGAGCTCAATCCGCACAGCTTCGACCGGATGAACGTCATGCGGGCCCGGCCGAATTGCGAATCCATCCCCCGCCAGGTTGCGGGCGACGACCGGCGCTATGACGGGACCCGGCTCGACCAGCAGCCGCCGGGACGGCTGATCCTGGCCGTGGAGCGCCACGTGAATGGCTGTCCCGAAGTGGCCTTCGCCAACGAGACGAGGCGGTCCACGCGGCCGATTTTCCCCGAAGCCAAATAAGGGCTCAGCGCCAGCCGGTACTCTTCCGCTTCCTGAGCACCAGGGTCGGCCAGTCCCCGCGCTGGACGCCCCCACCCGCCATCATCCCTTGGCGCCGATAGGCGGCCCTGACCGCCTCGGCCTGCGTGTCGAGCAGGCCGGCGAGGATCAGTCGGCCGCCGGGCGCCAGCGCCCCCGCCAGCGCCGGGGCGAGTTCGATCAGCGGGCCGGCGAGGATGTTGGCGATGATCAGGTCGTAGGGCGCGCGGGCCTTGAGGCGGGGATGATCGAGGCCGGCGGCGACGGCCAGTTCGAGTTGCCCCCGGGCGCGGCCGATTTTCACCTGGTTGATCCGCGCATTCTCCTCCGCCACCTCGATCGCGACCGGGTCGATATCCGAGGCGACGGCGCGCGCCGCGGGCCAGAGCTGCATGGCGGCGAAGGCGAGCAGGCCGGTACCGGTGCCGATATCGGCGATGTCGGCGAAGCTCGCGCCGGTCGCCTTCAGCCGGTCGAGCGCGATGAGGCAGCCGGTCGTGGTCTCGTGCTGGCCGGTGCCGAAGGCGCGGCCGGCGTCGATCTCGAAGGCGACCGCGTGGGCGGGGACCTCGTCGCGATGCGCGGGCGTGTGGACGAAGAAGCGGCCCGCGCGGATCGGCTCAAGCCCGGCCTGGGACAGCCTCACCCAGTCCTGCTCCTCGAGCGCCTCGATCAAAGGCGTCTCGCCCGCCGCACTGGGCAGGAGGTCGCGCAGCAAGGCAATATCCTCCGGCCCCGGCTGGTCCTCGAAATAGGCGTCCAGCCGCCAGTCGTCCGGCCGTTCCGGATCGGGCTCGCTGGTCATCAGCACGGGCGGCGAATCGAGCATTGCCAGCGGCGCGATGTCCCCGGCCAGCGCCTCCGCCTCGGCCCTGGTGCAGGGCAGGGTGACCTTCCAGCACATCACCGGGCCTCCTGCCGAAGCCGCCTGTTGAGCCCTGTGACGCCGCGCGCGGCATAATCGCGACAGGCGGACGGATCGGCCAGCTGGCCGCTGGCGAAGCGCTGGAAGAGGTTGCTGGCGCCGGGGTGGGGCGTCAGCAGCAAGTCGCAGGGCAGGGCGCCGACGCGCGCGAGCGTCCGCTGGAGCGTTGCGACATAGGCCGGGTGATCGGAGAAACGGTAGGCCGGGCTGCTGACGGCGCTGACGCTGTCGGCATAGACGATTCGGAGGCAGGTCCGGCCCTCGCAGGAGCGCCAGCTCCAGCTGGTGCCGCCGGGGCTGTGGCCGGGGGTCGCGTGCATGGTGAGGCGCAGGTTGCCGAGAGGCACGACCTCGCCGTCGCGCAGGATCCGGTCGACCCGCGGCACGGGGAACGCGCCGATCGTGCCATATTGCGGATCGGGCGCCGTCGGCAGGCCGTGCGCGAAGCTGAGCCTCGCCGCCGCGTTGACGGCAACGGTCGCGCCGCTCAGCCGCTGCAGCGCGGCGATGCCGCCGGCATGGTCGTGGTGCTCGTGGCTGTTGAGGATCAGCCGGACGTCCCGGACGCGAAAGCCGAGCCGCTCGATATTGGCCGCGATCAGCGGCGCCGCCCGCTCGGTGGCGCCGTCGATGAGGATATGGCCGCGCCTGCCGGTGATCAGGATCGCGCTGATCCCGCAGGTGCCGACATAATAGGTGTTGCCGTGAATGCGGGCGGGCGGGGCAGGGTCGTTCCAGCCGTCGCGGCCCCCGCAGGCGCGGGCCAGCGCGGCACCGTCCGCGGCGGCGGCGGGCTGAACTGCCGCAAGCAGGGCCGCCAGGCTAGCGAACAAAGCTGGCCCCGTTCACGTCGATGCTCGAGCCGGTGGCGGAGGCGGGCGCCTCGGTGGCGAGCCAGCGCACGGTCTCGGCCACCTCGTCCGTCGAGGCGACCCGGCCGAGCGGGATGTCGGCGAGCAATTTGTCGCCGCCTCGGCTGGCGAGATAATCGTCGGCCATGCCGGTCATGGTGAAGCCGGGGCAGACCGAGAAGGCGACGATATTCTCGCCGGCATAGCCGCGGGCGATGCTCTTGGTCATGGCGACCATACCGCCCTTCGAGGCCGCATAATGCCAGTGGGCCGGGCTGTCGCCGCGATAGGCGGCGCGGCTGGCGACGTTGACGATGCGGCCGCCGCTGCCCCGCGCGCGGAAGTGGAGCACGGCATGGCGGCAGAGCTCCGCGGCGGCGAGGAGGTTGATCTGCTGGGTGTGCTGCCAGCGCTCGGTCCAGTCCGGCGCGTCGAGCGGGGCGTCCTCGAAGATGCCGGCATTGTTGACCAGCACGTCGATCCGGCCGTCGAGGCGGTCCAGCGCCTCGGCCCAGAGGGTGTCGGCGGCGCCGGGCCCGGCGAGATCCGCAGCGAGCAATCCGCCGCCGCCCTTCGTGGAATGGCCGACGACATTGTGGTTGCCGAGTGCGGCCAGGATCGCCGCGCCGATGCCGCGGCTGGCGCCGGTTACGAGGATGTTCAGGGGTCGGGTCATGGACTGAGGCGATACTCAGGCGGACCTGACAATGAAAGCCCTCCCCCTTGAGGGGGAGGGTTGGGTGGGGGTGTCGGGCGTCGGGGAGAAGTCGGCGACGCCGAGCCCCCTCTCCCTGCCCTCTCCCCGCTGGGAGAGGAATTACGCGGCGAAGCTCTGCACGAAGCGGCCGGCGCTGACCTTGAACTTGGCCATCTGCTCGTCGACCTCGGAGAAGCTCTGCTCGACGCTGTCGATCTCGCTGGCGACATTCTCGGTGTCGTGGCGGATCGCGGCGATGGTCGAGGACATGGAGTCCGCGGCCAGCGCCGTCTCGTCCACGGCCGCGGTGATCATCGTCACCGTCTGCGCCTGCATCTCCATCGCCTTGCGTATGCGGTCGGCGCTGACCTGCACCTCCTCGACCGTGGACTGGATCGAGTCGTTGGCTTCGACCGTCTGTTTTGTCGCGCTCTGGATGGCTGAAATTTTTGCCGTAATGTCATCCGTCGCCCGAGCCGTTTGCGACGCGAGGCTCTTCACCTCCTGCGCGACCACGGCGAAGCCGCGGCCGGCATCGCCCGCGCGGGCGGCCTCGATCGTCGCGTTCAGCGCCAGCAAATTGGTCTGCCCGGCAATGTCGCGGATCAGGCCGAGGATCGATTCGATCGCCTCCACCTGCGCCGAGAGGGCCTTGGAGACGTCGACGGCGCGGGCGCTCTGCTCGCTGGCCTTGGTCGCAACCCCTGCCGCGACCTCGACCTCGGAGCGGGCCTCCTCGATCGCCATGATCAGCCCGGCAGCGGTCTGCGCGGCCTCGCGCATCGCGACGGCGCTCTGCTCGGCGGCGGCGGCGACCTCGCTGGTCTTGCCCAGCATGCCGCGCGCGGCGGCGCTGGCGTCGGCCGCCTGCGCCTTCACCTTCCGGCTGCCCGCGGAGGTATGCTCGACGACGCTCATGATTTCCTTGTTGAACTCGGCGCCCTGCGCGCCGCGGCGCTCCTGCTCGCCCTTGCGACGGAGCACGTCATAATGGGCGGCGAAGATGTCGACCTCGAGCACGGTGCAGCGGGTCAGCGCCTTGCCGAGCCGGATCAGCCGTTCCGTGTCCTCCGCGAGCGAGCGGACGAGGATGTCGTGCGCCTGCTGGGCACCGGCGGAGATGCCGGAGAAAAGCGTGGTCAGCGAGACCCCGGCCGCGGCCGCGGTCGCGACATATTGCCCGGCCGTCTCGACCCAGGCGGGATCGTCCAGCTGGCTGTACTTGGCCTGGATATAGGGAGCGACGCGGCGGGTGAGCTCGTCGAGCTTGGTCGGGCCGATCTCGCGGCCGCCCTCGCCGGCGCGGCGATATTGCACCCAGAACTGGCGGGCCACGCTCTCGGCCTCCGGGCCGATGATCTCCCAGATCTCGCGCGCCGTCGCGACCAGATCATCATCCTGCCCGAACAGGGAAATCCGCCCCTCGAGCCGGACCTCGCTCCCGGTCCCCGCTGCACCCGTCATCCGAACACGCCCTTTCACGCCTGGTGGTTGGGCCGGACGTAGCGCCCAATTGGTTAAGATGCTGTTAGCCAAAGGGTGCGGGAGACACAGGGGAGGGACCGGTTCTAGGCGCTGTCGTCGCGCCGGATCGAGCGCGTGAAGCTGAACCGGAACAGGCTCATCGCCGTCATGGCGATCACCAGGCCGGGGACGACGATCGAGAAGCTGCCCTCGGGCAGGATGAAGAGGGAGGCGATCAGCAAGGGGGGCGCAAGCAGGGCCGCGGCCCAGAGCCGGAAACGCAGGCGGGTCCGCGCGCTCCATCCCCTTTCGTCCAGCGCCGCCGGATCGACCGGCGCCTCCCCGCCCGCTCTGTCGAGCCACAGGGTCAGCGCCACCAGGAAGGCGATCGGCGCGAGCAGCCACCAGGCGCCCATGCCCCAGACTACCAGGGCGATCATAGAAGCCAGGATGACGAAGCCAATATAGTCGGGCACCGGCGAGTCCGAGCCGAGGAGCAAGGGCAGGCCGAGCACGACGACCAGCAGCCCGAGGCCGGCGAAGAGGATCAGGAGGCCAAGCATCGGCCCTCCAATAGCACAGCTTCGCCGCGGCGCCTTCATCGCCGGTGCCGGCCGCGTCCGCTGCGGAGGCGCGTCCTACTGTTCGAATTCGGACTCCCGGGCGTCCGCGAGCGGACGGCCGGGAAGGCACCCGAGCGCTCCTCCTATGTGGCGGAAACTGGCCCGGAAATTGCAGCGACAAACGTAGCGGTCCCGTTTCGGACCACCTTCGGAAAGGACGACAGATGACCGGACCATTCGCCACTTCCCAGTCGAAGCGCCGCAGCCTCTTCCTCGCCGCCCTGGTCGCGTTCGCGGCCCCGCTCGCCTTGCTCCAGCCCGCGAGCCCCGGCCTGGCCCAGCCGGGCGAGCGCACCTCCTACGTGCTGCTGAACGCCGGCACCAACAGCAGCACGATGAGCGGGTCGGCCGACGATATGCGCCGGGCGCGGCAACTCCGCGTGGGCCGCGAAGGCCTGCTTTACGTGCGGCAGGGCGGCAGCGCCTGGGTGATCCGCGATGCCGAGACTTTGCGCCGCGCCGAGGCGATCTTCGAGCCGCAGCGGGCCATGGGCGCGCGCCAAGCCGAGCTCGGCTCGCGCCAGGCCGCTTTGGGCGCCCGCCAGGCCGCGCTGGGCAGCCGCCAGGGCGCCCTGGGCGCGGAGCAGGGCCGGCTCGGCGCTCGGCAGGCCGGGGCCACGCCGCGCGAGGCCGCGGCGCTCGGCCGCCGGATGGCGGAGCTCGGCGTGCAGCAGAACGCGCTCGGCGAACAGCAGAGCGCGCTCGGCCTGCAGCAGGATGCGCTCGGCCGGCAGCAGAGTGCGCTGGGCCGCGAACAAAGCCGCCTCGGCCGCGAAGCCGACGTGCGGCTGCGCGCCCTGGTCGCCGAGGCGATCCGCAGCGGCGCCGCCCAGCGCGCGAACTAAGTTCCGGCACGCCCGGTTGGTTGATGCCTTGACCCTCCCCCGGGGGAAGGAACCTGCGGCCCGGACCGCTGGTTAGCGTTATGGCTCCAACAAGCAGGGTTCCCCCGAGTGGCTCGAAAGTCGCGGTTTTTCGATCGAAATGGTCGTTTGCATCCAGAAGTCTACGAGCAGCTTGTCCACTCGATCGTGGATTATGCCGTTTATGTAATCGATCCCGACGGCAACGTTGTGAGCTGGAATCCGGGGGCCGAGCGGATCAAGGGCTATTCGGCCAGCGAGATTGTCGGCGAGCACTTTTCGAGATTCTACACCGAGGAGGAGCGAGAGGCCGGCCTGCCCGCCAAGGCTCTGGAGATGGCGGCAAAGACCGGGCGCTATGCTGCCGAAGGCTGGCGCACGCGTAAGGATGGGAGCCGCTTCTGGGCGATGGTCGTGATCGACCCGATCAGGCAGGGCGACGAACTCATCGGCTACGCGAAGATCACGCGGGACATGACCGATTACCGGGAAGCGCAGCTCGCGACATTGGAAAGCGAGCGGGCGTTCCGGATCCTTGTCCAGGGCGTTACGGACTATGCGATCTACATGCTCGATCCCGAGGGCAGGGTAACGACCTGGAACACCGGCGCGGAGCGCATCAAGGGCTACAGTACCGACGAGGTCATCGGCCAACATTTCTCGCGCTTTTATACGGCGGAAGACCTGGAGAAAAACGTGCCGGCGGTGGCGCTCGAGACAGCCCGCCGCAAGGGCCGCTTCGCCGCCGAGGGCTGGCGCCAGCGCAAGGATGGAAGCCGCTTCTGGGCAAGCGTGGTGGTCGACGCGATCCACGACCCGGACGGCAAGCTCGTCGGCTTTGCCAAGGTCACGCGCGACCTTTCCGAACGGCGCAAGGCAGAGCTGGAGCTGGAGCAGTCCCAGAAGGCGCTCGTGCAAGCGCAGAAGATGGAAGCCATCGGCCAGCTGACCGGAGGCATTGCCCATGATTTCAACAATCTGCTCGCGGGCATAAGCGGCAGCCTCGAGATGATGCGCATGCGTCTGGCGCAAGGGCGGATCAACGATGTCGAGCGCTACGCCAATGCCGCCCTCGGCGCCTCGTCGCGAGCGGCCTCGCTTACCCACCGGTTGCTCGCCTTCGCGCGCCAGCAAACGCTCGAACCGGAGGTGATCATCGCCAACAATCTGGTCAAGGAAATGGAAGAGCTGGTGCGCCGGTCTATCGGTCCCAGCTACACTTTGGAGATCGTGCTGGCGGCCGGCCTGTGGCCCTGCCGCTGCGACCCGAATCAGTTGGAAAACGCGATCCTCAATCTTGCGATCAACGCCCGCGACGCCATGCCTGGCGGGGGCCACCTTACGATCGAGACGGCAAATACCTGGATCGACGAAACAACTTCGCCCGGTCGCGACCTTCCGGTCGGGCAATATATCGCGATCTGCGTAACCGACACCGGAACCGGCATAGCTCCGGACCTTCTGGCGCGCGTATTCGATCCCTTCTTCACGACGAAGCCCGCGGGCAAGGGCACCGGGCTCGGCCTGTCGATGATCTATGGCTTCGCCCGCCAGTCGGGCGGGCAGGTCAGGATCTATTCGGAGGTCGGGCAGGGGACCACGGTCAAGATCTATCTGCCGCGGCACCACGGCAAGGTCACGCAACCCGAGCGAGTGGAGCAGCCCTCTCCGGCGCCTCGCGCGGACAAGGGCGAGACGGTGCTGGTCGTGGATGACGATCCGACGGTGCGCATGCTGATCGCCGACACGCTCGCCGAACTCGGATATCAGGCGATCGAGGCCGGCGATGCCGCATCAGGCCTGCGCGTCCTCGAATCGGACGCCCGGATCGACCTGCTGATCAGCGACGTGGGCCTGCCCGGCGAGATGAACGGCAAGCTCATGGTGGATGCAGCCCGCGAAAAGCGGCCCGACCTCAAGGTGCTGTTCATCACCGGCTATGCGGAAAACGCAGCAATCACCAATGGAGACCTTGGCCCGGGCATGCAGGTGATGAGCAAGCCGTTCGCGATCGACAAGCTGGCGACGCGGATCAAGTCGATCATTACCGGCGGGTGAGGGCGAACCGCACGATCGCATGTCGGACCTAATCGGCAGGGCGTTCGCTTTGCGCCCTCAGCCGGGCAATGTCGGCATCGATCTCGGCAGCCATCGCCAGCAGCGCCTGGACGGTTTGGTCGTCGGTCACCGCTGCAGCAAGGCGTCGGCATTTTGCCGCGCGTCCGCGCATGTTCTCGACCACATCCTCGCTCACGTCGACTCCGTACCCGTCTGCCCCCGCCGAAGCGCTCGACAATGACTTGGGTTCCAATCGCCGGATCACCATAGTCTCGGCTCGACGCCGCGCCCGCAAGCGGCTGGAAAGCGGACCCCGCGCGCGATCACCTCACCCCACCCTTGCAACCGCCGCCGCCAAGCCTAAAAGCCCTCCCCAACGGGGGCGCCATGCGATAGCACAGCAAGGGTTCACCTCCGGGGAAGAGGTCTCGATGCATCGAAATCCGGCGCGGCCCATGTCGCCCCATCTCACCATCTGGAAATGGGGGCCGCACATGGCGGTCTCGATCCTGCACCGGATCACCGGCGTCGGGCTGGCGGTAGTCGGTATGGCGATGTTCACCTGGTGGCTGGTGGCGCTGGCGAGCGGGCCGGACGCCTATGCGGCCTTCCAGGGCTGGGCGACCTGGAAGTGGATGCTGATCGTCTGGATCGGGCTGACCTGGGCGGCCTTCCAGCACACGCTCTCCGGCATCCGCCATTTCGTCCTCGACATCGGCGCCGGCTATGAGCTCCGGACCAACAAATTCTGGGCGGTGATCGTGCTGCTCGCCCCGATCGCTTTGACCGGCCTGCTCTGGACCTGGATCTTCTGGAAGACGTTCGCATGACGATGGAAGCGGAAGCGAAGACCGGGCGGCTGAAGACGCCGCTCGGCCGGGTGCGCGGGCTCGGCTCGGCGCGCTCGGGGGCGCATCATTGGTGGCACGAACGGCTGACCTCGGTCGCGAGCCTGATCCTCCTGGTCTGGTTCTTCGTCTCGCTGCTCCGCCTGCCCGATTTCGGCTGGCAGACAATGAGCGAATGGCTGCGCGCGCCGCTCGCCGCGGTGCCGATGCTGCTCCTGATCGTGACCGTCTTCTGGCACCTCGCCGCGGGGCTGCGCGTGGTCGTCGAGGATTATGTGCACGAGGAGGGCGGCAAGCTCTTCCTGCTGGTGGCGATCAACTTCGCGAGCCTATTCGGCGCGGGCCTCTGCCTGTTCGCGGTAGCCAGGATCGCGCTGGGGGGCGGGGCATGAGCGACGAGTCCAGCAAGGTGGGGGCGGCCTACAAGATCATCGACCATGATTATGACGTGGTCGTCGTCGGCGCCGGCGGCTCCGGGCTGCGCGCGACCATGGGCGCGGCGCAGGGCGGGCTCAAGACGGCCTGCATCACCAAGGTCTTCCCCACCCGGAGCCACACCGTGGCGGCGCAGGGCGGAGTCGCGGCCAGCCTCGGCAATATGGGGCCGGACCACTGGACCTGGCACATGTACGACACGGTCAAGGGCTCCGACTGGCTCGGCGACCAGGACGCGATCGAATATATGGTCCGCGAGGCGCCGGCCGCGGTCTACGAGCTGGAGCATGCGGGCGTGCCCTTCTCGCGCACGGCAGAGGGCAGGATCTACCAGCGCGCTTTCGGCGGCATGATGCAGAATATGGGCGAGGGGCCGCCCGCCCAGCGCACCTGCGCCGCGGCGGACCGCACGGGGCACGCGATGCTCCACGCGCTCTACCAGCAGAGCCTCAAATATGACGCGGACTTCTTCATCGAATATTTCGCGCTCGACCTGATCATGGAAGACGGCGCGTGCCGCGGCGTCGTCGCGATCTGTCTCGAGGACGGGAGCATCCACCGCTTCCGCGCGCATGCGGTGGTGCTGGCAACGGGCGGCTATGGCCGCTGCTACTTCACCGCGACCTCGGCCCATACCTGCACCGGCGACGGCGGCGGCATGGTGCTGCGCGCCGGCCTGCCGCTGCAGGACATGGAGTTCGTCCAGTTCCACCCGACGGGCATCTACGGCGCCGGCGTGCTGATCACCGAGGGCGCGCGCGGCGAGGGCGGCTATCTGACCAATTCGGAAGGCGAGCGCTTCATGGAGCGCTATGCGCCGAGCGCGAAGGATCTCGCCAGCCGTGACGTCGTTTCGCGCTCGATGGCGATGGAAATCCGTGAAGGCCGCGGCGTCGGCCCGCACAAAGATCATATTTACTTGCACCTAGACCATATAGCGCCCGAGATTTTGGCCGAACGCCTCCCCGGCATCACGGAATCGGGGAAGGTGTTCGCGGGGGTCGACCTGACCCGGCAACCGCTGCCGGTCACGCCGACCGTCCATTACAATATGGGCGGCATCCCGACCAACTTCCACGGCGAGGTGGTCACCCTGCAGGACGGCGATCCGGACAAGGTCGTCCCCGGCCTGTTCGCGGTCGGCGAGGCGGCCTGCGTCTCCGTGCACGGCGCCAACCGGCTGGGCTCGAACAGCCTGATCGACCTCGTCGTCTTCGGGCGCGCGACCGGCCTCAGGCTCGCGGAGATCATCAAGCCGATGACCGCGCACAAGCCGCTGCCCGCGAAGAGCGAGGAGCTGGCGCTCACCCGGCTCGACAGGTTCCGCTTCGCCAAGGGCGGCTCGCCGACCGCCGAGATCCGCGTCGAGATGCAGCGCAACATGCAGACCCACTGCGCCGTCTTCCGCACCGACGAGCTGATGCAGGAGGGCGTCGCCAGGCTGGCCGAGACCTACAAGCGCATGGGCGACATCGCGGTCACCGACCGCAGCCTGATCTGGAACACCGACCTGATCGAGACGCTGGAGCTCGACAATCTGATCGCCCAGGCCAGCGTCACCATCGCCGGCGCCGTCAACCGCAAGGAAAGCCGCGGCGCCCATGCGCACGAGGATTATCCGCAGCGCGACGACAAGAACTGGATGAAGCATACGGTGGCCTGGTTCGACGGCTGGGGCGGCCAGGGCGGCAATGTCCGGCTCGATTACCGCCCGGTGCACGAATATACGCTCACCGACGAGGTGGCGTACATCAAGCCGAAGGCGCGTGTCTATTGAATAAGCTGCCAACACTCTCGGATCCGAAGGTCGGTTGGGGCATTCTTGCAAGAATTGGCCTAGCCTTGGCGCTTCAAGTTGGGCTGCTCGCTACAATTTCTGCGACCGCCTATATATCATCTTTGTTCTTTGCTCTTGGAATGTTTTATGCTTCGGAGTTGGCGTTTTTTCCTCTCTTTAAGATGGATGACGTGTTCAACATCGTAACAATGTCCCTCCCCTTTTTCTTGGGGAGCTTAGTATTCATAATGATACTGCACACGACATTTTCATTTATATTAAATAAGATCAATTCAAAACCGGAGCGTGATAGGCGGAAAGCGGCAATTATAGCATTAGTAGTTATTGCTATCGCTGTTGTCGGGCAGGCGGTGTGGCTATATGTGCTTTACAGGTCAATAACAATTGTTACGATGACTGGTCTTTTGGTTTGGCTATCATGGTGGGCATCAAGTCGAATATCATTGGCTAAGAAATCTACATCTTCGCTGATAGCAGGCCTGATTGCAGGATACGCTGGTTATGTGCTTTTGTTTTTGTCGATTATGTTCACTGTAGGTTACATGTGGATATCCTCTGTTTATTCCCAATATCCAGACGCTACGGCTTCCGCCGTCGTAGATGGCCGGCGTATTAAAGTGATAGTGATTTTCCCTAGTCAGTCTCGGACTCTATACTATGATGGAGCTGAGGTGCGCGTTGCCGGCGCTGGATTCTTGGACAGCGTACGAACGGCTAGGCCGCGTTAGCGGCGGCGCATTAATTCCCTACGATTTGGATATCGGTTGAACTGCTGAGGTGTATTGAGTGAGCTAGATTGCTTGACTCCGGCGTAATCCGGGCAAAGCTGGAGCGCGTCGGCGAGGGAGTGCCTGTGCGGACAATGTTGCGTGCTTTCGCGGTTCTGCTGCTGACCCTGCCGGCGGTCGCCTCGACTCAGGGCGGCACCGGCTATCAGGCGCCGCGCCACACCAGCCGCAATTCCCCCTTCTTCCTCGTCCCGGACGAGGCGACGCTCAGGATGCGCGCCGATGCCGGCATGCAGATCGAGCAGGCGCGCGATCCGGCCGTGGAGCTGGCGGAGCATCGCAAGCTCGATCGGGCGCTGCGGGCGCTGCTGCCGCAGCGGGCCGGGACGGTCGATGCCTATGTGATTTCGATCGCGCTCGACAGCGACCCGGTCTTCGGGCGCGAGGCGCGGGTGGCCGGCGACGTGCTCGGCGCCCGCTACGGCGCGCGCGGCCGTACGATCGTGCTCGCGGGATCGGACGGCAATGCCGCCTCGGCGCTGCCGCGCGGCACGCCGGAGCGGCTGGCCATGGCGCTGGCCCGGATCGCCGAGCTGATCGACAGGAACGAGGACGTGGTCGTCGTGTACACGACGAGCCACGGCACGCCGTTCGGGATCATCTATCACGACGCCGACAACGGCTATGGCGCGATCTCGCCGAACCGGCTGCGCGAGATTTTCGACCGGACCGGCATCCGCAACCGGCTGCTGATCCTCAGCGCCTGCTATTCCGGCGTGTTCGTGCCGCGGCTCCAGTCCGACACGACGGCGATCGTGACCGCGGCCTCGTCGGAACGCTCCTCCTTCGGCTGCGTCGCGGACAATGACTGGACATTCTTCGGCGACGCGATGATCAACCACGCGCTGCGCAAGCCGCAGCCGCTCCGCGCCGCCTTCACGGAGGCGAAGGCTCTGATCACCAGCTGGGAGGCGCAATTCCCGGTCCGGCCGTCCGAGCCGCAGGTCAGCATCGGCGCCGGCGCCGAGCGCTGGCTCGCGGCGCTCGACCGCCGCCTGCCGCCCGCGGCAAGCCAGCCGGTCGGCCGGCCGGCCGTCGAGACGAGCCGCGAGCTGATGCGGCGCTAGCGGCTCAGATCACCGTGAAGTCGCTGGCCGCGAGCACCGGATTGCCCTGCAAAGTCGCGAACAAAACGGCAGCGCCGGCGCCGGTGCCGTCGGCGTCGTAGAAGAGCTGGCCGGTGCCGCTGTTGTAGATGATCCGGTCATTTGCATCGGCCGCAGCGGAGCCGGTAACGAAGGCGTCGGCGTTGAACGCGCCGGGCCCGCCGATGCCGGCGAAGATCGCATCGTCGAGCGCGATCTTGTCGGTGCCGCCAAGGAAATCGGCGATCAGATCGACATTGCCGCCACCCAGAGCGGTAGTGAAGGCGAAGGTGTCGGCACCACCGAAGCCAAGCAACGTGTCGGCACCTCCCATGCCGTTCAGCACGTTGGCGCTGCTGGTGCCGAGCAGATGCTGGGCGAATTCATTGCCAGTCAGATCGAGCACGGTGAAGCCCGCGGTGCTGAAGGCGGATAGCCATTCGACCGACAGGCCCGCCGCAAGCGTGTAGCTGACCTGGGTGAGGATCGTGTCGAAACCCTCCCCGGCATTTTCGTAGACCGTGTCGCCGACGCTGCCCACGACATAGACATCGTCGCCGCCGAAACCGATCATCACGTCGTTGCCCCGCCCCCCGTCGAGCGTGTTCGTGCCGTTGTTGCCGAGCAGATACTGGTTCAGCGCCTGTTGAGCGGTGCCGTTCGATCTGACGATGATGTCGATCGCGTCAGTCCCTGCCGTGCGGGACGTGGACAGCCAGTCGACCCGATACACTTCATCGATCGAATAGCTCGTGCTCGTATAGAGGACGTCGAAGCCGCCGAGGAGCTCGTCCACCACATCCCCGGCATGATCGACGATGTAGATGTCGTCACCGTCCGCGCCGGTCATCCTGTCGGCGCCGGCGCCGCCGTCCAGGACGTCCTTGCCGTTGGTGCCGGCGAGCCAATTGAAAATTTCGTTGCCCGTGAGTTTGAGGCCGGCGCCATTGTTGGGGGTAGCGATGTTTGACTGCAGAATTTCCATCTCTACTCCCGCAGCGAGCGTGTAGTCGACGGAGATGTAGGCGATATCGGTGCCGCCGGCGTTGGTCGCCTCGAACATCTGGTCGCCCGCATTATCGACATAATATTTGTCGCTGCCGCCATAGCCGATCATCACATCGGCGCCGCCCATGCCATTGAGAGCATTGCTGCCATTGTTGCCGAGAAGATATTGGTCGAAGGCGTTGCCGGTAATGTCGACGGGCATTTGGCCTGCGGTCCAGGTGGTCGAGAGCCATTCCGCATGCGCTTCCGCGGCAAGGACGTAGGTCTTCAGAAAGAGGGCAGCCGCGTCGAGCAGGACCGTGTCGAAGCCCTCACCGTCGAGCTCGACGATGACGTCCATGACATTGTCGACGACAAAGACGTCGTCGCCGGTACCGCCCTCGAGCTGGTCCGCGCCTTCGCGGCCGTCGATATGGTCGTTCCCGCCAAGGCCGCGGATGGTGTCGGCGTCCGAGGTTCCGTCCAGCGTTTCCCCCTCATTCGTTCCTACGATCAGCGGCATTTCTTATCTCCCGTGCCGGGCAGTGCGACGATCACCCGATCATACATTAAACGAACTCAATGGGGTATAAGGCGGGAAAGGCCCGACTCCCCGCGCCCGAACCGGATCCTGAGCCTCTCCCTTGTGTCCTCCACTCTATGCGGGATCCAGGGAAAGGTTCCACAAACTCAGTCAAACGGTCCCCGACCGCGACGCCAGGAATGACGAAAGGGGGGCGCCGCCGCAGAGGTGAGGGTCCTCCCAGTACGGCCCGTGCCCGTCAGATCACCGTGAAGTCGCTGGCCGCGAGCACCGGATTGCCCTGCAGCGTCGCGAACAGCACCGCGGCGCCGCCCCCGTTGCCGTCGGCATCATAGAAGAGCTGGCCGGTGCCGCTGTTGTAGATGATCCGGTCATTCGCATCGGCCGCAGCGGAGCCGGTGACGAACGCGTCGGCGTTGAACGCGGCGTGCGCCGGTCAGATCACGCCGACGGCCTTGCCGGCATTCTCGAACATCTGAAGGATCTCGCCCACTTCGGCATCGCTATGCTCGGCGCAGAGCGAGCAGCGGAGCAGGGTCATGTTGGCGGGGGTCGCCGGCGGGCGGGCCAGGTTGACGTAGAGGCCCTCCGCAAGGAGCGCCTCCCACATCGCGGCGCCTTTCTCCAGATCCGGCATGATCACGGCAATGATCGCGGACTGGGGCTCGTCGGTGCCGAGCGTGAAGCCGAGCGCCTTGAGGCCGGCATGGAGCCGCTTCGAATTCTCCCAGAGATGGGCGCGCTTGTTGTGGCCGTGCTTCAGCTTGCGGATCGAGGTCGCCGCGGTGGCGACGACGCTCGGCGGGAGCGAGGCGGTGAACACATAGGGCCGGCAGACCAGCCGCAGGATCTCGAACTTGGGATGGTTGGAGACGCAGAAGCCGCCGACCGTGCCGACCGATTTGGAGAAGGTGCCGATCACGAAATCGACATCGTCCAACACGCCCTGGTCTTCGGCGACGCCGCGGCCATTGGGGCCGATGAAGCCCATACTATGGGCCTCGTCGACCAGCACCATCGCGCCGGCGGCCCTGGAGACGGCGATCATCTCCTTGAGCGGGGCGACGTCGCCGAGCATGGAATAGACGCCCTCGAGCACGACCAGCTTGCCGGCGCCCTCGGGGATGCGGGCGAGGCGCTTCTCGAGCGCGCTGATGTCGTTGTGGCGGAAGGGGACGATCTCCGCGTCGCCCATCTTGCAGCCGTCGTAGATGGAGGCGTGGCTGTCGATGTCGAGGACGATATAGTCGCCCTTGCCCGCGATCGTGGAGATGATGCCGAGATTGGCCTGGTAGCCGGTCGAGAAGACCATGGCGTGATCCATGGCGTAGAAGTCCTTCAGAGCCTCCTCGACGGCCTTGTGGCCGGCATAGGTGCCGTTGAGGACGCGGCTGCCCGTGGTCCCCGAGCCGAACTCGTCCAGCGCCTTCTTGCCGGCGGCGATGACGTCGTCGTCGAACGTCATGCCCATATAATTATAGGTGCCGAGAAGGATCGTCTCCTTGCCGTTGCAGATGGCGCGGGTGGGGGAGAGGACCTTCTCCATGACCAGCCCGAACGGGTCCTTGACGCCGGTAGCGAGCAGGCCCTCGCGGATCTGGATCAAAGGATCGAACTTGCTGAACAGGTCGACGGCGCCCGGGGAGGCATCCGCGGCGGGAAGGGGACGGCTGCTCATCCTTCGGTCCTCAGACTCTCGACCGCGTCGACGAGCTGGCCGACATTCTCGATCTCGGCCTGCTGGCTCATCGTGATCAGGATATCGAACTCGTCCTCCACATTGGCGACGAAGTCCATCACCACCAGGCTGTCCCATTCGAGATCGCCGGCGAAGGTGGTGGTTTCGGTGAGCGCGACGCCCTTTTTGTTGAAGGGCTCGATCAGGCTCGCGACCTTGTCGAAGGTCTCGTCTCTGTCGGTCATGTCCGTCCTTTAGGTTTCCGAGGGCCTCGTGCCAAGCGATTGCGGCAGGAAAGGGACGGTTTGGAGACGGGGGGCGGGGCGGCTTGGCAAGAGCGCGCGCCGCGTGCGATGACGGCCCGGGGACGAAACAGGGACTCTTGTGTGACAGGCGAAACCGACGAAACGGCGCCGGAGGCGAGCGCGGTCTATCCGCCCAATGCGGTCCATATGATGCGCACAGCCCAGCTTGCCCAGCTTCAGCTTTCGGCGATGGCCGACGCCAAGGCGAGCCTGCTGATGGGCGCGACCTTCGTGATCTTCACCATCACCATCGGCCAGGCGCATGGCGGCCTGCCGCCGCTGCCGTTGCTGATCCTGGGCGGCGCGGCCTTCTTCGCCGCGATCTTCGCGGTGCTGGCGGTCATCCCGATGACGAGCGCCAGGCGCAAGGGCGGTCAGCCCAACATTCTCTTCTTCGGGACGTTCAGCCGGATGGCGGAGGACGAGTTCATCGACGAGGTGACGGCGAAGCTCCGCACCGAGGACAGCATCTACCGGACGATGGCCCGCGACATCCACCAGGCCGGTACCGTGATGCAGACCAAGAAGTACCGGATGCTGACCTGGGCCTATCGCGTCTTCCTGCTCGGCCTGATCGCGAGCGGCGCGGCGTTCGTGATCCAGTATCTCTGAGTCAGCGCAGCCAGCCCTGCTCCTGATACCATTCGGCCGTGGTCTTGAGGCCGGTCTGGGTGCGGATGGCGGGGCGCCAGAGGCTCTCGGGCGGGCGTGCCTCGGCGGTGACCACCCAGTCCGGATGGCAGAAATAGCGGGCGCGGTCGGGGGTCAATTTGGCCTTGTCGCGGCGGACCAGGCGGTCGAGGCGGGCAGCACCCTTCACCACTGCTTTGGGCACGGCCAGGGTCGCGGCGCGCTTGCCGAAGACCCGGCCGAGCGTGCGCGCGAAGTGGCGGTGGTCCCAGCCCTCGGGCGTGCCGTCGTCGGGCTCGTAGGTCTCGCCCACGCTCGCGGGCGCGTCGAGCAAGGCGAGGATCAGCCGGCACAGATCCTCGACATGGATGACCGAGAAGCGGCCCCTGGGCGGCAAGGCGACGAGGCCGCGCTTCGCCATGCGGAACAGTTCGAACGTCTCGCGGTCGCCCGGCCCGTAGACGGCGGGCGGCCGGACGATCGTCCAGTCCAGCCCCGAGGCGGCGACCACGCGCTCCGAGCGGGCCTTGGACCAGCCATAGTCGCTGAGCTCAGGCTCGCGCGCAGCGAGCGAGGAGATGTGGATGAAGCGGCGGATGCCGGCGGCGCGGGCCGCATCCACGGTCGCGGCGGTGCCGCCGACATTGACGGCCTCGAAGCCGGCCCGGTCCGGCGCGTTGATCAGGCCGGCGATATGGATGACCGCGTCGGCCTCCCCGCAGAGCGCGGCGAGGCTGTCCGGCCGGTCCAGCGCGCCTTCGACCCAGTCGATCCCCGGCTCGGCGGGGCGCCAGCCGCGGGTCAGGGCACGGACCGGGTGGCCCGCCGCGCGCGCGGCCCTCAGCAGATGGCCGCCGACGAAGCCGGTGCCGCCGGTGATCGCGAGGGTGGGGGGGGTCATAGTGGCGACCAGCCCGGTTCCTCGTCGTCGCCCACCGCCTCGCGCTGGATCGCACCAAGCTCGGGCAGGATCGCGTCGAGAATCTCCTCCACGCCCGCGCCGGTCGCGCCGGAGACGATAAAGACGCGGGCCCCGCTCTCCTCGGCAAGCTCGGCGGCGAGGGCCTCGGCCAATTCGTCGTCGATCGTGTCGGCCTTGTTGAGCGCGACCAGCTCGACCTTCTCGTCCAGGCCGGCGCCATAGGCCTCCAGCTCGTCGCGGACGGTGCGGTAGGCGGTCGCGACGTCCTCATTGTTGGCGTCGATCAGGTGGAGGAGGATCCGGGTGCGCTCGACATGGCCGAGGAAGCGGTCGCCGATCCCCGCGCCCTCCGCCGCGCCCTCGATCAGGCCCGGAATGTCGGCGAGCACGAAGTCGACGCCCTTGTGGCGGACGACGCCGAGCTTCGGGTGGAGCGTGGTGAACGGATAGTCGCCGACCTTGGCCTTGGCGTTGGAGACGGCGTTGAGGAAGGTGGACTTGCCGGCATTGGGCAGGCCGACCAGGCCCGCGTCCGCGATCAGCTTCAGGCGCAGCCAGACCCAGCGTTCCTCGCCGGGCCAGCCGGTGCCGTGCTGCCGCGGGGCGCGGTTGGTCGAGCTCTTGTAACTGGCATTGCCGCGGCCGCCGTCGCCGCCCCGGAGCAGGACGACGCGCTGGCCGACCTCGGTGAAGTCGGCGAGGACGTTCTCGCGCTCGTCGTCGAGCACTTGCGTGCCGACCGGGACCTTGATGACGAGGTCGTTGCCGCCCGCGCCCGTCCGGTTCTGCCCGGAGCCGCCGGTGCCGCGCGGGGCGCGGAAATGCTGGGTGTAGCGGAAGTCGATCAAAGTGTTCAGGCCCTCGACCGCCTCGAAGACGATGTCGCCGCCCTTGCCGCCGTCGCCGCCGTCGGGGCCCCCATATTCGATGAACTTCTCGCGCCGGAACGACACCGCGCCCGGGCCGCCGGCGCCGGAGCGGATGAAGATCTTGGCCTGGTCGAGAAAATGCATGGGCGGCATTTAGGGCGGGCGGGTCAGGAGTCAAACGAGGGGCCGCCGATGGGTCGGCGGCGACGTGCGACCCAGGGCGACGCCGCTCACCTGGCCCAAACCGGTCTGCCCCAATAACGATAGGAGCGGATCGGGAAGAATGTTATGGTCCGCGCTCCGGCAGGAAAGGCAAAAGACAGGGGGACGATGAGCGGGAAAGACTCTGCCGAATCCTGTTATCTGGCCAGGCACGGCTTCGACTTCGACATGTTCTTTTCCTACGCCCATGGCGATGTGCGGCGAAGCGGCGACGCGCAACTCAAGCGCTGGTCGAAGCAATTGTACCAGGCGCTGTCCGAGACGCTCGATTCCCTGAATCTGAAGCCACCGCCGCGCATCTTCTTCGACGAGAGCGATGCGTTGGGCGACGGGCTCAACAAGACCGCGCACCTGGCGCCCGAGCTGGCCGAGAAGGTCAGGGCGTCGGCGCTGCTGCAGATCGTGATGTCGCCCCAATATCTGGAGAGCGACTGGTGCCGGCGCGAGCTGGAGACGTTCGAGGCGGCGGCCGCCGAACGGGGCGGCGGGGTCAGCGGCCGCATCTTCATCGCCAAGGCGATGGACACGGACGATCTGGCCTGGCCCGCCCCGCTGACCGACGCCGAGGGCAACAAGACGGTCGGCTGGGAGTTCCACCGCCGCGGCAGCCCGCTGCCCTATGGCTGGATGACCGACTGGCACGGCAACATCCCGCCCGAGATGCACCAGGCCTTCATGGAGATGGCGAGCCAGATCCAGCGCCGCCTCAGGGCGTTCGACAGCGAGCTGACCGAGAAGGCGCGCAAGATCGAGCTGGTCGACTGGCTGGAGAAAGGCGAGATCGAGCGCATCTATCTCTACGGGCGCAACGACGAGGTCGCCGAATGGGAGGCGACCTGGAAGGAGCTGGACGGGCTCGGCATCATGGTGACGCCGGGCGAGCCCGAGCCGCTCGATGCCGACGACGACAGCGCCAAGCGCAACGAATATGCGCGCCTCGCCAGCCGCTGCGACGCGATGGTGATGGTCGCCGCCGACGGCGTGAAGCTCGATTTCGACCTCGACGTGGTCGGCCGCGAGCGGCGCAACTTCATCGCCTCCAAATATAAGAAATATCTGCCCTGCGCGGTGGTCGACCGGGTCGGCGAGTTGGCCAAGCCGGCGCGGCTCAGCAATGCCCGGCGCTTCGACATCGACTGGATCGACGCGCCCTCCTGCAACTGGCCGCATTATATCCGCACCTGGCTTTCGGCCTCGGCGGGCAAGGTCCGGCAGCGCTACGGGCTGGAGGACGGCGCCGGAGCCGCGGAGCCCGCGGCGTGAACAAGGCCTGGCGCGCCTTCGAGGCGGATCCGCTCGAAGGCATGGCCGAGGGTCCCTATCCGGGGTTGCGGCCGTTCCTGCCGCGCGAGCGCGACATCTTCTTCGGCCGCGAGCAGATGATCAACCAGGTGCTGGTGCGCCTGAACGAGCAGCATATGGTCGTCGTCCACGGCGCCTCGGGCTGCGGCAAATCCTCCCTGATCGCGGCGGGCGTGCTGCCGCAGCTGGCGCGGCGGCGGGCGCGGCGCGGCCTGGTGCTGAGGACGGGGACGTTCCGCCCCGGCATCCAGCCGATGCAGTCGCTGGTCGGGCTGCTCGGCGAATTGTGCGGGACCGATGGCGGCCCGGCGCCGGTCGACGCGGTCTACCGCGCGATTTCGGGCGGGGCAGGGGCGGCGCGGGCCGGCGTTGCGCGCCTCGCCGCCGATGCGGGCGTCGACCAGCTCTGCATCGTCATCGACCAGTTCGAGGAGCTGTTCCGCTTCGCCGAGGACGAGGGCTTCGAGGAGGCGCAGCGCTTCGCCGATCTGCTCGTCCAGCTCTGCGGCGGCGGCGACGAGGAGGGCGGCTGGTGGGAAGCGGAGGGGGCGGCGCGGCCGGCCGAGCCGGTGCCGGCCGAGATTAGTTTCATCCTCACCATGCGCTCCGAATTCCTGGGCAATTGCTCGCGTTATCCCGGCCTCGCCGAGGCGATCAACCGCACCCAATATCTGCTCCCGAATATGAGCCGCGACGATCTGATCCGCGCGATCCGCGAACCCGCGGAGGTGTTCGAGGGCCATGTCGATCATGCCCTTGCCGAGCGGATGGCGGACGATGCCCGGCGCGAGGAGGATTCGCTGCCGCTGATCCAGCACGCGCTGATGCAGATGTGGCTGGCCTCAGACAGCGGGCGGTTGGCCCTCGCCGACTACGAGCGGGCGCTGGAAGGCTCCGCGCAGAGCAGCCAGACCCGGCAGAAGGGCCCGCTCGGCGCGATCCTCGCCGGCCATGCCGACCGCGTGCTGGCCGAGACGACGGGCGGTGACCCGGCCAAGGAGCGGGCGGTCGAGTTCATCTTCCGGGCGCTCACCCGCAAGGACAGCGAGAGCCGCGCGATCCGCTTCCCGCAGCGTTACTGGCGCCTCGCCCGGCTCAGCGGGCTGGACGCGGCGGGGACGCGCGCGATCGTCGACGCCTTCCGCCGCGACACCGTCTCCTTCCTGACGCCCTACGAGGCGATGACCGCGGAGATCGGGGGCGAGAGCGTCATCGACATCAGCCACGAGGCGCTGATCCGGACCTGGCCGCGGATGAGCGACAAGGCGATCGACGCCAATGCCCGGCCCGTCGGCTGGATCGAACGCGAGGCGCAGGACGCGATGCTCTGGCGCTGGCTCGCCGTGCATGCGGATTTCTATCGCTCGAACCCCCGCGCCTATCTGGACGGCGCCACCACCGAGCGGCTGAGCGCCTGGTTCGAGCAGATCAAGGAGCGTCCGGACTGGGTGCGGCCCTATCTGGTCCGGCCCGCTGGCAAGCTCGAGATCGGCGAGGAGCCGGAATGGCAGGCGGTCGAGAAGCTGCTGAAGGACAGCCAGGACCGCACCTGGCTGGACCGGACCATGCTGCGCCGCTGGCGCAAGCTCGGCCGCTGGGCGCTGCTGGCGCTGATCCTGATCTTCGTCGCCGGGGGCGTCGCCGCCTTTTTCTATTTTCGCGACCGGGCAGCGGACAATGCGATGGACCAGGCCGAGGACGTGGTCCGCCAGGGCATTCGCGCCACCGACGCCTTTGTCCGGACGGCCAATGGCAGCAAGTCGCAGGGGTCGCCCGCCCAGACCGAGCGGGTCGACGCGCAGACCGTCGCGCAGGCGACCGCCGGCGCCGGCGGCGCCGCCACCGGCGACACCTTCTCGCACGCTTATGTCTGGATCGGCAGCGCCTATGCGGCCGATGCGGGCCTGATCTCCAACCTGACCGATGCCGCCGGCCGCCGGGTGCCCCCCGGCCAGGCGACCGTGGGCCGCGGCACCTACCTCATGGCCGACAATCTCATTCTGCGCTCTACGGCGCCGAGCGAGGAGGGGCGCAAGGGCCCGGCCATGGGGCTGATCGCCCGCGGCACGCCGGTCCTGATCCAGCGCCTCGTTCCGGTCCGGCGCGAGGGCCGGACGGAATATTGGGCGCGCGTGAACTTCGCACCCGGCACGCCGGTGCCGGTGCGCTTCACCTTCGATACGCCCGTCAACGGCGCGGCCGACGATTTCTCGCGCCTCTTCCTGTCGCTGGGCTACCGGCCGGCGGCCGCCGCCGGGACGACGGATCTGTCGCCGGGCGAGGCGGAGATGGTCTATTGCACGCCGCGCGATCGCGCCGCGGCGCTGCGCCTTGCCACGCTGGCGACGCGCTGGCTGAACGACGTGCCGGGCATGCAGAACGCCGCGGTGGCGCCGCGCCAGGCGGACAATTGCACGGATTCCGCCGCCTCTCCCCTGACCTTGCGGATCGCCTTCGCGCCGTCGCCCACGGCCTGGCTCAACGGACGCTGGACGCGGGACGGCAATTGCACGACGCCGATGGAGCTCACCGTGCTCGCGCGGCGGATCCGGCTCCGCGGCGACCGCGAATCCTTCGAGATCATCCAGAGCGCCACCGGCGACACGATCATCACCGATTTCGCGTCCTTCTCGCGCGCCGGTCAGGACGTGAACGTTTCCGAGATCGGCACGGGCAACTCGTTCCGCATGCGCCGCTGCCCGGGATGATCCGGCGGCTCAGGCCGTGATCATTTCTCCCTCTCTTCGCCGAGCGCGGTCATCGCAAGCAGGGCGCGGCGGGCGACCTCGCGGGCCTTGTCCGGATCGAGCCCGAGCGCCCCGGCCATTTCCGCACCCAGCAGGGAGTCGCCCATCGCCACCAGCACCAGCCAGAGCGTCGTCTCCTCCACCGGCCGGTCCTCATGGCCGGCGCGCAGATGGTCGACCAGCTCGTGGATCGCGTCGAGCACGGGGTTGAGCGCATCGCGATTGCCGGAGAGGATCATCCAGGCCGCAAGCGCGCCGGCCCCCTCCTTGCCGAAGGCGTCGAAGGTCCGGTCGACGATCTCGATCGGGTCCGCCTCCCGCGCCCGGGCGCGCTTCACGGCCTCCTCGATGCCGGCGCAGACCCGGGCCGAGATCAGCCCGGCGAGCGCGGACTGCAGCCCGGCCGCCGAGCCGAAATGATGGAGCAGATTGGCGTGGGTCTTGCCGATCTCCGCGGCCACCGCTTTCAGCGTCACCGCCTGCGGGCCATGCTCGATGAGCAGGCGGCGCGCGGCCTCGAGCGCGGCGGCGCGGCTTTCCTCGGGCGAGAGGCGTTCGCGGCGGGCAGCAGCTATTGACATTCGTGTAAATATGTGGTCTGCAGGATCATGCCGGATTGATTCGGCCCGCTCGGGCATCGAGTCCAGCGGAAAAAGACGAGGGCAGCGCAGTGGCCTACACCCCCGAAGACCTCACCATCACCCCGCGCGACCGCCGCTTCGGGCGCGGCTCGAAGCAGCAGCGCTGGTGGCTCGGCGGCGACCCGGTCGCCACCGCCTTTTACAATGCCCTCTCCGCCACCTTCCCCAGGGGCGAAGCCTTCTTCGTCGAGAGCGTGCGCAATTTCCGCGACGGCGCCCCGCCGCGGCTCGCGGAAGAGATCCGTGCCTTCACCACCCAGGAGGTGATGCACAGCCGCGAGCATGTCGCGTTCAACAAGCGCGCGCTCGAGGCCGGCTACGACCTGGCGCCGCTCGAAGCGCGGCTCGAGATGCGCCTCGCCGTCGTGCGCAACCGGCCGCCCGTCGTGAATCTCGCCGCCACCATGTGCCTCGAGCATTTCACCGCGATCCTCGCCCACCAGCTGCTCAGGAATCCGAAGCATCTGCGCGGCGCTGACAAGGAAAGCGGCGACCTCTGGCGCTGGCATGCGATCGAGGAGATCGAGCATAAGGGCGTCGCCTACGACACCTGGCTGCACGCGACGAAGGACTGGAGCCGCCGCAAGCGCTGGAAGGTGAAGGCCAAGGTGATGCTGTTCACGACCCGCAACTTCGTCGTCGACCGCTCGAAGGGCACGCTCGAACTGCTTCGGCAGGACGGGATCACCGGCTTCAGGGCCTGGCGGAAGATGCTCTGGTTCGCCTGGATCAACCCCGGCATGCTGCGCAAGATCCTCGGCGCCTGGCTCGCTTTCTTCCTGCCCCGCTTCCATCCCTGGAAGCATGACGACCGCAACCTGATCCGGCTGACCGAGAGCGATTACGAGGCGGCCGTGCTGCCGCAGCCAGCGACGGTCTAGGCTTCGGCGGGCCGGGCGCGGGCCAGGCGGATTGCGGCGAGCAGCCCGGCCAGGGCGAAGGGGATGGCGATCCCGAACGCGCCCCAGGCGATGGGCGCAAGGTTGGACGGGTCGATGCCGCGCCCGAAATCGGCGGCATTGGCGGCGACCCCGGCCAAAGCGGCGCCGAGCGCGCCGCCCGCATTGCGCACCGCGCCGATCGCCGAGGAGCCACGCGCCCGCTCCGCCTCGCCGAACGAGCCGATCACCCGCTGTCCGATGAACGAGTAGGACAGGCCGTAGCCCGCGCCGAGCAGGGCGCCGGCGGCGGCGATGGCGATCAGGCTGGTGCCGGCCATGAGCAGGGTCAGGCCGGTCGCGCCGGCCAGGATCGACGCCGGGCCGAGGACGATCAGCCGGCGGCGCCAGACCTCGCCCGAGCCTGCCACCGAGAGCGAGGCGGCGGTCCAGGCGAGCGCCTCGATCGCGACGACATAGCCGGCCTCGAGCCCGCTGAGGCCGAAGCTGAACTGCAGCATGGCCGGGCCGTAGAGCGAGAAGGCGACGCCTGCCGCGGTCGTGCCGAAATAGGCGAGCCAGGCGGCTCCGAGCGGGAAGGCGGGATCGGCGGCACGCCGTGGGAGCAGGCGGTTCGTCCCGGCGCGGTCCGCCGCCAGCGCCGCAAGCATCAGGAGGAGGCCCCCGCCCGCTAGCAGGGCCGCGACGGCGAGGCTTGCCGCCACGCCGGCGCTGGCGATGCAGCCGATGCCGGCGGCGAGCAGCAGCAGGGTGCGCAGGGGAAGCCGGCTCCCCTCGGCCACGGCGGCGCCGCGCGGGATCAGCAGCCGGGTCGCGGCGGTGAACAGGAGCGCCTGGCCCGCGAACAGCCAGAAGACGCCGCGCCATGCCCCGGCGTCGGCGAACAGGCCGCCGACGAGCGGGCCGGCAAAGGTGGCGACACCCCAGACGCTGGTCAGGGTGGCGAAGGCCCGGGGCAGATGCCGCCCGGGAAAGAGGACGGCCAGCGCCACATAGATGAGGCCGATCACCCAGCCGGCCGCGCAGCCCTGCAGGACCCGGCCGGCGAGGAAGAGGATGATGTCGGGGGCGACCGCGCTCAGCGTGCAGCCCACCGCGAAGCCGAGCCCGGCAAGCATCATCGCCGCGCGCAGCCCGATCCGCTCGGCCAGCCAGCCCGCCGAGGCGCCGGCGACGACGAGGCCGGTGAGGAAGCCCGAGGCGGCCCAGCCGAACCAGGCGAAGCCGGCCAGGGCGGTGCCGACGGCGGGCATGATCGTGGCGGTGACCAGCGAATCGGCCGCGACCACCCAGCAGCCGAGCACCAGCAGGGCGAGCACGGGCGCACGGCCCTCGCCGAGCAGGTCGCGCCAGCCGTCGGTGCGGCGCGGCGCAGGGGGGTCGATGGCGGCTTCGGCGGTCATGGCGATCCTTGCTGGAATGGCGTCGGCCGTCACCCATGCAACCTCAACCATGGTTGAGGTCAAGCGATGAATTGCGCCGACGCCTCTGCCTAGAGTCTGTACTCATAAAGCTTGCTGATTTGTTTGAGGCTTGATTCAAGGTTGCTGGGAGGAGCCTTGGATGGGACGCTATGATTTGAGCGAGGCGGAGTGGCGGCTGATTGCGCCGTTGCTTCCGGACAAGCCGCG
>NZ_DASPNF010000004.1:0-155166 GCF_035626655.1 Allosphingosinicella sp.
CCGCCGTGCCAAACGGTGGGGATCGCACGACGTCGTGCAAAGCATTGAATAATAAGGGATAGGCACAAAAGAAGTTGAGCCCGGAAGCGCCACCGGGGGGGGGAGGTCGGCGCGTCCGGGCCCATGATCTGGATAGCGAGAGCGGGGGGGCAAAAGGTCACTATCCGAGCCGCTCAACGAGCCCTGCCGGCTTTGGTTCCCCCGGATCGAACTTTTTTTAGGATTCGGGGATTTTCGCTTTTGCCGCCACGCGCCGCTTGCGCGGGCGGCGGAATCGGGTGAGGCTGGGGAACACGGAAAAAAAGGGGGCGATCATGAAGGCTGTCGTCATTTCGCTGGGAACCGTGCTGCTCCTGGCCGGCTGCGGGAACGAGCAAAAGCGGGTCGAGGACGGCGTCCGCGCCCAACTCTCGGCACAGGGCAATGTCACCCAGGTCAGCATGACCAAGCAGTCCGATGGCGGCTGGCAGGGTCATGCGCTGGTTCGCGTCGCCGACGGCCATGAGGCGCGGGTAAATTGCCGGACGGACGCGAACGGCCAGGGCCGCTGCGGCCAAGTGATCGACCAGCAGCTGATCGATGCGACCACGGCCACGCTCCGGCAGCAATATGCCTCGCGCGGCTTCACCGTGATAGAGGCGGCGATGGCGAAGCAGAACGAGGATCTCATCGCCGGTACCGCCGTGGTCCGGGATCCGAACGGCAACCAGCTGAACATCCGTTGCACTGCGCCGCGCGATCCGGCCAATGGCCGGTTCGGGCTGAACTGCGAAGTGGTCGACGAAGCGGCAGCCGCAGCCGCTTCGCAGACCGAGGAACCGCCGCCGGCGGAGGCACCGCCGCAATAGCGGCTGCGCGCTCCGCCTAGCCGGCGAGACGGCGGATCAGGTCGGTCCAGTGATCGACGTCGTTGTAGAAGGCACGGACCGGCAGCCGTTCGTCGCGTCCGTGCGCGCGCTCGTCCGCCGGGATCACCGCCCAGGAGCCGTCGACGCCGTAGACCGGCACGCCGCGCGCCCGGAAATAGAGGCCGTCCGTCGCGCCGGTGCTCATGTCCGGAGTGACCGCGGCGTTCGGATGGCGGGCACGCACCGCCGCCGTATAGGCGCCGACCACATCGGCCCGCAGCGGCGAGGCGTCGGTCGGGCGGGCCGGATCCACCGGTTCGACGGTGACGTTGTCCGGCTGGCCGAGCCCGCGCAAAGTCGCCAGCACGCTCGCCGGATCCACTCCCGGGAAAATCCGGCAATTGACCGTCGCTCTGGCGAGCTGCGGCAGGGCATTGTCGGCGTGGCCGCCCTCCAGCCGGGTGGCGACGCAGCGCGTCCGCGTGATCCCGACCTCGGTCTCGCTCGCCTCGATCGCGTCCGCGGCCTCGCCGTCATTGGGGTTGGCCAGCCAACGCCGGATCGCCGCGGCCAGCGCCGGCTCGGCGGATTCGGCGCGATGGGCGAAATAGGCGCGCGTCGTCTCGTTCTGCATCGGCTCGAAGCGGTGGCGTTCGAGCCGGTCCAGCGTGTGGGCCAAGGCGTAGATCGCATTGTCGGGCCGCGGCCGGGAGCTGTGCCCGCCGGGATTGGTCGCGGTCAGGATGTAGCTTTGATAGGTCTTCTCGGCGGTCTGGATACCGAAGCCGAGCAGCCGGCCGTCGGCGAGGAAGGCCCCGCCGCCCGCATCGGCGTTGAGCGCGAAATCGAGCGTCGAGGTGTCGATCCATTGTGTCGAGGCAAGCTCGGCGCCGCGCCCGCCCGTTTCCTCGTCGCCGGTGAAGAGGACGATGATGTCGCGGGTCGGGCGGAAGCCCTCGGCGCGCAGCCGCAGCAGCGCGGCGGTGACGGCGACCACGCCCTGCTTGTCGTCGAGCGTGCCGCGCCCGTAGAAATAGCCGCCCTCCTCGCCGAGCTGGAAGGGATCGCGCGACCAGTCCTCCCGCCGCGCCTCGACCACATCCATATGGGCCATGAGCAGCATCGCCTTGCGGCCGGACGGCCGCGCCGCCGGCCAGCGCAGGATCAGGGCCGCGGTCCGGTCGGCCGGGCGCTCGACCTCATAGGGATGGATGGTCACGCCCTCGAGCCCGCCCGCGCGGAACTGCTCCTGCAGATATTGGGCGAGCGCCGGCACCTGGCCGCGGCCCTGCACGGTCGGGATGGAGATGGCCCGTTCGTAAATCTCGCGCGCCTTCGCGTGCCAGCGGTCGGGCGGCGTCTCCGCCGAGGCGATGGTGGCGGTGGCGAGGCCGAGAGCGGTGGCGGCGTACAAAGCAAGGCGCATGGTTACTCCCCGGAAAATGCGCGCGGAGAATGGCGCGATTCCGGGGCCGGTCAAGCGGTCGCGGTGCCCGGTTTCTCGACGATGGCGAGGCGGACCGAATAGAGGCCCTGCTCCGGCTCCCGGTCCAGCTCGGAGCGGAGCTGGCGCGCGAGCCCCGTCACGATCCGCTCGAACCTTTCCTGGAAGGCGGCGTCGCAGTCGGGCGATCCGGCGAGCGCGTCGATCCCGATCGAGAGGCGCGCGAAGCCGGGCCCGTCCCGGTCTAACGTCACCGAAACCAGGCCGGCGCCGCAGAGCATGCCGAATTCGGTGATCTCGGTGATCAGGAAGGCCACCGAGACCGCGACGTCCTGGGTGACGTAGAGCGGGCCGACGTCGAGCCGGATCTGCATGCCGGCCGCGGTGCGCGGCGCGGTCGCGCGCAGATTGGCGGTGAGCTCGGTGATCAGCGGCTTCAGCGCGACGCCGCGATTTTCCTCCAGCTCGGCATAATGGTTGCGGTGGACGACCGCGAGCGCGTCGACCCGGCGCTGGATCGACGCATAGGCGGCGGCGACCTCCTCGTTGCGCGAGCCCCGCGAATGCAGATTGAGCAGCGAGGCGACCACCTGGAGATTGTTCTTCACCCGGTGGTGGACCTCGCGCACCAGCCGCGTCTGGCGAACGACGGCCGCCTCGAGCTCGGCCTCGTGCCGGGCGACGGTCTGGGTCACCCGGCCGAACGCCTGGCCGAGGGCGCCGATCTCCTGCGCCGTGCTGTTGACCGCCGGCAAATCGACGGCCGGGTCGCCGGGCTTGTAGGCGGAGATGACGTTCTGGATGCGCTTCAGTGGCCGCAGCAGCACGCGCTGCACGATGATCCAGCCCATGAGGGAGGCCCACAGCCACATCAGGACCGGGGTCAGCACGATGAAGACCTCGCTGAGCCCGAGCGGAGGCTCCGGCATGCGAATCCGGAGCGCATACTGGTTGTTGGCGAAGGCGTTGCTTTCCGTAACCTGCTCCGAGCGTTCGCCTTCGGGCGACATGGCGCGCAGCTGCATCACCCGGTCACCCTGGACCAGCTCCAGCGCGAAATCGCCGGCCAGGCGGGGCTGGTCCACGGCGCGGGCGAGCGTCGCCCGGTCATATTCGGTAATTCCCTCGACCGCGCCGGCCGGGTCGTAGAGGAAGATCTCGATCTGGTTGCCGCCCGGCATTATCAGCGCCCGCCCGACCTCGCCGCGCGCCGCGGGCACCGTCGGCGGGGTGAAGCCGGGGCTCAGGCAGGGCGACGCGGGGGTGCGGCCGTAAATGGCGAAGCGGCCGGTGACGTTCGGGAAACGGCCAAGCCGGCCCAGAGTCCGCTGGCAGATGCCTTCGCTGTCGCCGAATTCCAGCAAGGCATCGCGGCCGGAGCGGATCGTGAAGGCGTTGCGCGAGAGCGCCAGCGTGAAGCGCTGGACATGCTGCGCGAGCAGCGCCTGGGCCGACTTCTGCGCCGAATCCCGGCTGGCCCGCGCATTGTCGACCGAGGCCGTGACGGCGATCACCCCCAGCGGCAGCAGGCCGAGGCTGAGGATGATCCACATTTTGAGGCCGGTGGAGAGGCGCTCCCAGCGCGAGCCCGACGGCGGTGGTTCGTTTGCGGCGCGTGCCATCCGCCGCGGTCAGTCAAGCTTACCGAGCAGCGCCAGGAGGTCGGGGGGAACTTCTTCCTTGAGTGTATCCTTGTAGGCGGCGCTCAGCGCATTGCCGATGTCGCCCAGCGACGAGCGGCGAGATCCGCCGCGCCCGCCGCCCTTGCCCGACCCGCCAGTACCGGAACCGCCCCCAGCTTTCCTGACCGGCGAGGACTTCGCATTCGAATCGGACAAGGTTCCTACACCCTCCCACAGCACGGCGCGGATTGCCGGCCTGTTGTCACTTGTCAGCACAGCAGCCCCCGCACCAGACACACAAAAAGAGGGCGGCCCCCGATAAATGAGACCGCACGGCCTTGGAAACAAAAAACTCCCTGGATTGTTCCACCCCCCAAGCGAGGACGGGGCAGGGACCTTCAGTTGGGAACCAGCCGCGCGCGTCGCGGTTGCATTCGTACCGGCTGCGAACCAAAAGCCGGTGACGAGATTGAAGGAGTCGTACCGGATATGTCGCTTGGCCAGGAACTCGCGCCGCACCTTCCCTTCCTCCGCCGCTATGCGCGCGCCCTGACCGGGAGCCAGGCGCATGGTGACGCTTTCGTCCGGGCGACGCTGGAGGCGATCGTGGCGGCGCCGGGCGATTTCCCGCGCGACGTCGATCCCAGATTGGGACTCTACCGCACCTTCCACGCCATCTGGTCCTCGGCCAATGTCGAGGAGGAGCCCGGCCATTCGGGTACGGACGGGCCGGAGGACATCGCCCGCGCCCGCCTGTCGCGAATCACCCCGCTGTCCCGGCAAGCCCTCCTCCTGACCGCGATGGAGGGCTTCACGCCCGAGGATGCCGGCTATCTGATCGGCGCCTCGGCCGAGGACGTGGAGAGCCTGGTCGCCGAGGCGCTGGCCGAGATCGAGCGGCAGACCCGCGCTGACGTGCTGATCATCGAGGACGAGCCGATCATCGCCATGGATATCGAGACGATCGTCCGCGATCTCGGCCATAATGTCACCGGGGTGGCGGTGACCCGCGACGAGGCGGTGAGCCAGGCCATGGCCCGGCGGCCCGGCCTGGTGCTGGCCGACATCCAGCTCGCCGACGACAGCTCGGGCATCGATGCGGTGAAGGACATCCTTGCGGAATTCTCGGTCCCGGTGATCTTCATCACCGCCTTCCCCGAGCGCCTGCTGACCGGCGAGCGGCCGGAGCCGACCTTCCTCATCACCAAGCCGTTCCAGCGCTCGACGGTGAAGGCGGCGATCGCCCAGGCCCTGTTCTTCGACACGGCGACGGTTCCCGCCTGACGTGGGTTAGTGACGTTCCGGCGGGGACCCTGGATAAGGCGGGGAACCGGTTCGACACGGGACGCGTTGCGTCCCGAAACGACTGGAACCCGAGTCAGGATCTACCATGAGCGACCACCGCGAGCATATCAGCACGACCGACGCCCGCGCCGGCAGCACGCCGCATATGACGCGCTACATCCTGATTTTCGGGACTCTGCTCGTCATCGCCGCGTTCACTGCGATTGTACTTCTCTGGCAGTGAACCCATCTTCTTCGACACGCGACGCCCGTTCCGGGGACTGAAGAGTCGCGCTAAATGACCAGGGGCAGCTTGATGGCGGGCGAAGCGCCGGCACGGACTGAAAACGAGGAGCGGGGCGGGGCCGAATGGCAGCCGCTTCCGGACGGCGAGTTCAAGGAGCAGCTCGCCCTGGTCATCCCGCATCTGCGCGCCTTCGGCCGCTCGCTGTCGGGCAGCCGCGACCTCGCCGACGACCTCGTCCAGGAGACCCTGCTCAAGGCGTGGGCGGCCCGCAAGCGCTTCCAGGCCGGGACCAACATGCGGGCCTGGACCTTCATCATCCTGAGGAACCTGTTCCTCAGCCAGATGCGCCGCGCGCGCTTCAAGGGCGAGTGGGACGAGCTCACCGCCTCGAGGCTGCTGGCCGCGCCGGCCAGCCAGGACCGCCATATCGAGCTCGGCGACATGCAGCGCGCCTTGCTGCATTTGCCCCAGCCGCAGCGCGAGGCCCTGATCCTCGTCGGCGCGGGCGGCTTCGCCTATGAGGAGGCGGCGGAGATTTGCGGCTGCGCCGTCGGCACGATCAAGAGCCGGGTCGCCCGCGGCCGGGTGGCGCTCGAAAGCCTGCTCGCCGAGGGCAAGCTGCCCTCGCGGCGCAGCCACCAGACGCCCGACAATCAGAGCGCGCTGCAGACGATCATGAATGAGGTGGACGATCTCAGCCGCGACCGGGACCCGGGCCCCGGCAAGGGCGGCAACGAGGACGAACCCGCCTAATCGAGCTGCCGCAGCAATTCCTCGAACGGCCGGAGCGAACGGATATGGCCGTCCATGCGGAAGGCCTGGCGCAGGGCGTCGCCCACGCCGGCATGGACGGTGGGGGGAGCCACCTTCACGTACCGGCGCGTCTGAATTTCGCCCGTGGGCTTCATCTGACTATCCAATTCCTTCACACGGCGACTAAC
This sequence comes from Allosphingosinicella sp., assembly GCF_035626655.1. Classification (GTDB taxonomy): domain Bacteria; phylum Pseudomonadota; class Alphaproteobacteria; order Sphingomonadales; family Sphingomonadaceae; genus Allosphingosinicella. The sequence goes on from NZ_DASPNF010000004.1 coordinate 6,387, forward strand.
GTGTGTTTGCCCGCCTGGTTTCAACCGTTGCGACAGGCGGAACGGAACGGCAGCATCCTGTGGTATGGAAGAGACAAATCATAAACAGGATTTTAACGGCGCAATCGCCCGTGCGCGGGCTGCTTCGCCTTTCCTGACTTTCCTGCTCGAGAGCTTTCCCGAAATCGCCCGGGCGCTGGCGCAAGGCGACATGGACGCGGCGCTGGCCGGGGCGCGCGGGGCCGGCGAGGCCGCAGAGGTAATGACGGCCGTGCGGCGGGAGCGGAGCGCGCTGGCGCTGGCGCTCGGCATCGGCGATCTCGCCGGGGCGCTCGACCTGGAAGAGGTCGTGCAGCCGCTTTCGGACCTCGCCGACCGGCAGCTCGACCGCGCGCTCGCCGCTGCCATGGCCGAGCGGACGCCGGACGCCCCGGTCCGTGGCTTCGCGATCCTCGCCCTCGGCAAGCTCGGCAGCCGCGAACTCAACTATTCGTCCGACCTCGACCTCATCTTCCTCTACGACCCGGAGACGCTCCCGACGCGGCCCCGCGAGGAGGCGGGACAGGCGGCGCTCCGGATCGGCCAACGGATCGTCGAGATCATGCAGAAGCGTACCGAGGCCGGCTATGCCTTCCGGATCGACCTGCGCCTCCGGCCCTCGCCCGAAGTGACGCCGATCGTGCTGCCGGTCGAGGCGGCCATCTCTTATTATGAAAGCGCGGCCTTGCCCTGGGAACGGGCGGCCTTCGTCCGCGCCCGGGCCGCCGCCGGCGATCCGGCGCTGGGCCGCTATTTCCTCGAGGCGGTCCATCCCTTCGTCTGGCGGCGCTCGCTGGATTATGGCGCGATCGGCGAGATCACCGCGATCAGCCGCCGCATCCGCAACCATTATGCGCAAGGCCAGGCCTTCGGCCCGGGCTTCGACCTGAAGCGCGGCCGCGGCGGCATCCGGGAGGTCGAGTTCTTCGTGCAGATTCACCAGCTCATCCATGGCGGCCGCGAGCCGGAGCTGCGCGCCGCGAGCACGCTGCCGGCGCTGGCCGCGCTCGAAAAAGCGGGACGGGTCGGCGCCGCGGAGGCGGCTGCGCTGCGCGAGGCCTATCGGCTGTTCCGGACGGTCGAGCACCGGCTGCAGATGGTCGAGGACCGGCAGACGCACAGCCTGCCCGCCGATCCCGACGCGCTCGACACGGTCGCGCAGCTGCACGGCCTGGCGGACGGCCCCGCCCTGCTCGATCTGCTCCGGACGCATGTCGAGCGGGTCGCGGCGATCTACGACACGCTCGTCGACGAGGACGAGGCGCGGCTCCCGGAGGATCCGCCGGCGCTCGAGGCGGCGCTCGGGGCACTGGGCTTTCCCGATCCGGCGCTCGCGCGGACCAGGATCGAGGCCTGGCGCTCGGGCCGGGTCCGCTCGCTGCGCACCGCCGCCGCCCGCGCGGCCTTCGAGGCGATGCTGCCGGTGCTGATCGAGGCCCTCGCCAAGGCGCCCGATCCGATCGCCGCGATGAACCGCTTCGAGGATCTGATCCAGGGCCTGCCGAGCGGGGTGAATCTCTACCGGCTGCTGGAGGCCCGGCCCGGGCTCACCCAGCATCTCGCGACGATCCTCAGCCATGCCCCGGCGCTGGCCGAGCAGCTGGGCCGTCGGCCCGATCTGCTCGACGGCCTGATCGACGCGAGCGCGCTCCAGCCGGCCCGGTCGGTCGACTCGCTCGCCGAGCGCTTCGCCCGCTCGGACCGCGCCGACGAGGCCTATGAGCAGGTGCTCGACCGGGTCCGCCGGCGCGTCAACGAGACCCGCTTCGCGCTCGGCGCACAGGTCGTGCTCGGGGCAAGCGATCCGATCGAGGTCAGCCGCGGCTATGCCAGGGTGGCGGAAGCGGCGATCCGCGTGCTCGCCGACGCCACCCTCGCCGAGTTCGAACAGGCGCACGGGCGCGTGCCGGGCTCGCGGCTCGTTATCCTCGGGCTGGGGCGGCTGGGCGGCGGGGCGCTCACCCACGCCTCCGACCTCGACCTCATTTACCTGTTCACCGGCAGCTATGAGGGGGAGTCGGACGGGCCGAAGCCGCTGCGCACCAGCGACTATTTCAACCGGCTCGCGCCGCGGATCAGCGCCGCCCTGTCGGTGCCGACCGCGGCGGGCCGGCTGTACGAGGTGGACACAAGGCTCCGTCCGTCCGGGGTCGACGGCCTGCTCGCAATCTCGCTCGACACCTTCGCCGCCTACCAGCGCGACAAGGCCTGGACGTTCGAGCATATGGCGCTCTGCCGCGCCCGGCCCGTCTACGGCAATGCGGAGGACCAGGCCGCTTTGGCCGCGATCATCGGCGAGGTGCTGCGGCTGCCGCGCGATCCGGCCCGGGTCGCCGCCGATGCGGACCGGATGCGGCTCGAAATCGCCCGCCACAAGAAGCCGCGGGGGCCGTTCGACATCAAGCTGGGGCCGGGCGGGCTCGTCGATCTCGAATTCGCGGTGCACGTGCTGCAGCTCGCCCGGCAGGTTGCGCTGACGCCGCGGATCGGGGAAGCGGTGGCGGCGCTGGCCGAGGCCGGCCTGATTCCGCCGGAGACGGTGGCCCACCAGGCGCTGCTCGCGCGGCTGCTGGTGATCCTGCGCCTCGTCGCGCCGGACGGGGGCGAGCCGGCGCCGGCCGCCCGCGCCCTCGTCGCCCGCGCCAGCGGGACAGAGGGCTGGGAGGAACTGCTTGCGGCGCACGAGGCGGCGCGGCAAAGCATTCACTCCCTTTGGCGAATGGTGGCGGAGTCGGGCTGATGCTGAACGTGGGCGATCCGGTTCCCGACGTGACGCTGACCGGCATGGACGGAGCGCCGCTGAGCCTGTCGGCGTTCAAGGGCAACAAGCTCGTCCTCTATTTCTACCCCAAGGACGACACCTCAGGCTGCACCCGCGAGGCGCAGGATTTTTCCGGCCTCGCCGGCGAGTTCGAGAAAGCGGGCACCTGGATCCTCGGCGTCTCCAAAGACGATCCGAAGAAGCATCACAAGTTTACCGAGAAATATGAGCTGAAGGTGGGCCTCGCCTCCGACATGGACGGCAGCGTCTGCGAGGCCTTCGGCACCTGGGGCGAGAAGAGCCTCTACGGCCGCAAATATATGGGGATCGAGCGGGCGACCTTCCTGATCGACCGGGACGGAACCGTGGCGCGTGTGTGGCGCAAGGTGAAGGTGCCGGGCCATGCCGACGAGGTCCTTGCCGCGGCGCGCGAGCTGCCGTGAGCGCCCTGGCGCGTCCAGGAACGGGCCGGCCCCGCCGGCGTTTTTCAGCGATGTTCCGTGGCCGCCCCAGTACCCTGGCCCTGACCTCCGCCGGCGGGATCTTCGCCGCCATCCTCGGCGTCCAGCTCGGTCAGTCGGCGATCTCGGAGATCAATCCGATCCATTTCCAGGGGGCGCTGGAACGGCCGCATGGGATCACGCCGCCGCCCGAGCCGGCGCCTTACGATCCCTATGCGCGGGACTATGTCTGGTCGCTGCCGCCGGATCCCACCCTCGCGCAATGCTTCGGCGATTGCGACTCGGCGCAGACGAGCGAGGCCGTGCGCCTCGCGCTGGACGAATCCGCGGGACGGGACCGGGCGCTGCCTTACTGGCGGGACGCGACCCCGACGACCGAGCTCCGCCCCTGGCCGCCGGGCGAGATGCCCAGTGCCGGGCTCTCGCTCGAGCGTTACATGCGCTATCCGGTGAACCGGGAGCAGGCGGAGCAGGCCGTGGCCGAAGCCGCCCAGGCGCAGCCGCCCGCCGCGGCGGCAGTTGCCAGGCCCGCGGAAGCGCTTCGCATCCCTGCAGACGTGGCCGAGCCGGTCGTCGAGGAATAGACCGGCGCGGTGACCCCGACGATCGCCCAGGCCTGCCGCGGCGTCCTGCTGGCCGCCGCGCCGCGCGCCAAGGTGAAAGCGGCGCGGGCGGTGGCCCGCGCCTGGCGCCGGGGGGCGCTCGCTTATGCCTTCGACGTAGCGATGCCGGACCGGCCGGCCAGGCCCGACGAGCCGCTCCTGCTGCCGCCCAATCGCATGCCGAAGCGCGGCCGCGCGGGCTCGGAGCGGAGCCGGATCGCCTTGCTGCACGCGCTCGCCCACATCGAGTTCGGCGCGGTTGACCTCGCCTTCGACATGGCCGGCCGGTTCGGCGCGCTGTTCCCGCCCCGCTTCGTCGACGACTGGCTGTCGGTCGGCGCGGACGAGGCGCTGCACTTCGTGCTGCTGGACCGGCGCCTGCGCGCCCTGGGCGCCCATTATGGCGCGCTGCCTGCGCATGACGGCCTCTGGGAAGCGGCGGCGGAAACCGCGCATGACGCGGCCGCCCGGCTCGCCGTCGTGCCGATGGTGCTGGAGGCACGCGGGCTGGACGTGACGCCGGCCACAACGGCCTCCTTCCGGCGCGCCGGCGACGCGCGTTCGGCCGCGATTCTCCAGCGCATCTACCGCGACGAAATCCGCCATGTCGCGATCGGCACCGACTGGTTCAAAAGCGTCTGCGAATCCCGCGGCCTGCCCGCCGTGCCCGAGTGGCAAAGGCTGATTCGGGCGCACTTTCGGGGGATCGTTAAGCCTCCGTTCAACGACTCAGCGCGGGGTGAAGCCGGTCTGTCCCGCGATTTCTACGCCGGGGTTGCCCCCGAGAGATTGGCTTAACATTCTCCGCCCACATTTGGGGTGGGCGGTTTCCACAACATTATTCGAGCCGGGCAGGTAGGCCCTTCTTTGTTCATACGGTCGCCCGGCGCGGCCGAGCCGGTCCAGGGGGACCGAGCGGGGATCATGATGACCACTTTCGTTCCGACGGCCAACCAAAGTCTGTCCGTCAAGTTCCGTAATTTCTTCAAACCGCGCGATATTTTCCTCCACGATGGCAAGAGCCTGCGCCGCTTCACGATCGGCGCGAGGCTGCAGATGGCCGTGGTCTCGGGGATCGTCGCCCTTTTGATCTGGTCGCTGGTCGCCACGATCGCCGCGATCAACGCGATGAGCGGCGACGTCGCCCGCATGCAGCAGCAGGTCGCCCAGATGCAGAGCGACGTCGACGCGATGCGCGTCGCCGTGCGCGAGCGCGCCACCCAGCTCGAGCAGCGCACCGCCTTCCTCGACACCATGCTGACCGGCGAGGCGACCGCGACCCGGCTCTCGCAGCAGCTGCCGCGCAACGTCGAGACCCCGGACAACGCCCGGGCCGCCGCGATGGTCGAGGGCTTCGGCCGCGCCGACGCGATGCAGCTGGCGCTGGCCGAGCGCCTGGAGACGATGACCCGGCAGCGCTACAATGCGCGCGCCGCCGAGCTTCGCCGCCGCGGCTTCGATCCGGCCCGCTTCCAGGCCTATACCGGCCAGGGCGGCCCCTATGAGGCGGCTGCGGCCGCCGACGATGCGGACCCCCGTTTTCGCCAGCTCTTCACCACCTGGCGCGCGCTCGACCAGCTCGAGACCGGCGCCGCCTCGATCCCCTCGGCCCGCCCGATCAACCTTTCGGTGAACTTCACCTCCGGCTACGGCGTCCGCTCCGATCCCTTCCGCGGCAGCGCCGCCATGCATGCCGGCATCGATCTCGCCGGCCCGCTCGGCACGCCGATCTACGCCACGGCGGACGGCATTGTCGGCCGCTCCGAGTGGAACAGCGGCGGCTACGGCAATCTCGTCGAGCTCAATCATGGCCAGGGCATCCAGACCCGCTACGGCCACCTCTCGCAGCGCATCGTCCAGGCCGGCCAGCGCGTCCGCCGCGGCCAGCTGATCGGCCTGATGGGCTCGACCGGCCGCTCGACCGGCAGCCACCTGCACTACGAGGTCCGCATCGACGGCCGCGCCGTGAATCCCATCCCCTTCATGCAGCAGCCCGCCAGCACCATGGCCGCGCTGCAGCGCCCGGCGGCGATCGGCGGCCCGGCCGCGCCCGGCGGCGCCGCCGCGGGCTCGCGCTAGACATTTCCAGCTAGGGAGAGGCCAGAATGGCCGAAGGCCCCGCCGGCAACGGCGGGGCCTTTTCCTTTGGGCTCAATGGGCGTGCTCGCCTGCGCAGTCGCCGTCGCCGACCTCGATCTGGAAGGTCGAGTGGGTGATGCCGAAATGGTGCGCGACATGATGGGCGCAGTCCTTAAGGAAGGCGTCGCCCGGGAAGCCGGCCGGCATCACCAGATGCGCGGTCAGCGCATATTCGGTCGTGCTCATCGACCAGATGTGCAGGTCGTGGACGCGGGTGACGCCCGGCAGGTCGAGCAGATGCTCCTCTACATGGTCCGGATCGATGCTGCGCGGGACGCCGCCCATCGCCATGGTCAAGGATTCCCGGAACAGGTCGGCGGTGGCGAGGAAGATCATGCCGGCGACGATCAGGCTGGTGACCGGGTCGATCCACAGCCAGCCGGTGAACTGGATGCCGAAGCCCGCCACCACCACGCCGGCCGAAACGAGGGCGTCGGCAACCATGTGGAGGTAGGCGCCGCGCACGTTGATGTCGCTCTTGCGCCCGCGCACGAACATCAGGGCGGTGCCCATGTTGACCGCGATGCCGATCGCGGCGACGAAGATCACTGTCTCGCCCTCGACCAGATCCGGCACGATCAGCCGCCAGGCGGCATGGTAGACGATCAGGCAGACCGCGATCAGCAGCAGCACCGCATTGGCGAGCGCGGCGAGGATCGAGGCGCCGCGGAAGCCGTAGCTGAACCGCCGCGAGGCGGGTCTTTTGGCGAGCACCGCGCCGACCCAGGCGGTGGCGAGGCCGAGGACGTCGGCCAGGTTGTGGCCGGCATCAGCGAGCAGGGCCATCGAATTGGCCCACCAGCCATACCAGGCCTCGACCGCGACGAAGCCGAGATTGAGGACGATCCCGATCGCGAAGGCGCGGCCGAAATCGGCGGGATGATGGTGATGCCCGTGCCCGTGGCCATGCGCATGGCCGTGCCCATGATGATGACCGTGACTATGGGCCAAGGCGAAAGCTCCGACACGCCCCGGGCGGGGCCACGGGCGGGAGGCTAAACGAGAAAGAGGGCGTCATTCCAGCGAAAGCTGGAAATCCCCCGCCTTTTGCCGCCGCGGGCACAGATGAAGCGAGATTCCGGCTTGCGCCGGAATGACGGAGCGGCGCAGCCGATCGAAGCGAGACTATTTCCCGCGCTTGGCGCGATGCTCTTCCAGGTCGAGCACGGCATTGCTCTCGCCCTCGGGCAGCAGGCCGAGCCGGCGCGCCACCTCCTGATAGGCCTCGGCCTCGCCGCCCAGATCGCGGCGGAAACGGTCCTTGTCGAGCTTCTCGTTGGTGGTGATGTCCCAGAGCCGGCAGCCGTCCGGGCTGATCTCGTCGGCGAGGATGACCCGGCTATATTCATTCTCCCAGATCCGGCCGAATTCCAGCTTGAAGTCGACCAGCCGGATGCCGATCGCCGCGAACAGGCCGCAGAGGAAGTCGTTCACGCGGATCGCCATGTCGGCGATGTCGTTCATCTCCTCCTGCGTCGCCCAGCCGAAGGCGGCGATATGCTCGTCCGCGATCATCGGGTCGCCGAGCGCGTCGTCCTTGTAATAATATTCGATGATCGTGCGCGGGAGCTGGGTGCCCTCCTCGATGCCGAGCCGCTGCGAGAGCGTGCCGGCGGCGACGTTGCGGACCACCACCTCGATCGGGACGATCTCGACCTGGCGGATCAGTTGCTCGCGCATGTTGAGCCGGCGGATGAAATGGGTCGGAATGCCGATCGTGCCGAGCAGGGTGTAGATATGCTCGGAGATGCGGTTGTTGAGGACGCCCTTGCCGGAGATGGTGCCCTTCTTCTGCGCGTTGAACGCGGTCGCGTCGTCCTTGAAATACTGGATGAGCGTCCCGGGCTCGGGGCCCTCGTAGAGGATCTTGGCCTTGCCCTCGTAGATCATGCGGCGGCGGGACATGGGGAATCGGGCCTCCGGAGGGGCAGGTGGCAATGGAGCGGGCTCTATAGTGAAGCGGGGCGGGGAGGGCAAACGCCGCGCTAGGTCACCTTGCCGCGCACCGCATATTTCGGGTCGCGCCAGCGCTCCTCCGCCATGATCCGGGCGAGGATGTCGACCGCCTGCCAGATCTCCTCGAAGCCGAGATAGAGCGGGGTCAGGCCGAAGCGGATCACCTCGGGCGCGCGGAAGTCGCCGATCACGCCCTCGGCGATCAGGGCCTGGCAGATCTCGAACGCATGGTCGTGCGCGAAGCTGATATGGCTGCCGCGCTGCTCCTCGCCGCGCGGGGTGATGCAGCGGAATTCGGGGCAGCGCGCCTCCATCAGCCCGACGAAGACGTCGAACATTGCCCGCGACTTCGACCAGAGCCGTTCCATCGTGACGCCCTCGAAGGCGTCAAGGGCGCTTTCCAGCGCGGCGAGGCCGAGGATGGGCGGCGTTCCCGCCATGAAGCGGTCGATCCCCCTGGCCGGGCGATAATCGTCGGTGAAGGCGAAGGGTTCGGCATGGCCCATCCAGCCGCGCAACGGGCTGAGCAGTTTCTCCTGGAGATGCTCGGCGATGTAGAGGAAGGCCGGCGCCCCCGGCCCGCCGTTCAGATATTTATAGCCGCAGCCGACCGCGAGATCGGCGCCGGCGTCGTTCAGATGCAGGGGCACTGCCCCGACGCTGTGCGAGAGGTCCCAGACCGTCATCGTGCCGGCGCGCTTCGCCCTGGCGGTGATCCGCGCCATGTCGAACCGTTCGGCGGTCTTGTAGTGGACGTGGGTGAGCAGCAGCACGTTGGTGTCCGCGCCGATCCGCGCCTCGACCTCGGCGCGCGGCGCGATATCGAGGGTCAGCCCGAGCACGTCCGCGACGCCGCTCGCGATATGGAGGTCGGTATGGAAATTGCCGCTCTCCGACAGCAGGGTCTTGCGGTCCGAGAGCCGCGCGGCGGCGACCAGCAATTTGAACAGGTTCACCGAGGTGGAGTCGGTGACGATCACCTCGTGCGGCTTCGCCCCGATCAAAGGTGCGAGCCTGGCGCCGACGCGCTGCGGGGCGTTGATCCAGTCGGCCGTGTTCCAGCTGCGGATCAGGCCGTCCGCCCATTCCTGCTCGACCACGGCGCGCTGGTGCGGCGCCACATTCTTCGGCAGCGGGCCCAGCGAATTGCCGTCGAGATAGATGACCCCTTCGGGCAGATGGAAGCGGTCGCGAAAGTTCCGCAGCGGATCGGCGGCGTCGGCGGCTTTCGCCTCGGCGAGGGTGAAGCTCATCGGCCCAGGGCCCTCCGCAATTCTTCGACCGCCGCGGCCCAGGCGGCCGTCTCGGGCGCGACCAGCTCGACATGGCCGGTCTGGTCCAGCATTCGCACGCGCACATCGTCGCCGGCGGCGCGCATCGGCCGGGCATAGCCCTCGGCATAGGCCGTCGGGATGATCCGGTCCTGCATGCCGTTGATCAGCACCTGCGGCAGGCCGAGCGGGGCGAGCCGGGGCACGGAGGTCTCTGCGAAGCGGCCGCCGGAGATGCGCGCGATCACCTCGGTGCCGCAGCCGCTGCCGGGCTCGCGCGCCGCTTCCTCCAGGTCGGGCAGGCCGCCGAGGCTGACCACCTCGGCGATCGGCAGCGGGCTGGCGGTGCGGAGCGGGGAGCCTCGGGGGAGCCTCGGGCGGCCGGCAAGCCAGAGCGCGAGATGGCCGCCGGCGCTGTGGCCGGTCGCCACGACCCGGCCTGCATCGAGCCGGTACTCCGCGGCATGGGCGCGCAGCGCATCGGCCGCCGCCGCGACATCCTGGAAGGTGCCGGGATATCCGCCGCCGGGCCGGTCGACGCCGCGATAGTCGATGTTCCAGACAGCAATGCCGCGCTTGCGGAGATCGTCGGCGATCCAGTTCATGATCGTCCGGTCGGCGATCCCGGTCTGCCAGCAGCCGCCATGGACCATCAGCACGACCGGATGCGGGCCCGCACCCTCGGGCAGCCAGAGGTCGACGACCTGCAGCGGATCTTCGCCGTAGCGGATGGTGGCGCTGGGCGCGGGCCGCGGCCGCTCCAGCAGATCGGGCCAGGTCATCAGCCGGGCGGACCTTGCGCCCGCCGCCTGTTCCTCGCCTGCATTGTCCGGTGTCTGCCCCACGGCACAGGCCGCTAACGCGATGCCTGAGATCAGGGCAAGCGGTTTCAGGAACAAGCGCATGGCGGCCTCATCGCGATTGCCTCGCGATGGACCGCCCTACGCGTCAGTTCAAGGCCTCATCCGCAACGCGAGCGGGTCGCGTTCCAGGGGGCGCTGTACTGGATCTCCGTCAGCCGGCAGAAGCCGAAGCGGATCGTCTCGGCCAGCCGGCGGAGCGAAGCGAACAGAGTCTTCATTTCGTCTCTCCTCAGGCGGTGGTGGTGGAGGTGAAGCCGAGGCTGGTGACCAGGAAAGCGGCAAGGATCGCAAAAAGTTGCGGCGTCGTGCCGTCCCAGGTCGCGAGCCGCGCCAGGCCGTTGCGCAGGCGCGCCAGACCCCGGTCGATCGACAAGCTCAGCTCATCATGATGGGCCACCCAGAGGCGACCGTCCATTTCGTCACGCATGGCGCACTCCTTTCCAATGTCCCGTCGAAAACCATCTTCGGCGTGTGCCTGAAATGGCAGCTTCCGTGACGGTGCACCAACGAAACGCTGGACAGTCGGCATAAGCAGTGCTTATGAGTTGGCCATGCCCAAGCTGCCTCCTCTCAGTGCCGTCCGCGTGTTCGAGGCGGCCGCGCGCCATCAGAATTTCACCCAGGCCGCGGGCGAGCTCGGCATGACCCAGGCCGCGGTCTCCTATCAGATCCGCATTCTCGAGGAGCGGCTCGGGGCGCCGCTCTTCGCGCGGGTGAAGGGACGGGTGCAGCTGACCGATGCCGGCCGCCGCGTCGCCCCGCTCGTCGCCAATGCCTTCGAGACGCTGGAGGATGCCTTTTCCGGCTTCGTCGCCGAGGACCAGGCCGTGCTCTCGCTCAGCGCGGCGCAGACCTTCGCGACGACCTGGATCGCGCCGCGGCTTGGCAGCTTCCAGGTCCGCCATCCCGAGCTCGCCGTGCGCCTGTCAACGGACAACAGGCTGGTCGATTTCTCGACCGGCGAGTTCCACGCGGCGATCCGGGTCGGCCGCGGCGAGTGGCCGGGCCTGCGCTGCCACTTCCTGTTCCGCATGGCCTTCAGCCCGATCTGCAGCGCCGAGTTCGCCGCGCAGCAGAAGCTGACCCGCCCCGAGCAATTGCTCGACCTGCCCCGTCTCAGCCCGCGCGACGACTGGTGGCGGGACTGGATGAGGGAGATGGGCGTCGAGGATTCCGCGGACGGGCTCGAGACCGGCCTCGTCCTCGACAATCAGGTGATGGAAGCGAATGCGGCCTTTTCCGGCGCCGGCGTCGCGATGATGACGCCGATGTTCTGGCGCGACGAGCTGAGGGCGGGCCGGCTGGTCCAGCCCTTCGACCATATCCGCATCACCGACCGGAGCTACTGGCTGGTCTATCCCGAGGGGCGCCGCAACCAGCCGAAGATCGCGGCCTTCCGCGACTGGATCCTGGCGGAGGTGGCGCGCAACAAGGAAACCGAGCCGGCCGAAATATTCCGGATGGCCGACTAGAGTCGGAGGTGGGCACGGCCGGATTGCGACGGGTCCGGCCGCACCCACCCCCTTTCCCCTCCCTCCAGGGGTGAGGGAGGGGAGGACGATCAGGCCTGCGCGGGCTCCGTTTCGGACGCCGGTGCAGCCGGCTTGGCTGGCCAGCGCTTGCGCGCCGCGCGGAAGCCGACCCAGAGCAGCAGCAGAGTCAGCACCCAGGGCGAGATCGTCACGAAGGCGATCAGGAGATATTTGAGCGCGCCGAGGAAATTGTCGGCGGCGCGGGTGGTCGCCTCCCCGATCGTCGGCTCGCGCGCGGGCCCCGGCGCGAGCGCGCCCGAGCCGTAGCGGAACAGGATCGGCGTGGTCGCCAGCGCATGCTCCTGCGCGCCGGTCGTCTCGCCGAGCGCGGCGATCTGCCGGCGGAGCGACTGGCGCTGCTCGTCGAGCCGGACTCGCTCCGCCCAGCGCAGGTTGCGCTGCGCGAGCCGCGCCTCGACGCGCGCAAGCTCGGCCTGCAGCTCGTCGAGCTGGCCGGTATTGGCCTTGAGCGAGGCGCCGACATCGGTGCCGGCGACCGAACTTTCGGTCAGCTCGCCGTCGGCCGCAGTCACCGCGCGGACGCCTTCGCGGCCGAACTGCGCGGCGATCGCCGGATCGACGGCGAAGGACAGCATCGCCTCCACATCCTCCGCATTGGCCGCGCGGTAATCGACACCGGTGATCTGACAGCGCGGGCCGTAGCGGGCGCAGAGCTCCTGATGCTCGCGCTGGATCTCGGCGATGCGGTCGGCCTCGAGACGGAAGGAATAGCGATAGTCGAAGGCGATGCCCGGCGCCGAGGCCGGGTCGACGTCCGGACCGGTGCCCCGGTCGGCGCGGCCGCGCGGCGCCGGCAGCTCGGGCGGGATCGCGGTGGATTCGGCCGCGTCCGGGGCCGGCGAATTGGCCGGGTTCTCTGCGCGGGTGGCGGTGGTGCCATTGCCGTCGTCGATGGCCTGGCTGCAGCCCGCGGTCGTGGCCAGAAGCAGGATAGCAAGGGGAATGGAACGTCGCATGATCAGGTTTCCTCTTATTATCTATCGATTTAGTAGAGAATAGGACGCACTCCTTCCCCTGTCGAAAGTTCGGGGGTGGGCGGCTGACCGCGTCCCGGCGAGGTTCGGGACAGGCTGCGGCCGCACCCACCCCCTATCCCCTCCCTCCGGGGAGCGAGGGAGGGGAGGGAGATCAGGCCTGGGCGGGCTCCGCCTCCGGCTCGGGCGTCACCGCCGGCCGCTTTTTCGGAAACCAGCGCCGCCGCACGTAGACGGCGATCAGGCCGATGAGCAGGATGGTGATCAGCCAGGGTGCGATCCGGATGAGCGCGGCAAGAACCACTGTCGCTCCCTCCCGGAAGTCCTTCCAGGCATCGCCCAGGGCCTCGCCGAGGCTTTGCGGCGGCCGGTAGCCGGGGACGAGGTCGCCCGAGCCGTAGTTGAACACCATCGGCGTGGTCGCGAGCGTCTCCTGCTGCGCCTGGCGCTGGTCCCCGAGGGCGCGGATCCGCTCGCGCAATTCCTCGGCCTGGGCCTGCAGCTCGGCCCGCTCCGCCGAGCCGATGCCGCCCCGGGCGAGCTGCTGCTCGATGCGGGCGAGGTCGGCCTGCAGCCGGCCGATGTCGGTGCCGGACTGGCGGATCTGGCTGCCGACGTCGACGCCGCTGATCTCGTTCTCGGTCAGCATGCCGTCCGCCTGCAGCACCGCCTCGGTCGCGCGGCGGCCGAAGTGGCGGGCCACGGCGGGGTCGAGCTTCAGCTCGAGCCGGGCCTGGATGTCGTCGGGGCCGATCACCCGATAGGTCATGCCGGTGATCCGGCAGCGGGCGACGGTCAGCTCCTCGCACATCGCCGCGTGCCGCTCCTGCAGCTCGGCGACCCGCGTCGCCGCGAGCGCGAAGGAATAATTGTAGTTGAAGGCGACGCCGGGCGCGGCGGTCGGCGAGATGTTCGGCCCGCCGGCGGCGCGGCCCGCGCTGTCGGCAGCGACGATACCTTGCCTGGGTGCGGCCGGCGGAGCCGCTTCCATGGCCTCGGTCGCGGCATTGCTTGCGAAGCTGCCGCCGCCGGGCTCGCGATTTTGGGGAGCAGAGCCGCCGCCGCCGCAGGAGGCGGTGCCGGCGAGAAGCAGAACAAGAAGGGGGAGTGAGCGTCGCACGACCATGTCTCCTCTTGTTATAACGTCTCATTTTCTATCACACCGGTAGAGATTAGCAAGCACTTCTAATCCCGACTTCTCAAAGGGTTAGAAATTGTCGCCTGGTCTGCCGGGCTGGGTTGGATGGGCGAGCCGAGTCGCCCGAACAAGCCTGTCGCATCGGCGCCGCGGCGCTGCTAACGCAGCCTCATGAGTGATGAATTCGATAGTGTCGTCGAGCATCCGTTCGACGATGCCCTCTCCCAGCGCTACCTCGTCTACGCTCTCTCCACGATCACTGCGCGCTCGCTGCCGGACCTGCGCGACGGGCTGAAGCCCGTGCAAAGGCGGCTGCTCTGGGCGATGCGCCAGCTCCGGCTCGACCCCGGTCAGGCGTACAAGAAAAGCGCCACCGTCGTCGGCGAGGTGATCGGCAAATATCATCCGCACGGCAACGACTCGATCTACGACGCGATGGTGCGGCTCGCGCAGGATTTCTCGCTCCGCTACCCGCTCGTCGACGGCCAGGGCAATTTCGGCAATATCGACGGCGATAATGCCGCCGCCTTCCGCTACACCGAGGCGCGGCTGACCCCCGTCGCGGCGGAGCTGCTTGCCGGCCTGGACGAGGGCACGGTCGACTTCCGCCAGAGCTTCAACGGCGAGAATGAGGAGCCCGAGCTGCTGCCGGGCCTCTTTCCAAACCTGCTCGCCAACGGCGCAAGCGGGATCGCGGTCGGCATGGCCACCTCGATCCCTCCGCACAATGCCGCCGAGCTGATCGACGCGGCCACGATCCTGATCGACACGCCGACCGCCGACGACGCGCAGCTGCTCGAGGTCGTGAAGGGACCGGACTTCCCGACCGGCGGCGTGCTGGTCGACAACCAGGCCACGATCGCGCTCGCTTATGCGACCGGGCGCGGCGCCTTCCGCGTCCGCGCGCGCTGGTCGCTGGAAAAGGGCAGCCAGGGCTCGTGGACCGCGGTGGTCACGGAAATCCCCTACCAAGTGCAGAAGGGCAAATTGATCGAGCAGATCGCGGCCCTGATCTCCGACAGGAAATTGCCGATCCTCGCCGACGTCCGCGACGAATCCGACGAGCGGATCCGGATCGTGATCGAGCCGCGGAGCCGGACGGTCGACGCCGACGTGCTGATGGAGAGCCTGTTCCGCCTGACCGATCTGGAGGTCCGCGTCCCGCTCAATCTCAACGTTCTTGACGCCACCCGCACCCCGCGCGTGCTCGGCCTCAAGGCGGTGGTCGGCCAGTGGGTCACCTTCCAGCTCGAGGTGCTGGTCCGCCGCGCGAACCACCGGATCGGCAGGATCGACGACCGGCTGGAGCTGCTCGAAGGCTATCTCATCGCCTTCCTCAACCTCGATCGGGTCATCGAGATCATCCGCACGGAGGACGAGCCCAAGCCGCTGATGATCGCCGAATTCGGCCTCAGCGACCGTCAGGCCGAGGCCATCCTCAACATGCGGCTGCGCTCGCTGCGCCGGCTCGAGGAGATGCAGCTGAAGGGCGAGCGCGACGCGCTCCACAAGGAACGCGAAGGCCTGCAGCAGCTCGTCGAGTCCCCGGCCCGCCAGCGGACCCGCCTCAAGAAGGATCTCGCCGCGCTCCGCACGAAATACGGGCCGGAGACGGCGATCGGCGCCCGCCGCACCGCCATCGAAGAGGCAGCCCCGGCGCGCGACATCCCGCTCGAGGCGATGATCGAGCGCGAGCCGATCACGGTGATCCTGTCGAAGCGCGGCTGGATCCGCGCGATGAAGGGCCATGTCGAGGTGACCAATGCCGAGGCGCTGAAGTTCAAGGAAGGCGACAGCCTCGCCTTCCCGCTGCTGCACGCCCACACCACCGACAAGTTGCTGCTCGCCTCGTCGGACGGCCGTTTCTACACGCTCGCCGCCGACAAGCTCCCCGGCGGCCGCGGCTTCGGCGAGCCGGTGAAATTGATGGTCGACATCGAGGGCGAGGGGAATGTCGTGGCCCTGCTGCGCGCCGGGGGGGCGGAGAAACTGCTGCTCGCCTCGTCGGACGGCCGCGGCTTCCTCACCTCGGCCGCCGGCGCTGTCGCCGAGACCCGCAAGGGCAAGCAGATCGTCAACCTGAAGCCGGGCGCGAAGCTGAAGGTCGTGCGGCCGATCCCGCCGGGCCATGACTATCTCGCCGTGGTCGGCGAGAATCGCAAGCTGGTCGTCTACCCGCTCGCCGAGCTGCCGGAAATGGGTCGCGGCCAGGGCGTCCAACTGCAGCGCTATCGGGACGGCGGCCTCTCCGACGCCAAGACCTACAAAGCCGAGGAGGGCCTGTCCTGGCCGATGGGCGGGGAGGGCGGCCGCACCCGCAATGAGGACATGAACCCTTGGCGCACCGCCCGCGGCGCCGCAGGCCGGATGCCGCCCCAGGGCTTCCCGCGGGACAACCGGTTCGACTGACCAGCGGGGTCCGTCATGCCCTCGTAAAGCGCGGGAATCCGCGACTTGCGCCGACAATTTGAGACAATTTTTCGCGCGCCCGGACAAAGGATGTTCAGGTAACGGGCCCCAAATACGCCATTGAGCCGCGTGCCGGAACTGTCCGGATCAGGCGGGATCGAGGGATATCGGGATAGTCAGCGTGCGTTTGAAAATTGTGTCCATTCTGCTGCTGGCCGGGACCAGTCTGACGCCGGCCTACGCGCAGGATGCCCCAGCGCCTGTCCCCACCATCCCCGCGCCTGCGCCCGTGGACGCCGCGCCTGCCGCGGCCGAGGACGAAGCCGGCGACGCGGCTGAAGCGCCGGACGCGGAGACCGGGGACGAAAACGACATCACCGTCACGGGCGTGCGACTGCGCGGCGAAATAGAGGGCAATATCCGGCCCGAGCAAAGGCTCGACGAAAATGCAGTCCGCGCCTACGGAGCCGCGACGATCGGGGAGCTGGTGGAGGCGTTGGCGCCGCAGACCCGTTCCGGCCGCGGCCGGGGCGGCGGCCAGCCGGTCATCCTGCTCAACGGCCAGCGCATCGCCGGCTTCGGCGAGATTCGCGAGCTGCCGCCCGAGGCGATCGAGCGGGTCGACATCCTCCCCGAGGAGGCCGCGCTCAATTATGGCTACCGGGCGGACCAGCGCGTCATCAACATCATCCTCAAGGAGAATTTCCGGGCGATCACGATCGCCACCAACCTCACCGTCCCGACGGCCGGCGGCCAGACCAGCTACGAGGCCAATGGCACGCTCGTTCGGATCAGCCCCACGGCGCGCTGGTCGATCGACGGCCGCTATACCCGCGCCGGGGCCCTGCTCGAGGGCGAGCGCGACCTGATCCAGTCCGCCCCGGCCGTGCCCTTCGACCTCATCGGCAATGTCGGCGCCTCGCCCTTCGATCCGACCATAGAAGTCGATCCCGCGCTGAGCGCGCTTGCCGGCCAGCCCGTCACGGTCGCCGGCGTGCCCGTCTCGGCGGCAACCGGCGCGCCGAGCCTGGCGTCGTTCCTGCCCGGCGCGAACAATCCCAATCTCACCGATCTCGGCGCGTATCGGACTTTGCTCCCGGCGACCGAGCAGTTCAACATCAACGCCACTTACAGCCGCCGCTTCGGCCGCGTCGGGGCGACTGGCAATTTGCGGTTCAACCGCAGCACGAGCGAGAGCCGGCTCGGCCTGCGCTCGCTCTCGCTGACCCTGCCGGACACCAATCCCTATTCGCCCTTCTCGCAGGATGCGACCTTGTTCCGCTATGCGGACGCGCTCGGGCCGCTGCTTCGCCAGAACGAGAGCAACACCTATCATGCCGGGCTGACGCTGGACGGCAATATCGGTCGCTGGCGCTGGACCTTCACCGGCAATTACGACCTGATCCAGACCGACACGCGCACCGACACCAACCTCGATCCGGCGACCCTGCAGGCACGGCTCGATGCGAACGACCCGAACTTCAATCCGTTCGCGCCGCTGGGCAGCAGCCTGCTCGTCATGCGTCCGGAGGACCGGGCGGAATCGACCAACAAGTCCGGCGATGCGCAGCTGTTGCTCAACGGCAGCCCGTTCAGCCTGCCTGCCGGCCCGGTGATCGCCAGCTTCGCGGTCCAGGGCAATATGCTGGACCTCAGCAGCGAGACCTTCCGCAACGGCGTCACCACCCTGCGCGATCTTGGCCGCGACCGCATCGCGGCGCGGGGCAATTTCGACCTGCCGATCACGAGCCGCCGCGAGGGCTTCCTCGGCAAGATCGGCGACGTCTCGCTCAACTTCAACGTCGAGGTCGAGCATCTCTCCGACTTCGGCACGCTGCGGACGCTCGGCTACGGCGTGCGCTGGTCGCCGATCGACATTCTCGATCTCAGCGTCTCGGTCACCGACGAGGATGGCGCGCCCAGCGTCTCGCAACTCGGTGACCCGACCCTGGTGACGCCCAACGTCCGCGTCTTCGATTTCGTGCGCGGCGAGACCGTGGACGTGACCAGCATCACCGGCGGCAATCCGTTGCTGATCGGCGACAACCGCCACGTCTTCGCGGTGCGCGCCAATCTGCGGCTGCTCGGCAGCGGCGCACCCGGCTCGCCCAGCCTGTCGCTCAACGCCAATTATTCCGAGAATCGCATCGACAATCCGATCTCGGCTTTCCCCATCGCGACTGCCGAGATCGAAGCCGCGTTCCCGGACCGCTTCGTGCGCGGGCCGGACGGCCGGCTGCTGCAGATCGATACGCGGCCCATCAACTTCGCCCGCTCGGAGCGGAGCGAGCTGCGCTGGGGCTTCCAGTTCCAGCAGCCCTTCGCCCCGCCGCCCGGCGCCAACACCGGCATTCCGGGTCTCGGCAGGGGCGGACGCGGCGGGCGCGGACCGGGCGCCGGGCGGGGCGGCGGCGGTCGCGGGCCGGGCGGCGGTGGCCGCGGCGGCGGTTTCGGCGGTCGTGGCGGCATGATGGGACCGGGCGGCGGCGGCATCAACATCGCTCTCTTCCACACCTGGCGCTTCACCGACGAGGTGCTGATCCGCCCGGGTGTGCCCGAGCTCGACTATCTCGACGGCTCGGCGCTCAACGGCCGCGGCGGCCGGCCGCGCCACGAGGTCGAGCTGTCGGCCGGCTTCTTCAAGAACGGCTTCGGCGCCTTCGCCCAGGCCAGCTGGCAGAGCGGGACCACGGTCAATGGCGGCTCGACCGCCGGCGGCGGGACGAGCAGCGACCTGCGCTTCTCCTCCTTCTCGACGCTCAACCTCAACCTGTTCGCCGATTTGTCGCAGCGGCCGGCGCTGATCGCCCGCCATCCCTGGCTCAAGGGCACGCGGCTCTTCTTCAGCGTCCAGAACGTCTTCGACAGCCACTTGCGGGTGCGCGACGAGACCGGGGCGGTGCCCCTGTCCTACCAGCCCGATTATCTCGATCCGCTCGGCCGGACGGTGCGCATCGGCATCCGCCGGCTTTTCTAGAAATCCGCAAGCTTAGGCAGCGCCTTACCGCGTTTGCCGAAGCAAAATCTCAACGCGGCGTTAACCCTGTTTGTTTAACGCCGCCGCCATGGACGGTGCGAAGACCGGCACACGGCGCAAAAAGACGGACGGGAAGCCCCCGCCGTCTGCAGGCGTGCCTGCCGAGCTCTCGCCGCAAATCTGGCACGTGCTGGAGTCGGTCCGCCAGCGCTATCTCGACGCCCTGCCGATCGCCGCCGCCATCATCACGATCAGCGACGACAGCTTCATCGACTGTGCGAACGACCAGTTCCGCCTGCTCGCCGAATGGGACGAGAGGCTGGGCGAGCGGCGCATCGCCCAGGTGCCGCTGCTCCGTTCGGGGCCGATCGGCACGCGCCTGAGCGCGTTCCTCAAGAAGGACGATCCCGCCTTTCAGTTCGACACGGCCGACGGCCGCGCGATCGGCGGTCGTCATTTCACCGTCCGCTTCGCCCGCCTCTCCATGCTCCCGGGGCAGCCGATCCGGTGCATGGTCTCGCTGATCGACAAGACCGCCCAGGTCGAGACCGAGCGCAGCCTCCGCTCGGAAATGCTGCGCGACACGCTGACCGGCCTGCCCAACCGCTTCGCCTTCAACGAACGGGTCGAGGCGGTGATGAACGAGCCGGGCTTTTCGGACCAGAGCCATGCCGTGCTCGCCGTCGACATGACCCGGTTCAGCCGCGTCAACGAATGTATGGGCGCGATCGCCGGGGACGAGCTGCTGATCACCTTCGCCCGCCGCCTCGTCTCGGCGCTGCGCCCTTCGGACATGCTGGCCCGGATTTCCGGCGACGAGTTCGGTGTCCTCCTGCGCCTCGACCGCGGCCTCGCCGACGCGATGCGCGCGGCGGAGCGCATCAAGGCGGTGCTCACCTTGCCGTTCCGCCTTTCCGAGCTCGAGATCAGGGTGGATTGCGCGATCGGCTGCGCGATCCTCAACAAGAGCGTATCCAGCGCCGACGAGGTGCTCCGCAACGCCCAGTTCGCGCTCAAGAATGCCAAGCGCACGGGCACCACCCAGATTTACGAGCCCGCCCAGGCGCAGGCGGTGCGCCGCCGCTTCTCGATCGAGACCGAGCTGCGCGTCGCCATCGAGGCCGGCCAGCTGGAGCTCGCCTACCAGCCGCTGACCGAATTGAGCACGGGCCGCGTCGCCGGCTTCGAGGCGCTCGCCCGCTGGGAGCTGGAGGGAAAGCCGGTCCCCCCCAGTGAGTTCATCCCGGTCGCCGAGGAGTCCGGGCTGATCGTCCAGCTCGGCCGCTGGGCGCTGGACACCGCGACGCAGACGCTCGCCGACTGGGACCTGAAGACCGGCACCCGCCTCCCGATCAGCGTCAACGTCAATCTCTCGCCAGTGCAGATCAGCCGGGACGACGTCGCCGCGGCCGTGTCCGGCGCGCTCAGCGCCAGCGGGATCGACGGCGACCGGCTCACGCTGGAGCTCACCGAAGGCGCGATCATCCAGGATCCGGAACGCGTCGCCCGCGCGCTCAAAGCGCTGCAGCGCTTCGACGTGAAGATTGCGATGGACGATTTCGGCTCGGGCTACACCTCGCTCGCCTCGCTGCAGCTGCTGCCGATCGACATCCTCAAGATCGACCAGCGCTTCGTGTCCGGCATGCTCCAGGACGGCGACAGCGCCGCGATCGTCGACGCCATCCTCAGCCTGGCGCGCGCGCTTGGCATGGAGACCACAGCCGAGGGCATCGAGAGCGAGGCGCTCGCCGCGGCCCTGCTCCAGAAAGGCTGCACCTACGGCCAGGGCTTCCTCTATTCGGAGGCTCTCCCCGCCGCCGATGCGCTGGCCTACTGGCTGGAGCGCAACGCCTGATCGACGTGGCGCCGGGCCATCGCCCGGACTTCGGCCTTGTCCGGCGGAAAGCCCGCCTCGATCCATTCCGCCTCGATCGCCTGGATCGCCATGGAGACGGCCGGCCCCTCGCTGAGTCCCATGGCGATGAGATCGCCGCCCGACACCGGCAGGCGCGGCTTCTGCCAGCTCTCCAGCGCCTTGAGGCCCGGGCCCGGGCTGCCATGCAGCAGGATCCGGTCGACGGCTTCGGCGGCGCCGATCCGGTAGGCGAGCGGCGCCTCGGGTCCGGTTTGCGTCGCGGCGGCCGAGGCCAGCCGCTTGATCTGCCGGTTCGACAGGCGGAGCCGCGAGCCCACTGCCGTTACCGCAGCGGGATCGGCAGGCAGCAGAGCCGCCAGCCGCCGGATCGCAGCAGGCGCGATCCCGGCCGCGCGCTCGGCCTCGGCCAGGGCGGCCAGCCGGTCCGCGCTCTCGATCTCGGGCAGGACCGGCCGGAAGATGCCGCGCGCGATCATCAGACGGACGGTCTCGGTCGGGTCGGGCAAGGCGAGCAGCTTCAGCAATTCGTCCGCGATCCGCTCGCGCGACAGCGCCATGAGGTCGTTCGCCCGCGCCGCGCAAGCTTCCATACCCTCCGCATCGGGCGCGCCGGTCCCGAACCGTGCGTGAAAGCGGAAGAACCTGAGGATCCGCAAATGATCCTCGGCAATCCGCTGGAGCGGATCGCCGATGAAGCGGACGCGCCGCGCCGCCAGATCGTCCAGCCCGCCGAAATAGTCGAACACCTCACCGGTCAGCGGGTCGGCGGACAAAGCGTTGATCGTGAAGTCGCGCCGCGCCGCATCCTCCTTCCAGTCGTCGGTGAAGGCGACGGTGGCGTGCCGGCCATAGGTCTCGACATCGCGGCGCAGGGTGGTGACCTCGACTGGCGTGCCCGCGGCGACCGCGGTGATCGTGCCGTGGGCGATGCCGGTCGGCACGGCCTTGATATGCGCCGCCTCCAGGCGGGCCAGCACCTCGTCCGGGGTGAAGCGGGTGGCTAGATCGACGTCACTCTGCTCCAGCCCGAGCAGGGCGTCGCGGACGCAGCCGCCGACGAAGCGGGTCGCGCCGCCCTTGGCGTCGAGCGCGGCGAGCAGCCGGTCCATGCCGGCGCGATGTCGCCAGGGGGCGTCGGGCAGGGTCGTCATGCCACCAGCGCCAGGCGGCGGCTCAAATTCACGATCATCGCCGCCGTCGCCCCCCAGATCCTCTGCTCCTGCCAGTCAATCTCATAATAGGTCCGTTCCCGCCCGCGGAACATGGCGGTGCGGACATGCTGATGTGCCGGGTCCAATATATGATGGAACGGCGCCTCGAACACCGCCGCCACCTCTCCCGGATGCGGGCTGAGCTCCAGGTCCGGCGGCACGATCCCCAGCACGGGCGTCACCTCGAAGCCGGTGACGGTCAGATAGGGATCGGCGAGACCGATTATCTCCACGCGCGCGCGCGCGAGGCCGATCTCCTCCTCCGCCTCGCGCAGCGCCGCGTCGACCGGGCCGTCGTCGCCCGGATCGATGCGGCCGCCGGGGAAGCTGACCTGGCCCGGATGCTTGCGCATCGTCTCGGGACGGAGCGTCAGGATCACGGTCGGTTCGGGCCGGTCTACGACGGCAACGAGCACGGCCGCCGGCGTGACGCCGTGCGCGAGCGCCTCCTCGTCGAGCACGTCGCCCCCGATCAGCTCCGGGCTCGACCGATGCCCGGTCTCCAGCGCCGCGCGCAGCGTGTCGGCCAGAGTCACTGGGGGCTGCCTCATGCCGGCTGCTCCAGCGGAAAGAAGGCGCCGCCGCTCCAGACGCCGGGCGGCTCCGCCCCTTCGGCCAGCGCGATCTCGGCCAGCTCGTAATAGACCGGCCGGGCGACGAGCGCGTCGAGGCCGCCGCGCACCTCGACATAGGGATGCGGACCCGCCTCGAAGCGCAACCGGTGCGCCGGCCCGGCGACGACCAGGTCGCCCGTGTTGAGCCGGAAGGCGAGGTTCCGGTTCTCGCCTTCGCCCTCGCTCCTGAGCTCGACCGCCACGAACGGCGCGTCCTCGACCGCGATGTCCAGTTTCTCGACCGGCGTCACCAGCACGAAGCTCCCGTCCGGCTCGCGGCGCAGAATGGTCGAGAAGAGCCGGACCATGGCGGGCCGGCCGATCGGGCTGCCCTGGTGAAACCAGGTGCCGTCGCGCGCGATCCGCATCTCGCTGTCGCCGCAATGGGTCGGGTGCCATTTCTCGACCGGGGGCAGTCGTTTCTCCTCCGCGAGCCGGGCAATCTCGGCAAGGCTGAGGCGGCTGAGATCCTCAGGGAGCGGCGGCATCGGCATGGGAGCGCCTTAGCCGCCCGCTGGCGTTGCGCAAAGCGCGGGGCTATGCGGCGCCCGATGAACACGGCAATCGTCACCGGCGGAGCGAAGCGGATCGGCGCGGAGCTCGTGCGCGCGCTCGCCGCGGACGGCTGGCATGTGCTGATCCATTACCACCGCTCCGGGGCCGAGGCCGAAGCGCTGGCGGCCGAGGTGGGGAGCGCCTCGCTGGTGCGCGCCGATCTCGCCGATCCGGCGGCGGCGGACACGATCATCGCCGCGCTCGACGGGCTCCCGCCGCCGCGGCTACTCATCAACAATGCCTCGATCTTCGCCCATGACGACATCAGCGACTTCACGGCAGAAAGCTGGGCCGCGCATCTGGACGTGAACCTGCGCGCACCGGCTCTGCTGAGCCGCGCCTTCGCCGCCGCGGCCGGGGAGGGGCTGATCGTCAACCTGCTGGACGCCAAGCTGCACGGGCCCAATCCGGACTTCTTCAGCTACACCGTCTCCAAATATGGCCTGGCCGGCGTCACCGAGCTTGCCGCCCGCGCCTTCGCGCCGGCCATCCGCGTCTGCGCGATCGCGCCCTCGGTGACCATGGTCTCCGGCCCGCAGAGCCGCGCCAATTTCGACAAGGTGCACGGCCTCAACGCGCTTGGCCGCGGCGTCAGGGTCGAGGAGATCGTGGCGGCGCTCCGCTTCCTGATCGCCACCCCCAGCATCACCGGCCACACCATCCTGCTCGACGGCGGCCAGCGCTTCCTCGCTTTGCCGCGCGACGTCCAGTTCCTGGAGACACCATGACCCAGACCAACATCGCCAAGCTGGACGGCCTCGTTCCGGACCGGCTCGCCCCCAGAAGCCGGAAGATCGTGCTCGAGGATTACGACCTGCCGGTCGACATCGGCTTCCACGATTTCGAGGTAGGCAAGCCGCAGCGGCTGATCGTGACCGTCGAGGTCTGGGTCGACGAGGCCAGCTTCGCCGCGAGCGACGAGCGCCACCGGGCCTGGGACTATGACTTCCTGCGCACCGAGATCGGCGCGCTCGCCCGCGGCCGGCGCTTCAACCTGCAGGAGACGTTCGTGCGCGAGATTTACGACCTGATCGCCGCCCGGCGCGGCGTCACCGCGCTCCGGGTCTCGACGCGCAAGCCCGACATCTATCCCGACTGCGCCGGGGTCGGCGTCGAGTTGGCCTCCTTCTGAGGGGGTGCTAGCGCCGCGGGACGCGGCTGCGGGCGCAGGGGCCGAGCCCCTCCCGGATCACGCGGTAATCCTCCTGGATCGCCGGCCGCTCCTCGGCGCCCGCCTCGCTCAGCGCGTCGGCCGGCAGGCGCGCGGGCAGGGTGCAGGCCAGCCGGTACCAGAGCAACGTATTGGGCGGGGGCGGGCCGGCGCCCTCGTCGACGATCTCGCCGAGCGAAACGGACCAGCGGACCCGCTCGCCCGGGCGGCGCAACACGGTCAGCGAGATGGGCCTTTGGTCGGCGGTCAGCAGGAAGAACTGGGTTTCCCGCTCGCCGGGCAGGTTGCCGGGTACGCTGAACGCGCGGCCGATGCCGGTGATTCGTGGCGGCGCGTCGGCGCCGCTGGCCTCGCGGACGATCCCCCGCAGCATCTCTGCAGCGGGCGCGGAATAGGCGATCTGGGCGTCGGCGGTGACCAGCCGAAGCTCGTCCGGCCGATTCGGCACCCGAGTCGCCATGACCAGATATTCGCTCCTGCGAGTGATTCGCGGCGGCCGTCCGCGCGAATCGTTGGGCAGGTCGACGAGATAGCGGACCCGCGCCGGGAGTCCGCCCGTGCCGCGAATCAGGGCGATCACCTCGGCCTCGATCTCGAAGCGGGTATGACCCTGCCGGACGTTGGTCGCCTCGCGCTCGCCGAGCCGGTCGGCCCCCCTCACCCTGAGGTGCGCGACAACAGGCGCGCCAGCCCCCAGATCGGCCAGGTCGGCATAAGTAAGATTTTGTAAACCTTCCTGATTCTGTGGCTGCGCCGCCCCTGGAGCGGCAACCGCGAGGGCGGTGAAAAGAGCGATGATTGGCGCTTTCATGGCATGTCCCGTTTCGATCCAGCCCCTCCGCTATGGGGCCGCGGATTAACCCTGCATTGCGCCAAGAATCCAGCGCGCGCGACGGCGAGGTTACAAAGTTACGTGCGGGATTGCCTCATCCAAATCGCCACGATAGAGACCTCGGCCTTGACTACATCCGCGAGACGGATGAACGGTTTCGGGTACGCCGCGTTTCACCGCGCGGGGTGACCGATTGGTGCGATGAGAGGAGCCTGGCGGATTAATGTCGTACGTAGACCAACCCATTAGTCGCGGACGCATCTGGGCCATCGCCATCGTCGCGGTCCTGCACGCGCTCCTCGCCTACGCGTTCGTCTCGGGTCTCGCCTACAAGTTCATCAAGTCGGCGACCGAGGATCTCAAGGTGGTCGACGTGAAGGAAGAGCCGCCGCCGCCGCCCGAGGAGCCGCCGCCCCCGCCGCCCGATCAGCCCAGCTCGCCGCCGGTCACGGCCGTGCCCTCGATCGTCCCGACGCCGTCGCCGATCGCGGTGCCGCCGACGCCGCCCGCAATCTACGTGCCGCCGGTGCCGCAGCCTGCGCCGCCCGCGCCGCCGCCGCCTGCGCCCCCGCCGCCGCCTCGCATCGTGCCGCCGCAGCGCGCCCGGGCGAACCTGAATTCCTATTTCTCGGCTGACGATTACCCGGCTGCCGCCCTTCGCGGCAACGACCAGGGAACGACCGGCTTCAGTCTCACGATCGGCGCGAACGGCCGGGTCGAGAACTGCACCGTCACGTCGTCGAGCGGTTCTGCCGCGCTTGATCAGGCGACCTGCCGGATCCTGCGCAGCCGCGCCCGGTACACGCCGGCGCGCGACCAGAACGGGAATCCGACGTCGGGACGGGACTCCGGTCGGGTAACCTGGCGGCTTCCGTCCGAGTAAACTTCATTCAGTACGGCAATTTCAGAGTGAGAAGGAATTAATCAAATGGCAGCACCAGCAGCAAATGGAGCGGCGGGTCACTCGGGAGCCGACTTCGGCTTCATCCAGGCCCTCAAGGAAGGCGGCATCATTGCGTGGCTCACGCTTGGCGTGCTCGTCCTCATGTCGGTCGGGTCCTGGTATATCTTCTTCGTGAAGCTGATCGACCAGAACCGGATCATCAAGGAAGGCCGGCGCGCGCGCACGACCTTCTGGCAGTCGCCGAACCTGCGCGATGCCGCCAACAAGCTCGACAAGAACGGCGCCTATCGCCAGATCGTCGAGGACGGCCTGCTGGCCGAGGAGCAGCACAACAAGCTGACCGATCCGATCGACCAGCATGAGTGGATGCTGAGCTCGCTGACCCGCAGCCAGGGCGCGATCACCGCCAAGCTCTCCTCAGGTCTCGCCTTCCTCGCCACCGTCGGTTCGACCGCGCCGTTCGTCGGCCTGTTCGGCACCGTCGTCGGCATCTACCGCGCGCTGATCAAGATCGGTGCGGCCGGTCAGGCGTCGATCTCCGCGGTCGCCGGCCCGGTCGGCGAGGCGCTGATCATGACCGCGCTCGGCCTGGTCGTCGCGGTTCCGGCCGTGATGCAGTACAACTGGCTGATGCGTCGCAACAAGGCGATCGGCGAGCAGCTCGCCCGGTTCGCCACCGACGTGCATGGCTACATGATGTCCGGCGGCACCGTCCGTCCGTCCATCCCGTCGCGTCCGGCTCCGGCTGCCAAGCCGGCGGCGACGAGTGCCGCGGCCAGCACCGGCGCGACCACGACCGCCAAGTCGTAAGCACGAAGCATGCGGCGGGCCGGGTCCGGTCCGCCGCGTCTTTCCGGCGCCGCGCGGATGCGGCGCCAAGGCAAGAACGGGAACTAGATTATGGCTATGCAGGTCGGCGAATCAGGCGGTGAAGAAGACGCACCGATGTCCGACATCAACACGACGCCGCTGGTGGACGTGATGCTCGTGCTGCTGATCATCTTCCTGATCGCCGTGCCGGTCGTGCTGCAATCCGTCCAGCTGACGCTGCCCACGGTCCGCTATCAGGTGACGGAGACGAAGCCGGAGAACGTGAACCTCTCGGTCCGGCTGGAGCCGGACGGGACGTGCGGGGTCTACCGGAATCTGACCAGGGTGACCTCGGACGAGCTTTACGAGTTCGCGCGCACCCATCTGGAAAACCAGATCAACGCGGTCGGCGGCCGGCAGAACATCACCGAGGACAACATGCCGGAGGCTCATATCCGCGGCGACGTCGCCACGCCTTACCGGTGCATCGGCGCGGCGATCTACACGATGCAGCGCGCGGGCTTCGCCAGGATCGGCTTCATTTCCGAGCCGGCGCCCGAAGGCGGCCAGCGGCTGTAATTGCGGCGAGTTTAGGAGTGAATTGAATGAGCGCATCGGTCACCAATCCCGAATCATCAGAACCGATGATGGACATCAACACGACGCCGCTCATCGACGTCATGCTGGTGCTGCTGATCATGTTCATCATCACGATCCCCGTGCAGTCGCACGCCGTGAAGCTGGACCTGCCGCAGGCGACCGATGCGCCGCCGCCGCCGGTCGAGCCGCAGAAGAACAAGATCGTGGTCACGGCCGAGGGCGGGATCCTGTGGAACGGCGCGCCCGTCGACCTGGCGCGCCTGCGCCAGTATCTCGACATCACGGCGAACATGAACCCGACGCCGGAGCTGCACCTGCAGCCGGACCGGCTCGCCCGCTACGAGATCGTCGACGAGGTGCTGGCCCAGACCAAGCGCGCCAACATTACGACGATGGGCTTTGTCGGCAACGAGTACTACTCGCGCGAATTCTGACGCGCGGCGAAATCACCTTCTCACAGGGCGGCGCCTCGGCGCCGCCCTTTTCGTTTGGCTTCCGTGCAGGTCGCGACCCCGCGTGACGTCAGCCGAACAGCGCCCGGTTCTGCCGTCGCGCCGCCTTGGTCATGCGCAGGAAGACCGGATCGGTGAACCCGGCCGTCATCGCGTAAAGCTCCGCCACCGCCGCTTCGAGCAGCGGATAGGTGAGGGCCGGGTTCTGCCGGCGTGCCGCCTGGAAGGCCAGATCGGCCTCGCCTACGAGAGTCGCCAGGAGCAGCCATTCCTCGGCATCGTCGCTTGGCCGCCCGTGGCTCATGATCCGTTGGGCTTGCGCCAATCCACGTTCAGCACCGGCCAGTTCGTCGTTCACCTTGGCTCCTCATCGGCCCGCGGTTACGCGGCGATGCCCTCGAACTGCAGCCGCGCCAGCCGCGCATAGAGCCCGCCCTTGCTGCTCAAACTGTCATGCGTGCCTTCCTCGACGATCCTGCCATGGTCCATGACGATGATCCGGTCGGCCGCGCGCACCGTGGCGAGGCGGTGGGCGATGACGATGGTGGTCCGGCCCTCGACCAGCTTCTCGAGCGAGGCCTGGACCAGACGCTCGCTCTCGGCGTCGAGCGCCGAGGTCGCCTCGTCGAGCAGGAGCAAGGGGGAGTCGCGCAGGAGTGCCCGGGCGATGGCGACGCGCTGGCGCTGCCCACCCGACAGGCGCGCGCCGCCTTCGCCGAGATAGGTGTCGAGCCCTTCCGGCAGCTTCCTCAGGAACTCCGCCGCATTGGCCGCCTCGGCCGCCGCCCAGAGCTGCTCGTCCGACGCCTCCCAACGGCCGTAGCGGAGGTTGTCGCGGGCCGAGGCGGCGAAGATCACCGTCTCTTGCGGCACCACCGCGATGCGCGCGCGGATGTCCGCCGGATCGGCCTCGCGCAGCTCGACGCCGTCGAGGCGGATGCTGCCTTCCTGCGGGTCGTAAAAGCGCTGGGCGAGCTGGAAGAGGGTGGATTTGCCCGCGCCCGACGGGCCGACCAGGGCGACGGTCTCCCCGGGCTCGACGGCCAGACTGAAGTCGAGCAAGGCGCTCGCGTCCGGGCGGGTCGGATAGCGGAAGGTCACGCCGGCGAATTCCAGCCGGCCGCGCGCCGGCTCGGGCAGGGCGACCGGCTCGGCGGGGGCGCGGATCTGCGGCACCTGCGCCATCAGCTCCGAAATCCGCCCCGTCGCCCCCGCTCCGCGCAGCAGATCGCCATAGACTTCGGTCAGGGCCCCGAAGGCGCCGGCGACGATACCGCCGGTGATCACGAACGCAGCCACCGTGCCGCCGGAGATCGCGCCGGCCGAGACGTCGATCGCCGCCTCGCGCATCAGCATGGTGACGGAGCCGAACAGCACCGCGATGATGATCGCCGTGAGGATCGCGCGCAGGACGATCCGCCGCCGCGCGGTCTGGAAGGCGCGCTGCACCGCATCACGGAAGCGGCTGCTCTCTCTTTTCTCCTGGCCGAACGCCTGGACCACCTTCATCGCGCCCAGCGTTTCGGCGACGATCGTGCCGAGATCGGCGATCCGGTCCTGGCTGTGCCGCGAGACGGCGCGCACCCGCCGCCCCAGGATCATCACCGGCACAATCACCAGGGGGATGCCGAGCAGCAGGCCGAGGGTCAGCATCGGCGCCAGCGTGAACAGATAGGCGACGCCGCCAATGCCGAGCACGAGGTTCCGGAGCGCCACCGAGACGGTCGAGCCGACCACGATCTCGATCACCGCGGTGTCGGAGGTCACCCGCGAGGCGATCTCGCTCGGCCTGTTCTCCTCGAAGAAGCGCGGCTCCATGCGCAGCAGATTGTCGTGCACGGCGCCGCGGATATCCGCGATCACCTTCTCGCCGAGCATCGAGACGAAATAGAAGCGGAAGGCGGTCGCCACGGCGAGCAGCGCGACCATCGCGAACAGATAGTTGAAATGCGGGCCGATCTCGCCGCCGCCATTGCCGGTGAAGCCCTTGTCGATCACCCGGCGGAAGCCGTCCGGGATGGCGAGCGTCGCCGCCGCGGCGATGAAGAGGGCGGTGGCCGCGCCCGCGATCGTCCATTTGTAGCGGAGCGCGTAGCGCCAGATCATGACGAGATTGCCGATCTTGCCCTTCGGCGTGTCGTCCTCGATCCTGCCCCGTGCCATGAGCGCGGCGTAGCAGGGGGAGGGGGCCGCGCCAAGGGATGCCCCCCTTTCCGTCATTCCAGCGCACCGTGGAATCTCCCTGCCTTCGTTGAGTTCGGGACGACAAAAGGAGATTCCAGCTTGCGCTGGAATGACGGCTACCCCTGCCTCTCCTTTCCCCGCATCGAATTGCTGTGGACTGCGTTCATTCCCATATGGACCAATGCCCCGCACCGGCCCATAAGCCGTCCGAGCCGGGGGTGGAGACTGGATGCTATACGACGCCTATGAGATGCAGCGCTCGCTGCTTGCCGGTGCTTCCACCCTCGCCAACCTCAGTGCCGACTGGCTGAACAACCCCGCCAATCCGCTCCATTATTCCCAGATGGGCCCGATCATCGCCTCCGCGCTGGACGTCTTCGCCCATGCCTCGGCGCCGCGCGGCAAGCCCGCTTTCGGCCTCGACCATGCGGTGGTCGAGGGCGAGGAGGTTGCGGTCGTCGAGGAGGTGGTGCTCCGCAAGCCCTTCGGCCAGCTGAAGCGCTTCCGCCGCGTCCGCGCGGACGGCAGCGAGGTGTCCGGCCAACCGCGGCTGCTGCTGGTCGCGCCCATGTCGGGCCACTATGCCACGTTGCTGCGCGGCACGGTCGAGCGGATGCTGTCCGGCCACGACGTCTACATCACCGACTGGCGCGACGCGAAGCTGGTGCCGCTCGCCGACGGCAGCTTCGATCTCGACGATTATGTCGACTATCTGATCGAGTTCCACGAGCATATCGGAAGCCAGGGCGGCGATCGGCGCGCCCACATGCTCGCCGTCTGCCAGCCCTCCGTCCCGGCCTATGCCGCAGCGGCCCTGATGAGCGCCGACAGGCATCCCTGCCGGCCGAGGACCCTGACCATGATGGGCGGGCCGATCGACACCAGGCTGGCGCCGACCGAGGTCAACACCGTCGCCACCCAGCGCCCGTTCGAATGGTTCGAGCGCAACGTGATCATGACCGTGCCCTATCTCTATCCGGGCGCGGGGCGGAAGGTCTATCCGGGCTTCCTGCAGCTCGCCGGCTTCATGGCGATGAACTTCGGCAACCATCTGCAGAGCCATTGGGGCATGTTTCGCCACCTCGTCGCGGGCGACGGCGAGAGCGCCGACGCGACCAAGGCCTTTTACGAGGAATATCGCGCGGTCTGCGACATGACCGAGGAATTCTACCTGCAGACGATCGACGTCGTCTTCCAGCGCCACCAGCTGCCCAAGGGCGAGATGGAGCATCGTGGCCGCCGCGTCGATCCGGGCGCGATCGACGACATCGCCCTGCTCGCCATCGAGGGCGAGCGCGACGACATTTCCGGCATCGGCCAGACCCGGGCGGCGCTCGACATCTCCACCGGCCTCGACGCGAAGCATAAGAAATATCATCTCGCCAAGGGCGTCGGCCATTACGGCATCTTCAATGGCTCCAAATGGCGCACGAAGATCGCGCCGATCGTCGAACAGTGGATCGCCAGGCACGGCTGAGCGCCGGCGCTGCCCTGCTCGCGCTGGCCCTGCTGGCGGCCTGCGCCGTTCCGCCGCGCACCGAAGGCATTGGCAGCCGGGAATTCGTCCCCGACCGGATCGTGACCGCACGGCATATCGGCCTGGTGGGCGCCGTCTGCGAAGCGCCGGCGGCAGGCCCGGTCCGGCTGGAAGCGCGCCCGACGGAGGGGGTGTTCCGCATCCTGAATCTCACGGACCGGCCGCTCGCCCTTCACTATGACGTCAGTCATTTCTCGGGCGATTATCTGATGTTCTACATCCGCTTCCGCGACCGCACCGGCAATTTCGTGCGCGCGCTGCAGCCGGACGATTGCGGCTGGTGGACGATCAAGGTTCGCGAGAACAATCTCTATTTCGAGGACAATTGGCCGGAGCGTCGGCGGCTGGAGGTCCCGGCCGGCGGGCATCTGGACATTCGGCAGGATCAGGCAGCACTCACCCTTGGCTGGCTGGATCGCCAGAATGCGCCGCCGCCGGTGCCGCCCTGCGAGATGCAGGTCAGGCTCTGGACTTATGCCGGGCCGCGCACCTGGGAGCCGATCTGGGCGGATTCGGAATGGATTCCCGCGCCGTGTCCGCGGGAAGCCGGCTGACCTCGCTCAGCCGAAGATGAGGCCCACGCCCGCCAGAAACATGGCGGGGAGCACCAGCATGGCCAGCATCTCGGTGAGCTCGCTTGTCACCCGGCGGGCGTCGCACACCGCCTGGGGCAGCTCGCAGCCGTTCGTGCCTTGCTGTTCCATCTCCGCCTCGGTTTCATCCTCGTGTGGGGAAGCCGAATAGGCGGCGGGGCGGTTCTGCAAAACCAACGATGTTGCAATCTCGTTCTGCAGATATGAAGAATGGGCCATGTTCGACTGGAACGACGCCCGCTATTTCCTCGCGGTCGCGCGGGATGGCTCGACGCTGACCGCGTCCCGGAAGCTGAAGGTCAGCCAGCCCACCGTCGCGCGGCGGATTGCCATGCTCGAGGAGGCGCTCGGCCTCATCCTGTTCGAGCGGCGCCAGCAGGGCTACCGGCTGACTCAAATCGGCGAGGCCTTGCTCCCTGCCGCGGAAGCGATCGAGGAAGGCGCCACGGCCCTCGCCGATGCCGCTGCTGCCCGTTCGGGCGCGCTCGAGGGGGTGGTGAAGCTGACCTCCAACGAAATGGCAGGGGCGCAGATCAACCCCTTGATGGGCTCGCTCCGCGACGCCTATCCCCGCATCCGCGTCGACCTGATCGCGACCGAGGCCCATCTCGATCTCGCGGCCGGCGAGGCGGATGTCGCCATCCGCACGACGCTCGCGACGCCGCAGGGCGCCGGCCTTTACGTCCGCAAGATCGTCGACCTCCCTTCGGTCGTCTATTGCAGCCGTTCCTATGCCGAGCGGCACGGCGTCCCCCGCAGTCCCGACGACCTCGCCGTCCACCACACTATCGGCGTCGACGGCTATCTGACGCGCCTCCCGGGCTTTCCCTGGTTCGAGGAAAGGGCCGCGGGCGCGACGGTCGCGGCCCGGGCGTCCTCCTTCACCGCTCTGTCCGAGAAGCTCCGGGGGGGGGCTCGGCGTCGGCCTCTTCCACTGGGGCGTGTTCGAGCGCGACCCGAACATGATCCCCTGCTTCTTCATCCCCGCGGAGCTGTACGGCCAGGTCTGGCTGATCACCCACGAGCGCAGCCGAAAGCTGCCGCACGTGCGGGCCGTGGCCGACCATGTCGCCCTGGCGCTGGAGCGCTGGGGGCGGCGGGCGCGGGCCTGGACGATCCCGCCTCTGCCCTAGTCCACCGCCATTGCCGGCTCGCCGGGCTGGGGCTTCCGCCCCTTCTTCAGCAGCAGAAGCAGGGGAATGGCGAGCAGCGAGATGATCATCATCAGCCAGAAATCGTCGATATAGGCGATCATCAGCGCCTGCCGGTTGATCTCGGCATCGGCCATCATCAGCGCCGCATCGGTCAGTGGCGGCGCCCCCTGCAGGATGGCCGGGCTGATATTCGGCAGCGTGTTCTGCGTGATATGGGCGGCCAAGTCGGAATGGCTCGTCTGCAGATTGTGGGCGAGCAGCACCGTCACCACCGAAATGCCGATCGAGCCGCCGACGCTGCGCGAGAGGTTCAGCAGGCTCGCGGCGGTGGTGCGGTATTTCGCGTCCAGCGTGCCGAAGGCCAAAGTGTTCAGCGGCACGAACAGGAAGCCGAGCGCGAAGCCCTGGATGATGCCGCTGGCGATGATCGGCCGCTGGTCCATGTCCAGCGAGAAACCGGACATCTGCCAGAGCGACCAGGCCATCAGGCTGATCCCCACAAGGATGAGCAACCGGGCGTCGACCTTGCCGACCAGCCGGCCGACCACGATCATCGACATCAGCGTGCCGATCCCGCGCGGCGCCGTGAGATAGCCCGACTGCAAGACCGAGTAGCCGAACAGGTTCTGCAACATCGGCGGCAGCAGGGCGAGGCCGGCGAGCAGCATCACGCCCGTCACCGCCATGAACAGCATGCCGGTGGCAAAATTGCGATCTTTGAACATCTTGGGATCGAAGATCGGGTTGGTCGCGGTGAGCATGTGCACGCCGAACATCCAGAGGCCGGCAATGGCGAGGCCGCATTCGATCCAGATCTCCCAGCTCGCGAACCAGTCGAGCGTCTCGCCCCGGTCGAGCATCATCTGCAGCCCGCCGAGCGCCAGCGCGATCAGGAAGAAGCCGAGCAGATCGAACTTCCGCTTCGTCATCGGGGTCGCCGGCAGGAAGCGCAGCATCATCAGCACCGCGATGACCCCGATCGGGAGGTTGATCAGGAACACCCAGCGCCAGTCGAAATTGTCGGTCAGCCAGCCGCCGAGCACCGGGCCGAGGATCGGCCCGATCATCACGCCAGCACCGAACATCGCCATGGCGCGGCCGTGTTTCTCCGGCGGGTTGATGTCGAACATCACCGCCTGCGCGAGCGGGACGAGGAAGGCGCCGGCAATGCCCTGGGCGACGCGAAAGCCGACCATCGTCGTCAGGTTCTGCGCCATCGCGCAGAGCACCGAGGCGACGGTGAAGACGATGACCGACCAGATGAAGAGCCGCTTGCGCCCCACCTGCTCGGCCAGCCAGCCGGTGATCGGGATCGCGATGGCCGAGGCGACGATATAGGAGGTCAGCACCCAGGTGATCGTCTCGCGATTGGCACCAAGGCTGGTCTGCATATGGGGCAGCGCGACATTGGCGATCGTCGTGTCGAGCACCTGCATCAGCATCGCCAGGATCACGGCGAGCGTGGTGAAGCCCCGTTCCGAAGGCGTCATGTCGTAGCTGTGCGCCACGCGAGCGGTCCTACCGGGCGTGGGCCGTCTGCACCGCCTGCGGCGGGCGGTCGCGTGTGTCGACGGTGACGTCGGCGCTGAGGCCGGCGATCATGGGCCGCCCGGGGTTGCCTTCGATGGCGATGCGGACCGGCACGCGCTGGCGCACCTTCACCCAATTGCCGCTCGCATTCTGCGCGGGCAGAACCGAGAATTGCGAGCCGGTGCCGGCCCCGATCGAGGCGACGCGGCCGTGCAGGGTCAGGCCCGGATAGGCGTCGATCTCGATCTCGGCGGGCTGGCCGACATACATGTTGGCGAGGTCAGTTTCCTTGTAGTTGGCCTCGACATAGGTGGTGGCGCTGCGCACGATCGTCACCACAGGCACGCCGGTGACCACGGCATTGCCCACCTGCAGCCGGTCGGTCTGGCTGACCGTGCCGTCGGCGGGGGCACGCACCTCGGTACGGGACAAATTCAGCAGCGCCTGCTCGCGGGCGACATAGGCCGCCTGGAGCTGCGGCTGGCTGGAAGGGCCGCCGGTTGCGAGAGCCGAGCGCGCATTGGCGGCGGCGGCACGGGCATTGGCGAGCCGCTCGCGGGCCTCGTTCACATTGTGCTGGGCCTCGTCGAACCGGGTGCGCGTGATCCAGCCCTGCTGCATCAGCCCCTGGAGGCGAGAGAATTCGCGCTGCTGATAGGCGAGATTGGCCTCGGCGCCCTGGATGTCGGCGGCGGTGCCGGCCGACTGGGTGGAAAGCTGGTTCACCTGCACCTGCGCGGCCGCGATCTGCGCCTCGGCCTGGGCGAGCGCGATGCGGAACGGGCGCGGGTCGATGCGGAACAGCAATTGCCCGCGGCGAACCTGCTGGTTCTCCCGCACGAGCACCTCGGTCACCACGCCCTGCACCTCGGGGGCGACCGAGACCATGTCCTGCTGGACATAGGCATTGTCGGTCGAGACGTAGCGGCCGGAGGTCAGGTAGAAATAGCCGCCGACGAGCAGCAGCAGCAAAGGCACGGACAGCATCAGCACGAGCCGAAGCGGCCCGCGCTTCCTGGCCGGCGCTTCGGGCTCGATGGCCGCTGGCGCAGCCACGGCGGGTTCCGCCACCGCGGCCTGCACTTCGGGCTCGGCCTTGGGCTGCGGCCGCGGCGCGGGCTTTGCCGGCACCGGCCTCTCTTCGATTTCCACGCGGATATCCCCTTCACGCATCACGCGGTTTCCAATTCCTGTTCGTTCTGGTCGAGATTGTCGCGGAGGCGCGCGAGCAGCTTCAGCAGCGCCGCCCGCTCCGCCTCCGAAATGCCGCGCAGCATGTCGGCGTTGAACGTCCGCCCCATCTCCTCGAGCTTGGCGAGGACCGGGGCGGCCGCCGCAGTAAGATGGATGCGCCAGGCGCGCCGGTCGGCCTCGTCGCGGCGGCGCTCGACGAGTCCCGCCTCCTCGAGCCGGTCGATCATCCGGCAGAGCGTGATCGGCTCGACGTCCAGCCCTTCGGCCAGGTCGATCTGCCGGGCGCCGTCACCGGTCCGCTTCAGCCAGGCGAGCACGCGCCATTGCGCCTTGGTCGCGCCGAGCACGGCCGCCCGCTTGTTCGCCTCGCGGCGGATCAACCGGGCCGTCTCGACGATCTCGAAGGCGTAGTTTTCCATGGCGGCCGGCGATATAGTAAGCAGGCTCATTATATTCAAGCTAAGAATTGCCGGCGCACAGATGTGGCGCAGAGGCCGCCCGGCCACATCCCGAAGGCCGATGTCTGATCAGCGGATTCCGCGGCGCGCCAGCTCCTGCCGCGCGGCCTCATAGCCGGCCTCTGCTGCGCGCCGATACCACCGAAGGGCCTCCGCATCGTCGCGCGCGACGCCTCTGCCGCCTGCATGCAGGTTGGCCAGGATATACATCCCCCTCGGGTCACCTCCCTCCGCGCCACGACGATACCAGCCCGCAGCCTCGGCAAGATTCTGGGGTACGCCCCGGCCGGTTTCCAGCAGATAGCCCAGATGCGTCATCCCCACCGCTGAACCCGCCTCCGCACTGCGCCGGTACCAGCGGCCCGCCTCGGTCAGGTCCAGCGCCACGCCGCGGCCGTTCTCGTACATGAAGCCGAGATTGACCATCGCATTCGCATTTCCCGCGTCCGCGGCGCGCCGATACCAGCGCGTCGCCTCGGCATCATCGCGGGTAATTCCGCGGCCATTTGCGTAGGTCCAGCCGAGGGAGTCCATCCCCGGTGGATCGCCGGCCTCCGCACCACGCCGATACCAGCGCACCGCCTCGACGTCGTCGCGCGTGACTCCGCGCCCGTGCAGGTACATCGCGCCCAATCGAGTCATTCCGCCAGGATTGCCCGCCTCCGCGCCGCGCCGGTACCAGCGCACGGCCTCGGCGAAATCCTGGGTCAGGCCGCGGCCATTTTCGTACATGAAGCCGAGATTGGTCATCGCTCCGGCATTGCCCGCCTCTGCGCCCCGTCGGTACCAGCGCACCGCCTCGGCATCGTTGCGCGCGACGCCTCGGCCCATGGCATACATGTCGGCCAGATTGTTCATCGCCCAGCTATTTCCCAGGCCGGCTCCGCGCCGGAACCAGCGGACCGCCTCCTCGTCATTGCGGGCGATCCCCCGACCCTGCTGGTACATCCAGCCGAGATTATCCATTCCGTAGCTGTTTCCGGCCTCTGCGGCGCTCTGGAACAGACGCACGGCTTCGGCATCGTCCCGCGGCACACCCACTCCGGTGCGGAACATGGCTCCCAAGGCGCTCTGCGCGAGCGGCTCGCCAAGCCGTGCGGCCCGGCGATACCATTGCGCCGCCTGGGCCGGATCCCGGGTTGCGCCGAACGTCCCGTTTGCGAACCTGAGCCCCGTCAGGAACTGGGCCCGCCTGTTCCCCGACCTGGCCAGCGCTTCGAGGTCGGCCAGCGTGCCCAGCGTATTCACCTGCCGCTCCATGGCCGAGAAGATCTCATTGTCCGTGGTCAGCCACTCGGTTTCAGGCACCGCGGTGAGCGCATTCCGCATGGCTATGGCGCCGCGAGACAAACTGGGTCCGGCGGGCGTCGGCGGAGGCGCAGGTGGCTGCGGCTGCGAGGGCTGCGGCCGGCGCGGCCGCGGACAGCCGGGCGGATAGCGGCCGAGGGCGCGTTCGGTGGCGCAGTAGCGCGTGCTGGGACTCTGGGCCGCAACCTCTCTCGTGCCCAACCCCGCGACCAGCAGGGCAATCAGCGACGACGATCCCCCGATGGACCTCAGCCTGATCCTTTGCCTCGCCATCGTTTTCCCCCCGCCCGTCGAGGATTCCACTCCTCAGGACCGCGGTCAATCACAGAACCGGGAAGGTTTCGCCCCGCAGCGTCAGGCCGGCTGGCCGACCATCTCCAGCAGGCCTTCGAACAGGCGGCGGCCGTCGGTGAGGCCGTGGGCCGCCTCCACCGCGCGCTCGGGGTGGGGCATCATGCCGAGCACGTTGCCGGCCTCGTTGAGGATGCCGGCGATGTTCCGGGCCGACCCGTTGACGTTGCCGGCATAGCGGAAGGCGATGCGGCCCTCGCCCTCGAGCCGGTTAAGCGTCTCCTCGTCGGCCTGGAAATTGCCGTCATGATGGGCGACCGGGATGACGATCTCCTCGCCTGCGTCATAGCGCGCGGTGAAGGCAGACTGGCTGTTCTCCACCTTCAGCGCCACGTCGCGGCAGACGAACCGGATATCGGCGTTGCGCATCAGCGCGCCGGGCAGCAGCCGCGCCTCGGTCAGCACCTGGAAGCCGTTGCAGACGCCGAGCACCGCGACGCCGCGCTCCGCCGCCTCCTTCACCGCCCACATCACCTCGGACTGGGCCGCCATCGCGCCGGAGCGCAGATAGTCGCCATAGGAAAAGCCGCCGGGGATGGCGATCAGGTCGAGCCCGTCGGGCAGATTGTCCTCGCGGTGCCAGACCATGGTCGGGGCGCGGCCGGTGACGAGGCGAAGCGCCTCGGCCATGTCGCGATCGCAATTGGAGCCGGGGAAAACGATGACGGCGCTCTTCACGCCGGCACCCTCTCGACCTGCTCGATCCGGTAATTCTCGATCACGGTGTTGGCGAGGAGCTTGCGGCACATCTCCTCGATCTCCGATTCGAGGACAGTGTCGGCAAGCTCGAGCTCGATCAATTTGCCGGCGCGGACGTCGTTCACGCCTTCGAAGCCGAGGCCCTCCAGCGCATGATGGATCGCCTTGCCCTGCGGATCGAGGACGCCGTGCTTGAGGGTGACGAAGACGCGGACCTTCATGGCCGCGCCTATGCCCGGAACGCCGCCTGGCCGCAAGCGGCTCAGTCGGTCGTCGCGGCGGTTCCCCGCGGCGGCGAGGCGCGCAGCAGGGCGGACAGGAAGAAGGCGAAGATCAGCTGCCAGGGCAGGAACAGCTTCAGCACCACATCCTTCGCCTCGGGCGTCTCGCCGAGCAGCCAGAGGCCGGCGCCACCCCAGGCGGTGAGCAGCAACAGGCCCGCAAGAAAGACGATGGGGCCTGCAGTCGGGGCGCGCAGGCGCAGCAAGACGAGCAGGAAAAAGGAGACTGCGGCTCCGGCGAAGCCCGCGAGCAGCCCGCCGATCACGGCAGGGCTCACGGTGGGGGCGATCTCCTGGCCCATTTCGTCTATTGCGGGAGCGAGCGCGGCGCCCTCCCCGATCCACCAGAGAAAAAGACTGATCGCGCCGTAGTGAACGGCGGGCACGAGAATGATCAAAAAGAGAATCGCCAGGACATTCGTCCTCCGGGTCAGCTCGTAAAGCGCATAAGGCAGGCCGAAGGCGATCGTGTAGAGCGCGACCTTGAAGGGCGGTCCGAGCCACACGCTCTCATCGCCGGTCGACTCCGCGGTCCAGCCGAGGATGTTGTAGGTGGTCGCGGCATAGAAGACGGCGGCGAACAGGAGTGCGCCGAGCGCGAGCATGGCGAAGCTCATCCGGTTGATCATCGTCCATCTCCTCCTGAGGCCGTGGCTTGATTAGCCCGTTCCACCTGCGCGGCAAAGGGGCGCACTGGTTTTCGCCGGCAGGGCGCCCTATTTTACCGGGATGAGCGACATCGCCCTCTCTCCCTCGGCGGCGGCGCGCGTTGCCGCGATCGCGGCGCGCCAGGCGAAGCCGGCGATCCTGCGCCTGTCGGTGGACGGCGGCGGCTGCGCCGGCTTCCAGTACCGCTTCGGCCTCGCCGATGCGGTCGAGGCGGACGACGTGAAGGCCGAGCAGGACGGCGTCACCCTCGTCGTCGACCCAATCTCGCTCGACCTGGTCCGCGGCTCGGTCGTGGATTTCGTCGAGAGCCTGGGGGGCGCGGCCTTCCAGGTCACCAACCCGAACGCCGCTTCCGGCTGCGGCTGCGGCACCAGCTTCTCCATCTGATCCGCCTGCGCTAAGCGGGCGCCATGAAGATCGTCACCTACAACCTCAACGGCATCCGCGCCCGGCTGCCGCGGCTGCTCGAATATCTGGACGAGCAGAAGCCGGACGCGCTTTGCCTGCAGGAGATCAAGTGCGACGACGACGCCTTTCCGATCAGGGAAATCAGGGCGGCGGGCTATGATGGCGTCTGGCACGGGCAGAAGGGGTTCAACGGCGTCGCCATCCTGACCCCGGCCGCCTCGCCGCCCACGCTCCGCCGCACCGGCCTGCCCGGCGATCCCGACGACACGCACAGCCGCTATATCGAGGCCGAGGTGCAGGGCGTGACGATCGGCTCCATCTATCTGCCCAACGGCAATCCGGTCGGCACCGAAAAATTCGCCTACAAGCTCGCCTGGATGGACCGGCTCCGCGCCCATGCGATGGAGCTGCTCGCCGAGGAGAAGCCGACCGTGCTTTGCGGCGACTATAACGTGATCCCGACCGACGACCCGGACGACGTCTTCTCGGCAAAGGCGATGGCCCATGACGCGCTGATGCAGCCCGAGAGCCGGCAGGCGCTGCGCCGCCTGCTCAATCTCGGCTTCACCGATGCGATCCGCGCCCGCTATCCTGAAGGCGCGGTCTACACCTTCTGGGACTATACGGCCGGCTGCTGGCAGCGCGATGCCGGCTTTCGCATCGACCATCTGCTGCTCAGCGCCCAGGCCGCGGACCGGCTGCGCGACGCCGGCGTCGACAAGGAATATCGCGGGCGGGAGAAAGCCAGCGACCATGCGCCGACCTGGGTGGAGATCGAGGACGAGGCGGCGGCGTAGCCGCAGAAATGGGGACAGTCGGCAAGCGGCTGTCCCCACTCTTCGGCACGCGGTGGGACTTGCATTCCCCACAACGCGTTCGGTCGGCCTGGGGGCCGGACCCGTGCTACGGCAGCAAGATTCACCGTGTCGCGCGCGCCGGAGCCTGCATAGCAGAACCCCGCCGAGTCGAGAATGCTGAAACGGGCCGGTCCGGCGCATGGCGGGCCCGGTTGAGCCCGGCCAACCGGGCCGGCTTGATGTTGCCTGGCCTGCGAAATTTTCAGGGCGACAAGAATAGATTCAAATAATATGAGACGCTCTGTCGGGAGGGCAAGGAAAAGGGGAATAACTTTACTTGCATGTTCTTGGCCTGATCGTCCGGGTGCCGATCCCCTCTGCTCGGCCCAAGAGCCCGGACGACCGGACCGGCCGCCCGCGGCCAAGCGGGCGGCCCGGTTCGGCAGGGCCGATCTTCCC
The DNA here is from genome assembly GCF_035626655.1 of Allosphingosinicella sp. Taxonomy (GTDB): domain Bacteria; phylum Pseudomonadota; class Alphaproteobacteria; order Sphingomonadales; family Sphingomonadaceae; genus Allosphingosinicella. The sequence continues at coordinate 48,156 of NZ_DASPNF010000004.1, forward strand.
TTGCCGTCATTGCGAGGAGCCGCAGGCGACGAAGCAAGCCAGGACAAGCGGCGAGACTGGGTTGCTTCCCCCGGCCTGCGCCGGGGTCGCAATGACGTGGTTCGCGTTCAGCTGATGCGGAGGTCGTCGAAGCGCACGTTGCCGAGCTGGCCCGCGCAGCGGGTGGAGCGGTCGTGCGAGCCGTCCTCGCCGATCACTTCCATGGTGTCGCGATCGATCGGGATGATGGTGAGCCGGGTGGCGCCCGCCTCGCCGCTCAGGGTCAGGGTGTCGCCGGTCAGGCTCCACTGGCCCTGGAGCCCGTCCCCGGTGGCATAGCCGCCGTCCGGGGCGAAGGCGACGGTGGTCTCGCAGTCGCCGTCGTTGGACCAGGTGCCGATCAGGAAGTCGCGGTCGACATTGGCCCGGGCCGACGGCGCCGCGTCACTCCGGGCGAATTGCGCAAGAGCGGGGCCCGGGACCGAGCAGGCGAGCAAGGTTGCGGCAGCCGCCGCGCGAGCGGTCCTTGCAAAGGCCTGTGTCATCAATTTTCCCCTCCCCGGAAAAATTCCTCAACAGCGTGTCGACCGGCCCGTCGATCCGTCCGGATTGACCACGTTCAGCGTATTCTGGTCCAAAGCGTTGACCCGGACGGTGCGCGGCTCCGCGCCCTCGAAAGTCAGGGTCAATTGGTCGCCCTCGAGCGTCCAGGCGGCGCTCCGGCCGGCCGTGTTGGTGTAGCGCCCGTCGGCGGTGAACTGGCCGGCCTGGTTGCAGTCGCGCGCGTCGGTCCAGCGCCCGATCAGGAAGGCCCGGTCGACCGTGGGAACCAGCGCCGAGGCGGCCGGAATCGCATTGGGATTGCCGGCCAGGCCCTGGCCGTCCGGCTGGCCGTTGGTGGCCGGGAGGCCGGTGCTGGAGGCGCGGACGCCGTTCGTCTCCGCCTTCTGCGCCGGCGTGCCACGGGCCTTCTCGCCCGAGGCGGTTTGGCTGGAGGGCGAGAGACGGTCGCAGGCGCCGAGCGCCAGCAGTGCCGCCGCTGCGGCCAGAGTGGATACCAACTTCATGCACCGGTCCCCGAAATGCCTGAAACCAGAAACATAGCGATTGCCGCGCCCGAGTAAAAGGGGCGTGAAACTACGCATGCGGGGATGTGTAGCTTTGGGGCGGAACGGCACGGGCCGTTGACGCCGTAACGACCGCGCGTTTCCGGGGCGGACGGCCCCGCGCGGGTCCCTACAGGGCTTTCTCGTAAATCCGGTAGGTGCGGTTGTTCCTGCTCTCGATGGCCTCGGCGATCGAGATCATTGGGCCATTGTCGTCGAGCACCCAGCCGACCTCGGCGCGGGTGATGCCGTAATGGCCGTTCCCGGCGCGGCGGATATATTCAATCATCATGAAGGCGAGCTGGCTGGCCAGCCGGGTCGCGTGCAGCTTCTTCAGCACGCCCATCAGCGGCACCCGCCCGCCCCTGGGCCGCATCTTCTTCAGCCGCCAGAGCAATTTGATGAAGCCGAACGGATAAAGCTCGCCCTTCAGGTCCATGAGGAACTCGTTGATATCGGGCAGCGCCATCATGAAGGCGACCGGCTCGCCGTCATATTCGGCGATCTTGATCATGTCCTCGAGCACGATCGGCTTCAATTTCTTGCCCGCATAGGCGATCTCGGCGTCGGTCAGCGGGATGAAACCCCAATTTTCCGACCAGGCCTCGTTGAGGATGGAGAGGATCAACTGCGCCTCTTCATCGAAGCGGCTCTTGTCGACGTCGCGGATGCGGATCCGCTCGTTCTTCTCGCCATTGGCGACGATGCGGTTGACGAGGGGCGGGAAGGGGATGTCGACGGGGAGGTCGTAGGTGAAGAGATCCTTGACCCCATGATAACCGGCGCTCTCCACCCAGGCTTCATATTCGGCCTTGTTGTGCCCCATCATCACCATCGGCGGATGGTCGAACCCCTTGATGAGCAGCCCCGGCTGGTCCCAGATGCCGAGCGAGAAGGGGCCCATGGCGCGGGTCATCCCGCGGCCGCGCAGCCAGCCCTCCGCCGCCGCGAACAGGGCGTGCGCCACCGCCTCGTCCTCGGCCTCGAACATGCCCCACTGGCCGAGGCCCTCGCCCATATGGATCAGGACCAGCTCGTCCACCTGCGCCGAGATCCGGCCCACGGGCTCGCTGCGGCCCTCCCGCCAGGCGAGGAAGAATTCCGCCACGGCATGCTCGAACCAGGGGTTCTTGCCCGGCGTGATCAGGCCGCGCACCTCGTCCTTGAGCTCGGGCACCCAATTGGGGTCGGAGAGGTTCAGCCGGTAGGCGAGCTCGACGAAGGCCTTCTTCTCGGCGCTGGAGGCGACGGGTCGGACGGTGATGGCAGCGGCGTTGCTCATGGCCGCCTGCCTAGCCCGTCCGTGCGGGCCTGTCTCCCCTCCGCTGCGGAGGATCAGCTCAGCGAGCGGGGCGGCGGCGCCGACGCCGGCGCGGGCTTCTCACCGTCCTCGGTCTCCAGCTCGCGGGCCATCTCCATGAGGATGTGATGGGTGCGCTCGTCGCTCGTCCACAAAGCGAGCTCGCGGCAATGGTCGGCCATCACCCGGGTGGAAGTATTACGCCCCGACATGGCGCGAAAAACGTCTTGATCTAGATCAGGTTCCGGCCCCAGTTACTTTTCATCGACAATAACGGCAGCTCAACGATGCAAGGCCTTAGCGCAGCAAGGCGGCGAGCTCGGCGAGCGCGGTGTCGAGCTGCCGCGCGAGCCGTGCGGCGGCGGCGCGGGAGGGCGTCCCGTCCGGCGCGGCGAGCAGGGCCTCGACCCCGGCCGCCGCCCAGAGTGCGGTCTCGTTGGCCAGCGCCTCGAAGCGGCGCTGCACGACCGGCAGGGCGAGGTCATAGGCGCTCGAGATGCGCGCGGCCTCGTCGAGCGCATGGTCGTGGCCGCGCGTTTCGCCGGCAAGCCGCTCGACCAGCCGCAGCGCCTCGCGCAGCCGCGCGATCTGGCGGCCGGGATCGGGCCCGGCCGTCGCGGGAGAGGGCGGCGCCTGATGCGTCATCGGCGCCGAGGCTAGGCCCGGATGCCTAATGAAGCGCTAACGGCTCCCCCCGTCATCCCGGCGAAAGCCGGGATCTCCGTGCCTTTGCCGTGGCCGGAGCAACAGGAAACGGGATTCCAGCATTCGCTGGAATGACGCGGGGAGATTTGCCGCGGTCAGTTGGGGACGGAAACCGCCGCTTCCTGGCCGTCGCCCTGCGGCAGCTGCAGGATGGTCTGGACCAGGGTGCCGCGGCTCACCACCGCGGTCTGCGGATCGCCGGCGACCGAGCGGGCGCCGAGCGCGGCGCGCTCCGAGCGGGCGAGCTGGAGCAGGTTGTTCTCCACTGCGCTGCGCGGCTGCGGGCCGCCGAACAGGGCCTGCAGCGCCTGCGCGCGCGGATCCTGGGCGCCGGCGCTCTCGGCCTCGCCGGGCCGCGGCGGGGTCAGCGCGAAATCGGGCGGCACCGCCAGCGGGGCGCTGCGGGCGACCGCGAACTCGTCGGGCCCGCGGCCGCGGCCGAACGGGCCGCCGCCGGCACAACCGGCGACGAGGGTGGCGGCCGAGAGGGCCAGGACGAGACGGGCGGCGCTACGCATATCAAACTTCCTTCTTGGGCGCCTTGCCATCGCGCATCAGGAGCGCGCGCACAAGCAAAAGCAGCACGCCGATGGTAATCGCGGCATCGGCGACATTGAAGACCAAAAACGGCCTGAACTCGCCGAAGTGCAGATCGGCATAATCGACGACATAGCCGAGCCGGATCCGGTCGATGATGTTGCCGAGCGCGCCGCCGAGCACCATCGCCAGCGCCACCGAATCGGTGCGCTTGCGCTCCTTCCAGAGCCAGAAGGTGACGAAGGTGGCGATCGCGCCGGTCAGCAGCACCAGCAGCCAGCGCCCCCAGAAGCTGCTCGCCGAGAGCAGGCCCAGCGAGACCCCGTTATTCTCCACCCAGCGCAGGTTGAAGAAGTCGGTGATCTTGATCGTCCACTCCGGCTGGCCGCGCAGGTTCAGCGGATAGGTCACCACCCATTTCACCGCCTGGTCGAAGACGAAGATCAGGAAGGCGATGACCAGAGCCTGGGCGCGCAGCGCCTTCAGCCGCAGCCGGTCCGCCGGGGACAGGCCCGGCTCGGGCGCCGGCGCCGGCCTTTCCTCCGCCGGAGCGTCGACAAGGTCACCCATTCACCACCCCCTCGCAGCGGCCGCAGAGTTCGCCATCCTCCACCACTTCGGGCAGCAGGCGCCAGCAGCGGCCGCATTTGTGATTATCCGTGCGCTCTATCAGCACGCCCTCAAGACCCGCTTCCGGCCGCACTTCAGATACGATGAAGTACTCGGCCAGGTCATCATCGCGAATGTCGCTAAGAATCGCCTCTATGTCCGAAAAGCGGACACGAGCCTCGAGGCTCGAACCGATTGTCTTTTCCCGTCTTAGCGGCTCGATCGCCTCGTTGACTCTTTCACGCAGCGCGATGATTCCGGTCCACTTTTTGCTGAGCTCGTGATCCCGCCAGCCGGCATCGATCTCCGGCCATTCGAGCAGGTGGACCGAGCCATGCGCCGGATAGCGGGTCTGCCAGACCTCCTCCGTGGTGAAGCAGAGGATCGGGCTCAACCAGCGCACCAGGGCCTGAAACACCGTGTCCAGCACCGTCCGGTAGGCGCGCCGCTTGGGATCGTCCGCGGCATCGCAATAGAGGCTGTCCTTGCGGATATCGAAGAAGAAGGCGGAGAGATCGTCATTGGCGAAGGCCATGAGCGCCCGCGCATAGCGGTTGAACTCATAACCCTCCGCCGCCTCGCGCAGCTCCGCGTCCAGCTCGGCGAGCCGGTGCAGCACCCAGCGCTCCAGCTCCGGCATCTCCGCCGGCGCCACCTTCTCCGCGTCGCCGAAGCCATCCAGCGCGCCGAGCAGATAGCGGAAGGTGTTGCGGAGCTTGCGATAGGCGTCGGACGTGCCGGCGAGCACCTCCTTGCCGATCCGCACGTCCTCGAAATAGTCGGTCGAGGCGACCCAGAGGCGGAGGATGTCCGCCCCATTGTCGCGGATGATCGCCAGCGGATCGACCACGTTGCCCGTCGACTTGGACATCTTGCGGCCCTGGCCGTCCAGCGCGAAGCCGTGGGTGAGCACGCCTTTGTACGGCGCCTGGCCGCGCGTGCCGCTGCTCTCCAGCAAAGAGGAATGGAACCAGCCGCGATGCTGGTCCGAGCCTTCCAGATAGAGGTCGGCACGCACGCCCTCGCCATAGCGGGCCTCGATCACATAGGCGTGGGTCGAGCCTGAATCGAACCAGACGTCGAGAATGTCCTTCTGCGGCTCGTAATCCTCGAGCTTGTAGCCGTTGCCGAGCAGCGACTGGTGGTCCGCCTTGAACCAGGCGTCGGCGCCGCCCTCGTGGAAGGCGCGGATGATCCGCGAATTGACCGCCGGGTCCTTCAGATATTCGCCGGTCTTCTTGTTCACGTAGAGCGCTATCGGCACGCCCCAGGCGCGCTGCCGGCTGATCACCCAGTCCGGGCGCTGCTCGATCATCGCGCGGATGCGGTTGCGCGATTTCTCGGGGACCCAGCGCGTGTCGTCGATCGCCTTGAGGGCGGTGGAACGCAGCGTGGCAAGCCCCTCCCCTTCAGGGGAGGGGTTGGGGTGGGGCATGTCGGAAGCCTGCGCGGTCCCGCCAGCAGCCCCCATCCCTCGATCCCCTCCCCTGAAGGGGAGGGGAAGCTGGCTGTCCATCGGGATGAACCATTGCGGGGTGCAGCGGAAGATGACCTTGGCTTTCGACCGCCACGAATGCGGATAGCTGTGCTGGAAGTCCGCGCTGGCCGCGAGCAGTCCGCCCGCCTCGCGCAGGCCCGCGCAGATCGGCCCGTCCGGCGCGTTGAACTTCGCGTTGATGACGCTGCCGAGCCCGCCGAGCCAGAGCCAGTCGTTCCGGTACTTGCCGTCGTCCTCGACGGCGAAGACCGGGTCGATGCCGTGCGCCTTGCAGAGCAGGAAATCGTCCTCGCCATGGTCCGGCGCCATATGGACGAGGCCGGTGCCCGCATCGGTGGTGACGAAGTCGCCGGGCAGGAAGGGGCGTGGCTTCGCGAAGAAGCCGCCGAGATGATGCATCGGGTGACGGGCGACGGTGCCGGCGAGGTCGGAGCCTTTGCCGCGCCAATCCACCGCCTCGCTGTAAATGCCCAAGCGCTTGCAAACCGCTTCAGCCAAGGCGCTCACCACCAGTATGTGGCTCATCCCCGGTCGAGGTGTCGCGCCCTCGGGCGGATCGATCCTGTTGATGTGCAGGAGCGAATATTCGACGTCAGGGCCGTAAGCGATCGCTTGGTTGACCGGGATCGTCCAGGGCGTCGTCGTCCACACCACCGCATGGGCGCCGACCAGATCAGGGATCGGACTCTCCGTGATCTCGAACGCCACATCGATCTGGGTCGAGACGATGTCCTCATATTCGACCTCGGCCTCGGCCAAAGCCGTCTTCTCGACCGGCGACCACATCACCGGCTTGGCGCCGCGGTAGAGCTGGCCGCTCTCGGCGAATTTCAGCAATTCCTCGCAGATCTTCGCCTCGGCCTCGTATTTCATGGTGAGATAGGGATCGTCCCACTCGCCCATGACGCCGAGCCGCTGGAACTGCCCGGACTGCACCGCGACCCATTTCTCCGCATAGGCCCGGCATTCCGCGCGGAACTGGTCGACCGGGACCTCGTCCTTGTCCTGCTTCTTCTTGCGATAGGCCTCCTCGACCTTCCACTCGATCGGCAAGCCGTGGCAGTCCCAGCCGGGAATGTAAGGCGCATCGAAGCCGCGCAGGCTCGCTGAGCGGACGATGATGTCCTTCAGGATTTTGTTCATGGCATGGCCCATGTGGAGGTCGCCATTGGCGTAGGGCGGGCCGTCGTGCAGGATGAAGCGCTCGCGTCCCGCGCGGGCCTCCCGCAGCCGCTTGTACAGCTCCTCGCTCGCCCAGCGCGCGAGGATGGCCGGCTCCTTCTGGGCGAGGCCGGCCTTCATCGGGAAGTCCGTCTTCGGCAGGAAGACGGTCGAGCGGTAATCGGGTTTTTCGGACATTGCGGGCGGACTTAGCGGCTGAGGTGCATAAGTCAAAGCCCCTCCCCTTCAGGGGAGGGGTTGGGGTAGGTGAGTCTGGTGAGTGGCTCGTACGCCCGCCCCACCCCTCGATCCCCTCCCCCTGAAGGGGCGGGGAGGAACGCCTCAACGCACCAAGGCCCGCCCGACATTCTCCATGTCCTCGACCAGCAGCATCCCCGTATAATCGTGCGGCACCTCGCCGAGCTGCTCGGGCTCGGTGAGGCCGACCCAGCGGTCGCCGGCCGTGCCGTCGCCGGGGATGAAGAAGCGGGCGCCGGCGCCGCTCATCCGGGCGAGGAAGCGATAGGGCCAGCCCCAGAGCGTGAAGCTGCCGTGCCGCGAGAGGATCAGGGTGGTGCCGTTGCACGCCTCCGGGACGGTCCCGAGCCAGCCCGTCCGGTAATATGGCGCCATGCAGGCCTCGCTCGCCCGGTTGTCGAGCACGAACCCGCTCTGCGTCAGCTGCCGCAGCCGGGCGCGGGCCGCGGGCGGGCCGGCAAAGCCGTGGCCCGGCCCGATCTCGACGCCGGCCTGCCGGAAGGCGGCCACCGTCGCGTCCGCGGCGCGCGCATCGGCGAGGTCGAAGATCAGGGTCGCCCGCCGGTAGGAGCGGAGCACGTCATAGACGGTCGGCATCGCGCCGATCGCAAGCCCGCGCAGCGGGAAGGTGCGGCCATTGTCCTGGCTGTAGCCATAGCCGATGTCGAGCGTGCGCAGATAGGAAAGGTCGCGCTCGGCGACCGCTCCGGTGCCGTTGGTCCGGCATTCGAGCCGGGCGTCGCGGAAGATCACCGCATGGCCGTCGCTGGTCGCGCGCACGTCGAGCATCAGCCCGTTGGCGCCGTCGCTCATCGCCTTGGTCAGCGCGCCGGCGCTGTTCTCGATCAGATTGCCGTGCTGGCCCGGCCGGACGTGGCGCGCATTGCAGTCGCCGGGCGCGTCGGCCGCGATCGGCTGGCCGCTGCCGCGATGCGCGATCAGGCTCAGCCGGCCGGCGGGCCGGCCCGCCAGCCAGGAGGCGTTGATCAGGCTCAGGGTCACGATGACGAGCGCCACCGCGATCAATGCATATCTGGATTTCCTCATGCCCCTGCCGACCGATGATCCTTGTAGACCGCTGTTTGCGTGAAGCTGTCCCAGCGCGTTGTCCAGATGTTGACGGTGCCGCCCAGCGGGGTGTCCCACTGGCCGGTGATCGCCGCCCCGAGCTTGCGCGCGACCCGTTCGCTGGCAAGGTTGGCCGGGTCGATCAGGTGGATGACATGGTCGCGGCCCAAGGCTTCGTGCGCCCAGATCAAGGCCGCGGCGGCCCCTTCCGCGGCATAGCCCTTGCCCCAATGCGCCGGGAAGATCGACCAGCCGATCTCGAAATCGGGCCAGCCTTCCGGCGCCCAGGGCCCGAGCCGGCCGACGGGCTGCCCGGTGGCGCGCTCGTCGACCATCCACTGGCCGTAGCCATTCACCGCCCACATGCCGGGCACGGTGGCGATTGGCCGCCACGCCTCCAGGCGGCTGAGCCCGCGTTGCTCGCGGGTGATGAAGCGGGAATAGCCGTCGTCGGCAAAGGCGGCCATCAACGGTTCGGTGTCCGACGGCCGCTGGGCGCGGAGGATCAGGCGCGGCGTGTGGAGGGTCGGGACCTCCGTCATCGCGCGAGGATCGCCTTCGCCGCCTCGCGGTCGCGCGCGATCTGCGCCTTCAGCGTCTCCAGGTCGTCGAACGCCGCCTCGTCGCGGATGAAGTCGATCACCTCGACCTCGATCACCTGGTCGTACAGGTCGCCGTCGAAATCGAAGAAATAGGGCTCGAGCAGCTCCCGGGGCGGGTGGAACATCGGGCGGGTGCCGAGATTGGCGACGCCGTTCGCGACGCGCCCGCCCGGCAGGAGGCCGCGCACGGCATAGACGCCGAAGCGCGGGCGCAAATAGCGGTCGAGCGCGATATTGGCGGTCGGATAGCCGATCGTCCGACCCCTCTTGTCGCCATGCACGACCATTCCCTCGATCGCGAAGGGGCGGGTGAGCAGGCGTGCCGCGCCCCGGCAGTCGCCCGCCTGCAGCGCCTCGCGGATCCGGCTGGAGGAGACGGGCTCGCCATCCTCGTCCACCGCCGCCACCGCATCGACCGAGATGCGATTGGCCTGGCCGAGCAATTTCAGCACCTCGACATTGCCGCCGCGGCCCTTGCCGAAGGTGAAATCCTCGCCGGTCGTCACGCCCGCGGCGCCGGCGCGGCTCACCAGATAGTCGGCGACGAAATCGGGCGCGGTGACGGCCGCGAGCTCGGCGTCGAACCGGTAGACCAGCATCGCGTCCGCGCCGGCCTCCGCGAACAGCCGCTGGCGCTGGTCGAGCGTGGTCAGCCGGAAGGGGGGCAAATCGGGCTTGAAGAAGCGGACCGGATGCGGGTCGAAGGTGGCGACGAGCGCCGGCTGCCCCTCGGCATGGGCGCGGGTGACGGCGCGGCCGACCACCGCCTGGTGGCCGCGATGAAAGCCGTCGAAATTGCCGAGCGCGACGATGCCGCCGCGAAACGCCGCCGGAACCGTCGAGCTCCCGTCCAGGCGCTCCATGCCGGCTCGTATAGGAAGCGGCAGCGCTAGCGGGAAGCCCGTTCGAGCCGGACGAAGCTGTGCGTCTCGAAATCCTCGCGCGAGACCTCGCGCCAGCGCGCCGGATCGAAGGGCGGCATCACCGCGTCGCCCTCGGGTGACAGCCGCACCTCGGTGAGCTCGACCGCGTCGGCGAGCTCCTCGAACATGCGGAAGATCTCGGCGCCGCCGATCACCGCGGTCTCGGGCACGTCGCCGGCGAGGGCGATCGCCTCCTCGCGGCTATGCGCGACCTCGGCGCCGGGCGCGGACCAGGCGGGATTGCGGGTCAGCACGATATGGCGGCGGCCGGGCAGGGGGGCCGGGAAGCTCTCGAATGTCCTGCGGCCCATGACCATGGGCTTGCCCATCGTCATCGCCTTGAAGCGGCGCTGCTCGCCCGGGATGTACCAGGGGATGATATTGTCCAGCCCGATCACGCCATTGTCGGCGCGGGCGAGATAGAAGGTGATCACACCGCCACCTCGGCCTTGATGTGCGGGTGCGGGTCGTAGCCCTGGATCTCGAAATCCTCGAAGCGATAGTCGGTGATGTCCGTCGGGCGGCGGAGCAGGCGCAGGGTGGGCAGCGGCCGCGGGTCGCGGGCCAGCTGCTCGCGCGCCTGGTCGAGATGGTTGGAATAGAGATGGCAGTCGCCGCCCACCCAGACGAAGTCGCCCGGCTCCAACCCGCATTGCTGGGCAAGCATGTGCGTGAGCAACGCGTAGCTCGCGATGTTGAACGGCACGCCGAGGAAGACGTCGGCGCTGCGCTGGTACATTTGCAGCGAGAGCCGGCCGTTCGCGACATAGGTCTGGAACATCAGGTGGCAGGGCGGCAGCGCCATCCGCCCGATATCGCCGGGATTCCAGGCCGAGACGATCTGCCGGCGCGAGCCCGGGTCGCGCCTGATCAGCGCGATCAGGTCCCTGATCTGGTCGATCTCGCGCCCGTCCGCCGTCTCCCAGCGCCGCCACTGCTTGCCATAGACCGGGCCGAGCTCGCCCGCCTCGTCGGCCCACTCGTCCCAGATGCTGACCCGGTTCTCCTGCAGCCAGCGGACATTGGTGTCGCCCTTCAGGAACCAGAGCAATTCGATCAGGATCGAGCGGATGTGGAGCTTCTTGGTGGTCAGGAGCGGGAAGCCCTTCGCCAGGTCGAAGCGCATCTGGTGGCCGAACACCGACAAGGTGCCGGTGCCGGTGCGGTCGGTCTGGCTGGCACCCTCGTCGAGGATGCGGCGCATGAGATCGAGATAGGGCTGCATGGAGTCGGATATGGCCGCTTCGGGCCGCCGCTCCAATCGAAAATCGTCCCCGTCAGGGGTTGCAGGCGGGAATCGCCGAAGGCTCCGGCCGGGGCCCGCGCGCCTCGAACTGGGCGAAATAGGATTCGCTGTCCGGCAGCCGCTCGAACTTGGTCAGCGTATAGCCGACCGCGTTGAACTCGCAGACCAGCAGCCGCTGCGGGGTGCCGTGCTGGCTGGTCGGGCGGTCGGCATCGACGACGATCACCCGGCCGTCGCTCTTCAGCGAGGGGCGCATGTTCCAGAGGAACTCCGAGGGCCGCGCGATCTCGTGATACATGTGGATCATGAAGATGCGGTCGAGCGAGCGGCCGGGGAGCTGCGGGTCGTTCGGCTGGCCGAGGCGGATCGCGACATTGTCGAGCCGCTCGCGGGTGATGCGCTGGCTGAGCGTCTGGATGGTCTGCGGGACGATGTCCTCGGCGAGCACGCGGCCCTTCGCCCCGACCAGAGGCGACAGGCGCACGGTATAATAGCCGCCCCCCGCGCCGATATCGGCGACGAACATCCGCTCGCGGACCTCGGCGAGGCGGCTGACCGTCTCGAACTCGCCGACCCGGTCGCGGGAATCCTCGTTGAGATAGCGCGACGAGATCGGCGCCACGGGCCGGTGCGGCTCGGGGAAGGGCGAGGCCTGGTTGTTCGCCGCGCCCCCGCCGCAGGCGGCGAGCGGGAGCAGCAGCAGGACGGGAAGCGCCCTAGTCCACATCTTCCACCTCGACCTTTTCGCCGGTGACGCGCTGCGAGAGGGCGGCGGCCATGAAGCGGTCGAGATCCCCGTCGAGCACGTCGGTCGGCGAGGTTGAGGTGACGCCCGTCCTGAGATCCTTCACCAGCTGATAGGGCTGCAGCACATAGGAGCGGATCTGGTGGCCCCAGCCGATGTCGGTCTTGGCGGCCGCGGTCGCGCTGGCCTCGGCCTCGCGCTTCTGCAGCTCGTTCTCGTAGAGGCGGGCGCGCAGCTGGTTATAGGCTTCCGCGCGATTCTTGTGCTGCGAGCGCTGGTTCTGGCACTGGACCACGATTCCCGTCGGCAGATGGGTGATGCGGACCGCGCTGTCGGTGGTGTTAATGTGCTGGCCGCCGGCGCCCGAGGCCCGGTAGGTGTCGATCCTGAGGTCCGCCTCGTTCACCTCAATATCGATATTCTCGTCGACCACCGGATAGACCCAGACGCTCGAGAAGCTGGTGTGGCGCCGTGCATTGCTGTCGTAAGGGCTGATCCTGACGAGGCGATGAACGCCGCTCTCGGTCTTCGCATAGCCATAGGCATTCTCGCCCTTGATCATGAGCGTGGCCGACTTGATCCCGGCCTGCTCGCCGGCATGATAGTCGATCACCTCGACCTTGTAGCCGTGCCGCTCGGCCCAGCGCGTGTACATGCGCTGCAGCATCTCCGCCCAGTCCTGGCTCTCGGTGCCGCCGGCCCCGGCATTGACCTCGATATAGGTGTCGTTGGCATCGGCCTCGCCGGCGAGCAGCGCCGCGACCTTGTCCTTCTCGGAGCGCTCCGCGAGCTCGGCCAGCGCCTTCACGGCGTCGTCGACCAAGCCCTCGTCGCCCTCGGTCTCGGCCATCTCCATCAGCTCGACCGTGTCGTCCAGCTCCTTCTCGATCGCGCGGGTCGCGCCGATCGCCTCGTCGAGCCGGCGTCGCTCGCGCATCACCGCCTGCGCCGCCTTGGGGTCGTCCCACAGGCCAGGGTCCTCGACGCGCCCGTTCAGCTCGTCGAGGCGCTTCAGGGCGCGGTCCCAGTCGAGAAAGCGGCGCAACAGATCGAGGGCCGACCGGATCTGGTCGATAGAGGCTTGCGCTTCGGCGCGCATGAGATGTCCTTTGAGTGGGTGGAGGAGGGAGTTAGTAAATCCCACCCTCTCTTTGCAAGAAATCGCTGTCGCCGCGGCGCTCGTTCGCATTGCTGGCCTGCGTCGGTGCGGCGCGGCGGGCGGCCGGGTCGACGACCTCGCGGGCGACGGTCCGCCGCGGCTCGCTCTCCGGCTTGAACGCCTCCCAGATGATCGCGGCGCGCGGATCGCTGGTCGGCCAGGCGCCGTAGACGCGCTGGCCGGAGCGGCGTTCGATCCGGACCATGCGGATGCCGGTCGGCGCGCGGAACGGGATGACCGGCATGCCCTCGAAGGCGGTACGGGCGAACTGGCGGAAGATCGGTGCCGCGATCGTGCCGCCCTGCGCATAGCCGCCCATCGGCCGCGGCCGGTCGAAGCCCAGATAGACGCCCGCAACCACCTGCTGGGAGCCGCCGATGAACCAGACGTTGGTCGGCCCCGAGGTCGTGCCGGTCTTGCCGAACAGCGGCCGACCCAGGTCGCGCAGGATCGTCGCAGTGCCGCGCTGGACGACGCCCTCGAGCATGTGGACGATCTGATAGGCGGTCATCGCGTCGACCACCTGGCGGGTGCGCAAGGGGGGCCGCGGCATCGGCCGGCCGTTCCAGTCCGGCGCGTTGCACCCCTCGCAGGGCCGCGTGTCCGCGCGCCAGATGACGCGGCCATTCCGGTCCTGGATATAGTCGATCAGGGTCGGGGTCAGCGCGCGGCCCTGATTGGCGAAGACGGCGAAGGCGTTGACCATCTTCAGCACCGTAGTGTCGCCGGCGCCCAGCGAGATCGGCAGATAGGGCGTCGAGCGATAATCGCCGACGTCCATCTGGCGGGCCCGCTCTATGACATTGGCCATGCCGATCTGGTTGGCGGTGCGCACCGTCATCAGGTTGCGCGACTGCTCGAGGCCCCAGCGCATCGTCTGCGGGCCGGCATAGCCGCCGGAGAAATTGCGGAAGCATTTGTTGTTCGCGCAGAACGGGCCGTCGATGATGATCGAGGCCGGGGTCATGCCCGCGTCCAGCGCCGCCGAATAGACGATCGGCTTGAAGGTCGAGCCGGGCTGGCGAAGCGCCTGGGTGGCGCGGTTGAAGCCCGAGCCGCGCACGTCCCAGCCGCCCTGCATGGCGAGCACCCGGCCCGACTGGACTTCCTCGGCGACGAAGCCGCCCGACACTTCGGGAATGGAGCGCAGGGCATAAGTGCTGCCGCTCTCGCCCTGCCGTTCGACCGCGATCACCGCGCCCGGGCGGAGCGCGTTGAAGGCGGCGGTGGCGGTGCCCCGCCTGGGCATGGCGGCGAGCGAGGCGGGGAGGGTGCCGCGGCTGCCGTCGGCAAAGCCGAGCTCGATCTCGCCGCCCTGCCTGGCGAGCACCACCGCCGCCCGCCAGGTCGGATAGCCGGGGCCGAGCGCGGCGCCGGCGAGGCGCTGGCGCCAGCCGTCGAGCGGGATGGAAAGGCCCGGGTCGCGCCAGCCCCGGCCGCTCTCGTAGCGGCGCAGGCCGTCGCGCAGCGCGGTCTCGGCCGCCTCCTGCATGCGCGGATCGTAGGAGCTGCGCACCCAGAGGCCGCCGGCATAGACGCTGTTCGGCCCGCTGGCCGCCTCCTCGCCATAGCGCGCGATCAGCGTGCGGCGGACCTCTTCCATATAATAGCCGCCGACATTGCGGACTGAATCCGGGCTGCCGCCGCGCGCCGTCTGCAGCGGCTCCGCCACCGCCGCGTCATGCTGGGCCTGGGTGATGAAATTGTTCCGCAGCATCTCGCTCAACACGAAGTTGCGCCGCTGCAGCGCCGCCTCGGGGTGGCGGACCGGATCGTAATTGGACGGGCTCTTCGGCAGCGCCGCCAGGAAGGCGCATTCGGCCAGGGTCAGCTGGGCCACATCCTTGGCGAAATAGGCCCGCGCCGCGGCCTGTACGCCATAGGCGTTCCGGCCGAGGAAGATCTGGTTCATGTAGAGCTCGAGGATCTGCTCCTTGGTCAGCGTCGCCTCGATGCGGCGGGCGAGGAAGGCCTCGCGGATCTTGCGGGTCACCGAATATTCGTCGCCGACGAAGAAGATCTTGGCGACCTGCTGGGTGATGGTCGAGCCGCCGCGCGCCCGGTCGCCGCTGCCGGACTTGGAAACATAGTCGATCACCGCGCCGACCAGGCCCGGATAGTCGATGCCGCCATGGCTGAAGAAGGTCCGGTCCTCCGCGGCGAGGAAAGCGTTGATCAAAGGCGCGGGGAATTCGCCATAAGCGAGCTGGACGCGGCGCTCCCGGGCGAAGACCTGCGCCGGGCTGCCGTCGATGTCGCGGACATAGGTGGGCAGCTCCGGCTGATAGTGGAGCAGGCTCTCCGCCGAGGGCAGGCCGCGCGCGAACATCAGCCAGAGCAGGAAATAGAGGATGAAGGGGGAGGCGAGGATCAGGACGATGATCTTCCCCCACCAGCGCCGCCACATCCAGCGCAGCAGGCGCCAGGGCGCGGTTGCGACGGCCATCAGCCGGCCGCCGGACACAGCCCCGCCTCCGCTCCCGAATCCGCCGCCTCCGCGGCGAAGGACGATACGCTGGCTGGCCGTGTCTGCACTCATGGCGGGGCGGGTCTAGCCGAAGCGCGCTGGCAGGTGAAGCGGGCGCGTGGGCCGCTGCGGCGAGGCCCGGCGCGGCTCAGGCCCCTGCGCCGCGCCTCAGCCCGCGCCGGGCGAAATGCGCCTCGATCGCGCGGCGCATGCCCTCGGCGATCTCGCGCCGGCCCGCGGCGGAATCGATATAGGCCGCGTCCGTCTCGTTGGTCAGATAGCCGCTCTCGAACAGGATCGAGGGGATGTCGGGCGCCTTCAGCACGATGAAGGCGGCGAAGCGGTGCCAGTCCGGCCGGAACGGGAAGACCGGCGCGGCCTCGCGGTAGAGCAGGCGCGCAAACTCGGCCGAGACGTTCATGCTCTCGCGCTGCGCGAGGTCGATCAGGATGAGGTTGACGTTGGGATCGGGGCTCATCCGCGCGCCGCCGACCCGGTCGGCCGCATTCTGCCGCTGGGCGAGCAAAGCCGCCTCGCGGTCGGAGGCGACCTCGGACAACGTATAGATGGTCGCCCCGCGCGCCCGGTCGTTCTCCGGCGCGGCGTCGGCATGGATGGAGATGAACAGGTCCGCATCGAGCCGGCGCGCGATCGCATAGCGGTCCTCCAGCACCAAATAGCGGTCGTCCTCGCGGGTCATCGCCACCCGCACCCGACCCGAGGCGGCGAGCGCGTCGCGGATCGCGAGCGCGATGGCGAGGGTGATGTCCTTCTCCGGCCGGTCGGTAAAGGGGGAGGCGGCGCCCGGATCCTGCCCGCCATGGCCGGCGTCGATGACGACCAGCGGCGGATTGTCACCGCGCGCCGGCGTCACGCGCGGCAGCGGGCCGCTCTGGTCGCTGGCGAGCGGATCGAGCGGGATGGTCACGCCCTGGCCCGGCGGCGCGGGCGGCGCCGGCGACGGCCAGAGCAGGGCCACCAGGGCATAGAGGAGCCAGTCCATCGCCGCGCACTTTGCCGTCCCCGGCCTTTCACGGCAAAGCAAAAACCCGCCACCGCGCCCCCGGCCGCGGAAATTCGCGGAAAAAAGCGCGCTTTTCCCCCTGCGGAGGTTGTCGCGGGGCATGGGCGATGCTAGCTCGGGCAAATCGCAGCCATCTGGCGCGATGAGATTGCGCCGGCGTCCCTCGCCGGCCCGCTAGGTTGACGCTGTATGTGGCATTTTTCCTCCAGGCTGACGCGCCGCCTTTCCGGCGACGGCGGGCTTGGCGGACGTCGGCCCGTCCCGGTGACGGGCCTGCCCCAGACAGCAGACGCAATGCTTTATCTTTCAACCCGGACACTGGACGCGCGGCCGGATTTCGCCGCGCCTCCGTCCATATTCGAGCGCGCGCCGCTTACTCTCGGGAGCAGGCTGCGCGCGTGGAGACTGTTTAATGACCATGCGCATGCTGATCGACGCGCGCCACCAGGAAGAGACAAGGGTGGCGGTGCTCAAGGGAAACCGGATCGAGGAATTTGATTTCGAGTCCGCCGAGCACAAGCAGCTCAAGGGGAATATCTATCTCGCCAAGGTGACCAGGGTCGAACCGTCCCTGCAGGCGGCGTTCGTCGACTATGGCGGCAACCGCCACGGCTTCCTGGCCTTCAGCGAGATCCACCCCGATTATTACCAGATCCCGAAGGAGGATCGCGAGGCCCTGCTCCGCGAGGAAGCCGAGCACGCCGCCGAGGAGGAGCGCCTGCGCGCTGCCGAGCTCGAGGCGGACGACGATGAGAACGAGGTGATCGAATCCGACGAGGAGCCGATCGAGGCCGAGACGATCACCGCCGACGGCGAGGGCGATGAGGGCGACGAGGAGGTCGCGGACGACACGCCGCCGCCCGCTCCCGAGGAGGCCGAGAGCGCCTCCGAGGAGAGCGCCGCCGAGACGCTGCGCCGCAAGCGCCAGAATCTCCGCCGCCGCTACAAGATCCAGGACGTGATCCGCCGCCGCCAGGTGCTGCTCGTCCAGGTCGTGAAGGAGGAGCGCGGCAACAAGGGCGCCGCCCTCACCACCTATCTCTCGCTCGCCGGCCGCTATTGCGTGCTGATGCCGAACACGTCGCATGGCGGCGGGATCAGCCGGAAGATCTCCAACGGAGCCGACCGCAAGCGCCTCAAGCAGATCATGGCCGAGCTGCAGCTGCCCTCGACCATGGGCTGCATCGTCCGTACCGCCGGCCTGTCGCGCACCAAGACCGAGATCAAGCGCGACTTCGACTATCTCGCCCGCCTCTGGGACGAGATCCGCGAGAATACGCTGAAGTCCGAGGCGCCGGCCCTGATCTACCAGGACAGCGACCTCATCAAGCGCGCCATCCGCGACATCTACAACAAGGATATCGACGAGGTGATCGTCGAGGGCGCCGGCGGCTATCGCGATGCCCGCGCCTTCATGAAACTGCTCATGCCGAGCCACGTGAAGCGGGTGAACGAATATATCGACCCGGTCCCGCTCTTCCAGCGCTACGGCGCCGAGGACCAGCTCAGCGCCATGTATCAGCCGCTCGTGCAGCTGAAGTCCGGCGGCTATGTCGTGATCAATCCGACCGAGGCTTTGGTCTCGATCGACATCAACTCGGGCCGCTCGACCCGCGAGCACAATATCGAGCAGACCGCTTACTCGACCAATATCGAGGCGGCGCACGAGATCGCCCGGCAGTTGCGCCTGCGCGACATGGCGGGCCTGATCGTCATCGACTTCATCGACATGGAAAGCTCCGGCCATATCCGGAAGGTCGAGAAGGCGATGAAGGAGGCGCTGAAGAACGACCGCGCCCGCATCCAGGTCGGGCGGATCTCGTCCTTCGGCCTGATGGAGATGAGCCGGCAGCGCCTGCGCACCGGCGTGCTCGAGGCTTCGACCCGGCCGTGCCCGCATTGCGACGGCAGCGGGCTGATGCGCACCGCCTCCTCGGCGGGCCTGTCGGCGCTCCGCATGCTCGAGGATGAGGCCGGGCGCGGCCGCGGCAGCCGGATCGTGCTGCGCGCGGGCCGCGAGGCCGGGGTTTACCTGCTCAACAAGAAGCGCGCCGAGATCGCCGAGGTGGAGAGCCGCTTCGGCGTCCTCATCGAGGTGCTGATCGACGACAATCTCGAAGGCGCCCGGATGAGCGTCGAATCGCACGGCCCGCCGCCGGCCGAGCGGCCGCGCCTCGCGGAGCGTGCGCCGGTCGTCGAGGAGGAGGACCTCGTCGAGGAAGAGTTCGAGGAAGAGGAAGAAGAAGAAGAGGAAGAGGCCGGGGAATCCCGCCGCGATTCCGGCCGCGGACGGGGCCGGGGCCGTGGCCGCGGCCGTGGGCGGGACCGGGACGACCGCGGTGAGCGCGGCGAACGCGAGGAAGGCGGCGATCGCGAGGCCGGCGACGAGCGCGATGACAGCGAGGACCGGGGCGACGGGGAAGGCCGTCGCCGGCGCCGCCGCCGTGGCCGGCGTGGTGGCCGTCGCCGGGATCAGGAAGGCGCTGAGGGCGAGGTCCAGCCCGTCGAGGCCGGGGAGGCCGACGAGACCGAGGAGGCTGTCGAGACGCCCGCGGCCGAGCCGGTCGCCGCGCCCGAGGAAGAGGCAGGCGAGCCCGCCCGCAAGACCCGCCGCCGCCCGCGCGCCCGCAAGCGCGACGAGGCCGAGGAAGCGTCCGAGCCCGCCGCCGCGCCCGAGCCGGCTCCTGCGCCCGCGCCGGAGCCGGTCGCCGAGGAAGAGGCGCCCAAGCCAAAGCGCGGCCGCCGCAAGAAGGCCGAGCCCGAGGCCGCACCCCCGGTCGAGGCGTTCGTCGAAACTCCGCTGGCCGACGAGGCGCCGGCCCCGGAGGCCGCTAACGATGCCGCGCCGCCCAAGCGTCGCCGCTCGAAGAAGGCGGTCGCCGAAGCCGCCGCCGAGGCTCAAGCCGCCGAACCGGTCGCTGCTGAGGCGGGCGACGAGGACGAGGACGGCACGCCTCGTCGCGGCTGGTGGCAAAGGACCTTTGGCGCCTGAGCGATCGGGGCTAAGATGACCCGGCTTTCATCTGGGGTTCAGGCTTTGACGGGGAGAGACGTTGCGATGGCTGATGCTCCCCACGCTGCGGGGCGGACGACCTGGTACGCCCGTCTGCTCATGTTCCTGGCGCTTGCGATCTTCGCGGGCGCGCAGCCGGCACGGGCCCAGTCCATCCTGCGCGACGCCGAGACCGAGGCGTTCCTGCGGGACATCTCGCGGCCGCTGATCGTCGCGGCCGGGCTCCAGCCGGAAAACGTCCGGGTGGTGCTGATCGGCAATAGCGAGATCAACGCCTTCGTCGCCGGGGGCCAGATCGTCTACATCCATTCGGGCCTCTTCACCTCGGCCGAAAATGTGAACGAGCTGCAGGGCGTGATCGCGCACGAGCTCGGCCACATCACCGGTGGCCACATCCTGCGCTCGCAGGAGGGCGCGAGCCAGGCGACAGGCATCATGATTCTGTCGATGCTGCTCGGCGCCGCGGCGATCGCCGCCGGCGCCGGCGAGGCCGGCATGGGCGTGATCGCCGCCGGCCAGCAGGCTGCGCTCGGCCGCTTTCTCTCCTTCACCCGTGTGCAGGAAAGCAGCGCCGACCAGGCCGGCGCGACCTATCTCAGCCGCGCCGGGATCAGCGGCCGCGGCAGCCTCGCCTTCTTCGAGCGGCTGCAGAATCTCGAATTCCGCATGAACATCGCGCAGGACAATGGCTATCAGCGCACCCACCCGGTGAACGGGGAGCGTATCGCCGCGCTGCAGACCCGCTACCAGGCCGACCCGGCCTGGGACCGGCCGACCGACCCCGCCCTCGAGGCGCGCTTTCGCCGGGTCCGCGGCAAGCTCAGCGGCTATGTCGACGATCCCGCGCTCGTCATGCGCCGCTTTCCGGCCAGCAACCGGTCCATCGAGGCGCGCTATGCCCGCGCCTATGCGTGGCATCGGACCGGCCATCCGGACGAGGCCAATGCCGAGGTCGCGGCCCTGATCGCCAGCGCGCCGCACGATCCCTATTTCCTCGAGCTGCAAGGCCAGGTCCTGCTCGAATCCGGCCATCCCCGCGAAGCGGTAACGGCGCTGCGCGAAGCGGTCGAGCGGTCGAACGACACGCCCCTGATCGCGACCCTGCTCGGCCATGCGTTGATCTCGACCGAGGATCCCGCCAATTTCGCGGAGGCCAAGCGCGTGCTGCGCATCGCCGTCGGTCGCGACAATGACAATCCCTTCGCCTGGTACCAGCTCGGCATCGTCTACGACCGCGAGGGCGACGAGGCGCGCGCCGCGCTCGCCACTGCGGAGCGCTACAATCTTCAGGGCCAGCCGGGCCTCGCCTTGCCCAATGCGGAGCGGGCGATGATGGGCCTGCCGGCCCATTCCGGCGACTGGCTGCGCGCGCAGGACATCGCCATGGTCTCGCGTACCGCCATGCAGCGCCGCAACCGACGCGACCGCCAATGACGGATGCAAAGGGGGTGGCACCCTCTCAGGGCGGCCCGGCGCTCGCGGGCTGGAAATTGTCGCTGCTCGCGGGGATCGGCGGCGTCCTGGTCGGCGCGCTCGGCGTGTCGCTCTACTTCAACCTCCGCGGCGGCGCCGGCCAGGCCCAGACCGAGGCGATCGTGCGTAACTATATCCTCGAACATGGCGAGATCCTGCCGGAGGCGGTGGAGCGGATGCAGCGCCGCCAGGCACGCGCCGCCGTGCTGCAGAATCGCGAGGCGCTGGAGCGGCCCTATCGCAGCGCCTGGGCCGGCGCCGAGAATGGCGACGTCGTGATGGTCCAGTTCTTCGACTATGCCTGCCCCTATTGCCACCAGATCAACGGCGACGTGGAGCGGCTGCTGCGCGAGGACAACCGGCTGAAGGTGGTCTGGCGCGAATATCCCGTGCTCGGCCCGAACAGCGAGGCCGCGGCCGTGGCCAGCCTCGCCGCCGCCGAGCAGGGCCGCTGGCGGCAGTTTCACGCGCGCATGTTCGCGCTCGGCCGGCCGACCGACGCGGTGCGCCAGCAGGCGATCCAGGAAGCCGGCGTCACGCTCCCCGCCTCACCCAGCGAGGCGATGCGCACCGAGGTGACCCGCAATGCCGAAATGGCCCGGGCGGTCGGCGCCACTGGGACGCCGACCTTCGTGATCGGCGAGCAGGTGCTGCAGGGCGCGGTCGGCTACGAGGCGCTGAAGGCCGCAATCGCCGAGGCCCGCGCGAACCGGCGGAGCTGAACGTTCGACGAGAACAGGGGGGACTAATGAGGCTTATTGCTTCGCTTCTGTTCTCCGTGGCGCTTATTCAGGAGATGGCGCCGGCCCGGGCTCAACCCGCTCCCGCCGTGGAGCCCGTCTTCACAACCAGCGGCGCGTTCTTCGCGGCCTCGGTGGCCGATCTCGACGCCAGCATCCTGTGGTATCGGGACAAGCTCGGCATGCGGGTGATCATGCGTCCGCCGCCGCGGGACGGGGTCACCATGGCCCTGCTGTCCGGCGGCGGGCTGGAGGTGGAGCTGATTCACGACCCGGCGGCGCGGCCGCTGCGCGAGGTCGCGCCCGCCATCCGCCACGCCACCCACGTCCACGGCATCTTCAAGGCCGGCATCAGGGTGGACGACTGGGACAGGCTCGTCGCGACCCTGCGGGCGCGGGGCGTCCCGATCGCGGTCGGGCCGTTCCCAGCACGGGCCGACCAGCGCGCCAACCTCATGATCCGCGACAATGAGGGCAATTACATCCAGTTCTTCGGCGACTTCGCTACGCGCCCTTGAACCCCTGCGCCACGACATACCATTCGCTCGAGCCCTTGCGGCTCGCGGGCGGCTTGGCGTGCTTGACGGTCGTGAAGCTGCGCTTGAGCTCGGCGACGAGATGGCTGTCCGCGCCGCCCGCGAGCACCTTGGCAACGAACGTCCCGCCGGGCGACAGTATCTCGCAGGCGAAATCCAGCGCCGCCTCGACCAGGCCCATCGTGCGCAGGTGATCGGTCTGGGGATGGCCGACGGTATTGGCGGCCATGTCCGAGAGGACGAGATCGGCGGGGCCGCCCAGGGCCGCCTTGAGTTCGTCCGGCGCCGCTTCGTCCATGAAGTCCATCTGCAGCAGGGTCGCGCCCTCGATCGGATCGGTCGGCAGCAGGTCGATGCCGACCAGCCCCGCCTGCGGCAGCCGCTGGCGCACCACCTGCGCCCAGCCGCCGGGCGCGACGCCGAGATCGACGACCCTTTTCGCGCCTTTCAGGAAGCCGAAACGCTCGTCCAGCTCGATCAATTTGTAGGCCGCCCGCGAGCGATAGCCGTCGGCCCTGGCCTTCTTCACATAGGGGTCGTTGAGCTGCCGCTCGAGCCAGCGCGTCGAGCTGACCCGGCGTCCCTTGGCGGTGCGCACCCGCGTGCGCGGGCCGCTCCCGCTCCGGCTCACAGCAAGTGCCCGTCGCGCGCCATCAGGGAGCGGAGGATGCCTTCGCGGATGCCGCGATCGGCCACGCCCAGCGTCTCGGCCGGCCAGATGTCCATGATCGTCTCGAGGATCGCGCACCCGGCGACGACGAGGTCGGCGCGCTCATGGCCGATGCAGGGGAAGGTGGCGCGGCCATCATGGTCCATGCTGGAGAGCGTCTCGGATACCTTGCGCATTGCCGAGGCGGGCATCTTCAGCCCGTCGACCGCGCGCCGGTCGTAGCTCGGCAAGGCGAGATAGACACTGGCGAGGGTGGTCACCGTGCCGCTCGTCCCCATCAGGCGGATGTCGCGCTTGTTCGCGGGCAGCAGGTCGACGAAATGGCGGAAGGCGTGGCGGACGCGTTCGCGCATCCGGCCATAGGCGGCGAGCCGTTCCTCGGGCGTGGCGAAATGGCGGCCCTCGCTCTCGGTCAGCGAGACGACGCCCCAGGGCGCGCTCCACCAGCATTTGATCCGCGGCTCGCCCTGGTCGGTGTCGATCAGCACGAGCTCGGTCGAGCCGCCGCCAATGTCGAAGATCAGGGCCGGACCGTCGCCGGGCTCGAGCAGCCGGTGGCAGCCGAGCATCGCGAGCCGCGCTTCCTCCTCCGGCGCGATGATCTCGAGGCAGATGCCGGTCTCGCGCTTGACCCGCTCGACGAAATGGCGGCCGTTGACCGCGCGCCGGCAGGCCTCGGTGGCGACGGAGCGGGCGAGGCTGACGCGGCGGCGGCGCAGTTTCTCGGCGCAGACCGCGAGTGCGGCGACCGCCCGGTCCATCGAGCCTTCGGAGAGCTTGCCCGAGGTCGCCATGCCTTCGCCGAGCCGGACGACCCGGGAGAAGGCGTCGATGACGGTGAACCCTTCCTCGGTCGGGCGGGCGATCAGCAGGCGGCAATTGTTGGTGCCGAGGTCGATCGCGCCATAAGTATGGCGGGGAACCCATCGGCGTGCGGGATTCTCGGCAGCTGCCGCCGGGTGGCCGGAAGGGGTTTCTGGAAGCTCCTCTGCCGGTCCTGGAGCCGGCGCCTGCGGAGCCTGGACGGCTTGCTGCGGCATCGAACGGACTTCTCGTTATGCTTTCGTTTCGGACGGCCGGAGCCGCCCGTGACTTGCCGCCTTTGTACATGAGGGCGACCGGCGCGGCAAGGACGGGTGGTTAACCGCTATCAAGCAGGGGCTGACGCCTGCACCAGTCATCCCGGTGAAAGCCGGGATCCATGAACTCCGGAGTTATGGAATTGGCGACGATGCCAGCGGGCCGGGTTCCAGAATCCGGTGGTCGCGGGTGCCGGCTTTCGCCGGGATGACTCAATGTGTGAAAAGCCGTTCTGCGGCCTTGACCCGTCGCCGGTCGCCGCCTATCTCGCGCGCCTTCCGGTTGCCCCGTCGTCTAACGGTAAGACTACGGACTCTGACTCCGTCTATCGAGGTTCGAATCCTCGCGGGGCATCCAGCTTCCCCTTCATCCGCCCTTCTCCGCCGCCCGCATCGGGCGTAAGCTTGGCTCGACTCCGGGGCCCGCTCGAAGGGGGATTATCATGCGCCGCTCGTTTCTGCTTGCCGCTCTCGCCGGCAGCCTCATCGCCAGCCCGGCGCTGGCCGACGTCACCGTCCGCTATCGCGCGGTGATACCGGAAAATGCGCCGGCCAATGTCCGCCAGCATCCGCCGACGCTCACCGTCTCGGCCGACGGCGCCGGCCAGGCGCGGATGGAGATGACCGCGCCCGGGGACGCCGGAGCGCAGCCGCCGGGCGTCGCCTTCATCACCCGGGAAGGCACGGGCTATGCAGTGCTGAGCGCGCCGGGCGGCGGGCCGCAGATCGTCGCCCGGGTCGACGACGCCCTGGCCCTGGTCGGCCAGTTCGCGGCGCCGCTGATCCGCGGCGGCTCGATGCAGGACGGGGCGCAGCAGGTGCTGCAGCAGCGCGTCGAGATCCATCCGGTCGGCCCGGAAGTGGTCAACGGCGTGCAGGGCAATCTCTATCGCATCGTCCTGATCAACGGCGAGACGCGCGCCCCGCCGATGGAGGTGGTCATCGCCACCGATCCGCGCCTGGCGCCGGTCGGACAGGAATTCGCCCGCTTCTTCGAATCGGTGCGGCCCACGATCGTGTCGCTGCTCGGCCGCGAGCCGCAGGTCTATATGGCATTGCGCGGCATGATGGGCCTGGGTGCTCCCTTGCGCGTCGGCGACCAGCTGCGGATCGATTCGGTCAGCACCGAGGACGTGCCCGACAGCCGCTTCGCCTTGCCCGGCCCGGCGATGAGCCGCGAGCAACTGCAGCAGATTGCGCAGATGATGATGGGGATGATGCGGCAGGGGCAGGGCGCCCAGATTCCGGGCATGCCCTCCGCAGCCCCGCCGGCGCCGGCCACGCCGCCTGCCAATGCAACAAATCCTCACTGAGGCGCTCGCCGTCGCCGCGCCGCGGCGCGCCGAGGGCAAGGTCGCCGACTATATCCCCGCGCTCGCGCGCGTCAGCCCGGACCGGCTGGGCATCGCCTTTGCCGGCGCGGACGGCGTCGTCCACGGCGCCGGCGATTGCGACGAGCCCTTCTCGATCCAGTCCATCTCCAAGATTTTCATGCTCGCGCTGGCGCTGGAGAGGGTCGGCGTCGATCTCTGGCGGCGCGTCGGGCGCGAGCCATCGGGCGGCGCCTTCAACTCGATCGTCCAGCTGGAGAGCGAGCAGGGCATTCCGCGCAACCCGCTGATCAATCCCGGCGCGATCGTCGTCACCGACGCCCTGATCGGCGAGCAGGGCTCGGCCGACGCGGCGATCGAGGCCTTGCTCGCCTTGCTGCGCGCGCAGTCGGGCGACCCGTCGGTGGCGGTGGACGAGGAGGTGGCGGCCTCGGAGAGCGAGACCGGCGCGCGCAACCGCAGCCTCGCCTGGTTCATGAAGAATTTCGGCAATCTCGCCAATCCGGTGGAGATCGCGGTCGGTGCCTATTTCCGCCAGTGCGCGGTCGCGATGAGCTGTCGCCAGCTCGCCAGAGCGGGCCGCTTCCTCGCCTTCGACGGCCGCAATCCCGAGACCGGCGAGGTGGTCTGTCCGCCGCACCGCGCCCGGCGGATCAACAGCGTGATGATGCTCTGCGGCCATTACGACAATAGTGGCGAGTTCGCCTTCCGCGTCGGGCTGCCGGGCAAGAGCGGCGTCGGCGGCGGCATTCTCGCCATCGCCCCGGGCCATGGCGCGCTCGCCGCCTGGTCCCCGGCGCTCAACGATTCCGGCACCAGCGCCGCCGGCGCCGCGGCGCTCGAGGCCGTGGTGGACCGCACGGGCTGGTCCGTCTTTTTCTAGGAAAAAGGCCCGGAAACCCGACCTTTCGTCGCTGCGTCCGCGCCTTTGGTCGACGAAATCCGCGCTGGTCGAACCATGTGTGACGATTGTCGCATCGTCGCTGCGCTCTGCCACAGGGGCGTCTAGAGCCAATTCATCGGCGCCGTTGGGGCGCCGTTTGATTTGGAGAGATCGAGATGACTGCCGACACGTTCCGCACCGTTTCCACCTGCTTCGCCGCGATGTTCGTGAGCGTCCTGCTGGTGGCCGCCAGCACCTCCACCGCGCTCGTCGCGTAACGTGGTGCCGCAAGACCGGAGGCCGGGGATCGGCGACCGGACGTCCTGAACGAGGGGCGTCCAGACGCCGCCCCGGTCATCCGCGCCGACTGAATGAAGCTCTATTCCAGGCCGAGCGCGGCCTTCGTCGCCGCCACATAGGAGGGGCCCACCTGGACCTCCGCCCCGCCGGCCAGCACCAGGGACAGCGACCGTCCGTCCCTCTTCACTTCCTCCACCCGGTCCGGCCGCACGAAGGCCGAACGATGCACGCGCACGAGCTGCGTGCCCGCGAGCCGTTCCTCGAGCGCCGCCATGGTGATTCGCAGCAGGTGGCTCCTGAGATCGGTGTGCAGCAGCACATAGTCGCGCGCCGCCTCGATCCAGTTGATGCTGTCGGTCGGCACCCGGCGCTGGCCGTGCCGCTCCGGGATCCAGAAGCCGTCGTCCGCGTCGCCCGCGGCCTGGCCGCCCGCGCGCACCGTCTCCAGCTCCGCCTCCAGCGCCGCCGCCCGGTCCTCCGAGGCGCGCAGCGCGCGACGGCGGCGGGCGCGTTCCACGGCCTGGCGCAGCCGGTCGAAGCGCACCGGCTTCAGCAGATAGTCGGCCGCGTCCACCTCGAAGGCGTCGGGCGCATAATGTTCGTGGGCGGTGACGAAGACCAGCTCCGGGCGCGGCTCGACGTCGATGTCGGCAGCGGCGCGAAGGCCGGTCCGGCCCGGCATCTGGATGTCCATGATGACGAGATCGGGCAGCAGCTCGCGGATCTTGTCGAGCGCCATATTGCCGTCGGTCGCGCGGCCGACCACCTCGACCCCCTCGATGTCTCCGAAAAAGCTGGTCAGCCGGTCCAGCGCGAGGGCTTCGTCGTCAACCAGCAATACCCGCATCGTTCCCGTCCCCGGCCTTCTCGCTGTGCGCGGATGCTTTCCGTCAGGCGGGCGCGCAAGTCAATTATTCGCGTTCTTTCCAAGGGGATTGGAATGCGTTTCGCTACGGGGCGAGCGTTACCCTGGGAATGGAGATGGTCGCGACGAAGCGGCCGTTGGCAGGGCCGGCGGTCAGCGAGGCGCGCTTGCCGAAGACGGCGTTGAGGCGGTGGCGGACATTGTCGATGCCGACGCCGGCGCCCTCGGAATCCGGTAGTTTGTCCGCCTGCTCGGCGGCGATGTCGTTGGCCACGCTGATCCTGAGCGCGCCATTGTCGAGCGCTGCGTCGATCTGGATCTCGATCGGCCTGGTCGAGCGGGCGACGCCATGCTTCACCGCATTTTCGACCAAGGGCTGGACGAGGAAGCTCGGCACCAGAGCATGGCAGGCCTCGTCGGCGCAGTGGATGTCGATCTCCAGCCGGTCCCCGAAGCGGACGCTCTCTATGGAAAGATATTCTTCAGTGAGCGCCAGCTCCTCGTCGAGCGGGATGAGCTCGGACGGCTCCGCGTTGAGCGAGGAGCGCAGGAAGGAAGAGAGCTTCTCGGTCATCTCCTCGGCATCGTCGTTGCGCCTGGTGACGATCAGGGCGGAGATCGAGTTCAGCGCATTGAACAGGAAATGCGGGTTGAGCTGGTAGCGGAGCGCCGCGAGCTGGGCCTGCTGTGCTGCGAGCTGGGCCTCGGCGAGCTGGCGCGCCTGCTGGATCGAGGCGCGGCGCGCATAATTGACGTGGAACAGGATCATGTTCACGCCGTAGACGAGGATATAGTTGAGCATCGACACGTAGTAGCGGTCGAAGTCGGTGGGGATGGCGCGCCAGGTCGCCACCAGATTGTTGGCGATCCAGGCTTGATAGACCGCATCGACCAGCGTGTTCAGCGCGGCGAAGAACAGCACGGCGGCGGCGCGCAGCGGCAGGCGGGTCCAGTAGGGCAGCCCGATCGTCGCCCGCGAGCTCAGGAACATGAGCAGGGAGAAGCCGATCGATACCAGGATCGTCGCGCAATCGATCACGACGCTCGTCCAGGAGTCTCCCGCGTGACGCTGGACGATTCGCGGGAGGAAGACGAGCAGCACGAACAGCCAGAGGGCGACCGTCGTGCGGATCGCGTCGGACCACAGGGCATGGCTCTTTGATGAAAGCACTTTTCGCTTCGGCCCCCGGACAGCAGGGCGCCTTTCCTGCCGCAAGAACGGCAGGGTGTCACGAACCATGTTCGCCGAGGTCGCCATATTTACCGGGAGATGTTCCATCGCATCATGACACCGGTGCCCAGGCCGGTCGATTCGGCCAATCGCGGTGGGACGAAGCCGACCGCCCGAGCGACGAACCTGCAGCCGGAGGCTTTCGTTTCGCCTTCGGTCGCAATCCGGTGGGCGGGCGACCGGCCGCGGGACCGGCGTTGAATGGCCCGTCCCTCCTCTTATATTCGTCGCATTCGCCCCGGAGTGTCGCATGAGGATCAAGCCGAATCGGACTGTCGTCGAGGCGACGGTGGAGCGCATCGCCAGGGATCCCGGCGGCTTCGGCTGCAACGTCGAGATCCTGGTCGCGAAGAGCAAGGCCGCCCAGGGCTTTGAGGACTTTCTCCAGGCAAAGCCCGGCAGCAAATTGACGCTGTTCGCGCCCGATCCGACGGGTATCAAGACCGGCAAGAGCTATGCCCTGACGGCATCCGTGCTCGGCGGTCCAAGCGGCGAGCGCGTCGTCCTGGAAAAGGCCGAGGCGAAGGGCGGGTAGCCTGCCGACTTTCCCGCCGCCGCGCTGCGGCCGCCCTAGACCGTCACGTCGACTGAAATGTCAGTTCCATTCTGGGTGATTCCGGACAGCGCGACGCCGGTGGCGGTGCCGTCATTGGCTCGGGTGTGCGGATGGGCGCCGGCATCGTCGAGCGCCGTGACGTTGCCGGAGCCCGGGAAGAGATCGCCCGGGTCGCCGTCATTCCTGGAGAATTCCAGCTCTCGCTTGCCGTCGGCCTGGATCAGCGCGACCCGGTAGGAGAGCGGGTTGGTATTGTCCGATTGCGTTTCGTCGATATGCCAAACGGCGAGGCCGCTGCCCGGCAAGCCGATGTCCCGGCCCTGCTGCTGCCGGTTCTCGATCAGGAAATATTCGCTGCCCGGGTCGCCGTTCGACCAGAGCCGGTAACAGGCACCGGCATCCTGCTCCAGCGGCGCGAGCGCGAGGGTCTCCGGCCCGGTGACGTTGACCGGCTGAATCCAGTTCAGCTGGGCGAGGCACCAGGCCGAAAGCCGGACCGGAGTCTGGCCTCCTCCGGCCCAGGAACCGCCGGCCATCAGGCACCAGTCGCCAAGGCCCTTGCTGCGATAGCTGGTGTCGTAAAGGTCGGGCAATCCGAGGAAATGGCCGAATTCGTGAGCGAAAACGCCCAGCAGCCCGTCCTCGGGCGCGGTGAAATAGGCGAAGGCGGAAACGCCGTCATTCTCGAACGCCTCGGGGAGAACCCATTTGTGGGACCAGATCATGTGGGGACGCCGGGTCCGGTCGCGCTCGGCCTCCGCGCCGCCGCCCGCATGGACAAGGAACAGTCCGTCCATGAAGCCGTCGCCATTCTGGTCGAAGGGCGCGAGGCTGTTGTTGGCGCAATATTTCTGAAGAACCTCATGGAGAAGGCCGGGCGTGTTGTTCGGGTAGTTGCCGCCGGTGCCACTCTCGCCGGCGGTATAATAGTCATAGGGGTGATCGGCCCGGATCCATTCTGTCACCACGCCGTCGATGTCGAGCGCGCCATAGGAAAGGTCCTGGTAGAAGCTGCGCATCGAATCCGGATTGCCGTCGTCGAACAGCAGGCTCTCGAAATGGGAGGCGGGCAGGCTTCCCTGATTGTCCTCGAAGTCGACCAGCAGCACGAGGCAGTTCAACCTTCCGGCCGCGCTCGGAATGGCGGCCTGTTGCGAGGGCTGGATGCCGCCCGTGTCGGCGACCGTGCTCTCGAAGCCGAGCACCAGCTTTTGCGGCGCCTCCTGCAGGGTGGCAGGCGGGTAGATGACCCCGTCGTTGAACCCGATCTTGCCAACCGAGGGAATGGCCAGGAGTCCGGCCATGGTTGCGATCCGCGCATCGGCGACGGACAGGATATTCTCCTGGCTGATCTGTTCGCTGATGTCGGCCATCACCTCGGGGCTGGCAATGCAGGTTGTCGGCCCGCCGGCATAAGATGAACCGCAGCAATGCCCCGTCGTGTGATTCGCCATTTTCCCCTCCCGCAATAATCGCCAAGTTAACATGTTCCACAGCGCGGGAACAGCGTGGCCGCATTACTGTCGGGTAACGGAAATGCTGGTGCCGGACTGCGCAATTCAGGTCCAAAGTGGAGGCTTTGAGCGTTGAGGGGCCTCGGAACGATTGTGCGCCCTGCGCGCCATTTGGTGTGGAATGCGGTCGCCGGGCGGTCAGTCTGCGTCGCCTCGGCGCGTGCGGAAAGTGCATCCACAGGGTCAGCTTTTGCACGCCCCCGGGAGGGGTGACATTTCCGCGCACGGCGCTAGGAGGCGGCAGGCAAAAGGAGCTTGGGGCGACGTGCCCGATCCGGACGGCATTGCACTCATTCTCGCGCGGGCCCAGTTCGCGTTCACCGTTTCGTTTCACTTCATCTTCCCCGCCTTCTCGATCGGCCTCGCTTCCTACCTGGCGGTGCTCGAGGCGCTGTGGCTCAAGACGGGGCAGGAAAAGTATCTCAACCTCTTCAAATACTGGCTGAAAATCTTCGCGCTCGCCTTCGCCATGGGCGTCGTCTCCGGCATCGTCCTGTCCTACCAGTTCGGCACCAACTGGTCGGTCTTCTCCGACCGCGCCGGGCCGATCATCGGGCCGCTCATGGCCTATGAGGTGCTCACCGCCTTCTTCCTCGAGGCCGGCTTCCTCGGCGTGATGCTGTTCGGCATGGGCCGCGTCGGCAGGAAGCTCCATTTCGCCGCCACCCTGATGGTCGCGCTCGGCACCTTCCTCTCGGCCTTCTGGATCCTGTCGGCGAACAGCTGGATGCACACGCCGGCCGGCTATGCGGTGAACGAGGCGGGCCAGTTCGTGCCGGCGGGGTCTTGGCTCGACATCATCTTCAACCCCAGCTTCCCCTACCGTCTCGCCCACACCGTGCTCGCCGCCTACCTGACGACCGCGCTGGCCGTGGGCGGAGTCGCCGCCTGGCATCTTCTCAAGGGGCGCAAGACGCCCGAGGTGAAGACCATGTTCTCGATGGCGATGTGGATGGCCGCTCTGGTCGCGCCCGTGCAGATCTTCGTCGGCGACCAGCACGGGCTCAACACCTGGGAGCATCAGCCGGTGAAAATCATGGCGATGGAGGGCCATTTCCACAGCCATCCGGAAGGCGCGCCGCTCTTTCTGTTCGGCCTGCCGGACCAGGCCGCGCAGGAAATGCGGCTTCCGGTCGCGATCCCGCGGCTCGGCTCGCTGTTGCTCGAGCATGATCTCAATGCGCCCATGCGCGGCCTCGATACGGTCCCGCTGGAGGACCAGCCGCCGGTGGCGATCGTCTTCTGGTCGTTCCGGATCATGGTCGGGATCGGCTTCCTGATCCTGACGCTCGGCCTGTGGAGCCTCGTCGCGCGCTGGCGCAGGAAGCTGCACGAATGGATCTGGCTTCACCGCATGGCGCTGGTCATGGGGCCGGCCGGCTTCGTCGCGGTGATCGCGGGCTGGGTGACGACCGAGGTCGGGCGCCAGCCTTGGGTGGTCTACGGCCTGCTCCGAACCCGGGACGCGGTCTCGCCGATCGCGGCGCCAGGCGTGACCGGCTCGCTCATCGCCTTCGTCATCGTTTATTTCTCGGTCTTCGCCGCCGGCACCTGGTACATCCTGAAGCTGATGCGCCACGCCCCGGCCGAGGGCGAGACGCCGCCCGCAGACCTGCCAATCCGCACCGCCGGCATCACGCCCGCCGCCGCGGTCGAGCGGGGCGGGGAGGAGGAGAGATGATGCTCCTTTCGAGCGTCCCTGCCGTGACGAGGCGCCAATGGATCTGACGATCATCTGGGCAATCATTATCGCCTTCGCCGTCGCGATGTACGTGGTGATGGACGGGTTCGACCTCGGCATCGGCCTCCTCTTCCCGCGCGTGCCGGTCGGGCCGGACCGCGACCAGGCGATGAACTCGATCGCGCCGGTCTGGGACGGGAACGAGACCTGGCTTGTCCTCGGCGGGGGCGGGCTGATGGCGGCCTTTCCCCTCGCCTATGCGATCATCCTGCCCGCCCTCTACGTGCCGATCATCGCCATGCTGCTCGGCCTCATCTTCCGCGGCGTCGCCTTCGAGTTCCGCTGGCGCGATCCCGCGCACCGCAAATTCTGGGACGCGAGCTTCTGCCTGGGCTCGCTGCTCGCCGCCTTCGCGCAGGGGATCACGCTCGGCGCGCTGCTGCAGGGTATCGAGGTGCAGGGCCGCGCCTATGCCGGCGGCTGGTGGGACTGGCTGACGCCGTTCAGCCTGCTGACCGGCGCCAGCCTTGCCGTCGCGTATGCCCTGCTAGGCGCCACCTGGCTGATCTGGAAGACCGAGGGCGCGCTCAACGCTCTGGCCCGGCGGCACGCCCAGTGGCTGCTGCCCGCCTTCCTGCTCATGGTCTGCGCGGTTAGCCTCGCCACGCCTTTCCTCGAGGCGCAATATCATGAGCGCTGGTTCAAATGGCCGGGCGTGCTCTTCACCGGCATCATGCCGATGGCGTTCGGTGGCGTCGCCCTGGTTTGCTGGGAGGGCATCCGGCGCGGGCGGGACTGGCTGCCCTTCGCCACCGCGCTCGGCCTGTTCGCCCTGACCCTCGCCGGCCTCGGCATCTCGATCTGGCCCGACGTCATCCCCGGGCGCGTCACCATCTGGCAGGCCGCCGCGCCTCATTCGAGCCAGCTCTTCATGCTGGTCGGCGCCGCCGTGCTCATCCCGGTCATCCTCGCCTACACCGCCTGGTCCTATTGGGTGTTCCGCGGCAAGGTCGGCGCGCATGGCTATCACTGATCAGCCGTGCGATCGGTCCAGCACCATCAGCGCACCGACAAGAGCCGCGCCAAGGCTCGCCAGCAGCACCGCGCCCGCAGCGGCATCCTTGGCGCATCGGATCTCCTCGTGAATTTCCGGATGGAGCCGGTCGATCAAATATTCGAGCGCCTAGTTCATCGCCTCCAGCGCGACGACGATGGCGATGCACAGGATGACGATCGCCCACCAGAGCGGGCCGGCGCGCAGCGCGGCCGCCATGCCGAGCGCGGCAAGGGCGAAGACGGCATGCGTGCGAAAGGTCTTCTCGCGCCGCCAGACCAGGCGGACGCCGGCCCAGGCATGGCCGAGGCGGGTGCGGAAGGCGCCGTTCTTCACGCCTTGCTGCCAGGCGACGGTCCCCACAGCCGCAAAAGGAGGATCGAAGGAAAAGCCGTGCAGCCGCGGCAGCGGGCTGGCACCGTCCCGGCATGAGGGACGGCGCGGAAGGGCCGCTCTGGCGGAAATGGGCCTGGTTCGTCGGCCTATGGGCGGCCGGTGTGCTCGTCGTGGGCGCCCTCGGCTATGCGCTGCGCTGGTGGCTGCACCCCTGAACGCCGATTCTATCCACAGCGCGTCCCCGCTTCGCTCCACAGGAAAAATCCCTGCAATCCGGCGCCCTGCCTGTGGATCCTGTGTCGAAGCGGGAAGCTTTCCAGACACTTGCCCTTATCGACTTATCCACAAGACCGTGCTAACAATTGGCGAAGCACAATCATTAGCTTTGCTAAGCGGGGATTCGGCATGGGGGACGGCCAGACTCGGGACGTGGCGGCGCGGCTCCATTCGGCGTCGATCCGGCTGCTGCGCACGCTCAGGCGCGAGGATGACGGCAGCGGGCTGTCCGCGCCGCGTCTTTCCGCTCTGTCCTGGATCGTGGCCGAGGGGCCGGTCTCGCTGGCCGACCTCGCCGCTGCCGAGCAGGTCCGCCCGCCGACGATGAGCCGGATCGTCGACGCGCTCGTCGAGCGGGGGCTGGTCAGCCGGGTCGCCGCGCCGCGCGACCGCCGCTCGGTCCGGATCATGGCGACAGAGGATGGCGCGAAGCTGATGGCCGGCGGCGGCGAGCGCCGCGTCCGCGCTTTGGTCGGCCGCCTGCACAAGCTCGCCGATTCCGAGCGGCGCGCGCTCGCCCGCGGCGTCGAGATCCTGGAGCGGGTCGCCCGCTGACCCCGTGACGATGCGCCGTCTCGCCGCCTTCCTGCTCTGCCTCGCCGCTGGTCTTGCTCTCGGCCTCGGCGCTGCCGTTGCCGGTCCGCCGCCGGCCACCGGACCGCTCGCGGGCATCCCCAATCTCGACGTCGACTATTATGAGGTGAGCGGGCGCAGCGTCGCCGAGATCAGGGCGGCGATCAACCGCGTCCGGCCGACCGACCCCAATGACGGCCAGCGCGTCGACGCGGTCAACCGCTGGTATATCAGCTGGCGCTGGCCCGGGAACGGCCGGGGCGGCTGCGACCTCGCCCGCACCGAGATCCGCTTCACCGCCACCTTGCGCATGCCGCGGCTCGTCAACCAGGCGAACACGCCCCGCGCCGTCGTCGCCCGCTGGGAGGCGTATCGCGCGGCGCTGGAGCGGCACGAGGCGGGCCACCTGCGCCACGCCTGGGACAATCTCGGCACGGTCCTCCGCGCGATCCGCGCCGGCAATTGCGCGACCGCCAACGACAATGGCCGCGCCGCCGTCCGCGTGCTCGCGCAATGGGACGTGACCTATGACCGCGAAACCCGGCACGGCTTCACGCAGGGCGCGCATTTCCCCTGATTTCGGCGCGCTGTGCCCTTGTTGCAGCGCAGCAAAGTCGCTATGGCCGCGGCGAACATTTCTCCCAATCGAGAGTTACCCGAAGATGAGCCTTCGCAACGTGGCGATCATCGCCCACGTCGATCACGGCAAGACGACCCTTGTCGACCAGCTGTTCCGGCAGTCCGGCACCTTCCGCGAGAATCAGCGCGTGGAGGAAAGGGCTATGGATTCCAATGACCTGGAGAAAGAGCGGGGGATCACCATCCTCGCCAAATGCACCAGCGTGGAATGGATGCCCCCGGGCGGCGGCGAGCAGGTGCACATCAACATCGTCGACACGCCGGGCCACGCCGATTTCGGCGCCGAGGTGGAGCGCATCCTCTCCATGGTCGACGGCGTCATCCTGCTCGTCGACGCCGCCGAGGGCCCGATGCCGCAGACCAAGTTCGTGACCGGCAAGGCGCTCGCGCTCGGCCTGAAGCCGATCGTCGTGGTCAACAAGATCGACCGCCCCGACGCCCGCCCGGCGGAAGTG
This sequence comes from Allosphingosinicella sp., assembly GCF_035626655.1. Lineage (GTDB taxonomy): Bacteria > Pseudomonadota > Alphaproteobacteria > Sphingomonadales > Sphingomonadaceae > Allosphingosinicella. The sequence continues at coordinate 83,748 of NZ_DASPNF010000004.1, forward strand.
CTGGACGAGGTGTTCGAGCTGTTCCTGACGCTCGAGGCCAATGACGAGCAGCTCGATTTCCCCACCCTCTACGCCGCGGGCCGCGCCGGCTATGCGGGCCTGACCGACGACGTCCGCTCCGGCGACCTGACGCCGATGTTCGAGACCATCGTCAGCCATGTCCCGCCGCCGCGCCTCGACGAGGAAGGGCCGTTCAAGATGCTGGCGACCCTGCTCGACCGCGATCCCTTCCTCGGCCGCATCCTCACCGGCCGGATCGAGAGCGGCACGCTCGACGTCAACATGCCGATCAGGGCGATCGACGTGGAGGGCAATGCGGTGGAGGAAGGCCGGGCGACCAAGGTCTTCGCCTTCCGCGGCCTGGACCGCGTGCCGGTCGAGCAGGCGAAAGCGGGCGACATCGTCGCCATTGCCGGCCTGACCAAGGCGACCGTCTCCAACACCATCGCCGACCCGGGCCTGACCCAGCCGCTGCGCGCCCGCCCGATCGACCCGCCGACGCTCGCGATGAGCTTCACGGTCAACGACAGCCCCTATGCGGGCCGCGACGGCGACAAGGTGCAGAGCCGCGTCATCCGCGACCGGCTCGAGCGCGAGGCCGAGGGCAATGTCGCGATCCGGCTCACCGAGAGCCAGGAGAAGGACGCCTTCGAGGTCGCGGGCCGCGGCGAGCTGCAGCTCGGCGTGCTGATCGAGACGATGCGCCGCGAGGGCTTCGAGCTCTCGATCAGCCGCCCCCGCGTCCTCTTCCGCGACGGCCCGAACGGCCGCGAGGAGCCCTACGAGACGGTCGTCATCGACGTCGACGACGAGCATGCCGGCACGGTCGTCGAGAAGATGGCGCAGCGCAAGGGCGAGATGACCGACATGCGGCCCTCGGGCGGCGGCAAGACCCGGCTGACCTTCACCGCGCCGAGCCGCGGCCTGATCGGCTATCATGGCGAGTTCCTCTCGGACACGCGCGGCACCGGCATCATGAACCGGCTGTTCGACCGCTACGGCCCCTATAAGGGCCCGATCCAGGGCCGGCAGAACGGCGTCCTCATCTCGATGGAGACCGGCGCCGCGGTCGGCTATGCGCTGAACGCGCTGGAGGAGCGCGGCATCCTGTTCATCGCCCCCGGTGACATGCTCTACGAGGGCATGGTGATCGGCGAGAACGCCAAGCCGCAGGACCTCGAGGTGAACCCGCTCAAGTCCAAGCAGCTCACCAACTTCCGCGCCTCGGGCGGCAAGGACGACGCGATCCGCCTGACCCCGCCAAAGCGGATGACGCTGGAGCAGGCGATCGCCTATATCCAGGACGACGAGCTGGTCGAGGTGACGCCGAAGGTTGTCAGGATTCGGAAGCGCTACCTGGACCCCCACGAGCGGAAGCGTCAGTCCCGCAAGGCCGAAGCCGCCTAAACGTCATTGCGAGGAGCGGAGCGACGACGCGGCAAGCCAGTCTGGATTGCTTCGCTTCACTCGCATGACGAGGAGCGGCTTCGACCTCAAAATCGTGACTAGTCCCGCGCCGTGCAACGGATCCGCGGCCCGCGCGGCTCGGGCGAGCGGGTCCAGGCGACCGCCCAGCCATGGCCGGACGGCTGCGGCAACTGGCTCCAGTCGAGCGCCCAGCCATGGTCGGCACCGGCGGCCGCGCTGACGAAGTCCGCCCGGCAGCGCTGGCCCGCGACGGTGAACCGGCAGGTCGCGAACCCCGGCCTCCCGGTCCGGCAGCTGAGGTCCGTCACGTCCTCCGGCGCGCGGACGCCGACGCCGCCCTCGCAGACGTCGATCAGCGCCCGGCAAATATCCGCCTGCCGCTCGAAAAAGGCGACGGCCGCCTCCGCGCGGCCCGGCAGCAGCGAAGGCGCCTGGGCGGCGGTGAGCAGGAGCAGGGCGAGCATAGATGCCATCCCGCCGGCCTGCAGCGGGTCAGCCAAAAGCGCAACGGCCGCTCAGTCGCGCGTCCGCGCCACGCCCCGCACCAAAGCGATGAAGGCCAGCGCGAACCCGGCGTGCACCACCAGGAAGAGCTTGGCGAGCTCCCGCGCCTCGCCGCTGAGCACGCCGTGCACGTCGTTGAGCGCGACCGCGCCGAAGCCGACCACGTTGGCGATCAGCACCGCCCGAAGCGACGGCGACGGCGCCGCGTCCCGCATCAGCCAGTTCAGCGCCGCGATGCCGAGCAGGGGCCCGCCGAGCAGCCGCAGCAGCGCCAGCAATTGCGGCGAGGCGTCGGGCGGGACGGCGCCGGTGCCGAACCTGAGCGGGACGAAGATCAGGGCGAGCCCGATCGCGGCGAGATAGACGGCGGAGAGGATGAGGATGGGTTTGCGCATTGAGAGACTCCGCGGATGATACGCCATTGCCCCGCCGGGGGTTCCCACAGTCAGGCGCCGACAGCGAGGCAGGTTCACGTCGCGGCTGCTGGCGCTGCCGGGCTGAGATAAGGAGAGGCGCAGGACGAACGAAGCCGGAGCAAACATTTTCCTGCAGGCTGCTGCCGTGCGACAATTCGTCGCCCCGGAGCTAGTCCGGGGCCGAACCAGGAGACTCACGACGCCCTGCGCCCCGCGCCTTTCGCTCGCTCGGAAAGCTGCCCGCCAGACATGCGGGCGCATCCCCATGGCCAGTGCGAACATTGGGAACCTTCCGCCAGCCCTGGACGCCAGGATGACACACGGATGGTATGTGACAGGTTCGTCAGCTTCGCCCCGCTCAAACCCCCATCAACCGCGGCGCCATCCCGTGCCACCATTGGGTATCCCACAAGCTGTGCACCACGAACGCGCAAGGCAGGAACAGTCCCAACCAGATCCACCAGGCCCGGTGCAGGCCGCGGTTGCGGATGAGGTCCCAGAGCAGCAGCGGGCTGATCGCGACCAGGGTCCAGAGGTCGGTGCCGAGCGGGCTGGCCGGCATGGTCGTCGGCAGCCAGGGGATGCGGTCGATCCCGGCGGGGATGGCGACCGCGGTGGCGAGGATCATCATGCGCTTGTGCAGGCCGGGCTGGCCCTTCCGCGCCCTGAGGCCGATCCAGATCAGGATCGGAAAGAGGATGCCGATGCGGAGCTGCAGCAGCAGGATGTTGTCGATGATCCCGACCACCGCCTGCAGCTGGGGCCGCGCCGCCGGCGGGGCGGCCTGGGCCGCGCCCCAGATCGAATGATAATTGGTGCTGGCGAGCAGGAAGCCGGCCACGACGATCGCCGGGACGAGCAGCAGGGAGACGAGGCCGAGCCGCATGTGCAGGGCGTTCCGGCCGGTCGCGACGAGCGTGGTCTGGGCGAGCAGCAGCAGCAGGAAGCTGCCCATCAGCAAGGCGTGGACGTGCATGACCAGCGGGAAGGGCGGCCGCGCGCCGGCCTGCACCGCCGCCGCCTTCTCGATCGAGCTGGGCACGAAGCCGGCGAGCACGATCATGATGAAGCTCGCCGCGGTGAAGACATAGACCCAGCGGTCGACCGGATGGGCGCGGGGCGTCCCCGACAGCAGATCCGGGCGGCGGCCGCCCTCCGGTGCAGTTTCGGCTATCGTCGCCATCGCGTTTCCCCCTCGCCCGGCTTTGGCGGGAAATCTATCAGCGGCGGCGGGGAAAGGGAATGGGCGGGGCTCAGGGGAAGGGCGCCGTAACGGGAGTGAATCCCGTGACGTCAGTCGCGTCCGGCTGCGCCGGCACCCTGGCGGCATGCGCGCTCTCTATGCGCTGCTCCGGCGGCTGCGATGCAGCCGGCGTCGCTCCGCTCGGGCGCTCAGGCGGCGCCGGCCATGTCCAGGACTTTGGCCCACTCATCGTCCCGCACCGGGCTCACCGAGAGGCGCGACTGGCGGATCAGCTCCATTCTGGCGAGGCCAGGCTCGGCCTTGATCGCCTTCAGCGTCACCGGGGCGAGCCTGCGGACGGGTTCGACGGGGACCTTCACCCAGGCGCCGTCCTCGCCGTCGGGCTTCTGCGCGCCGGCAATGCGCATGATGCCGACCACGGCCTTCTCCTCGCCGCTATGGTAGAAGAAGGCCTCGTCGCCGGGCTGCATGGCGCGCAGGTGCAGGCGGGCGGCATTGTTGCGGACGCTGTCCCAGTCCGTGCCGCCGTCGCGGACGAGATCGTCCCAGCTGTAGACGTGCGGTTCCGATTTCATCAGCCATCTGGCCATGAGGCTCTCCCTTCACGGGCTCCGCTAGCGCCGGGACGCCAGTTCCGCAACTCGTCCCGGCACGCACCCCGTTCGCCGCTGAATCCCGGGCCGCAGGTTGATTCACCGGGCCGGCGCCCGCAGTTACGCCCTACGAGTTTTCAACGAGCGGGTGCCGCCCCCGGGGTTCGGGAGGGTTGGCCGGTGCAAGACGGCGAGGCCTGGGTCTCACCGCCAGAAAGCGACCAAATTACAATATGTTCCGATTCGTCCGCGCCGCGGCGTTTGCTGCGTTTGCCTTTGTTTCGCTCAGCGCCACGCCGGCCACGGCCCAGGGCAGCATCTACGATCACGGCAGGGCCGGCACCGGCGCCAGCCCGCTCGGCATCAACAGCGCCGTGCCGTCGGCCGCCGTCGCCGCCCAGAGCAGCGTCGGCGCCTTCCAGCACATGGTCGGGCTCGCCGACGCGCCGATGCCGCAGCTCGGCTCGCTCGAGGCCGAGGTCGCCCGGCTGGCTGCGGTCGAGACCGCCGGCGCCGAGGAGGATTGCCTCGCCAATGCCGTCTATTTCGAGGCGCGCGGGGAATCGCTCGAGGGCCAGCTCGCCGTCGCCGAGGTGGTGATGAACCGCGCCCGCTCCGGCCGCTACCCGACCACCTGGTGCGGCGTCGTCGTCCAGCGCGCGCAATTCTCCTTCGTCCGCGGCGGCGTCATCCCCGCCGCCAACCGTTCGTCCGAGGCCTGGCGCCGCGCCGTCGCCATCGCCCGCATCGCCCAGCAGGGCTCGACCCGTTTGCTCGAGCCGAACGTGCTCTGGTATCACGCCAATTACGTCTCGCCCTCCTGGGGCCGCCGGCTCGCCCGCTCGAGCGTGATCGGGGCGCACATCTTTTACCGCTAGGGATTGCGGCGCATCGACCGGAAGGTGATCGCGTAGCGGCGCGTCTCGACCGGCGCGAGGCTGTGCTGCCACGCGGTCCGTGACGGCCCGCGCAGCAGGTAGAGCGAGCGCGGCTCCGCCCGCAGCGTGAAGCGCTGCCATTTCTCCCCCTGCCTGCGCCGGAAGCGGAGCGGCGCGGCGGACAACAGGGAAAGGCCGAGCACGTCGTCGAAGACCGGCCGGTCGCGGTGCCAGCCGAGCCCGGCCCCCTCGCCGTAGCGGATCACCAAAGCCTGTTCGAGCGCCGCCGGCTCGAGCCCCGCAAAGGCAGCGGCCCGCGCGCGCACCGGCAGCAGCCAGCCCGGGATCGGCGCCGCCTCCGCCAGGCCGCTGCCGTCGAAGCGATAGGCCCAGCCGAAGGACACGGTCTCCCTTTTGCCGAGGAAGCCCTGATATTCGAACGGCCGAAAGGGCAGGGCAGCGACCTCGCCGAGCAACGCCTGCTCCTCCGCCCCCGTCAGGAAATCCGCCTCGTAGCGCAGCCCCTCCGGCCGCCCGTGTCCCTCGAAAAGACTAAACTGGGTCATGACGACCGGAACGCGCGGGGCGGCGAGCGGTTGTCCCCGTCCGGAACCCGTTCCATCGCCGCATCGTTCTTTCGGGCGAGCCCGGAGGAGATGTAGCCTTGCGTATTGCCCAGATCGCGCCGCTCGCGGAGGCGGTGCCCCCCAAACTCTATGGCGGGACCGAACGGGTCATCTGGTGGCTGACCGAGGCCCTGGTCGGGCTCGGCCATGACGTGACCCTCTATGCCAGCGCGGATTCCGAGACGTCGGCGCGGCTCGTCCCCTGCGCGGAGCAGGGGCTGCGGCTCGCCGGGATCAACGACCATGTCGCCAGTCTGATCGCCATGCTGGAGCAGGTGCGACGTGATGCCGGGCGCTATGATGTGCTCCATTTCCACGTCGACTTCCTGCACTTCCCGGTCTTCCGCCATCTCGCCGACAAGTGCCTCACCACCCTGCACGGCCGGCAGGACCTGCCCGATTTCCGGCCCGCCTATCGCGCCTTCCCGGAGATGAAGCTGGTCTCCATCTCGGACGACCAGCGCCGCCCGCTGCCGGAGGGCAATTTCGCGGGCACCGTGCATCACGGCCTGCCGCGGGACCTGATCCCGTTCGACCCGCAAGGCGGCGACTATCTCGCCTTCCTCGGCCGGATCTCCCCGGAGAAGCGTCCCGACCGGGCTATTGCGATCGCCAAACGCGCCGGCCTGAAGCTGAAAATCGCGGCGAAGGTGGACCATGCCGATCGCGCCTATTTCGAGGAGCATATCGAGCCCTTGCTCCACGATCCGCTAATCGAGTTCGTCGGCGAGATCGGCGATGCCGAGAAGCGCGCCTTCCTCGGCGGCGCGCGCGCCCTGCTCTTCCCGATCGACTGGCCGGAGCCGTTCGGCCTGGTGATGATCGAGGCGATGGCGGCGGGCACGCCGGTGATCGCCTGGCCCTGCGGCTCGACCGCCGAGGTGATCGAGCATGGCCGCTCCGGCTTCATCGTCGACAGCGTCGAGGAGGCGGTGGCCGCGGTGGAGGCCGCGGCCCGGATTCCGCGCGCCGGCGTCCGCGCCGCGTTCGAGGCCCGCTTCACCGCTCGGCGCATGGCGCAGGACTATCTCCGGCTCTACGAGGAGTTGACCGGCACCGAGCGGACGGCCCTGTTCGGAAAGACCATGGTCGTCGCCGGCCGGGAACGCCACTGAATGAACGAGATCGCGCATGGCGAGGACTGGCCCCGGCAGGAGCCCGCCGCCGCGCCCGAAAGCTATCATATCGAGGCGACCAAGTCGCTCGTCGACCGGACGCTCCGGACGCTCAAGCATGACGACCTGTTCGGGGTGTTCGACAAGCAGGGCGACTGCGCGGGCGCCAAAGACGCGCCGGACGGCCTCTATTATCAGGACACGCGGTTCCTCTCGGGCCTTCGCCTGAGGCTCGGCGGCATGGACCCGCTGCTGCTCAGCTCGGTCCTGCTCGACGACAATGGCGCGATGGTCGTGGACCTCGCAAATGCTGACCTCCACGACGCGGACGGCCGGGTCTGGCTGCAGCGCGACGCCATTCATGCGAGCCGGGTAAAGTTCCTCTGCGACACCGCCTGTTACGAGCGGATAAGCGTGCGCAGTTTCGGCACGGTGGGGCAGCCGATCCTTCTCCACCTGTCATTTGCGGCGGATTTCGCGGACCTGTTCGAAGTACGCGGCGACCGCCGGCCGCGGCGGGGGCGGCTCGAAGCCTTGGCGGTCGATGGGCGCACGGTGCGCTTTGCCTATCATGGCCTTGATGCGGTCGAGCGGACGACAACACTTCATTTCGATCCGGCACCGGAAACCCTCACCGAGGAATATGCGCGCTGGGCGATGGATCTCGATAGCGTCGAGCGGTTCAATATTGTCATCAAGACCGTCTGCGCGATCGACGATAGCGGGGTCGAGGCGCCACATCTGCTAAGCGCCTATCGCAAGGTCAGGGCCGCACGAAAGCACCGCCTGCACGGCCGGGCCGGCATCACCAGCGCGAACGAATTGTTCAACACGGTGATCGACCGCGCCGCCTCCGACATCGACATGCTGCTGACCGAGACCGAGTGGGGCCTGTACCCCTATGCGGGCATCCCCTGGTACAGCACGATCTTCGGCCGTGACGGCATCATCACCGCAATGGAGCTGCTCTGGGCGGCGCCGGACATCGCCAAGGGCGTGCTGACCACGCTCGCCGCCCTGCAGGCGACCGAGACGGACGAGGCCGCCGACGCCCAGCCGGGCAAAATCCTGCACGAGACGCGCGGCGGCGAGATGGCGCGGCTGAAGGAGGTGCCGTTCCGCCTCTATTACGGCTCGGTCGACGCGACGCCGCTCTTCGTCATGCTGGCGGGGATGTACCTTCGGCGCTCGGGCGACCTCGAGACGATCCGGGCGATCTGGCCGAACGTGAAGGCGGCCCTGGCCTGGATCGACGGCGCCGGCGATCCGGATGGGGACGGCTTCGTCGAATATGCGCGGATGACGGAAAAGGGGCTCCAGAACCAGGGGTGGAAGGACAGCTTCGATTCCATCTTCCACGCCGACGGCTCGCCGGCGGAAGGGCCGATCGCCTTGTGCGAGGTGCAGGCCTATGTGTTCGCGGCGAAGCAGGCCGCCGCCGCCATGGCGCGGGCGCTCGGCGAGGATGCGGGCGGCTATGCGCGGGAGGCGGAGGCGCTGCGACAGCGTTTCGAGGACCGCTTCTGGCTCGACGAAATCGGCTGCTACGCGCTGGCGCTGGACGGCCGCAAGCAGCCCTGCCGCGTGCTCTCCTCCAATGCCGGCCATGCCTTGTTCGCCGGCATCGCCAGTCCGGAGCGGGCGGCGCAGCTGGCGCGCCTGTTCACCGGCCGGCGCTTTTTCTCGGGCTGGGGCGTCCGCACGATCGCGGCGGGCGAGCCCTGCTACAATCCGATGTCCTATCATAACGGCTCGGTCTGGCCGCACGACAATGCCCTGATCGCGATGGGGCTCGCGCGCTACGGCCATCGCGACGCGGTACTCACCATCTTCCGCGGGCTGGCCGAGGCGGCGCTCTACGACGAGTTCCGCCGGCTGCCGGAATTGTTTTGCGGCTTCTCGCGGCGCCGCAAGCGCGGGCCGACCAACTATCCGGTCGCCTGCTCACCGCAGGCCTGGGCGGCGGCGGCGCCCTTCGCTCTGGTCGCCGCGGCGACGGGGCTCGATCTCGATCACGAAACCGGCAGCGTGCGGCTGAACAATCCGGCGCTGCCGGCCTTCCTCGACGACATCGTGCTCAGCGACCTCCGGGTGGCAGAATCGCGACTGGACCTGACGCTGTCCCGCGCCGGCGACGACGTGACCACCGCCGTCACCCGGCGGACGGGCAAGGCCGGCCTGACGATCGTGAAATGATGGTGCTCCGGCGAAGGCCGGGGCGGTGGATGCAGCGCGCAGGGCGTGGCATTGTATCCGCAACGCTCCGGCGTTCGCCGGAGCACGGTCCGCCCGCTTTGTTCCACCACGCTGTTACTTGGCGGTTGACGCGGACGGGCCGAATCGGGATGCTAAAGGCGCGATGACCGAGACCATGATCCGCACCGGCACCCAGACCGCCTCTCCGGCGGCGGCCGCCGTGCATGCGTGGCGGTGGTGGGCCCCGAGCCCCGTCCCGGCGCGCCTGCATCGATGGTGAAGACCCTCTAGTCCGACCCCAAAGACCCGCAAGCCCGCCGCAACCCGGCGGGCTTTTTCTTTGCTTCACCATCGCAGGATCACCGACATGTACATGACCAATCTGGCGGCGGCCGAACCCCTCCGCGACACAGCCGAGCCGATCGAGGCGACGCTCGAGCGCCTCTATCTCGGCGCCTCGCTTTCCGAAGCGGAAGCCGAGGGCCTGTTCACCGCCCTCGTCGAGGGCAGGCTGGACGATCCGATGATCGCCGCCATGCTCGTCGCGCTCCGGATCAAGGGGGAGACCGAGGCCGAGCTGATCGGCGCCGCCCGCGCGCTCCGCGCCGCCGACCGCGACTTCGACCGGCCCGATTACCTCTTCGCCGACAGCTGCGGCACCGGCGGCGACGGCTCGGGGACGATCAACCTCTCCACCGCAGTGGCCTTCGTCGCGGCGGCGGCCGGGCTGCCGGTCGCCAAGCATGGCAACCGCTCGGTCACCTCGCGCTGCGGGTCGGCGGACGTGCTCGAGCATCTCGGCGTGAAGCTGGACGTGAGCCCGGAGGTCTCGCGGCGGGCGCTGGACGAAACCGGCCTCTGCTTCCTGTTCGCGCCGGCCTATCATCCAGGGCTGAAGCATGCCGGGCCGGTCCGCCGCGCGCTGAAGGTGCGGACGATCATGAACATCCTCGGCCCCTGCGTGAACCCGGCCGAGCCGCAGGTGCAGCTGCTGGGCGTCGCCGAGCCGCGGCTGCTGGAGCCGGTGGCGGCGGTGCTCGCCGCGCTCGGCGTCCGGCGGGCGACGATCGTCCATGGCGGCGGGCTCGACGAGATCGCGCTCCATACCGAGACCGAGGCGGTGCGGCTGACCGACGGCAGCATCGAGCGGACGACCTTCGCACCCGAGCAGGTGGGGCTCGAGCGCGCGCCCCTGGCCGCGATCCGCGGCGGCGGGCCAGAGGAGAATGCGGAGCGGCTGAAGGCTTTGCTGCTCGGCTATGGCACCCGCGCCGAGCGCAACGCGGTCGCGCTCAATGCCGGCGCGCTGCTGATGACCGCAGGCCTGGCCGAGGATCTGAAAGAGGGCGTGCAGCTGGCGCAGGCGACGCTGGGGTCGGGCCGGCCGCTGGCGGTGCTCCAGGGCCTGATCGAGATCAGCAATGGCTGAAGCGGGCGGCCTTCTCGCCGAGATCGTCGCCCGCAAGCGGCGGGACGTCGCGGCCCGGCTCGGCGGCGGCGTGCCTGCGGCCGAGCCGACGCGGCGGAGCCTGCGCGCGGCTTTGGCGCGGCCGGGCGCACGCTTCGTCATGGAGGTGAAGAAGGCCTCGCCATCGGCGGGGGCGATCCGCCCGGGCGCCGATCCGGCCGAACTGGCGCGTGCCTATCGCGGGGTCGCGGACGCGATCAGCGTGCTCACCGACGGACCATTTTTCGGCGGGTCGCTGGAGGATCTGGCAGCGGTCCGTGCAGTGTATGACGGACCGATCCTCGCCAAGGACTTCGTCGTCGATCCCCGCCAGGTGGCGGAAGCGCGGGCCTTTGGCGCGGATGCGGTGCTGGCCATGCTCTCGGTGCTCGACGACGCGGAGGCGCGGGCGGTGCTGGCCGCGGCCGACACGCTCGGCATGGAGGTGCTGGTCGAGGCGCATGACGAGACGGAGGTCCGCCGCGCGGTGGCGCTGGGCGCGCCGCTGATCGGAATCAACAATCGCGACCTGAGGACGCTGGAGGTCGATCTCGCGACGACCGGGCGGCTCTCGCACCTCGTGCCGGGAGACCGGATTCTCGTCGCCGAATCCGGCATCGCCGCGCGTGCGGACGTCGAACGGCTCGCGCCTTATGCGGACGCCTTCCTGGTCGGCACCGCGCTGATGCGGGCCGAACGGCCGGCCGAGGCGGCGCGGGCGCTGGCCTTTGGCCGCGTGAAGATCTGCGGGATCACCAGCCAGGCGGATGCCGACGCTGCGGTCGCGGCCGGGGCGAGCTTCCTCGGCCTGGTCATGGTGCCCGGCACGCCGCGCGCCGTGACCCGCGAGGCGATGGCGGGGATCGGCGGGGCGCCGCTCGTCGGCGTCTTCCGCAATGCGCGGCTGCCGGAAGTCGCCGTCTCCGCCCGCGCGCTCGGGCTCGCGGCGGTCCAGCTCCATGGCGAGGAGGACGCGGCCTATCTCCATGCGCTGCGCTCGCTGCTGCTGCCGGAAGAGACGGAGATCTGGGCGACGCGCGCGGTCGGCCGAGAGCTGGCTGCCGCGCGCCCGGGCGCCGACCGCACGCTCTTCGATACGCAGGTGGACGGGCGGACGGGCGGCACCGGCCGGGTCTTCGACTGGGACCGGATCAGGGACCGGCCCGAGCTTGGCGAGGCCCTGCTCGCCGGCGGGCTCAACCCCGGCAATGCGCGCGCCGCCGCCCGGGTCGGCGCCTGGGCGCTCGACCTCTGCTCCGGCGTCGAGGCCGCACCCGGGCGCAAGGACCCGGCCAGGCTCGCCGCCTTCTTCGAGGCGCTGCGGCCGGAGGCGCGGGCATGCGCCTGAGCGGCCGCTTCGGCGCTTATGGCGGGGCCTATGTGCCCGAGATCCTCGTCCCCGCGCTGGAGCAGCTCGAGGCGGCCTTTCTCGAAGCGCAGCAGGACCCGGCCTTCCATGTCGAGCTCGAGGACTTGCTGACCAAATATGCGGGGCGGCCGACGCCGCTGACGCGGTGCCGCAACCTCGGGGCGGGCAAGGCGCGCATTTATCTGAAGCGCGAGGACCTGCTCCATGGCGGCGCGCACAAGACCAACCAGGTGCTGGCCCAGGCCCTGCTGGCGCAGCGGATGGGCAAGACCCGGCTGATCGCGGAGACCGGGGCGGGGCAGCATGGCGTCGCCACCGCGCTCGCCGGCGCGCTCTTCGGGCTGGAGACGCGCATCTACATGGGCGCGCACGACGTCGCGCGGCAGCAGCTCAACGTCTTCCGCATGCGGCTGATGGGCGCCGAGGTGGTGCCGGTGACGGCGGGCGGACAGGGGCTGAAGGACGCGATCAACGAGGCGCTGCGCGACTGGACGGCGAGCTTCGCGGACACCCATTATCTGCTCGGCACGGTGGCGGGCCCGCACCCCTTTCCGCTGATGGTGCGCGACTTCCAGCGCGTCATCGGCCGCGAGGCGCGGGCGCAGATCCTGGCCGAGGAAGGCCGGCTGCCGGACGCGGTCGTGGCCTGCGTCGGCGGCGGCTCCAACGCGATCGGCCTGTTCAGCGACTTCGTGCCGGACGAAGGGGTGCGGCTGGTCGGGGTCGAGGCGGCGGGGAAGGGGCTGGACGGACCCGAGCATGGCGCGACCCTGCAGCGCGGCCGGCCAGGCGTGCTGCATGGCGCCGGGACCTATATATTGCAGGATGCGGACGGGCAAATTTCGGAAAGCTGGTCGATCTCGGCCGGGCTCGATTATCCGGCGGTCGGGCCGGAGCATGCCTTTCTCCAGGACAGCGGCCGGGCCTCCTATGTCGGCGCGACCGACGCCGAGGCGCTCGCCGCCTTCGCCTTGCTGGCGCGGCATGAGGGGATCGTCTGCGCCTTCGAATCCGCCCATGCCGTGGCGCAGGCGCTGACGCTGGCGGAGGAGGGGGCGGCGGTGATCCTCGTCGGCCTGTCCGGCCGCGGCGACAAGGACATGGAGCAGGCCCGGCGCCTGCTGGCGCTGCCCGAATGAGCCGCTACCAGGCCATGTTCCGGCGGGCCGGCAATGGCGGCGTGTTCGGCGCGTTCGTGATGCTGGGCGATCCGGATCTCGAGACCTGCGCGGCGATCCTCGACCGGCTGGTCGCGGGCGGTGCGGACATGATCGAGGTCGGCATCCCCTTCTCCGACCCGATCGCGGACGGGCCGGTCATCCAGGCGGCGGCGGTGCGGGCGCTGACGAACGGGGCGACGCCGGCCCACTGCTTCGCCTTGCTCAAGGCGTTCCGCGCGCGCCATCCGGCGGTGCCGGTGGGTATCCTGACCTATGCCAATCTCGTGCTCGCGCGGGGACTCGACGATTTCTACGCGCGGGCGGCCGAGGCGGGCGTCGACAGCGTGCTCGTCGCCGACGTGCCGGTGCTGGAGGCCGGGCCCTATGCGGCGGCGGCGCGGGCGCATGGCGTCGCGCCGGTGCTGATCGCCGCGGCCAACACGCCGCCGCAGCGGCTGCGCGAGATTGCGCGGCTCGGCGGCGGCTATACCTATTGCGTCGCCCGGGCGGGCGTGACGGGAACGGACCGGGAAGCGCGGTTCGACCATGACGTCATGCTCGGCGTGCTTCGTGCTGCCGGCGCGCCGCCGCCGGTTTTCGGGTTCGGAATCTCGCAGCCCGATCAGGTCCGCGCGGCGCTGGCGGCGGGCGCGGCGGGGGCGATCTCCGGTTCGGCGATCGTCGGGCGCGTGGCCCGGGGCGAGGATGTGACCGGGTTCGTCCGGGAGATGAAGGCCGCCACGCTTTGATGCGCCGCAACAATCGGCTAGACCCTGCTTATGTCCACCTACACGATCGACACCGCGACCAGCCGGGCGACGCCGACGCCCGCGCCGGGCAAACGCCTCACCGCGCCCGCCATCCTCGCCCGCAAGGGCGGCGAGCCGATCGTGGCGCTCACCGCCTACACGATGCGGATGGCGCAACTGCTCGATCCGCATTGCGACCTGCTGCTGGTCGGCGATTCCCTTGGGCAGGTGATCTACGGCCTGCCCTCGACCATTCCGGTCAGCCTGGAGATGATGTGCGCGCATGGCGCGGCGGTGGTGCGCGGCTCCTGGCATGCGCTGGTCGCGGTCGACATGCCGTTCGGCTCCTATGAGGAGAGCCCGGAGCAGGCCTTTCGCAGCGCCGCCCGCGTGCTGAAGGAAACGGGGGCGGCGGCGGTGAAGCTGGAGGGCGGCGAGGCGATGGCCGGGACGATCGCCTTCCTGTCGAAGCGCGGCATCCCGGTGATCGGCCATGTCGGCCTGACGCCGCAGGCGGTGAACGCGCTCGGCGGCTACCGGGCGCGCGGCCGCGACGAGGCCGAGGCGGCCAAGGTGATCGCCGATGCGCGCGCCGTCGCCGAGGCGGGCAGCTTCGCGATCGTCATCGAGGGGGTGATGGAGGAGATCGCCGCCGAGGCGACGAAGGCGGTGGCCTGCCCGACCATCGGCATCGGCGCTTCCGCCTCCTGCGACGGCCAGATCCTCGTCACCGAGGACATGATGGGGCTGTTCGAGCGGACGCCGCGCTTCGTGAAACGGTTCGGGGACATCGCCTCCGAGATCAGCGCCGCGGCGGCGGGCTATGCCGCGGACGTGAAGAGCCGTGCCTTCCCCACGGACGAGCAGATCTATCGGGGGAAGAAGTAGTATTCCGTTTCCACCGCACCATGGCTAAGGAGTTGGCGGGGCACGCGCCCGCGCGTTAGCGCTGCGGGCCGGAGAGGTGTGTGGATGGGCGGCCCTGGCCTTTGTGCAGGCTCCCCGAATCGGAGACTTTAAGTTGGCGCTCAAGCCGAACGACGGTGAGACTTTCCTGAAAGAGGTGGATGAGGAGCTGCGCAGGGAGCAGCTCACCACCTTTTTCACGCGCTACGGCCGGTGGATCGCCGCCGCGGCGGTGCTGATCCTCGCTGCGGTCGGCGGCTGGCTCTGGTGGTCGAGCCGGCAGGCGGCCGCCCGCGAGAATGCCGGCGAGAATCTGATCGCGGTCATGGGCCAGATCGGCGGGGACAACCAGGCCATCGCCGCCGCGCAGCCGCAGATCAATGCGCTCGCCGAGAACGGCATCGAAGGCTATCGCGCCGCCGCTTTGTTCGCCCGCGCCACCGGCCAGGCGCGGAGCGGCAACGTCCAGGCAGCGGTCGCAACGCTGCGCGCGATCGGCGACGACCAGAGCCTTGACCAGGTCTATCGCGACGCCGCCCTGATCCGCCGCTCCCAGCTCGAATTCGACACGCTGCCGCCGCAGGAAGTTATCCGCCGCCTCACCCCGGTCGCCACCGGCAACGGCGCCTGGGCCGGCGCCGCCGGCGAGATGGTCGGCGCCGCGCATCTCAAGATGAACCGGCCCGATCTTGCCGGCCCGGTGTTCGTCCGGATCGCGCAGGACCAGAAGGCAGCCGCCTCGCTGCGCGAGCGCGCCGCGATGATGGCCGGCTCGCTCGGCTTCGATCCCGCGCCCGATGCGCCCCGTTCCACTGCGCCGGCCCGTCCGGCCTCCGCGGCACCCGCCGCAAATGCCCAGGCGCCCGCGGCATCCGCCGCTCCCGCCGCGGCCAATGCCCAAGCTCCCGCAACGAGGGAAAAAGCCCGATGAAGCGTATTGTAGCCGCCCTGGTCTGTCTCAGCCTGCTCGCCGGGTGCGGCGTCTTCGGGCGCGGCCGCCGTCCGACCACGCCGACCGTCGGCCAGCGCATCCCCGTCCTCGGCAGCGAGGGCACGGTCGAGGCCGATCCCCTGCTCGCGGCGATCCCGGTCACCGTGCCGGCAGCCGTCGCCAATACGGATTGGGCGCAGTCCGGCGGCAATGCCGCGAAGTCGATGGGCCATGTCGCGCTTGGCGACGCGCCGCGGCAGGTGTGGAGCGTCTCGATCGGCAACGGCAACAGCTTCCGCACCCGCCTGGTCGCCGAGCCCGTCGTCGCCGACGGCCGCGTCTACACGATCGACACGCTCGCCCGCGTGCGCGCCTTCAACATCGAGAACGGCCAGGAAATCTGGACGCATCAGGTGCGCGGCGAGAACAGCCCGCCCGAGGCCTTGTTCGGCGGCGGCGTGACCTTTGACGGCGGCCGGATCTACGCGACCAACGGCGCCGGCGACGTCGCCGCGCTCGATGCGGCGACGGGCAACCGGATCTGGATGGTGAAGCCGGGCGGCCCGCTGCGCGGCGCCCCGACCGTCGCCAACGACACCGTCTATGCGCTGAGTCAGGACAGCCAGCTGTTCGCGCTGAACGCGCAGAATGGCGAGAATCGCTGGACCGGCAACGGCTCGTTCGAGCTGGCCGGCGTGTTCGGCAGCGCCGCCCCGGCCTTCGCCCAGTCGACCCTGGTCGCGGGCTTCGCCTCGGGCGAGCTCACCGCCTATCGCTACGAGAACGGCCAAGTCGTCTGGCAGGACGCGCTCGCGCGCACCGGCATCTCCACCCAGGTCGGGCAGCTGTCCGACATCGACGCCGATCCGGTGATCGACAATGGCCGCGTCTTCGCGATCGGCCAGGGCGGCCGCATGGTCGCGGTCGAACTGATCACCGGGCAGCGCGCCTGGGAGGTCAATATCGGCGGCCTGTCGACGCCCTGGGTGGCGGGCGACTGGATCTTCGTGGTGACCGACCGGGCGCAGCTGCTCGCGGTAGCCCGTTCGTCGGGGCGGATCCGCTGGATCTCCCAGCTGCCGCGCTTCCGCGATGCCGAGGACCGCGAGGGACCGATCTACTGGCGCGGTCCGATCCTCGCGGGCAACCGGCTCATCCTGACCGGATCGAACGGCGACATCATCCTCGCCTCGCCGGTCGACGGCAGCATCCAGACGACGTGGCGGCACGGCCGGCCGATGTCGCTCCCGCCGATCGTCTCCAACAACACCCTCCTCGTCCTCGACAATGAGGGCAGGCTGACGGCCTGGAGATAGGTTGACCCAACGGAGCTGAACCGGCAGGGCAGCGGGCCTTATGGCCAAGCTGCCCACCGTCGCGATCGTCGGCCGTCCGAACGTCGGCAAATCCACCCTGTTCAACCGGCTGGTTGGCAAGAAGCTGGCGCTCGTCGACGACCGGCCGGGCGTGACCCGGGACCGGCGGGAAGGCGAGGCGACTTTGCTCGGGCTCGACTTTCGGGTGATCGACACGGCCGGCTATGAGGACGAGGATCCCGAGACCCTGCCGGGACGGATGCGTGCGCAGACCGAGGCGGCCGTCCGCGAGGCGGATGCGGCCCTGTTCCTGATCGATGCGCGCGCCGGCGTGACGCCGCTCGACGAGGAGATCGCCCGCTGGCTGCGCGGCGAAAGCACGCCCGTCGTCCTCGCCGCGAACAAGGCCGAGGGCAAGGCGGGCGAGGCGGGCATCCTGGAAGCCTGGTCGCTGGGCTTCGGCGAGGCGATCGCGATGAGCGCCGAGCATGGCGAGGGCACGGTCGACCTGTTCGAGCATCTCCGCCCGCATATCGAGCGCGAGGATCAGGAGGAGGACGAGGAGGAGGCGGGCGAGGGCCCGCTCAAGCTCGCCATCGTCGGCCGGCCCAATGCCGGTAAGTCCACCCTGATCAACCGCATCCTCGCCGAGGATAGGCTGATCACCGGGCCCGAGGCCGGGATCACCCGCGATTCCATCGCCATCGACTGGGACTGGCAGACGCCGGACGGCGCGCGGCGGGCGGTGCGCCTGATCGACACGGCCGGCATGCGCAAGAAGGCGAAGGTCGAGGACAAGCTGGAGAAGCTCTCGGTCGCCGATGCCCGCCGCGCGGTGGATTTCGCCGAGGTCGTCGTGCTGCTGCTCGACGGCACGCGCGGGCTCGAGGCGCAGGATCTCAGGATCGCGGACAATGTCCTGCAGGAAGGCCGCGCGCTGGTCATCGCGGTGAATAAATGGGACGTTGCCGAAAATCCCTCGTCGCTGTTCAACGGCATCAAGGCGGCGCTGGAGGAGGGGTTGAGCCAGGCGCGCGGCGTGCCCCTGCTCACCGTCTCGGGCAAGACCGGCAAGGGCATCGACCAGCTGCTCGGCGCCGCCTTCGAGGTGCGGGAGGTCTGGTCGAAACGGGTGTCGACCGGGCAGCTCAACCGCTGGTTCGAGGATGCCGTGGAGAAGAACCCGCCGCCCGCCCCCGGCGGCAAGCGCATAAAGCTGCGCTACATCACCCAGGTGAACACGCGCCCGCCGAGCTTCGTGCTGTTCGGCACGCGCACCGACATGCTGCCGGATTCCTATCTGCGCTATCTGGTCAACGGCATCCGCCGCGAGCTCGGCTTCGGCGCCGTGCCGGTCCGCCTGCAGGTCCGGGCCTCGCGCAATCCTTTCGGCGAGCGGTCGAACAACTAGCCGAGTTCTTTGGCGACACCCGCTTTTCACTGTGCAGCTACGGTGTTTCGGCCGGGCCAGCGTCAACATCCTGTTTACGGCTCGCGGGTAGAATTGCCGTACCGGAACGCTGAGAGGAACAGGCGGTGGACGAGCTCGTCGACTGGACGACATTTTCGCGCATGCGCACGCAGCTGGGAGCGAGCTTCGTCCGCATCCTCGGCTATTTCCGCGAGGATGGCGAAAAGGCGGTCAGCCGGATCGAGGAGGCGATGCGCCGCCAGGATTCCACCGGCCTCATCCTGCCCGCCCACACGCTGAAGGCCGAGGCGCGCCAGTTCGGCGCGGAGCCGGTCGCCGCGCTGGCCGAGGAGATCGAGATTGCCGGCCGCAGCGCGGTCGAAGGCGGCTTCTTCCCCGATCATGTCCTGCCGCAGGTCGCCGAGTTGCGCCCGCTCTACCAGCGCACGGTCGAGGCGCTGGAAGCCGAGACCAACCCGCTCGCGGTCCGCCGCCAGACCTTCGGCCGCGGCCCGTCCAACCAGGAATTCGGCCGGCTCTGAAACGCCTGCGAACGGGATTGCCTCGTCCGCGGCCCAGGGCCTAGATGGGCGCGGGAGTTCGTGCCGATGCGTAAGACCTTTGCCCTGATCGCCGCCGCCCTGCTCGCCTCCGCTGCCGCCCCGGCGCCGGCGCAGGAGGTTACGGGCTTCCTGACTTTGGAGCAGATGCAGGAGGCGGTCGCGCGGATGCGTGACCAATTGTTCACGCCCGGCGACGCCGTGCCCGGCTGGAACCGGGGCGGGGCCGACCCCGACGCGGTGCTGCGCGAAGCCGGCGTGGACCGTTTCTATTACCGGATCCACGGGACCGGCGGCGACGCCGTCGCGATCCTCGTCGACCGGCCGCTGGCCAGCATCGTGCCGGCCGACTGGCGCGTCGTCGACACCTATGGCGATTCCTCCGCCCGGGTCGAGAATCCGGTCATCCAGTTCGATCCCCTGTCGGACCGCTACGTCATGGCCGTCCGGGCGGGGAGCGAGCGAAGGGGCGGCGTCGACTGCATTTCCGGCATCGCCAATGCGACGCTCTACGAGCGGCCGGGCCGGGCGGCGGGGCCGGACGACGACACCATCCCCCTGTTCTTCCGGCTCGGGCTGCTCGCGGCCGAAGGGCAGATCGTCTGCACCCGCTATGACGGCGACCGGACCAGCGGCTGGCGGGGCCGGAACTTCACCCAGGACGGCCGCCGCCTGGCCGCCCTGGACGACGAATTCGAGCGGATCACCATCATCCCCGCCGCGCCGATCGATGGCCTCGTCGTCCACCGCCGGCCCCCGCCCCAGGGGCCGAACGGGACCTAGTTCTTCCGCATCGGCTGGAAGCTGAGGCGCGCGAGCGAGCGCCACAGCCATTCGAACGGCCCATAGCGATAGCGGTCGAGCCAGGGCTTCGACCAGAGCAGCATGATCACCCAGGCGCCGATTACCGGCAGCCAGAGCTGGATGCGGGTGAGATGGCCGAACAGGCCGAGGCCGTAGCCGTAGAAGATCGTGGTCATCAGGATCGAGGTGCCGAGATAGTTGGTGAAGGCGGCCCGTCCCGCCGCGGCGATGCGTTGCGTCAGCCAGCCGCTCCGGCGGGTCAGGAGGATGATCGCGGCGGCGATCGCGAGGATCATGAAGGGGCGAATGGGCACGGTGGCGGTCAGCCAACCCACGACGAGCCAGAAAATCGAGAAGTTCTGATGAATGAGCCACCAGGCCAGCGCCGCATAGAGCGGGATGCCGACGCCGAAGCCGATCGCGGCGACCTTCAGGTAGCGTTTTCTCTCCCATGCGCCGGTGAGAAAGCCCGATCTCAGCGCGGCCATGCCGAACAGCATGTAGGCGAGCGTCTCCCAGCCGAATTGCCAGATGCTGTTCAGCGGCAACATCCACTCCTTGGTCAGCTGGTGGTGGACGATGTGCCCCCAGGAGCCGCGATACAGGTCGAGCACCTCCTGCAATTGCTGCGGCGTATAGAGGCCGAGCCCCTTCTGCATGTTCGCCCAGGCCTCGACCGCCTCGGGACTGGCATTGGGCGCGAGCGCCAGCGTCTCGGTCATGGTGACGGCGAAGGCGAAAAAAGCGGTGAGGGCGAGCTGGGCGACAAGCAGGATGAGGCCGAGGATGATGAGCTTGGTCGCCTCCATGCGGCGGAAGAAGAAGGCCAACATTCCGATCGGCGCGTAGAGCGCGAGAATGTCGCCATACCAGATGAAGAAGAAGTGGATCAGGCCGAAGACGAGGAGCCAGAACATCCGGCTGTAATGGACCCAGGCCGGCGACGCGCCGGAGGCTTCCGCACGGTCGATGACCAGCAACATCGAGGCTCCGAACAGGAAAGAGAACAGACCCCGCATCTTGCCGTCGATCAGGATGAAGCTGAACACCCAGGAGCCGAGGTCCGCGGCGCTTTCCGTCCCGTAGGCGGCCGGGTTCACATAGGCGGCGCCCGGCATGGCGAAGGCGACGATGTTCATCGCCAGGATGCCCATCACCGCGACGCCGCGGACGATGTCGAGCGTGGCGATGCGCGAGGGCGAAGCGGCAGCGGCGCCGGGCGCGGCGGGGCCTGCGGGCATGGCGGGATCGGTCATCGGGTCCCCTCCCGGATGGTCAGCGAAGGATAAACCATGTCCGTTCAGGATCAATTGCCATTCCGCCGTCACAAGCGAGCGGCTATGAACGCCGGCATGTATGAATGGCTGATCATGGGGATCACCTTCGCGGGCGCGCCGGCGCTCGTGCTGGCGCGGCGCTGGGACGCGGTCGCCGCCGGCCAGACCATCCCGCGCCTCTGCGGTCCGACCCCGGTCGAAGCGCCGGCGCCCGGGCCCGAGCCCATCGCCGTGCCCGAGCCGGGCCTTACGCCCGCGCCCGCCTTCCTGCGGCTGGGCCGGATCGACGAGAATATGGACGCCGACCGCCGCGCGCGCCGGCACGAGGGCCTGGTCCGCGCCGGCTTTTGAGGACGGCGACCCTTCCTATTCTTCCGCGGGCTTCGACTGCAGCTGGATGTAGTTCTGCAGGCCCATCCGCCCGATCATCTCGAACTGCGTCTCGAGGAAGTCGATATGCTCCTCCTCGCTCTCGAGGATGCGCTCGAAGACCTCGCGGCTGACATAGTCCCGCACCGTCTCGCAATGGGCGATGGCGCCGCGCAGCTGCTCGCGGGCCTCATATTCGAGGTCGAGGTCGGCGCGCAGGATCTCCTCGACATTCTCGCCGATGCGCAGGCGTCCGAGCATCTGGAAATTGGGCAGCCCCTCAAGGAACAGGATGCGCTCGGCGAGCGTGTCGGCATGCTTCATCTCGTCGATGGACTCGTGCCGCTCATAGTCGGCGAGCCGCTTCACGCCCCAATTGTCGAGCATGCGATAGTGCAGCCAATATTGGTTGATCGCGGTGAGCTCGTTCTTCAGCGTCTCGTTGAGCAGCTGGATTACCTGTTCGTCGCCCTTCATGGCACGGCCTCCGCGTCGTCGTTCACCCGGCGCATCATAACGCACGGACGCGCGAAAAGGCACCGAAAAATGGCGGAAAACTGCGGAATTTTGGAGTGAGACTGAGTCTCAGTCTCAGGCGGCGCCGCGCTCCTGGGCGATGATCTCGCGTGCGAATGAGAAGCATTGGCCGCAGCGCGGCTTGCAGCCGCGGGCCCGGTAGGCGCTGGTCGGGCACGAGGCGCCATTGCGCGCCGCGGCCCGCACGTCGCCTTCCCGAATCGCGTTACAGACGCAAACGATCATGGAGATCGATATAGTCGATAATGCGACACGTTCGCAATAGCGATTTGCGGATGCCCAGCCTTCGTCATTCCAGCGAAATGGATTGACGAGAGAGGCTAGGTCGAGCTCACTCCCGGTCCCGTCCCGCGCAGCTCCTTGCGGATGACGAGCTTGAGGCCCGACCAGATCTCGTCCACCGCGCAGACCTTTGTGTCGACCAGGCCCATCGGAAGGGCGACCTCGCGGATCACGTCCTCGGTGATGTCGGTGGGCATGCGCGAGGCCCTTTTCGGCCAGGACACCCAGATGAAGCCGGCTGGCGCGAGATGGGGGAGGAGGCGCTTCAGGTCCGCCTCCATGTCGGCGCGCTCCGTCACGAAGATATGGGCGGCGTCGATCGGCGGTTCGGGCCAGAGCAAATGGGTGAGGGCGACGCGCGAGCGCTCGATCTCGGCGCGGACGCTGCCCGGCATCTCGTCCCACCAGGTGCGCATGCCGTTCTTCAGCGACAGCTTGCTCGCCAGCGGCGTGCCGGAATAGCCGGAAAGCGCCATCCTCATCCCTCCCCGTTACGGTAAATCTACCGTAACCCCGGGAAGGCGCAACAAAAACAGCAGCCTGTCAGGCGAAGGCGCTGCGGCTCCGGAAATGCCTGGCGGTGACGAGCGCGATGGGGATGCCGACCAGGACGATGTGGCAGAAGAGCTGGGTCGCGATCGCCATGGCCGAGGGCGGCAGCGGGGTGTGGAAGCGCAGGGGGACGACGATCCAGTTCATCGCCACATAGGTCGCGACGCCGTAGAGGACGCCCCAGAGGATCGGCTTCTGCCAGAGCGCGCGAAGCCTCGCCGCGGCGACGACGAAGATGGTGACCATGATCGCCATCAGGGCGAAATGGACAGCGAGACCAAGCACCGAGCCGGCCGTCCCCATGCCGGTCGCGCCGGGGAAGGGGCCCGAGCCGACATAGCGCAGCATGTTCATCGGGTCGCGCCCGTAGAGCAGGGTCAGGGTGATTGCGGCGAGGATGTCGAGCGTGCCGGCGATCAGGGTCGCGGTGACGATCGGACGGGCGAGCGAACGGGCCATGAGGCGGTCTCCTTCAAGGACGGCCCGAGCCCGGGGCTATGCCGCCTTGCTACCACCCATCAGCCTCGGGAAGAAGCCCTCATGCGCGGCGCGCAGATCGGCGAGCGAGACGTCGCAGCCGACCTCCACGGCGTGGTTGCCGGGGGCGCTCATCCGCCAAGCGATGATCTGCTCGCCGGTCTGCAGATTGACCATGCCGGTCGTGCCGATCCGGCGATGCCCGACGGCCTCGCCAATGGCGACCTGCAGCCGGGGGAGATCGGCGGTCGTGACGACATAGCGGCCCTGGCCCTCGTTGAACCAGCGCCCCGTCAGGCCCGCATCCGCCATCTCGTCGAGCTCGGCGCCGAGCCCGCCGGCCAGCGCCATCTCGGCGACGGCGACGGCGAGCCCGCCGTCGGCGACGTCGTGGGCCGCGGTGACGAGGCCGTCGGCGATCAGCCTGCGGATCAGTTCGCCGGCGGCGCGCTCGGCGGCCAGGTCGACGGCCGGCGGCGGCCCGTCCTCGCGGCCGTGCAGCTCGCGCAGCCAGAGCGACTGGCCGAGATGGGTCGACCCGTCGCCGATCAGGACGATCGCCTCGCCCGCTGCCTTGAAGCCGATGCTCGCGGCCTTGCGCCAGTCCTCCATGAGGCCGACGCCGCCGATTGCCGGCGTGGGGAGGATGGCGCTGCCGCCACCCGTCGCCCTGGACTCGTTGTAGAGTGAGACGTTGCCCGAGACGATCGGGAAGTCGAGCGCGCGGCAGGCCTCGCTCATCCCCTCGAGGCAGTGGACGATCTGCGCCATGATCTCGGGGCGCTGCGGATTGGCGAAGTTGAGGCAATTGGTGACCGCGAGCGGGGTCGCCCCGACGGCGCTGAGGTTGCGATACGCCTCGGCGATCGCCTGCTTGCCGCCCTCATAGGGGTCGGCATAGCAGTAACGCGGCGTGCAGTCGGTGGTGATGGCGAGCGCCTTGTCGGTGCCGTGGACGCGGACAAGGGCGGCGTCGCCGCCCGGGGGCTGGACGGTGTCGCCGCCGACCTTCTGGTCATATTGCTCGTAGATCCAGCGGCGGCTGGCGAGGTCGGGCGAGGCCATCAGCGTCAGCAGGTCCGCGGCGATGTCGGGGCTCGGCGGCAGCTCGCCGAGCGGCTTCACCTGGGCCCAGGCCTTATATTCCTCGCGCGAGAGATGGGGGCGGTCGTAGAGCGGCGCCTCGTCGGCGAGCGGGGCGAGCGGGATGTCGGCGGCGATCTCGCCGTTCCAGGTGAGGACCATATGGCCGGTATCGGTGACCCGGCCGATCACCGCGAAGTCCAGCTCCCACTTGCGGAAGATCGCCTCGGCCTCGGCCTCGCGGCCGGGCTCGAGCACCATGAGCATGCGCTCCTGGCTCTCGGAGAGCATCATCTCATAGGGCGTCATGCCGGTCTCGCGGCAGGGGACATTGTTCATGTCGAGCTCGATGCCGACCCCGCCCTTCGAGGCCATCTCGACCGAGGAGGAGGTGAGGCCGGCGGCGCCCATGTCCTGGATGGCGACGATCGCGTCCGAGGCCATCAGCTCGAGGCAGGCCTCGATCAGCAATTTCTCGGTGAAGGGATCGCCCACCTGGACGGTGGGGCGCTTCTCCTCGCTGTCCTCGGAGAAATCGGCGCTGGCCATGGTCGCGCCGTGAATGCCGTCGCGGCCGGTCTTCGAGCCGACATAGACGATCGGATTGCCGACGCCGGACGCGGCCGAATAGAAGATCTTCTCGGTCTCGGCGACGCCGACGGTCATCGCATTGACCAGGATGTTGCCGTCATAGGAGGGGTGGAAATTGACCTCGCCGCCGACCGTGGGCACGCCGACGCAATTGCCGTAGCCGCCGATCCCCGCAACCACGCCGGCGATCAGGTGGCGCATCTTCGGATGGTCGGGCCGGCCGAAGCGCAGGGCGTTGAGGTTCGCGACCGGGCGCGCGCCCATGGTGAAGACGTCGCGCAGGATGCCACCGACCCCCGTCGCCGCGCCCTGATAGGGCTCGATATAGGAGGGATGGTTGTGGCTCTCCATCTTGAAGATGCAGGCCAGAGCGGTGCCGTCCGGCGCCTCGCCAATGTCGATCACGCCGGCATTCTCGCCCGGCCCCTGGATCACCCAGGGCGCCCTGGTGGGGAGCTTCTTCAGGTGGATGCGCGAACTCTTGTAGGAGCAATGCTCCGACCACATGACCGAGAAGATGCCGAGCTCGGTGAGATTGGGCTCGCGGCCGAGGGCGTGAAGGACGCGCTCATATTCCTCGGGGCTGAGGCCGTGCTGTGCCACGACCTCCGGCGTGATCGGAGATTCGGTCATGGCGGGCTGTTAGCGAGCCCGCCATGGTCCGCCTAGTCCGGAACAGATCTAGCTTGCGGGGCCGAGCTGCCCGCGGATCGCGCCGTTCGGATATTCGCTGGTCGCGACCATCACGAAGAAGGCGCTCGGGTTGGACTGGATCTCCCGCGCGAGATCCTCGCCGATCTGCTTGCAGTCATAGCTGTCATCGTCGTCCGGCCGCTCCAGCCGCGCGACCGGCTCGCCGGCCTGGCCATCGCGGCCGCGATAGATCTGGGCACTGGTCACGTCGGCGAGCGAGCGGACCTCGAGATCGGCGCAGAGACGGTTTGTGGCGGTTTCGAACTCGGCGCGGAGCCGGCCCCAGCCGTCGCGGTCGCCGCCGCCCGGCATGTTGCTGCCGCTGAGCGTGGCCTGGACATCCGGTCCCGCGAAGGCCGCGGCGGTCATCGCCGAGCCGGTCAACATGAGCATGCCCCCGAAAGCCGCCAGGACCGGGCGGCGCAGACTGTTCTTACGCATGACTCTTCCTTTCCCTGAACGTTGCGCCCGGCAGCAAAGGCCGCGACGCTTTCCGGCAAGCAGAAGGCAGGGCGGGTCGGCTGGTTCCTGCTGTAACGATAAAGCGAGGCGCGCTGCCGCCGGGGCGCTCGTCTGAGCGGTGCGGAGGCGCAGGTTACGACGGCGGAAGGAAATCCCCAGCCGACGCCCGCGATTTGCGCGGAGCAATGGATACGGATACGAAATCGTTCGTTAGAAAGAACGCTTCACTGTGCCGCGCCCACGTCCAGGGGAGGACAGCGTGATCGTAGCGCATATCGTGGTCAACGGGGCGCCGGATCCCGAGGACAACAAGCTCTGGGGGCAATATAGTTTCGTGGCGCTGCCGCGCCCCGGCGAGCGGATCGAGGTGCCCTATGACGGGTTCATGGAGCGCCTGCTGATCGAATCCATCCAGCACCGCCCGGCACCGCATCCCCTGCCGCAGGGCCAGACCCTGCTGCGGACCGAGGCCGAGGCCTTCGTCTACGCCCGCTGGGAAGGCTAGGCGGGCAGGGCCCGGGAGCAGACCCGCAATGAAAAGGCCGGCCCAAGGGGGTCCGGACCGGCCTTTCAAATTCGGCGTGACGCCGGGTCTAGGTGTGGCAGGACTTGCCGTTGATGGTGACGTTGTCGCCGCTGCCGCTGACCGACTGGCCTTCGGCAGTGAACGGACCGCCGGCGGCGCCCTCGAGCCGGGTGCCTTCCGCGCTGCTGCTGCCCCGGCGGAGCATGGCGGAATTGTCGCTGTAGAAGGTGACGTAGAAGAGGCTGTTGTCCGAGCAGCGATAGATCTTGTTGGCCGTGATGGACGGCGGCAGATCGGTCGCATTGAGCTGGGTGGTCGGCGCGTTGGTGTCGCGTTCGACCGTGTTGATCTGGACCGGGTCGTTATTGCATCCGGCGAGTGCGAGGAGAGCCGCGCTGGCCGCTGCGGCGAGGTAAGGTGTGTTGCGCATACCATGATCCTTCGCGGGCGCAGCAAATGGCGTCAAGATCGAAAATTGTGGCAGTCTGTCGTTTTCGGACGCCTGAATTCGACCAACCGGCGCCGCCGTTCGACAAACGTCAGTCTTTGCATTACCTTGCCCGCCAGTGGACAGTGCGCGGCAAAAAGCTGGCAATCAGCGGGTGCGGATCGGGCTCACCGGTCTGGCCTCGGTCTTTCTCGCCGTGCTTCTCGCCGCGGTCTTCACCGGCCGCACGCACGAGGAATCGCCGATCGCGAACGCAGTGACGCCGGCGGGGCCGGGCGCTGCCACGCAGCCCGCGGCGCCGGCGCAGTCGCCGCCGGAGGAGCCGCTGGCGACGCTCGGCCTGACCCCGTCCAACCCCGATACGAACAGCGCCGCGCAGCCGGCGCCGAACAGCCCGCCCGCCGGCCGGCGCTGAATCGTGTACGGCGCAAGACAGAAATTCACTTACTTATCCACAGGAGGCGCGCCGCCCTGACAGGAGAGGCGCGGGCGCAACAAAGCAGGAACATCCCTTCTGGTGTCCGTATTTCCCACAAAATCCCATTAAATCCCTTTTAATCCCATGCCTGCTTTGTTATCCACCGGGCTGGATTTGAAGGGGCGTTTCCTGTTGGACCGCGCTTGCGACGCGGCGCTGCATCGCAAGGGCCCGTGAAACGGGGGAGCCTCGGTCTGGGGAGCGGACTGAGGGCGTGGATTCGGAGATTTTCCAGGGCAATGCGCTGAGCGCGGTGGACGGCAAATCCCGCCTGTCCATTCCCGCCTTCATCCGCAACGCCCTGATCCCGGCCGAGCCGCGCCACATCCATCTCACCGTCCATGGCCGCGCGCCCTGCCTGATGGTCCATGGCGACAATTATTCCGCCCATATGCTGGCCGAGCTCGACAAGCGCGAGAACGGCGCCGACCCCGACGCGTTCGACGATGCGGAGCGCGGCCTCTGGGGGATGAGCGAGCGGCTCAACTGCGACGCCGGCGGCCGGATCGTGCTCAGCGGACTGCTCCGCGAGGAGGGCCGGATCGAGGACATGGCGCTGTTCGTCGGCCGCGGCCGCTATGCCGAGTTGTGGAATCCGAAGGTCGCGGTCGAGGTCGGCGGCGACCGGCTGAAGACCATCGCCTCCTATTATCTCCGGCAGCGCGGAGGGAAGGCATGAGCGCTCCCTCTCCGGCCCCCTCCGCGCGCCACATCCCCGTCCTCCTCGACGAGGTCGTCGCGGCGCTCGCCCCCGCCCCGGGCGAGACCTTCGTCGACGGCACGTTCGGGGCGGGCGGCTACACCAGGGCAATCCTTTCCAAGGGAGCGGCCCGCGTCCTCGCTTTTGATCGCGATCCCGAGGCGATCCAGTATGGCGAGACGCTGGCCGCTTCGAGCGGGGGGCGCCTGACGCTTGTGCCGGAACGTTTTTCCCGGATGCGTCAGGCGCTTGCCGCCCGCGGTGTCGACAAGGTCGACGGGGTCACGCTCGACATCGGCGTCTCCTCGATGCAGCTCGACCAGGCCGAGCGCGGCTTCTCCTTCCAGGCCGACGGCCCCGCCGACATGCGCATGTCCCGCGAGGGCGAGAGCGCGGCCGACTTCCTCAACCATGCCGACGAGGGCGAGATCGCCGACGTGATCTACCAGCTGGGCGAGGAGCCGAAGGCGCGGCGAATCGCACGGGCGATCGTCGCCGCGCGGCCGATCGAGCGCACCGCCCAGCTCGCCGAGATCGTCCGCAGGGCGGCCGGCCATCATCCCGGCATGAAGAAGGATCCGGCCACCCGGACCTTCCAGGCCATCCGTATCCACGTGAACCAGGAACTCGCCGAGCTGGAGGGCGGGTTGGCGGCTGCCGAGCGCGTATTGTTGCCCGGCGGCCGTCTTGCAGTCGTGACCTTTCACAGCCTCGAGGACCGGATCGTGAAGCGCTTCCTGAAAGCGCGGAGCGGGGCAATGCCGGCCGGCTCGCGTCATCTCCCAGCGGCGCCCGAGAGCCGGCCGGCGCCTACCTTCGAGGCGGTCGGCAAGGCGGTCAGGCCCGGGACGGCCGAGCTGGAGGCCAATCCGCGAGCCCGGTCCGCGACGCTGAGGGCCGCGCGCCGCACCGACGCGCCGGCCTGGGGACAGGAATCTGGAGAGGGAGCAGAGCGATGATCGCCAGGGGTTTCAGGCCGGTCGTCTGGGTGTTCATGATCGGCGTCGCCGTGCTCGGCTGCTACATGCTGAACCTGCGCGTGGCCGCGGAACGGGCCGAGCTTGCGAAGCTCGACCGGCAGATCATCCTCGCCCAGCAGAATATCCGCGCGTTGCAGACCGAGGTCGGTACGCGCAGCCGGATCCCGCAGCTCGAGGAATGGAACAACGACGTGCTGGCGCTCGCCGCGCCGGTGACCGGGCAATATGTCCAGCAGAATGTGAGCCTCGCCCGCTTCGACACGCGCCAGCCGCAAATCTCCGACCAGGCCGAAGTGCGCATGGCCTCGGCCGAGACCGGCGCCGCGCCGGCCGGCGACGCCCCGGCCGCGACGCCCGCGCCGCAGCGCGCCGTCGCCGCGCCGCGCCCGCCAGTCCAGGCGGAGGTGCGCCGCGCCAGCCTGTCGGTCGGGCCTGCAGCGCCGGCTCCGGCCAAGCGCGAGGCCGCTGCGCCGCCGCGCCGCCAGCCGGAGCGCGCGGTTCGGGTTGCCGCCCGCGACGACATCCGCCCCGGTCCGCGTGAGGAGCGCAGCCGCACCGCCGCCCGCGATGAACGGCGCCCGGCCCCGGTCCGCACCGCCAGCCGCGACGAGCGGCGTCCGGCGCCGGTCCGCACCGCGACCCGCGACGAGCGCCGCACCACGCCGGCGCGGACCACCGGCCGCGCTGCGGCCGCGCCTGCCCGGGGCGCCTCGGGGCGCCTGCTGGCCAGCCAGCGGCCGGCCCGCGCGCTGCGCAAGGACGAGCGGCCCGAGCGCCGCCGGAGCGCGCGGGACTGATGGCGACGCTCGCAGCGGAGGCCAGACGCGCCCGCGCACCGGTCGAGCAGCCGCAGCAGGGAGGGCTGGCCCTCACCTATCACCGGCTGATGCTGGTCATGCTGCTGTTCGTCGGCGTCACCCTGGTGATCGTCGGCCGGCTGGCCATGCTGCAGGTCTTTACCGACCGCACCGCGCATGCGGCCGCGGTTGATCCGCTGCTGCCGGCGCGGGGCGACATCGTCGACCGCAACGGCGTGCCGCTGGCGCGGACGATCGATGCCTGGGCGATCGCGGCCCGGCCCCGCGACATTATCGGCGACCGGGCGGCGCTCGCG
The DNA here is from genome assembly GCF_035626655.1 of Allosphingosinicella sp. Lineage (GTDB taxonomy): Bacteria > Pseudomonadota > Alphaproteobacteria > Sphingomonadales > Sphingomonadaceae > Allosphingosinicella. The sequence goes on from NZ_DASPNF010000004.1 coordinate 113,930, forward strand.
CAGCAGCTCGCCCGGCTGATGCCGGAGCGAACGGCCCAGCAATTTTATGCCCTGCTCTCCGACCGGCGGCGGACCTTCGTCTACCTGGCCCGCCCGGCCGCGCCCGAGCTGGTGCAGGCAGTCAACGCGCTCGGCGAGCCCGGCCTCGTCTTCAACCGGGAGCCCGAGCGGCTCTATCCGCAGACCGCGCTCGCCGGCCATGTGATCGGCTGGACCGCCGAGGGTCGGGGCGGCATCGCCGGGATGGAGAAGGTGCTGCAGGACCGGCTCGTCGACCCGGCGCAACGCGGCCGTCCGGTCGCGCTTTCGCTCGACACGCGCGTGCAGGCGATCCTCGAGTCCGAACTCTCCAATGGCGTTGCCACGATGCAGGCGGCGGGAGGCAGCGGCATCGTGCTCGATGTCGACACGGGCGAAGTGGTCGCCATGGCGTCCGCGCCGATCATCAACCCCAACGACGCCGGCCGCGCGGGCCTGGAAGCGATGATGAACCGGGCGACCGTCGGCGTCTACGAGCTGGGTTCGACCTTCAAGCCGATCACCATCGCGGCCGCGATCGAGGCCGGCGTCGTGCGCTCGATGAACCAGCGCTACGATGCGTCCGCTCCGATCCAGGTGGGCCGTTTCCGGATCCGCGACGACCATCCGATGGGACGCGCGATCACCATTCCCGAGCTCATGGTCCATTCCTCCAACATCGCCACCGCCCGGGTCGCCGACGAGATGGGGCCGGAGCGGATGCAGGCGGCCTTCCGCGCGCTCGGCTTCAACACTATGGTGCCGATCGAGATCGAGCGCGGCCGGCCGATCTGGCCGCACGACTGGGGTCGGCTGACGGTGATGACCTCGGGCTACGGCCATGGCGTTGCAATCTCGCCGCTTCACCTGGCGCTGGCTTATGCCGCGCTGGTCAATGGCGGGACGCTGCGCCCCGCCACCCTGCTTCGCGTCGAGCCGGGCCACGCCGCGCCCGGCCGCCGCGTCTACCAGGAATCGACAAGCTACCGGATTCGCCAGCTGCTGCGGCTGGTGGTGATGCGCGGCACGGGTCGCAACGCCAACGCGCCCGGCTTCCGCGTCGGCGGGAAAACCGGCACCGCTGAAACAGTATCACGAACCGGCGGTTATAACCGTCATCAGAACGTTTCGACCTTCGCCGCGGCTTTCCCGATGGACGCGCCGCGCTATGTGGTGCTCGTCATGATCGATTCGGCGCGGCCCACGGCTGCCACTTCAGGCCAGACCACGGCCGCCTGGACCGCTGCACCCATCGTTTCCCGCGTGATCTCGCGCGCCGGGCCGCTGCTCGGCATCATCCCCGACATGAGCCGGGACATCCCGACCGGCGACCTGATGCCGCCCGAGCGCGGCAATGATGAAAATGCGGGGCACTGATGAACCTGGGCGCCCTGACCGGCAGCGACGAGACGGCAGCGGTCACCGGCTTCGCGATCGACCATAGGAAGGTCGCCCCGGGCACGGTGTTCGGCGCCTTCCGGGGCACGCGCTTCAACGGCGAGGACTATATCGCCGACGCCGTCTCGCATGGCGCGGTGGCGATCGTCTCGAGCCCGGAGGCCAGGGTCGAGGGCGCGGTGCATATCGCCGATCCGGAGCCGCGGCGCGCCTTCGCCCGGCTGGCAGCGAAATTCTTCGCGCCCTTTCCGGAGACGGTGGTCGCGGTCACCGGAACGAACGGCAAGACCTCCAACGTCGAGCTGGTCCGCCAGCTCTGGCGCATGGCCGGGCATCCCTCGGCAAGCATCGGCACGCTCGGCGTGACCACGGCGGACGAGCAGGTGAAGACCGGGCTGACCACGCCCGACATCGTCACCTTCCTCTCCAACATGGCCGGGCTGGAGCGGATGGGCATCCAGCATGTCGCCTTCGAGGCGTCGAGCCACGGCCTCGCCCAATATCGCAGCGAGGGGCCGAAGCTGGCCGCGGGGGCGTTCACCAACTTCACCCGCGACCATCTCGACTATCATCTGACCATGGAGGCCTATTTCGAGGCGAAGATGCGCCTCTTCGAGGATGTCCTCGAGCCGGGGGCCAAGGCGGTGGTCTGGGCCGACGATCCCAAATCGGGCGAGGTGATCGCGCGCTGCAAGGCGCGGGGGCTGGAGGTGCTGACCGTCGGCACCGGGGGCGAGACGCTGAAATTGCTGAAGCGCGAGCCGACCCAGCTCGGGCAGAAATTGACGATCGAGGCCGGGGGGAAGACGCACGCGGTCACCCTGGCGCTGATCGGCGCCTACCAGGCCTATAATGCGCTGACGGCCGCGGGGCTGGTGCTCGCGACCGGCGGCGAGCTGAAGCCGACCCTCGCCAACCTCGCCCGGGTGCATCCGGTGCGCGGGCGGCTGGAGCGGGCGGTGATAAGCAAGGCCGGCGCGCCGGTCTATGTCGACTATGCGCATACGCCCGATGCGATCGAGAGCGCGATCGAGGCGCTGCGGCCGCACGCCAGGGACCGGCTGATCATCGTCTTCGGCGCCGGCGGCGACCGCGACGAGGGCAAGCGGCCGGAAATGGGCGCGGCGGCGGTGCGGCTGGCCGACCGGGTGATCGTCACCGACGACAATCCGCGCTCCGAGGATCCGGCCCGGATCCGCGCGGCGATCATGGCGGCGGCGCCGGGCGCGACCGAGGTGGCCGGCCGGCGCGAGGCGATCCGGCTCGCGATCGGGGAGGCCGGCCCCGGCGACATCGTCCTGCTCGCCGGCAAGGGCCACGAGCAGGGCCAGATCGTCGGGGACAAGGTGCTCCCCTTCGACGACGTCACGGTAGCGCGGGAGGAAGCGGCATGAGTCCCCTCTGGACATCCGCGGAGATCGCCGAGGCGACGGGCGGCAGCGTGCACGGCCATTTCGACGCGGCCGGCGCCACCTTCGACAGCCGCGAAGTCGGGCCGGGCGACCTGTTCATCGCGATGAAGGGCGAGGCGACCGACGGGCATCGCTTCGTCGCGCAGGCCTTTGCGGCGGGCGCGGCCGGCGCTTTGCTCAGCGAGGAGGTCGATGGGCCGCACGTCCATGTGCCCGACACCACGCTCGCCCTGAACAACCTCGCCTGGGCGTCGCGCGACCGCTGCCAGGGCAAGGTGATCGGGGTCACCGGCTCGGTCGGCAAGACCGGAACCAAGGAGGCCCTGTACGCCGCGCTCGACCGGGCGGCGCCGGGCCGCGCGCACCGCTCGGTGAAGAGCTACAACAACCATACGGGCGTGCCGCTCAGTCTCGTCCGGATGCCGCGCACGACCAGGTTCGGCATCTTCGAGATGGGCATGAACCATGCGGGCGAGCTGGCCGCGCTCACGCGGATCGTCCGCCCGCATGTCGCGATCGTGACCACGATCGCGCCGGCGCACCGCGAATTCTTCGCCAGCGACGAGGCGATCGCCGACGCGAAGGGCGAGATCTTCCAGGGACTGGAGCCGGGCGGCACCGCGATCATCCCGTTCGACAGCCCGCATCGCGACCGCCTGATCGCGGCGGCGCGGCCCTCGGCGGCGAACATCGTCACCTTCGGCCTCGGCGAGGGCGCGGACGTCCGCGCCGCCTATGTCGTGCGCGGCCCCAAGGGCGGATCGCTGGTGACGGCGCAGCTGCCGGACGCGTCGCTGAGCTTCACGCTCTCGCCGCCGGGCGAGCATTGGGTGGCCAATGCGCTGGCCGTGCTGGCTGCCGTCGAGGCGGTGGGCGGCGATCTCGCGGCCGCCGGCCTCGCGCTCGCCGATCTCGGCGGGTTGAAGGGCCGCGGCGAGCGGCATCGCCTGAGGGTCGACGGCGGCGAGGCTTTGCTGATCGACGAGAGCTACAACGCCAATCCGGCCTCGATGGCGGCGACCTTGAAGGTGCTCGGCGAGGAGCAGGTGGACGGGCGGCGGATCGCGGTGCTCGGCGCGATGCGCGAGCTCGGCCCCGACAGCGACGACTTCCACCGCGCTCTGGCCGGGCGGCTGGAGGAGGCCGGCGTCGATTATGCGATCCTCGTCGGCCGGGAGATGGAGGCGCTTGCAAAGGCCCTTGGCGGGCAACTCAAAATGGCGCATGTGCCCGACGCGGCGTCCGCCCTGCCGCTCGCCCGCGCGGCGATCGGACCGGGCGATGCCTTGCTCGTCAAGGGATCGAACTCAATCGGGCTTGCCGCGCTCGTCGAAGCGCTGGCGGCCGGGACGGACTGATGTTTCTCTGGATCGCAGAACAGCTGGGCTATCCGAGCTTCCTGAACCTCTTCCGGTACATCACCTTCCGCGCGGGCGCGGCGACCTTTACCGCGCTCGTGCTCGGCCTGCTGATCGGGCCGAAGTTCATCGGCTGGCTGCGCGTCCGCCAGGGCAAGGGCCAGCCGATCCGCGAGGACGGCCCGCTCTCCCACCTCGCCAAGCGGGGCACGCCGACCATGGGCGGGCTGATGATCCTGACCTCGATCACCGTCTCGATGCTGCTCTGGATGGATTTCTCCAACCGCTATCTCTGGGCCTGCCTGTTCATCACCGTCGGCTTCGGCGCGATCGGCTTCATGGACGATTATGACAAGGTGAAGAAGCGCCACCACAAGGGCGTCTCCGGCAAGGTCCGCCTCCTGGCGGAATTCGTGATCGCCGGCATCGGCTGCTGGATCATCACCTATGGCGCCGGGACGCAGCTCTACATCCCCTTCTACAACGGGCCCGTCGTCGACCTGGGGCCCTTCTACATCCTGTTCACCGCCTTCGTGGTGGTGGCGTTCGGCAATGCGGTGAACCTGACCGACGGGCTGGACGGCCTGGCGACCATGCCCGTGATCATCGCCAGCCTCGCCTTCATCGTCATCGCCTACCTGGTCGGCAACAAGATCTTCGCCTCCTATCTCGGCATCCCGTTCGTGCTGGGCGCGGGCGATCTCACCGTGCTCTGCTCGGCGATGGTCGGGGCGGGGCTCGCCTTCCTCTGGTTCAACGCGCCGCCCGCGGCGGTCTTCATGGGTGATACCGGGAGCCTCGCGCTGGGCGGCGCGCTCGGCGCGATCGCCGTCTCCACCCAGCACGAGATCGTGCTCGGCATCATCGGAGGCCTGTTCGTCGCCGAGGCAATGAGCGTGATCATCCAGGTGCTGGTCTACAAGCGCACCGGCAGGCGGGTCTTCCGGATGGCGCCGATCCACCACCATTTCGAGCAGAAGGGCTGGTCCGAGCCCACCGTCGTGATCCGCTTCTGGATCGTCGCCTTCGTGCTGGCACTGGCCGGCCTGTCGACGCTGAAGCTGCGGTGATCACCAGCCCGGCCTTTCGCGGCAAACGCTATGCGGTGCTGGGCCTGGCCCGGTCCGGGCTGGCGACGGTCGAGGCGCTGGTCGCGAGCGGGGCCGAGGTCACGGCGTGGGACAGCAAGGAAGAGGCGCGGGCGAACGTAGGCGAGGGCGTCACGCTCGCCGATCCGCTGGAGATCGACCTGGCCGGCTATGACGGCGTGGTTGTCTCGCCGGGCGTGCCGCTCAACACGCACCCGATCGCCGCGAAGGCGAGGGCGGCGGGCGTACCGGTGATCGGCGACATCGAATTGTTCGCCCAGGCGCGGGCGGGGCTGCCGCCGCACAAGGTGGTCGGGATTACCGGGACCAACGGCAAGTCGACGACCACGGCGCTCGTCCACCACATCCTGAAGACCGCGTGCGTGCCGACCGAGATGGGCGGCAATATCGGCCTCCCGATCCTTGCGCAGGATCCGCTCCCTGAGGGCGGCGTCTATGTGCTGGAGCTGTCCAGCTACCAGATCGACCTGACCTTCAGCCTCGATTGCGACGTCTCGGTGCTGTTGAACGTCACGCCGGATCACCTCGATCGGTACGCTGATTTCCGTGCCTATGCCCTGTCCAAGCGGCGCCTCTTCGAAATGCAGTCAGCTGGCCATGTCGGCATCTTCGGCGATGCGGATGAAGAGGTCTGGCAGATGTGCGACGGGCTCGACGTAGAGGCATGGTCTTGGCCGGGACGCGATGTGCGTTTGGGCTATCCGTGGCCAAGTCTGAAGGAGCGCCAAAGGGAGTGGCCCGCGTTGCAAGGGCCGCATAACCTGCAAAATGCCATGGCGGCCATCGCCGTGGCCGAGACATTCGATATCTGGCCTTCCAAGATTGAAGAAGGGTTGCGCACCTATCCCGGCCTGCCACACAGGATGGAAAGGGTCGCCGAGCGGAACGGCATCCTCTTCGTCAACGACAGCAAGGCGACCAACCCGGATTCCGCGGCACCCGCGCTGGCCGCCTATCCGTCTATCCACTGGATTGTCGGCGGACTCGCCAAGACTCATAGCCTCGGCCCCTGCGAGGCGCAGCTGGGCCATGTCCGGGGCGCCTATACGATCGGGGATTCGGGGCCGATGTTCGCGCAATTGCTCGCCGGCAAGGTGCCGGTGACGGAATGCGGGGTGCTGGATGCAGCGGTCGAGGCGGCGGCGGGGGCGGCCAAGGCGGGAGAGGTGGTCCTGCTCTCGCCGGCCTGCGCGTCGTTCGACCAGTTCAGGGATTATGAGGCGCGGGGCCAGGCGTTCCGCGAAGCGGTGGGGGCCCTCTCATGAGCATGACGGCGAGGATGAAGATGACACCGGAGCGTCCCCAGAAGGCGCCGCGCTACGGCCGGTCCGACCGCAGCAGCGGCGCGAAATGGTTCTGGGAGATCGACAAGGTGCTGGTGATCCTCGTCGCGGTGCTGATCGCGATCGGGCTGATCGCCGTCGCCGCGGCCTCGCCGGCCGCCGGCCAGCGCCTCTCCGGCGAGGGCACGACGGTCGCGCCGCTTTATTATTTCTACAAGCAGCTGATGTGGATCGCGGTGGCGATTCCGGTGATGATCTTCTGCTCGATGCTGCCCAAGCAGACCGCCCGGCGGCTCTGCCTGCTGGGCGCGGCGGTGCTGCTCGCCTGCCTGTTCCTGGTTCCGGTCGTCGGCACGGAAGTGAACGGGGCGCGGCGCTGGCTGCTCAGCGGCTTCGCCCAGTTCCAGCCGTCCGAATTCCTGAAGCCGCTCTTCATCGTCGCGATCGCCTGGCTCCTTTCGCTGAAGGAGAAGGACCCGTCGCTGCCGGTGGTGCCGCTGTCGGCGATGCTGACCGGCGTGGTCGCGATCCTGCTCATGCGCCAGCCGAATTTCGGCGAGACGATCATCTTCGTCTCGGCCTGGGTGCTGCTGATCACCCTGTCCGGCGCGCCGATGAAGTTCCTCTACATGCTGGGCGCGGGCGCGGTTGCCGTCGTCATCCTCGCCTATCTCTTCTACCCCGTGGCGACGCAGCGGATCGACGGCTTCCTCTTCTCCGAGGGCGATACCTATCAGGTGGAATCGGCGCTCCGGACGCTCACCCATGGCGGGCTGTTCGGGGTCGGGCCGGGCGCGGGCACGGCCAAGTTCCACCTGCCCGAGCCGCATACCGACTATATCTTCTCGGTGATCGGCGAGGAGTTCGGGATCATCGCCTGCCTGGCGATCGCCATCCTCTACATGACGATCGTCGTGCGCGTGCTCGTCCGCCTGCTTGCCGAGGAGGACAAGTTCCTCGTCCTCGCCGCCGCCGGCCTGGTCGGCCAGTTCGGGCTGCAGGCCCTAATCAACATGGCGGTCAACGTCCATATCGCCCCGTCCAAGGGCATGACCCTGCCGTTCATCTCCTATGGCGGCTCCTCGATGATCGCGCTCGCCATCGGCTTCGGCCTGCTGCTCGCCTTCACCCGGCGCAACCCGCATCTGGCCTCGAGCAATTATTCCGTGACCTGGCGGGGGCTCGCCAGATGATGTCCCGCCACTATGTCCTCGCCGCGGGCGGGACCGGGGGGCATATGATCCCGGCCCATGCGCTCGCCGAGGAGCTGCTCGCGCGCGGGCACCGGGTGGCCCTGATCACCGACGACCGGGGCGCGCGCATCCCCGGCCTGTTCGACAATGCCCAGGTCCACATCCTGCCGGCCGGGCGGCTGGCGGGCGGGCCGGTCGGCTGGCTGCGGGCGGTGAAGGCGATTCATACCGGCCGGGCGATGGCGCTGCGGCTCTACGAGACCTTCCTGCCCTCGGCGGTGATCGGCTTCGGCGGCTATCCGGCCTTCCCCGCCTTGCTGGCGGCAAAGCGCGACCGCATCCCGACCCTGATCCACGAGCAGAATGCGGTGCTCGGCCGGGTGAACCGGCTGATGGCCGGCCGCGTCGATGCCGTCGCCACCGCCTATACGCAGGTCGAACGGCTGCCCGCCAAGGCGCAGGACAAGGTGCATCTTGTCGGCAATCCGGTGCGCGAGGAGGTGCTTGCCCTCCGCGACCAGCCGTTCCCGGCGCTGGACGCGGACGGCATCTTCCGGCTGCTGGTGATCGGCGGCAGCCAAGGCGCCTCGATCCTCTCCGAGGTCGTGCCCGAGGGGCTGGCGCTGCTGCCCGAGCATTTCCGCCGGCGGCTGCAGGTCACCCAGCAATGCCGCGACGAGGATATCGAGCGGGTCCGCGCCCGCTACGAGGCGCTCGGCATCCCCGCCGACCTCGCCACCTATATGGAGGACCTGCCCGAGCGGCTCGGCTGGTCGCACCTGATCATCGCGCGCTCGGGCGCCTCGACGATCGCCGAGCTGACCGCGGCCGGCCGCCCGGCGATCCTCGTGCCGCTGCCGAGCGCGACCGACGATCACCAGACCTTCAACGCGAAGGAGATGGCGCGGGCGGGCGGGGCGCGGATGATCCCGCAGCCGAAATTCACGCCGGTCGAGCTCGCCAAGCAGATGCAGAAGCTCGGCCTCGAGCCCGGCGCGCTCGCCAATGCCGCCGAGCGGGCGAAGAAGGCGGGGCGGCCGAACGCGGCGAAGGACCTTGCCGACCTGGTCGAGCGGACCGGGCGCGATCCGGGCGCCGATCCCAATTTCGTGCGCGAGAACGTGCTGCGGCCGATGGCCGGGGCGGTGCCGGCATGAAGGGTGCGGGCATCGATATCGGCACGATCCATTTCGTCGGCATCGGCGGCATCGGCATGTCGGGCATCGCCGAGGTGATGTGCATCCTCGGCTACAGCGTGCAGGGCTCCGACATGAACGAGTCCTATGTCGTCGAGGGCCTGCGGAAGAAGGGCATCCCGATCGCGATCGGCCACAGCCCGGACAATCTCGGCGACGCCGCGGTGGTGGTGATCTCGACCGCGGTAAAGAAGAGCAATCCCGAGGTGGTCGCGGCCTATGAGCGGCGCATCCCGGTGGTGCGCCGCGCCGAGATGCTCGCCGAGCTGATGCGGCTCAAGCTCAACATCGCAGTGGCGGGGACGCACGGCAAGACGACGACCACCTCGATGATCGCGGCGATGCTGGATGCGGGCGGGATCGATCCGACCGTGATCAACGGCGGCATCATCAACGCCTATGGCTCCAACGCCCGGCTCGGCAAGTCCGACTGGATGGTGGTCGAGGCGGACGAGAGCGACGGCAGCTTCCTGCGGCTCGACGGCACGATCGCGGTGGTCACCAATATCGATCCCGAGCATCTCGATCATTATGGCGGCTTCGATGCGGTGAAGGACGCCTTCGTCGAGTTCGTCGAGAATGTGCCTTTCTACGGCGCGGCCCTGCTCTGCGTCGATCATCCCGAGGTGCAGTCGATCATCCCGCGGCTGAGGGACCGGCGCGTCGTCACCTACGGCTTCGCCGCCCATGCCGATGTTCGCGGCGACAATGTGACGCCGGTGCCGGGCGGCAACCGCTTCGACGTGAGCCTGCGCGACCGTCATGGCGAGGTGCGGGTGATCACCGGCATCGAGCTGCCCATGCCGGGCCGGCACAATGTCCAGAACGCGCTCGCCGCAATCGGCGTGGCGGCGGAGATGGGCATCGCCGACGAGGTCATCCAGCGCGGCTTCGCCAGCTTCGACGGGGTGAAGCGCCGCTTCACCAGGGTCGGCGAGGTCGATGGCGCGATCGTGATCGACGATTACGGCCACCACCCGGTCGAGATCGCGGCGGTGCTTTCGGCCGCGCGCGAGGGCGCCGAGGGCCGCGTCATCGCGGTCGTGCAGCCGCACCGCTACACGCGCCTCCGCGATCTGATGGGCGAGTTCCAGGGCGCGTTCAACGATGCCGACATCGTCATGGTCGCGCCGGTCTATGCGGCGGGCGAGGAGCCGATCGAGGGCGTGGATAACGAGGCGCTGGTCGAGGGCCTGAAGCAGCGCGGCCACCGCGCCGCCTGCACGGTCGACGATGCCGCCGACGTGGCGCGCCAGCTCGCGGGGCTGGCGGCGCCGGGCGACATGATCATCTGCCTCGGCGCCGGCGACATCACGAAATGGGCGGCGGGGCTGGCGGACGCGATCCGCGCGCGGCGCTCGGGGGCGGCGGCATGAGCGCGGTCGAGACCCTGCCGAAGGTGCGCGGCCGGCTGACCGCCGACGCGCCACTCGCGCCCCTGGTCTGGTTCAAGTCGGGCGGCCGGGCCGAGTGGCTGTTCGAGCCGAAGGACGTCGCGGACCTGCAGGACTTCGTCGCCGGGCTCGATCCGGCCGTGCCGTTGATGGCGCTCGGCCTCGGCTCCAATTTGATCGTGCGCGATGGCGGCGTACCCGGCGTGGTCGTCCGCCTCGGCAAGCCCTTCGCCACGGTCGAGCGGCTGGACGCGACGAGCCTGCGCTGCGGCGGCGGGGCGAGCGGCATCCTCGTTTCCTCCACTGCGCGCGATGCGGGCATTGCGGGCGTCGAGTTCCTGCGCTCCATCCCGGGGACGGTCGGCGGCTTCGTGCGGATGAACGGCGGCGCTTATGGTCGCGAGGTCCAGGACATCCTCGTCGAGTGCGAGGTGGTGTTGCGCGACGGCCGGCTGCGGCGGCTCGCTCTGGACGAACTGGGTTATACCTACCGGCACAGCGAATTGCCCGAGGGCAGCGTCGTCGTCTCCGCCATCTTCCGCGGCCAGCCGGGCGAGCCGGCCGCGATCCAGGCCGAGATGGACCGGATCGCCGCCGCGCGCGAGGAGAGCCAGCCTTTGCGCAGCCGCACCGGCGGCTCCACCTTCAAGAACCCGCCGGGGAGCAAGGCCTGGCAGGTGATCGACCAGGCCGGCTGCCGCGGCCTTCGCGTCGGCGAGGCGCAGGTGTCCGAAAAGCATTGCAACTTCCTGCTCAACCTTGGCAGCGCGAGCTCCGCCGACATCGAGGCGCTGGGCGAGGAAGTGCGGCGCCGGGTCAGGGCCGACAGCGGCGTCGAGCTCGAATGGGAAATCCAGAGGATCGGAGTGGGTGTTTAGTGCGTAAGCTTCACATCGCAGTGCTGATGGGTGGCTGGTCGGCCGAGCGGGAGGTCTCGCTGGTGACCGGGGCGGGCGTCGCCGATGCGCTGGAGAGCCGCGGCCATCGCGTCACCCGGATCGACATGGGGCGGGACATCGCCCAGCGGCTGCTCGAGGCCGCGCCCGATGTCGTGTTCAACGCTTTGCACGGCACGCCCGGCGAGGATGGGACGGTGCAGGGCATGATGGACCTGATGGGGTTCAAATATACCCACTCCGGCCTCGAGACCTCGGTGATCGCGATTGACAAGGAGCTCACCAAGATGGTCCTCGTGCCGGCCGGCATCCGCATGCCGGCGGGCGAAATCGTCGAGAGCGAGAGCCTCTATGCGGGCGACCCGCTGCCGCGCCCCTATGTGCTGAAGCCGGTCAACGAGGGCTCATCGGTCGGCGTCGTGATCGTCACCCGCGAGGGCAATTATGGGGATCCGATCGGTCGCGACGTCAGGGGTCCCTGGCAGGAGTTCGACCGGCTGCTCGCCGAGCCCTTCATCCGCGGGCGCGAGCTGACCGTGGCGGTGCTGGGCGACGAGGCGCTGGCGGTGACCGAGCTCAAGCCCAAGACCGGCTTCTACGATTATGACGCCAAATATACGGACGGGCTGACCGAGCATGTCTGCCCGGCCGACGTGCCCGCGGACGTCGCCGAGGCGATGCTGCGCATGGCCCGGGACGCGCACCGGATTCTCGGCTGCCGCGGCGCCAGCCGCTCAGACTTCCGCTGGGACGACGAGCGGGGTGCGGAAGGCGTCTATCTGCTCGAGGTCAACACGCAGCCCGGGATGACGCCGCTCAGCCTCGTGCCCGAGCAGGCGCGCTACCGGGGCATCGACTATCCGGAGCTGTGCGAGCGTTTGGTGGAGATGGCGTTATGAGCGCACGGGCGATCAAAGGGGGCGGCGGGACGTCGCGGTCCAGGAGCAGCGGCGGCGGGCGGGCCGTCCAGACGCGGCGGAAGGCGAAGCAGCCGGAGGGCATGTTCGAGGGCCTCGGCCTCGAGCCGGGCACGGCCCGCAAGCTGCTGCGCTGGTCGTTCCTGGCCCTGGTCGTCGTCACGCTTGTCGCCACGGTCATGGCCTTTCGCCTGCCGCAGCTGGCCGCGCTGGCGATCGGCGAGGGCGTGGGCAAGCTCGGCTTCACCCTCCGCCACGTGGAGACGCGCGGCAATCACCGGGTCTCGACCCAGGCGATCTACGATATCGCATTCAGCCAGCAGAGCGCGGCCATGCCGCTCGTCGACCTGGACGGGACGCGCGAGCGGCTGATGCGCCTGCCCTGGATCCGCGAGGCGCGCGTGTCCCGCCGGCTCCCCGACACGCTCGTCGTCGAGGTGATCGAGCGCGTGCCGGTCGCGGTCTGGCAGCAGAATGGCCGCTTCAGTCTGGTGGACGCCGAGGGTGTGGTGCTCGAACCCGTCGGCACGGCCATGCCGCAAATGGTGCGGCTGATCGGGCCGGACGCCAACCGCCATTACGCCTCGCTCAGCGCCCTGCTCGACGCCGCGCCGCGGCTCAGGCCGATGGTGACCGACGCGGCCTGGATCGGCGGGCGCCGCTGGGACCTGCACTTCCAGGGCGGCGAGACATTGAGCCTGCCCGAGGGCGAAGCTGAGGCGCGCCGCGCGATCGAGCGCTTCGCCCAGCTCGACCAGCGCGACAGCCTGCTCGGCCGCGGCTTCGCCCGGATCGACATGCGCGATCCGCGCCGCGCCTATATCCGCATCTCCCGCGAGCCCGGGGCCCGCGTCCCCGAGGCGCCGGCCGCGCCGTCGCCGGGCCAGCCGCCGGCCGACCTGTCGGAAACCATTTGATGGCACGTCGGCCCGTCCAGACCCAGCCCAGGACCCTCGTGGCGGCGCTCGACGTCGGCTCGTCCAAGGTCTGCGCGCTGATCGCCGAGCCCGGCGTGGACGGGAAATTGCGCATCCTCGGCACCGGCCAGCGCGAGAGCCGCGGCGTCAAGCGCGGCTTCATCGCCGACATGGAGAAGAGCGAGATCGCAATCCGGGAGTCGATGGAGCAGGCGGAGCGCATCGCCGGCACCCAGGTCGACCAGGTGTTCATCGGCTTCTCCGCCGGCGGGATGATGAGCGACATGGTCGATGTCGAGGTCGGGATCGGCGGGGGGCGCATCTCGGACGAGGATATCGACAATCTGCTCGCCAAGGGCTGGTCGGCGATCGGCCGGGAAGGGCGCCAGCTGCTCCATGCCCTGCCGGCCTTCTACACGATCGACGAGGTGAACGGCGTCAAGCAGCCGCGCGGGCTCCATGCGGAGAAGCTCGGCGTCAACATCCACGTCATCACCGCCGATCCGGCGCCCTGGAAGAACCTCAACCTCTGCGTCCGCTCGGCCCATCTCGGCGTCGAGGCGACGGTCGCTTCGCCGGTGGCGGCGGGCAAGGCCTGCCTCTCCGAGGAGGAGCGCGAGCTTGGCGTGGCGCTGGTCGAGCTGGGCGGCGGCGTCACCAACGTCTCGGTGTTCGCCGGCGGGATGCTCGTCGGCCTCAAGTCGCTGGCGATCGGCGGCGGCGACATCACCGACGACATCGCCGCCGCCTTCGGCACGCGCCGCGTCGAGGCCGAGCGGATCAAATGCTTCTACGGCTCGGCGATGACCAGCCCACGCGACAATCACGACATGATCGAGCTCGCCCCGATCGCGGGCGGGCAGGAAGGGGTCGAGGCCTCGCGCATCACCCGCGCCCAGCTCGTCTCGGTGATCCGCCAGCGGCTCGAGGGGCTGATGGCGCAGATCGAGGAGGCGCTGAAATCGATGGGCTTCGGCGGCGCGATCGGACGACAGGTGGTGCTGACGGGCGGAGGCGCGGAGCTCAAGGGGATCGCCGACTATGCCCAGGGGGTTCTTGGCCGGACGGTGCGGATCGGGCGTCCCAACATGCCGGGCTTGCCGGAGGCCCATAGCGGCCCGGCTTTCTCGACCCTGGCGGGCCTGGCCCAGTTCGCGGCGTCGGGCGAGATCGACCTCAGGATCGGGTTCGGGCCGAAGGAAACGGGCGAAAAGGCGTCGGGCAACTGGCTCCAGCGCCTGATTGCGGCATTTCGGACTCAGTATTGAGGGAAAGTGGATAAAACTGTGGATAGAATGACGGTTTCGTTAACTTTCCGCTCGCTCCGAAGAATCGCTTCGGGCAAAAGCATTTAGGAGGAGAGCGCCGGTCCTGGACGGCGCGATGGGGAGACTGGTTATGAGCATCGATTTCATCCGTCCGGAAGTGGAAGAGCTCCGCCCGCGGATCAGCGTGATCGGGGTCGGCGGCGCCGGCGGCAATGCCATTGCCAACATGATCCAGGCGGACGTCCAGGGGGTCGACTTCATCGTCGCCAACACCGACGCCCAGGCGCTCAACCACAGCCTCGCGGACCGCAAGATCCAGCTCGGCCTCAGGATCACCCAGGGCCTCGGCGCCGGCTCCCGCCCGGAGATCGGCAAGGCCGCCGCCGAGGAGGCGATCAGCGAGATCGAGCAGGCGCTGGAAGGCGCGCACATGTGCTTCATCGCGGCCGGCATGGGCGGCGGCACCGGCACCGGCGCCGCGCCGATCATCGCCAAGGCGGCCAGGGATCGCGGGATCCTGACCGTCGGCGTCGTCACCAAGCCGTTCAGCTTCGAGGGCCTGCGCCGCGGCCGCAGCGCCGAGGCCGGCATTGCCGAGCTGCAGCAGCATGTCGACACCCTGATCGTCATCCCGAACCAGAATTTGTTCCGCATCGCCAACCCGAACACGACCTTCAAGGAAGCGTTCCAGATGGCGGACGAGGTGCTGCAGCAGGGCGTGCGCGGGATCACCGACCTGATGGTCATGCCCGGCCTGATCAACCTCGACTTCGCCGACGTCCGCTCGGTCATGTCCGAGATGGGCAAGGCGATGATGGGGACGGGCGAGGCCGCCGGCGACAATCGCGCGATCGAGGCGGCCGAGCAGGCGATCGCCAATCCCTTGCTCGACGGCGTCTCGATGAAGGGCGCGAAGGGCGTCATCATCTCGATCACCGGCGGCGAGGACATGCGCCTGATGGAGGTGGACGAGGCTGCCAACCATATTCGCGAGCTGGTCGATCCGGACGCGAACATCATCTGGGGCTCGGCCTTCAACAACGATCTGGACGGCAAGATCCGGGTTTCGGTGGTCGCCACCGGCATCGGCGCCGAGGAGGTCATGCCGATCCCGCAGCCGGCCAAGGTCTTCGCCTTCCCGGCCGCGCGCCAGACCACGCCCGAGCCGAAGGCCGAGGAACCGGCGATCGAGGAAGCGCCCGCCGCTGCCCCGATCACGCTGACCCCGCCGGAGGAGATCGCCGCCGAGGCGCCGGCCGAGGCGCCGATCGAGCTGGCGGCCGAAGCGGCCGAGGAGCCCGAGATGATGCTCGACGAGAGCATGGCCGAGACGACCGAGGGGCCGTCCGACGAACTGCTGCTCGGCGACGAGATGACCGCCGACGACATGGCCGAGACGCCGCAGCCGGCGACCCGCGCCTGGCTGACCCAGGAGGAGCCGGCGCCGGCCGCCGAGCCCGAAGCGCCGCGTCCGGCCGGCACGCTCTTCGAGCGCATGTCGAGCATCGCCCGCGGCGCGCAGAAGGCGCAGGTGCCCGAGGCCGATGCGGCCGAGACGCCGCGCCTGAAGACGGGAACGCGCGATCCGCTGGACATTCCGCGCTTCCTCAACCGGCAGAACAACCAATAAGCCGGACAGTCCGGGACGAAGGCGGGGGCGGCAGATTTGCCGCCCCTGCTTTTTCAGGGGCTTGAATCCGCAAGCGGCCTCCCTTCGCCGTCCCAGGCGAACGTCTGACCGCAGCGCAGCGTCGCAGGTCATTGCCGGTACAGCTTCGGCCCTGTCTACCGGGCGCGTTATGTTTTCATCGAAGATGCGGGGGATACGCCGCGGCTTCTTGCCGCTGGCGCTGGGGAGTGTCTGGATCGCGCCGGGGGCGCTCGCGCAGGACCGTGCGGCCCTGCCGCCGGGGGCGATCGTGCAGCCGCTGGACGATGGTGCGGGCAGCGAACTGCGCCGCAACCTGACCACGCTCGCCCAGAATCCGCGGAGCGTCAGCGCGCTGAACGGCGCCGGCGCGGCCGCGCTCGAGATGGGCGATTTGGACGCGGCGCTGAACTTCTTCGGCCGCGCGGCCGATGCTGATCCGCAGAGCGCGCGGGCGAAGGCCGGCATGGCGCAGGCGCTGGTGCGGCTGGAGCGGGCGAGCGAGGCCCTGCCCCTCTTCACGGAGGCCGTGCGCATGGGCGCGCCCGAATCCGAGATTGCCGCCGACCGCGGCCTGGCCTGGGATACGCTCGGCTTCCCGGCGCGCGCGCAGGCGGATTATGCGCTCTCGCTGCGCCGCGAGGACGATCCCGAGGTACGCCGGCGCCTGGCATTGTCGCTCGCGATCAGCGGCCAGCGGGCCGAGGCGCTGCGGATGATCGATCCGCAATTGCGGGCCAATGACCGGGCCGCGTGGCGGACCCAGGCTTTCATCCTCGCGCTGACCGGCGATGCCGCCGGGGCCGGCCAGACCGCGCGCAGCATGATGCCCGGCGCCGCCGACGCGCTCACCCCCTTCCTGCAGCGCCTCGCAACCCTGAGCCCGTCGCAAAAGGCCATGGCCGTGCATTTCGGCCGGTTCCCGAGCGACGGCCGGGCCGGGCGCTTCGCGCAGGCGGACGTCGCCGCCGATCCGGGCGCGCTCGCCATGGCGCAGGGCAGCGTGCCGATGGGCCGGACCCGCATCCGCGGCGGCTCGTCCTCCTCGGTCGACATGGCCGCGGGCCGACGCCGGCCGGATGCTGAGGACAACAGGCTGACCACGCAGATCCGGCCGGCGCCGACGCGGAGCGCCGAGGCCGCGCCGCGCCGCCAGTATAGCGCGCCTTCCTTCGCCCAGCTCGAGCCCACGGGTGCGGGCGGCCCCTCGCCGCAGCCGCAGCGTTATGCCTCCGCCCAGTCGGGCAGCCCGGCGCCGGCCTGGCCGACGCCGGTGCTCGACGAGCGGCAGAACGCCTATCCGAGCCGGCCGCCCTCGCCGCCGCCGCCGCGGCCTTCGCCCAACGTCTATCCGCGGCAGGACAATAGCAGCAGCCCGGGCTTCTCGCTGGTGCCGCAGGGGCGCGCGCTCGGCCGCGCTCCCGAGGCCGCGCCGCAGCGCTCGCTGCCCGATTTCAGCATCGTCACCTCGGCCGTGGACGAGCTGAAGGACGAGGAGCGGACAGAGGTCGCGGCCCCGGCCCGCAGCGAGCCCGCGCGCACGACCCGCCGCGCCGAGGCGAACCCGGCCCCGACCACGCGCAGCCGCACCCGGCAGACGCCGGCGCAGGCCAATCCGAGCCGCGTCTGGGTGCAGGTCGCGACCGGCAGCAACCGGGCGGGCCTGATCTACAATTACGGCCAGTTCCGCCGGCGCGCGCCCGCTTTGCTCAACGGGCGGGCAGCCTATGCCGGGCCGAACCGGATGGTCGTGGGCCCCTTCCCGAACGAGGCCGCGGCGAACAGCTTCGCGCGCCAGCTCAGCGCGCAGGGCGTGCCGGCGCACAGCTGGACAAGCGAGGCCGGGCAGCGGATAGACCAGCTGGCAGCCGCAACCAATGAACCCCGCTCCACCGCCCGCACCCGCACCGCCGCCACCGAGCGCTCCAGCGCCGGGGGACGCAACGGGCGCGGCGGCAGCGCCCGCAACGGCGGCAAGCCGGCCGAGCGCACCGCCGCCAGTACCGGACGGAACCGGAACGGCACCGCAAACAGCCGCACCGGGAACAGCCGAACCGGAACCGGCAACAGCCGCGCCGGGCGGAACAGCCCCGCCAACACCCGCGCCGCCAGCGCCGCCACCGGCCGCAACACGACCGGACGGAGCGCCCGGGGCGGCAAACCGGCCGCCAGCGCCACCGCTCGCAATGCTCGCGGCGGATCCTCGGGCCAGCCGCGGTCGTCGACACGCCGAGGACGATAGGGCGAGCCGCGGACCGCGCGACGCCTTCCAGCGCGACCGCGACCGGATCATCCACAGCGTTCCGTTCCGCCGGCTGCGGCACAAGACGCAGGTCTTCGTCGCGCCCGACGGCGACCATTTCCGGGTCCGCCTGACGCATAGCCTGGAGGTCGCGCAGATCGGCCGGACCATGGCGCGCGCGCTCGGCCTCAATGAGGACCTGACCGAGGCGCTTTGCCTTGCCCATGACATCGGTCACCCGCCCTTCGGCCATGCCGGCGAGGACGCGCTGCAGGCGGCGATGGCGGATGCGGGGGGCTTCGACCACAATGCCCATACGCTCAGGCTGCTGACCCGGCTGGAGACGCCCTATCCGCGCTTCGACGGGCTGAACCTCAGCTGGGAGACGCTGGAGGGCCTCGCCAAGCATAACGGCCCGGTGACCGGGCCTCTCCCCTGGGCGCTGGCCGAGGCCAATGAGGGGTTCGACCTCGCGCTCGAATCGTGGCCAGGCCTGGAGGCGCAGGTCGCGGCGATCGCCGACGACATCGCCTATGACAATCACGACATCGACGACGGCCTGCGCGCCGGCCTGTTCACGCTGGCGGAGCTGCTCGAGGTGCCGCTCGTTGCCGAGGCCTGGGCGGCGGTGCGTGCGCGCTATCCGGACGAGGTCGAGGCGCGGCTGGCCCCGGAGCTGGTGCGCGAGCTGATCGGGCGGATGGTCAATGACGTGCTCGGGGAAACCGAGAGGCTCGCCGCGGGGCTCAGTTCGATCGCGCAGGTCCGCGACGCCGGCCGCCAGCTCGCCGGCTTCTCCCCCGCCATGGCCGCGCAGGAGCGGCTGCTGAAGCAATTCCTCCACGCGCGGATGTATGACGCGGCAGAAGTGAAGGCGGTCCGGGTGGAGGCGCAGGCGATCCTGACCCGGCTGTTCGAGACCTATCGCGCCGATCCGGGCCTGCTGCCGGAGCCGTGGCGGCCGGGAACCGGCGATCAGGTGGCGGTCGACCGCCGCATCGGCGACTTCATCGCGGGGATGACCGACCGCTATGCGGTCCGCCAATATGAGGCGCTGAACGGGCCAACGCCGATAAGGGAAAGGTTTTGAAATCGCTGGCGAGGGCGGCGAAACGAATGAAAGGCAGGACTTCTTGGGGAGGCCGGGGATGAGTCTGAAGCTGCTGGCCGTCTGCGCAGCATTGTCGTTGGCCGTGCCGGCCTTGTCGGCGGCCGGACAGGGCGCTCTCGTGACCCCCCGGGCGAGCCGCCGCAGACTCGGGACCGCCTTTCGCCGGAGCGCCAGGAGACCCTGGCCGGAGTCCCTTTGTCCATCGTGCAAAGCAGGGGTCTTGCGGCCGGCAAGGCTGACTTCGAACGCCGGCTCGCCGCCGCAAGGGCGAGGCATGGCGCGCAGAGCGTGGAGGTCGCCGACCTGCTCACCTCCTTCGGCGTCGGCCTCTACAACATTGCCTCCTCCACGGATGACCGGCAGCTCAAGGCGGAATCGATTCATTATCTCGAGGCCGCAATTGCAGCCTATCGCGCTGCCTTCGGCGATGCCCATCCGGAAGTGGCCCTGGCCCTCAACAGCTATGCGGATGCCCAGATCGCGCTGAACCGGGAGAATCCTCCGCCAAGCGCCGAGACCGCGCTGGAGGAAGCCTATCGGATCCGCCTGCGTGCGCTCGGGCCGACCAATTTCGAAACGCTGGCGAACCTGCGGTACCTCGCGATGCTCCGCAGCCGCGCCTCCTGGACCCGGGGCGAGCCTGCCCGCATCGAGGCCGCGGCGGCCTTGTTTCTCGAACTCATCGCCCGGTCGCCCGCTCATGCCCAACCGGAATATATCTCTGCCCCCGCCGGGCGTGTGGCCCTCGCGCTCATGTATGCACAGAACCGCATGCCGACCGAGGCGCGGGAGCAGCTTCGCCTTGCCGTGGAGCAGGCCGGGAGCTGGCCCAGGTACGAGCGATGCATGTTCACTGCGATTGAGACCGACCGGATCGAGAGCATGTTGGCCGGCGCGCCCGCCGGTACGCCTGACATGATGCTGATCGCGGCGGAGCGGTGCTTCGTGCCGGACGACGAATGAGGGGGGCGACTGGTCGGTTCGGCCCGTCGTTTCCGCATGATGTCTGACGAAGGACATATGGGGCTGGCGCGTTAGAAGGGGCGGGAGGATCGGCGCCGATGTCTGTCTTGTCTCTTGCTTTCAACCGCTTCGGGCTTGGCGCGCGGGCCGACGAGGCCGCGCCCGACGATGCCCGGCGCTGGCTGCTCCAGCAGTTCGACCGGTTCGAGGCGCGGCCCGCGCCGATCGCCGCGGCGCCGCAGCGACGCGAGATAGCAGGGCAGCTCGCGGCCTATTTCGACGAGGCGCGAACCGAGAATCGCGCGCGCCGGCGCGCGCGCCGGCGCGGCGAGACGCAGCCGCAGCCAACGGCCGGGGCCGACGACATGACGATGACCGGGCCCGCGATGCGCGGGCAGCGTCCGGGCATGGACGGCGAGAACGACCAGCTGGCGGGCCTGCCCAACTCCGCCCGCCGCTTCATCCGCCAGACCTCGCGGCGCAATTATCTCGCGCTCGTCCGGGCGCGGACCAATGTGGCGCTGACCACGCCGGCGCCGTTCGTCGAGCGGATGGTGCATTTCTGGGCCAATCATTTCGCGATCTCGGCGGACCGGCTCGTCACCATCGGCATTGGCGGCCTGCTCGAGTTCGAGGCGATCCGCCCGCACGTGCTCGGCCGGTTCGAGGACATGCTGTTCGCGGTCGAGCGGCATCCGGCGATGCTGCTCTATCTCGACCAGGCCCAGTCGATCGGGCCCAATTCGGAGGCTGCGCAACTCGGCCAGCGCTTCGCCCGCTTCCGCCAGCAGGCGCAGGTGCAGCGGCGCGGGATCAACGAGAATCTCGCCCGCGAAATCCTGGAGCTGCACACGCTCGGGGTCGACGGCGGCTATACGCAGGCAGACGTCACCGAATTCGCGAAGGCGATGACGGGCTGGACCGTGGCCGGGCTGACCCGCGGCCCCGCCCAGCGCTTCATCGGGGTCGAGGGCAATCCCGGCGACTTCGTCTTCGCCGGGCGGATCCACGAGCCGGGGGCGCGGACGGTCCTCGGTCGCGCCTACCGGCAGGACGGCGAGGCGCAGGCGAGCGCGGTGCTTCGCGATCTCGCCGCCGATCCCCGGACCGCCCGCCATCTCGCGACCAAGCTCGCCCGCCACTTCGGCGGCGACGAGCCGCCGCCGGCCATGGTCCGGCGGCTCGAACAGGCCTGGCTCGGCAGCGGCGGCGACCTGCCGACCGTCTATCGCGCGCTCATCGGCTCGCCCGAGGCCTGGGCGACGACGAGCGCCAAGTTCCGCACCCCCTGGGACTGGTCGATCGCGACCTTGCGCGCCGTCGGCACGCGCCAGGTGGAGGCGCAGCCGGCCGTCGGCCTGCTCAACCAGCTCGGCCAGCCCGTCTGGCGGCCGGGTTCGCCCGCCGGCTTCGACGACATCGCCGCCAGCTGGGCGGGCCCGGACGCGCTGATGCGGCGGGTCGAGGCGGCGGAGCGCATCGCCGCGCGCACCGGCGGCCTGATCGATGCCCGGACCTTGGGGCCGCGCCTCCTGCCCGATGCGCTGACGCCGGCCACCCGCCAGGCGATCGCGCGGGCGGAAAGCCCGGGCCAGGGGCTGGCGCTGCTGCTGGTCGCGCCCGAATTCCTGAGGAGATGATCGATGTATGATCGCCGCACCTTCCTCGCCCAGTCCGCCGCCGCCGCGGCCCTCCTCGTCGCGCCCGGCGTCTCGGTCGCGCAGGCCGCGACCGACCGTCGCTTCGTCTTCATCATCCAGCGCGGCGCCGCCGACGGGCTGGGCACCTTGGCGCCGACCGGCGATCCCGGCTTCGCGCCCCTGCGCGGCGCCTTCGCCCAGGATTTCGCGAACGGCATCCGGGCGGGCGACTTCTTCACCCTGCACCCGAACCTGGCGGAGGCCGGGCGGCTGTTCGCGGCGCGCGAGGCGCTGTTCGTCCATGCCGTGGCCTCGCCCTATCGCGACCGCTCGCATTTCGACGGGCAGAACATCCTCGAGACGGGCGGCCGGGCCGCCTATGCCCTGCGCGACGGCTGGATGAACCGGCTGCTCGGCCTGCTGCCGGGCGGGCAAAGCCGGGCGATCGCGGTCTCGGCGACGGTGCCGATGGTGCTGCGCGGGGCGCGCGAGGTCGGCTCCTACGCGCCCTCCGCCCTGCCCGACGCCTCGGACGACCTGCTCGCCCGGGTCGGCAATCTCTACGAGAGCGACCCGCAGCTCCATGCGGCCTGGCAGCAGGCGATGCAGACGCGGAGCATGGCCGGCGACATCGCGGACGCGGGCGGACGGAACGGCGCCGCGACGGGCCAGCTCGCCGCGCGGCTGCTTTCCGGCGCCGGGGGGGCGCGGGTCGCGGTGATCGAGACCGGCGGCTGGGACACGCATGCCGGCCAGCGCGCGCGGCTCGGCCAGCAGCTGCGCGGGCTCGACGCGATGCTCGGCGCGCTCAGGACCGGGCTCGGCGCCGACTGGGCGAACACCCTGGTCGTCGTCGCCACCGAGTTCGGCCGCACCGCGGCGCCCAACGGCACCGGCGGGACCGACCATGGCACCGCCTCGCTGGCCATGCTGTTCGGCGGCGCCGTGGCCGGCGGCCGCGTGATCGCCGACTGGCCGGGCCTGGCGCAGGCTTCGCTGCACGAGGGCCGCGACCTGAGGCCAACGCTCGATCTCGACACGCTCATCGCCAGCGCGGTCGCGCAGCATTACCGGCTCGACATGGCCCGCGCGGCACGGGCCCTGTTCCCGAATATCGCCGCTGCCCGGGCGGTGGAGGGGCTGGTCCGGACCTGAGCTTGGGAGCCTTTGCCGGGGGCGGTTCGTTCTGCCCGGCAAAGGAGATTTGTCATGTTGAAATGGGCGCTTATCTTTTTTGTGGCCGCTCTGGTGCTCGGCCTGCTCGGCTTCGGCGGCCTTGCCGGGGCCTCGATGGGTATCGCCAAGGTCCTGTTCGTGGTGGCGCTGGTGATCGCGCTGGCGATGCTGCTGCTCGGCACGACGATCTACCGCAAGGTCACCTAGCGTAGCGGCGGGCCACGCGCGCCTGCCAGAGCAGCAGCAAGGGGACGACGCCCAGCTCGGCGGCGAGCGCGAGCCAGTGGCCCGCCGAGGGGGCGTCGCCCATGGCCATCCCCAGGGCGCGCGCCAGGCCGCCGATGATGACGGCCGCGCAGACCCAGCGGAAGCGGGCGGTCCGCCGCTCGATCGCCGGCACGCAGGAGGCCAGGACCAGGCCGAGGCCGAGGAACAGGCCGGACAGATAGCGATAATGGCTGGCGAGGTCGGGCGGCGCCTGCGCGGCCCCGACCATGGCCGGCCCTTCGACGATGCCGCGCAGCCCGAAGATCAGAGGCGACAGGCAGCCCAGCGCGACGGCGGCCTGGAGCAGGCGTCGCTCCGTCCTGCGCGTCAATCCAGCCGGTCCAGCCCGCGGCGGTGGCGGAGCAGCATCAGCGCGGCCATCACGCCCATGCCGAGCAGGAAGGGCGAGCCGTACATCAGGATGTCCGCGCCCGGCTGGCCGGCATGGCTGTTGCCAATGTTCCAGGAGGCGCCCGAGATGATGACCAGGGCGATGGTGGAGATAGACCAGGCCGGACGGCGGCCGATCACGCTGCGTCCCGTGAGCACCGCAATCACCGTCGCGAGGAAGGCCGCGGCCTGGACCGCCAGCATGACGATGATGATCGCTTTCATGGTGCCACCTCCATTCGCCTGAAGGTGACATGATAGCCGAAGCGCGGCAATCACTCAGGCGCAGGCGAGCAGGGCGTCGCGCTTGCCGATGAGCGCCTCGAGGTCCGCGGGCGCCGCGTCGAGCGTCATCGCGCGGGCGAGGCGGGCGGCGGCGGCTTCGCCCATCTGCGGGAGGGCATTCGCCAGCGCCTCATTGTCCGCCGCCTCGCCCGAGCAGTGGAGGACGATGTCGACGCCCGCAGCGAGGGCCGCCTGCGCGCGCTCGGCCAGGGTGCCGGAGAGAGCGTCCATGGCGATGTCGTCGGTCATCAGCAGGCCGTCAAAGCCGATCTCGCCGCGGATGACGTTCGCGACAATGGTTGGCGACAGGGTTGCCGGATGCCGGCGATCCCATGTCGGGTAGAGGATGTGGGCGGTCATCGCCATCGGCGCGCGGGCGGCAAGCGCGCGGAAGGGGGCGAGGTCGGCCGCCAGCGCCTCGGCGGACGCTTCGACGATCGGGAGATGATGGTGGCTGTCGGCACCGGCCCGGCCATGGCCCGGCATGTGCTTGATGATTCCGGCGACACCGCCCGCGGCGAGGCCGTCCAGCACCGCCCGGCCGAGCGCGGCGACCTGCATCGGCTCGGCCCCGAAGGCGCGGTCGCCGACGACTGCGTCCGCGCCGGAGTGGAGCAGATCGAGCACCGGCGCGGCGTTGGCGTTGATGCCGGCCTCGCCGAGCAGCAGCGCCATCGCCTGCGCATTGGCCCGCGCCGCCTCGATCGCGCTCATCGGCGCTTTTTCGTAGAGCGCGGCGAAGCGGACGGCGGCGGGGAATTCGGGCCATAAGGGCGGCCGGAGGCGGGCCACCCGGCCGCCCTCCTGGTCGACCAGGATCGGCAGGTCGGCGCGGCCGGAGACGGCGCGGAGCGTGTCGGTCAGCGCGCGGAGCTGGGCGCGGTCGACGATGTTGCGGCCGAACAGGCAGAAGCCCGCCGGATCTGCGTCGCGGATCAGGCCGCGCTCGGCATCGGTGAGGACGGGGCCGCTGAGGCCGAGGAAGGCGGGGAGCATGGGGCCTTTTAGAAAATGATACACCCCGATTGAAACCCGTCGTTCGCCCTGAGCCTGTCGAAGGGCTGTCCTTCCTGCTCGGCAACAGGAAGAAAGGCAGGGCTTCGACAGGCTCAGCCCGAACGGAGTCGCCTGGCGTCAGTCGGTCGCGACCGGGCGTCAGTTCACGATCGTGCAGGCCTCGCCGGCGGCCTGCAGGCGGCGGCAGACATTCGCGCTGTCGGGGCCGGAGGCGCGCAGGCGGTGGAGCGTGCGGCCGCCGGACTGGACCGCAACCAGATGGTGCGAGAGCGGCGCGAGATAGCGGAAGCGGCCGGCGAGCGCGCGCCAGGCATTGTTGGCCGCGGCCGGGGTCGAGAAGGCGCCGAGCTGGATCGCCGGGCCGCTCGGCGCCGGGGCCGGACGCTGCGGCTGCTGCGGGGCGGGGGCCGGGCGGGCCGGCTGCGGCGCGGGCGCGGGCGCCTGCTGCGTCGGCCGCGCCGGCTGGGCGGGGGCGGCCGGCTGCTCGGCGACGCCGTTGACGTTGAGATTGCCGCGCGGCGTATTGCCCTCGCTGGCGGCGACGCTGGTATTGCCCTCGCCGGACAGGTTCATGCCGCCCGGATTTTCGGGACGCTGCTTGTAGTCGCCCTTCTCGGCGGTGATGATCTGGTTCTCGTCGGCCTGGCTGCGATTGCCGAGCCAGTAGAGACCGCCGACGATGACGCCGATCGCGATCAGGCCGATGACGAGCGCCGCGACCAGCTTGAAGGCCGAGGGGCCGTCGCGGCCATCGTCGTCTTCCTCGACCGCCTCGAGCCAGGGCAGCCGGTCCTCGTCGGCCAGCACGATCTCCTCGGCATCGGGATCGGCGCGGTTGTCGCTCATCGGGGCATCCCCTCCGTCGGCCGGGCGTCGCGGCATGACTACATCTCCGTGGCCGCGGTCACCCCCATGATGCCGAGCCCATTGCGGACAATTTGCCCGATTGCGTGTGCCAAAGCCATACGCGCGCGTGTCAATTCGGGATTCTGTGCCAGGAGGAAACGCTTCGAGGGGTCGTCGTTACCGCGGTTCCACCAGGCGTGGAAGGCGGCGGCGAGGTCATTGAGATAGAAGGCGATCCGGTGCGGCTCATGCGCGGCGGCGGCGCCTTCGACCTGGCGGGGAAAGGTGGCGGCGAGTTTGACCAGCGCCAGCTCCTCGTCGTCGAGAAGGGACAGGTCCGCCTCGCCGGCGAGGTCGATCCCCTCCTCCGCCGCGCGCTTGCCGAGCGAACTGATCCGGGCGTGGGCGTATTGGACGTAGAAGACCGGGTTGTCCTTCGACATCTCGACGACCTTGGCGAAATCGAAGTCCAGGGGCGCATCGGCGCGGCGGGTGAGCATCATGAAGCGCACCACGTCCTTGCCGACCTCGCGCACGACGTCCGCCAGAGTGACGAAATTGCCGGCACGCTTCGACATCTTCACCGGCTCGCCGGCGCGGAACAGGCGGACCATGTTGACCAGCTTCACGTCGAGATCGACCTTGCCGTCGGTCAGCGCCGAGACCGCGGCCTGGACGCGCTTCACGGTGCCGGCATGGTCGGCGCCCCAGATGTTGATCAGATGGTCGGCGCTCTCGGCCTTCTGCAGATGATAGGCGGCGTCGGCGCCGAAATAGGTCCAGCTGCCGTCCGACTTCTTCATCGGCCGGTCCTGGTCGTCGCCATATTCGGTCGAGCGGAACAGCGTGAGCTCGACCGGCTCCCACTCGTCATGCGGATCGAGACTCTTCGGCCGCTCGAGCGCGCCCTCGTAGACGAGGCCCTTCTCGCGCAGGGTGGCCATGACCCGCTCGGCGGCGCCGCTCTCCTGCACGTCGGCCTCGGAGGCGAAGAGGTCGTGATGGATGCCGAGCAGGGCGAGATCGTCCTTGATCAGCTCGACCATCATCCGAACCGAGGTCAGCCGGAACGCCTCCAGCCACTCCTCCTCGGGCGCGTCGGCGTAGCGGTCGCCAAATTCGGCGGCGAGCTCCTTGCCGACCGGGACCAGATAGTCGCCCGGATAGAGGCCCTCGGGGATCTCGCCGACCTCGCGGCCGAGCGCCTCCAGATAGCGCAGGTGCGCGGAGCGGGCGAGGACGTCGACCTGACCGCCGGCATCGTTGACATAATATTCGCGGGTCACGCCATAGCCGGCATATTCGAGCAAAGCGGCGAGGGCGTCGCCGACCACCGCGCCCCGGCAATGGCCCATATGCATCGGCCCGGTCGGGTTGGCGGAGACATATTCGACGTTGACGGTCTGGCCGGCGCCCATGGTGGAGCGGCCATAATCGTCGCCCGCGGCGAGCATTGCGCGCAGCTCCTCCTCCCAGACCGCGCGGTCGAGGCGGATGTTGATGAAGCCCGGCCCGGCAATCTCCGCGCCCGTCACCTCGTCGAGCGCGGCGAGGCGGGGCGCGATCAGCTCGGCGAGCGCGCGCGGATTGGTGCCCGCGGGCTTGGCGAGGACCATCGCGGCATTGGTGGCGAGATCGCCGTGGGAAGGGTCGCGCGGCGGCTCCACGGCGACGGCGTTTCGCTTCAGCCCCGCCGGGAGTTGCCCGTCCGCCTCGAGGGCGTCGAGCAGGGCGTCGAGATGCGCGGCGAAGCGGGCGTAGAGCGTCACGTCTGGTTCCATTCCAACGGGGAGCGGAGGCCCTAGACGATGCTGCCGCGAAATTGAAGCGCACGGTTCCGCAATGGTGCGCCGGCCCGCTTCCTAGCCCGGGGTTCGCCGCGGGCAATATTCGGCGAGGATCGTCGCATTGGGCGAGCCCGCCCCGACCGGCCGGTCCTGCGCGGCGAAGCCCCGGGCGGGCCGGTCCTCCATGGTGGCGCCATCGGCGTCGAAATAGCGGACGTGCAGGGTGACGAAGCTCTGCCGCGCGCAATTGTAACGGTTGCGGGTGATCCCGCTCTTCATGCCGCTCGGCTGGACCCGGGCGAACAGGGCCCGGATGGTGATCTCGAACATGTCGCCGTCGCGCCGCAGCGAGGCCGGATCGACGAAGACCTCGCCGCGCTCGGAGCGGTGGACGGAGCGCCATTGCGGCGCCTCCGCCTGGACGAGGGCCGCTGCTGCGATGAGCTCGATCATCCCTGCTCCTTTCGCCGGCCTAGCGGGCGCAGAATTCGTCGATCAGGGCGGCGCGGGGGGAGCCCGCCGGCGCCGGCTCGGCCGCCGCCAATCCGGCCGGCGCGTCGTGCACGATGCCGCCCGCCGCATCATAGCCGGTGAAGTGAAGCACCCTGGTCGTCCGGGCCACGCAGTCCAGCCGCACCCGGGCCACGAAGCGGGCGACATTGCCCCCGATCGGCGCGGTCGGCACGGTGAGCGTGTTGATCTCCACGACATTGCCGTCGCGGCGGGCGGAGGCGGGATCGACATAGCCGGAAGCGTCGGTGATCGCCCGTACCAGCTGGACCTGCCGCCAGCGGGGGCAATGGGGCGGGCCGGCATCGGGCTGGCCGACATGGCAGGGGTCCGCCGCCTGGGCCAAAGCCGCCGCCAGCACGAGCTCGATCATCGTCCTGCCTCCTCCTTCACGCGCCGGTGGCGGTGCCGCAAAATTCGTCGAGCACCTGGGCGTAGGGCGTTCCCGGCGCCGGCCGCGCGGTCCGGTCAGTGGTGACCGGCGCCTCGAAGATCCGGCCGCCATTTTCGTCCCAGGCGCTGAGATGGACGACGGTTTTGGTCCGCGCCGCGCAGTCGAGGCGGATGCGCGCGTTGAGGATGCGCGCGCCGCCGGCGAGCGGGCGGTTGAAGACGGTGCGGAGCATGATCTCCACGTTCGTGCCGTCGCGGCGGACCGAGGACGGATCGACATAGCCGTCGCCTTCCTCGGCCCGGCGGACGAGGCGCCACCCGGGGCAGCCGGGGCCGGGGGCGGCGACGCGCGCGATCGAGTTGCACGGGTCCGTCGGCTCTGCCGCGCCCTGCGCCAGCGCCGCCGCGATCATGAGCCCGATCATGCTACCTCCCTCGACGCAGGGGCCTGACAATAACCAGCAAACAAGGTCGCGATCGGCGTATTCGCCTGAATCGGGGGAGACGAGAATCCCGGAGGCGGAGGCCCTTCGACTATGAGAGCGCCGGCGGAATCGAAGACTTTGATGTGCAGCGCGACTGCGGTTCGCGTCGCGCAATCGTAGCGCAGGCGGGCGACGACGCTGCGCAAGCCGGAGGGCTCGCTTCGGGCCGCAACCGCCCGCGTGTCTATCTCAATCGCGGCAATGCTATGCTGCAGCGACGCCGGATCGACATAGACCCGGTTGCCATCGTCGGTCTGGACATAGAGCCAATTCGGGCACCTCGCTGGCCGCGGCGTGGCGAGCTCGGCAGCGTGGCAGGGGTCGGACGCCTCCCCCTGGGCCAGGGCCGCCGCCATCATGAGCTCGAGCATCGTCTCTCCCTCCTCAGCGCGGGCAGAATGCGTCGATCATCATGCGGCCGGCCGTGTGGCCCACCGGCTGCTCGGCCGCGGTGTCGCCGGTCAGGTCCTCGTCGATCATCGGGGCGCCGTCGTCGCGGAACACGGTCATGTGCCGCATCGATGCGGTCCGCGCGGGGCAATTGAAGCGCAAGGTGGTGATATGGCTGCGCACGCCGTCCGGCCTCACCGCGTGGAATCGCATCAAAGTCCTGACGGTGACGCTGTCGCCGCTGCGCTCGGCCGGGACGGTATCGAAGAACAATTCGGCCTCGTCGTCGCGCGACGCGGAGCGCCATTCGCCGGCGGCCGCCTGCAGCGCGGCGAGCCGGGCGCGCCGCTCCGTCGCGTCCACTGCCGGGCAATATTCGCTTATCAGGCCGGCGAGCGGGCTGCCGTCGATCAGCAGCTGCGGCCGGGCGTCGTCGCCGGTGACGGCCGTTTCCGACATCCGGATGCCGGCGGCGGTGTAGACGGTGATGTGCACCAGGCTCAGGGACATCGCCCGGCAGTCGAAGCGGAGCAGGTTGATCCCGCTTCGCCCGCCGTCCGGCCGGTCCGACGAGAAGACGATCCGGGTCGCGATCTCGAACGCGTCGCCGCTGCGGCGAAGCGAGGCCGGATCGACGGACATGCTGCCGTCGCCATGGCTGTTCACCGGTCGCCATGCCGGGCAGGCGGGCGGCGCCGGCGCAGGCGTGGCGACGGCATTGCACGGGTCGGCCGGCTGTGCGGTGCTTTGCGCCAGGGCCGCCGCGATCATCAGCTCGATCAACTTTCCCTCCCTCAGCGCGGGCAGAATAAGGCGATCATGTCGCCATAGGGCGTGCCCTCCATCACCTGCTGCGGCTGGGCGGGTGCGGCCGGGCCGTCGAAGATCTTCACGCCCTCGCCGGTGTAGGCGACGATGTGCATGATCAGGCTCGTGCGGCGCCGGCAATCGAGGCGGATGCGCGAGTTGAAGCTGCGCGCGCCGTCCCGCATCGCCTCGCCGAGGATCGCGCGGTTCACGATCTCGACGATGTCGCCGTCGCGGCGCACCGGGGCGGGATCGACCGCCGTGCTCCCCTCCGGCGTCTCCCGGAGCAGCCGCCACTGCGTGCAGCCAGCAGGCAGGGCGGCCGGGCGCGGCACGGCGTTGCAGGGATCAGGCGCCGGCGGCGGTGCCTGCTGGGCCAGCATTGCGGCGATGGTCAGCGCGATCATGCCTGCTTTCTCCCGTTCGGCAGGGGCCTTGCGTCAGCGTGGGCAGAATTCGGTGAGGAGCCCGGCCATGGGGCTGCCGGCAGGAACCGGCTCCGGGTCCGCCGCGTCGCCGCTGGTGTCGCCTTCGACAAGCAGGGTGCCGCTCTCGTCATAATAGGCGCTGTGACGAAGCGCCCAGGTGCGGGCCGCGCAGTCATAGCGGTTGGTGGTGACGCCGCTGCGCATGCCCTCCTCCTCCTGCGGCGTGGCGTAGACGATGCGCGTGTCGATCTCGAAGCCGGCCGCGTCGCGTCGCACCGAGGCGGGATCGATGAACAGCTCGACCTGGTCGTCGCCGGCCAGCCGCCGCCATTGCCGGCAGGTCGCGGGCCGTGCCGCGGGAGCGGCCGCGTGGCACGGATCCGGCCCCGCCCCGGCCTGGGCCAGCGCCGCCGCCATCACCAAGTCGATCATGCCCGATCCTCCCCGTAGCAGCCTGACGGCAAACCGCTCCGGCGGCAAGCGGGGAGCGACGGAGCAGTAACGAGCCTGATCCAGATTTGGTTTATTTCCAGGAACGCCGGGCGGCGCCGTCCGTTTACCATGTCGACCATTGCGGTCCGTCTTGAATCTCTCCCTGAACCGGCGAGGCCGCCCGTCACCAGTCCGGGCGGCCTTCCCATTTCGGGGCCCCGCCGCAATTCGAAATCCAGTCTGCGGCAAACCCTGCAGGATTTTCCCGGTAAGCGATTGACTTAAATCAGTCCTGGCATAGCCTCGGCGGTTTGGGGCAGCGGCCACTGCTCCGAGTCGTGGCGTCTTCATGGCCGAAGACAGGAACGACACGCCCCCCTCCGGGACGCCCCCCCGAGTCCGGCGACGACGTTCTCGTCGCCGAGGGGAGGGTTATGCCCGTGGCACGCAGCAGGCTTCGCACGTCCAGCGAGATCAATCCGGCGATCGAGAACAGGCTGAACGGGGGGGATGAATTTGCGCTGGTTGGGAGCGAGATCGGGCGCATTGATCCCGGTGGGTTGACGAGCGCGTTCCTGTACGGCGACCTCTGGATAAACGAATTTCACTACGACAACGCGAGCACCGACACAGGTGAGTTTGTCGAGGTTGCAGGAATCGCCGGAACGAACGTCGCTGGCTGGCGCATCATTCATTACAACGGCAATGGCGGCACCATCATAAGCAACACCACCTTGTCGGGCACTATTCCCGACCAGGAAAACGGAATTGGGACGCTTAGCTTTCTAATTCCGGAGCTTCAGAACGAAAACGAAGGGATTGCGCTCGTGCGCCCTGACGGGTCCGTAGTAGAGTTCATTTGCTACGAAGGCGCCGTCACCGCGACCACGGGTCCAGCCAATGGGATGAGTGCGGTGAATGTCGGTGTGGATGAAGATCCTGCGCCGGCTGCTGGAAGCTCGATAGGCCGCATCGGGACGGGCAATCGGCCGTCAGAATTCACATGGGCGGTGATCGTCGACGACAGTCCGGGGGGAGTGAATAGCGGGCAGACCTTTGATGCTCTTCAGCACGGCGCGCTCTCCATCGGCAATGTTGTTATGGACGAAGGCAATGCGGGCACGACCGTCTTCAGCTTCACCGTCACCCGCACCGGCGGCACGGACGGCGCCGTGGGCGCGAGCTGGACGCTGAACGCGCCGGGCGGGGCGAGCTTTGCCGACAGCGCGGACTTTGCCGGCTTCCCGCAGAGCGGCACGGTCAGCTTCGCCGACGGCGAGGACACGGCGACGATCATTATCAACGTCCAGGGCGACTTCGACTATGAGGACCCGGAGGACTTCACCGTCACCCTCTCCGTGCCCACCGGCGGCGCGACCATCTCCGGCGACACCGGCACAGGCACGATCCTCAGCGACGACCCGGCGATCGACGGTACGCCCGGCGACGATGCCGGCCCGGGCGCCCTCGTCGGCACCAGCGGCAACGACCTGATCAACGGCCTGGCCGGCGACGACGAACTGTTCGGCGCCAACGGCAACGACACGATCAACGGCGGCGACGACGACGACTTCCTGAGCGGCGGGAACGGCAACGACATCATGAGCGGCGACGACGGCCGCGACTTCCTCGACGGCGGCGCCAATGACGACATGCTGTTCGGCGGGCTCGACCACGACCGGCTGCAGGGCGGCGCCGGCAACGACAATCTGGACGGCGGCGAGGGCGACGAGCAGCTGATCGGCGGGACGGGCAACGACGTCATCACCGGCGGCGACGGCTTCGACCGGGCCAGCTATTTCACCAATGTCGGCGGGCTCGGCGTCAACGTCTCGCTGCTGCTGCAGGGCAGCGCCCAGAACACGCTCTCGCAGGGCAACGACACGCTGACCGGCATCGAGCATCTCTCGGGCACCGCCTTCTCGGACACCCTGACCGGCGACGACGGCGACAATTGGCTGTGGGGCGCGCAGGCCAATTTCGGCGGCGACTTCTCCTCGACCAACAATGACGCGATCTCCGGCAATGGCGGCAACGACCTGATCACGGTCGGCATCGGCGACCATGACGTCGACGGCGGCGCGGACGAGGACACGTTCCGCTTCACGGAGAATACCGCGATCGTCGAGAACGGGATTACGGTGTCGCTGGCCATGCAGGGCGTCGTCCAGATCACGGGCTATGGCGGCTGGCGGCTGACGAATTTCGAGAACCTTTCCGGCGGGCAGGGCGGCGACACGCTGACCGGCGACGACAATGCCAACCGGATCACCGGCGAACGCGGCAACGACGTCATCGCCGGCGGCGGCGGCAACGACACGCTCGCGGGCGACCTCATCTACGACATCGACACGCACGGCACCGGCTGGTCCGGCGCGCCACGGCTGATGATCGCGCTCGACGATAGCGGCCTGCCCGAATCCGGCGGCGACGACAGCCTCGACGGCGGCGACGGCGAGGACACCGCGCTCTATCTGTTCGACGGCGGCGCGGGCACGCTCAGCATCGTCGCCGACGGCAACGACTATCTGGTGCTGCGCAACATGGAGCAGGTCGCGCGGATCAGCTTCTCCGGCGCCACGACCACGGTCACCGGGCTCAATTCGGGCGCGATCATCGGCACCGACACGCTCGTCAACGTCGAGCATATCAGCTTCGCCATCGACGGCACGCCGGCGATCATCTTCGACGTGCCGGTGGCCAACACCGCACCGGTCGGCGTCGACGACAATTATTCGGTGGCCGAGAACGGGGTGCTTTCCGCCGTCGGGGGACGTGGCTCCCCCCAGGGCGTGCTGGCCAACGATATGGATGCCGACTTCAACCCGCTGACCGCGACGCTGGTGGACGGACCGCAGCACGGATCGCTCACCTTCAATCCCGACGGCACCTTCATCTACACGCCGGACGCCGGCTATGACGGTCCGGACAGCTTCACCTACAAGCCGAACGACGGCACCGAGGATGGCAACGTCACCACCGTCTTCATTACGGTCGTCGCCGCCAACGAGCCGGCCGTCGCGGTCGCGGACAGCTATTCGACCGACGAGGACACGGTGCTCAACGTCGCCGCGCCGGGCGTGCTGGCGAACGACACGGATGCCGAAAGCAACGCGCTGACGGCCGTGCTGGCGAGCGGCCCGTCGCACGGCATGCTGACCCTGAATGCGGACGGCAGCTTCGACTATGTTCCCGAGGCGGAGTTCAGCGGCGTCGACAGCTTCAGCTACTGGGCCTATGACGGGAATTCCTTCGGGGTGCCGGTCACCGTCGAGATCACCGTCAATGCGGTCAACGACGCGCCGGCCGCCCTCGACGACAATTATGCGACGGACGAGGACACGACTCTCTCCATCGCCGCGCCGGGCGTGCTCGCGAACGACACGGACGCGGAAGGCAATGCGCTCACCGCCGTGCTGGTCAGCAGCGTCTCGCACGGCACCCTGACGCTGAACAGCGACGGCAGCTTCGACTATACGCCGGACAGCGATTTCAACGGCGTCGACAGCTTCACCTACAGGGCGAATGACGGCACCGCCGACGGCAACGTCATGACCGTTTACCTGACCGTCAACCCGGTGAGCGACGTGCCGGTCGCGACGGCCGATTCCTATATGACGGACGAGGATACGCCGCTCATGGTGGCGGCCATGGCCGGCGTGCTCGCGAACGACACCGACGCCGACGGCGACGCGCTGTCCGCCATCCTGGTCGACGACGTCCTGCACGGCACGCTGTCGCTCAGCGCCGACGGCAGCTTCCTCTACACGCCGGACGCCGACTATCACGGCGCGGACAGCTTCACCTACCGGGTCAATGACGGCACCGCCGACGGCAATACCGTGACGGTTTCCATCAATGTGAACCCGGTGAACGACGCGCCGGCCGGCGTGGCGGACAATTATTCGACCCTCAAGAATACGGTGTTGACCGTTTCCGGCCCGGGCGTTCTCGGCAACGATACGGACGCGGAGGGGGACGCGCTGTCCGCCACCCTGGTAGACGACGTCTCGCACGGCACGCTGACATTCAATTCCGACGGCAGTTTCAGCTACACGCCCGAAAGCGGCTATGTCGGGTCCGACAGCTTCACCTACCGGGCCAATGACGGGACCGCCGATGGCAATATCGTCACGGTCAGCCTCAGCATTGACCCCGCGAGCGGCGTCCTGAACCCGGTCGGAGGGGACATACCGGGCAATACGCATAACAGCTTCCACGATTTCACCGCGGTCGCGGCACTCGCGAACGGCGGGTATATCCAGGTGTGGTCGGCCGGAACGGAAGGGACGACCATCGTCGACGGCAGCGGTTCCGGGATCCTGGGCCGGCTGTTCGACAATGCCGGCAACCCGATCAGCGACATGTTCCTCGTCAATGCCTCGGGAATTTTCGGCGGGGCCGGCTCGTTCGGAAGCCAGTTTTTCCCGTCGGTCACAGCGCTGGCCGACGGCGGCTTCGTCGTCGCCTGGCAATCGCCGCATGAAGGCAACGGCAGCACCAGCATCTTCGCGCAACGCTTCAACGCGAGCGGCAGCCCGGTCAACGTCGACGGCAGCACGGCCGCGCCCGGCGCGGACACCATGTTCAAGGTCGACAGCCTCGAGCCTTCCCAGCAGAAAGCCGTTTCGGTCGAGGCGCGCCCGGACGGGGGCTTTACCTTTACCTGGACGCAGTCGACCGACACCACCAGCAGCCCGCTGAACAACGACATCTTTTCGCGCACCTACAGCGCCACCGGGGTCGCGTCCGCGGTGCAGCCGGTCAACGTCAACACCACCAGCCACCAGATCGTGCCGGACGTGGCCTTCCTGGACAACAATACGGGCGTCATCGTCTGGCAGTCGCTGAACACGGCCACCAATACGTGGGACGTGTTCGCGCGGAGGCTCGACGCCAGCGGCGCGGTCACCGGCGGCGAGATCCAGGTCAACACGACCACGGCGAGCAACCAGTGGGGCGCGTCAATCTCCGCGGTGGACAGGGACGGCAACGGAACGACCGACGGATATATGGTCGTCTGGGCGTCGAACGGACAGGATGACCCCTCCATTCCGGCGTTCGCCGACAATAGCGGCATTTACGGTCAGCTGTTCGACGCCAGTTTCTCGGCGGTCGGCTCGGAATTCCGGATCAGCGACCCGCTGAGCCCGATCGACCCGAGCTTCCGCGACCAGTTCCATCCGGCCGTTGCCGATCTCGGGGACGGCACGTTCGTGGTGACCTGGGATGGCGAGAACGCCCCGACGCAAGTCGTTGCCCGGCGGTTCGACATGACCGGCGGCAGCACGCCCGTTGCGACCACCGGGACCACCCAGGTGAGCCTTGCCGGCGGCCAGAACGACTTCAGCCCCTTCATCGGCCTCGACGGCCAGCTCTACGGCTTCAGGACCGACTATGGCGGGCGCAACACGCTCTCCCGGCTCTCGAACGGCGACCTCGTCGTCACCTTCGCCCGGGACGGCAGCGTTTTCTCGCGGGTCATCGAGACCGGCCTGAACACGGCGCCGCCCAACGCCGCGCCTGACGCCGTCGACGACAGCTTCACGATCAACGGAAACAGCGGCGCCAATGTCCTGGACGTGCTCGACAACGACACGGACCCGACCAACGACTCGCTGACCATCCAGCTGGTGAGCCAGCCGGTCACCGGCGGCACGGTCTCGATCAGCGGCAATCAGATCCTGTTCACGCCGACGACGGGCTTTGTCGGAACGACAACGTTCACCTACCAGATCTGGGACAATAATGTGGCGCGGCCGGGCGTCGACACGGCGACCGTGACGGTCGAGGTGCTCACCGTCAACAACCCGCCGACCGCGGTCGACGACGTGCTCGCTGCGACCGAGGATACGCCCGTCACCTATGCGGCCGCCGACCTGCTCGGCAATGACAATGACGGCGGCGACGGCGGCCCCCTCGTCATCACCGCGGTCTCCAACTTCACGGGCGGCGTCGCCGTGCTCAACGGCGACGGCACCGTCACCTTCACACCGGCGCTCAACTTCAATGGCGTCGCCGGCTTCGATTATGTGGTCAGCGACGGCAGCGGCACCGATACCGGCCATGCGACGGTGAACGTGACCTCGGTCAACGACGCGCCGGTCATCGGCAGCCTCAGCAACGACACCGCCTCCTTCATCGAGGGCGGCGCGCCGGTGCGGCTCGACTTCGGCCTCATGGGCCCGAATGCGACGGTCACCGATGTCGACAGTCCCGATTTCGACGGCGGCTTGCTGACCGTCGCCATCACCCTCGGCCTCGCCGCCGGCGAGGACGTGCTCGGCATGGACGGCAGCGGCGTCGTCCAGCTGTCCAACGGCAGCAATGTCGGCAGCCAGATCAGCATCGCCGGCGTGGTCTTCGGGACTGTGACGGCGTCCGCGAACGATTCGATCTCGATCAGCTTCGACGGCGACGCCACGCCGGCGCGCGTGCAGGAGCTGCTCCGGATCTTCGCCTATACCAACACCAACACGCTCAACCCCTCGACCGCATCGCGCCGGATCACCTGGACCCTGGTCGACGGCGACGGCACCGCCAATGGCGGTGTCGACACGCGCGTGATCAACAGCTTCGTCGCGGTCGCGGGCGTCAACGACGCGCCCTCGGGCACCGACGCGACGTTCAGCCTCACCGAAGATACATCGCGGACGCTGAGCGCCACCGATTTCGGGTTTAGCGACGTCGACGGGCACAGTCCGATCGGGGTCATGGTGACGACCCTGCCGACCGCCGGCACCCTGCTCCTCAACGGCAGCGCGATCACGATGGGCAACACGTTCGTCACGCTCAGCCAGCTCAATGGCGGCCTGCTGGTCTTCCAGCCCGCGTCGAACGGCAACGGCGTCGGCTATTCGAGCTTCACCTTCCAGGTGGTCGACAGCGGCGGCACGCTGAACAGCGGCCACGATACGGACCAGACGCCCAACACGATCACCTTCGACGTCACCGCAGTGAACGACGCGCCGGTGAACAGCGTGCCTGGCGCCCGGAGCGTGGATGAAGACGTCAGCCTGCTCTTCGCCGCCAGCAACGGCAACCTGATCAGCGTGGCCGACCTGGACTCGGGCGCGGAGGATATCACCGTCACGCTGACCGTGCTGCACGGCACGCTTGCCGCCAACGGCCATGCGGGGCTGACCTCGCTGACGGGCAACGGCACGGCCACGGTCGAGATCGTCGGCACCGTGGCGGAGATCAACGAGGCCCTGAACGGCCTCGTCTACACGCCCGACCCCGACTATAACGGCCCGGACACGCTGCAGATCGTGACCAGCGACAATGGCAATAGCGGGACGGGCGGCACGCTTTCCGACGCTGACAGCATCGCGATCACCGTAAACTCCGTGAACGACGCGCCCGCCGGGACGGACAACACGCTCATCGTCAGCGAAGACGCGACCTACACGCTCTCCGCCGCCGATTTCGGCTTTAGCGATCCGGTCGAGGGCGACGACTTCGCTGGCGTGCTGATCACGACGATCCCGGTCCAGGGCACCCTCTTCTTCGATCCCGACGGCCCCGGAGGAGCGGATCCGGTCGATGTGGTTGCGGGCGAGTTCATTAGCGCTGCGGACATCGCACTCGGACGGTTCTTCTACCGGCCGGCCCCGAACGCCAACGGCGCTCCCTATTCGAGCTTCACCTTCCAGGTGCGGGACGACGGCGGCACCGCCAATAGCGGCGTCGACACGGACCAGTCACCCAATACGATCACCTTCAACGTCACGGCGCTGAACGATGCGCCGACGATCACGCTCGGGACGACGGCCATCACCATTCCGGAGGAGGGCGCCTTCTCGCTTTCCAACGTCTCCGTCGCCGACGTCGACGCGACGACGCTGTCGGTGACGCTGAGCGTGGCGCATGGCGCGCTGACGCTCGGCAACGTCACCGGGCTCAGCTTCACCGCCGGCGACGGCAATTTCGACGCGACCATGACCTTCTCCGGCACGGCAGCGGCGATCAACGCGGCCCTCGCCTCGGGCCTCGCCTACAATGCGGACCTCAACTATTTCGGCCCGGACGCGATCAGCATCCAGATCACCGACAATGGTGAAACCGGGAGCGGCGGCACGCAGGTGGACAGCGATTCGATCGCGATCACCGTGACGCCGGTGAACGATGCACCGGCTGGGACGGACGTCGCCCGGACGATCGCCGAGGACGGCAGCTATACCTTCTCCGCCGCCGATTTCGGCTTCACCGACGCGATCGACAATCACGGCTTCTTCTCGGTGGTCATCACGACCCTGCCGGCGAACGGCACGCTGACGCTGAACGGCAACGCGCTGAGCGCGGGGGCGGAGATCGCCGTCGCCGACATTCCGAACCTGGTCTACACGCCGCTTCCGAACGGCAATGGCGCCGGCTACGGCAATTTCACCTTCCAGGTCCGGGACAATGGCGGGACGGCCGATGGCGGCGTCGACCTCGATCCCTCCGCAAACACCTTCACCCTGAACGTCAGCGCCGTGAACGACGCCCCGACTGTGACGATCGCGCAGCCGCCGGCCGTCTGGAGCCAGGCCCCGGTGCTAGACTCCAGTATCGGTATCAACATCTCCGAATTCGTGCAGGCGGAGAATTTCACGCTCGGCGCGTCCACGGCCCTGTCGAGCCTAACCCTCTACCTGATGGAACCTGACAACACGTTCGAGGGCATTTTGGAGGGGTTCGGCGGATCATTGAGCTTCGCCATCTATCAGGATAATGGGTCAAACCTCCCGGGAACCCTGATCGTCAGCGGCGCCGATCTCTCGCCGGTGCTGACCGACACGGGGGTGAACAGCAGCTTCGGCGACGTGTTCCAGGCGGTGATCGACCTCGGCGCTGTCCCGCTGTCGGCCGGCAATTACTGGATCGCGTTTCACGAAGGCCTGTGGCAGTCGCCCTCCGACGGCAGTCGGATCTTGTTGGCGATCACCAACAGCGACATGTCGGGCGTCGGCCGTGCCTTCACCACCAACGAGACCAATCCGGACGGCACCTATGGGCTGGTGGCGGGGAGCATTGGCTTCTCGCTCGCCGGCCCGCCCCTCAGGGCCACCGAGCAGGTCGCCTTCGACCTCAAGGGCCAGATCTCGGTCGCCGACGTGGACGCCGGGACAGCCGATCTCACCGTCACCCTGTCGGTCGACTACGGCATCCTGACCGTAACGGCCGGAGGCAGCGGCGCGAGCGTGGCGGGCAGCGGCACCAGCAGCGTCACCATCACCGGCACGCTCGCGGAGATCGCGGCCCTGCTCGACACCGACGCCACCAGCTTGGTCAGCTTCACGCCGAACACGGACAACCCGCCGCCGAGCGCGACGCTCACCGTGACTGCCAATGATGGCGGCGCGACCGGCGCCGATCCGGGGCTCAGCGGCGGGACCGGCGACGAGGAGGGCAGCGCCCAGCTCGTCATCCCGATCACCGCGATCAACGACGAGCCGACCAGCGCGAACGTGACGATCAACGGGGTCAGCGAGGACGATCCCTACACCTTCCAGACGAGCGACTTCCCGTTCAGCGACGTCGACGGCAACGCCCCGTTCACGGTGCGCTTCACCTCCTTGCCGGCCGAAGGCGACATCCTGCTGAACGGCGTCGCCATCCAGGTGAATGACGAGATCGCCTACAGCGCGATCGCGGCGGGCATGCTGACCTTCCAGCCCGACCCGGACGAGTTCGGCTCGCCCTATACGAGCTTCACCTTCCAGGTCCGCGACAATGGCGGCGTGGCCAATGGCGGCGACGACCTGTCGGCCGTCTACACGGCGACCGTCAACGTCACCCCCGACAATTTGCGGCCGGTGGTTGACCTGAACGGCGGCGCTGCCGGCATCGACTTCACGACGACCTATAACGAGGACGGTCCCGCGGTCGCGATCGGCGCGGGCGTGGCCGTGTTCGACCAGGATCTGATCCCGTCGGGCGGCAATATCACCGGTGCAACGATCACGCTCACCGACCGGGTGGCCGGGGATACTCTGGTCATCACCGGCGCGCTGCCCGGCTTCATCGTGTCGCAGACAGCCGCTGCGGGCTCGTTCACCATCGAGATCACCGGCACC
>NZ_DASPNF010000005.1:0-591443 GCF_035626655.1 Allosphingosinicella sp.
ACTTGCCGGTGTCGGCGAATTCGCGGACCTTGCCTCCGGCCTGGTCGCGAAGATTGTAGATCTGGCCGCGCACCTGGTCGGTGACTCCGCTGCCGATGCTGGTGCCGCCGCCTTCGTCCGCCGCGGCCGAGCCGCCGGTGCCTTCAGTCGCTGTCATCTCGGTTCCTCCTGCTGAGGCGGCCGTGCCGCCCGTTCCGTCGCCGCCCGACGCGCCGATGAAGCCCGAGCTCGCCCCGCCGCCGCCGGCCGCGCCGCCAGTCTCCATGGCGCCGTTGATGATGTGATCCGTGCCTTCGGGAAGCTCGTCATTGCGAGGAGGCATAGCTTTTACTCCACCTGGTGTTGCTTTGCAGCGAGAACGGCGAGCCGTGCCTCACGTTCCGCCGCGCAGCGACGAAAGTTGCGTCGCCTGCGCCGCGCCG
Source organism: Allosphingosinicella sp. (assembly GCF_035626655.1). Classification (GTDB taxonomy): domain Bacteria; phylum Pseudomonadota; class Alphaproteobacteria; order Sphingomonadales; family Sphingomonadaceae; genus Allosphingosinicella. The sequence continues at coordinate 423 of NZ_DASPNF010000005.1, forward strand.
ATAAGCCGCGCCTCGCTCCACCTCATATAGTTCAGAACGAGGCCGTAACAATGACCGCCATTCTCGACGTCCATGCCCGCCAGATTCTCGACAGCCGCGGCAATCCCACCGTCGAGGTGGACGTCCTGCTCGAGGACGGAAGCATGGGCCGGGCGGCGGTTCCATCGGGCGCTTCGACCGGCGCCCACGAGGCGGTCGAGAAACGCGACGGCGACAAGGGCAAATATCTCGGCAAGGGCGTGTGCGAGGCGGTCAATTCGGTGCGCGGCGAGATCGCCGAGGCGATCCTCGACATGGACGCCGAGGACCAGGGAGAGATCGATGCCCTGCTCATCGATCTCGACGGCACCGAGAACAAGTCGAGATTGGGCGCCAACGCCATCCTCGGGGTCAGCCTCGCCGTCGCCAAGGCGGCCGCCGAGGCCCGGGGCCTGCCGCTCTACCGCTATGTCGGCGGAGTCTCGGCGCAGCTGCTGCCGGTGCCGATGATGAACATCCTCAACGGCGGCGCCCATGCCGACAATCCGATCGACTTCCAGGAATTCATGATCATGCCGGTCGGCGCCGCGAGCTTCGCCGAGGGCCTGCGCTGCGGCGCGGAGATCTTCCATACGCTGAAGAAAGGCCTGCACGAGGCCGGCCTCGCCACGGCGGTCGGCGACGAGGGCGGCTTCGCCCCGAACCTCGCCTCCGCGCGCAAGGCGCTCGACTTCATCATGCGCTCGATCGAACAGGCCGGCTACACGCCCGGCGACGACGTCGTGCTGGCGCTCGACTGCGCCGCGACCGAGTTCTTCCGCGACGGTGCCTACCTTATGGAAGGGGAGGGCATGACCCTCTCCCCGGACGAGATGGCGGCCTTTCTCGGCCAGCTCTGCAACGACTATCCGATCGCCTCGATCGAGGACGGCATGGCCGAGGACGATCTCGCCGGCTGGAAGGCGGTCACCGACCTGCTCGGCCGCAGGATCCAGCTGGTCGGCGACGATCTCTTCGTCACCAATCCGAAGCGGCTCGCCATGGGCATCCAGGACGGGCTCGCCAATTCCATCCTGATCAAGGTCAACCAGATCGGCACGCTGACGGAGACACTCGCCGCGGTCTCGCTGGCACACCGCTCGGCCTACACTGCGGTGATGTCGCACCGCTCGGGCGAGACCGAGGACACGACCATCGCCGACCTCGCCGTCGCCACCAATTGCGGGCAGATCAAGACGGGCAGCCTCGCCCGTTCCGACCGGCTCGCCAAATATAACCAGCTGCTCCGGATCGAGGAGGAATTGGGCAGCGCCGCCATCTACGCCGGGCGGGGCGTGTTCAACGCTTCGACTCGCTAGCCGCTCGCCCCACCGGATTTCTACGCAGGCCGTCCCAAAGGGGTTGATTCTCCTTCGCTTTGCTGATTCTGTGTCGGGGCGATGACGGTGGGGCGCAATCCTTTGAAACTGATCCGGCGGGCGGCCTGGCCCGCGGCGGGGCTTCTCATCATCTGCTATTTCGTCGGCGCCGCCGTGGTCGGGGAGAACGGGGTGATGGCCTGGGGCGACTATCGCCGCGCCAAGGCCGAGCGCGGCGTGACCCTGGCCCGGCTCGAAGCGGAGCGGGCGAGGCTGCAGCACCGTTCGCAATTGCTCGATCCCGCCAATGCCGATCCCGACCTCGCCGAGGAGATGATCCGCAACCAGCTCGGCTATGTCCGGCCCGACGAGATCATCATCCCGCTCGACGATTCGACCGACGCCCGCGCCGCCGCGCAGCGTCGCTGATTTTCATCCGAATTCCCTGAGGTCCGCCAGCCGCCGGACGCCATGTTGCGCGTCCGCCCGTTTGCCGCCATAGGGCCGCAATCGAGACGAGGAGAGAGCCTTTCATGGCCAAGGCAGCAACGCCGAAGCGCGCCCCCAAAAAGGCCGCTGCTCCGGCGCCCCAGATTCCCAATCGCGAGCGACCGGACGAGCCGGTCCGCTACAAGGCGGACAAGGACGAGCTGCTCGAATTCTACCGGCAGATGCTGCTCATCCGCCGCTTCGAGGAGCGGGCCGGCCAGCTTTACGGCCTCGGCCTGATCGGCGGCTTCTGCCACCTCTATATCGGCCAGGAGGCGGTCGCGGTCGGCCTGCAGTCGGCGATGACCGTCGGCAAGGACAGCGTGATCACCGGCTATCGCGACCATGGCCACATGCTCGCCTACGGCATCGATCCCAAGGTGATCATGGCCGAGCTGACCGGGCGCCAGGCGGGCATCTCCAGGGGCAAGGGCGGCTCGATGCACATGTTCAGCGTCGAGCACGGCTTCTATGGCGGCCACGGCATCGTCGGCGCGCAGGTCAGCCTCGGCACCGGCCTCGCCTTCAAGCACAAATATGCCGAGGATGGCGGGGTCTGCCTCGCCTATTTCGGCGACGGCGCGGCGAACCAGGGCCAGGTCTATGAGAGCTTCAACATGGCCGAGCTCTGGAAGCTGCCGATCATCTTCGTGATCGAGAACAACCAGTATGCGATGGGCACGAGCGTGAACCGCGCCTCGGCCGAGGACCAGCTCTACAAGCGCGGCGAGAGCTTCCGGATCAACGGCCTGCAGGTGGACGGCATGGACGTGCTCGCGGTGCGCGGCGCCGCCGAGACGGCGCTCGACTGGGTGCGCAGCGGCAAGGGGCCGATCCTGCTCGAGCTCAAGACCTACCGCTATCGCGGCCACTCCATGTCCGACCCTGCCAAATATCGCTCGCGCGAGGAGGTGCAGGCGGTGCGCGACAAGTCCGATCCCATCGAGCATGCGAAGAAGGAGCTGGAAGGGATGGGCGTGTCCGAGGTCGAGCTCAAGGCGATCGACAACGAGATCAAGAAGATCGTCGTCGAGGCCGCCGACTTCGCCGAGCAGGCGCCCGAGCCGGATCCGTCCGAACTCCATACCGACGTGCTGGTGGGGAGCTACTGATGGCGATCGAGATCAGGATGCCGGCTCTGTCCCCGACCATGGAGGAGGGGACGCTCGCCAAATGGCTGGTCAAGGAAGGCGACAAGGTCGCCGCCGGCGACATCCTCGCCGAGATCGAGACCGACAAGGCGACGATGGAGTTCGAGGCGGTCGACGAGGGTGTGATCAGCCGGATCCTGGTGCCCGAGGGCACGGACGAGGTGAAGGTCGGCGCGGTGATCGCGGTCATGGCCGCGGAGGGCGAGAATGCCTCGGCGCCGGCTCCCGCGCCGGCTCCCGCACCCGCCGCACCTGCGCCTTCCCCGGCGCCCGCGGCCGAGACTCCGGCGCCCGAATCCGCCTCGCCGACTCCGCATCAGATGGAGACCGCCGCGCGCGATCTCGTCGCCGCGGTCGCGCATACGGTGGACGAGCCCGACGTGCCGGCCGGCACCGAGCTGGTGAAGACAACGGTGCGCGAGGCGCTCCGCGACGCCATGGCCGAGGAGATGCGGGCCGACGGCCGCGTCTTCGTGATGGGCGAGGAGGTCGCCGAATATCAGGGCGCCTACAAGGTCACCCAGGGCCTGCTCGACGAGTTCGGGCCGAAGCGCGTGATCGACACGCCGATCACGGAATATGGCTTTGCCGGCGTCGGGACGGGCGCGGCGATGGGCGGTCTCAAGCCGGTCATCGAGTTCATGACCTTCAACTTCGCCATGCAGGCGATCGACCACATCATCAATTCGGCGGCGAAGACCAACTATATGTCCGGCGGGCAGATGCGCTGCCCGATCGTCTTCCGCGGTCCGAACGGCGCCGCGGCCCGGGTCGGCGCGCAGCACAGCCAGAATTACGGGCCCTGGTACGCCTCGGTGCCGGGGCTGGTGGTGATCGCGCCTTATTCGGCGGCCGACGCCAAGGGCCTGCTCAAGGCGGCGATCCGCTCCGAGGACCCGGTCGTCTTCCTCGAGAACGAGCTTTTGTACGGACAGAGCTTCGACGTTCCGAAGCTCGACGACTACGTCCTCCCGATCGGCAAGGCGAAGGTCGTGAAGCAGGGCAAGGACGTCACTCTGGTCTCCTATTCGATCGGGGTCGGCGTCGCGCTCGAGGCGGCTGCCGCGCTCGCCGGCGAGGGCATCGATGCGGAGGTGATCGACCTCCGCACCTTGCGCCCGCTCGACAAGGCGACCGTGCTGGCGAGCCTCAAGAAGACCAACCGCATGGTCTGCGTCGAGGAAGGCTGGCCGGTCTGCTCGATCTCCTCCGAGCTCCAGGCGATCGCGATGGAGGAGGGGTTCGACTATCTCGACGCTCCCGTCCTGCGCGTCACCGACGTCGATGTCCCGCTGCCTTATGCTGCGAACCTCGAGAAACTGGCGCTGGTGAAGTCGGCGGACGTCGTCGCTGCTGCGAAGAAGGTTTGCTACCGCTAGATTGCGGGTGATGGATCTCGATCCCGACCGGACGCTCGCGCTCGCCTATGTCCCGGCCGCGGTGCGCCCGGCGGTCGCCGCGCTGTGGCGGCTCGACGCCGGCTTCGGCGCGATCCTCGCCACCGGCACCCAGCCCCTGGTCTCGCAGATGCGGCTCGCCTGGTGGCGGGAGGCGCTGGAGCGGCTGGACCGGGAACCGCCGCCCGCGGAGCCCTTGCTGCAGGCGCTTGCGGCCCATGTCCTGCCGACGGCAAGCGGCGCGGAGCTGGCCGCGATGGAGGAGGGCTGGCTGATGCTGCTGGCCGAGGAGGCGCTGACCGAAGCGGAGCTGGCCCGTTACGCCGAGCTCCGGGGCGCGCAGCTGTTCGTGCTGACTGCGCGACTGCTCGGCGTGGCCGATTTCCCCGTCAGGCGGGCGGGCGCGGCCTGGGCGCTGGCCGATCTCGCCCGCCACAGCCGCCGTGCCGGTGAAGTCAAGTCGCCGCCGCCCGAGTCGAAGACGAAATGGCCGAAACGGCTCCGTCCACTTGGCATGTTGGCAATGCTTGCGAGACGTGATCTTGAACGGCTTGGACGAAAACCGGAAAGACCCGGAAGCCCGGCCCGCATCCTACGGATGATGCAGCACCGGATCAGCGGATATTAATCCATTTTGGATGAAATAACCGCATATATTTTGCATTTTCGATGAGCAATGACTAGCATCGTCTCCGGACAGGGGAGGACGTGATGCTGCGATTCCTTACCGGCGCCGGATCGGCGACTTTGCTTCTGCTTGCCGGCTTCTTCATCTGGAAGGGTGTGGCCAACCGCAACGAGAATCCGGTGCCCGCCGCGCCGGCGGCGACCGAGGCAGCGGCGGACCTGCCGATGACCCCCGGCCGCCCGCCCTCGGCGGATTCGCGGACGCGCGAGCAGCGCCGCTTCGACCGCGCCGACCGCGACAATGACGGGCGGGTCACGGTGGAGGAAATGACCTGGCAGCGCCGCCGCAACTATCAGCGGCTCGACGCCAATCATGACGGCCAGCTGAGCTTCGAGGAATGGGCCTCCGCGACCTTGCGCAAGTTCGCCGAGGCGGATGCGAACAACGATCGCGCCCTCAACCGGGCCGAATTCGCCACCACCGCCCCGCGCCCGCGCCGCACTGCCAGCGCGAGGAATGCCCGCTGCGACTGCACAAACCAGCGCAGCGCCGGGGCCAGCGGCGGTGGACAGCGAGGTGCGCGCTAGGAAGCGGGTAGCCATTCCTCCAGGTCCGCCCGGGCGCGGTCGGTGTAGAGTTTCTTGCGGTCCGCTTTCTTGGTGCGGCCGGCGTTCAGCGGGGGGAAGAGGCCGAAATTGACGTTCATCGGCTGGTAGCTCGCCGCGTCGGCGCCGCCGGTAATATGGCCAAGCAGCGCCCCCAGAGCTGTTGTGGGCGGAGGCGGGGGAAGGGCGTTTCCTCCCGCCTCCGCAGCCGCGAAACGGCCGGCGAGCAGGCCGACCGCCGCCGATTCCACATAGCCCTCGCAACCGGTGATCTGGCCGGCGAAGCGGATGTGCGGCGCCTTGCGCAGCCTGAGCGTGCCGTCGAGCAATTCGGGCGAATTGATGAAGGTGTTGCGGTGCAGGCCGCCGAGCCGCGCGAACTCGGCCTTCTCGAGGCCCGGGATCGTCCGGAACAGGCGCACCTGCTCGGCATGCTTCAGCTTGGTCTGGAAGCCGACCATGTTCCAGAGCGTGCCGAGCGCATTGTCCTGGCGGAGCTGGACCACCGCATAGGGCCAGCGCCCGGTCCGCGGATCGTCGAGCCCGACCGGCTTCATCGGCCCGTAGCGCAAGGTGTCCACGCCCCGCTCGGCCATCACCTCGATCGGCATGCAGCCCTCGAAATAGGGCGTGTCCTTCTCCCACTCCCGGAATTCGCCTTTCTCGCCGTCGAGCAGGCCTTGGTGGAAAGCGAGATATTGCTCCCTGGTCATGGGGCAGTTGATGTAATCCCTGGTGTCACCCTTGTCCCAGCGGCTCGCCATCCAGCAGACGTCCATGTCGATCGTGTCGCGGTGCACGATCGGCGCGATCGCGTCGAAGAAAGCGAGCGAGTCCGCGCCGGTCGCCGCGCCGATCGCCTCGGCCAGCCGGGCCGCGGTCAGCGGTCCCGTGGCGACGATGGTGAGGCCCGCGGCCGGGAGGGCGTCGATGCGCTCGCGCACGATCTCGATATTGGGATGGGCGGCGAGCCGCGCCGTCACCGCCGCCGAGAAATTGTCCCGGTCGACCGCCAGCGCCGAGCCGGCCGGTACCTTGTGCGCGTCCGCAGCCGCCATGATCACAGAGCCGAGCGCGCGCATCTCGGCATGGAGCAGCCCCACGGCGTTGCTCACCGCATCGTCCGAGCGGAAGCTGTTCGAGCAGACGAGCTCGGCGAGGCCATCCGTCTGGTGCGCCGGAGTCATCTCGCCGCCGCCGCGCATCTCGGAGAGGCGCACCTTCAATCCGGCCTCCGCGAGCTGCCAGGCCGCCTCCGAGCCGGCGAGCCCGCCGCCGATGATATGCACTTGGTAAGTCATGGCGGGCTGCGATAGTCTCCTTCACCAGCGGGAGGAAGCATGCTCGATCATGTCGGATTTGCGGTGGCCGACGCGGAACGGTCGCGTACCTTCTACGAACAGGCGCTGGCGCCGCTCGGAATCGGCCTGATCATGACCGTCACGCCGGAGCAGACGCAGTCGGGCGGTACAGCACACGGTTTCGGGAAAGACGGCAATCCGTCCTTCTGGGTCGGCGACAATGAACTTGTGGGAGAGGGGACCCATGTCGCCTTCACCGCTGCGACGCGCGCGGAAGTTGACGCCTTCCACGCCGCTGCCCTCGCCGCAGGCGGCAGAGACAATGGGAGGCCGGGCCTTCGTCCCCACTATGGGCCGAACTACTATGCGGCCTTCGTGTTCGATCCCGACCGAATCAATGTCGAGGCCGTATGTCACGCGCCCGGATAGCCGTCCCGTCGCGGTCCCGGCCCGGGCCTCTGGACTCTGGCCAGACCAGAGATATTGCGGCACTAGCCCATCTCATGACCGCCGAGACCATGTCAGACAGGCCGACGATCAGCCTCATCATCCCGGCCTATAATGAGGAGGCCTATATCGGCGCCTGCCTCGACGCGGTGATGGAGAATATTGCGGGCAAGGCGTTCGAGGTCATCGTCGTCGACAATAACAGCACCGACGGGACCAGGGCGATCGTCGAGCGCTATCCGGCGGTCACCTATGTGTTCGAGCCGGAAAAGGGGATCACGCGCGCCCGCCAGCGCGGCTTCCTGACGGCGAAGGGCGACATCCTCGCTTATGTCGACGCCGACACCCATCCGCCGGCGGGCTGGATCGAGCAGATCTGGGAGCAGTTCGGCAGGAACCAGAAGCTCGCCTCGCTGTCCGGGCCGTACAGTTTCTACGACCTCGCCGGCTGGCGCAACAAGGTCGCCTCGGGCTGGTTCGTCGCGGCGCGGCCGCTCTACGGGATCATCGGCTACATGCTGGTCGGCGGCAATTTCGCGATCCGCCGCGACGTGCTGGAGAAGATGGGCGGCTTCGATCCGAAGATCGAATTCTACGGCGAGGATGCGGACATCGCCAAGCGCGCCAGGAAATATGGGGAAGTGCTCTTCCACCCCCGCTTCGTGATGCCGACCTCGGGCCGGCGCCTGCAGAAGCATGGCTATCTCCGGATGGCCGGCCTCTATTTCGTCAACTTCTTCTCCATCGTGTTCCGCGGCAAGCCCGCGACCAAAGGCTATACAGACGTCAGATGACCGGCCCCGCACGCATCTTCACCATCGGCTATGAGGGCGCCACCCAGGCAGAGCTGGTCGCGGCGCTGCAGGCTGCCGGCGTCGAGCGGGTGATCGATGTCCGCGCCGTGCCGCTGTCGCGCAAGCCCGGCTTCTCGAAGAACGTGCTGGCGGCGGGCCTGAAGGAAGCCGGGATCGACTATGTCCACCTGAAGGCGCTGGGCACGCCGCCCGCCGGCCGGGAGGCCGCGCGCAAGGGGCGGATGGACGAGATGCGGCGCATCTTCGCGGCGCAGCTCGAAACGCCGGAAGCCGGCATGGAGGCGGCGCAGATGACCGCCCTCGCGGGAGAGAAGCCGTCGGCGCTGCTCTGCTTCGAGCGGGATCCGGCCGGCTGCCACCGCACGCCGCTGCACGAGACGGTGCTGCCGGACGTCGAGGTCGTCGACCTCTACGTCTGAGCCCGGTCCCCGCCGCCCGAATCCGCATCCTCCGGCCAGCGCGCGAAGGCGCGGCAGATGAGGCCGCAGGCGAGGCCGGTGACGAGCAGGGCGACCCCGAGCAGGCGGTAGGTGGAGAGCAGGTCCGGAAAGAGCAGGCAGATCAGGCCGGCCAGCACCGCGCCGGCCAGCATCCAGGCCAGCCAGGAGCGGGCGCCCCGGAACATCGCGCCGAGCACCGCCATCCCCGCCGCCCCCAGGGTCATCGGCAGGATGGCGGACAGGAAGACGTAGCGGACCGACAGCAGCAGGATGAAGGGCAGGGCCTGGTTCCCGGCCCAGTCGAACACTTCGCCGCCCCGCGAGGCGACCAGCCCCGTCAGCAGGGTCCCGCTGATGAAGAAGACCGGGCCGGCGGCGAGCGCGGCGACGACGATCCCGGCGAGCAGCCGCGGCCCGTCGACCAGCCGCTGCCTTCTATTCGGTTCCGGCGTCAGCTTCATCCATGCCTTCCACCGTCTCCGCCACGGTCTCGCCTTCCTCCTCGCTCTCCTCGATCCGCGCGGCCGAGACGACATGTTCGTCCTCCGCCACGTTGAACAGGCGCACGCCGGCGCTGGAGCGGCCGATCACCCTGGTGTCGCCGACGCTCATCCGGATCATCTTGGCCTGGTCGGTGACCAGCATCAGCTGCTCGCCATGATGGGCAGGGAAGGAAGCGACGACCGGGCCGTTGCGGGCCAGATTGTCGATATTGGTGATCCCCTGGCCGCCGCGGTTGGTCCGCCGATATTCATAGGCGGAGGAGCGTTTGCCGTAGCCGTTGGCGCAGACGGTGAGGATGAACTCCTCCGCCGCCTCGAACTCGGCCATGCGCTCGGGCGACAGGCTCGTCTCGCGCTCGCCTTCCTTCCAGGGCGCGGCCCGCAAATAGGCGTCGCGCTCCTCGGTTGTGGCCTCGAAGCCCCGGAGGATGGAGAGCGAGATCACCTCGTCGTCGCCGACCATGCGGGCGCCGCGCACGCCGGCGGCAGTGCGGCTCTGGAACTCGCGCACGTCCGTTGCCGAGAAACGGATCGCCTTGCCGTTCCGCGTCGCGAGCAGCACGTCGTCCTCCTCGGTGAGCAGGGAGACGCCGATCAACCGGTCCTCCGACCCCTCGTCGAACCGCATCGCGATCTTGCCGTTCGAGGGGACGTTGGTGAAGGCATCCATCGAGTTGCGCCGCACCGTGCCGCGGGCGGTCGCGAACATGACGTGGAGCTTGCCCCACTCATTCTCATCCTCGGGCAGCGGCAGCACGGTCGAGATCGTCTCCCCCTCTGCGAGCGGCAGCAGGTTCACCATCGGCCGGCCGCGGGCCTGGGGTGCGCCCTCGGGCAGGCGCCACACCTTGAGCCGGTAGACCTTGCCCGCGGTGGAGAAGAACAGGACCGGCGTGTGCGTCGAGGTCACGAACAATTTCGTGACCGCATCCTCTTCCTTCGTGGCCATGCCGGCGCGGCCCTTGCCGCCGCGGGCCTGGGTGCGGAACGCCTCGAGCGGGGTGCGCTTGATGTAGCCGCCCAGGGTGACGGTCACGACCATGTCCTCGCGCTCGATCAGGTCCTCGTCGTCGACCCCATCCAAGGACGGCGCGATCTCGGTGACGCGCGGCGTCGCAAAGGCCTCCGCGATCTCGTCGAACTCCGCGCGCATCACTGCATAGAGCCGCACGCGATCGCCGAGGATCTCGAGCAATTCGCCGATCGAGGTGGCGAGTTCGCGCAGCTCGCCGGCAATCTCGTCGCGGCCGAGCGCGGTCAGCCGGTGCAGGCGCAGCTCGAGGATGGCGCGCACCTGCGCCTCGGAGAGACGGTAGCTGTCGCCCGCAATCTCGGTCTCCACCGCCTCGACCAGGCGGATATAGGGCGCGATCTCGGCGACCGGCCATTCGCGCGCGAGCAGCGAAGCGCGTGCCTCGCCGGGAGAGGCGGAGCCGCGGATGATCCGCACCACCTCGTCCAGATTGGTGACCGCAATGACCAGGCCGAGCAACAGATGCGCCCGCTCCCGCGCCTTGGCGAGCTCATATTTGGAGCGCCGGGTGATCACCTCCTCGCGGAAGCGGACGAAGCTCTCGATGATGTCGCGCAGGGTCAAGGTCTCGGGCCGGCCGCCGCGGATGGCGAGCATGTTGGCCGGGAAGCTCGACTGGGCCGGCGTGTGCCGCCAGAGCTGGTTCAGCACCACGTCCGGCGTCGCGTCGCGCTTGAGGTCGATGACCACGCGCACGCCCTCGCGGTTGGATTCGTCGCGAATGTCGGAAATGCCCTCGACGCGCTTGTCCTTGGCCGCCTCGGCGATCTTCTCGACCAGGCCGCTCTTGCCGACCTGGTAGGGAATGGAGGTCAGCACGATCGAGCGGCGGTCGCCGCGGCCTTCCTCGATCTCGTGGCGGGCGCGCATGATGATCGAGCCCTTGCCGGTGAGATAGGCGCTGCGCGCGCCGGCCTGGCCGAGGATCAGGGGCCGGGTCGGGAAATCGGGGGCCGGGACATGCTCCATCAGCGCTTCGGAGCTGATCGAGGGATCGTCCATATAGGCTTTGCAGGCGGCGATGACCTCGCCCAGATTGTGCGGCGGGATATTCGTCGCCATGCCGACCGCGATGCCGCCGGCGCCGTTCACCAGCAGGTTCGGGAAGCGGGCGGGCAGGACGGTCGGTTCGGTCAGCGAGGCATCGTAATTCGGGGTGAAGTCGACCGTGTCCTTGTCGAGATCCTCGAGCAGGGTCATCGCGACCTTGGCGAGCCGCGCCTCGGTGTAGCGCTCCGCCGCGGGCGGATCGGGGTCCATCGAGCCGAAATTGCCCTGGCCGTCGATCAGCGGCACGCGCATCGACCAGTCCTGCGTCATGCGGGCGAGCGCGTCGTAGATCGCGAGATTGCCGTGCGGGTGGTAATTGCCCATCGTGTCGCCGACGATCTTGGCCGACTTGCGATAGGGCCGGCCGGCCACGAAGCCGCCCTGCTGGCAGGCGTAGAGGATGCGCCGATGCACCGGCTTCAGCCCGTCGCGCACGTCCGGCAGCGCGCGCGCGACGATCACCGACATGGCATAGTCGAGATAGGAGGTCTTCATCTCCTCGACGATGGAGATGGGGGAAATGTCGCTGGACTCGATGGTCGGCGGTACGCTGGCCAATGGGATTTCCTGGGTTGTTGTCTGTGTGAGAAAGCGCGACTGCGCTGGCGAAGCGGAACCCTAGACCATGCCGGGGCCCCTGACCACCCCGCGCGCACGCGCGTGTACGCGCGCGCGAGGAAATCCGGTGGAAAACCGCAGAAAAGTGCCTTTTATCAGATATATTGCGGCGACCGCCCAGTTCAACGGCGGTTCATTGGCCCGGCCCTAGAAAGCGACCCGCATAAGCGTTAGAAGCCACCGCCCGATTGCCGGAGACGGGTGGATTCGCCATGACCCGGCACTTGCGACAGGAGGCTTCCCGATGAAAGCTTTGACGGCCCTGACAGCTGCCTTGCTGGCCACGGCCGGGCTTTCCCTCGCGGCGCAGGCGCAAACGCCGCGCTCGCTCAATCTCAGCCGCGAGGAGCGGGACGCGATCGCCGCCCTCCAGGCCGCGTCGGCCGGCGTCGACCGGGCGGCGCAGGATGCCGCCCTGGCGTCGGCGCGGGCCCGCGCGCAGGGCGCGTCGGCCCGCTATGCGGTCGCCCATTATCAGTTCCAGATCGGCCGTCAGCGCAACGATAATGCGATGCAGACCCAGGGCGCCGAGGCGATGATCGAAAGCGGCCTGGTGACGCCCGAGGAAGCGCCCGGCCTGGTCGCCTATCTCGCGGGCCGCGCGCTTGCCGGCCGCGACGCGACGAAGACCGACCGGCTGATCGCCAGGCTCGTGGAGCTGCAGCCGAACAACAGCGCCGCGCTCGTCGATTACGGCCAGTATACGGCGAGCCATCTCACAACCGCCCGGCGCCCGGCCGCGATCACTATCCGCACCAATGCGGTCAGCCTGTTCCAGCGCGCGGTCGCCGCGGACCGGGCGGCCGGGCGGGTTTCGCCGGAGAGCTGGTATCTGCGTGGGCTTGCCGTCGCTTATGACGGGACCCGCCCGCCGATCAGCAATGCGAGCTTCGCGCCCGCGACTTTGGCCTTCGCGCGCGGGCTGGTCGAGGCCTATCCGACACCGTCCAACTGGCGCGACGCGCTCGCCGCCTATCGCGACCTCGCCGGGGATCCGGTGCTCGATCTCGACATCCGCCGGCTGATGCGCGCGGCCGGCGTGCTGGCCGGCGAGCGCGACTATATGGAATTTGCCGGCGCGCTTGCCGACGCGCGGCTGATCGGCGAGGCGCGGGCGGTGATCGACGAGGGCCTGCAGCGCAACATGGTCGAGACCGCGCGCATCGCGCCCGCGCTGGCCGGGCGGATCGCGCCCCGCGCCGTGGCCGCCGATCGTGCGGCCCTGCCCGGGCTGAGGACGCGTGCGCAGAGCGGCACCGGCGCAGCCGCGCGCGCGGCGGGAGACAATTTCTACGCCTACGGCCAATATGCGGAGGCGGCCGCGCTCTACGGCCTTGCCCTGCAAAAAGGCGGGGAGGATCCCAATCTCGTCAACCTGCGCCTCGGTGCCGCGCTCGCCATGGCGGGCCGCCGGCCCGAGGCCGAAGCGGCGCTGCGGCTGGTAACCGGCCCGCGCGCCGACCTTGCCGCCTTCTGGCTGACCTGGCTGTCGCGTCGGCCGGCCTGATTTCATTTTGTCGTTTTGTGCGAACAGGAGACATTTCGATGACCATCCAAAAGGCCGCCCTGGCGATCACAGCGCTGGTCGGCGGGGCCGCGCCGGCCCTGGCCCAGGGTTACGGAGCGCCGACGCCGCCGCCGCCCCAGCCCCAGATTGAGAGGCCCCCGCCGCGGACTGCTCCCGCGCAGTCCGGGCAGGCCGCCCAGCCCGCCCAGCCGACGCGCAATTACAATCTCACTCGGCAGGAGCGGCAGGCCTTCCAGCCCGTCATCGCCGCAGTCACCGCCGGCGACTGGGCGACGGCGACCACCGCGCTCGCGACCGCGGCCCCGGCTGCGACCAGCAATGACGGGAAATATCTGGTCGGCCAGATCCGTCTCCAGATCGGCATCAACACCCAGAACCGGGCCTTCCAGTCGCAGGGCATTGACGAGATGATCGCCTCCGGCGGCGCGCTGCCGACCGAGATGCGGGCGCTGTACGAGAACCAGCTCGAATTCGCGACCGCGGCCGGCGATACCGCCAAGGCGCAGCGCGCCATGGCCGCCCTCGACGCGATGAACCCGAACGATCCGACGCGCTTCATCCGTCAGGCGCAGATCCGGGCCAATGCCCGCGATTACCCGGGGGCGCTCGGTTTCTACCAACAAGCCGTCCAGGCACAACAGCGCGCCGGCCAGGCGATCCCGGCCGCCTGGCGACAGCAAATGGCAGCTCTGGCCTATCAGTCCCGATCGCCGGACACGATGCGCTATTTCCGCGAGTGGCTGGCCGCAGCGCCGAGCCCGAGCAGCTGGCACGATGTCCTGGCCCTTTACGCGAGTACCAATGCCAGCTTCAAACTGGATACGTACCGGCTCATGCGCGCCGCTGGCGCGATGAACTCCGAGCGCGACTTCATCGAGCTGTCCGAGGCCGCCAACCAGGTCCGCGCGTTCGGCGAGGTCAAGGCGGTGCTCGAGGACGGATTGCGGCGTAATCTGATCACGCAGAATGCGGGTTATGCGCGAGAGCGCATCGAGCTTGCCACCCGGCGCGCGGCCGACGACCGCGGCTCGCTGGCGGAAGGCCGCCGGGCTGCGCTCGCCGGGCGTGATGCCGCGGCCGCGCTTGCCATGGGTGATGCCTATTACGGCTATGGCGAATACGGGCCGGCTGCCGAGCTCTACCGCGCGGCGCTGCAGAAGGGCGCGGAGGCCGGCCTCGGCAACACGCGGCTCGGCGCCGCGCTCGCCATGGCGGGGCAGCGCGCCGAGGCGGAGGCGGCGTTCCGCGCCGTCACCGGGCCGCGGGCCGAGCTCGCCCAGCTCTGGCTGCTCTGGCTCTCCACCCGCACGAGCTGAGCGATTTCCAGTCGGATGATCATATCCGGCGACTCGGAAATCGCGGCAGGAAGAGCTCGGAGCGTTCGATCCGACATGGTTGGATTGAGCGCTCCGCGCGTCCCGATTTGAGCCGCACTCAATAAGGCGCTTTCGCACGGCCTGCCCGCGAGTTAGGCGGTGCGGATGCGTTTCGACGACATGCTTGCCACCGTGCTGGGCCAGGCCGCGGACCGGCCTGACCGGTGCACCGCGCGCTGGCGCCAGCTCGTCGACCTGCTCGCCCAGCAGCGCAGCGGGATCGGCGGTGAGCAGGAAGAAGCGGCCTATGCGTGGCTCCGCAAGGCCCGGCGCGGCATCGATCCCGAAATCCGCCGCCAATCGGCGCGGTCGCTGGCGGGCCGGGCTGTCGACCCCGACCTCGTCGCCTTCTTCGCCGAGGATATGCCCTCGATCGCAGCGCCCTTGATCGGCGGCGTCCGGCTCGACAGCGAGACCTGGCTGGGGCTGTTGCCTCGGCTCGGGCCCGCCGCGCGGTCGCTCTTGCGGCACCGGCAGGATCTGGCGCCGGAGGTGAGGGCGGCGCTCGGCGCCTTCGGCCCGAGCGACTTCCGGCTCGAAGGGGGTTCGGAACGGTCGGCGGAAACGCCCGCGCCCGCACCGGCGGGCGGCGATTCCCAGATCCGCGAGCTGGTCGACCGGATCGAGGCCTATCGCCAGCGCCGCGAGGCGCAGGCCCATGCCCCGGCCGCGGCCGCGAACAGCGCCGAGAGCTTCCGCTGGGAGACCGGCACGGACGGCGTCCTCGTCTGGGTCGAGGGCGCGCCCCGGGGCGCCTTGGTCGGGCAGAGCATCGCCTGGGTCGCGGGCCGCGGCCAGCATGGCGTGGACGGCCAGGCGGCCGGCGGCTTCGAGAAGCGCAGCCCGTTCCGCGACGCGCGTTTCACCGTCGCGGGGGAGGGGCCCGCCTCGGGCGACTGGCGGATTTCCGGCATTCCCTTCTTCGATACGGCGAGCGGGGCCTTCCAGGGCTATCGCGGGACCGCCCGGCGCCCCCGTCCGGACGAGATTGCCCAGAGCGCCCTCGAGGCGGTGGCCGAGGGCGTGTTCGGCACGGAATTCCCCGCCGACTCGCTGCGCCAGCTGATCCACGAGCTGCGCACCCCGCTCAACGCGATCATCGGCTTCGCGGAGATGATCGAGGGCCAGTATATGGGCCCGGCCGCCATGCCCTATCGCGGCCGCGCGGCGACGATCATGGAGCAGGCGCGGAGCCTGCTGAGCGCCGTCGACGATCTCGACACCGCCGCGCGGATCGAATCGCGCCGTCTCGAGCTGGCGGAGGGCGCCACCGACGCCGTCGCCCTGCTGGCCCGGCTGCACGAAAGCTATGCCCGGGTCGCCGCCCAGCGCGGTGCCGCGATCGAGCTGCGGATCGAGGAAGGCCTGCCGCTCGCCCGTGTTGAGCCGGGCGCCGCCGAGCGGATGTTCGGCCGCCTGCTCGCCGGAACGATCGGCCTGGCCGGGGAGGGCGAGGCGATCGGCCTTGCGCTCGGGCTGGTCGCCGAGCGCCGGGCGCCGGTCCTGCAGCTCTCACTCGGCCGCCCGCGGGCGATCGCCGGGCTCGACGAGCGCGAACTGCTCGATCCCGGGTACAGCCCGGACGGCGACTGGCCGGGCGCGCCCGCGCTGGGCCTCGGCTTCGCCTTGCGCCTGGTCCGCAACCTCGCAGAGGCGGCGGGCGGATCGCTCGACGTCGCGCCGGACGGCTTCATCCTGACGCTGCCGGCGGTCACCGCCGAGACGGAGACGCCCAGCCGCAGCGAGGGCTCGGTCTGAGCTTTCACATTGCCGCGAAGGCCCCCGCATGGCATGGCGCGGCGGGGCCTGTAGCTCAACGGTAGAGCCGGCCGCTCATAACGGCTTGGTTGCAGGTTCGAATCCTGCCGGGCCCACCAGCCTTCGCAATGGCGCGGGCCGGTTAGCCAGGGTCGGGGAGTAGCGCAGCCTGGTAGCGCATCTGCTTTGGGAGCAGAGGGTCGCAGGTTCGAATCCTGTCTCCCCGACCAGCTATTTCCCGCTTGCGAGCGCCTGCTCGACCGCCGCGGCCAGCGCCTCCGGCGTATAGGGCTTCAGGATTACCGGCCGCCCGCCGGCCCCGGAGCGGGCGATCTCGTCGCTATAGCCGGTGGTCAGGATGACGGGCAGGCGGGGGCGTTGCTCGGCGAGCCGTCCGGCCAGGTCGAGCCCGCTCATCCCGGGCATGACCACATCGGTGAAGACCAGGTCGAACCGGTCGGCCAGCGCCCGCTCCAGCGCCTCCTCGCCCGACTGCGCGCGCACGACGTCATGACCCAACTCACCGAGCAGGTGCGCGGCGAAGGCGCCGACCTCGTCATTGTCCTCGACGAGCAGGATGCGCCCGGTCCGCCCGCGCTTCAGCGCCGCGCGTTCGGTCGTCCGGGGCGGCTCGGGCAGCGCGCCCCGCCGGGGCAGGAGCAGGGTGACAATGGTGCCGCGCCCGACCGCCGATTCGATCCGGACGTCACCGCCCGACTGGCTGGCGAAGCCGTAGACTTGGCTGAGCCCCAGGCCCGTCCCCTTGCCGGTCATCTTCGTGGTGAAGAAGGGCTCGAAGGCGCGGTCAAGCGTATCCTCGTCCATGCCGGCGCCGCTGTCGCTGACGGATAGCGCGATCATCTCGCCCTTTTCCGCGTCGGTGACGGGCGAGGTGCGGATCTCGAGGCGGCCGCCCTCGGGCATGGCGTCGCGCGCATTGACTGCGATGTTGAGCAAAGCCGATTCGAGCTGGGCGCGGTCCGCCTCCACCGTGCAGGCCCCCGGCGCCAGCGTCGTGACCACTTCGATCCGCTCGCCCAGCGTCCGGTCCAGCAGGTCCGTCATGTCCCGGATCAGCGCGTTGGCGTCGATCATCTCGGGCCTGAGCGGCTGGCGGCGGGCGAAGGCGAGCAGCTGGCCGGTCAGCGCGGCCGCCTTGCCCGAGGCCTGCACGACCGCCTCGGCGAAGCGGATGCGCTTCTCCTCCGACACGCCGGGCCGGCGCAGCATGTCGGCCGAGCCCTGGATCACGGTCAGCAGATTGTTGAAATCATGCGCGATGCCGCCGGTGAGCTGGCCCAGCGCCTGCATCTTGTGCGCCTGGCGCAACTGCTCCTCGGCCTTGCCGCGCTCGCTGACCTGGACCTTGAGCTCCGCATTGGCGTCGGCGAGCGCGTCGGCGCGTTCCTCGAGCGTGCGATTGGCCCGCCGCAGCGCGCCCTGTGCGACGCCGGTCACGCCGACCACCAAAGCCGCCATCACGATCAGCAGGCCGATGACCAGATAGCGGGTCAGCCGCCGCGAGACCGGTTCAGGGTCGGTGACGAGCACGACCGTCCCGATCCGCTCGCCCCGGCTCGTCACCGGCACCTCGGAAGCCACCGCATTCTCCGGCGTCGGCAGCCGGTCGGCGAAGGTGGGAAGCGGGGCCTGGCCGTCGCGGCCATAGCCGGCGACCAGGGTACCGTGCTCGTTATAGACACCGACGCTGCGCACCTGGCGGTTGACCCGGATCGCGCTCACCGCCTCGCTCGCCGCCACCCGGTCCTCGAAGTCCAGCGCCGCGGTGACGCTGGCCGCCAGGATTTCCGCCTGCACCCGCGTCTCCTGCTCCTGCAGGTCGCGATAGGCGGCCTCGCTCTGCATGATCACGCCGATGCCGACGAGCAGCAGCAGGACGACCGCAGCGACGATCGCCGCCGGCGCGTCGATCCAGGTCCGGGGAAGGCGGGGCCGCTTCGCCATCAGCGCCTCTGCGTCACGCCGGCGGCAAGGGCGAGCAGCCGCGAGCTGATCGTCAGCCCGCGCCGCGCCGCCTCGGCGTCGTTGATGAAAAAGCGCACCCGCCCGGAGAGGTTGGTGAAGTGGATCATGCCGCGCTGCGGGCCGGCGCGCGCATCGGTGATGGTGAGCACCGGCAGGTTGCGCAGCGCCAGCAGCAGCCGGCCGGTATCGGCAGGCTGGCGGCCCTGGACGAAGGCCAGATGGCAGGCGCCGGCCCCCCGTTCGTCGGGCAGCCGCCGCACCATGACGCCGTGCCCGTCGATCTGCTCGGCCGCGGCGGCGGCGTCGAGCAGGCGGCCGAACGGGTCGCGGCCGATCGCGCAGAGCATGAAGGGCGCGCCGGCGCCCGGCTGGCGCTGGGCGGGCCAGCCGACATAGCGGGCGAATTTGGGCAGGAAGGTCGCCTTCACCGCTTCCTCGGTCGGCTGGGCGTGCGCCGCGCCGCCCGCCGCGAGGCCGGAGAGGAGCGCCAGCGCGGCCGCTGCGCGAAAGGGGCGGAAGCGCCTCAGAACCTGACCCTCGCGCCGACGAGCAGCGACCGCTGGGCGCGCTGGGCCCGGTCCGGGTCGTTGCTTTCCTGATGGGTGTCGTGAAGCAGGTTCAGCCCGGCGGCATAGAGGTCGAGCCGGTCGGTCAGCCGGAAGGTCACCTGCGCGTCGGCCTCGACATAGGAGCCGAGCGGCGGATCGCTCTCGATGCCATCGATGAAGCGCAGGCCCGCATTGATCCGCAGCCGGCTGCTGAGGTCGAATTGCGAGCGGGCAAAGAGCTGGAATTCCGGATCGTGGCCGACTGCGTCGCCTGCGGCGAGGTCGAGATGGCCTGGCTTCTGGCGGAAATGCTTGAACAGGGTGGAGACGCCGAGGCTCAGCCGCCACCAGGGGAGGAGCTGGCTGCTGCTCCACGCCTCGACGCCCCAGCTATGCCCCTCGATCCCGTTCATCAGCCGGATCGGCAACTGCATGCCCGGAGAGAATTCGGTCGTCCTGATGTCGTCATAGAGGTTGAAGAAGACGTTGACGGAGAGCGTCGTCCGCTCTGTCGGCTGGCCGCGATAGCCGGCCTCGAAGGCGATCAGTTTCTCCGACACGAAATCGTCCCCCGGGGCGAGCAGGGGCAGGAATTCGAGCTGCCGGTCGATCCGCGACGGCGTGCGCACCGCCCGCGACACCGCCGCCCAGAGCAGGGCGCGGTCGTCGGGCTGCCAGGCGAGGCGCAGATTGGGCAGGATCTCGATGCCGGTGAAGCTGGTTTCCTCGACCTTGACGCCGGCGATCAGCGAGAGGGTTTCGCTCAGCCGGATGCGGTCCTGCAGGAAGGCATTGTAGACCCAGAGCCGCCGGCTCGGTGGGTTGAGCTGGAAGCCGTTCAGATTGTTGACGAACTCGTCGCGCGTCGTCCTCAGGCCGCCGCCGATGACGAAATCGTGCGCGCCCAAAGTCGCATTATATTGCACGTCGAGATCGAAGACCTGGAGCGAATCCGAGGTCAGCAGGGCCCGGCGCTCATAATCGTCATAATAGGCCTGGACCCGCAGGCTGTCGTTATCCCCGAAGCCATGGGTCCAGCGGGCGAGCAGATTGTGGCCTTGATTGCCGTCACCAGACAGGTTGCCCACCTCATTGTCGAAAATGTCGCCCTGGAGCGTGAACTCGTCGGTCCCCGTGCCGAAGTCGGCGCGGAATCCCGCCTGCCAGCCGCGCCAGCGATCGTTGAGCAGCGGCCCGACATTCCCCTGGGGCAGGTCTTCCCGGTCGAAATAATGGGCGTAGACGCGGACCGCGGCGCGCTCGCCGAGCGCGAAGCCGTAGCGGCCGCCGACATTGCGCTCGAAGGCGCCCGCGCCGCCGCGGACCAGCCCACCCAGGGTTTCCCGCGCGTCGCGCGTCGAAATGCTGATCACCCCGTTCACCGCATTGGGGCCGTAGAGCGTGCCGCCGGGGCCCGAGATCACCTCGATCTGGTCGATATCCTCGATGAACGGCGTCTGCGTGTCCCAGAACACGCCGGAATGGAGGGTCGAATAGACGCTGCGCCCGTCGACGAGGACGAGCAATTTGTTGGATGTCTCCAGGCTGTTGAAGCCGCGCGCGGTGATCGCATATTCGTGGCCGTTCACCTGCTGCACGCCCAGATTGGGGGCGAGGCGCAGCACGTCGGGCAGGGTGGTGGCGGCACTGTCCAGGATCTCGCCATTGGTGATGACGAAGACCGCGGTCGGCGCCGAGGACAGGGGCTCGTCGCGCTTGGAGGCGGAGCGCACGGTGAGCTGCGCGAGATCCTCGATCGACAGGGTCGAAAGATCGCTCTGCGACGCCGGCTGGGCGGGCAGGGTCGGGGCATCCTGGGCTTGGGCGCGCGCGGCGCCAAAGGCGGCAGCGGCGCCGCCGATCAGACAAGGGACTAAACGGCGTCGCTTCACGACTGCAGCCTCGTGTCGCCCCCCGGCGTGAGGTGCTTCTTTATCGGCTCAGGGTAAACGTCAAGTTGTTCCGGCGTCAGCGTGCCGGGCGAGGAGCCGGGGTGATGCCCTCGATCCGCCCCGGCGCGTTCGCCAGCACGGCAAGCACCGCCGTCCAGGCTGCGACATTCTGCCGGAGCTGCGCCGGATCCACCTTGTCGAGCGTGTCGTCGGGCGTGTGGTGATAGTCGAAATAGCGGGTACCGTCCTGGTTGAGGTCGATCGCCGCCGTGCCCGCGCGCACCCACTGGCTGAGATCGGCGCCGGCCCCGGCAGGATTCTGCCCCCGGACGATGCCGAGCGGGGCGAGAAGAGCGGCGATCCGGTCGGCCAGGGCCGCATTGCCCTGGGCGAAGTTGAAGTCGACGCGCCAGACCCGGTCCGCGCCGAAATCGGATTCGCCGACCATGACGACGTTGCCGGCCGGATTGTTCAGCCGGAAATGGGTCGGGCCACCGCCGCCGCCGACCTCCTCGGCGCCGAACAGCACGACGCGGATCGTCCGCCGCGGCCGGCCCGCCTGCATGATCCGGTGCGCGGCGGCGGTGGTAATGGCCACGCCGGCCGCATTGTCGATCGCGCCGGTGCCGAGATCCCAGCTGTCCAGATGGCCGCCGACGATGATCACGCCCGCGGCCGGATCGGTGCCCGGCACCTCGGCGACGACGTTGCCGGACTGCCGCCGGCCGATATTGCGCGGCGTCAGGGTGAGCCGCATCCGCACCGGCCGCTCACCGGCGCGGTTCAGGATGCGCTGCAATTGCTCGGCATCGGGCACGGTGAGCGCTGCGGCGGGGATCGGCCGCGCCCCCTCGCCGAAGCTCTGCACGCCGGTATGACCGTTGCGGTGATAGTCGGTGCCGATCGAGCGGACGACGATCGCGGCGGCGCCCTTGCGGCTGGCGAGGGTCGGCCCCTGGCGGCGCGGCGCGCCGAACTGGCCGTAGCCCGACCCGTCCTGGGTCGGCGCCATGGCATGGTTGATGAAGACGATCTTGCCGCGCACCGCCGCGTCCGGGGCGGCCCTGAGCTCGTCGACGCTCTGGAAGCCGATCACCTCGGCCTCGAGCCCGCTGGCGGGCGTCGCCGCGCTGTTGCCGAGCGCGGTGAGCACGAGCGGCTGCGGGAAGGGCGCGACGATCTCCGCCCGCTCGATCCCCCGCATCCAGACCGGCATCTCGAACGGCTCGACATGGACGTTGGAGAAGCCGAGCGCGGTCAGCCGGCGCACTGCCCATTCGCGTGCCCGCGCCTCCGCCTCGGTGCCCGCCTGGCGGGGGCCGACCTCGGTGGTGAGGCCCTCGACCAGCTCCCAGGCCAGGGTGTCGCCGCGCATCGCCTGATCGCGCAGCAAGGCGGCCTGGTCGGCGGCGGGCTGCGCCGCGGCGAGCGCGGGCACGGCAAGGGCAAAGGCGAGGAGCAGGGTCTTCTTCATCTCGGTTTTCCTGGAGGCTAGCGGCGGACGACGAGCAGGCGGATCGTGGGCGCCTGCGTCCGGGAGAGCGTGATGGTGTAGCGGCCGGGCTGGAGCGCGAACTGGACGATCTTGCGGATCGTGGAGCAGGCCGGCCCATGGCCCCGGGCGATCGGCGGCAAGGCCGCGCCGTTCTGCGAGAGGTCGATCCAGGCATCCTGGTCGATGGCGACGCCATACGTCCCGGCTTCGGCGACGACCAGGGTCAGCGGCGCCGTCGGCGCGAGCGTCACGGCCTGCCCGGGCGCGACGGTCGCGCCCGCGTCGGCGGGTGTCCGCCACGTGGCGAGATCGGCGGGGAGGGCGGCGTCCGGTGCCGCGCAGGCCGCTGCGGGCGGCGGAGAGGCGGGCTGGGCGGCGGCGAGGGAGGGAAAAGCAAGGGCAAGCAGGACAGGCATTTTCATGGGGATGCGACCTAGGGGGGCGAGGGCGGTTTGCCAATCTCGGCCCGCCGCTTTAGGGAACGGCGCGATTCCTGGTCGCCTCGTTCGACCAAACGCAACTTCATTCGACCAACATCAAAAAGAGAAAGCGAGCGCCGCCATGGCCGCCCAGTACAGCTTCGTCATGAAGGGCATGACCAAGACCTTCCCCGGTGCCCCCAAGCCGGTGCTGAACAACATCCACCTGCAATTCTATCCGGACGCCAAGATCGGCATCGTCGGCCCGAACGGCTCGGGCAAGTCGACGCTGATGAAGATTATGGCCGGCCGCGACACCGAATTTTCCGGCGAGGCCTGGCCCGGCGAGGGCATTCGCGTGGGCTATCTTGAGCAGGAGCCGCAGCTCGATCCGAGCAAGACGGTCATGGAGAATGTCCGCGACGGCGTCCGCCCGGTCGCCGACCTGGTCGATCGCTACAACCAGATCGTCGCCGAGATGAGCGAGGACGGGGCGGATTTCGAGGCGCTCGGCGCCGAGATGGGCGACCTGCAGGAGAAGATCGACGCGGTCGATGGGTGGACGCTCGACAACCAGCTAGAAATCGCGATGGACGCTCTGCGCTGCCCGCCCGGCGAAGCCGCGGTCGAGCATCTCTCGGGCGGCGAGAAGCGCCGCGTCGCGCTCACCAGGCTGCTGCTGGAGAAGCCCGACATCCTGCTGCTCGACGAGCCCACCAACCATCTCGACGCCGAAAGCGTGCAGTGGCTGGAGAAGCATCTCGTCGACTATCCCGGCAACGTCATCCTCGTGACCCACGACCGCTACTTCCTCGACAATGTCGTGAACTGGGTGCTCGAGCTGGATCGTGGCCGCTACTACGTCTATGAATCCAATTATTCCGGCTACTTGGAGAAGAAAGCTAAGAGGCTGGAGCAGGAGGAGCGCGAGGAAGCCGGCAAGCAGAAGGCGATCAATGACGAGCTGGAATGGATCCGTCGCTCGCCCAAGGCCCGGCAGGCCAAGTCAAAGGCCCGCATCCGCGCCTTCGACGAGCTGGTCGAGGCGCAGGAGAACCGGACGCCGGGCAAGGCCGCGATCCTGATCCAGGTCCCGGAGCGGCTGGGCGGCAATGTGATCGACGTGAAGAACGTCTCAAAAGCCTATGGCGACAAACTGCTTTTCGACGAGCTCAGCTTCTCGCTCCCGCCCGGCGGCATCGTCGGCGTGATCGGCCCGAACGGCGCCGGCAAGACCACCCTGTTCAAGCTGATCACCGGCGCGGAGCAGCCCGACGAGGGCGAAATCAAGATCGGCCCGACTGTTCATCTCGGCTATGTCGACCAGTCGCGCGATGCGCTCGACGGTTCGAAGAATGTCTGGGAGGAGGTCTCGGGCGGCGCGGATGTGTTCCGCTTCGGCAAGCACGAGATCGGCACCCGCGCCTATGTCGGCGCCTTCAACTTCCGCGGGCCGGATCAGCAGAAGAAGGTCGGCCAGCTCTCGGGCGGCGAGCGCAACCGCGTCCACCTCGCCAAGATGCTGAAGGATGGCGGCAACGTCCTGCTGCTCGACGAGCCGACCAACGATCTCGACGTCGAGACCCTGCGCGCGCTCGAGGAGGCGCTGGAGAATTTCGCCGGCTGCGCGGTGATCATCAGCCACGACCGCTTCTTCCTCGACCGCCTCGCCACCCACATCCTCGCCTTCGAGGGCGACAGCCATGTCGAATGGTTCGAGGGCAATTTCGAGGCCTATGAGGAGGACAAGCGCCGCCGCCTGGGCCCGGAGGCGGACCGGCCGCACCGGGTCACCTACCGGAAGCTGACGCGCTAGCCGGCTGCCCGCCGGTCCTCCGCCTCAGTCGCGGCGCAAGCGTCGGGCCTTTTCGTCATACTCGTCGGCCATCGCCAGCAGGGTGTCGATCACCTGCTGGTCGGTCGAGGCGCGGGAGAGGCGCCGGCAGCGCTCCGCCTGTTCGGCCAGCTCCGCGGCCTGGCGGGCCTCGGTGACGTCGATCAGGATGTTGACCGCGCCGTCCAGGGCGCCGGTCTCGTCGAGCAAAGGGGTGGGGTAGGGGACGAAGGTCACCCGCGTGCCGTCGGGCCGCTCGGCGACCGCGCAGGCGCCGCGGACGGCGCGGCGGTCGCGGATCGCCACCGCCATCGGGCAATCCTCATGGGCGAGGGGTGCGCCGTCGGTGCCGTAGAGCCGCCAGGTGACGCACCAGCGGTCCTTGCCCACTTCCGGCCGGCGGCCGGTGAAGCCGATGCAGGCCTGGTTGAAGAAGGTGATATATCCCTCGGCGTCGGTGACGTAGATCGGCGCGGACGGGCTGCCCAGCGCCTCGGCGAGCGCGGCCTTGCCCAGGGCGGCCGCGTTCAGCGCAAGTCCGACCAGCTCCTCGGGAGCGGGCGCGGCACGCGCGGACGGATCAGGACGTGCGGTCATCGACGGAACTGCGGCACCCGGTCTGGTGAAATGCCCCCATGGCGGGTGCATTAACTCTGTTAACGGCCGCCGGTTCCTCCGGCTTTAACTTTCCCGCTTGAAGCCGCGCGCGGAAGCGGCTCAGAAAGGCGGAAAAGGGGAGGGAAGCCCGTGGCCGCCTGGAACGCCAAGAAGACCGTCATCCCGCGCGAGGAGATGCCCGAGCATCACCGGCTGAAGCCGACCCTTTCCTGGCCGCACCTGATCGCCCTCGGCATCGGCGCGATCGTCGGCACCGGCATCCTGACCCTGACCGGGGTCGGCGCCGCAAAGGCAGGGCCCGCCGTGATCCTCTCCTTCGCGATCGCCGGCGTGATCTGCATCGCCGCCGCGCTCGCCTATGCCGAGATGGCGACGATGATCCCGGCCTCGGGGAGCGCCTATACCTACACCTATGTCGTGCTCGGCGAATTGCTGGCCTGGGTCGTCGGCTGGAGCCTGATCCTCGAATACAGCCTCGTCGTCAGCGCCGTGGCGGTGGGCTGGTCCGGCTATACGACCGGCTTCCTCGCCGAGACGCAGTTCGCGATTCCCGCGCTGCTTGCAGCCGGGCCGGAGCTCGGCGGCATCCTGAACCTGCCGGCCATCTTCATCATCTTCGTCGTCGCCGGCCTGCTGATCCTGGGCACGCGCGAGAGCGCGACGGTGAACGCATTGCTGGTCGGCCTGAAGGTCGTCGCCCTGATCCTCTTCGTGGCGGTCACCCTGCCGCATTTCAACGCGGCCAATTTCTCTCCGTTCATGCCCTTCGGCTTCGGCAAGTCGGGGGCGCCCGGCGCGGAGGTTGGCGTCATGGCGGCGGCGGCGATCATCTTCTTCGCCTTTTACGGCTTCGATGCGATCGCCACCGCGGCGGAGGAGACGAAGAATCCCGGCCGCGACCTCAAGATCGGCATAGTCGGCTCGATGTTCGCCTGCATCCTCATCTACATGGTCGTCGCCGCCGCGGCGATCGGGGCGATGCACTTCACCGGCTTCGCGAACAGCCCCGAGCCCCTGGCCCTGATCCTGCGCTCACTCGGCGAGGACGGCGCCGCGAAATTCCTCGGCGCCTCGGCGGTGATCGCGCTGCCGACGGTGATCCTCGCCTTCTTCTACGGGCAGAGCCGGATCTTCTTTGTGATGGCGCGTGACGGCGTGCTTCCCGGTGGTCTTGCCAAGGTCTCGCAGCGCGGCTCGCCGACCCGGATCACCCTGTTCACCGCCCTGGTCGTTGCGATCCTTGCCGGCCTCATCCCGCTCGCGGAGCTCGCCGCGCTCGCCAATGCGGGGACGCTGACCGCCTTCATCGCTGTCTGCATCTGCATGCTGGTCATGCGGGTGCGGGCGCCGGACGCCGAGCGGAAGTTCCGCACGCCCTGGGCCTGGCCCGTCGGGATCGTGGGCATCCTGGGCTGCCTCTATCTGCTCTACAGCCTGCCTTTCCTGACCCAGAAATATTTTCTGATCTGGAACGCGGCCGGCCTCGTCTTCTATCTGGCCTATGGCTATCGCAAGAGCGTCCTCTCCGAGCGCAAGCCCGAGCCGATGCAATATGCCGGCCTCCTCATCGGCGCGCTCGGACTGCTCGTCGCGGTTGCCGCCTTCGTCTACGATCCGGCGATGGGCGATGCCGGCGGCGGGCTGCGCTTCACCCGCCAGTTCATGGCCTTCCTCGCGGGGCTGGCCGGGCTCGTCGCCGGCGCCATCCTGTTCGCCGCCGGCCGGGTTTCCGAGGCGATGGCGGCAGGGAAGAAGGGTTGAGACCATGTTGAAAAGACTGTTGCTCTGCCTGCTCATCGCCTTGGCCGGTCCGGCTCTCGCCCAGAGTCCGCCGGCGGCTACGCCGGCGCCGTTGCCGCGCGTGGCGCTGGAGACGAGCATGGGCCGGATCGTCCTCGAGCTCGACGTCGTGCGGGCGCCGATCACGGGGCGCAACTTCCTGCGCTATGTCGACAACCGGCGCTATGACGGCCAGCAAATCTACCGTTCGATGAAGACCGGCGACAATCTCGGCCTGATCCAGGGCGGCATCGTCACCGACGGGCGGCTGCTCTTCCCGCCGATCGCGCACGAGCCGACCTCGCAGACCGGGCTCACCCATGTCGAGGGCGCGCTGTCGGCGCCGCGCGGCGCCGTCGGCACGGCGCGGGCCGACTTCACGATCATGGCCAGCCCGCTCCACTATCTGGACGCCGGCCCCGAATCCGGAAGCGGCGACGGTCTCGGCTTCGCCGTCTTCGGCCGCGTGGTCGAGGGGATGGACGTGGTCCGCGCGATCCTCAACGCGCCGACCTCGCCGACCGAAGGGGCGGGGGCGATGCGCGGCCAGATGCTGCAGCCGCGGGTCCGCATCATCAGCGCGCGGCGCCTGCCAGCACGGCGCTGAATCAGGCCGGGGCGAACTGCCCCGTCGCCTCGTCGAGCACGTGGAGCACGCCGTCGACGATCGCGAAATAGGCACCGTGCAGGGTCAGCCGGCCCCCCTCGACGCGCTCGCGGACCCAGGGAAAGCCCATCAGATTACGCAGCGAGAGGCGGACGCCCTCCAGCTCCATTTCGAGGAAGGCCTGCCGGTCGAGCGCGTCATGGGCGGCACGGATCTTCTCGCGCGCATCGGCGAGCATTTCGATCCAGTGGGCGATGAAATGACCCTGGCCGTGCCCGGCCTCGTCGAACTGGCCGGTCAGGGCCGCCGCGCAGCCGCCGCAGAAACCGTGGCCCATCACCACCAGTTCGTCGACCTCGAGCTGGGTCACCGCGAATTCCAGCG
Source organism: Allosphingosinicella sp. (assembly GCF_035626655.1). Classification (GTDB taxonomy): domain Bacteria; phylum Pseudomonadota; class Alphaproteobacteria; order Sphingomonadales; family Sphingomonadaceae; genus Allosphingosinicella. The sequence goes on from NZ_DASPNF010000005.1 coordinate 28,461, forward strand.
CTGCCGAGACGCCATGATAATTCTGGTCGGGCTCGAAGGGCGGGACGAGATTGGCGACGTTCCTGACCACGAACATCTCGCCCGGTCGCGCGTCGAAGATCGTCGCCGGATCGACACGGCTGTCCGAGCAGGCGATCACCATCACCTTGGGGCTCTGCCCCTCGGCCAGCTCCGCCCAGCGGTCCCGTTCCTCCTGCCATTCGCGGTCGCGGAAGCGGTGATAGCCCTGGATGAGGTCGCTGAATCGGGTCATGGCGGGTCCGTTAAGGGGTGAGGGCAGGGGGTGGCAAGTGGGCCGAAGGATCGCTATCTGCGCGCCATGAGCGAAGCCGATCCCGCCAGCGTCCCCCAGGCACCACGCCCGCGCAAGCCCGACTGGATCCGGGTGAAGGCGCCGGTCAGCGCGGGTTTCATGGAGACGCGCAAGCTGATGCGCCGCCTCAACCTCGCCACGGTCTGCGAGGAAGCGGCCTGCCCGAATATCGGCGAGTGCTGGACCAGGAAGCACGCGACGGTGATGATCCTCGGCGACACCTGCACGCGGGCCTGCGCCTTCTGCAACGTGAAGACAGGCATGCCGCGCGCGATCGATCCGCTCGAGCCCGAGCATGTCGCCGTCGCCGCGGCGGAGCTCGGCCTCACCCATATCGTCGTCACCTCGGTCGACCGGGACGACCTGCCGGACGGCGGCGCCTCCCAGTTCGTGAAGGTGATCGAAGCGCTCCGCCGCAACACCCCGTCGACCACGATCGAAATCCTGACGCCGGACTTCCGCAACAAGTCGGAGGCAGCGGTCGAGAAGATCATCCAGGCCCGTCCCGACGTCTACAACCACAATCTCGAGACGGTGCCGCGCCTCTATCCGACGATCCGGCCCGGGGCGCGTTATTATGCCTCGCTCCGCCTGCTGGAGAGCGTGAAGCGGCACGATCCCTCCATCTTCACCAAGTCCGGCGTCATGGTCGGGCTCGGCGAGCAACGGCTCGAAGTCCATCAGGTGATGGACGACATGCGTTCGGCCGACGTCGATTTCCTGACCATGGGCCAATATCTGCAGCCGACGCCTCGCCATGCGAAGGTCGAGGAGTTTGTCACCCCGCAGGCGTTCAGCGCCTATGCGGCGATCGCGCGGGCCAAGGGCTTCCTGCTCGTCGCGGCCAGCCCGCTGACCCGCTCCAGCTATCATGCCGGCGACGATTTCGAGAAGATGCGCGCCGCCCGCGAAGCGAAGCTGGCGGCAACGCGTTAGAGAAAGCGAGATGCCCCGCCATACGGAAAAGCGCTTCCTGCCCTACACGCCTGAGCAGCTGTTCGACCTGGTCGCCGATGTCGGCCATTATCAGGATTTCCTGCCCTGGGTCGCGGCCACCCGAATCCGCGAGGACAGCGAGACCGAGATGGTCGCCGACCTGATCGTGGGCTTCAGCGCGCTGAAGGAGACCTTCTCCTCGCGGGTGAAGAAGAGGCGGCCGGAGCAGATCGATATCGACTATATCGAGGGGCCGCTGAAGTTCCTGCACAACCACTGGAAGTTCCGCGCCGTGCCGGGCGGGACCGAGGTGGATTTCTGCGTCGATTTCGCCTTCCGCAACCGCATCTTCGAGGCGCTGGCCGGGCAGATGTTCGACCGCGCGCTCCGGCGGATGATCAACGCCTTCGAGGAGCGGGCGGCTGTGCTCTACGGTGCCGGCGAGTCCGGCAGCAGCAGCTCGAGCGCGCAGAGCGCCGCCTGAAGCCTGACGCCGCCGCGGCCGAGATCGCCGAAGCATTGCGTATCGGCGACGATGTCCCTGGGGTCGGCGCCCCGCTCCGCCCGCGCGAAGACGACGGTGCCGACGGGCTTCCTGTCGGAGCCGCCGGCGGGCCCGGCAATCCCGGTCAGCGCCACTGCCACGTCGGCGTCGCTCGCCTTCAGCGCCCCCTGCGCCATCGCCCAGGCGACCGCGACCGACACCGAGCCGAACGTCTCGATCACGTCCATCGACACGCCGAGCAATTTGCATTTGGCTTCGTTGGAATAGGTGACGAGCCCGACCTCAACGACGTCGGAGCTGCCCGCAATCTCGGTCAGCGCGGCCGCGACGAGGCCGCCGGTGCAGCTCTCCGCCGTCGCCACCCGCCGCCCCGCCGCGCGATTCTCCTCGACCACGCGCCGGGCGAGGTCGACCAGCTGCTCGGGCAGGACGAAATCGCGATGCTCGCTCACAGGCTGGCCTCCAGACGGATGGTTGCGGCGGCCTGAGCAGCGATGCCCTCGCGGCGGCCTGCGAAACCGAGACGTTCGGTGGTTGTCGCCTTGATGCTCACCTGGTCGATCCGGAGGTTTAGAAGGTCCGCAACATATGCACGCATTGCCTCCCGATGCGGAGCGATTTTCGGAGCCTCGCAGATGATCGTGCAATCGAGATGATCGATCACGCCGCCTCGCGCGAAGATTTGTGCCGCCGCGTGCAGCAAGAAGCGATCGGAAGACATGTCCTTCCACTGCGGATCGGAGGGAGGGAAATGGTCGCCAATGTCGCCTAGCCCGGCGGCGCCGAGGAGCGCATCCGTCATCGCATGCAAGGCGACGTCGGCATCGCTGTGACCTGCCAGCCCGCGCTCGTGCGGAATCGAAATGCCGCCGAGCATGACAGGGCCTTCACCGCCGAACGCATGCACATCAAAGCCGATGCCCGTGCGCACGATTTTCCGACTTGCGACCGACGCTTCGGCGCGCTTCCAGTCTTCCGGGGTGGTCAGCTTTTCCAGCTCGAATGACCCCGCCACAACGCCAACGCTCAAGCCGGCCGCCTTTGCGACAGCCGCGTCGTCACTGGGAAAGGGGCCTTCCCATCGGTCGTACGCTGCCCTGAGCTTCGCCAAATCGAAGGCCTGAGGCGTTTGCACGCGCACGACACCTTCCCGTTCGATCGATTCGCCGAGCAATCCGGTCCAGCGCGCCAAGGTATCGTGCACGGGCAGGACGGGAACGGCACCGGAATGTTGAGCGAGCGCTTCGAGCAGGCGGTCGATCACGACTGCCGGGCAGAACGGCCGCGCGGCATCATGGATTAGGACAATATCGCCATCGATAGCCTTGAGCCCGTTCCATACCGACTCGCCTCGTGTTTCGCCTCCGACAATGGGCTGCACGTCGCCGAAGCCGCCCCCAACCGCACGACAGGCGTCTTCAATCCGGCCCTCCGCCACCACAACGCGAACTTCATCAACGCGCGGATGGTCGGCAAAAGGGATGACGGCTCGGCGAAGGACCGGGATCCCGCCCAGTTCCTGATATTGCTTCGGGAGCTCGCCGCCCATGCGGCTGCCGCTCCCTCCGGCCACGACCAATGCCACCGTCCGTGTCATGCCTGATCCGCCTAGCCGAGCCCAAACTTGCCCGCCAGCGCATTCACTGCACGGCACCATGCTGGACGCAACTTCCCACGGGGCGTAGGATCGTGCGGCCGGCCCGATGGCCAGGCGAAAAGTGGCGTTCTCACCCCGTTTCGATTGCGGAGGAGAGACCATGTTTCGAGACTTTACGCGCTGCCTCGTGCCGGCCGCGTGCCTGTTCGCGGCAGCCGCGCCGGCAAGCGCCCAGGCCGGCTACGGCCGGATCTACCCCTGGACGAGCGGCAGCCATCTGGGTCAGTTCGAGCCATCCTATCTGGTCGTCTGCACGCCATCGCCAACCACCGTCGCCTGCCCGGCCGACGGGATGGCGCTGCTTCCGGATCCGCTCCGCTACACGAACCTCACCCTGCAAATACTGGGCGGGCCGTTCACGCAGCGCTACGAGGTCGAGAATATGCGCGCCGCACTGGTGCGCCGCGGCATGCCGACCCACGCTCTGTACATTGTCGTGGTCGACAGCGCCGGTCGGACGCTGGGCGGCTTCTGGCTGGGCGCACGGCCGACCTGCGTCGACCTTTATGGGCAGGGCCGCCTCGAGGGCGAGGTGAGCGCCGATCTGTCCCCGACCGGAGCCCGGCCGCCAACCCTGCCGCTGAGCGAGAATGCGCTCAGCGCCTATGTCGATTATGTCGAGCAGATCAGACCACGCTGTCAGGAGCGCCGCAGCCAGGGTCGCCCGTCGACCATCCCCGAGGGAATGCCCAACGAATAGACTGGGCGAAACCTTGCCCGTCAGCGCCTTTGCCCCTATCTCGCGCGGCTCATGACCCGCCTGAAGCCCATCCAGATCGGCCCCGTCCGCATCGAAACGCCGGTGATCCTGGCGCCGATGACGGGCGTCACCGACATGCCGTTCCGGCGGATCGTGAAGCGCTATGGCGCCGGGCTGACCGTCACCGAAATGATCGCCAGCCAGGCCGCGATCCGCGAGACGCGCCAGTCGCTGCAGAAGATGGCATGGGATCCTTCCGAGGAGCCCGTCTCCATGCAGCTCGCCGGCTGCTCGCCCGGGGAAATGGCCGAAGCGGCGAAACTTAACGAAGATCGCGGCGCCGCGATCATCGACATCAACATGGGTTGCCCGGTGAAGAAGGTGGTGAACGGCGAGGCCGGCTCCGCCTTGATGCGTGACCTGAAGCTCGCCTCCGCGATCATCGACGCCACGGTGAAGGCGGTGAAGGTCCCGGTCACGCTGAAGATGCGCATGGGCTGGGATCATCACAGCCTCAACGCGCCCGAGCTGGCCCGCATCGCCGAGGATCTCGGCATACGGATGATCACCGTGCACGGCCGCACCCGCTGCCAGATGTACCGCGACACGGCCGACTGGGCCTTCATCCGCAAGGTGAAGGAGGCCGTCTCCGTCCCGGTCATCGCCAATGGCGACATCAACACGATCGAGGATGTCGACACCGCGCTGGCGCAGTCCGGCGCCGACGGGGTGATGATCGGCCGCGGCGCCTATGGCCGGCCCTGGCTGCTGAAGCAGGCGATGCACTGGCTGAGGACCGGCGAACGGCTCCCCGATCCGAGCCTGGACGAGCAATATGCGGTCATCGTCGAGCAATATGAGGCGATGCTCGCGCTGTACGGCCCGCAGGTCGGCGCCAATTGCGCGCGCAAGCATGTCGGCTGGTACACGAAGGGCCTGCACGGCTCGGCCGAGTTCCGCAACGCCTTCAACAAGGAGGCCGATCCGGCCCGCGCGCTCGCCATGTTGCGCGATTTCTACGCTCCCTGGCTGAGTCGCGCCGCCGCCTGAGACAAGCTGCGCTCTTGCTGCGGCGGGCGGCGAAATTCACTGTGTTCTTTATGCCACATTGTTGTGCTAGAGCCGCAGTGTGAATGCCGAAGCCGCGATTCCTGTAGCGTCCCCGATGCGGCCCCGATGGCGGCGAAAGCTGCGTGTGATGCGCCGTCGCGGCGGTTGGATCCCGTTCATCGAGGTGGGGGTCGCGCTGCTGCTCGTCGCGACGATCGCGATTAGCTGCGCCCTGATCTCGCGGCGGGTCGACCCGGGCGGGCTGCTGACGCCGCCGCTCGTCGCCACCTTGCTGGTCGCGAACCTCGTTCCGGCGATGACCCTGATGGTGCTTTTCGCCCGGCGCGTCGCGCTGAAGCGCGCGTCGCGCACCGCGCTGGGCATGAAGAGTCGGCTGCCGGTCCGCCTGGTCGCGATCTTCTCGCTGATCGCGGCGGTGCCGACGCTCGTCGTCACCATCGTCGTCTCGCTGCTGTTCCAGTACAGCGTCGAATTCTGGTTCTCGGACCGGGCGCGCGGGATGCTGGAGAACGCCACCGATCTCGCCCAGTCCAACTATAATCGCGAGTTCGACCGGGTTGGCGCCAATGCGGTGACGATGAGCGGCGACATTGCGGGCTATCTCCGCGAAGTCAGTTATGACGATCCGCGCTTCGTCCAGGCCCTGGTCTCGCAGACCTACGAGCGCAACCTGTCGGAGGCGATCCTCTTCCGCATTGGGCGCAGCGGCGAGATCCAGTCGCTGGCCCTGGTCAATCCCTATGAGCGCGATCTCGAACGCTCGCTGACGCCTGACGTGATCGCGCGGGTGCGGCGGGAAGGGGCAATCAAGATCGTCCGCGCCAATCGCTTCGAGGCGGTCGCGACGCTGCCGAGCAGCGCCGACACCTATCTCTACGTCGCCCGCGTTTTCGAAGCCGAGCTCGGCGAGCAGATGCGGCTGAGCGGGCAGATCCGGCAGGATTACCAGGCGTTGGCGACGCGGTCGCGCGATCTCCAGCTCCGCTTCAACGCGGCCCTTTTCGGCCTGTCGCTGCTGATCGTCGCCCTTGCCATCTGGATCGCGCTGAAGCTCGCCGACCGGCTGGTTCGCCCGGTCGGCCGGCTGGTCCACGCCGCGCGCCAGGTCACCGCCGGCGATCTCTCCGCCCGCGTGCCGCCGACCGGCTCGAACGACGAGGTCGCCGCGCTCGGCTTCGCCTTCAACCGGATGACGACGCGGCTCGAGGAGCAGACCGGCGCGCTGGTCAGCGCCAATGCCCAGCTCGAAAGCCGGCGCGCCTTCACAGAGGCGGTGCTTTCCGGAGTGACCGCGGGCGTGGTCTCGGTCGACGAGAGCCATGTCGTGCGGTTGATCAACAGCTCGGCCGAGGCGCTGCTGAAGACCGGCGGGCGCAGTCCGGTCGGGCAGAAGCTCGCCGATCTCGCCCCCGAGCTCGATCGCCATCTGATCGCCGACGAGCCGGAGGACGTCGTCCAGCTGTCCTCGGGCGGCGAGCCCCGCACACTGGCGGTGAAGACCGTCCGGGTGCGCGGCGGCTACGTGATGACCTTCGACGACATTACCGAGCAGTTGCTCGACCAGCGCCGCGCCGCCTGGTCGGACGTCGCCCGGCGCATCGCGCACGAGATCAAGAACCCGCTGACCCCGATCCAGCTCGCCGCCGAACGGCTGCAGCGGCGCTACGGCAAGGAGATCGACACGGACCCGGCCACCTTCGAGCGGCTGACCGGCACGATCGTGCGCCAGGTCGGCGACTTGAGGCGCATGGTCGACGAATTCTCCTCTTTCGCGCGCATGCCCAAGCCGACTTTCGCAGCCGAGCCGCTCGCCGAGATCGCCCGCCAGGCTCTGTTCCTGCACGAAGTCGCGCATCCAGAGATCGGCTTCAGCCTGGTCCTGCCCGATCCGGCGCCGGTGCTGGTCTGCGACCGCCGGCTGCTCGGCCAGGCGCTGACCAATATCGTCAAGAACGGCGTCGAGGCGGTCGAGCAGAAGCGGGAAGCCGGCCGCAAGAAGGCCAAGGGCGGCGAGAAGATCGTGATGACCGTCCGCACCGAGGGGCCGTCGGTGATCATCGAAGTGACCGACACGGGCATCGGCCTTCCCGCCGAGCGCGGCCGGCTCACCGAGCCCTATATGACGACCCGCGCCAAGGGCACCGGCCTCGGCCTCGCCATCGTCAAGAAGATCGTCGAGGAGCATTTCGGCCGGATCGAGTTCGCCGACGGGCCCGAGGGCGGCTCGCTGGTCCGCCTGATCTTCGACGCCCAGGCGCTCGCCAAGCTCGACCGCTCGGCCCCATCCGTTTCTGAAGAAGTATCGACAGAGAATTGAGAAGATTATGGCTTTGGACATCCTCATAGTCGACGACGAGCGCGACATCCGCGAGCTGGTCGCGGGCGTGCTCGAGGATGAGGGCTTCGAGACCCGCACCGCCGGCAGCAGCGACGAGGCGCTGCAGGCGCTCGCCGACAGGCGACCTTCGCTGCTTTTGCTCGACGTCTGGCTGCAGGGCTCGAAGCTGGACGGCCTGCAATTGCTCGAGGCGGTGAAGAGCCGCGACGCGACCCTGCCGGTGCTGATGATCTCGGGCCACGGCAATCTCGACACCGCGGTCGCCGCCATCCGGCAGGGCGCGGTCGACTTCATTGAAAAGCCGTTCGAGGCGGGCCGGCTCGTCCATCTCGTCCAGCGCGCGACCGAGACCGAGCGGCTGCGGCGCGAGAATGAGGCGCTCAGGCAGCAGATCGGCACCGAGATGGAGCTGACCGGCTCCTCGGCCGCGATCAACAATGTCCGCGCGACGCTGAAGCGGGTCGCCGCGACCGGCAGCCGCGTCCTGATCTCCGGCCCGGCCGGAGTCGGCAAGGAGGTGGCCGCGCGCCTGCTGCACAATTGGTCGGGCCGCGCCGACGGCCCGTTCGTCGTCGTCACCGCAGCGCGGATGACGCCCGAGCGGGTCGAGGAGGAGTTGTTCGGCGTGGAGGAGGGGGGCGAGATGGCGCGCCCCGGCCTGCTCGAGCAGGCGCATGGCGGTACGCTGTTCCTCGACGAGATCGCCGACATGCCGATCTCCACGCAGGGCAAGATTTTGCGCGTGCTGACCGACCAGAGCTTCACCCGGGTCGGCGGGCAACGCACCGTCAAGGTCGACATGCGGGTGATCTCGTCGACCTCGCGGGATCTGCCTGAGGAGATTGCCGCCGGCCGCTTCCGCGAGGATCTCTACTACCGGCTCAACGTCGTGCCGGTGCACCTGCCGGCGCTGGCCGACCGGCGCGAGGACATTCCAGCGATCGTCGAACATTTCGCGGCGCGCTACGCCGCAGACCAGCGCGTGCCGACGCCGCGCATCTCGGACGACGCCATGGCCGCGCTCCAGGCCTATGACTGGCCGGGCAATGTCCGCCAGCTCAGGAACATTGTCGAGCGCACGATCATCATGGCGCCGGGCGAGCGGATCGGCTGCATCGAGATTGACATGCTGCCGCCCGAAATCCTCAACGACCAGGCGCAGCTCACCCCGAACGAGGCGGTGAAGGCGATCATGGGGACGCCGCTCCGGGAGGCGCGCGAGACGTTCGAGCGCGAATATCTGCGCGTCCAGATCCGCCGCTTCTCGGGCAACATCTCCCGCACCGCCAATTTCATCGGCATGGAACGGTCGGCCCTGCACCGGAAGCTGAAGGCGCTCGGCCTCGCCGACACGCGCGGGGAGGGGGGCGAATAGGGGCGCACCGGCCCCGGTTGGCGAGCGCCCCCGAGGCGTGATATTGGGACGCTGCGGACCTGCCGCCAATAAGACCCGGAAAGAGAGCGCAATGCCCGAAAAGGTCAACAACCTGCAGGACATGTTCCTGAACAGCCTCCGCCGCAGCAAGACCCCGGTGACCATGTTCCTGGTGAAGGGCGTGAAGCTGCAGGGGATCATCACCTGGTTCGACAATTTCTCCGTCCTGCTGCGCCGGGACGGGCAGGCGCAGCTGATCTACAAGCATGCCATCTCGACGATCATGCCGGCCCAGCCGATCGACCTCGGGGGCCTGCAGGAGGCCTTCGCTGCCCAGCTCGAGAAGAAGAAGCCGACCCTGCTGCAGGAGGTCTTCCTGACCGCGGTCAGGAAGTCGGGCGAGCATGTCACCATGTTCCTGGTGAACGGCGTCATGCTGCAGGGCGAGATCGGCGCGTTCGATCTGTTTTGCATGCTGCTCGAACGCGATGGTCTTTGTCAGCTTGTCTACAAGCACGCCATTTCGACCGTGCAGCCCGAGAATCCGGTGAACTTCCAGGAAGCCCAGGCCGAGGAGTGAGCGGCTGAGCGTTTTCAACCGGGATGCGGAGAACGAGGTCACCCGCGGCGCCCGCGCCGTCATCGCGCTGCCCGACCTGGGGCGCGAGAGTCGGCGCGACCCCGGCGCGCGCCTCGACGAGGCGGCAGGCCTGGCCGAGGCGATCGGCGTGGCGGTCGAGGAGAAACTGCATTTCCGGATCCGCGCGCCGCGCCCGGCCACCCTGTTCGGGCCCGGCCAGGTCCAGCAGATCGCCGACGCCGTCATCCAGGCCGAGGCGGAACTGGTCATCGTCGACGCCGCGATCACCCCCGTCCAGCAGAAGAACCTCGAGGACGGCACCAAGGCCAAGGTGATCGACCGCACCGGCCTGATCCTCGAGATATTCGGCGAGCGCGCGGCGACCGCGGAGGGCAGGCTGCAGGTCGAGCTCGCCCATCTCGACTATCAGGCCGGGCGGCTGGTCCGCTCCTGGACCCACCTCGAGCGGCAGCGCGGCGGCTTCGGCTTCCTCGGCGGCCCGGGCGAGACCCAGATCGAGGCGGACCGCCGCCTGATCCGCGACCGCATGGCGAAATTGCGCAGGGAGCTGGACCAGGTCAGCCGCACCCGGAGCATCCACCGCGAGCGCCGCCAGCGTGCGCCCTGGCCGGTGGTCGCGCTCGTCGGTTATACCAATGCGGGAAAATCGACCCTGTTCAATCGCTTGACCGGATCTGACGTCATGGCGGAAGATCTGCTCTTCGCCACGCTGGATCCGACGCTCAGGCAGATCGGCCTGCCCGGCATCGACAAGGTCATCCTCTCCGACACGGTCGGCTTCGTCTCGGACCTGCCGACCCAACTCGTCGCCGCGTTCAAGGCGACGCTCGAGGAGGTGGTCTCGGCCGATCTCCTCCTGCACGTGCGCGACATCGCCCATCCCGACAGCGAGGCGCAGCGCGCCGATGTCGAGGCGGTGCTGAAGGAGATCGGCGTCGCCGAGACGACGCCGCGCATCGAGGCCTGGAACAAGCTCGATTTGCTCGGGGAAGAGGAGAAGGCGGCGGTCCGGGCCGAGGCCGCGCGCCGCGAGGATGTCGTGACCCTCTCTGCACTGAGCGGGGAAGGGGTCGGGGCGCTGCAGGCGCATGTCGCCGCCCGCCTCACTGCCGGCCATCAGCGCTACACGATCGCGCTCGACGCGGCCGACGGCGCGGGCGCCGCCTGGCTCCATCAGCATGGCGAGGTGCTGGACCAGCGGGTCGAGGGCGACAGGATCGACTATGAAGTGCGCATGGCGCGCGCCGATTATGAGCGGTTTCTGTCCCGGTAAATTGAATAAATACGGATAGTTATTCGGCGGACTTCGCGCGCTGCCAAAGTTCTTCCTGCGCTTCCAGGTCGAGCGAGGCAAAGGCCTCGCCGACATCGGTTTCCATGGCCCGGAAACGGCGCTCGAACTTGGCATTGGCGGCGCGCAGCGCCTCTTCGGCGTCAACGCCCAGCTTCCGCGCCCAGTTGACCGTCGCGAAGAGCAGGTCGCCAATCTCCCCGGCGCGCTCGTCCGGGGCCGCGGCCTCGACCTCGGCCAGTTCCTCGTCGATCTTGGCGCGGGCGCCGGACGGGTCGGGCCAGTCGAAGCCCGTGCGGGCCGCGCGCTTCTGCAATTTCTCGGCGCGCATGAGCGCGGGGAGGGCAGAAGCGATGCCGTCCAGGGCGCTCGCATGGCCCCTGGCGCCGCGTTCCTCGGCCTTGATCTGCTCCCAGAGATGATGACCGCCCTGGTCCGCGGCGCCGAACAGATGCGGGTGGCGGCGCTCCATCTTGTCCGAGATCGCCCGCGCGACGTCCGCGAAATCGAAATGGCCGGCTTCCTCGGCCATGCGGGCATGGAAGACGACCTGGAGCAAAAGGTCGCCGAGCTCGTCCTTCAGCTCGGCCATGTCGCCGCGGCGGATCGCGTCGTCGACCTCATAGGCTTCCTCGATCGTGTAAGGCGCGATCGTGCCGAAGGTCTGGACGCTGTCCCATTCGCAGCCCGTGACCGGATCGCGCAGCCGGGCCATGATTGCGAGCAGACGGTCGATGGGGGAGCCGGGATTTTCACGCATCAAAAAGTCCGATAATATACATTATGTAAAACTCAGAGAGAGGCGGAGGGGCTCTTCCGCTCTGCCTCATGGCCGCAGCACGAGGGTCCGCCCCTCGACGCTCCAGCGCGACAGCGTCGACAGGAAGTTCATGCCGATCACGTTGGTCTCGTCGCCGCGCGCGATGAACACGGCGAAATCGCGCCGCTCGATCGGGCCGATCTTCAGCAATTCGGCGCGGCCGCGGTCGACATGGGCGATGCCGTTGGCGGTATCGACCATGGTGCGCTCGCCGGTCGGCGCGACGCCGGCCTCGCGCGCGGTCTCCGGGCCGATCGTCGTCACCGTGGCGCCGCTGTCGATCAGGAAGCGGACGTTGCGGCCGTTGAGCTCGCCATCGGCATAGAAATGGCCGTCGTCCGACTGCGCGATGCGCAGCTCGCCGCTCTGGACCTCCTGATTGTCATTGCCGGTGATCGCCGCCCAGAGCCGGTTGCCGAGCGCCCGGAAATCGTCGCGCAGCGCGAAGATGGCGAACATCGCGCCGAAGATCAGCATCCAGGCCAGCACCATCTTCAGCGTCTGGCCGATCTTTACCCGGCGGATCGTGAACGCGCTGGCCACAGCGACCAGGATGATGAAAAGATAAATGAGATTAAGGGCTTGGCTGCCGTCCCTCATGCGGGCGCTCCGGCCTCCGCCTCGAGCCCGTCATAGCCCGGCTCGACCCCTTCGGGCAGCTCGGCGCACAAGGTTCGATAATCCATGCTGTTGTCCATATGGGTCAGGATAGCGCGCTTCGGGGCCAAAGCGCGAATCCATTCCAGCGTGTCGGCGAGATGCGGATGGGTCGGGTGCGGCCGGCGGCGCAGGGCATCGACCACCCAGAGATCCAGACCCTCGAACAACATCTTCATATCGTCGGTCATTGCATTGAAATCAGTGGAATATCCTATTGAGACGCCGCCTGCGTCGAAGCGCAGGCCGGCGCTGGTGATCTCGCCGTGCGGCTGGTCGACGGCGCGGATCGAGATGCCGCCGAGATTGATGTGATTGGGGAGGAGGTGGGGGGTGACCACCGCCGGATAGCCCCCTTTCCCCTCGAAGGCATAGGCGAAGCGCTTCTTCAGCATCGCCAGCGCCTCCTTGCGCGCATAGCCGGCCACCGGCCGCTGCCGGGCATGGTAGAGCTGCCGGAGGTCGTCGATGCCGTGGCAATGATCGGCATGGTCGTGCGTCCAGATCACCGCCTCGACGTCGCTGACCCGGGCGTCGAGCAATTGCTCGCGCAAATCCGGGCTGGTGTCGACGAGGATCCGCGTTTCGCCATAGGAGACCATGACCGAGGCGCGCCGGCGGCGGTTGCGGGGCTCGGCGCGGTCGCATTCGCCCCAATCGTCGCCGACCCGCGGCACGCCCGAGGAGGTGCCGCAGCCGAGAATCCGGACCTTCACGCTTCTGCCTTGCTGAACAGACGGTAGAAATTGGCCGTGGTCGCCTCGGCCAGGGTCTCGAGCGGCTCCCCGCGCAACTCGGCGAGGAAGCGCGCGGTGTCGGCGACGAAGGCCGGTTCGCAGGGCTTTCCGCGATGCGGCACGGGGGCGAGGAAGGGGGAATCCGTCTCGATCAGCAGTCGATCGAGCGGGACCGCCTTCGCCGCCTCCTGCAGCGCTTTGGCATTCCTGAAGGTCACGATGCCCGAAATGGAGATGTAGAGGCCGAGCGCCAGCACCTTGTCGGCAAAGTCGCGGCTGGCGGTGAAGCAGTGGATCAGGGCCGGGTAGGCGCCCTTCCCCATCTCCTCCCCGAGGATCGCCCAGGTGTCGTCTTCGGCGTCGCGGGTGTGGACGATCAGGGGCAGCTGCGTCTCGCGCGCGGCGGCGACATGATTGCGGAAGCTGTCGCGCTGCCGGGCGCGGTCGCTATGGTCGTAATAATAATCGAGCCCGCTCTCGCCGATCCCGATCACCCTGGGATGCCTCGCCTTCTCGACCAGCGTCGCGGTCTCGACGTCCGGATGCACGTCCGCCTCGTGCGGGTGGATGCCGACCGACGCCATGACGTCACGTTCCCGCTCGGCCACGCCGATCACCGCGTCCCATTCGGACGCGCGGGTCGAGATGTTCAGCATCTGCGTCACGCCCGCGCTGCGGGCGCGTTCGAGCACGCCCTGCTGGTCCTCGACCAAGCCTTTGTAGTTCAGATGGCAATGGCTATCGACGAACATGATTCAGGTATCTGCCGGCAATTCAAGCCGTGGAAAGATCGGGCTCGGCGGCGCCAGCGTGAAGCCCGAGGCGGCGAGCCGGGCATAGCGGCCCTCGTCGGCCAATGCGGGCCAGTCCCGCTCGTCCGCCGGCACGCCGAGCTGGTCGAGCAGTTTCGCCGCCGAGGCCGGGATGACGGGCTGGATGGCGATGGCGAGGTCGACGATCGCTTCGCACAGGGTGGCGAGCACAGCAGCCATCCGCTCGGGATCGGTCTTGCGCAGCGCCCAGGGCGCCTGGGCGTCGATATATTGGTTGCAGGCGAAGACCGCCCTCAGCCAGGCCTCGATGCCGAAGCTGAGCGCCAGCGCCTCGAACTGGGCCGGCACCTCCTCGCGGACTGCCTTGCGGACCAGGGCGAGGAGCTCCGCATCCGCGGGGTCGCCCTTCCCTTCCGGGGGCAGCACCCCGTCGCAATTCTTCGCGATGAAGCTCAGCGTGCGCTGGGCGAGATTGCCGAAGCTGTTGGCGAGATCCGCATTGACCTTGGTCACGATCGCCTCGGCGCTGTAGCCGCCGTCCTGGCCGAAGGTGACCTCGCGCAGCAGGAAATAGCGGAGCTGGTCGACGCCGAACGCCTCGACCAGCTCGAGCGGGTCGACGACATTGCCGAGCGACTTGGACATCTTCTCGCCGCGGTGGAGCAGGAAGCCGTGGCCGAACACCCGCTTCGGGAGCGGGATCCCGGCCGACATCAGGAAAGCCGGCCAGTACACCGTGTGGAAGCGCACCACGTCCTTGCCGATGATATGAAGATCGGCTGGCCAGAATTTCCTGTAAGTCTCTGTATTGTCGGGATAGCCGACCCCCGTGATGTAATTGGTCAGGGCGTCGAGCCAGACGTACATGACGTGGTCCGGGCTGCCCGGCACCTTCACCCCCCAGTCGAAGCTGGCGCGCGAGATGGAGAGGTCGTTGAGCCCGCCCTCGACGAAGCGCAGCACCTCGTTGCGCCGCGTCTCGGGGCGAATGAAGTCGGGCTGGGCCGCATAATGGGCGAGCAGTGGCTCCTGATAGGCGGAGAGGCGGAAGAACCAGCTCTCCTCCACCGTCCAGTCGACCGGCGTGCCCTGGGGCGAGAGCTTCTCGCCGCTGTCCGCGACGACCAGCTCGCTCTCGTCATAATAGGCCTCGTCGCGGACCGAGTACCAGCCCTCGTAGCGGCCGAGATAGATGTCGCCCCGGTCCGCCATCGCCTGCCAGATCGCCTGGCTCGCTTTGTGATGGGCGGGCTCGGTGGTGCGGATGAAACGGTCGTAACTAATATTCAAGGCGTCGTCCATCGCCTTGAACGTGCTCGACATTTCCTCGGCAAACTGCGCGGGCGCAAGGCCGCGCTCGCGGGCGGCCTGGGCCATTTTCAGGCCATGTTCGTCCGTGCCGGTCAGGAAGAAGACGTCGCGGCCCCGCAGGCGCTGGAAGCGCGCGATCGCATCGGTCGCGATCGCCTCATAGGCATGGCCGATATGCGGCCGCCCGTTCGGGTAGCTGATCGCCGTAGTGATGTAGAAAGGCTCGCCCATGGCCTGAGCGCGTAGAGGGTTTGGCGCGGTGGCTCAAGCCGCGTCCCGGCCCTCCCCCTCTGCGAGCGCGGCGAGCAGGCCGGCCAGTTCGAAGACGACGCTCGTCGGGTCCAGCGAGTGTCGCTGGGCACTGCCGGCGAGGTTGGTCGCGCGCTCCCAGAGGCGGATCGCCTCGGCGCGGGCCTGGCCGCCCCGTCCCTTTGCCGCGGCGGCGATGCGCGCGGGGGCGCGGGCGAGGAAGGCTTCGTAGCGGCCCTGGGCGGCCTTGGTCGACAGGCTGGCGGCGAGCGCCGAGCGGCGGGCATTGATCGGATCGCCCTGGCGCACGAGCGCATCCATCTCCCGGTCGAGCGCATCGATGTCGAGCCCGCGCCAGGCGATCGCCCGGCCGGGTGCACCCTCGCCGACCCCGGCCAGGGCCTCGATCTCCTCCGCATCCGCATCCGGCAGCGCCGCGCGCAAGGCCGACGTCATGGCGTCGGGTCCCAGCGGCGAGAGCCGGAGCAGGCGGCAGCGCGAGCGGATCGTCGGCAGCAACCGCTCGGGCGAATGGCTGACCAGCAGGAAGAGCGTGTCGGGCGGTGGCTCCTCCAGATTCTTGAGCAGGGCATTGGCGGCATTGCGCTCGAGATCGTCGATCGCGTCGATCACCACGGCGCGGCGCGGCGAAAGCGAGGGCGTGGTCGCGAACAGGCGCTGCAGGCCGCGCACCTGATCGACGCTGATCGAGCGGGCGAGCTCGGTGCCGCCCTCTTTGGTCAGGCGCTCCAGCCGGGCGAGATCGGGATGGCTGCCGGCGGCGGCCAGCCTTGCCACCGGATGCTCGTCGGGGACGTCGAGCCCGGGCGCATGAACCGGCGGTCCGGCGCCTTCCGCGAGCAGGCGGAGCGCGGCCTTGTCGGCAAACAGCGCCTTGCCGACCCCCTCGGGCCCGGCGAGCAGCCAGGCGTGGTGAAGCCGGCCCGTGTCGAGCGCGGCGCGGAAGGCGGCGACGGCCTCTTCATGTCCGTAGAGCGGGGTCACAGCAGATCTTCGATCGCGGCGAACAGGCGCGCGGTCACCTCTTCGGCGCTGCCCGAGGCGTCAACCACGCAGTAGCGGTCCGGCGCCTCCTCGACGAGGCGCCGATAGGCCTCGGTGACGCGCCGATGATAGTCGACGGCGCGGCCGCCGATCAGGTCGGCGGCGCCCTGGTCGCGGTCGCCGGCGCGCCGGTGCGCTTCTGCTCTGGGCAGCTCAAGGAGCAGCACGCGGTCGGGCCGAAAGCCGCCGCTGCCGAACGCGTGCAGCGCCCGGATTGCGTCGAAGCCGAGGCCGCCAGCACCGCCCTGATAGGCGATCGAGCTGTCGACGAAGCGGTCGCACACCACCCAGGTGCCGTGCGCAAGGGCCGGCCGGATCGTGACGGCGACATGATCGGCGCGGGCGGCGGCGAACAGCAGCGCCTCGGCCTCCGGCGGCCAGCGATGATCGTGGAGCAGCAGGCTTCGGATCGCCTCGGCGCCCGGGCTGCCGCCCGGCTCCCGGGTCTCGATCACATCGAGGCCGCGGGCGCGCAGCGCCGCGGCAAGCGCCTTCACCTGGGTCGATTTGCCGACGCCTTCCCCCCCTTCGAGGGTGATGAAGCGGCCCGGATTCACGCGGGCGTCACGCCGCGCCGAAGAGGCTCTTCAGGCCGTACCAGATGCGGCCGAAGAAGCCGGCCTCGCCGACCTCGGTCTCGGCGACGAGCGGCATGGTCTGGGGTGGCGTGCCGTCGCCGGTCTCGACGACCAGGTCGGCGATATGCTGGCCCTGCGCGATCGGGGCGCGGACCGGGCCGGTATAGACGATCTTCGCGCGGATGTTCTGGCCGAGCCCGGCCGGATAGGTGACCGCGATCGGGCGCTGCGCGACCAGGCCGACGCTGGACACGGTCGCGCCCTGCACCTGCGCCTCGCCGATATGCTGGCCCTGGCGGAGCAAAGGCCGGGACTGCCAGGCGTTGAAGCCCCATTCCATGAAGCGCACCGATTCCTCGATCCGCTGGTTGAAGCTGGTGAGCCCGGCAACCACCATCACGATGCGCCGGCCGTCGCGCGCCGCCGAGCCGGTGAAGCCGTAGCCCGCTTCCTCGGTATGGCCGGTCTTGAGGCCGTCGGCGCCGTTGACCCGGCCGAGCAGCGGATTGCGGTTGCCCTGGGTGATCGCCTGGTTGGTGCCCATGGTGCGGCCCCAGGTGAATTCGCGCACGCCATAATAATCGCGGTAGAGCTCGGGATAGTCCCGGATGGTGGCGGCGGCGAGCGTCGCGAGGTCCCGCGCCGTCGTGTAGGTGACGCCATTGTCCGGCCAGCCGACCGGATTGCCCCAATGCGAGTTGCGCAGGCCCAGTTGCCGGGAATGGCGGTTCATCAGCTGGACGAAGGCCGCCTCGTTGCCGGAGATGCATTCGGCAAGCACCACGCTCGCATCGTTGCCCGAGAGGGTGACGATGCCGTGCAGCAGGTCGCTGACCTTCACCTGCTCGCCCGGCGAGAGGAACATGGTCGAGCCCGCCGCCGGCCCGTGCCAGCGCTGCCAGGTCTCGGGGCGGACGGTACACATCCGGTTGGGGTTGAGCTGGCCGCGCTTGATCAGGTCGAACGCCACATGGGTGGTCATCATCTTGGCCATCGAGGCGGGCGGCATGCGGCGGTCCGCGTCCTTGGCGTACAGCACCGCGCCCGAGGAGAGGTCGACCATGATCGCGGTCGTCGCCGCGGTCTCGAAGGGCGGCGCCGCGGCGCCGGCTGGCATGGCGATGAGGAGGGCCGAGGCGAGGAGGTAGAAAGGCTTGCGGGTCATGATGGTGTTGATGTCCTGACAGGTCAGCGCCCGATCGAATCGGAGAGGATGCCGACGGTGAGCGCGTAGAAGTTCGAGCAATTATAGTCGAGGATCACCCGGTAATTGTTGGTGAGCAGATAAGCGGTGGCGCCGGGCCCGTCCGGCTCCATCAAGGTCGCCATGGCGTCGGGCGGCAGCGAATTGGCAATGCCGCGCCGTTCCCATTCGCGGCCGGTCAGCCAGCGGCTGTGGCGGGCGAAGACGGCGGGGCAGCGCGGCGCGCGGAGGCGATTGGCGACCGCCTCGCGGTCGAAGCCCGAGGGGACGCGCACGGCGACGCCCCAGGGCAGGCCCGGCCGCCAGCCCGAGGCGCGGAAATAATTGGCGATCGAGGCCAGGGCATCGAGATGGCTGCGCCAGATGTCGGAGCGGCCGTCGCCGTCGCCGTCCACGGCGAGGCGCAGATAGACGCTCGGCAGGAATTGCGGATGACCGGCCGCGCCCGCCCAGCTGCCCTGCAGCTCGCTCCGCGCGAAGCCGCGCTCGACGAGGCGCAAGGTGGCGATGAACTCGGCGGTGAACAGCTCGCGCCGGCGGCCGTCATAGGAAAGGCTGGCGAGACTGTTGAGCAGGTCGAAATTGCCCATGTAGGAGCCGTAGCCGGTCTCCTTCCCCCAGATCGCGACCATGATCGTGCCCGGCACCCCGTAGCGGCGGGTGAATTCGCGAAGTTGCGACAAATTGGCCGCATAGCGGGCGCGCCCGCGGTCGATCAGCGCCCGGGTGACATGGCGCGCGCGGAACGGGGCGAAGGGAGGATTGCTGCCGCTCGGCGTGACGCCCGGCGTCCCGCCGGGCTGCGACCGGTCGAGCTGGACGGTGCGGGACGAGAAGGTCAGCGTCGGGAAGATCCGGTCCAGCGTCTCGCGGCGGATGCCGGCGCGCTCGGCCTCGGCCCTGAGCCGCGGCAGATAGGCCTGGAACCCCGCCTCGCTGAGCCCCCTGCCCTGCGCCGCGGCGGGCGCCTCGCCGAACGGCAGATCGATGGTCCCGACCCGCATGGCCGGCGTCCCCGCCAGCAGCAGGCAAGCAGCAAGCCCGAACATCCAACGCATAAGCACCCCTCGACCAAGGTCGACTCTCATATGGACCGCGGCGGAGCAAGGGGGAAGGACGGGTTTTTGCGGCTGGTTGCAAGCCTGAAGCGACCGCCACATAGTTGCCGCTTCGCGAAGGAGCCCATGCATGAGCGCTTCCCCGGTCCTCGCCGCCTTCCCCCGCCGTCCGATCGCCCTCGTCACCACGCCGAAACACCGGCGCGGCCGCCTCATCGGCCTCGCCTTCTGCCTGCTGCTCTTCGGCCCCTCGCTCTACTGGGGCGTGGTGCGCTGGAACGAGGCGAGCCTGCGCGCAGACCTGCGCGAGCGCGGCGTCATGGCCGCGGCCACCGGCGATGCCGAGGGGAGCTGCACCTCCTACCGCCGGCGGCTCAGCGGGACCGAGACGCCGAAGGGCTGCAGTTTCACGGTGACCTACACGCTGCGCCCGGAGGAAGGCGGGGGCGAGCGGCAGGCCGACGTCTGGCTCGACGGCCGCGCTCCGATCCTCACCCCCGCGGTGTGGTACGACCCGCAGGACCCGTCCCGCGCGATGCTGCGTCCGGAGATCGACCGCGATCCGAGTTTCTCGCAATGGGCGGCGCCCTTCCTCCTGCTGATCCTCCCGCTCGTCGGCCTGCTCTGGTGGTGGGCCATTGGCCGCGGCGGCCTGGCCAAGGCCGCGGCCAGCCCCGATCCGCTGATCGCGCCGATCGAGCAGGCGACCCGGCACATGCCGTCCAACTGCCTGACCATCCACTTCCGCCCGCCCGGCGCGGCGCGTGCCTCGGTCAAGGCCTATGGCCCCGGCGAGGAGCCCTTTCTCGTCCGCCCGCCCGCCGATGCGCCGCCAGACCAGCAATGGGTGCTCGCCTTGCGCTCGCCCAAGGGCCGCAGCTACGCGCTGGACGTGGGCCTCAGGGATCTGGAACTCACCGAGGCCGAGCGCAGCCGCATCTACGAGGCGGCCTGGGCCTAGCGCCCTTCCCTGCTTCGGGATAAGCGCTCTGCGTGGACAGGTGGCCGAGTGGTTTAAGGCAGCGGTCTTGAAAACCGCCGTGGGTTCACGCCCACCGTGGGTTCGAATCCCACCCTGTCCGCCACTCGGTCACTATTGTCACCGGCGTCAGACGACGATCCGCACCTCGCCGGTGGAGGTCTGGTAGACCTCGCCCGCCGTAAGGCCGCCGCCGGTCGCGGCGCTGTTATTGGCGTAAGTCGGCAGCGTGGCGACCAAGCCGCGCGGAAAGGCCGGGCGGTTGCGGGTGTCGCCGAAGTGGATCAGTTCGTACTGATTGCCCGGATTGGCGGCCTCCTGCTTGACGATGGAGGCGCCAGTGCCGCCGGCAAGGCCGTAGCCGCCGCCCTGGCCGATCAAATAGTAGAAATTACCGTCGCCCTGCCCCCGGATCAGCATGCCGCCGGGAGAGAGGCGGGTCCCCGGATGACTCGCGTCGCCGAGCGTGGAGCCGGCGAGATCGGCGACGAAGCTGAGCTGATCGGCGATAACGAAGCCCGCACCGCCGGCGCCCGCCAGGACGGCGTTCGTGTTGTAGGACGGCGCCGGCATTTCGCCCATCGGAGCGATGATCAGAGCCGGGAGGGCGACATCCCAGGCGTCTCCAGTGAAATTTGGTTCGGCATAGCAGCCGGCAAAGACCGAGCGGTTGGCGCCGCTGCCATATTCCACCTTGTAGCCGGCGGCCCCGGTGCTGTCGCCGTCCGTATGGCAGCCGACATAGCTGTTGCCGAGAAAGCTCGCGTCATAGAAGCCGAAGCAGCCGACGGCCGGCACGAAGGCATTGCAGCCAAAGACCTTGCAGGCATTCGCATCGTCGCCGTCAAACATGAAACCATGCTCGGTGGGGCGGATGGCGTGGCAATTGCTGAGCTCAGAGAGATTGGCGTTGCCCTCGACGTCGCCGCTGCCGGCGATCCTCGTGCCCGCCTCGAGCTTGGCGCCGCACTCGTCGAACCGCAGGTTGCGGGCGAAGACGCGCGCGGCGCTCCACAGGCCATAGTCGAAGCCCCCGGGCCGGGTGCCGCTGATCCGGATGGTCAGATCCTCGATGAATGAGAAGTCCGCACCATTGGCTCCTGTGACCTTGCCGTCGTCCAGGTCGTCTTCCTGCAGGGTCGCGAGCGCGCCGATGCTGATCGCCCCGACCATGATCGAATCGATGCCGGCGACGCTGGCGAAATCGAGAATGGTGGCGAACATGCCGGCACCGCGAATGGTGACCGGGCGGGCGGGGATGAGCTGCCGCGTGACGACATACTCGCCCTCCGGGATGAAGACCTGGATCGCGTCCAAGCCGGGAAAGGCCGAATAGAGGATTGCTTCCAGCGCTTCCGTGAGATCGTTGCCGTTCGCAGGATCCTGAAAGTCCGTGATGTTGATGAAGTCGCGATGGTGCGTGACGTCCGGCATTGTCTGTCTCCTGGTTTGAGGAGACTCGCACATGAACCGCCGAATCCAACATTAATCCAACAAAATGAACGGGCTGGACATCTCCCGCTGTGGCCCCGCCTCACGCGGGCTCGACGTCGATCTTCCCTCACGGCAACGGCTCGGCTAGGCGGCGGCGAACAGGAGATCGTTTCATGGCCGACCCCAAGCCCCTGCCCTTCGACTGGGTGGACCCTTTCGCGCTCGACGCGCAGCTTTCCGACGAGGAACGGATGGTGCGCGACACCGCCGAGGCCTTCGCCCAGGACCGGCTGCAGCCCCGCGTCACCTCCGCCTATCTCGAGGAGCGCTTCGACCGCGAGATCATGAACGAGCTGGGCGAGCTCGGCCTGCTCGGCGCGACCATTTCGCCCGATTATGGCGGCGCCGGCCTCAATTATGTGAGCTACGGTTTGATCGCGCGGGCGGTGGAGCGGGTCGACAGCGGCTACCGCTCGGCCATGTCGGTCCAGTCCAGCCTCGTGATGCACCCGATCAACGCCTACGGCTCCGAGGAACAGCGCCGGAAATATCTGCCGAGGCTCGCCACCGGCGAGTGGGTCGGCTGCTTCGGCCTGACCGAGCCGGATGCAGGCTCCGATCCGGGCTCGATGCGCACGCGGGCGAAGAAGGTCGACGGCGGCTACCTCCTCTCGGGCTCGAAGATGTGGATCACCAACTCGCCGATCGCCGACGTCTTCGTGGTCTGGGCGAAGTCGGACGAGCATGAGGGACGGATCAGGGGCTTCGTGCTCGAAAAGGGCATGAAGGGCCTGACCGCGCCCAAGGTGAAGGAGAAGCTCTCGCTGCGCGCCTCGATCACCGGCGAGATCGTGATGGACGAGGTCGAGGTGCCGGCGGAAAATCTCCTCCCCAACGTCTCGGGCCTTGCCGGGCCGTTCGGCTGCCTCAACCGCGCCCGCTACGGCATCGCCTGGGGCTCGATGGGGGCGGCCGAAGCCTGCTTCCACGCGGCGCGCAGCTACACGCTCGACCGCAAGCAATTCGGCCGGCCGCTCGCCGCGACCCAGCTGGTGCAGCTGAAGCTCGCCAACATGGTCACCGAGATCACCCTCGGCCTCCAGGCCGCGCTCCGCGTCGGCCGGCGGCTCGACGAAGGCGAGCTGATCCCCGAGACGATCAGCATGATCAAGCGCAACAATTGCGGCAAGGCGCTGGAGATAGCCCGGATCGCGCGCGACATGCATGGCGGCAACGGCATTTCGGCGGAATTCCAGGTGATGCGGCATGCCGCCAATCTCGAGACCGTGAACACCTATGAGGGCACGCACGACGTGCACGCCTTGATCCTCGGCCGCGCGATCACGGGGATTCCGGCGTTCTGATTTTGCTCGTGGAGGGATGATGGACAAGCCGCTCGCCGGGCTGAAGGTCGTCGAGCTCGCCCGGATCCTTGCGGGCCCCTGGGCGGGGCAATTGCTCGCCGATCTCGGCGCCGAGGTGATCAAGGTCGAGCGGCCCGGAGCCGGCGACGATACGCGCAGCTGGGGGCCGCCCTTCGCCGCGGACGGCAGCGCCGCCTATTTCCACGGCTGCAACCGGGGAAAGACAGCCGTCGCGATCGATCTGGAGAGTAGGACGGGCCAGGACCAGGTGCGCGAACTCGTCCGCGACGCCGATGTGCTGATCGAGAATTTCAAGGTTGGCGGGCTCGCCAGATACGGGCTCGATTTCGCCTCCCTCCGCGAAGTGAACCCGAGGCTCGTCTATTGCTCGATCACCGGCTTCGGACAGGACGGGCCCTATGCGGGCCGCCCCGGCTATGACGTCATGATCCAGGCCATGGGCGGGATCATGGACCTGACCGGCGATCCCGACGGCGAGCCGCAGAAGATCGGCGTCGCCTTCGCCGACATCTTCACCGGCGTCTATGCCTCGAGTGCCATCCTCGCCGCGCTCAGGGGGCGCGAGGCGACCGGGACCGGCTGCCATATCGATATGGCTTTGCTTGACGTGCAGGTCGCCGTGCTCGCCAACCAGGCGATGAACTGGCTGATCGGCGGCGAGGTCCCGCACCGGCTCGGCAATACCCACCCCAATATCGCGCCCTACCAGGCCTTCGCGGTCGCGGACGGTCATGTCATCGTCGCGGTCGGCAATGACGCGCAGTTCGAGCGGCTGCTCGCCCTGCTCGGGCTGTCCGAAGATCCGCTTTATGCGAGCAATGCGGGGCGGGTGCGGAACCGGGCGGCGCTCGACGCCCTGCTCGCGCCTGCCATCGCGCTGCGCCGGCGCGACGAACTGCTCGCCGCGCTCGCGGCAGCGGACATTCCGGCCGGGCCGATCAACGACGTCGCCCAGGTGTTCGCCGATCCGCAGGTGATCGCGCGCGGCCTGCAGATCGCGCCCGGCGGGGTGCCGGGAATCGCCTCCCCGATCGTCATCGACGGCAACAGGCAGGTCGCGGACAGGCCGAGCCCCCGTCTCCCGGGAGCCGATGCGACGAAACGATAAACTGCGCACATCCAGCCACTTGCGTCACGTTCCGGTCCACATTATGTGGCTGCGACTGCTGAAAATTGGAAACATTGGGCGGAGGTCTTTTCCGATGAGGGTATTTGTTGCACTTGCTTCGGTTGCTTTGGTGGCCACGCCGGCCTTCGCGCAGGGCGGCAGCGGCGCCGTGAGTGGCAGCGCCGGCGAACTCGCCACGCAGAGCAACACGCCGGAAAGCACCGGTAGTGGCGGCCAGGGCGCCGACGGGGAGCGCCGCATCTGCCGCCGCGTCGAAACCGGTTCGCAGAGCCGGATGACCTATCGGCGCGTCTGCCGGACCGCCGAGGAGTGGCGCGCGTCGCAGCGCACGCAGTAAGCGTCAGGCGCGCCTGCGTCTGAACAGGAGGATGGGCTCGCCCCGATAGGTGGCGGGCTCATTTTCGTTGAAGCCGATTTTCTCCGCGACCCGGATGGACGGCGCATTCTCCGCGTCGATGATCGCGACGACCTCGTCCGGCGCCAGCACCGCATCGGCCCAGGCGAGCGCGGCCTGCGCCGCCTCGGTCGCATAGCCCTGCCCCTGCGCGGCGGGGGCGAAGATCCAGCCGATCTCGAGCAGCCCCTCGATCGATGGCGTCATGTCGCGCTTGAAGTCGGCGAAGCCGAGCTGGCCGAGATAGCGCCCGTCGTCGCGCGCCACGACCGCCCAATAGCCAAAGCCGACGAGGGTCCAGAGGCCGGGCGCGCAGAGCATGCGCCGCCAGGTATCCTCCCGCGACAGCGGGTTCGCGCCGAGATAGCGCATGACCTCGGGATCGCCCATGGCCCTGGCTTGGGCGTCGAGATCGCTCTCTTCGAAGGGGCGAAGGATGAGCCGCGCGGTCTCCAGGACCGGAGCCGCGCGCGCCGCCATCACTTCTTGCCGAGGGTCAGACCGCCGAAGCGCTTGTTGAAGCGCGCCACCTGGCCGCCCTGGTCGATCACGCGGGTGTTGCCGCCCGTCCAGGCCGGATGGACCTTCGGATCGATGTCGAGCTGCAGCGTGTCGCCTTCCTTGCCCCAGGTGGAGCGGGTCTGGAAGGTGCTGCCGTCGGTCATCTGGACCGTGATGAAGTGGTAATCGGGGTGGGTCTCGGTCTTCATGTCTTTGATCTTCCGCGATTTTGGCTGGTTCCGACCAGCCTGTAGGAAAAAGCAGGCCGCGCTCTAGCCGCTGGGGCCGCGATTGACAAGCCGTGCTGCACCGCAATAAGCCCGTAGCCGTGAAGGTGCCGCCCGTCAAAAGGCGGTGAAAATGGGAAGCCGGTGAGAAACCGGCGCTGTGCCCGCAACTGTAAGCGGCGAGCGCCCTCCCCTCCAAGTGGGGAGACGCGCAGGGACCCGCGAGCCAGGAGACCTGCCTTCGCCGTCGTCCGCACCCGGCCGGGACCAGCCAGCGGTGCGTGGCACCGCCTGGTCCGCTGACGGCCGCGCGGTTCCTCCGAGGCGACATGTGAGTATGTCGTTTCAGGAGGAAAAACATGACTTTATCCCTGCTTCTTCTCACCGCGTCGGCGCTTCAGGCCGATGCGGAGATCGTCGTCACCGGGGCCCTCGAGCCGGTCGCCGCCGACGCCGCCCCCGTTTCCTCGACCGTGCTGGGCGAGCCCTGGATCCGGGCGCTGGACCTGCCCGCTGCAGCCGACCTGCTGCGGCTGACGCCCGGTGTCACGGTCGCGACGACGGGCCCGCGCGGTACGCAGACCCAGCTCCGGATCCGCGGCGCCGAGGCCAGCCACACACTGCTGTTTGTCGACGGCATCCGCTTCAACGATCCCGCCGCGGGCAACGAGGCCCGCTTCGAATTGCTGACCAGCGACCTGCTCTCGCGGATCGAAGTCGTGCGCGGCCCCCAATCGGCGCTCTGGGGCTCCGAAGCCCTGGGCGGGGTGATCGCGGTCGAGACGGCCGATCCCTTTCGCCGGACCGGCTTCGTCGGCGAGGGCGAATATGGCAGCCACGACAGCGCCCGACTCTTCGGCCGCTATGCGCTGCGGACCGGCAATGTCGGGATCAGCGCCGGGCTCGGCTGGCAGCGCAGCGACGGGATCGACTCGCTGGGCGGTGGCGCGGGCGACCGCGATGGCTTCGAGAATCTCGCCGCGTCGCTTCGCATCGAGGCGCGACCGGCGGAGACAGTCCGTCTTGGCGTCACCGGCCATTGGGTCGAGGGGCGCTCCCGCTATGACGGCTTCGACCCCCTCACCTTTCTGCGGGCCGACACGCTCGACTCGACGCGGAACCGGATCGGCGCGGTGCGGGCCTTCGCCGCGGGCGAGTGGCACGACTGGGCGGTGCGCGGCGAAGCCTCCTATCTGGACAGCGCCAACCGCAACCGCCTCGCCGGCGCGCCGCTGAACAGCACGTTCGGCGACCGGCTGACGCTCGGCGGCCAGATCTCGCGCCGGCTCGGCGGCCATACCATCATCGCCGCGGTCGAGCGGCAGGAGGAGAATTTCCGCGCCCGCGACACATCGTTCGGTGGCTTCACCGACCAGGACCGCTCGCGCAGCCTCACCGCGATCGTCGGCGAATGGCGGGCGGAATGGGCGCCGGCGATCGTCACCGACCTCGCCGTCCGCCATGACGATTTCAGCGCCTTCGCCGACGAGACCACCTTCCGGGCCTCGCTGCTCGTCCGCCCGGGCGCCGGCATCACTTTGCACGCGGCCTATGGCGAGGGCGTTGCCCAGCCGACCTTTTACGACCTGTACGGTTTCTTCCCCGGCTCCTTCATCGGCAATCCGGATCTCAGGCCCGAGACGTCACGCGGCTGGGAGGCCGGCATACGCTGGGCCAACGCGCATTTCGCCGTCGGGCTGACCGGCTTCACCGGCAGGCTGCGCGACGAGATCGTCGATACGTTCGATCCGGCCTCCAACTTCTCCAGCACCGCCAATGCGTCGGGCAAGAGCCGGCGTGACGGCATCGAACTGTCGGCGTCGTGGCGTCATGCCGACTGGCTGAACGTCGAGGCCAATTATACCTGGCTCGACGCGAGCGAGCAGCGCGTCGCGGGCACTGCCCAGCTGCGCGAGGTGCGCCGGCCGCGCAGCACGGCAAACCTCGCGGCCTGGGGCGAGCGCGGCCGGTTCAGCTGGGGCGCGAGCCTGGCCTGGGTCGGTGCCCGGCGGGATATGGATTTCGACCTGTTCCCGGCGGCACTGGTCCGGCTCGACGATTATGTGCTCGGCTCGCTCCGCCTGGGCTACCGGATCCTTCCGCAGCTGGAGCTTTATGCGCGGGTGGAGAATGCGTTCGACGCCGATTATCAGGACGTGGTCGGCTACAACACGCCCGGACGGACGGTCTATGCGGGTCTTCGCGTCGCTCTTGGCCGCTAGCGCGCTGCTGCTCGGCGGGGCGGCGGACGCGGCGCCCCGGCGGGTTGCATCGCTGAACCTGTGCACGGACGAGCTGCTGCTCATGCTCGCCGCGCCGGGGCAGATCGCCTCGGTCACCCATCTCGCCCAGCAGGAGGCGGAGACACCGCTCTGGCGGCAGGCGCGCGCCTATCCGCGCAACGACGGCAGCCTGCTGTCCGTGGTCGCGCTGCAGCCCGACCTGGTCGTCACCATGGGCGGCGGGACCCGCGACCGGCTCGGCATCGCCGCACGGCTCGGCATCCGCACGCTCGATCTGGTCTTCGCACAGACCCTCGGCGACGTCGCCGACAATGTCCGCCGCCTCGCCGCCGCAATCGGCCGGCCGGAGGCGGGCACGGCGCTGATCCGGCGGATGAGCGCGCTGATCCGCAGCCGGCCACGGGGCGGCCGGATCGACACGATCTGGCTCGGCGGCGGCGGGCGCACGGTGGCGGCGACCGGCCTGGAGGCGCAATGGATGGTGCTGGCGGGCTTGCGGCAGCGGCCGCTGCAGGGCGACCGCGTCCCGCTCGAGACGCTCGTCGCCAGTCCACCGGCCCTGCTGCTGCGCAGCGACTATCGCGCGGGCCAATATTCCAGCGACCAGCGCTGGCTGTCCCATCCGGCCGCCCGCCACGCGGCCGCGCTCCGGACCCTGCCGACCGACGGGCGGCGGTGGACCTGCATGGGGCCGCTGCTGATCGAGGAGATCGAGCGGTTGCGGCGGGAGGCAGCGCGATGAAAGCGCGGGCGATTCTCCTGCTCCTGGCGGCGCTGGCGCTGGTCGCGGCCGCCTCGCTGCTGCTGCCGTTCGGGCCGCTCCGGGCATTGTTCGCGGCCAATCCGGACCTCGGCCTCGCCGTGCTGGGCGAGCTGCGCCTGCCGCGGACTCTGCTTGCCCTCGCTTATGGCGCGACCCTCGGGGCGGCGGGCGCGGCGGTGCAGGCCTTGTTCGCCAATCCCCTCGCCTCGCCCGATCTCACGGGCACGACCAGCGGCGCGGCGCTCGGCGCGGTGGTCACGGCCTATTATTTCAACCTGACCGCGCCGGCCGGACTCGCCATCGGCTCGGTCGGGGGCGCGCTCCTCGCCCTGCTGCTGCTGCTCGCGCTGGCCGGACCGAAGGCGGAGACCGCGACCCTGCTGCTCGCCGGCCTTGCGATCAGCGCCCTGGCGGGGGCGCTCACCACCCTGGCGCTGGCGCTCGCCCCCTCGCCCTTCGCCTTCTACGACGCCTATGACTGGCTGATGGGCTCGCTGATCGACCGCAGCCTCGACCAGGCCGCCTTCGCCGCCGTGCCCGGTCTGCTCGTCATCCTGCTGTTGCTCCGTCTCGCGCCGGCCCTGGACCGGCTGGCGCTCGGCGAGGAGGTGGCGCAGTCGCTCGGTCACAATATCAGCCGCCTGCGCCTGCAGATTGTCTGCCTGACCGCGCTGGGCGTCGGCGCCTGCGTCGCGATCTGCGGGGCGATCGGCTTCATCGGCCTGATCGCGCCGATCTTCGCGCGGCGACTGGTGCGCGGCCATCCCGGGCGGGCGATCCTGCCCGCAGCGATGATCGGCGCACTTCTGCTGACCGCCGCGGACCTCGCCGTGCGCCTCGCCCCGCTCGGCCGGACCCTGCCGATCGGGGTGCTGACCGCGTTGATCGGCGTGCCCTTCTTCCTCTGGCTGGTCGTGCATATGCGCTGGCGGGTGACGTCATGATGCTGACCGCTTCCGGCCTTTCGCTCCCCGGGCGTCTGCACGATGCGTCGCTGGCGGTCGCGGCGGGCGAGCTCGTCGCTCTGGTCGGCCCGAACGGCAGCGGCAAGACCAGCCTGCTCCATGCCCTGGCCGGGATCGGAGGAGCCGGCGGCACCGTCTCGCTGAACGGCGTCGACCCGCGCATGTTCGGCCCGGCGGCCCGGCCAGGGGCCTTCACCTATCTTCCCGCGTCGCGTGACCTCCCCTGGCCGCTGCTCGCCCGCGACCTGATCGCGCTCGGCGGCGGCGGCGGGGCGGTCGAGGGGCTGGAACTTGAGGAATTGCTCGACCGGCGTGTCGACACGCTTTCCACCGGCGAGCGCGGCCGCGTCCTGATCGCCCGCGCGCTGGCGCCGAAGCCGGACCTGCTGCTGCTCGACGAGCCGACCGCCAATCTCGATCCGCTCTGGCAATTGCGGCTGATGGCGCTGATCCGCGCCGAAATTGCCCGCGGGGACCGCGCGGCCCTGGTCGCAATCCACGATCTCGACGCGGCGCAGCGTTTCGCCGACCGCATCCTCGTCATGGACAAGGGACGGATCGCCGCGGAGGGCCTGGATGGCCCGCATGTCGCTGCGATTTTCGGGATCGAGAGAGTGGACGGCCGCTGGCAGCCCGTCGCCGCCTGATCAGTCGGGGGTTGCCGGCGGGTCCGCGATCATCGCGGTGAAATCGGCCTGGGTGGCGAGCTTGTCGCCGACATAGGCCTTGCCGCCGAACTTCCAGACCGGCCCGCGCCGCTGGATCAGGTCGCATTCGAGACGGAGCAGCACGCCGGGCTCGACCGGATTGCGGAACTTCGCGTTCTCGATCGACATGAAATAGACGAGCTTGCCCGAATGGGCGAGGCCGAGGCTCTCCACCGCGAGCACGCCCGCCGCCTGGGCGAGCGCCTCGATGATCATCACCCCGGGCATGATCGGACGCCCGGGGAAATGACCCTGGAAGAACAATTCGTTCATCGTCACCGCCTTCACGGCGACGATGCGCTGGTCGATCACCATCTCCTCGACGCGGTCGACGAGGAGCATCGGATAGCGGTGCGGCAGCGATTCCATCACCCGCCGGACGTCGAAGGGGACGCCGGTGGCGGCCGCTGCCGCTCCGCCTTCCTGATCGGCCATTAGCGGCCCTGCGGCCGCGGCCGGTTCGGCTGGGCCGGCGCCGGCGGCGTCGGCGTGCCGGGACGGGCCGGCGCGGCCTGCTGCGGCGCGTTCACGTTCAGCGGCGTCGCATTCTGGTTCACGATCGCGAGCACCGCGGGCGTGATGTCCAGGGCCGGCGACGAGGCCAGCACCTGGCTCGTGTCGACGACGATGGTCGCGCCGCGCTGCTGCTGCACGGTGGCGATCGCCGGCTGGACGCGCTGGCCGATCTGCTGCCGGACGAAGTTCACGTTGCGCTGGATGCGCTCGCGCGATGCGGCGATCTCGCGCTCGGCATTCTGCTGCATCGTCTGGAAATTCTGGATGCGCGTGGTGAGCGCGGCATCGGGCTGGGCACCGTTCAGCGCGCGGATCAGCGGCTCGATCGCGTTGCCCTCGGTCTGGATCTGCGTCTGCAGGGCCTGAACGCGCTGCTGCAGCTGATTCGCCTGGGCCTGGAGCTGGGTATTGGCGGCGGCGCACTGGGTGCAGGTGCCGAAAATCTGGTCGGTATTGACCACGGCGATGACCGGCGCGGGCAGTTGCTGGGCCTGCAGCACCGCGGGGGCGGTGGCGGCGAGCGCGACAAAGGCCGCGCCAAGGATAATCTTGGTCTTCATCAGAATGCTGTCCCTACGTTGAACGTGAAAAGTTTGGTGTCGTCGCCCGGCTCGCTGAGCAGGGCACGGGCGATGTCGATACGGAACGGCCCGAAGGGTGAGTTCCAGTTGACGCCGAAACCGACCGAGACGCGCGGACTCGGCGAATCGCCGAGGAAGCGCTCTGTGAACGGAGTGGTCGCAAAGCGCGTGAGCGTTTCGGTGGTGGAGTTGCAGGCGCCCCGGGTGAGGCGCGTCGTGCCGCCGGCATTGAGCGTGCACTCGTTGAAGGCGAGCGGGTTGTCCGGATTGATGTCGATCAGATTGGGCGACCGCACGCCGAACACCGCACCGGCGTCGATATAGATGCTCGGCCGGAGGCCCAGCTCGCGGACGCTCGCGCCCAGCGGAATTTCGAGCTCGGCGCGGGCTACATAATAGGCCCGGCCGCCGATCGCGTCGTCGGTGATGTTCTGGGGATCCTCGTCGAGCGCGACATTCTGCGCCGGCCCGTCCGGATTGTTGTCATCGACATCGAAGGTGTAGCGCAGGCGCTGGATGCGCGGCCCGACGCCGCGGATGTCGAAGCCGCGTATCTGCGGATTGCCGAGGAAGAAGCGGTCGGTCAGGCGAACCGGATCGATGCCCGGGCTGCCGTCCTCGAAGCTGTGGATGTAGCCGCCTTCGGCCTGGATCGAGAAGACGAAGTTGCCCAGCACGGTCCAGTATTTGGCCGCGTTCACGCGGGTGCGCAGAAAGCGCACGTCGCCGCCGAGGCCGGCATAGTCCATGCTGATCACGAAGCGCGCGCCGCGGCTCGGCCGGATGCGGTTGTTCAGCGTGTCCCAGACCAGCGAATAGCCGATCGAGCTGTTCAGCCGGTTGCCGATCACGTCGCAGAGATAGCGGCCGGCGATCAGCGGGTCGCAGGCGGCGGGCAGCGGCCCGGTGCCGTCCGGATCGGTGAAGTAGATGTCCGGGTTGAGCGTGATCTCGTCATAGGAGAGGCCGTAGCGCAGGGCGAGCGACAGCGTTTCCGTGATCGGCACGCCGGCGCGGATCTGGCCGCCCGTGGTGGTCTGCTCGTAGGTGGTGGTGCGGTCGTTGCCGAAGAAGTTGAAGCTGTCCAGGTCGCGGCGGAACAGGTCGAAGCCGATCGCGATGTTGCGGTCGAACAGATAGGGCTCGGTGAAGCCCAGCTCGACCGACTTGGAGTAGCTCGAATAATTGACTGCGGCGCGCAGCTCCTGGCCGCGGCCGAGGAAGTTGCGCTGGCGGACCGAGAGATTGACCAGGAAGCGCTCGAGGCTGGAGAAGCCGGCCGAGAGCTGCAGCTCGCCCGTCGCCCGTTCCTCGACCTCGACGCCGAGGATGACGCGGTCGGGCGCCGAGCCCTGGGTCTGGGTGATCTCCAGATTCTCCTGGAAATAGCCGAGCGACTGGATGCGGTCGCGCGAGCGGCGGACGCGGACGTTGTTGAACGGATCGCCCTCGGCGAGCCGGAACTCGCGCCGGATCACCTTGTCGCGCGTCGTCGTGTTGCCTGAAATGTCGATCCGCTCGACATAGACGCGCGGCGCCTCGGCCACCCGGAAGGTGACCGACATGGTGAGGTTTTCGCGGTTGCGGTTGAAGGTCGGGCGGACGTCGGCAAAGGCGTAGCCGAACAGGCCGGCGAGCTCGTTGAGCCGGGTGACTGTGTCCTCGACCTGCTGCGCATTGTAATATTGGCCGGTGCGCATCGGCAGGTTGGCGCGCAGCTGCTCCGGGCTGAAGTCGCGAATGTCGCTCTCGACGGCGACGTCGCCGAACCGGTAGCGCTGCCCTTCCTCGACCACATAGGTGATGATGAAGTCGCGCCGGTCGGGCGTGAGCTCCGCGACCGCCGAGACGACGCGGAAGTCGGCATAGCCCTGGGTCAAATAGAATTGCCGGAGCTTCTGCTGGTCATAGGCGAGACGGTCGGGGTCGTAGGTGTCGCGCGAGCTGAAGATATTGTACCAGACATGCTCGCGGGTCGCCATTTCGCTGATCAGGCGGCCGTCGCCGAACTGCTCGTTGCCGATGATGTTGATGCGGCGGACGCGCGACTTCGGCCCCTCGTTGATCTCGAACACCACGTCGACGCGATTCTGGTCGAGTTGGACGATCTGCGGCTCGACGGTCGCGGCATAGCGGCCCTGGCGGCGGTAGAGCTCGATGATCCGGGCGACGTCCGCCCGGGCGCGGCTGCGGGTGAAGATCTGGCGCGGCGCCAGCCGGATTTCCGGCGCGATCTTGTCGTCCTTTACGCGGCGATTGCCCTCGAGGATGATGCGGTTGATCACCGGATTCTCGCGGACCTGGATCACGAGATTGCCGGTATCGGCGCCGGCGATCTGCACGTCGGCGAACAGCTCCGTGGCGAGCAGGTCGCGGAGCGCCTGGTCGAGCCGCTCATTGTCATAGGGCTCGCCGGGACGCAGGTTGGTGTAGGAGAGGATGGTTTCCGGCTCGAGCCGCTGGTTGCCGCTCACCGACACCGAGACGATCTGGCGCTGCGGCGCGGGCGTGGTGACCGCGGTGGTCGGCTGCGCAGCCGCGGGCTGCGCGGCCACGGGCTGGGCCGTTTGCTGGGCCGACGCGGGCAGCGCCGTGCCGCCGAGCACCGTGCCGACCAGCAGTACGGCGCAATATGTACGTCCCTTTGGAAAAACTCTGTTCGCCGTCACGCGTCCCCGCCTTCACTCTAGGGTCGGAGCTTCGCCCGGACCTTTTACACTCCCTGTCAGCGCACCGCCCTGCCCGATCCGGGTCAGCCGATCAAGCCGCCAAGCTTCTCAAAGAGGCCAAAAGAGGCCAGGTCGTTGAAAGTAACGAAAATCATCAGCGCCAGCAGCACCGCGAGGCCCGTCCGGAACGCCCATTCCTGGGCCTCTGGCCGCAGCGGTTTACGCCTCACTCCCTCGATCATGTAGAATAGCAGGTGCCCGCCATCCAGCAGAGGGATTGGCAAGAGGTTGATGAATCCCAGATTAATTGAAACGACCGTCATGAAGAAGAAGAAGTTGAGCCAGCCGAGGCTCGCCTGCTGGCCGGAAACCTGGGCGATCTTCAGCGGCCCGCCCAGCTCGGACAGCGAACGGCGGCCGCTGATCACCTGGCCGAGCGCGGTCAGCATGGTCTGCACCGAATCCACCGTCTTGCCGACAGCGGCGCCCGGCAGCTGCCAGAGGGGGAGCGAGCTGAACTCCGTCGGCCCCGCCAGGGCGATCCCGACCCGGCCGATCCGCGAGCGGTTGTGGAACCTGTCTTCTTCGATATGGGCAACCGGCGTCGCGTCTATGCCGATCTCCCGGCCGCCACGCGCCACGCGGAAATGCATCGGCTCCTCGGGACGCAGCGCGATATAGGTCTGCAGGTCGGCGAAATTGTCGATCCGCGAGCCGTTGATCGAAAGGACGCGGTCGCCCGGGCGGAAGCCTGCCTGCGCCGCCACGCCGCCCTTGGTCAGCGCGCCGACGGTCGCGGGGGTCGACGGATAGCCGTAGACGCCGAAGATGATCATGAAGGAGACGATCGCGAACAGGAAGTTCGTCGCCGGGCCGGCCAGCACGATCAGGAAGCGCTGCCAGACGGGCTTGGCCTGGAAGGTCCTGGCGCGTTCCTCCGGCGGCAGGTTCAGCCATTCGTCGGTCGGCGTCGAGGCCGGGTTCATGTCGCCGGCGAACTTGACGTAGCCGCCGAGCGGCAGCCAGCCGACCTTCCAGCGCGTGCCCCGCTTGTCGGTCCAGCCGAACAGCTCGCGCCCGAAACCGATCGAGAAGGTGTCTGCCTTCACCCCGAACCAGCGGCCGACATAATAATGGCCGAGCTCGTGGATGAAGATGAGCGGCCCGATGACGAGCAGGAACATCAGGACCGTGAACAGGAAGCCGGGATTGCTCAAGCGTGGATCTTTCCAGTCAGCGCGGCGGCCACCCTACGGGCCTCCCCGTCAATCTCAAGCACCGCGTCGATCGACGTCGGGGCGGGCGGGTCAAATCGGGCCAGCACCTCGCCGACCAGCGACGCGATATCGAGGAAACCCAGCCGTCTTTCAAGGAAAGATGCGACCGCTATCTCGTTGGCGGCATTGAGGATGGCGGGCTTGGCGCCGCCGGCGGCCAGCGTCTCGCGGGCCAGGCGGAGCGCCGGGAAGCGGACCGGGTCAGGCGCCTCGAAGGCGAGCGCGCCGATCGCGACCAGGTCGAGCCGCTGGCATGGAGTCTCCATCCGCTCCGGCCAGGCGAGCGTGTGGGCGATCGGCACGCGCATGTCCGGCGCGCCGAGCTGGGCGAGGACCGAGCCGTCGACATATTCGACGAGGCTGTGGATCACCGACTGGGGATGGACGACGATCTCGATCGCCTCGGCGCCGACGGGAAACAGGCGGTGCGCCTCGATCAGCTCCAGCCCCTTGTTCATCAGGGTCGCCGAATCGACCGAGATCTTGGCCCCCATCGACCAGTTCGGATGGGCGACGGCCTGGTCCGGCGTCGCCGCGCGCATCTGCTCGATCGGCCAGTCGCGGAACGGCCCGCCGCTGGCCGTAAGGATGATCCGCCTCACGCTCTCCGGCCGCGCCCGGTCGAAACACTGGAAGATCGCATTATGCTCGGAATCGACCGGCAGCAGGGTCGCGCCGCTGGCCGCGGCCGCCTGGATCATCAGCGCCCCGGCCGAGACCAGGGCCTCCTTGTTCGCCAGGGCGACGGTGCGGCCGCCCTCGAGCGCGCGCATCACCGGCTTCAGGCCGGCAGTGCCGACGATCGCGGCCATCGTCCATTCGGCGCCCGAGGCGGCGGCGTCGGCGATCGCCCCCTCCCCCGCCGCCGCCTCGATCCCGGTCCCGGCGAGCGCGGCCCTGAGCTCGCCGAGCAGGCCGGCATCGCCGATCACCGCGAGCTTCGGCCGGTGCCGCCGCGCCAGTTCGGCAAGGCCGGCGACGTCGCGGTGCGCGGTCAGCGCGACCACCTCGAACCGGTCGGCGGCGCGCGCGACCAGGTCGAGCGTCGAGCGGCCGACCGAGCCGGTGGCGCCGAGGATGGTGACGCTGCGGCTCATCTCACCCCGCCTGCGGCCCGGTGACATGCATGACGGTTACCGTGTCCGGGATCTCGATCGGCTCGGGCAGGGTCCAGAGCTCGAGCAGCAGGATCAGCATGGTTGCCGCGGCCACCGCCAGCAGGCCGTCCAGCCGGTCGAGCACGCCGCCATGGCCCGGCAGCAGGCTGGAGCTGTCCTTGACGCCGGCGCGGCGCTTGACCCAGCTTTCGTAGAGATCGCCGAGCTGGGCGATCAGGCCCATGGTCGCGCCGACCCAGAGGAACGGCCGGCCGAGATCGAAATACCAGGCGACGAGCCAGCCGAAGAAGGAGGCGCCGGCGATGCCGCCGATCAGCCCCGCCCAGGTCTTGTTCGGGCTGACCTTCGGGGCGAGCTTGGGGCCGCCGATCGCCCGGCCCGCAAGATAGGCGAAGATGTCGGTCGCCCAGGTGACGATCAGCACCCAGAAGATCATCCCCGTCGCCACTTCGGACACCCACGAGATGATGACGAGGGCGAAGGCCGGGACGACGATATAGGCGAAGCCCCAGCCCATGCTCAGGCTCCGGCTGGCGAGGCCGAGCAAGACCGCCGCGCCGAGCGCCGGGGCGAAGCTGATCCAGCTGAGCTCGCCCTCGTCGGCGGCATTGGGATAATAATATTCGGCGGCGCCGAGCAGGATAGCGGCGGCGAGTACCGCACCGGCATAGGCCCAGAGCCGCTGCACCTTGTGGATGTCCGCCCATTCGACGAGCATCAGCCCCGCGGCAACCAGCGCGAAGACCCGGAACGCCCAGCCGCCGGCGATCGTCACCAGCAGCGCCACCGCGATCATCGCCACGCCCATGGCAAAGCGGATCGTGATGTCGGAATCGGGCTGCCCGGGCTGCTTTTGGGGCGTGTCGGTCATAGGCCTCCGTAGCGCCGCTCGCGCTTCGCATAATCGGCCAGGGCGGCGCGCAGGGCGTCGCCGTCAAAATCCGGCCAGAGCGTGTCGACGAAGAGCAATTCGGCATAGGCCGCCTGCCAGAGCAGGAAATTGGACAGCCGATGCTCGCCCGAGGTGCGGATGAGGAGGTCGAGCGGCGGCAGATCGTGCGTGTCGAGCGCGCGCTCGATCGCCGCCTCGTCGATCTCGCCCGCGGACGCCGCGGTGCGGGCGGCGCGGACCAGCTCGGCGCGCGACCCGTAATTGAGCGCGATGGCGAGCGTCATCCGCCTGTTGCCGGCGGTCCGCTCCACGGCCTTGTCGACGAGCTTCGCGACGTCCGCCTCGAAGGCCGTGTGATCGCCGAGGATCTTGAGCCTTATCCCCTCCTTGTGGAGACTGTTCAGCTCGCGCTGGATGTAGAAGCGCAGCAGGCCGGTCAGGTCGCTGATCTCCTGCGCCGGCCGCCGCCAGTTCTCTGAGGAGAAGGCGTAGAGGGTGAGGCACTCGACCCCCGCCTCGCCGGCGGCGCGGAGCACGGCACGGGCTGCCTCGGCGCCGGCGCGGTGGCCGGCGGCGCGCGGCAGCCCCCGCGCCTTCGCCCAGCGGCCATTGCCGTCCATGATGATGGCGACGTGCCGGGGGACCGTGGAGGTGCCCGCGCCGCCCGCCCTGGCGGCCTCGGCCGTCACTTCTGGAGGATTTCCTTGTCCTTGGCGGCGAGGATGTCGTCGATCTCCTTGATCGCCTCGTCGGTCAGCTTCTGCACCTCGGTGTCGAGGCGCTTATGCTCGTCCTCGCTGATTTCCTTCTTTTTTTCGTCGGTCTTCAGCGCGTCCCTGGCGTCGCCGCGCACGTTGCGGACGGCAATCCGCGCCTTTTCCGCATATTGGTGGGCGAGCTTGGCGAGCTCCTTGCGGCGGTCCTCGGTCAGATCGGGGATCGGCAGGCGGATATTCTGGCCGTCGGTGACCGGGTTGATGCCGAGGCCGGCATTGCGGATCGCCTTCTCCACCGCCGAGACGTTCGACCGGTCCCAGACCTGGACCGAGAGCAACCGCGGCTCCGGCGCCGAGACCGTGGCGACCTGGTTGAGCGGCATGTTGGCGCCATAGACCTCGACATGGATCGGATCCAGGAGGGCCGTCGAGGCGCGCCCGGTCCTCAGCCCGCCCAGGTCGTGCTTCAGCACCTCCACCGCACCGTGCATGCGGCGCTGGATATCGCCCTTGTCATAGGCCGGCATCGTCTCTCTCCCTAATTGTTCTGCACGATCGTGGCAGTGCCCTCGCCGCCGAGCACGCGGGCCAGATTGCCCTGCTCGCGGACGTTGAACACGACGATCGGGATGTTGTTGTCGCGGCAGAGCGCGACGGCGGTGGCGTCCATCACCTTCAGATTGTCCGAGAGGACTGTGTTGAAAGTGACTGTTTCATAACGTTTTGCACCGGAGACCTTCTTCGGATCGGCATCGTAGACGCCGTCCACGCTGGTGCCCTTGAACAGGGCGTCGCAGCCCATTTCGGCGGCGCGCAGGGCGGCGGCCGTGTCGGTCGTGAAGAAGGGATTCCCGGTGCCGGCGGCGAAGATCACCACCCGGCCCTTCTCCATGTGCCGGACCGCCCGGCGGCGGATATAGGGCTCGGAGACGGTGGCCATCGGAATGGCCGACTGGACGCGGGTGTCGACGCCGATCTTCTCGAGCGCATTCTGCATGGCGAGCGCGTTCATCACCGTGGCCAGCATGCCCATATAATCGGCGCTCGCCCGGTCGAAGCCCTTGGCCGCGCCGGCCAGGCCGCGGAAGATGTTGCCGCCGCCGACGACGAGGCAGAGCGCATGGCCGTCCGACACCGCCGCCTTGATCTCCTCGGCGAGGCGGGCGACCGTGTCCGGATCGATGCCGAACTGGCCCTCGCCCATCAGCACTTCGCCGGACAGCTTCAGGAGTATCCGATTGAAGCGCGGGCGAGTCATGGGCGCTGCCTTTACGGTCGTTCGCAGGTAAAAAGAAGGGTGGCGCGCACCCTAGTCGGCGCGCGCCACCCTGCCAAGCATGTCAGCTTCAGGCGACCGGCTCGGGCTTGTTGATCCCCGATGCCGCGGCGACTTCGGCGGCGAAGTCGTCGACCTTCTTCTCGATGCCCTCGCCCAGCTGGAAGCGGACATAGGCCCTGAGCGCGATCGGCGCACCGGCCTCCTTGCCGGCGGCGGCGATCACGTCCTCGATCTTCGTCTTGTTGTCCATCACGAAGAGCTGCGACAGGAGCGCATTCTCCTTGCGGAACTTGGCCATCGCGCCCTCGACCATCTTCTCGACGATCTCGGCCGGCTTGCCGCTCTCGGCCGCCTTCTCCTTGGCGATGCCGCGCTCGCGCTCGATGAGAGCAGGATCGAGATCCTCGCCGCGCAATGCCAGCGGGTTGGCCGCGGCGATGTGCATGGCGAGCTGCTTGCCGAGCGTCTCGAGCGCGGCCGTGTCGGCCTCGCTCTCGAGCGCGACCAGCACGCCGATCTTGCCGAGGCCCGGCGCCGCCGCATTGTGCACATAGGACGTGATCGCGCCCTTCGACACTTCGAGCAGCGCGCCCCGCCGGATCGACTGGTTCTCGCCGATCGTCGCGATGTTCGAGGTCAGCTTCTCCTCGACGGTGCCGCCGCCCGGCCAGCAGGCGTCCTTCAGCGCCTCGATGTCGCTGCCCGTGCCGAGCGTGATCGCCGTGGCGGTGCGCACGAAATCCTGGAACTGCTCGTTCTTGGCGACGAAGTCGGTCTCCGAATTCACCTCCAGGATCGCGCCCTTCCTGCCGTCGACGGCGACGCCGACCAGGCCCTCGGCCGCCTGGCGGCCGGCCTTTTTGGCGGCGGCGGCGAGGCCCTTGGTGCGCAGCCAGTCGATGGCGGCTTCCATGTCGCCATTGGTCTCGGCGAGCGCCTTCTTGCAGTCCATCATGCCGGCGCCGGTGCGCTCGCGCAGCTCTTTCACAATCGCGGCCGTAATCTCAGCCATGTCTCATATCCTTTTGGTTTCAAGCCAACACCGTTCGCCCTGAGCTTGTCGAAAGACCTTCCTTCTTCCTGAAGAAAGGGGGGCTTCGGCGAGCCCCGGATCAAATCCGGGGCCGAACGGGAGTGGGGTCCGATCCGATATGGGGATCCGACCCCGTCGAATTAAGCCTCGGCGAGCGCCGCTTCGGCCGGCGGCTCATCCATGGCGCCGAGATCGGCGCCGCGCGCGGCCGCACCCCCCTGCTTGCCGGCCAGCACGGCCTCGGCGAGCGCGTCGCAATAGAGGCGAATGGCACGGCTGGCATCGTCATTGCCCGGGACCGGGAAGGCGATGCCCTGCGGGCTCACGTTGGAATCGAGGATCGCGACGACCGGGATGCCGAGCACGTTCGCTTCCTTGATCGCCAGCTCTTCCTTGTTGGCGTCGATCACGAACATTACGTCCGGGATGCCGCCCATGTCGCGGATGCCGCCGAGCGAGAGCTCGAGTTTGTCGCGTTCGCGGGTGAGCTGGAGCACCTCCTTCTTGGTAAGGCCAGCGGTGTCGCCCGCCAGCTGCTCCTCGAGGCTCTTGAAGCGCTTGATCGAGTTGGAGATCGTCTTCCAGTTGGTGAGCATGCCGCCCAGCCAGCGATGGTTGACGAAATGCTGGCCCGAGCGGCGCGCGGCGTCGGCGATCGGCTCCTGCGCCTGGCGCTTGGTGCCGACGAACAGCACCTTGCCGCCGGCGGCCGCGGTCTGCCGGACGAAATCGAGCGCGCGCGCGAACAGCGGCACGGTCTGCGACAGGTCGATGATGTGCACCCCGTTGCGCTCGCCGAAGATGTACGGCTTCATCTTGGGGTTCCAGCGGTGGGTCTGGTGGCCGAAATGCGCCCCGGCCTCGAGCAATTGCTGCATGGTGACGTCGTTGGACGCCATGGTCTTTCTCCTTCCGGTTATACCTCTGCAGGGCCGTGAAATCCGCCGTCGCCCGAGGGCTGTGGCGGACACCGGTATGTTGGCCCCGCATGTGGAATGGGCGCGCACTTAGAGGCGAAGGCGCCGGAAATCAAGCCGTACTGCAAGGCCGTGCCCGGTCTCCCCTGCGCCGCAGATTGTTGGATTAATGTTGGATTTGACCTGCCATGCTCCGGCGACTCGCGGTCCCGGCCGCGCCGGCTCTTTCGCAGTGTCAGTTCCTTCTCCTCGCGAGCGAAAACATGGTCCGTGCTCCGGCGAACGCCGGAGCGTTGGCCGTAAGGGACAGGCCTGGCGCGCAACGCTCCGGCCTTCGCCGGAGCACAGGATCCTGTAGGACTATCGTGTCATCTTTGTCAGGTTCCGCGTGTTCCCCCACTCCGTGGCCAGTGCGAACATTGGGAACATTCGCGGCGCCGGTCCCGATCCCGAAACCGCGCATCGGCCTGACATTTGCCTGACTTTTCCTTGTCCGATCGCGACAGGCGAGCCGCGCCGCAGCGGCTGCCTCAGCGGCAGAAGACGAGATCGTAAGGAATGGCCGCCGACCCTTCGAGCCGCCGCCCCTCGCCGAGCGCGCCGTCGCGGACCGGGTGCAGCGTCTTGGTCCGGCAATTATAGGCCTGGGGAATGCCCGGCGTATTGTCGTCTGGATAGACCCGGTTGCCGAGCCGGCGGCTCGCCTCGAAGCGGACGATGTCGCCATCCCGCCGGACCGTGTCGCGGTCCAGCCACTGGCCACCGCGGCCGAGCTGATAGTCCAGCGTTACCCAGTTCTTCGCCGCCGCCGGCGCCGCGACGGCGGCGAGGGCGAGAACGAAAAGAGATATGGATGCGCGTCGCATGGGGCCTCGTCCTCCAGCGGTTTCGCAATTGGCCGCGTCCCGAGGGGATTCCACCGATTCGGACCGACCCGGCTTTGTCACAATTCGTCGCTTGACATTAGAACAAAACAGGAACATTGTCTCTGTCCGAGGGAGCCGACCGCCCCTTCGGGAATTGCGCTGTGAATAAGTAAGGGGAAAAGCTGTGGGCCACCTGCTCTCGATCATCTTCTTCTTCGGCCTGCTCGTCGCGCTGGCCGCGCTGCTGGAGCACATCTTCAGGGCCCACCGGGCGGAGATCGTCGGTGCCTTGCGGGGGCCTTCGGCGGCACCGGCGGCAAAGGCGGGCTCAACGGCAGGGTCGGCTCGCCGCCTGCCTGGCGCGCACGCCGCCGCTTGACCGCGGCGTAGCGCATGACGCTGAGCGGGATGGTGGCGAGATAGACGATCACGACCGCGCTCAGCGTCGCCCACGGGGCGACGATCATCGCGATCCCGATCAGGACGATGACGAGGATCGCCTCCAGCCGAACGCTCCGTTTCAGCCGCAGCGCCCCCATCGAGAAGGTGGCGATGCTGGAGATGATCAGGAAGGCGGAAATACCCGACCAGGCCATGATCAGTCCGGGATTTTCCAGCCAGGACAATTGCCGGTCGCTGGCCAGCCAGAGCAGGACCGGGAGCAGCATGATCCCGGCCCCCGCCGGCGCCGGCACGCCGGTCAGGAAGCCCGCCGATTTGTGCGGCTGGTCCTCCGCGTCGATGCGGGCGTTGAAGCGGGCGAGCCTGAGCGCCATGCAGACCGCATAAGCGAGCGCGAAGACCCAGCCATAGGTCCGCCAGGACGGGCTGTTCTCGATCTGCAGCACCCAGAGATAGATGATCAAGGCCGGCGCCACGCCGAAGGCGACGACATCGGACAGCGAATCGAGCTCCGCGCCGAACCGGCTCTGCCCGCGCAGCAGCCGGGCGATGCGCCCGTCCAGGCCGTCGAGCAGCGCCGCGATGCCGATGAACATCAGCGCCTTGTCCCACTCCGCGGTGATCGCGAAGCGGATGCCGGAAAGGCCGGAGCAGAGCGCCAGCGCGGTCACCGCATTGGGCACGACCGCGCGCAGCGGAATGCCCGGGCGCTCCCGTCTCCCCGGCGGCAGGCTCATTGCGCCCACCTCATTGCGCAACGCCCTCGATGAGCTCGGAAATGCCGGTGCGGCCGACGATGGTCTCGCCCGCGATCGTGCGCTGGCCGAGCAGCACCTGGCTCGACGTGCCCGCGGGCAGATAGACGTCGACGCGGCTGCCGAAGCGGATCAGGCCGATGCGCTGCCCGGCGATCACCCGGTCGCCCGCCTTGATCCAGGGCACGATCCGCCGCGCCACCAGCCCGGCGATCTGGGTGAAGGCGACGAGGCTGCCATCCTCGCCCTCGACGAGGATATGCTGGCGCTCATTCTCCTCGCTCGCCTTGTCGAGATCGGCGTTGAGGAACTTGCCGGCGATATAATGGACCTTGCGGATCACGCCGGTGATCGGGGTGCGGTTGATGTGCACGTCGAACACACTCATGAAAATGGAGACGCGCACCACCGGCTCGGCGCCCAGCATTCCCTCCCCCTGCAGCTCCTTCGGCGGCGGCACGTTGGTGATCATCGTCACCAGCCCGTCGGCCGGCGAGACGATGACGTCACTGCCGACCGGCGTGGTGCGGATCGGATCGCGGAAGAAGGCGGCGATGAACACGCTGAGCGCCAGCGCTGCATAGCCGAGCCAGTCCCAGTCGATCACGAACCAGAAGAGCAGAGCGACGGCGAGCGCGACGACGACGAACTTGCGCCCTTCCGGATGGACGGAGGGCCAGCGCCACTGGACGTTGGTGGTGACGAGGTCCGGCTTTTCGAGGGAAGACATTGGCAGGCCTTTAAGCCGTGCGGCGGAGTGAAACAACCATGCGTCCGGCGGTTGACACGTCCCTCCCTGCCCTTAGGACGGCCAGCGACAACGCAACCCGCAAGACACGAAAGCGCTCGCCCACATGGCCAAGATCAAGGTGAAGAACCCCGTCGTCGAGCTGGACGGGGACGAGATGACGCGGATCATCTGGCAGTGGATCCGCGAGCGGCTGATCCTGCCCTATCTCGACGTGAACCTCATCTATTTCGACCTCGGCGTCGAGAAGCGCGACGAGACCAACGACAAGATCACCGTCGATTCCGCGCTCGCGATCAAGGAGCATGGCGTCGGCGTGAAATGCGCGACGATCACGCCCGACGAGGCCCGCGTCGCCGAGTTCGGCCTGAAGCAGATGTGGAAGTCGCCCAACGGCACGATCCGCAACATCCTCGGCGGCACCATCTTCCGCGAGCCGATCGTGATCGAGAACGTGCCGCGGCTGATCCCCGGCTGGACCGACCCGATCGTCGTCGGCCGTCACGCTTTCGCCGACCAATATAAGGCGACCGACTTCGTCGTCCCCGGCGCCGGCAAGCTCACCATGAAGTGGGAAGGCGAGAATGGCGACGTGATCGAGCGGGAAGTGTTCGACTTCCCCGGCGCGGGCGTCGCCATGGGCATGTACAACCTCGAGGCCTCGATCCGCGACTTCGCCCATGCCTCGCTCAACTACGGGCTCAACCGGAAATGGCCGGTCT
Organism: Allosphingosinicella sp.; assembly: GCF_035626655.1. Classification (GTDB taxonomy): domain Bacteria; phylum Pseudomonadota; class Alphaproteobacteria; order Sphingomonadales; family Sphingomonadaceae; genus Allosphingosinicella. Next base: position 72,918 of record NZ_DASPNF010000005.1, read on the forward strand.
ATCTCTCCACCAAGAACACGATCCTCAAGGCCTATGACGGCCGCTTCAAGGACATCTTCCAGGAGATTTACGAGGCCGAGTTCGAGGAGCGCTTCAAGGAAGCGGGGATCGAATATCAGCACCGGCTGATCGACGACATGGTCGCCTCGGCGCTGAAGTGGAGCGGCAAGTTCGTCTGGGCCTGCAAGAATTATGACGGCGACGTGCAGTCGGACCAGGTGGCGCAGGGCTTCGGCTCGCTCGGCCTGATGACCTCCGTGCTGATGACGCCCGACGGCAAGACGGTGGAGGCCGAGGCCGCGCACGGCACCGTCACCCGCCACTACCGCATGCACCAGCAGGGCAAGGCGACCTCGACCAACCCGATCGCCTCCATCTTCGCCTGGACCCAGGGGCTCAGCTTCCGCGGCCAGTTCGACGAGACGCCCGAGGTGGTGCGCTTCGCCGAGACGCTGGAGAAGGTCTGCATCGAGACCGTCGAGAGCGGCAAGATGACCAAGGACCTCGCCATCCTGATCGGGCCGGACCAGAGCTGGATGACCACCGAGCAATTCTTCGAGGCGATCCGCGTCAATCTCGAGCAGGAGATGGGCAGCTGGGCCTAGGACTGCGGCCGGCGGCAACGGAAAGCGGGGTTTTTTCGCTGCCCTGCGGCTGACAAAGCCGGCCGTTGCTGCATAAGGAGGCTATGGCGGCTCCGACCGATTTCAGCACTTCCGGCCTGTCCGACGCGCTCGTCATCCTGGGCGCGGCGGGCATCGTCATTCCCGCCTTCGCGCGGATCCGGATCAACCCGGTCATCGGCTTCATCCTGATCGGCATCGCGATCGGCCCGTTCGGGCTCGGCCAGTTCAGCGCCGACTTGCCCTGGCTGAACTACCTGACGATCAGCAACGTCCATGCGATCGAGCCGTTCGCCGAATTCGGCATCATCCTCCTGCTCTTCTCGATCGGGCTAGAGCTGTCGTTCCGGCGGCTCTGGGGGATGCGGCAGCTCGTCTTCGGGGTCGGCGCCGGCCAGCTGGTGACTTCAGCGATCCTCATCGGTGTCGCCATCCACCTCGGCGGCGCCGGCTGGACCACGAGCTTCGCGCTCGGCGTCGCGCTCGCTCTCTCCTCGACCGCGGTGGTGCTGCCTTTGGTCGGTACGACCAGCCCGGTCGGCAAGTCGGCCTTCGCCATGTTGCTGTTCGAGGATCTGGCGCTCGTCCCGATCGTCTTCGCCCTCGGGGCACTCGATCCGCGCACGCAGGACGGCATCGGGCCGCTGCTGCAGACACTCGGCATCGGCGCGGCCGTGATTGTCGTCATGCTGATCCTCGGCCGCTTCCTGCTGCCGCCGCTCTTCGCCCAGGCGGCGCGGACCAAAAGCCCCGAGCTGTTCCTCTCGGCGAGCCTGCTGATCGTCATCGCCGCCAGCCTCGCCACCACCGCCGCGGGGCTTTCCCCGATTGTCGGCGCGCTCATCGCCGGCATCCTCATCGCCGAGACCGACTATCATGGCGAGGTCGAAGTGATGACCGCTCCCTTCCGAGGCTTGGGGCTCGGCATCTTCCTGATCACGGTCGGGATGAGCGTGAACCTCGCCTTCATCGCCGAGCATTGGGCGCAGCTGCTCATGGCGCTGGTCGGGGTGATGATCGCCAAGACCGTGGTCACCGCGGTCTTCCTGCGCTGGGGCGGCCGCCGCCGCGCCGTCGCCGCAGAGGCGAGCCTGCTCATGGCCTCGCCATCGGAGACGACTTTGATCGTCCTCGGCGCGGCGAGCACGGCAGGACTGATCAACAGCGAGACTGCCGCCTTCTGGCAGGTGGTCACCGCCATGGGCCTGACCCTGACGCCTCTGCTCGCGCGGATCGGGCGCGACGCGGGCGCCCGGATCGAGAAACGGACGCAGCGGAACGAGCCGGTGCTCGCGCCGACGCGCGAGGAGCCGCGGGCGGTGATCATCGGCTTCGGCCGGGTGGGCCGCATGGTCGCCGAGATGTTCACCGAACATGGCAAGCCCTATGTCGCGGTCGATTCCAGCATCGATTCCGTCAAGGCCGGGCGGGCCGAGGGCTTCTCGATCGTGTTCGGCGATGCGGCGCGGCCGGAATTCCTCGACAAGCTCAACCTTGGCCATGCCAGCGCGCTGATCCTCACCATGGACGATCCGGTGCAGGCGATCCGCACGGTGAAAAGGGTCCGTGCCTGGTGCCCCGACCTCACCATCGTCGCCCGCGCCCGCGACACGCGTCATGCCGCCGAGCTCTACCGGGCCGGCGCGACCGACGCGGTGCCGGAGACGCTCGAATCCTCGCTGCAGCTGGCCGAGGCGGCGCTGGTCGACCTGGGCATGGCGATGGGCCCGGTGATCGCCTCGATCCACGAGAAGCGCGCCGAGATGCGCCAGCAGATCATGGAGATGGGCGACCTGGAGGAGGAACCCCAGCAGCGGGGCAAAAGGCTGCGGGACGCGCTGGAACGCTAGTCCGCGGTAGCGACCGCCTCCGCGCCGCATTCCTCCGTTTCGCGCCTCAAAGCTTACGAACCTTACACTGCCATCTGTGTGTCGGCCCTCCCCGGAAAGGGCGCCTATGCGCGAGGGGCGAGGGTCTCTGGAGATCCGACGGTTGAAAGAGCCCGTCGGACGCTGATAGACGAAAATCCTACATGTATCCAACAAAATGGGCCCGTCATTGCGAGGAGCGCAGCGACGCGGCAACCCAGTCGGGACTGGATTGCTTCGCTTCGCTCGCAATGACGGTCAGGCGGCGACCGTCTCCAGCGCGCTCCTGACCGCCGCGAGCGCCTCCGCCGCCTTGTCGCCGTCCGGACCGCCGCCCTGGGCCATGTCGGGACGGCCGCCGCCGCCCTGTCCGCCGACCGCCTCGACCGCCTTGCGGACGAGGTCGACGGCGTTGCGGCTGGCAATGAGGTCGTCGGTGACGCCCACGGCCACGGTGGCGCGGCCGTCATTGACCGCGACCAGGGCGACCACGCCGGAGCCGATTCGGGCCTTGGCCTCGTCGACCAGGCCGCGCAGCTGCTTCGGGTCCATGCCGTCCAGCACCTGGCCGATAAAGCTGGTGTCCCCTATCTGCTCGGGTCCGGCCGCCTCGGCCTTGCCGCCGCCGCCCAGGGCCAGCGCCTTCTTCGCATCGGCGAGCTCGCGCTCGAGCCGCCGGCGCTCCTCGATCAGGCTGGCGACGCGGGCCGGCACCTCGTCAGGCGCGGCCTTGAGCGCCGCAGCGGTCTCCTTCAGCCGCTCCTCGCGCTGCGAGAGATAGAGGCGCGCGGCTTCGCCGGTCAGTGCCTCGATGCGGCGCACGCCGGCGGCGACCGCGCTCTCGCCGGTGATCTTCAGCAGCTGGATGTCGCCCAGGGCGTTGACATGGGTGCCGCCGCACAATTCGACCGACCAGGCGCTGCCGTCATCCTCCACGCCCATGGAGAGGACGCGGACCTCCTCGCCATATTTCTCGCCGAACAGGGCCATGGCGCCCGCCTCGAGCGCATCGTCCATGCTCATCAGCCGGATGCCGACCGGCTCGTTGGTGCGGATCAGCCGGTTCACGTCGGCCTCGACCAGCTCGATCTCCTCGCGGGTCATCGGTTTGGGATGGGAGAAGTCGAAGCGGAAATAGTCCGGTGCGACCAGGCTGCCCTTCTGCGTGACATGCGTGCCGAGACGCTTGCGCAGCGCGGCGTGGAGCAGGTGGGTGGCGCTGTGATTGGCCCGGACCTTTGCCCGGCGCACGGCGTCGACATTAAGATGCACGGCATCGCCAACCGCGACCTCGCCGGCCCTGATCACGGCATGATGGGCGTGGAGCTTGCCGAGCGGCTTCGACGTCTCCTCGACATCGGCCTGCAAGCCCTTGTCCGAGCTGATCGTTCCGGTGTCGCCGATCTGGCCGCCGCTCTCGCCGTAAAATGGCGTCTGGTTGGTGAGGATCACGACCTGGTCGCGCTCGCCCGCCTTCTCGACGCGGGCGCCGTCCTTGACCAGCGCGACCACCTGGCCGTCGCCCTCATGGCCGAGATAGCCGGTGAACTCGGTCGCCCCCAGCTCCTCGGCGATGTCGAACCAGACATCCTCGCTGGCCCTGGCGCCCGACCCCTTCCAGGCGGCACGGGCCGCGGCCTTCTGCTCGGCCATGGCCGCGTCGAAGCCGGCCCGGTCGACGCCAAAGCCCTGGGCGCGGAGGGCATCCTCGGTGAGGTCGTAGGGAAAGCCATAGGTGTCGTAGAGCCTGAACGCGGTCGCCCCGGGCAAGGTATCGCCCTTGCGCATCGAACCCGTCGCCTCGTCGAGCAGCCGGAGGCCGTTGGCGAGGGTCTGCCGGAAGCGGGTCTCCTCCAGCTTCAGCGTCTCCTCGATCAGGGGCTGGGCGCGGACCAGCTCGGGCCAGGCGGCGCCCATCTCGGCGGTCAGGCTCGGGACCAGCCGGTACATGAGCGGCTCTGACGCGCCGAGCAGATGGGCGTGGCGCATGGCGCGGCGCATGATCCGGCGCAGCACATAGCCCCTGCCCTCGTTCGACGGCAGCACGCCGTCGGCAATCAGGAAGCCCGAGGCGCGCAGGTGATCGGCGATCACCCGGTGGCTCGCCTGCATGTTCGCGGCATTGTTGCTGGTCAGCGATTCCGACGCCTCGATCAGCGTCCTGAACGTGTCCGTCTCGTAATTGTCGTGTACGCCCTGCAGCACCGCGGCGATCCGCTCGAGGCCCATGCCGGTGTCGATCGACGGATTGGGCAGATCGGCGACGATCTCGTCATTCTCCTGCAGGAACTGCATGAAGACGAGGTTCCAGATCTCGGTGAAACGGTCGCCGTCCTCGTCGGGGCTGCCCGGCGGGCCGCCGGGGATATGCTCGCCATGATCGTAGAAGATTTCCGAGCAGGGCCCGCAGGGGCCGTCCGGCCCCATCGCCCAGAAATTGTCCTTGGTCGGGATCCGGATGATGCGGTGGTCCGGCAGGCCGGCGATCTTCTTCCACAGATCCCAGGCCTGGTCGTCCGTATGGTAGACGGTGGCGGTCAGCCGGTCCGGGTCGAGGCCCCATTCCCTGGTCAACAGGTTCCAGGCGAGCAGGATCGCCCGCTCCTTGAAATAGTCGCCGAAGGAGAAATTCCCCAGCATCTCGAAGAAGGTATGGTGCCGGGCGGTGTAGCCGACATTGTCGAGATCGTTATGCTTGCCGCCGGCGCGCACGCATTTCTGGGCGCTCACCGCTCGCTGGTAGGGCCTCGTCTCCAGCCCGGTGAAGACGTTCTTGAAGGGCACCATGCCGGCATTGACGAACATCAAAGTCGGGTCGTTCTGCGGGATGAGCGGCGCCGAGCGCACGACCTCGTGCCCCTCGCGGCCGAAATAGTCGAGGAAGGCGCGGCGAATGTCGTTCGTCGAGATCATCCGGGCGATGTAAGCGACATGCTGCGCTGCGGCAAGCGACCCCGGCTATCGGGCCGACCGTCGCTTTGCTAGGCTCGTTCGCGCTCCAGCAGGAGGAGATGCCGCGATGATCCGTTCCGCCGCTCTGCTTTCCCTGGCCCTGGCCGCGATGGCGCCAGTCGCGTCCGCCGGCCAGCCCCAGCAGCCCGCGCCGCCCGCTCCGCCGCGGACCGATCTGCCCGCCAATGTTCGCCTGTTCGAGGTGCCCGCGGGCAGCCGGCCGCACGACGTCGCGCCCGGGCCTAACGGGCTCGTCTGGTATACCGGCCAGCGCCGCGGTACGCTCGGCATCCTCAACCCCGAGACAGGCGCGGTGCGCGAGGTCAGGCTGGGCGAGGGCTCGGCGCCGCACGGCGTGATCCAGGGGCCGGACGGCGCGGCCTGGATCACCGACGGCGGCCTCAACGCGATCGTAAGGGTCGATCCGGCGACCGACGCGGTGCGGGTGTGGAGGCTGCCCGCGGAATTCCCGGATTCGAACCTCAACACCGCCGCCTTCGACCGCGAGGGGGTGATCTGGTTCACCGGCCAGACCGGCGTCTATGGCCGGCTGAACCCGCGCACCGGCGAGATGCGCGTCTGGCGCGATCCGGACGGGCGCGGACCCTACGGGATCGCGGCGACCCCGTCCGGCGACATCTATTATGTGTCGCTCGCCGGCAGCCATCTGGCGCGGGTCAACCGGGAGACGGGTGAAGCGACAATCATCGAGCCGCCGACCGCAGGCCAGGGCGCGCGCCGGGTCTGGGCCGACAGCCGTGGCAATCTCTGGATCTCCGAATGGGAGAGCGGCCAGCTGAGCCGATACACGCCGGCCACGGGGGCCTGGCGCAGCTGGCGCCCCGAGGGCGAACGGACGCGCGTCTACGCGGTCTATGTCGACGACCGCGACATCGTCTGGATCACCGAATGGGGCAGCAACGCCACTCTGGCCTTCGATCCAACGACGGAGCGCTGGACGCGCTATCCGGGCAGCGGCGAGAATGCCAATGTCCGCCAGATACTGGGCCGGCCGGGCTGGATCTACCTGCCGGAATCGCGGCTCGACCGGATCATGGTGGTGCGGACCGGCCCGGCGCGATGATCCGCCTGCTGGCTGCGGCGGGGACGGTCGCCGGCCTGGCGGCCGCGGCGGCGCTTGCGGCGCAGCCGGCCCCCAACCGCGGCGCCGAGGTCTATCGGCGGGTCTGCTTCAGCTGCCACGCGCTCGATCCCGGGCGGAACACGCCGGCCGGGCCGACCCTGCACGGCCTCGCCGGCCGGCCGATCGCGGGATTGCGGGGGTTCAACTACTCCCCTGCCCTGCGCCGGTTCGCGGCGCGCGAAGGGCGCTGGACGCGCGCCCTGCTCGAACGTTTCCTCGCCGATCCGGACGCGCTGGTGCCGGGCATCGAGATGTCGCTGCCGCGATTGTCGGCGGCCGACCGGCAGGCCGTGGCGGCCTGGCTGTCGCCGCGTTGAGCCGCCGGGCGGCGGCGACGAAGCCCTTCACTACCCCCTTGCACTTCGTCTGAGAGAAGCCGAAGCTGAACGTTTCCCATGAGGCGCGGGCCGCGTCTTCTTCGCGGATCCGTGACGGCGGACGAAGGAGACACATATGCCCACCAGAGCCCCAGGCACCAGAAATATCGCGCTCGTGGGCCCCGGCGGGGCGGGTAAAACCAGCCTCGCCGAGGCCCTTCTTTTTGCGGCGGGTGCGACCGGGCGGCAGGGCAATGTCGCGGACGGCACCAGCATTGGCGACGCCAGCCCCGAGGCCAGGGCGCGCGGCGGCTCGACCGAGCTCAACCTCATGCATTTCGACTATATGGGCGACCGCTACGTGCTGACCGACTGCCCGGGCTCGGTCGGCTTTGCCGCCGACGGCGCGCTCGGCACCGCCGTCGCCGATCTCGCCATCGTCGTCGTCGATCCGGACGCCGACCGCGCCCTGCTCGCCGAGCCGACGCTGCGTAGCCTCGAGGCGCAGGGCATCCCCCACATGATCTTCGTCAACAAGATCGACCAGGCGCGGGGCTCGATCCAGGGGCTGCTGGAGGCGCTGCAGCCGATGAGCGCCTCGCCCCTGATCGCGCGCTGGATCCCGATCCGCGACGGCGAGAAAATCACCGGCTTCGTCGATATCGCGCTGGAGCGGGCCTATTATTACCAGCCGGGCAAGCCCAGCGAGCAGAAGGAGATTCCCGCCGACCTCGCCGATCGCGAGGCGCTGGAGCGCAGCGCGATGCTTGAGAAGCTCGCCGACCATGACGACGCCCTGCTCGAGGCGTTGCTGATGGACGAGATCCCCGACCGGGAGACCGTGTTCACAGACCTCGCGAAGGAGACCGGTGCCGGGCAGATCGTGCCGGTGCTGTTCGGCTCGTCGACATCCTCGCAGGGTGTTCGTCGGTTGATGAAGGCGCTGCGCCACGAGGCCCCTGCCCCCTCCGCCGCGGCGCAGCGACTGGGTGCGAGCGGCGCGGGAACGGTGATTTTCAAGGTCAGCCACGGCGGCGCGATGGGGCGCCTGTCCTATGCGCGGGTGTTCGGCGGCGGCCTGAAGGAAGGCCAGGAGGTGGTGACGAGCGGCGGCGAGCATGTCCGCATCGGCACGCTCTTCGCGATGCAGGGCGACAAGACGACCAAGCTTGCCGATGCGAAAGATGGCGACGTGGTGGCGATCGCCAAGTTGGAAGGCGTCCATGCCGGCGAATGGCTGGGCGCGGGCAAGGCGCCGGCCGCGCTCGACATCGCCCAGCCAATCCGCAACTATACGCTCGCCATCTCGACCAAGGACCGCAAGGACGACGTCCGCCTCTCCACCGCTTTGCACAAGCTCACCGAGGAGGACCGGGCCTTGCTCTGGGAGCAGGACGAGGCGATGCACGAGACCCGCCTCAAGGGCGTCAATGACGAGCATCTGAAGGTCACGCTGGAGCGGCTGCGCCGGCGCTACGGCGTCGCCATCGACAGCCGCCAGCCCGCGGTGGGCTACAAGGAATCGATCCGCAAGAGCGTCACCCAGCGCGGGCGGCACAAGAAGCAGTCGGGGGGTCATGGCCAGTTCGGCGATTGCGTGCTGGAGGTGAAGCCTTTGCCCCGCGGCGGCGGCTTCAAGTTCGAGGACCGGATTTCGGGCGGCGTCGTGCCGAAACAGTGGATTCCGGCGGTCGAGGCCGGCGTCCGGGACGCTCTCGTCAAGGGCGCGCTTGGCTTCCCGGTGGTGGACGTGCACGTCACCCTGATCGACGGCTCCTATCACAGCGTCGATTCCTCGGAGCTGGCCTTCCGGACCGCCGGCCGGATCGGCATGGCCGAGGCGCTCGCCCAGGCCGCGCCGCATTTGCTCGAGCCGGTGATGAAGGTGACCATCCTCGTGCCCAACCACGCCACCTCCAAGGCAACCTCGGCGGTGGCGAGCCGGCGCGGGCAGATGCTTGGCATGGAAGCGCGCGAGGGCTGGTCGCGCTGGGACCGGGTCGAGGCTTTGATCCCCGAGGCGGAGATGCAGGGCTTCGACGCCGAGCTGCGCTCGCTGAGCCAGGGTCTCGCCACCTACGAGGCGGCCTACGACCATCTCGCCGAGCTGAACGGCGTGCTGGCCGACAAGGTCGTGCAGAAGGAGCTGGAGCCGGCCTGAGCTATTCGGCAGCGCTCCGGGGACGGTCACGAGTGACTGTCCCCTTCGGGTGATCTTTGATACGCTGCCGCAATGGCCGAGGTGTTCGTCTCCTACTCGCGCGCCAATCGCGACCGGATCGTGACGGTCAGCGACGCGCTGGAGGAGAGCGGCTATTCGGTCTGGTGGGACCGGTCGCTCAACCCCGGCGACGATTATGCCATATTGATCGAGGAGCAGATCAACGCCGCGCCCTGCGTGGTCGTGGCCTGGTCGGAGACCGCGCGCCAGTCGCTCTGGGTGCGCGCCGAGGCCAATGAGGCGCTGGACGCGGGCAAGCTGGTGCAGATCAGCCTTGACCGGACCAAGCTGCCTTTGCCCTTCTCCGCGCTCAACTTTCTCGATTTCAGCGGCTGGGGCGGGACCCGGGTCGAGGAATGCTGGACCACGCTCGACGGCCGCGTGCGCCGCCGGATCAACGGCGAATGGGTGGATGCGCATGCGCCGCCGCCCGGGCCGGCGCTGCAGGGTCTCGGCAGGGTCTCGCTGCTCGGCTGGGCGGCGATCCTGCTCGCCGCGACGATCAGCATCGTCACCGGCCTGGTCGCCACCGGCGCCCTGCCCGTCCAGCTGTTCGGCGGCTTCACCATCTTCGCCATGGCGGCGTCGACGACCCTGCTGCTGATGACGCTCTTCGTCCTCTTACGCATCGCGAAGGCCTCCCGCCGATGAGCACGCACGGCTCCCCCACCACGCGGCGCTTCGTCCGCACCGCCTGGCTCCTGCTGGTCTTCCAGCTCTTCGCCGCCGCGGGCGCGGTCGGAGCGGCGGTGTGGGCCTATGTCGCGGTCCGCGACCTGGTCAACGAGCGGAGCATGTTGCAGGCCCGCGTCACCGAGCTCGAGGCGGCGCAGAACCAGACCGCCCCGGCTCCGGCCCCGTCCGAGCCGGTCAACGAGGTCGTGGATGAGCCCCCGGCCGTGGTCGACCTGATGCCCGAGCCGGCCCCCGCGCCGACCCCGGCACCGCCAGTACGGCAGCCGTCCGGCCGGCAGCCGCCCGTTACCACGCCGCCGGTGACGACGCCTCCGGTGACCACGCCGCCGGTCGAGGAGGAACCCGTCTACCCGCCCTCGTCGCCGCCGCCTTATTCGACGCCGCCCTCCACCCCGCCGCGGACCGACGACAAGCCGGTCAACGACCGGCCGCCGGAGCGCCCGCGAAGGCCACGCCCGCGCCCGCAGGTCGACCTGCCCGGCCTGATCGGCGACATCATCAACAGCCGGCCGCCGCGCCGGCCCACGCGGCCGCCCTCGACGACCAATCCCACCCGGCCGCCCAACACGCGCCAGCCAGGGACGACGACCAATCCGAACAACAGCCGGCCGCCCGCAACCACGGGGACGACGACACGGCCGCCGACCAATTCGGTGAACAGGGTTCCGATCCGGCGACCGCGACCGACGACCACGACGCCGCAGCAGCCGGTCGTCAACTAGAGGGGGTCGGCTCCGGCCGGTCGGTGGTCGCTGCCTCTTCCGGCTCATGCTCCTCGCCGCGCGAGATCACGACAGCGGCAGTGAGGTCGCCGGTGACGTTCAGCGTGGTGCGGCACATGTCGAGCAGCCGGTCGACGCCCAGCACGAGGCCGATCGCCTCGGGCGGAATCCCGATCAGCCCGAGAATCAGCGCGACCACCGGCAAGGACCCCGCGGGAACGCCCGCCGTGCCGATCCCGCCGAGGATGCATATCAGCAGCACCGAAAGCTGCTGCCAGATGGTCAGCTCCATGCTGAAAATCTGGGCCAGGAAGAGAACGGTCACGCCCTCGAAGATGGCGGTGCCGTTCTGGTTGGCGGTGGCGCCGATGGTCAGCACGAAGCGCGAGACGCGCCGCGGCAGCTTCAGATTGTTTTCGGCGACGCGAATGGCGGTCGGCAGGGTCGCGTTGGACGAGGCGGTGGAAAAGGCCATCACCATGGCCTCCTGCACATCGCGGAAGAAGCGCATGGGCGACATGCCGGCAAGGAATTTGAGCGCCAGCGGATAGACGATGAACATGTGGATGCCGAGCGCGAGCAGCACGGTCAGCACATAGGCGCCGAGCCGGACCAGCAGCTCCCAGCCGAAGACGGCGGCGAGGTTGAACATGAAACAGGCGATGGCGAGCGGCGCCAGCCGGATGACGATGCCGATCAGCTTCATGGTGACGTCGAACACGCCCTGCACGACATCCTGCAGCTTGTTCGCCGCGGGCGTGTTCACGAGGAGCAAGCCGATGCCGAAGAACAGGGCGAAGAACATCACCGCGAGGATGTCGTTGTCGGCGGCCGCGGTGACGACGTTGCTCGGGATGATGTTGAGGAAAGCCGCGATCCCCTGCGGCCGCTCGGCGGCACCGGAGATGATCGCGCCGGCATTGCCCCGCGAATCGGCAAGCATCTGCTGGGCGAGCGCCGGATCGACGCCCGTGCCGGGCCGGATCAGGTTGGTGATGGCCAGCGCGAGGATCACCGCGACCGCCGACAGCCCGATCGTGAAGAACAGGGTCTTGAGCCCGATCCGCTTCAGCGCCCGGACGTCGCCCATCTCGGCGACACCGATGACCAGCGCCGAGAAGAGCAGCGGGATGACGAGCATGAACAGCAGACGGAGAAAGACCTGGCCGACAGGTCCGGTGACGTAGGTGCGCAGCCAGTCGATCCACGGCGCGTCGGCCTGGGTCCAGTGCACGATCAACCCGGCGGTTAGGCCGATCAGGAAGCCGATCAGCATCTTCACCTGCAGCGAGACGCGTCGCGGCGTTCCGTCGTCCATGATCTTCCTCCCCTAATTGGCGCGGATCATCCGCGCGCGCGGGCCGGCAAAAGTCAAGCCTCGCCGCGGTGCTGGCGCCGGCGCGGAGCTATGTTAGGAGGGGGCATGCTCGAGATTGCAGGGATCGAATTGCTGCCGGCCTGGCCGGTCTTCCTGAGCTTCGTCGCGGCGGGGCTGGCGCTCAACATCGTGCCGGGCGCGGACATGACCTTCATCATTGCCAGCGCCGCGCGCGGCGGCCGACGGGACGGCGTGATCGCCGCGCTCGGGGTCGGGGCCGGCGCGCTCGTCCATATCGTGGCCGCGGTGCTCGGCCTTTCCGCGATCCTCGCCTCGTCGCAGACGGCGTTCGAGATCATCAAGTGGATCGGCGCGGCCTATCTGCTCTGGCTCGCTCTCTCGCTGCTGCGCGCGGGGGACGCGGCGAAGGACGGGCCGCGGCCGCCCGCATCGCCCTGGCGCCTGTTCCGCGCGGCGATGCTCGTGAATATCCTGAACCCCAAGGTGGCCCTGTTCTTCCTCGCCTTCCTGCCGCAATTCGTCGACCCGTCGGCGCAAGTGCCGGCGCTGCAGATCCTCTGCCTCGGCCTGTGGTTCGATTTCGCCGGGACCCTGGTCAATATCCTCGTGGCCCTGGTCGCGGCCGGCGCAGCGGACCGCCTGCGGCACATAAGCTGGCTGGGCAACGCGGCGCGCTGGCTGGCGGCGACGGCGATGGGCGCGCTGGCGGTACAGCTCGCTCTGGCCTCGCGCCGTCACGCATAAGCGTAGGGCCCGCCCTTGCGGAGCGCCTCGGCGTAGGCCGGGCGGGCATGGATGCGCTCCAGCCAGTCGAGGATGTGCGGATGGGACGGGCCGAGCCCGGCGCGCTGGCGGGCCGCCTCGAGCGGGAAGCTCATCATCACGTCCGCAGCGGTGAACTCGTCGCCGGCGAACCAGGCGCGGCCGGCGAGCTCGCCCTCGAGGAAGTCGAGATGCTGGCGGAACATGGCGAGCAGGGGCTTCTTCGCCGGCTTGCCGAGCAGGCCGAGCTTGCCGACGACGAGCAGGGCGAGCAAAGGCGGCATCATCGAGCCTTCGGCATAATGGAGGAACTGGCGGTAAAGCAGCACCGCGTCGCGATTGGCGGGCGGCCCGAGCCGGCCTTCGGCTTTCTCCACCAGATATTCGACGATCGCGCCCGTCTCGGCGATCGCCCTCCCTTCATCTTCGATCACCGGCGACTTGCCGAGCGGGTGGACCTTCCGAAGCGAGGGCGGCGCCAGCATCGTCTTCCTGTCGCGTTCGTAACGGATCACTTCATAAGGCAGCTCCAGCTCCTCCAGCAGCCAGAGGATGCGCTGCGAGCGGCTGTTCTCGAGATGGTGGACCCTGATCATGAACGCGCTCCTGGCACGAGGGAGGCCAATTCCTTGACGAGCTTGGCGGCGAGTGTGGCGGTGACATTGTTGATGTCGCGGGCCGGGTTGAGCTCGACGATGTCGGCGCCGACGATCCCGCCCGGCACGCGATGCAGCACGTGGAGGAATTCGCGGACGCCGGGCCCGCCCGGCTCGTGATGCGCCACGCCCGGCGCGAAGGCGGGATCGAAGCCGTCCAGGTCGATGCTGACGTAGAGCGGCGCGTCCGGGATCGGCACCTTGTCCGGCGCGAAGTCCCGCATCTCGACGATTTCGACGCCGAAGCGCGCGGCTTGGGCGCGGCTATGCGCATTGAGCGTGCGGATGCCGAACTGGACGAGCCGGCGGGCGTGGCCCTTCTCCATGATCCGCGCGAAAGGCGAGGCATGACTGAGCGGGTCGCCCTCGTATTCGTCGTAAAGATCCGGATGCGCGTCGAAATGGAGGATGTTCAGCGGGCCGTGCACCGCCGCGAGCGCTGCGACGATCGGATAGGTGACGCTGTGATCGCCGCCGAGCGAGATCGGAACCGCGCCGGCCGCATGCGTATCGAGGATCGCGGCGCGGATGACGGCAAGACCGTCCGCAGCGCCGGACAAAGCGAGGTCGCCGACGTCCTCGACCGCCACGTCCGAGCCGATCTCGAGCCCATTCTCCGCCGCCATGTTGGAGTGATCGGACGCGAGCGCCGCCCGGATTGCCGCCGGCCCGGCAGCGGCGCCGCGCAGGAAGGAGCTGTGGGCATCGGTCGGCAGGCCGAGCAGCCGGACTCGGGGCGCGTTCATGCGCGGCTGCTGACAATCCAGGCGGCGGCGCGAAAGACGATGCCGTCGTGCCGGCGGTGCGCTGTGACGACCTGTTCGAGATCGGCAAGAAAGGCGGCCTTCGCCCCCTCGTCCATCGCCGCCGCCAGCCGCGCCATCGGGCCGATCCGCCTGAAATAGGCGAGCGCGTCGGCCGGCGGATCCTCGCCGGCGCCGGCGAAGAAGTCGAAGTCGAACGGCTCCAGCACCGGCGGGGCGAAGCCGGCATCGCGCAGAATCGCCTGGACCCGCGCCGGCTCGGCGAAGGCAAAGGGCCCTTGCGCGGGAGGCGGGACGGCAAGCGTCTCGGGCGCATGGCGCTCGATGATTCCCCGCATCGCCGCCATCCACTCATTCTCGACCGCCGCGCGGAAGCAGGAGAAGAGCAGGCGGCCGCGCGGGGCGAGGCCGTGCAGATGGGTGAAGGCCGCGACCGGATCCTCGAAGAACATCACGCCGTGGCGCGAGACGATCAGGTCGAACGGGGCACCGTCCGGGGTGGCGCGGGCGGCGTCGCCCTGGACGAAGCGGACGTTCGGGCGCCCCGCCGACCGCGCCTGAGCGGCGGCCACCAGCGCGTCGGAGAGATCGAGACCGGTCACCTGCGCTTCGGGAAGCGCGTCGGCGAGCGCGAAGCTGGTCGCGCCCGCGCCGCTGCCGATGTCGAGGATGCGCCTGCCCTCGAACGGCAGGATCCGGGCGAGCAAAGCGTCGTTCAGCGGCGCCAGCGTGCGGTCTGTGCGGCGCCATTCCTCAGCCCAGGCCTCGCCCGTCTGTCCCTGCCATTCGGTCGCCGCAAGCATGGGGCGGGTCTAGAGCATCGGGCGCCGGCGGGCGAGCGACTTTCCGCGGGGGCGGCTTGCGGGGCGGGCCGCATCGCGTATAGGCGGGTCGGACCTGCCCGGCGGGAACTTTCGAAAGCCACGGACATGCAAGCGAGCGACGCCGGCCGCGGGCCGGGCAGAAGAGAATTCGTGTTGCTCATCGCCGCCTTGATGGCGTCGAACGCGTTCGGCATCGATTCCATGCTGCCGGCCCTGCCCCCGATCGGCGAGGCGCTGGACGTGGCCGAGGAGAATAAACGGCAGCTCGTCATCACCTTCTACATGCTCGGCTTCGGCGTCGCCCAGCTCGCCTATGGACCGCTCGCCGACCGCTACGGGCGCAAAAGGCTGCTGGTCGGCTGCATGCTCGCTTATGCCGGCTTCGCCCTGCTCAGCGCGGTGGCGGGGAGCTTCGCGCTGCTGCTCGCCGCCCGCGTGCTGCACGGCATGGCCGCGGCCGGATCGCGCGTGCTGGTCGTCGCCGTGGTCCGCGACCGCTTCCAGGGCTCGGCGATGGCGCAGATCATGTCGACCGCAATGATCATCTTCATGATCGTGCCGGTGCTGGCGCCGAGCATCGGCCAGTTGCTGCTCGCGCTGGGGAGCTGGCGCTATATCTTCGTCGCGCTCGCCGCCTATGGGCTGCTGCTCGCCTGCTGGGCGACCCTGCGCCTGCCGGAGACGCTCGCCGCGGAGCATCGCCGGCCGCTGTCGGCGCGGCATTTCGGCGCGGCGGTGAAGGAGACGCTCACCAACCGCGCCTCGGCCGGCAATACGCTGGCGATGACCCTGATTTTCGGGTCGCTGCTTGGCATGCTCAACTCGATCCAGCAGATCGTCTTCGACGTCTTCCGTCAGCCGGACTTGCTCGGCCTGATCTTCGCCTGCATCGCCGGGCCGATGGCGATCAGCGCCTGGACCAACGCCCGGCTGGTGATGCGCTTCGGTTCGCGCCGGATGCTGCTGACCGCGCTCAGCGCCTTCACCCTGATGGCGGCGCTGCACCTGGCCTGGATTTTCGGCGTGGGCGAGACGGTCTGGAGCTTCGTGATCCTGCAGGCGCTGACCATGGCCTGCTTCGGTCTGGTCGGCGCGAATGCCGGCGCGCTGGCGATGGAGCCGCTCGGCCATGTCGCGGGCACCGCCTCGGCGCTGCAGGGGCTGCTCAGCACGGTCGGGGCGGCCCTGATCGGCCTCGTCATCGGGCAATTGTTCAACGGCACGACCGTGCCGCTGGTCGCGGGCTTCGCGATCTGCGGGGTGCTCGGCCTCGCCGTCGCGCGCTGGGCCAATGCCGGCCTGCCCGCCCATTCGCGGAACGAACCGGTCGAGCCGTCGGAAGCGCCGCTCGCCTAGCGGCAGGGCGGCGGGCCGCGGCCCTCGCGCTGCCCGTCCCCTCTGCCCGCTCTCGGCGGAAGTTGACAAAGTTGACGGCACGTCAGGGGAGAGTCGCCCCTCCCCTGCGATCAAATCCTACAGATCGTCCTCGGCGTCCGGGCCGGTCATCATCGCGTCGGCGACCTCCTCGGTCTTGCCGCGAATGGCGCGCTCGATCCGGTCCGAGATCTCGGGATTGTCCTTCAGATATTGCTTGGCGTTCTCGCGGCCCTGGCCGATGCGGATCGAATCATAGCTGAACCAGGCGCCCGACTTCTCGACCAGGCCGGCCTTGACGCCGAGATCGAGGATCTCGCCGGTCTTGGAGACGCCCTCGCCATACATGATGTCGAATTCGACCTGCTTGAACGGCGGCGCCAGCTTGTTCTTCACTACCTTCACGCGGGTGGCGTTGCCGACGATGTCGTCGCGGTCCTTGATCTGGCCGGTGCGGCGGATGTCGAGGCGGACGCTGGCGTAGAATTTCAGCGCATTGCCGCCCGTCGTCGTCTCCGGATTGCCGTACATCACGCCGATCTTCATGCGCAGCTGGTTGATGAAGATGACGAGGCAGCGCGACTTGGAGATGGAGCCGGTCAGCTTGCGGAGCGACTGCGACATCAGCCGCGCCTGCAGGCCGACATGGCTATCGCCCATCTCGCCCTCGATCTCGGCCCGCGGCACCAGGGCAGCGACCGAATCGATGATCAATATGTCGACCGCATTGGAGCGGACCAGGGTGTCGGTGATCTCCAGCGCCTGCTCGCCCGTGTCGGGCTGGGAGACGATCAGATTGTCGATGTCGACGCCGAGCTTCTTCGCATAGACGGGGTCGAGCGCATGCTCGGCGTCGATGAAGGCGGCGACGCCCCCGGCCGCCTGCGCCGCCGCCACGGCATGGAGCGCCAGGGTGGTCTTGCCCGAGCTTTCCGGGCCGTAAATCTCGACGACGCGGCCGCGCGGCAGGCCGCCAATGCCGAGCGCGATGTCGAGGCCGAGCGAGCCTGTCGAGATGGTCTCGATCTCGATCGCTTCCTTCGAGCCGAGGCGCATCGCGCTGCCCTTGCCGAAGGCGCGGTCGATCTGCGCCAGAGCGGCGTCGAGCGCCTTCTGCTTGTCCGTGTCCATTGCGCTCCTGTCGGAAACCACCTGAAGTGAGGCCGTCATTGGCTTGCTCCCCGTATTGTGTCGGCCGTGCTTGATCAATGGCCGTCCGATCCATTTCGGAGAAACGATGTACTGTATTTGTTCCAGCGGAACAAGTGGGAAACGGTCCGTTTACGTGCTTTCCCGAATTCAGCGCTTGAGCAGGGCCGCGAGCGCCTCGCGCATCGCGGCGCGGAAGTCGTCGCGCCGGTAGATGTCGTTATGGCCGGCGCCCGCCACGACCCGGCTGTAGGCGAGGTTCGGCGCGGCTCGCCGCAGCGCGTCGGCGCGGGCGGGGAGGATCAACGTGTCGCGCTCGCCGGAGAGGATGGCGACGGGGACCCGGCTGGCGCGCAGGTCGTCCGCGGCCGGCAGCTCGTGGCGGAAAAGCAGATGGACCGGCAACCAGGGGTAGTGGTCGGCGGCGGCCGCGGCGAGGCTGTCGAACGGCGTGACGAGAATGACGCCGGCCAGCGGACGCCTGGCGGCGAGCGAGGCGGCGACGCCGCTGCCGATGCTGAAGCCCGCGGCGATAATCCGGCGGCCCGGAAAGCGCTGCCGGGCCCAGTCGTAAATGGCGAGCGAATCCTCTCGCAGGGCGGCGGCGCCCGGGCTGCCCTCGCTCGGCGGATAGCCGCGATAATGAAAGGCGACGACGTCCGCCCCAGGATAGAGGTCGTGCAGATAGGCGGCCATGGCGTCGGCGTTCCAGGCATTGCCGCCAAAGCCGAGAATGACGGGTTGGCCCTCCCCTGCCCCCGCCGCGGCCGGGATGTGCAGGCCCGCGAGGCGCTCGCCGGTCGCGGCGTTCAGCTGGATCCGCGCCGCGCCCGGCGGCAGCGGTCCCGCGGGGCCGACCTGCGACACCGGGAAGATCAGGCTCGCCTGGAAGAAGAACACCGCCGCGCAGATTGCGGCATAGATGATGAGCGGAACGACGACGAGCAGGATCACGAGGCGCCTGCGGGTCACCGCTGCACCCTCTAGGGCGCCAGCGCCCTGGCCAGCACCGGCTCGATCGCGTCGAGCGTATAGGGCTTGGCGAGCACCGGCGCGGCGGCATGGCGTTCGGGCGGCGGATCGACATGGCCGCCGGTGGCCAGGATGAAGGGCTTGCCGGCATCGGCGAGCGCGTCGGCGACCGGCCAGATCTGCTCGCCGTCCTTGAGACGCACGTCGATGATCGCCACGTCGAAACTGGCGCTCGACACATGATCAAGCGCATCGGCGACGTTGTCGCAGCTTGCCGCGACCTGGTGGCCAAGCGAATCGAGGAAGTCCTCGAGCATCATCGCGATCAGAGGCTCGTCCTCGACGATGAGGATGGTCTTGTTCCCCGACATGCGCCCGCCCTAGCGTTTGTTTCGCAAAGGGAAAGAGGGATTCCGCGTCTCGATCATTTCGCCGCGAGGACATCACGCACCGTCTCCGCCAATTGCTGCACGGAGAAGGGCTTGGCGAGGAAGGAGACGTTGGGGATGTCGATCGACTTGCGCAGTTGCTCCTCGGCATAGCCCGACATGAAGAGGACCGGGATGTCCGGCTGCAGCTTGCGCGCCGCGCGGACCGTGGTCGGGCCGTCCATGGTCGGCATCACCACGTCGGAGATCAGAAGATCGACCCGCCCCTCGCGCTGCAGGATCTCCAGCGCCGCCTCACCATTCTCCGCGACCAGCACATTATAGCCGTGCCGGGCCAGCGCCCGCTCGGCGACGGCGCGGACCATGACCTCGTCCTCGACGACGAGGACCGTGCCCGAGCCCCAGAGCTCGCCGGCCTTCTCCTTCGCCTTGGCCTTGCCCGGCGCCTCGCCCGGCTGGGCGCGGTGGACCGGCAGGTAGATGGTGAAGCTGGTGCCCTTCTTCACCTGGCTCTCGGCGAAGATGAAGCCGCCCGACTGCTTGACGATGCCGTAGACGGTGGAGAGGCCGAGCCCGGTCCCCTTCCCCACTTCCTTGGTGGTGAAGAAGGGCTCGAAAATCTTGCCGAGGATGTGCTGCGGGATGCCGTGCCCGGTGTCGGTGACCTTGAGCGCGGTATAGTCGCCCACCGGCAGCACGTCGCTGCCCATTCGGCGCACGTCCTCCGCGGCAACGGCGAAGGTCTGCAGGGTGAGCGTGCCGCCCGCGCCCTCTTTCGCAGTCATCGCGTCGCGGGCATTGACGGCGAGGTTGACGATCACCTGCTCGAGCTGGCCCGGATCGGCGCGGACCGGGCCGAGGCCGCGGCCGTGCTTCACGTCCAGCTTGATCCGCTCGCCGAGGAGGCGAGTCAGGAGATGTGAGACCTCGGCGACCACGTCGGGCAGCTGCAGCACCTGCGGGCGAAGCGTCTGCTGGCGCGAGAAGGCGAGCAGCTGGCGGGTGAGGTTGGCGGCGCGGTTCGAGTTGGAGCGGATCTGCTGGATGTCGTCATAATCGGAATCGCCCGGCGTATGGCGCATCAGCATCAGGTCGCAGGTGCCGAGGATCGCGGTCAGAATATTGTTGAAATCATGGGCGACGCCGCCTGCCAGCTGGCCGACCGCCTGCATCTTGGTCGCCTGCGCGATCTCGCGCTTGAGCCGGGCCTCCTCGCTATTGTCCTTGAGGCTGAGCAGCACTGCGGCATTGCCGAGGCCGCGCGCGCCGGCGACGGTCATCGCCACCGGTTCCTCGGGATTGCAGCGCAGCCGGACGGCGAGATCGCCCGACATCGGCCGGCCGCGGCCGAAACGGCGGACGGCGTCGGAAACCGCGGCCTTGTCCTCGTCGACGACGAGGTCGCCCGGCCATGCCGGCTTCTCATTGGCGCCGAGGCCGGCCGCGGTGCGGAATACCTTGTTGAGGAACAGGAAGCGGCCGTCGCCATCGGCCAGCGCCAGGCCGAGCGGCAGGCTGTCGAGCAAGGCGTGGACATGGCCGCTGTCGTCGCCGGCGCGCGCGCCCGGCACGTCGTCGAGCAGGAGGAAGGCGGAGAGCGCGTCGGCGCCCTCGCCCGCCGGGATCTGGACGATCCGCAAGGGGGTGGCGGCCTTGCCCTCGGCGGCGAAGTGGAACTGGCCGTTGGCCGCCGCGGCGAGATGCTCGACGAAGGGAGTGCCCTCGACGGCGCGCGGCTCGCCGTCGGCGCCGGCGGTGCGGACGATGAAGGCGCCGTTGGCGGCGAGAATCGTTCCGGCCGAATCGACGATCGCGGTCATCAGCCCGGCCTCGCCCATGCGGCGCCCTGCCTCGCCGGTGATGAGCCGCCTGGTCTCGGCGGCGAGGTCGGCGCTGTCGCCGCGCTTCAGCCGCCAGAGCAGATGGCCGCTGCCGATCCGCGCGACGTCGCCGCGGACCTGCACGCCGCCGAGGCTGAGCGGCGGCACGACGGCGCTGCGGTCGCGAAGGGCGGCGCGGATCGCCACGTCGATCGCGGGCCGGTCCCCGTCCTGCGCGAGCTCGCCCGGCGAGGCCGCGCCGACGAACCAGCCCGACCAGCTCGCATTGGCGGAGACGAGCCTGCCCTCGCCATCGGTGATCGCGAGCGCCGTGGACGGCGGCGCATTGTCGAGGGCGGCGCGCAGCAAGGCGGTGTCGAGCGCCAGCGGCGCGGCGGCCGGGGCTTCGGCGACGGCGGGCCGCCGCAGCGCGATGAGCCCGCCCGCCGCGACCAGGCCGGCGAGGAAGGCGGCGGCGAAGACGGGGCTGCCGGCCGCCCAGAGCAAAAGGCCCGCGGAGGCCAGAGCGGCGAGCCCGAACAGGATCAGCGACCGGCCTTGCCGTCCCCCGTTCCCGTGCAGTCCCGCCGCGCTCGCCATGCCCTACCAGATACGGACCCGGCGCTCGGGCGCAAGGAAGAGCGCGTCGCCCGGACGCGGATTAAAGGCGGCGTACCACGGATCGAGGTTGCGGACGACGGCGGCGCGCTGCTCGCTCGGCGAGTGGGGATCGGTCAGCAGGCGCTGGATGAGATTCGCCTCGCGATATTTGCGCCGCCAGACCTGCGCCCAGCCGAGATAGAAGCGCTGGTCGCCGGTGAAGCCCGCCAGGACCGGCGCCGTCCGGCCGCCCAGCGTATGCTGCCAGGCGTCGTAGGCGACGGTGAGGCCGGCGAGGTCGGCGATATTCTCGCCCAGGGTCAGCCGGCCCTGGATGCGGCGGCCCGGCAGCGGCTCATAGGCGTCATATTGGGCGACGAGCTGCGCGGTGAGCGCATTGAACCGCTCGCGGTCCTGCGGCGTCCACCATTCGCGCAGCGCGCCGGTCTGGTCGTAGCGGCTGCCCTGGTCGTCGAAATGGTGGCTGATCTCATGGCCGATCACCGCGCCGATGCCGCCATAATTGACCGCCGGATCGGCATGCGGGTCGAAGAAGGGCGGCTGCAGGATCGCGGCCGGGAAGACGATCTCGTTCCAGGTCGGATTGGCATAGGCGTTGACGTCCATCGGCGTCATCAGCCACTCGCTGCGGTCGACCGGCCGGCCGAGCTTGTTCAGATTGCGCTGATATTCAAACTCGTTCGCGTTCATGACATTTTGGACGAGGTTGGTCCGGCCGATCCGGACGCTCGAATAATCGCGCCAGCGGTCGGGATAGCCGATCTTGGGCGTGAAGGCGGCGAGCTTGGCCCGCGCCGCGGCCCTTGTCTCCGGCGCCATCCAGCTCAGCTGGGCGAGGCGGCGGTCCATCGCGGCGATCACGTTGCGGACCAGCTCGTCGGCGGCGCGCTTCGCCTCGGGCGGAAAGTGCCGCTGGACGTAGATCCGGCTCACATCGTCGGAGAGCGCGCCGGTGACCATCGTCACCGCCCGCTTCCAGCGCGGCTCGTTCTGCGGGGTGCCGTTGAGCGTGGTGCCGCGGAAGGCGAAATTGGCGTCGACGAAGGGCTGCGAGAGCAAAGGCGCCGAGTTGTCGAGCAGGCGCAGGGTCAGATAGTCCTTGAGCACCGCGACCGGCGTCTCGGAGATGATCCGCGCCGTGCCGGTGAAGGCGCTGGGCTGCGAGACGAGGATGTTCGCCTGGCCGCCGAGGCCGGTCTCGCGGAAATAGGCGTCCCAGTCGAAGCCCGGCGCGTTGCGGGCGAAATCGGCGCGCGCCCATTTGTTGTAGGTGCGCTCGTCGTCCCGGCTCTCGACCCGGGTCCAGTGAACCTCGGCGATCCGCCGCTCGAAGGCGAGCACCGCGGCTGCGCGCTCGGCGCCGTTCGCCTCGCCCGCAAGGCTCAGCAGCTGGGCGAGATAGGCCTGATAGGCGGTCCGTTTCTGCGCCAGCGTCGCATCGTCGTTGAGATAATAGTCGCGGTCCGGGAGGCCGAGGCCCGACTGGATGAGCCGCTGGATGGTCTCGGTCGGGATGCGGTCGTCGCTCGCGATATAGCCGGCGAAGGGCGCCGTGACGCCCTGGCGGAACAGGCGGCCGGCCTCGGCCGCGAAGCCCGAGCGGTCGGCGATCGCGTTGATCCGGGCGAGCATCGGCCGAAGCGGAGTGACGCCGGCGGCGTTGACCGCCCGCTCGTCCATGAAGCTCGCATAGAAGTCGCCGATCCGCGTGCCGGGCCGGGCGTCCTCGAGGATCGCCCGCGTTCGTGCCTTGGAGAGGTCGTCGAGCACGGTGAACATGCCGTAATTGGAGCGGTCCGACGGGATCTCCGTGGTCCGCGCCCAATTGCCGTTGGCGAAGGTGAAGAAGCTCTGGCCCGGGCTCACGCTGCGGTCCATCCCGGCGACGTCGAAGCCGAAGGTGCCGTAGCGCGGCGTGTTCGCCGCCTTCGCGGCGGGCGTCTGCGCCTGGCTGCCGGCAATGGCGACCGAGAGGCTGGCGACGGAGATGGTGGCGGCGGCGAGAAGCAGAGTGCGCATGCGGCGGCGGTCCTTGGCTGGGAGGTGTATGGGCCTGCTATAGCAGTCCGCCGGCCCCGATCAATCTGGGCACTCAGTCGTCGAGGGCCACCATGCGCGCCGCGCGCCGGCGCCATTTACGCGCCACCCACCAGCGCCAGACGAAGATCGAGATCAGCCAGCCGACCAGGGCGCTGGCCAGGGCGATGATGAACAGGCCGATGACCAGGGCCGGGGCCGCGTCCGAGGCGAGCCAGGCCAGCCATTCGGAGAGCGGCGCGCTCCGTTCGTACATGCTGGTGATCGCGCTGCCGTCGGCATGGAAGCCGAACAGATTGCCGATCGGCAGCGAGGCGAGGATCAGGAAGGGCGTGGTGAAGGGATTGGTGAGGAAGGTCATCCCCGCCGCGATCGGGATGTTGCCGCGCACGGGCAGGCAGAACAGCGCGGCGCCGATGATCTGCACGCCCGGGATCAGGAAGAAGACGCCGACGAACAGGCCCATGGCGACGCCGCGCGGCACCGAGCGGCGGGTGAAACGCCAATATTCGCTGTGCAGGATGCGTGGCCCGAACGGCCCGAACACACGGATCCAGCGGCTCTCCGCCATCTGGTCCCGGCTCGGCATATTGTTCCTGGCCCAGCGGGTCGCCCAGCTCCCTTTCCGGGACTGGTCCGCGGGCGGGACCCGAGACGGCGGCCCGGACTCTCCTGAAGACATCTCAGCCATGCTGCCTCAGCAGCCGGCCCTGCTCGCGCTTCCAGTCCTTTTCCTTCTCATAGTCGCGCTTGTCGTGGCTCTTGCGGCCCTTCGCCAACGCCAGCTCCACCTTCGCCCGGCCCTTCGAGTTGAAGTAGACGCTGAGCGGCACCAGCGTCATGCCCTGCCGCGCCACGGCGCCGTGCAGCTTCGCGATCTCGCGGGTGTGAAGGAGCAACTTGCGCGGGCGCTTCGGCTCGTGATTGTGGCGGTTGCCATGGCTGAACTCGGGGATGTTGGCGTTGATCAGCCAGACCTGCTCGTCCTTCACCTCGGCATAGCTCTCCGCGATCGAGCCCTCGCCGAAGCGCAGGCTCTTCACCTCGGTCCCGGTCAGCGCGATCCCCGCCTCATATTTGTCCTCGATCGCATAGTCGAAGCGCGCCCGCCGGTTCTCGGCGACCACCTTCTTCTTGTCGAACGTCTCGGGTTTGGGACGGGGCATGACCGGCACATAGGAGGTAAACGGGGCGAGAGGAAGGCGTCAGCGGCGGGGCAGCAATTCGGG
This sequence comes from Allosphingosinicella sp., assembly GCF_035626655.1. Taxonomy (GTDB): domain Bacteria; phylum Pseudomonadota; class Alphaproteobacteria; order Sphingomonadales; family Sphingomonadaceae; genus Allosphingosinicella. The sequence continues at coordinate 97,397 of NZ_DASPNF010000005.1, forward strand.
CCGATATTCGAAGTGCATCGTGTCGAAATGGCCCCATTTGCCGCCCCAGATGAAGCCGTGCCGCTCGAAGATCCGGACGATCGCGAACGGGATGCGGTTGCGGTAGGGCGTGCCCTCCCCGCCCAGCCAGAGCCAGTAATCGGAATGGGCAAGGTTGATGTCGATGGCGAGGCCGTAGGCGTGCATGCTGCGCTGGCGGGTGCCCGCGATGAAGCGGCAAGAATAGGTGCCGGCGGCGGGGACGAGATAGCGCGTCATCCGCCGCGGCAGCCGCTCAAGGTCGCGGACCACGGCCTCCAGCCGGTCGGCGGCCCCGTTGACGCTGTTGAACAGCAGGATGGCGCCGCCGCGCGACGGCATCCAGCGCACGGGGCGCAGCCTCGGCGCCACCTCGCCGCGATTGCAGTCGCCATAGACCCGGTCGAAGAAGGGCTCGTAGCGGGCGCGGCCCGGATCCTCGTCGGGCGCCGGCGGGCGCCCCGGGCGGCCGGGCCGGTAGGCCTGGACGAACATGTCGTCGAGATCCGGCCTCAGGATGCGCTCGGCCGGCGTCTTGCCGTGGATCCCGTCTGAAAGCGGCAGGCGCGTGCCGTCCCGCAGCACCACCTGGGTCGCGTCGACCGAGGCGACATGGTCGGGATAGGCACGGAGGAGGTCGGCGGGCCCGGGCGGTGCCGCCACCTCGTGCCGGCATCCCGCCGCCAGCAGCATGGCGCCGAGGGCGATCGCGCGCCGGCGCGCCCCCTTCACCGTCAGATCAGCCCCGCATGGGCGAGCGCCGCGTCCACCGCCTTGCGGCTGGCCTCGGACGGCCAGGTCATGGGGAGGCGGAGGCCGGTCGGGAAATCCGGGCGGATCCGGCTGAGCGCATATTTGGTCGGCCCCGGGGAGGCGTCGGAGAAGAGTGCGGCATGGAGCGGGTAGAGCTTGTCGTTGAGTGCGAGCGCCACCTGCCAATCGCCTGAAAGCATGGCATTCTGGAATTCCGCGCAGAGTCTGGGCGCGACATTGGCAGTCACCGAGATGCAGCCCACGCCCCCCATGGCGTTGAAGCCCAGGGCCATGTCGTCATTGCCCGAGAGCTGGCAGAAATCCTCGCCGCAGAGCAGGCGGTGCGCGCTCACCCGGGCGAGATTGCCGGACGCGTCCTTGATCCCGACGATTGTGGGCAGCTTCGCGATCTCGCCGAGCGTCTCGGGCAGGATGTCGGTCACCGTGCGTCCCGGCACGTTGTAGAGGACGATCGGCAGGTCGCAGGCCGAGGCGAGCTTGGTGAAATGGGCGATCAGCCCGGCCTGGTTCGGCCGGTTATAATAAGGCAGCACGACGAGTGCCGCGTCGGCGCCGCTCTCCTTGGCGGCCCACATATTCTGGATCGCGACCTGCGTGTCGTTCGAGCCGCAGCCGGCGATGACCGGCACGCGTCCGGCCGCCTGCTCCACGCAGACCTCGATGATCCGGTAATGCTCGTCCGCGGCGAGCGTCGCGGATTCGCCGGTCGTGCCGCAGGGGACAAGTCCATGACTCCCCTCGCTGATTTGCCATTCGACCAAGGCCCGATAGGCGTCCTCGTCAAACGCTTCGTCGCGAAATGCGGTCACTAGAGCCGGGATCGAGCCCCTGAACATCTTTGCCTCCTTCACCCGCTCGCTTCGCCTGGTTTAGACCGAAACGCGAACGAAACGGGGCGTTCAGGACCTGATAAGGAGGGGCGTATCATTCTGTCCAGCATGCATCGGAAAGCGGTCCTGTTCCTCCTGTTGGGGATGTCCGCGGTGACAGGCGCCGCCCAGAATGAGCAGCTCGTCCCTGATCCGCCCCGCGCCGCCGCCGTCTCGAGCCCGGTCGCCGGCGCCATCGCCCAGTGGAACGCGCTTCGCCAGTCGGACAATAACGGCTTCACCTCCTATGCCTCATTCCTGACCCGCTACCGCGGCTGGCCGGGCGAGGCGGGGCTCAGGCGCAGCGCCGAGCGGCGGCTGGCGACGGAGAGCGTCTCCCCAAACGAGGTGATCCGCTTCTTTACAATGTTGCCGCCGACGACGGCGGGCGGCCAGGCCAATTATGCGCTCGCGCTGCAGGCGGCCGGCCGGACCGGCGAGGCCCGCGATGCGGCCCGGCGAGCCTGGCGGATGGGGGCGATGGGGCAGAGCGAGGAAAGCCGCCTGCTCGGCGCCTTCGGTGGGGTCTTCACGCCGGACGATCATGACGCCCGGCTCGAAACCCTGCTCGGCAATGGCGACACGGCGAGCGCGGCGCGGGCCATAGGCTGGGCGCGGGCGGCCCGCCGGCCGGTCTTCGAGGCGCAGCTCGCCTTGCAGCGGCGCGACGCGGACGCCTCTGCACGGCTGGCCGCGCTCGACGCCGCGGCGGCGCGCGATCCGGGGCTGCTGATCGACCGCGCCTATTGGCTGCGCAACTCGAACCAGAGCGCGGCGGCGCGGGCGCTGCTCGCCAACCGGCCGCGCTTCGAACGGCCGCCGGTCAATCCGGCCCGCTATATCGATATCGCCCTCATCCTCGCGCGCGGCGCCGCCAACGACCGCAACTGGCAGACCGCCTATCGCATCGCCGCGAGCGTCGAGGATCTTTACGCGCCCGGCACCGACGTCTCTGACCGGCCCTATGGCGAGCGCGACGATTATACGAGCCTGGTCTGGCTCGGCGGGCAGACCGCGCTCTACCGGCTGAACCGGCCGCGCGAGGCGGCTCGGCTGTTCGTCCTCTATGCCGGCGGCGCCCGCACGCCGCAGACCCGGGCAAAGGGCTATTATTGGGCGGCGCGCGCCGCGGCGCAGGCCGGCCAGCAGGCCGAGGCCAATGCCTGGCTGCAGCGGGCGGCGTCGAGCCCCGACCAGTTTTACGGCCTGCTCGCCATGGAGCGGCTCGGCCAGGTGCCGCGCCCGCCCGCGGCCTCGCCGCCGCCCGACGCGGCGACCCGCGCCGCTTTCGCCCGCCGGCCGCTGGCCGAAGCGACGCGCTATCTCGGCATGGTCGGGCGGCGCAGCGACCAGGGCCTGTTCGTGCGGGCCCTGGCCGAGAGCCTGGAGACCGAGCAGGAACGGGTCGCCGCCGCGCAGTTCGGCCGCGATATCGGCCGCCCCGATCTCGGCGTCTGGGTGCAGCGCGAGGCGCGCAACCGCGGCGAGAATTTCTACGACCGCGGCGCTTTTCCCGAAGTCCAGATTCCGGCCGCCTACAGCCATAACTGGGCGGCGGCGCACGGCATCATCCGCCAGGAAAGCTCGTTCGAGCGGACCGCCGTCTCCCATGTCGGGGCGCGCGGCATGATGCAGCTCATGCCCGGCACCGCGGCGGCGGAGGCGCGCCGGGTCGGCGTGCCCTACAGCCTCGGCCGGCTGACCGAGGATGCCAGCTACAACGTCCTGCTCGGCAGCGCCCACCTCACCATGCTGATGGACCGCTTCGGCAACAATCTCGTGCTCGTCGCGGTCGCCTATAATGCGGGGATCGGCCGGGTGCCGCAGTGGATCAATGCAAATGGCGACCCGCGTCTGCCCGGCGCCGACATGCTGCGCTGGATCGAGGAAATCCCGTTCTCGGAGACGCGCGGCTACGTCCAGCGCGTCGTCGAGAACGCAATGGTCTACGACCTCATGCACCCGGAGCGCAGCCGCTCGCGCGGGCGCATTTCCTATTACCTGGGACAGAACGCGCTGCGCTGAGGCCATTCTTCCGTTAGTGAGGGCGAATGGCCGAGAAGCTGAACTACATCACCCCCGACGGCTACCGGAAGCTGCGCGAGGAATATGAGGCTTTGTTCGGCGGCGAGCGGCCGAAATTGCTCGAGACGATCGCCTGGGCGGCGGCCAATGGCGACCGGTCGGAGAATGCCGATTACCAATATGGCCGGCGGCGGCTGCGCGAGGTGGACCGGCGGATCAACTTCCTCGCCCGGCGGATGAAGGAGGCGAAAGTCACCGATCCGGCACGACAGCCCGACAAGAGCCGGGCCTGGTTCGGCGCGACCGTCACCCTCGCCGACGAGGACGACAACGAGCGGGTCGTGACCCTGGTCGGCGAGGACGAGGCCGATGCGGGCGCCGGCCGCATCAGCTTCCACTCCCCCCTCGCCCGCGCCATTCGAGGCGCCGCGGTCGGCGATCTCAGGCGGGTGGCGCTGCCGTCGGGCGAGAAGGAATATGAGGTGGTGGCGATCAGTTACCCCGAGCCGGCCGGGGCAGCGCCGTCGTGGCAATGAACTCGACGACCCGGCTGCCCTGCGGAGTGCCCGGGTTGAGGATGTTGAAATGGTCTCCCCCTTCCGGGGTCAGCAGCACGACATCCTCTCCGGCTGCCCGGGCCGCCTCGGCATAAGGCTCCATGAGCCGGCTGAGCCCGGCGAGCACCAGCAAGGTGCGGACGCCGAGCGGCAGATGATCGGCGGGCGTGGCGAGACGATATTCGGCGGCGCGCTCCGCGGGGCTTCCGCCCATCAGCGGCACGACCGCCGGCTGGCCGCAAATCCGGGCATCGATGCCGATAAAAGGCGCCAGCGCGCCGGGTCCGTCGATCGCCACGACCGCTGCCGCCCGCAGCGGGTTCCTACCTGCCACGGGGTTGCGGAGGCGTGGCCGTGAGGCCGCCCAGAGGGCGAGATGGGCGCCGGACGAATGCCCGACGATGACGATACGCGAAAGGTCGAGCCGGTATCTCCGGCCGAGCGAACGGCCATGGTCGACGCCCGCCGCCACGTCCTCGAACGTTCCCGGCCAGCCGGCACCGGGCTGCCCGACCCGGCGATAGGTGAACGACCAGGTCGCGAAGCCGCGCCGGGCCAGGGCGTCGGCGAGCGGTGCCATATTGACCTGGCCTCCCATGTCGGAACGCCAACAACCGCCATGGATGAGAATGACGACTGGGAAAGGCCCCCGTCCGGGCGGCACCCGCAAATCGCCGCGCCGCACGTCGTCGGCGCCGTAGCGCTCGACCAAAGTCGGCGTGGAAGCGCGCGCTCCGGCTTCGTTCAGCACCTGCATTGAGGATGGCTGCGCGGCTGCCGGAGCCGCTATGATGGCGGGCGCCAAAAGCGCGAGCATGAATTTCATGGCCGTTCCCCTTTACGGGGATCATGTGATGGTCCGCTGTGCCTGACAATATCGCGAATGCGCGGCGGCCGATCGCTGTCCGGTCGGGTCCGCTCAGTTGAAGCAGCGCACCCGGACCATATAGTTAAAGCCGCCCCGCGCCTCGATGCGGACGGGGACACCACGCGCGAAATTCAGCCGCTCACAGTGGCGCAGCGCTTCCCGCTGGCAATTGGCCATCGTCGTCCCGCAAACCTCACTCGTCGCGGCGACCACCTCGTCATTCGACGCGGCCGCAGCGGCGGGCGGCGCCGAATCGAGGCGGCGCTCGAGGCGCTCCAGGGCCCGCTCGATCCGCTCCAGCGCCCGCAGGGTCTGCTCGTGAAAGGCCTGGTCGCCAGGTTGCGCGAAAGCGGCGCCGCTGCCCGCGACCATGGAAAAGCACGCAAGAATGGGAAGAAGACGCATCATTGGACCTCCGTTGTTGGCGCGTTCATTTCGGGCAAGCAACGAAGCTGGGTCAAGCCCCGGAATCAGCCGGGGCGATTGCGAAACGCCTGCGGGCTCTTGCCCGTCCAGCGCTTGAAGGCCCGGGAGAAAGCGGCGGGGTCGGAATAGCCGAGGCGCCAGGCGATCTCCTTCACGGGCAAAGCGGGATCGCGGAGCCATTTCTCCGCCTGACGGCGGCGCAGGCCGTCCAGCACCTGCTCGAAGGTCAGCCCCTCCGCCTTCAGCCGGCGGTAGAGCGTCTGGCGGCTGCAGCCGAGCGCGCGGGCGACCGGCTCGATCCGGATCGGTCCCGAGGCGAGCATGGGCTCCAGCTCCGCCTCGACGCGGCGGCGGAAGCTGTCCGGCCTTTCCGGCTTTCTCGCCATTTCCCGCCGCGCGGCGCCCGCAATCTCGTCGAACAGCCGGCGCAGGAAGGTGCCGCCGCGGCTTTGCGGAGGCTTCTCCCCGGCCGGCTGAGGCGCCGGCTGGAAAAGGCGGCCGAGCAGTTCCGGGACGATGAAGGCGCAGTCATTGCGATGGTCGCAGGTCGAGCAATCCTGCGCCCGCATCTTCTCGATGCAACCTGCGATCATGTCTTTGGCCCTCCGCATCATGGCCGCGAGCTGTATTATATGAATAATACGCATTCCCGAAGCAAGCACAAGGGAGGTGCGCGTGAGTCCGGTGATGCTGATCCATATCGCGGCGGGGAGCACCGCCTTGCTCTCGGGCGCGGCGGCGCTGATCCTGCGCAAGGGCGGCCGCCGCCACGGCCGGGCCGGCACGATCTTCTTCGCCGCGATGCTGGTGATGACGCTGACCGGCGCGCTGATCGCGGCGCTGAAGCCCGAGCGGGCGACGGCGGTGATCGGGATCATCACCTGCTATCTGGTCGCGACCTCCTGGTGGACGGCGCGGCACCGGGACGGGCGGGCCGGCCGCTTCGAGGTCGCCGCTTTGACGGTGATCCTCGCCTGCGCGGCCGCCGAGCTGAGCTTCGGCCTGATCGCGATGAACAGCCCGCGCGGGCGGATCGACTTCCTTCCCTGGCAGCCGATGTTCGTCTTCGCCGGCCTCGCGGCGCTGGCGGCGGCGCTCGACCTCAATTTCATCCTGAGGCGGCAATTGTCGGGCGCGCAGCGTGTGGGCCGGCATCTCTGGCGGATGTGCGCCGCGATGCTGATCGCCACCACCTCCTTCTTCCAGGGGCAGCAGGACAATTTCCCCGAGGCCTGGCAGGGCTCGGCGATCTGGTACCTGCCCGCGCTCTCGGTGCTCGCGGCGATGCTGTTCTGGATCTTCCGGGTGCGCTTCGGCCGGAGCTGGCGGCGCTGGCCGCCCGGCGAGCTCAGCCGAGCGCCTTCCGCATCTCGTCGAATTCCGGCCCCGGCTTCGGCGGCCCGTCAGGAAGGGTAGCGTCGAGCGCATCGGCGACGCGCGTCAGGGCGGCGATGCGGGCGGCCTTCTTGTCGTTGCCGTCGATCGCCGTCCAGGGCGCCCAGTGCGTGTCGGTATGGGCGAACATGTCCTTCAGCGCCTTCAGATAATCGTCGCGCTTCGCCCGGTTGCGGATATCCTCCCCGGTCACCTTCCAGCGCTTCCAGGGATGGTCGAGGCGCTTGCGGAAGCGGTCGTCCTGCTCCTCCTGCGTGACGTGGAAGAAGAGCTTCACGATCAGGGTGCCGGCGGCGGCGAGCTGGGACTCGAACTCGTTGATCTCGTCATAGGCGCGCTTCCACTCGGCCGCTTTGGCGAAGCCCTCGACCCGTTCGACGAGGACGCGGCCGTACCAGCTGCGGTCGAAGATCGCGACCTCGCCCGCGGCCGGCAGCCGTTTCCAGAAGCGCCAGAGATAATGATGCGCCTTCTCCTCGTCGGTCGGCGCGGCGATCGGCCAGACGCGGTAGTGGCGCGGATCGCCCTCGGCGACCATGCGCTGGATCGCCCCGCCCTTCCCGGCCGCGTCCCAGCCTTCGCAAAGGATGACGGCGCTTCTCTTGTGCAGATGGTTGGCGACGAACAGGCGCGAGAGCCGCTCCTGGAGGTCGGCGAGGTCTTCCTTGTAATCGCCGTCATAGTCGGCGCCGGTCTCGTAGTCGCTGAGGTCGATGGCCATGTCTATCACCGTCGCCCCGGCGAAGGCCGGGGCCCAGACCGACTTGGTGACACCAACGCCGTCCGGATGCCAGCCTTCGCTGGCATGACGTGGGACACTGGCTTCAGGCCGCTTCCCTCACTCCGGCGCGACGACCTTGGCCGGGTCCTTCGCGGCCGTGCCCGCGGGCTCGACCACGCGGATGCTGAGCTCGCGGAGCTGCTTCGCGGTGACCGCGCCCGGCGCGTTCATCATCAGGTCCTCGGCCTTCTGGTTCATCGGGAAGAGCACGACCTCGCGGATGTTCGGCTCGCCGGCGAGCAGCATGACGATTCGGTCGATGCCCGGCGCCGAGCCGCCGTGCGGCGGCGCGCCATATTTGAAGGCGTTGATCATGCCGGCGAAGTTGGTGTCGACGTCGGCCTGGCTGTAGCCGGCGATCGCGAACGCCTTGTACATGATGTCCGGGCGATGGTTGCGGATCGCGCCCGAGCTCAATTCCACGCCGTTGCAGACGATGTCATACTGGAAGGCGAGGATGTCGAGCGGGTCCTTCGTCGCCAGCGCCTCCAGCCCGCCCTGCGGCATGGAGAAGGGGTTGTGGCTGAAGTCGACCTTCTTCGTCTCCTCGTCATATTCGTACATCGGGAAATCGACGATCCAGCAGAATTTGAAGGCGTCGTCGGGGATGAGGCCGAGCTCCTCGCCGACGCGGGTGCGGGCGGCGCCGGCCAGTTTGGCGGCCTGCGCCTCCTTGCCGGCGGCGAAGAAGATGCCGTCGTCCGGGCCGAGGCCGAGCGCCTCGTAGAGCTTCAGCGTCGCCTCCTCGCCGTGATTCCTGGCGATCGGCCCGCCGAGCTCGCCGCCTTTGCGGGTGATGTAGCCGAGCCCGGCATGCCCTTCCGACCGCGCCCAGTCGTTCATGTCGTCGAAGAACTTCCGGCTCTTCTCCGCCGTGCCGGGCGCGGGGATGGCCCGCACCACGTCCCCGCCCTCGACGATGCGGGCGAACAGGCCGAAGCCCGAGCCGCGGAAATGATCGGAGACGTCGCTGATCAGGATGGGATTGCGGAGGTCCGGCTTGTCCGAGCCGTATTTCAGCATTGCCTCGCGGAACGGGATGCGCGGGAACTCGCCGGCGGGCGTCACGCTCTTGCCGTTGGCGAACTCCTCGAACACGCCGGCAAGCACCGGCTCGATCGCCGCGAAGACGTCGTCCTGGGTGACGTAGCTCATCTCGAAGTCGAGCTGGTAGAATTCGCCCGGGCTGCGGTCGGCGCGCGCGTCCTCGTCGCGGAAGCAGGGCGCGATCTGGAAATAGCGGTCGAAGCCCGCGACCATGATCAGCTGCTTGAACATCTGCGGCGCCTGGGGAAGCGCGTAGAACTTGCCCGGATGGACCCGGCTCGGGACCAGATAGTCGCGTGCGCCCTCGGGGCTGGACGCGGTCAGGATCGGGGTCTGGAACTCGGTGAAACCCTGCTCGATCATCCGCCGGCGGATCGAGCTGATCACCCGGGAGCGAAGCATGATGTTGGCGTGCAGCCGGTCGCGGCGCAGGTCGAGATAGCGGTAGCGCAGGCGGATATCCTCGGGATAATCGGCCTCGCCGGCGACGGGGAGCGGCAGCTCCTGCGCCTCGGACTGGATCGCGACCGCCTCGGCGACCACCTCGATCGCGCCGGTGGCGAGGTTCGGGTTGGTCGCCTCGGGGCCGCGCGCGACCACCTCGCCGTCGATCGTCACCACCGACTCCGCGCGCAGATGCTCGAGCACCTTCAGCGCCTCGCTGTTCGCGCGGCAGACCACCTGGGTCAGCCCGTAATGGTCGCGCAGGTCGACGAACAGCACGCCGCCATGGTCGCGCTTGCGGTGCACCCAGCCGGACAGGCGGACGCTGGCGCCGACGTCGCTCTCGCGGAGCTGGCCGCAATTGTGGGTACGGTAGGCGTGGATGGTCATCGTCGGATCGGCTCTGCTCAAGTAGGGTGACGGCAGGCGACAGGCGCCCGCAGACGGATCGCGCCCTCTAGCGCGTGCAGCGCGCGCCGTCACCCCATTTGGCCGGGATTGATTTCGGGGACGACACGACTAGCCTCACCTGGACCGACGGAAAGGAAGCCCGCATGGTCCGCAGACTTGCCGTACTTGCCTCCTCGCTCGTCTTTGCCGCCTGCGGCGCGGGAAGCCCGAGCCCGGACGAGGCCCGCTTCGAGCGCCTGTCTGAATGTGTTGCGGATCTGCAGGGTGTCACGGTTCACTACAACGAGATGCTCGCCGAGACGACTGTGGCGGCGCGTTCCGATTTGACCCCTGAACAACTCGATGCACGCGCCGGGCTGTTTCGGCGCAGAATCCGTGAGATGGGCGCCTTCGCGGCCCAGCTCGAACGGAGGGCGCTCGAGCTCGGAGGGCGGCTGAACAAGACGCGGGGCGACTACGAGCTGATCCGAAACCGGCGAACCGAGAGGATCAACAGCAACCAGGTCTCACGGATCGGCACTCATGTGGATTATTGTGTCCGCCTGACCGGGGCCGACCCGCTCGCCGACCATCGAATGCCTGACACCTCCGGACGCTAGCGACTCCAGCGCTGGAAATCCCCCATCCGGCGGGAGGCGCGCTCCCCGAAACCGGAATCCCACTTTGCCGCGGTGGCCGGGGCACCTATAGACGCGGCCAATGCGAATCCACCCTCTGATTGCCGACACCGCTACGCTTGAAAAACTCTGCGAACGGCTCGCCCGATCGGACTTCGTCGCGGTCGACACCGAGTTCATGCGCGAGAATACCTACTGGCCGGACCTGTGCCTGTTCCAGGTGGCCAATAGCGAGGAAGCGGCGGCGATCGATCCCAAGGCCGAGGGGATCGACCTCACGCCTTTGATGAACCTGCTCGTCAACAACGAGCACGTGCTGAAGGTCTTCCATGCCGGCGGCCAGGATATCGAGATCATCTTCAACATGACGGGGGGCACGCCTCATCCCCTGTTCGACACGCAGATCGCGGCGATGGCGCTCGGGCTCGGCGAGCAGGTCGGCTACCAGAATCTGGTCGAGAGCCTGCTCGGCCGCCATCTCGACAAGGGCGCCCGGTTCACCGACTGGGCCCGGCGCCCGCTCGACAAGCGCCAGATCGACTATGCGATCGGCGACGTCACCCATCTCGCCGAGCTGTTCCCGCGCATGCTGGAGCGGCTGAAGCGGACCGGCCGCGGCCAGTGGCTCGACCAGGAGATGGAGCGGATCGCCGATCCCGCCAATTACATCAACGACCCGGCGCTCGCCTGGAAACGGGTGAAGGTACAGACGCGGCGGGCCGATGCGCTCGGCCGGCTGAAGGCGCTGGCCGCCTGGCGCGAGCTGGAGGCCCGCTCCAAGAACCTGCCGCGCGGCCGGATCATGAAGGACGAGACGCTGGCCGACGTCGCGGTGCATCCGCCGCAGAGCCAGGAATCGCTCGGCAATGTGCGCGGGCTTTCGGCCGCGTGGAAGGGTAACGATATCGGGGCACGCATGATGGAGGCTCTGGCCAGTGCCGATCCCCTCCCCGCCGCCGAGCTGCCGGCGCGCGAGGACCGGGGGCCGGGTCTCGGCAAGGACGGCGCGCTGGTCGCGGACCTCCTGAAGCTGCTGCTCAAGATCAAGGCGCGCGAGAGCAATGTCGCGCCGCGGCTGGTCGCTCGGGCGGAGGAGCTGGAGCAGCTCGCCGCCGGCCGGCGCGAGGGCCTGCAGATCCTCGAAGGCTGGCGCTACGCGGAATTCGGCCATGATGCGCTCGACCTGGTCGAGGGCCGGCTCGCCTTTGCGGTGCGCAACGGCAAGCTCGTGCGTTCCAGGGTCGAGAAGGAGATCGAGGAATGAGAATCCTGGTCGCCGTTTTGGCTCTCGCCGCCTGCGGCCCCCACCCCGAATCGACCCCGCCACCGCCCGAGGCCGGCACCTGCAACGCAGCGGCGGCGCAGCACCTGGTCGGGCGCCAGGCCAGCCCGGCGCTGGGCCGCGAGGCAATGCGCCGCGCCGGCGCCGGGATGTGGCGCTTCCTGCGGCCCGGCCAGATCGTGACCATGGAATTTCGCGCCGACCGGCTGAACATCAGCCTCGATGCGCAGGACAAGGTCGAGCGGATCAGCTGCGGCTGATATTCGGTTCGCCAGGTTTCGTCATTCGGGGCGAGTTCAGAACACCGCCTTCAGGCCCAGCGCGCCGGCGAGGCTCTTCATTCGCCGGCCCACGATCTCACCCACCAGCGGCCGGGCGGCCTCGTCGACTTCCAGGCGCAGCGTCTCGCCGTCCCGGACGAGCCGGCTGTGCTTCAGCCCGGAGGCAACACCGCCGCTGAGCCGCTGGCCGAGGCGCATCGCATAGCCCCAGGCGGTGGCGCGCTTGAGCTCGGCCGGCGTCGCCAGCGCTGCGATCCGGGGATAGGGCAGGTCGCGCCCCCCGCCGAAATTGCAGAACAGGGCCTGGGCGAGCATCACCCGCCCGGGCGCGTCGATCGCCACCCAATTGCCGTGCAGCGCCATGTCGATGCCGCGCTCGGCCCGGAAATCGGGATGCGCGGCCCAGCCGATGTCGGAGAGCAGGCATGACGCCAGCCTGAGCCGGGCGCAGCGCGGATCGTCGTCGAAGGCCGGAGCGAGCCAGGCGTCGAGCAGGTCGCCATGCTGGGCGAAGCGGCCGAGCCCCGCCCCCGCCTCGCGCGCGGCAACGATCAGCGGATCGAGCAGGCGCTCAGCCCTGGGCAGTTCGTGCAGGAGCAGGCCTTCGCGGATGCCGAAGGCCGAGACGATCAGGCCGCCCGGCTTGAGCGCGCCGACCAGGGCGTCGAGCAGCATCGCGGCGTTGGGCAGGGTCGGGATGCGGGAGACGGAGACCGAGCCGAGATCGGGAATCTCCCCCTTGTCGAGCAGCGCCGCGCGCAGCTGGGCGGGCCGGCTCGTCTCCATGATATGCTGGTGCGTGATCGGCAGCGGATGGTTGGTCAGCGCCATGTCCAGGCGGGCGAGCGCGCGCCAGGAGCCGCCGACCATATAGAAGGGCCGGCCATCGCAGGACCGGGCGAAGCCCGCCGCTTCGACCGCCCTCGCGACGCGCCTGGCGAAATTGCCCTTCCCGGCCAGCGCGTCGAGCCGGAGCACGCCGAGCGGCAAAGAGGCGCTGCGCAGCACCTGGCCGCCGCCGACCTCGACCAGCTCGAGGCTACCGCCGCCGAGATCGCCGACGATGCCGTCGGCGTCGGGGATGGCGGAGAGCACGCCCTGCCCCGCCCTTTTGCCCTCCTCCTCGCCGGAGAGGATGCGCGGCTCCAGGCCGAGCTTCCTGACCCTGGCAAGGAAGGCGGCGCCGTTCGACGCCTCGCGCACGGCGGCGGTGGCGACGGTCCGGGTGCGCACGACCTTCATCTGCCTGACCAGCAAGGCGAAGCGCTCCAGCGCGGCCAGCGCCCGGCTTTCCGCCGCGGGATCGATCGCGCCGGTCTCGCCGACCCCCTTGCCGAGCCCCGCCAGGACCTTCTCGTTGAAGATCACTGAGGGGATGCGGGTGGCGCCCGAATAGACGACGAGGCGGACGGAGTTGGAGCCGATGTCGATGATCGCGACCGGCTGCTCGGCGAACATGGGCGGCTAGGCCCGGCCGCGCGGGATGGTGAGCTTCCTCGGCGTCGCCCCGTCCGAGCGAAGCGCGGCGCCGCGGCCCGAGAGCGACGGGTTGGTCATGAAATAATGGTGCAGGTTGAACGGCTTCTCGCCCGGCAGCAAGGCGAAGCGCGTATAGGAGCCGTCGGCATTGAGGTGCCAGCTCTGCTCGTTGTCGATGATGTTGGCGACCATCACCTGGTCCAGCACCTGGGCGTGCACCGTGTCGGTCTCGATCGGCAGCGCATATTCGACGCGGCGGTCGAAATTGCGCGGCATCCAGTCCGCGGAGGAGATGTAGACCCTGGCTTCGCGATTGGGCAGCGCATCGCCATTGCCGAAGCACCAGATGCGACTGTGCTCCAGGAACCGCCCGACGATCGACTTCACGCTGATATTCTCGCTGAGGCCCGGAACGCCAGGCCTCAGGCAGCAGATGCCGCGGATGATGAGGTCGACGTCGACGCCCGCCTGGCTCGCCTCGTACAGCTTGTCGATTATCGCCGGGTCGACCAGCGAGTTGAGCTTGGCCCAGACCGCGCCCGGGCGCCCGGCGCGGACGTTGGCGATCTCCGCGTCGATCATTTGCTCGATGTTCGGCCGCATCTGCAGCGGCGACATGACGATCTTCTCGAGGCCCCGGGGTTCAATGTAGCCGGTAATGTAATTGAATATGTCGGCGACGTCGGAGCTGATCTTCGGGTCGGCGGTGAAGAAGCTGAGGTCGGTGTAGATGCGCGCTGTGATCGGGTGGTAATTGCCCGTGCCGAGATGACAGTAGGTGCGGTAGGTGCCGCCCTCCTCGCGCCGCACGACCATCGACATCTTGGCGTGGGTCTTCCACTCGATGAAGCCGTAGACGACCTGCACGCCGGCGCGCTCCAGCGCGTCGGCCCACATCAGATTCTGCTCCTCGTCGAACCGGGCCTTGAGCTCGACCACGGCGGTGACCGACTTGCCCGCCTCGGCGGCGGCGATCAGGGCGTTGATCACCGCGCTCTGCTTGCCGGCGCGGTAGAGCGTCTGCTTGATCGCGACCACGTTCGGATCGTCCGCCGCCTGGCGCAGGAAGGCGAGGACGACGTCGAAGCTCTCATAGGGATGGTGGACGACGATGTCCTTGGCGCGGATCGCGGCGAAGCAGTCGCTGTCATATTCGCGGATCCGCTCGGGAAAGCGCGGCGTGAAGGGGGTGAACTTGAGGTCGGGCCGGTCCTCCTCGACCAACTGGGCGAGGTCGGCGATGCCGAGGAAGCCGGTCGATTCGAAGACGAGCGCGTCCGAGGCGTCGATGCCCTCGCGGACCAGGGCCTCGAGATCGTCGGGGATCATCTCCTCCAGCTTCAGGCGGATCACCCGGCCCCGCCGCCGGCGCTTGATCGCGCTGCGGAAGAAGCGGACCAGGTCCTCCGCTTCCTCCTCAATCTCGATGTCGCTGTCGCGGATGATCCTAAAGGCGCCGCCGCCGAGCAATTTATAGCCCGGGAAGAGCTTGGCGATCTGGCGGCGGATCAGGGTCTCGATCGGCACGTAGCGCGCCGCCTCGCCCGGCAGGCGGATGAAGCGCGGCAGGCTGGCCGGGATCATCAGCAATTCGCGGATCTGCTCCCCGTCCGACTGGCGCCGCAGGTCGAAGATCAGCGAGAAGCCCTTGTTCGGGATGAACGGGAAGGGATGCGCCGGGTCGATCGCCTGCGGGGTGAGCACGCGGGAGACGTGGTCGTCGAAATGGCGCTCCAGCCACTCGTCCTCGGCGGGCGTGATCTCCTCGTTGGAGAGCACGACGACGCCGGCCTCGCGCAGCGCCTCGCGCAGGTCCGCCCAGACCCTTTGCTGGCTGGCGGTGAGATCGTCCGCCTCGGCGCCGATCGCGGCGAGCTGCTGGGCGGGATTGAGCCCGTCCGCCGAGCGCTCTTCGACCCCGGCCAGCTGCTGGCCCTTGAGGCCGGCGACGCGGACCATGAAGAATTCGTCGATATTGTTGCCCGAGATGGAGAGGAAGCGGAGCCGCTCCAGCAAGGGATGGGCGGGGTTGCACGCCTCTTCCAGCACGCGTCGGTTGAAGGCGAGCCAGCTGAGTTCCCGGTTGAAGAAGCGGGCGCCCGTCTCCGGCGTTTCCGCCGCGGCATCGTTGGCCGGCTTGATCGGGATGGGCTGCGTCATTCTCAGCCCGCCTGCCGCGCGCGGTGGATCAGGCCGGCTTCCTCGAGCGCCCTTTTGGCGAGCGGGACGGTCATCCGGCGGTGGTGCGAGAGCATCACCCGGTCGAGGATGTCGACGATCATGATGGCCGAGATATAGGTTCGTTCTATCCTCGGGACCAGAAAATCGGCGAGCTCGGGCGGGGCGGCGATGCCCCGGTCGCCGAGCAGCTTCAGCACCAGCTGGCCGAGCAGGGCGTCGTCGGGCGGGCCGATCTCCATTTGCGGCGTCGCCGCGAGCCGGGAGCGCAGGTCCGGCAGCGCGATCGCCCAGGCGGGCGGCGGCCTGTCCGCCACGATCAGCAGCGGGCGGCGCGCGGACTGCGCCTCGTTCCAGGCATGGAACAGGGCCTCCTCGTCATGCGCCTCGGCATTGTCGAACAGCCGGCCGCCGGTCTTGCGGACGAAGATCCGGCCGAGCAGGCTGCGCCCGGACTTGCGCGGGCCGGTGACCAGGGTCGCCATGACCGGCCAGAGCGACCAGCGGGTGAGATGCTCGACCACCGCCCGGTTCGCGTCGGACAGCAGGAAATCCTCGTCGCGGTCGGCGACCGGCCAGGCGAAAGGCAGTGCAATCTGGTTCACCGCCCCCCCTTTAGCGTGAAATCCTCAACGTATTCCCGTTCACCACGGTGACGTTCCAGCCTTGGGCGCGGAGCGCGGCGGTGAAGGCGGCGGCATCGCCGGCGAAACGCACGTTCATGACCGAGGTGCCGCCGAGCGCGAGGCTGGTGGTGATCGCGGAGGCGACGCCGCCGACCCGGCTGACGTCGAGCTCGGCGCGCTGCACCGAGGCGGCGTCAGGCGTCGCGACCTGGACATTGAAGCTCTGGATCGTCGCCGGCGCGGCCGTCGGCTCCTCTGCGGTCGCCAGGGTGTTGCCGTCGGTCGTTTCCTCGGCCGGTTCCTCCAGCGCCGGCGGCAGCGGCGCGGCGAGGATGACGAGGCTGGGATCGGGCCTGAGCAGGCCCTGCGCGAGCGCCTGGCGGTAGAGGCCGTCGATCCGGCGCACGCCCTCGTCGAACATGGTGCGGATCGCGCTGCTGTTCGCCGCGCGCAGCACGAAGCGGCCGAGGAAGGTCCCGTCCGGCCCGTAGCGCGCGGTGAAGATGCCGGTGGCCGGACCGCCCGGATAGAGCCGCCTGAGGTCGACCTCGGCGATCAGGATGTCGGCGGCGCCATATTGATCGAGCAGCAGCCGCCACCAGCCGCGGCCGCGGCGCTGGGTCTGCGGGTAGTTGAGCAGCAAGGGGTCGATGCCGCGCCCGGCGGTGCGGACATAGTCGATCGTCGAGCCGGCGGTGCGATATTCGGCCCAGGCGCGCTGCCAGAGGTTGCGGAACTCGAAGCTGTAGCTGGACGAGCCGGTGACCATGACCGGGATCAGCAGCATCGGCGCCGAACGGGTGATCTGGCCGGATACGCCGAGCAATTGCCCGGTCCGCGCCCGGTCGAACATCACGCCGAGCCGCGCGATGTAGCGGGTCGGACCGATCTGTTCCTGCTCGATGATGATGCCCGAGACGAGGCCGGACAGCGTCGATTCGGGGAGGTCCGGCGCCTGGTCGATGGGCCGGTTGTGGGTGCGCGCCCAGAGGATGCGCCAGCCGAGGATCTGCGCCCGCCGCCAACCCTCGCTCCGCGCCGCCTCGGCATTGGCGGCGCGGATGTCGACCTGCACCCCGCCGACCTCGAAATTGGTCGAACTGTCATAGGGATCGATGCCGCGATTGGTGCCGTCCAGCTGCGCGCGCATCGCCGAGCCGCCCAGCATGAGGCTGAGAGCCATGACCGGAATCAGCAAGGCAAAGGGGCGGCGCAGGAAGCTCACGCGGGCCTTTTGGCGAGTTGGCCGTGGAAATCCAAGCCGCTTCTGGGTAGGCGCGGGCCATGAGCGACGAGGAATCCTACACTTACGCCAAAGCCGGCGTCGACATTGCGGCCGGCAATGCGCTGGTGAAGGCGATCGGGCCGCTGGCCAGGGCCACGGCCCGGCCCGGCGCGGACGTCTCTCTGGGCGGGTTCGGCGGCTTCTTCGACCTGAAGGCGGCGGGCTATCGCGATCCCCTGCTGGTCGCGGCCAATGACGGGGTCGGGACCAAGCTCAAGCTCGCCATCGACAGCGGCCGGCACGACGGGGTCGGCGTGGACCTCGTCGCGATGTGCGCCAACGATTTGATCGTGCAGGGCGCCGAGCCGCTCTTCTTCCTCGACTATTTCGCCACCGGGAAGCTCGACAACGGCGTCGCCGAGCGGGTGATCGCCGGCATCGCCGAGGGCTGCCGGCAGGCGGGCTGCGCGCTGATCGGCGGCGAGACCGCGGAAATGCCCGGCATGTATGCCGCGGGCGATTACGACCTCGCCGGCTTCTGCGTCGGCGCGGTCGAGCGCGGCGAGGCGCTGACCGGCGACAAGGTGGCGGAAGGCGACGTCATCCTCGGCCTCGCCTCCTCCGGCGTGCATTCGAACGGCTTTTCGCTGGTGCGGCGGCTGGCGGCCGACAAGGGCTGGAAGCTCGACCGGCCCGCCCTGTTCGACCAGGAAAGGCTGCTGATCGAGGCCCTCCTCGCGCCGACGCGCATCTACGTGAGGAGCCTGCTGCCCGTGATCCGCGCCGGGCTGGTCCACGCGCTGGCGCACATCACCGGCGGCGGCCTGCTGGAGAATGTCCCGCGCGTGCTGCCGGAAGGGCTCCACGCCCGGATCGACGCGGGCGCCTGGCCGCAGCCGCGGCTGATGGCCTTCCTCCAGGCGCAGGGCCGGATCGAGCCGGGCGAGTTTGCGCGGACCTTCAATTGCGGCATCGGCATGGTGCTGCTCGTCTCCGAAACCGATGTGAAGGTCGTGTCGGAACGGCTTGAAGAGGCTGGAGAAAAAGTCTTCACGATCGGCCGTATCGAGAGCGGCCCGCGCGGCTGCACCGTCTCCGGCCCGGCCGAAACCTGGTCCACCCCGGAGGCCTGGAGCGCCACCCATCATGGCTGATCCGGTGCGGGTCGCCGTGCTGATCTCGGGGCGCGGCTCCAACATGCTGGCCCTGTCCGAGCACAAGCGCCGCGATCCGGAGCGGACCTACAGGATCGAGCTGGTCGCCTCGAACGTGCCGGAAGCGCGCGGGCTGGTGCTGGCGAAACGGCTGGGCCTCAGGACCTGGGCGAAGAGCCACGAGGGCATGAAGCGGGCGGAGTTCGACGCCCTGCTCGACGCCGCCCTCGAGGAGCATGGCATCGAGATCGTCGCTCTGGCCGGCTATATGCGCCTCCTCTCTCCCGGCTTCGTCGACAAATGGGAAGGGCGGATCCTCAACATCCACCCGAGCCTGCTGCCGCTGCACAAAGGCCTCGACACGCACCGGCGGGCATTGCTCGCCGGCGACGAGTTCGCCGGCTGTTCGGTCCATGTCGTCACCGCGGATCTCGATTCGGGGCCGGTCGTCGCCCAGGCCAGGGTGAAGATCCTGCCGCGCGACGACCCCGAGTCGCTGGCGCAACGAGTTCTCGAGGAAGAACATCGCCTCTATCCGCTCGCCCTGGAGGAATATTGCCGCGCTGTGAGGGAATTAGAGAGTTAAATCCGCCCTTTGATGCACGTTCGGGCGTCGTTTCGGCTCCGCCATTCGTCCCGTTGGGCTCACGACTCGCCGTCCCTTTGTTGCGCCCCCGGGATTCCGCCGCCAGAGGACTCCTCGATCGCGGGAGGCGTAACCTCATCCCAAGATAAGACGTGAAACGCGGAACCGCGCGGCTCCCCTGCTGCGCGCGTCATTCCCCGTTTGGCGCCTGTTGTGGAGTATTGAATGTCGTTTTTCGGAAAGCCGCTTGCGGTGGCCGTCGGGGCCGTCGCGCTTTCCGGTGCCGCCCTGGCACCCCTTGGTTTCGCGCTCGCCGCCGGTTCGGCCGAAGCGCATCAGGCGTCCCAGACGCCGCAGCCCATCCAGGTCGCTTCGACCATCCCCACGCCCGTCCAGCCGCAGGCCAGCGAGGCGCTCATCGTCGAGCAGCCCGCCGCGCCCGAAATTGACGGCGTCCGCGACGGCGACCTGGTCGCCACGCCTGAAACCTCCGAGCCGGTCCCGGCCCGTCCGCGGACGCAGACCGTCGACGCCGAGCTGGAGTGCCTCGCCAAGGTCGTCGTCCACGAGGCCGGCAACCAGCCCCGCGCCGGCCAGCTCGCCGTCGCGCAGGTGGTGATGAACCGGGTCAACGATCCGCGCCGCCGCTTCGGCCGCACCATCTGCGGCGTGATCATGCAGCGCGGCCAGTTCTTCAACGTCCACGCCTACAATCCGTCGCGCACCAACCAGCGCTGGCGCACGGCGGTGGAAGTGGCCCGGGAGGCCCGGGACGGCACCAGCGATCAGGTGATGGAGGGCGCGCTCTTCTTCCACGCCGCTTATGCGCGCGTGAACTTCCGCGGCCGCACCCGCGTCGGGCGCCTCGCCGGCCACGTCTTCTACCGCTAGCGCGGTCGGAGCATTGACGAGACAGGGGCGGTCCTTCGGGGCCGCCCTTTTCTTTGGGGGATCAGATACCCTGCCGATATGGGAATAGCGGCACCGAGCGACCCGTTCCTATGAACAGCCGCTTTGTCACGGCATTAATCCGCAGATTGCCGATCCATAGGTCTTCACGCTCGTCCAGAAGTGCCTGGCAGATTATCAGGAGTCGTTCGATCTCCCCCGCGTCTCGACGGGGAAAGGCTTCGTCATAACGGTCTACGAGGTCCCGCCGCTGGGCCGCGATATCCGCGAAAGCCTCTCGCACCTCTCCCACGAACTCCGCCTGGTGGTGGGTGGCTTCCAGGCAATCAGCGACGACAGCCATGAACGGATAGATCACTGCAGCGTCTCCAGTCACCCGCCCGGCTGGTCGCTCTCCAGCCTGACATCCGGTGCCGCCTCGGCCTGGCCCGGGAAGCGCAGGTTCATGTTGCCGCGCCACCAGCCGTGCAGCGCCTCGACCGGGCGGTTGAGGCCTGCCCTGGCGGTGAGGTCGTACCAGCGCTCGCTGACCACGACGATCTTCGCGCTGGTGTCGTCGGGCACCAGCTCATACGCCCAGCCGCGCAACGCGTGGGCGTTGAAGACGAGGAGGAACAAGGTGGCGACCACCATCACGGTGGTCGTCCATTTGAGGCCGTCATGGGGCAACGGTACCGCCGGCTCGGGCAGGTCGACCGGCGAGGAGGTGTGGGTCAGGCCGAGCGCGTCCGGCAGCGGCTCCTGCTCGACCGGGAATTTCTCGATCTCCTCGGTCGCCGTTTCGATCCGCTCCGGGTCGCTTCCCTTTTTCTTTCTCGCCATCTGCCGCGCCTCAGAACTGATAATAGATGAAGGGCGCGACGCCCTCGGGGCGCATCGCGTCGACGACGAGGATGAACAGGCCGATGCCGAGGCCGACCCAGAGCGCGTTCACCGTGCGGATCTTCATCGCCACGCGCTGCATCGTATAGGGCGGCGCATAGTGGAAGGTCATGCCGACCAGGATCATCGCCAGCAGCATCGGCGTGACCAGCGCCGCGGTGCCGCCCGCGGTGAAGATGCCTGCGATGAAGGCGAGCGCGGAATCGAAGCTCTGCGCGCGGAAGAAGATCCAGCCGAGAAGGACGATGTGGAACGTGATGAGGATGCCGAGCCAGTTCGGGATCGGCTTCCATCCTTTCGGCCGGAATTCGCGCCAAAGGCGCTCGACTGCCAGCACCGAGCCGTGCAGCGCGCCCCAGATGACGAAGTTCCAGCTCGCCCCGTGCCACAGGCCGCCGAGCAGCATCGTGCCCATCAGGGCGAGGCAGAGCCGGACCAGGCCGTGGCGCGAGCCGCCCAGCGAAATGTAGAGATAGTCGCGCAGCCAGCTCGACAGGCTGATATGCCAGCGCCGCCAGAAATCCTGCAGCGAGACGGCGCGGTAGGGCTGGTTGAAATTGTGCGGGAAGCGGTAGCCGAGCAGGGCGGCGAGGCCGACCGCCATGTCGGTATAGGCGGAGAAGTCGCAGTAGATCTGCACCGCATAGCCATAGGCGCCGGCGATCAGGTCGGGGCTCGACTGCGCGGAAGGATCGAAGAAGGTCTGGTCGACCAGGCCGGTGGCGAGCTCGGAGGCGATTATGGCCTTCTTGAACAGGCCCCAGACGATGAGGGCGAGGCCCATGGCGGCCATGCCCCTTGTGAGCTCGGGCACCTTCTTGAACTGGGGAATGAGGTGCGAGGCGCGGACGATCGGGCCGGCGACGAGGTGCGGGAAGAAGCTCATCAGGAGGACCATGTCGAGCAGGGACGCCGGCTCGGTCTTCCGCCGGTAGATGTCGATGACGTAGCTCATCCCCTGGAAGGTGAAGAAGGAGATGCCGACGGGGAGCACGACCTGCATGATGTAGAGGTCGCGTTCCCATCCCAGGCTGTGCAGCAGATGCTCCACCTGCTCCATGAAGAAGCCGTAATATTTGAAGAAGCCGAGAATGGTCAGGTTGATGGCGATGCCGATGGCGAGCCAGACCTTCCTGAGCTTCGGCCGGTCCTCGGCCGCGACGATCAGCCGCGCCGCGCCCCAGTTCAGGATGCCCGACGCCATGAGCAGGGCGACGAACCGCGTGTCCCAGGCGCCGTAGAAATACCAGGAAGCGACGAGCAGGACGATCTTGCGCCACTCGTTCGACGCCTTCAGCGACCAAGTCAGCCCGTAGACGAACAGGAAGAACAGGCCGAAGGTGAGCGTCGGAAACAGCATCTAGGGCCGCCTCCGGTCCGCCGGCTGCAAAGCGGGCGGCAAGGCGCGGACGCCCTGGGCCGCGCGGTCGATGTCGGCAGCCAGCAAGGCGCCGATCCGGTCGCCCCCGGCCCGGCTGAAATGGACATGGTCGCCGCGCATCTGCGTGGTCAGCACCCACTGAAAGGAGGCGCAGCGGCCGCCCATCGCTGCCGCCCAGTTCCAGAAGCCGAGGCGAAGCTCGCGGGCGATGCGGATCTGCCGGTCGCGGACAATGGAGAGCAGGCGCGGCTCGTACCAGCCCTCGCCGCAATTCACGCCGCCGGAAATGGCGCCGTTGCGCGTGCCGGCGTCGGGCGCGCCGAGCAGGAGGATCGGCACGTTCGGTCCGGCGAGGCGGCGGATGCGGGCGACCTGGCTGCGGATCGAGGCCTCGAAGCCGTCGCCCGAGCCGGCGGGCGAGAAGCCCTCGTTGGTGCCGAAGGCGAGCACGATCAGATCGGGCCGGTAGACGCCGAACTCGGCGCGCAGCACGGCATCGTCGGTGCGTCCGAAATGGCTGAGCTGCGCGCCGACCACGCCCAGGTTGGAGAGGACGACGCCGCCGCGCCTGCGGAAGGTGCCGAACGAGGTGATCGAGACGATCCCCTCATCCTCGGTGGTGACCGAGGCCGAGCCCACCGGATGTTGGCTGTCCACGGCGCGGCAGGCGGGCTGGGTCTGCGGTGCGTCGAGGCTCCAGCGATGCTCCTCGCCGCCCAGGCGCAGGATGAAGGTGCCGCCGCCCGGCTGGGCGATCGCGCACAGGATGACGCGGTCGAAATTCTGGTCCGGGGAATCGGCGGTGATTCCGATGGTCTCGCCGGCGGTGCGCGCCGTCTGGGTGAAGCCGGAGATGCCGAGCGGCTGCCCGCCATCGCGCCAGCCCCGGCCGAAGGTCGCGTTCACGCTCCAGCCCGGGGTCTGCGAGGCGGTGACGCCCCAGGTCAGATAGCCCTGATAGGGCCGGCCGGCGGCGAGCACCCCCCTGCCCCCGTTGCCGTGCGCGGCCTGGATGCGGCTGCGCCAGCCCTGGGTGATATTGTCGCCGGCGGTGTGGCTGTCGCCGATCTGGATGATGTGCAGCGGCGTGCCGGAATTGGGCCGCGCCGCGCGCAACTTGGCGAGGAAGGGCGCGATCGCCTCGCTGTTGCAGAGGTTCTGGAAGCAGGAGGCGGAAGCGGGCGCCTGCATCGCCGCGAACGCCGCGGCCGCGCCGAGAAGGCCCAGCATCAGCGCGCGGACCTGGCTTCGCGGGCCTTGCCTGCGGGCGCCTCCCGGCCATCGTTTTCGCGCGGGCGCGGCCGCTCGCGCGGGCGCTCCTCGCGCGCCGGCTCCCGCCGTTCCGTCCGGCGCCCGGTCTGGCGCTCCGGAGCGGGGGCAGGCCGGCTGTCCGCCGTACGGGCGGCGGGCGCCGCCGGGCCGCCGGCAGCGGCGACCGAGCGGCGGATCCGGTCGGTCAGCGGCCGCATCACCAGGATATAGCCCGGGATGGTCATGTGGACGCCGTCATTGGTCCTGGCGTTGAACCGCTCGCGGGTCCGCGGATCGGTGAGGTAAGGCGCGAACTGGCCGTCGGCGCCGGTGCTCAAGGTCGCCGTCTCGATATAGGGCACGCCGAGCGCCTGCATGCGCGAGGTGAAGAAGGCGTTCATCGCGCGGATGTCGGTGTCGAACTGCGCCTCGCGCATCTTCGGCAGGCCGACCCAATAGACCTGGATGCCGCGCTCGCGCATCAGGGTGATGATCGCGGTCACCCTTTCGGTCACGATCCGCTGCCAGCCCTCGCTCATGAACTGGTGGCCGCGGCCGTCCAGATAGATGCCCTGGGTGTCGTTGGCGCCGTAGGAGATGATCGCGATGTCGACCGGGTTGCGGTCCAGCTTGGCGCGGGCATCGTCGAGCAGGTTGAGGCTGCGATAGCGGGTGAAGCCGGTCGACCGCTCCGAGAATTGGCGGACCTCGTAGCGATCGTCGCCGCGCAGGATGTTGTAGACGCCGGCCCAGACGCCGTCGCCGAAGCTGTCGCCGAACACGCCGATGCGGATCGTGCGGCCCTCGCGCACGGCCTCGGCGAGGCGGGGGGCGAGCCCGTCGGCGACGTTGGCGGCCAAGGTCTGCGCAGCGGGCGAGGCGGCGATCGCGGTTGGCGGCGGCAGCACCGGCTTGGCCTGGGCCTCGCCGCCCGGCACCCGGTCGCCGCCGGTAAAGAAGGAGATGCCGACGACCGCGCCGA
The DNA here is from genome assembly GCF_035626655.1 of Allosphingosinicella sp. Classification (GTDB taxonomy): domain Bacteria; phylum Pseudomonadota; class Alphaproteobacteria; order Sphingomonadales; family Sphingomonadaceae; genus Allosphingosinicella. The sequence goes on from NZ_DASPNF010000005.1 coordinate 121,845, forward strand.
CGACGATGCCGATGAACAGCACCGCGGTCCGGTCCAACGCAAACATGAATTTATTCACGGGTATCAGGCCCTCATCCGCTCCGGACGGCGCCGGACCCTGGCCGCGTCAGGCTGAATCCAGCCTGAAACGTGACTCACGGTCCCAGCCAGGAATAGAATCTGATCCACGCCTTGCAGCGGAAGCGCGCCCCTGCTTCCGCCCCAGTGATCAGGCTCTACGGCCGGGTTCCCGAAACCCGTTCCCGCCGCCCGCCTGATCTATGTGCGAAAGCCGGAATCGATGCAAGCGCCGCGCTCGGCGACCCGTGCAGATTTCCCTTGGGAGCGAAGGCGGTTACGCACTCGGCGCGCGCCGTCCGGCCGGCGCGGACGAAGCCTGGCGCGCATTGAGCCGCGCCGCCTCCGCGCGCAGGGCCGCGACGCGCCGCTTCAGATAGCGGGACAGCCCCTGGGTCAGGATCGTATAGCCGTTCATCGTCATGTGGATGCCGTCGCCGCTGCGCGCCTGCATCATCCGGCCGGTGCGGGGGTTGGGCAGGCGCTCGACATAATGGCCCTCGGTGTCGCTGGTCGCGGCCACGGTGTCGATGAACGGCACCGCCAGCGCGTGCATGCGCTCGGCGAAGAAGCCGCTGAGCGCGCGCGCTTTCTCCTCGTAGCTCGCCGACCGCATCCTCGGCAGCCCGATCCAGTAGACCTGGACGCCCCGCTCGCGCAGCAGGTTGACGATCGCGTCGACGCGGGCGCCGATCACCCGGCGCCATTCGTCGCTCATGTAGCGGACCGGCCGGCCGTCGACCGAAATGCCCTGGGTATCGTTGGCGCCGAAGGAGATGATCGCGACGTCCAGCGGCTGCCGGTCGAGCTTGGCGCGGATGTCCTCGAGCAGGTTGAGGTGGCCGTAGCTGGTAAAGCCCGTCGAGGGTCGGGCGAGGCGGTGCAGCTGGATGTCGTGCTCGCGCCGCAATTGCTGGTCGAGCGCCCACCAGATGCCATCGCCGAAGCTGTCGCCGAATATGCCGACATGGACCTGGCGGCCCGAAAGCGCCGCGTCCGACAGATTGGGCGCCACGCCGGCAAGCCGCGCCGGTGCCTGCGGCGTGGCGTCGGGAAGCGTGGTGCGCGCCTCGATCGGATTGGAGCGGCCGAAGACGAGGATCAGGGCGAGCGCCGCCGCCGCGATGGCCAAAGCGACCATCGTGAAGCGGTCCCGCAATGGCGCCAGCAGCTTCGGCACCTGTCCCCACTCGCCCGCCGGACGCGCGCCATCGCACGCCGAATCGAGCGTTTCCCGCGACGAGTAGAGTTTATTTCGGCGAAAAAGACAATCGCCGGCCGCGGGCCCGGGTGCGGCCCCGCACCGGAGACCGGGCTAAAGCTCAGCCGACAATTTCGTCAGGCGTGAAGAAGAAGTCGATTTCGATCTTCGCATTTTCCTGGCTGTCCGAGCCGTGCACGCTGTTCGCCTCGATCGATTCCGCATGGACCTTGCGGATCGTGCCTTCCTCGGCATTGGCCGGATTGGTCGCGCCCATGATCTCGCGGTTGCGGGCGACGGCGTTGTCGCCCTCAAGCACCTGAACGACCACCGGGCCCGAGGTCATGAACGCGACCAGGTCGTTGAAGAAGGGCCGCTCGCGGTGCACGCCGTAGAAACCTTCGGCCTGCTCCCTGGTCATGCGGATGCGCTTCGAGGCGACGACGCGCAGGCCGCCCTCCTCCAGCATCTTGGTGACTGCGCCGGTCAGGTTGCGCCGGGTGGCGTCCGGCTTGATGATCGAAAAGGTACGCTCGGCCATGCCCGCTGAAGCTCCGTGTCTAGGGGGATTGGTTTGGCCGGTCCCCTAGACGCGGAGCATGACAGAGGCAAGACCGCGTCTCAGCCGCCGGCCGGGCGGAAGGTCAGCTGGTGCGGGATGTAGAGGAAGACCTCGGTGATGCCGGCGCGGCGCCATTCCACCGGCCGGTCGAGGCCGCGCGCCTCGACGCCCTGGTTCGGGCCGAAGCGGGCGGCGATGGCGCGGGCCTCGGTCGCGATCTGGTCGAGCAGCTGGTTGCGATACTGGTCGGGGGCCACGATCGACAGCGTGAGCGGACCGGCCGCGCGCATCTCGGCCCGGCCCGCCGCCGGCACCGAGCGCACGAACTGCTCGAGCCGGGTGATCGCTGCATTGGCCTCCTCAGCGCTGGCGCCCAGCCGGGTCTTGATGAAGAAGACGACCCGCTCGCTGTCCGGCCGGCCGTCGCCGATGAAGCTCAATGTCCGGTAATTCTCGTTGGTGAGCGGCACGACGAAGAAGTCGCCGACGGCGAGCTCGATGCCCGAGCGGCCGGCAAGGCTGAGCGCGCTGCGCACCATGGTGAGGATTTCCTCGCGGCGCTGGTCGCGCTCGCGCGTGTCGCCCGAAATGACGACCGGCAGCAGCGCGAAGTCGGCGCGCCGGCGCAGGCCCACCGAGGGCAGGCCGCTGGCATCCTCCCCCGTCTCGACCGCCCGGTTCGTCCTGGGATCGATATAGGTCTGGCGCGCGCGGCTCCCGGTGACGACGACCTCGCCGGCGTTGAGATCCTGCGCGAGGGCCGGCGACGGCAGTGCGACGGCAAGCAGCAAGGCGATACGGAATGCAGTCTTCATGATACCCTCCCACTCGATTGTGGGTGCGTGATCGGGTCGCCGCCCTGAATGCCGATTGAACGCTAGCCCTCGTGATTGTCGGCGATGTAGCGGTCCAGCACGGCGACGCCGAAGCCGGTCGCGCCCTTGTCGTAGAGGCTGCCCGCCTTGTCCGACCAGGCCATGCCGGCAATGTCGAGATGGGCCCATTTGACGCCCTCCTCGATGAAGCGCTCGAGGAAGCAGGCGGCGGTGATCGAGCCGCCTTCGCGCGAGGCGCTGTTCTTCATGTCGGCGATCGGCGAGTCCATGATCTTGTTATAGGCCTCGCCCATCGGCAGGCGCCAAAGCTTGTCGCCGGTGGCGCGGCCCGCGGCGGCGAGCCCCTCGGCCAGACCGTCGTCGTTCGAGAACATGCCGCCATATTCGTGGCCGAGCGCGATCACCATCGCACCGGTCAGGGTGGCGAGGTCGATCACCACTTCGGGCCTGGCCTCGCGCTGCACCCAGGTCAGGGCGTCGGCGAGGACGAGCCGGCCTTCGGCGTCGGTGTTGATCACCTCGATCGTCTGGCCGGAAAGCGAGGTGACGATGTCGCCGGGCCGCTGGGCATTGCCGTCGGGCATATTCTCGACGAGCCCGCAGACGCCGATCACGTTGACCCTGGCCTTGCGCGTGGCGAGCGCCTTCATGGCACCCGCGACGGCGCCGGCGCCGCCCATGTCCCACTTCATCGCTTCCATGCCGAGCGCGGGCTTGATCGAGATGCCGCCCGTGTCGAAGGTGACCCCCTTGCCGACCAGAGCGACGGCCTTCGCGCCCGCCTTGCCGCCGTTCCAGCGCATGACGAGCAGCCGGGGCGGGCGCACCGAGCCCTGCGCGACGCCGAGCAGGGCGCCCATGCCGAGCTTCGCCATCTGCTTCTCGTCCAGCACCTCGATTGCGACGCCGCTGCCCTCGAGCGCGGCCGTGACCCGCTCGACGAAGCTCTCGGGATAGATGATGTTGGCCGGCTCGGTGACCAGGCTGCGGGTCAGGTCGAGACCCTGGAGGAGGGCGTCGAGCCTTTTAAATTCCTGGGCCGCGCCCTTGTCGGCGCCGACGATGACGATTTCCTCCAGCGTCGGTTGCTGCTTGCGGGGCAGCTTCGTGCGGTAGCGGTCGTAACGCCAGGAGCGGGCCGCCGCGCCGAAGGCGAGCCGCGCCGCATCCTTGGCGCCGAGGCCGAGGCCCGAAAGGTCGACGACCAGCCTGGTCTCGCCCGAGACGAGCAGCCGGCCGGTCAGCGCCCCGCCGGCGCGCTCGAAGCCGCCATCGGCGTCGGCCTGCGTGCCGAGGCCGACGACCAGCAGGCGGCGCACCGCCTCGCCCTCTGCGATGAAGGTTTCGGCGATCCCGCCGAGCTCGCGCTCGAAGCGCTGCGCCTCGGCCGCCTGGACGGCAAGGCCGGCGGACGGGCCGAGCGCGGCGAGCCGCGCCTCCAGGGAATCGTCGCCGCGGACCGGAATGGCGAGCGCGAAGGCGCCCTCAGGGCGCCCCGCTGCGAAGGAAATCTTGATCAACCTGGGCTCTCCTGAAGCGGCGGATCGCCGCGCATAAACCTGCGCCATTGCAGGGAGCGGCTTCCGGTGCAATAGGCTGGCGCCTGTCGTCCGGATCGGGATCGGGCCAAGATCATGATCTTGGCGCGTGAATCCCGGTCCTGCGAAGGGTCCATGAGCGGGATTTGTGAACAAGCTTAAACTGATCTGCCGGACCGCGCTGCCGCTGCTGCTGAGCATGCCCTGTGCGGCGCTGGCGCAGGATGATCCCCCGCCTGCCGAGCCGGGTCCGGCGCCCGTTCCGTCGCCCCCGCCGGCCGATACCACGACCGCCAACCCGGAGGGCGCGCCGGTCGAGGTCCAGTTCAGCTCCGATCAGCTCGTCTACGACGACCGCGCCGACGTGGTGACCGCGTCCGGCGAGGTGCGGATGACGCGCGAGGGCTACAACCTCCGCGCCAACAGCGTCACCTGGAACCGGCGCACCGGCGAGGTCAGGGCCGAGGGCAGCGTCCGCATCGTCAGCCCGGGAGGCGACGTCGCCTACGGCGATTCCGTCCAGCTCGAGGACACCCTGCGCGACGGCGTGATCGAGAACATGCTGATCGTGCTCGCCGACGGCGGCCGGCTGGCGGCGATCCGCGCCGAACGGCGCAACGGCGTCACCACCCTCTATCGCGCCGCCTATACGGCCTGCGCCGTGGTCGATGCGGATGGCTGCCCGAAGGACCCGACCTGGCAGATCAACGCGGTCCGCGTCGTTCACGATCCGGTCCGCCACCGCATCTCCTACCAGGGCGCGACCCTGAACCTGTTCGGGACGCCGATCCTCGGCCTGCCCGGCCTCTCCCATCCGGACGGCAGCCAGGGCGGCGGCAGCGGCGTGCTGGTGCCCGAGATCCGCTACAGCCGCCGCAACGGGCTGGAGCTGTCCGCCCCTTATTACATCCGCTTCGCGCCCAATCGCGACGCGACGATCACGCCGCACGTCTATACGGGCGTGCTGCCGATGGTGGAGGCCGAATATCGCCAGCTGACCTCGAACAGCGCCTTCTACGCGCACGGCTATTTCACCTACGGCTCGCGCATCGCGCTGGATCCGCTGGCGCCGCCCGATGCAAGCGGCAACGAAGGCATCCGCGCCTATATCGAGGGCGGCGGCCGGATCATCCTCAACCCGCAATGGACGATCACCGGCTTCGGCCGCTACACGACCGACCGCACCTTCATGCGGCGCTACGACATTTCGCGCGATGACCGGCTGCGCAGCTTCGTCAATGCCGAGCGCATCACCGAGGACAGCTACATCTCCATCGCCGGCTGGGCGTTCGAGGGGCTCAGGCTGACCGACGTCGAGGGCATGCAGCCCTTCGTCCTTCCGGCTGTCGACGCGCGCTGGCGGATTGCCGACCCGATCCTGGGCGGCCGGATCGAGCTGCAGGCGAACAGCCTCGCCATCCTGCGCACCGAAGGCCAGGATTCGCAGCGCGCCTTCGCCAGCGCCCGCTGGGACCGGCGCTTCATCACCCCGCTCGGCCAGGAAGTGGTGCTGACCGCCTATGCGCGGGGCGATCTCTATCATGCCAATGACACCCTGCTGACCCAGACGGTGAGCTATCGCGGCAATGAAGGCTGGAGCGGGCGGTTCATCGGTGCGATCGCGGCGGACGTGAAATGGCCGTTCGTCGGCACCTTCCTGGGCGGCACGCAGCGCTTCACGCCGCGCATCCAGGTCGTCGCCTCGCCGCCGACCGAGAATCTCGACATTCCGAACGAGGATGCCCGCTCGGTCGACCTCGAGGATTCGAACCTGTTCGCGCTGAACCGCTTCCCCGGCTACGACCGCTGGGAGGACGGCGTGCGCATCACCTACGGCGCCGACTGGGCGCTGGATCTGCCGCGCATCTCGATCCGCTCGACGATCGGCCAGTCCTACCGCCTGTCCAACCAGCAATCGATCCTGCCGCCGGGCACGGGCCTGTCCGACCGCTTCTCCGACATTGTCGGGCGGACCAACGTCCGCATCGGCCGCATGGTGAACCTCACCCACCGCTTCCGGATCGACAAGGACAGCCTCGCCCTTCGGCGCAACGAAATCGACGCCACGGTCGGCGGGCGGCGCACCTATGCGACGATCGGCTATCTCCGGCTCGACCGGAACATCGACCCCTCGATCGAGGATCTGCGCGACCGCGAGGAAATCCGTTTTGGCGGCCGGGTCAGCTTCGCCCGCTACTGGTCGATCTTCGGCTCCGCGGTCATCGACCTGACCAGCCGGCAGGAGGATCCGCTCTCGGTCGCCGACGGCTTCACCCCGATCCGCCACCGGCTCGGCATCCTCTACGACGACGACTGTATCGAGCTTGGCGTCACCTGGCGCCGGGATTATGAGGACAGCGGCGACGCCAGGCGCGGCAACTCTTTCCTCATCCGGGTAGCGCTTCGGAATTTGGGGCGCTAAGGAAGGCGCGACAGGGGCTGGGGACGACCGCTAAGCTGCGGTTCAGCAAGGACGATGCAGGTGATGTGCCTGCTTTCACTGGAGGAATGATGAAGTTCGGTAGCTTCGCAAGGGCGGCGATTCTGTTGATCGCGCCAGTCGCATCGGCAGTGGCGGCGCAGGGCGGCGGTCAGCCGACCGCAGGCAATCTCAACATTCCGAGCAACGTGCAGTTCGTCGGCCAGACGCAGGAAGGCGTCCGCAAGGCGACGGCGATCGTCAACGGCGACGTGATCACGGGCAGCGACGTCGACCAGCGCACCAATTTGCTGATCGTCACCAACCAGTTCCAGATTCCGCCGGCGGAGATGGAGCGCTTCCGCGCCCAGGTGCTGCGCAACCTGATCGATGAATCGCTGCAGATCCAGGCGGCCCAGCAGCAGGACATGGCGGTGACCGACCAGGAGGTCGAACAATATTTCGCGCGTTTCGCCGGCAATGCCCGGCGGTCGCCGGCGGACTTCCGCGAATATCTGCGCTCGATCGGCGCGTCCGAGCGGACGCTGAAGCGGCAGATCCGCGGCGAGCTCAGCTGGCAGCGGGTCCAGCGGCGCAACATCGATCCCTTCGTCACCGTCGGCGAGGACGAGGTCCAGGCCGTGATGCGGCGCCTCGAGGAAAGGCGCGGCACGCCCGAATATCGGGTCGCTGAAATCTATATTTCCTCGACGCCCGAGACAGCGGCCGAGGCGCAGGCCAACGCCACGAGGCTCGTCCAGCAGATCCGCCAGGGCGCCCCCTTTCAGGTCATGGCCCGCCAATTCTCCGAGGCGAGCACGGCCGCGGTCGGCGGCGATCTCGGCTGGATCCAGCCCGACCAGCTGCCTGCCGAGCTTTCCGGCCTGGTGACGCAGATGCCGGTCGGCGCGGTCAGCGACGCCATCCCCATTCCCGGCGGCTATTCGATCATCCTTCTGGTCGACACGCGCCGCATCCTGACCACCGATCCGCGCGACGCGACGATGAGCCTGATGCAGATGTCGATCAACATCCCGGCCGGCTCGACCCCCGCCCAGGCCGAGGCGCGGGGCCAGGAACTGGGCCAGGCGGCGCAGCGCATGGCCGGCTGCGGCAATGCGCAGGCGACGGCGCAGCGGATCGGCGCGGAGCTGATCTCCAACGACCAGGTCCGGGTCCGCGAGCTGCCGCCGCAGCTCCAGCAGATGCTGCTGGGCCTCAATGTCGGTCAGGCGACCCAGGCTTTCGGTTCGGTGGAGCGGGTCAGCGTGCTCGTCCTGTGCGGCCGCGAAGACCCGCCCGAGGCGGTCGCCCCGAGCGCCGACCAGATCTACAGCCAGATGAACGACCAGCGGATCGCCCGCCGCGCGCAGCGCTATTTGCGCGATCTGCGGCGCGATGCGGTGATCGACTATCGCTGACCAGCCGAGAGTCCCCCTCGCCGTCTCGCTCGGCGACCCGGCGGGGATCGGGCCTGAGGTCATCGCGAAAACCTGGGAGCGGCGCCGGGAGGAAGAGGTGCCGCCCTTTCTCGCCGTCGGCAGCGTCTCGGCCGTACGTGCGGTCTGGGACGGCCCGATCGTCGAGGTCGAGGACCCGCACGAAGCGGTGGGCGCCTATGACGAGGGCTTGCCGATCCTCCGGGTCAAGTCCGATACCATCGTGGTGCCGGGCCAGCCCGATCTCGAAGGGGCGCGCAACTCGCTCGATTCGCTGGAATTCGCGGTCGGCCTGACCCGTTCCGGCGCCGCCTGCGGCCTCGTCACCGGCCCGGTCTCCAAGGCCCAGCTCTACGCGATCGGCTTCGTCCATCCGGGCCAGACCGAATTCGTCGCCGAACGCTGCGGCGTCGCCACCGATTCCGTCGCGATGATGCTGGCCGGACCGACGCTGAAGGTGATCCCGGTGACCACGCACATCCCGCTGCGCACCGTGGCGGGCCAGCTCAGCATCGAGCGGATCGTGCTCAAGGCGCGGGTCGCGATCAAGGGCCTGCAGCGCCAGTTCGGGCTGGACAATCCCCGCCTCGCCGTGGCCGGCCTCAATCCTCATGCCGGCGAGAACGGCACGCTGGGCCGCGAGGAGGTGGATACGGTCGTGCCGGCGGTCGAGCGGCTCCGCGAGGAGGGCTACAAGGTCAGCGGCCCCCACCCGCCCGACATCATGTTCCACGAGCGCCGCCGCCGTAATTACGACGCCGCGCTCTGCATGTATCACGACCAGGCTTTGATCCCGCTGAAAACGCTGCATTTCGACGAGGGGATCAACTGCACCCTGGGCCTGCCGATCGTGCGCACCTCGCCGGATCACGGCACCGCCTTTGACATTGCCGGCAAGAATCTCGCCGATCCCGGGGCGATGATCTCCGCCATCCGCACTGCCGGAGACTGCGCGCGCCGGCTCGCCGAGGCGTGAGCTCACTCGCGGGGCTGCCGCCCCTGCGCGAGGTGATCGCGCGGCACGGGCTCAGCGCCTCTAAGGCGCTGGGCCAGAATTTCCTGCTCGACGAGCAATTGCTCGACCGGATCGCGCGCGTGCCCGGGCCGCTGGACGGCGCGCTGGTCTATGAGGTCGGCCCGGGCCCGGGCGGGCTCACCCGGGCGCTGCTGCGCGCCGGCGCGCGGGTGACGGCCGTGGAGCGCGACCGGCGCTGCCTGGCGCCACTGGCCGAGCTTTCCGAGGCGTCCGGCGGACGGCTCGACGTGATCGAGGGCGACGCGCTCGAGGTCGAGCCGCCGGCTGGCGCGCATATCGTCGCCAACCTGCCCTATAATGTGGGCACCGCGCTCTTGGTGCGCTGGCTCGGCGGCGAGCCCTGGCCGCCGGCGTGGCGCTCACTGACCCTGATGTTCCAGCAGGAGGTTGCCGAGCGCATCGTCGCGAAGCCCGGTGGCGATGCCTATGGCCGCCTCTCGGTGCTCGCCCAGTGGCGCAGCGAGGCGAGGCTGGCGATGAAGGTCCACCGCTCCGCCTTCGTGCCGCCGCCCAAGGTGATGTCGGCGGTCGTGCACATCACGCCGGGCACGCAGCCGGAGGGCGTCAGCGCCGCGACCCTGGAACGCCTCACCGCCGCCGCCTTTGGCCAGCGCCGCAAGATGCTCCGCCGCTCGCTCGCGGGTGTGCCGGGCGCGGTCGAGGCGCTGGAAAATCTCGGCATCGACCCCGAACGGCGCGCGGAAACGCTGGCGGTTGCGGACTTCGTCACCGTGGCCCGGCTACTTTAGCAGTCATCGCAACCAACACCGTTCGGGCTGAGCTCGTCGAAGCCCTGCTCTTCACTTCCGAACAGAAAGGCAGCCTTCGACGGGCTCCGGGCGAACGGAGTGGTGCGTTGGCCTGAGCGAGTCCTAGTTCGGCCGCGGCGCCGGGGTCGCGGGTGCGGTAGTCGGCGGCGCGCCCTGCTCGGGCCGCTGCGCCGCCAGCACCTCGGCGGGCGGGCCGCGCTGGATCACCGAGGCGAGCTGCTGCGCCTGCGGGCAGGGCTGGGCGCAGAGGCTCTGCACGCGCTGCAAATTCTGCCGGGCCCGGTCGACGGCGCCGCGCTGGACATAGGCCTCGCCCTGGCTGGCGAGCGCGTTCACATCGTTCGGCTCCAGGCGGAGCGCGTCGGCATAATAGCCGATCGCCTTGCCGGGCAGGCGCTGGGCCTGGGCGACGCGGCCGAGCGCGATATAGGCGCTGCGATTGCCGGGATCGACGACGAGCGCGGTCTCGAGCAGGTCGACCGCCTGGTCGTACTGACCGGCGGTGCTGCGGGTCTGGGCCTGCGCGACGAGCGCGGCCGAGCGCGGATCGACCTGGTCGTCGGGCCGCTGGCTGTTGCCCGCGCTCGCGATGGTCGCCGCGGCAATCCCCAGCGAAATGACGATCGGCGTAAGGCGCATCAAATACTCCATCTTCCCTGTCGCGCGCGGGTCTAGCATGGCGTTCGCCAGCGCGCGACGAAAAAGCCGTCCGTCCCGTCATGGCCCGGGGTGAGCAGGATGCCCGATCCCGCAGGCCGGCCCGGCCGCATCGGCACCGTCTCGGGCACGAGGCCTGAACGGGCGGTGAAGGCGGCGGCCTGGTCCCTGCCCTCCTCGGCGAGCAGCGAGCAGACGGCGTAGACGAGGATGCCGCCGGGCCGCAGAAGGGTTCCGCCCAGATCGAGCAAGCGGGCCTGGAGCGCGGTGAGCCGCTCCAGCCGCTCCGGGCTGGCCCGCCAGCGCGTCTCCGGGTTGCGCCGCCAGGTACCGGTGCCCGAGCAGGGCGCGTCGACGAGGACGAGGTCGGCCTGGCCGGCAAAATCCGCCAGCGCCGCGACTTCCTTGCCGGGATCGAGCAGCCGGGTCTCCACGATCGTGACCCCTGCCCGCCCGGCGCGCGGCGGCAGACGCGAGAGCCGGGCGCGGTCGCTGTCGCAGGCGAGCAGCCGGCCCTGATCCGCCATCTCGGCCGCAAGCGCCAGGGTCTTGCCTCCCGCCCCGGCGCAGAGATCGACGGCGATCATGCCGGGCTGCGCTCCGCAGGCGAGGCAGATGAGCTGGCTGCCCTCGTCCTGCACTTCGATCGTGCCGGCCGCCCACGCCTCCATCTGTTCGATCTGGGTGCCTTCCGGAAAGCGCAGGCCGAGCGGGGAATGCGGCGTCGGCGCGGCGTCGAGCCGGGGCGAGGGCCTGAGGCGGTTGATGCGGACGTCGAGCGGTGCCCGTTCGAGCAAGGCCGGCAGCTCGTCTTCGCTGACCAGCGGATCGAGGCGCCGAAGCAGCCAGGCCGGGGCGATGCCCGCTTCCGCGACGGGCTCGCCCTCCGCCACGGGCAGCGGGCCGTGCGGCGAGCCGTCGAACAGGGGGACCTGATCCGCCATAGCGAGCAGGGCGGCCCGCCCGGAGACCGGCGCCTCCCCTGCCCTGCGGATCGCGCGGAAGACGAGGTCGCGGACCGCGCGCCGGTCCCTGGAGCCCGCATAGCGGCGCGTCTTGAAATAGCGGGCGATCAAAGTGTCCGCCGCCGCCCCGCCGGCCTTCGCCGAAGCGAGGATTTCGTCGACCAGCTCGATCGCGGCCTGGAGGCGCGCAGGCGGCGTCATCTCAGCGGATAGTTCGGGGCCTCGCGGGTGATGGTGACGTCGTGGACATGGCTCTCGCGTAGACCCGCATTGGTGATGCGGATGAACTCGGCCTGCTGCAGGTCGGCGATGGTCGCGGCGCCGGTATAGCCCATCGCCGCCTTCACCCCGCCGACCAGCTGGTGGACCACATCGGCGGCATGGCCCTTATAGGCGACCTGCCCCTCGATCCCTTCCGGCACGAGCTTCAGCTGGTCCTTGATATCCTGCTGGAAATAGCGGTCGGCCGAGCCGCGCGCCATCGCGCCGAGCGAGCCCATGCCGCGATAGCTCTTGTAGGCGCGGCCCTGGTAGAGGAAGGTCTCGCCGGGCGCCTCCTCGGTGCCGGCGAGCAGCGAGCCGATCATCACCGCGGACGCGCCTGCGGCCAGCGCCTTGGCGACATCGCCTGACGTCCTGAGGCCGCCGTCGGCGATGACCGGCGTGCCGGTGTCGCGGGCGGCTTCCGCGCTGTCCATGATCGCGGTGAGCTGCGGCACGCCGACGCCCGCGACGACCCGGGTCGTGCAGATCGAGCCCGGGCCGATGCCGACCTTTACCGCGTCCGCGCCGGCGCCGATCAGCGCGCGCGTGGCCTCACCCGTCGCGACGTTGCCGGCGACGATCTGCACCGCATTCGATTGCTTGCGGATCCGCTCCACCGCCGCCGCGACGTCGGCATTGTGGCCGTGCGCCGTATCGATCACGATCAGGTCGCATTCGGCGTCGATCAGGGCCTGCGAGCGCTCGAACCCCTTGTCCCCCACCGTGGTCGCGGCGGCGACGCGGAGGCGGCCGCCCGCATCCTTGGTGGCGTTCGGATAGGCCACCGCCTTCTCGATATCCTTGACGGTGATCAGGCCGACGCAGCGCCGGTCGTCGTCCACGACCAGCAATTTCTCGATGCGGCGCTGATGGAGCAGGCGGCGTGCCTCGTCCTGGCCGACGCCGGGGCCGACGGTGACCAGATTCTCGTGCGTCATCAGCTCGGAGACGGGCTGGCGCGGATTTTCGGCGAAGCGGACGTCGCGATTGGTGAGGATGCCGACGAGCCGCCCGCCCGCCTCCGTCACCGGGATGCCGGAAATCTTGTGGCGCTCCATCAAAGCGCGGGCGTCGGCGAGGCTCTGGTCGGGACGGATGGTGATCGGATTGACCACCATGCCGCTCTCGTAGCGCTTCACGCTTCTGACCGCGTCGGCCTGCGCCTCCACATCCATGTTGCGGTGGAGCACGCCGAGGCCGCCGAGCTGCGCCATCACGATCGCCATCTTCGCCTCGGTGACCGTGTCCATGGCGGAGGAGAGGATCGGGATGTTTAACGCGATGTCGCGGGTGAGCCGGCTGCTCGTATCGGCCTGGCTGGGTACGATAGAGGAGGCCGCCGGTTTCAGCAGCACGTCGTCGAAGGTGAGGCCGAGAGGGATGTCCATGAATCCGCCAGACGTCATGAGTCAGAGATTGCCGGCGCATGTAACCGCCGGGGTGCTACGGCGCTAGGGGCCGGTTCGGGAATGCGCGGGTAGGAAATGGGAGGGCCGTCGCCGTCGCGGAAATAGTCGAGCCGGACGACCGCTCCGTCCGCACTCCGCACGGGGCGGAAGTAGGTCAGCTCGTCAGGCATGAAATGGAGATCGCCATTGCGCGCTTTCTGAAGCGGCACCGGATTGCGCTGACTCCGCTGCGCGTAGAGCGCGCCTTCACGCTGCGACAAGGTCAGCGTCGTCGTCGGGTCGACCCGGTAGGTGCCCACCAGCGACGCAATCTCTTCCGGTGCGAACGGTTGCGGCACCGGCTCGGAATAGGGATTGCCGAGCGCGATCGCGGCCAGTCGACGCGCCATGCCGCGTGCATCCAGATTGTCGTCGTTGGCGAGTATCACGATTGTGACGTTCGGCCCGGGCAGATAGGCGAGCGCCGAGGCAAAGCCGTCGATCTGGCCGGTATGCCCGACCATCGTTTCGCCGCGCACCCGCCAGATATACATGCCGAGACCGTAAGGATCGCGGGATGGGCCGCCGGGAAGCGCGGGCGGCCGGGCCATTTCCGCGTAGCCGGCGCTGCCGATGGCGCGGCCGCTCGCGAGCGCACGCATCCACTGCGCGAGATCGTCGGCGGTGGCGATCAGGCCGCCCGCCGCGCCGGGCACTGCGGGGTTCGAGAAGGCGGTCAGCACGTCCTGCCGCGAAGGGGAGCTGGAATAGCCGGGCACCCGCCCCGCTACGGGTGCGCGAACGCCGGCGTAACCCGTACGGGCGAGGCCGAGCGGCGTAAAAAAATACTCGGCCATCGCGACGTGCCAGGCCTTGCCGGTTGCCTGCTCGATAACGGCTCCGAGCAGGATGAAGCCGGCATTTGAGTAGCGTTGCTCCGTGCCCGGCGCGAAATCGCGCGGGCGCCGCGCAATATCGGCGACGAGCATGGCCGTGGTGAGGTCGCGGGGCCATGGACCGGGCGCCACCCGGCGGTCCGAGATGCCGGCGGTATGGTTGAGGAGCTGGCGCAGGGTAACGTCTCCAGCGCCGGGAAAATCCGGCAGGAACCGCGCGAGCCGATCGTCGAGCGAGAGTCGCCCTTCTTCTGCGAGCCTCACGACGAGGGCTGCGGTGAACATTTTGGTGATCGACGCGATGGCGAAGACCTGGCTGCGGCCGACGGGCACGCCGAGCTCGATCGAGGCCATGCCCCGCGCGCCGCTGTAGATGATGCGCTCCTCGCGGGCGATCAGGATCACGGCACCCGGTCCGTTTGACGGTCGCGCACGCGCAAGGACTGCGGCGGCGTCGCGGGCAATCCGGGCGTCGGACGGCACTGCCGCCGCCGCCGCAGTCGCAAGCATCGCCGACAGGACCAGGGCTATGCGGCAGGGAAGCGCCCGCAGTCGCGTCAGTGCAGATATTCGTCCGACCCGCCGTCGCTGGGTCACTCGGCGCTTCCGGCGCTTGTCGGTCGCGCCCTTTGATATTGGGCGGGGTCGGCGAGCCGGCGGGCGATCGCGACGGTGAGGTTCGTGTCCTCGACGGCGCCGTCGAGGACGAGCTGGCCGTCCGCCTGGTCGTCGGGCGCGTGATAGCGGCCGTTCTGCAGGAAGCGGCCGAGCAGCTGCATGTTCGAGAAGGAGCCGCCGACCATCAAAGCCGGCACGCCGCGGCGGGCAAGCGCCCAGCCGTCCTGCCGCTGGACGAGTGCCGCCGCCTCGTCGTCCGGATCGAGCGTCCGGCCCGCCGCGGCGACCGTGGAGGCGACCAGAGCGTCGAGGCCGGGCACACCGCTCCGCATGATCGCGACCGGCGTGCCCGCGGGCGCGATGGCGATCGTGTCCATGTTGATCGCGGCGACGATCGAGGCGAGCGGCACGGTCGGGTGGTCGGCGAACCAGCCGGCGCCGACCAGGCCCACTTCCTCGGCGGTGGTCGCGAGGAACAGCACGTCGCGGACCGGCCGGTCGCCGCGGGAGAGCTGGCCGGCAATCTCGATCAGGGCGGCGATGCCGCTGGCATTGTCGACGGCGCCGTTGCAGATCCGGTCCGGCGCGCCCTCGGGGCGGCAGAGGCCGAGATGGTCCCAATGGGCGAGCAGCGTCACGTTCTCGCCGGTCGAGCCGGAGCCGCGGAGGCGGCCGATCACATTGTTGGTCTCGGTCCGGGTCACGCTCGTCGTCGCGTCGATCGAGACGCGGCCCGGCAGGGTCACGGCGCGGAAGGAGGAGCCGGGCTGCTCGTTCAGCAGGCGCTCCATATTGCCCCCGGCGCCGGTGATCAGGCGCTGCGCGGCGGCCATCGGGATGATCGCCGAGAAGCGGGGCACGCTGGCATCGTCGGCGCGCAGCGCGCCGCGGCGGACGACATTTCGCACCTGATCCCAGGGCACGTCGTCGCCGACGATGACCACCACGGCCGCGGCGCCGGCGGCCGCCACCGTCCGGACCCGCTCGGCGATCGGCGGGAAGCCTTCGACCTGCGGACCCTCGAAGAGGATCAGGACAACCGCACCTCGCACGTTGGCGCCGGCCAGCTGGTCGATGCCGCGGTCGGGCATGCGCGCGCCATGGGCGGCGAAGACGAGCGGCGCGTCGGCCAGGGTCTCCCGCGCCTCGCGCCCGGTGACGACGAGATTGTCGCCGGTGAGCTGGCCGGGCTGCGCGCCGGTCCAGCGCAAGGTGGCCGTCTCGGGCCGCCGTGTCGCGAGCCGGAGCGACTGGAACCAGGTGCCGTTCTCCCCCGCCGGCTGCAGGCCCCGGGCCTGGAATTGCTCGACGATATAGGCGGTGGTGCGCCGTTCGCCTTCGGTCCCGGGGGCGCGGCCCTGGAACTCGTCGCTGGCGAGCGGCCGGATGTGGCGCAACAGGTCCGCGGCGGTGACGGGCGCCGGCGCCTGTGCGGCGAGTGGCGCGGCGATGGCAAGCGAAAGCAGCGCGGAGGCGCGGATCAGAGCCTTGAACATGGCGCTGCTTAAGGAGCGCGGCGGGGGCGCGCAAGCGATTCGGAAGGGGACGGGAGGGCCGGTTCCGGTCAGCGTCGGGCCGGCGATTGCCCGGCCAGCAGCCGCGCGCCCATCTCGGCGGAAATTTCCGCAGCAACGACGCCGCCCCCGCCGCGACGGACATAGGTCACCACGGTGAAACGGGCATTGCCGTCATTGCCGAAGATGAGGCCCGCGAAGATCCCGTCATAGGGCCGGGGACCGGCGGGGCCGGTGCCGGTCTTGCCGCCCATCCGCCCCAGCCCGCGCAGCCGGCCACGGGAGCGGCGGGCTGTCCCTGCCTCGACGGTCCGGAGCATCGCCTGGCGGAGCAGGCGGGCCGTGGCGGCGCTGATCACCCGCTCGCCCCGTTCGCCCACCCCGCCATTGCCGATCATGCGCAGGAATCGCGACAGGCCCGGCAGGGTGGTTCGAAACCCGACCTCCCCGAGCGACAGCGACTCCGCCCACAGGGATGCCGGGCTGTTCTCCGCGAGAGTCGTGCAGTTCCGCGGCCTTGCGGGGGTACAGGCGGGAAAGCCCAGCCGCGCCAGATCGCGGAGCAGCGGCCGGCTCCCCAGGGCTTCGCGCAACTCGAGCGCAAGCCGGCGCCCGGGATTGTCGGCGGACAGCGCCACGATCCGATCCATGTCGGGCGCGACCGGGGCCGGCAATTCCCGCCGATGCTCCCAATAGAGCGCCACGAGCAAGAGCTTCGCGACCGACAAGGGCAATTCGCGCGCCCCCTCGCCGATCGAGGCCGACACGATCTCCCTCCCCGTGCGCACGTCCTGCACGACGATGGCGCCGGCCAAAGCGCGTTGCTCGAACAGGGCCTGGGCGACCTCGCGTCGGCTCGACTGGGAGGCTGTCGCCGGGGCGCCAAGCAGCGCGAGGCAGGCGAACGCCGCCATTCCTGGCCAGCTGTTCGGTCTCAACGGCATGCGCCCTTATGCCGGCGGCCGCTGCCGCCTGACAAACGAGATCGGCTAAAGGGAGGCGATAGCTTTTCGATGCTATCGCCGCGCCCTGGCGATCAGGCGGTGGGCCTGTTCCACATGCATCGCCTCGATCATCTTGCCGTCGTGGCGCTCCGCCCCGCCCGTCGCCGCGGCGACCAGGCGCCGGGCCGCCTCCAGCTCCTCCTCGGTCGGGCCGAACAGGCGGTTGGCGGTCTCGATCTGGCTCGGATGGATGACCGACTTGCCGTCGAACCCCCAGGCGCGCCCCTGCCGGCATTCCGCCTCCAGTCCCGCGTCGGATTCCAGCCGGTTGTAGACGCCGTCGAAGGCGGGAATGTCGGCCGCGCGGGCGGCAAGCACGATCCGCTGCAGCGCGAAGATCAGGCCTTCCCTGTCCTTCTGCTCGGGCAGGCCGAGCGCGGCAGTCAGGTCGTTCACCCCGGCGATGAGACCGGCAGACGAAGGCGCAATCACATTAGCGTCGATCACCGCGCGGGGCGTTTCGATCATCGCCAGCACGGGCTTCGCCACCAGCCAGCTCGCATCGTGCGCGTCCTTGCCGGTTTCGGCCTTGGCGAGGACGAGATAATCGATCGTGGCATGCCGGACGGCGGTGACGTCCTCGCCGAAATGACGGCTTCCCGCCCGATTGACCCGGATCGCAACCGGGCGGCCGTCAAAGCCCCCGTTCGTCGCCTCGACGGCCAGCCGCCGCGCCTCTCCCTTCTCCTCCTCGCGGACCGCATCCTCGAGGTCGAGGACGATCAGGTCGGCGGGCAGATCCCGCGCCTTCTCGATTGCCCGCGGGTTCGAGGCGGGGAGGAAGAGCAGGCTGCGGCAGTTGCGAAGGTCGGTCCGGTCCATGGATAATTCCGCTTGGATGAGGGCCGCTTTATCGACATGATATGCGCGGTCAAGCGAGGGGAGTGAAGCCATGACCGGGGTTATCGGGATCGTCGTCGCTCTGGGGCTGCTCTATCTGTTCGCCAGTGTGAAGATCGTCCGCCAGGGCTATCAATACACGATCGAATATTTCGGGCGCTTCACCACTGTCGCAAGTCCGGGCCTGAATTTCTTCCCGGCTTTCTTCTATCGGGTCGGCCGCCGCGTGAACATGATGGAGCAGGTGCTCGACATTCCGGGCCAGGAGATCATCACCAAGGACAACGCCATGGTTGGCGTCGACGGGATCGTGTTTTTCCAGGTCCTGGATGCGGCGAAGGCGGCTTACGAAGTCAGCGACCTCTATATCGCGATCATGCAGCTCACCACGACCAACCTCAGGACCGTGATGGGCTCGATGGACCTCGACGAAACCCTCTCCAAGCGCGACGAGATCAACGCCCGCCTGCTGGTGGTGGTCGATCAGGCGACCGAGGCCTGGGGCGTCAAGATCACCCGCGTCGAGGTCAAGGACATCCGCCCGCCCGGCGACATCGTCAATGCCATGGGCCGCCAGATGAAGGCCGAGCGCGAGAAGCGCGCCCTGATCCTTGAATCCGAGGGCCTGCGCGCCTCCGAGATCCTGAAGGCCGAGGGCGCCAAGCAGGCCCAGATCCTGGAGGCCGAAGGCCGCCGCGAGGCCGCCTTCCGCGACGCCGAGGCGCGTGAGCGCGCCGCCGAGGCGGAGGCCAAGGCGACCCAGATGGTCTCCGATGCGATCGCCAGCGGCTCCACCCAGGCGATCAACTATTTCGTCGCGCAGAAATATGTCGACGCGGTCGGCCGCTTCGCCGATTCGCCCAACGCCAAGACCATCCTTTTCCCGGTCGAGGCGACGCAGCTGATCGGTACTTTGGGCGGCATTGGCGAGCTGGCGAAGGAAGCGATTGGCGGCCGGCGTGACAATCCGCCGCCGCCCCCGGCTCCGCGCCGCGGCCCGTTCGAGGGAGGCCAGCAATGACCGAATGGCTGGGCAACCTCGCCGACCATTGGTGGTGGGTGGGCGCCGGCGCCCTGCTCGGCATCCTCGAGATCCTGCTGCCCGGCATCTTCCTGATCTGGGTCGCGGTCGCCGCCTGGATCACCGCCCTGCTCGTCGCCTTCGTGCCGCTCAGCCTCGCGCTGCAGCTCGTCGTCTTCGTGCTGCTCGCCTTCGTCACCGTCTATGTCGGCCGGCAATATTATGCCCGCAACCCGGTGGAGAGCGCCGACCCCAACCTCAACGCCCGCGCCGCCCGCCTGATCGGCCAGGTCGTCACCGTCGAGAGCGCGATCGAGAACGGCAAGGGACGGGTGCGCGTCGGCGACGGCGTCTGGAACGCGAGCGGGCCGGACGCGCCGAGCGGCGCCAGGGTGCGGATCGTGGCGGCGGACGGGACCCTGCTGAGGGTGGAGCCGGCCTAGCGATCGCGGCGCCGGCCAACTGCGCCGGACAAGGCCCCGGCGGCTCGTCGCGCAATCCGCCCGAGCGACCGCCGCATCGACTCGCGGGGCCGGGCCCGTTCATCTGCGCGAAAGGTTGGGCCGAACACGGGCCCGAAGTCCCTTCGACTTCAGGTGCGGCAGCCCGCCGCGCATCCGTGAGGCTGGATGGAGGGGGCAGGAGCCCGTTGCGCCATGATGCGCGGCGGTCGGGGGGGAACCTGCATTTGCAGGCCCGGTGTTCGAGCTCAAAGGAACAGCTTCATGACTGCCATTTCCAGAAACCCAAGCCTTCTCCTCCTTCTTGCCACTCTTGCCGCGACCGCCCCGGCCGGCCTTGCGGCGCAGCCGCAGGACCCGCCCGAGGCCGATATCAGGGTGACGGCGGAGGGCCCGCAGCCCTTCGACATGGCCGGGGCGACCGAAGGGCCCGAGGTCGAGGGCATCATCACGGCGCGCCGGGGCGATCAGGTGCAGGTCACCGCCCCGGACGGCACCAGCACGCGCATCACGGTGAGCAGCGACACCAGGATCACCGCCCGCGGGGGCTTCCTGGGCCTGAGCCGCACCCGGCTTGCCGACAATTCGCTGGTCAACGGCCTGCCGGTCAGCGTCAGAACCCTGCAGTCGGGCAGCGGCCTGGTGGCGCGCCGGATCGTCCTCAGGAATGGCGATCTCAGAACCGCGGCGATGATCCATGGCGGCACCAACCAGCGCTTCGCCGAAAACGAGGCGGCGACGGAAGCGCTGCGCGGCGCCGTGGCCAGCATCGACCAGTATAATGTCAGAAGCACGACGAGTGTGACCTTCGACA
The DNA here is from genome assembly GCF_035626655.1 of Allosphingosinicella sp. GTDB lineage: Bacteria > Pseudomonadota > Alphaproteobacteria > Sphingomonadales > Sphingomonadaceae > Allosphingosinicella. The sequence goes on from NZ_DASPNF010000005.1 coordinate 142,145, forward strand.
CCGGCCGGGCAACCCTGTCCGAGCAGGCGAAGGCCGACCTCTGCGCGGCCGCGACTTCGGCCGGGTCGATCCCCAACGCCCTGCTGCTCGTCGTCGGCTACACCGATTCCAGGGGAAGCGCCGAGTTCAACCAGGCGCTCAGCGAACGGCGCGCGGGCAGCGTGGTCAATCATCTCCAGCAGGCGTGCCGCTGGCAGCCCTGGCGAATGCTGACGCCCACCGGCATGGCGGAAGCGGATCCGGCGGCAAGCAACGACACCCCCGAGGGGCAGGCGCAGAATCGCCGCGTCACCGTGAGCATCCTGGTCAGCAAGGCCGTCGACAGCCTGTGAGCCATGCGGGGTGGGCTTCGGCCCACCCCCTTCGCGGTGCGTTGACGATCAGGGCGGGATACCGGCCGGCCCCGGGGCCTTGCTGCCGGCAGAGCCGGCGCGCTAAGCTGGCGCGCTTGCCGGAGGGTTGATGACGAACGCATTCTCGCATGGCATTGTCCACGAGGCGGGCGCCGACCTGCAGGCGGCGCTGCGGGCGGAGCCGGAGGTCTTGGCGCTCTGGGAGGCGCTCACGCCGCTCGGGCGGAACGAGTTCATCTGCTGGGTCGAGGACGCGAAGCAGGCGCCGACGCGCGCGCGCCGCATCGCGCGGACCTGCGAGGAGCTGCAGGAGGGGAAGAAGCGGCCCTGCTGCTGGGCGGGCTGCATCCACCGCACCGACAAGGCGCCGAGCCGGTGGCAGCAGGCCGTGCTGATCGACAAGCAGGGCAAGGCGTGAGCGACCGGTTCAGCCGGAACCCGTGATGCCCGGCCGGCTCACCGACCAGGCCCAAAGACATCGCATCACCCTGCTGCTCGGCATCGCGCTGGTCTCGATTCTCCTCTGGCAGACCAGTCTCGGCAGTCTCCTCCTCTACCCCTTCACGATCCTGGCGACCTGGTTTCATGAAATGGGTCATGGCCTCGTCGCCTTGCTCGCCGGCCGGGGATTCGAGCGGCTGCTGGTCTTCGCCGACGGGTCGGGCGTCGCCGTCTCGCTGCGTCCCGCCGACGGCTATGGGCTGATCGATGCCCTGGTCGCGGCGGGCGGGCCGCTCGGGCCGGGGATCGCGGGCGCGCTGCTGATCATCGCCTCGCGCTCGCCGGCCGCGACGCGCTATGCGATGGGGGTGCTGGGCGCGGCGTTGATCCTGTCCACGCTGATCTGGGTGCGGTCCCTGACGGGCTGGCTGGTGCTCCCCGCGCTCGGCATTGCAATCGGCCTGCTCGCCTGGCGCGGATCGCCGTCCTGGCAAGGCTTCGCCATCCAGCTGCTCGGCGTCCAGGCCTGTATCAGCGTGTGGCGGCAGTTCGACTATCTGTTCAGCCCGGGCGGACATGTCGGCGGCCAGCTGCAGCGCTCGGACACGGGCGCCATCGCCGACGTCCTGCTGCTCCCTTTCTGGTTCTGGGGCGCGGCAATCAGCGCGGCGATCCTGGCGCTGCTGGGGCTGAGCTTCTGGCTCGCGTTCCGGCGCTGACGCCATGGCGGGGACCGTCAGCTACGGGTTCAGCTTCTTCTCCGCGACATTTCGCGACCATTTTCCGGGTGCGGCTCCTGTCCTGTGCGCCCACCCGAAAGGCCAGGTTCAGCCGTTTTGCCCTAAGGCGCCGCCGATTTCACTTGAACGCCCGCGTGGATTGAGGACGCTGGCCATATTTCGAGGAGTAAGTGATGAAATTCCCCATGCTCGCCGCGCTGGCCGCCCTCGGCCTCGCCGTTCCGCTCGCCGCGCAGCCGCCCGAGGCCCCGCCGCCCGGCCCCGGGTCCGGTGGCGAGGGCCGCGGGTTCCGCGGGGGCGGGATGCGGATGCTGCCGGCGACCCGCGCCGATGCGGAGCGGCAGGCGGGCGAGCGGTTCCGGGAGCGGGACGCCAATCATGACGGCTTCCTGACGCCCGACGAAATGGGCCAGCGCGGGGCGCGGATGCTGGAGCGGGTCGATCGCGACGGGGACGGCAAGGTCTCGGCGGCCGAATCCACGGCGAGCGCGCTGGCCATGTTCGACCGGGCCGATACCGACCGCAACGGCACGATCAGCGACAGCGAGCGGCAGGCGGCGATGGCGGCCTTCGGCGGGCGCCGCGGCGGGCCGGGCGGCCGGAGCGGCGGGCTTTCCATGCTGCCGGCGACGCGCGCGGAGATGCAGCAGATGGTGCAGGCCATCTTCGCCCGGCAGGACGGCAATCATGACGGCTTCCTGGACCGGGCCGAGCTGGGCGAGCGTGCGGACGCGGCGCTGCAGCGGCTCGACGGCGACCGCGACGGCAAGGTCTCCGCGGCCGAGAATGGCGCCGGGCTGCTGACCCTGTTCGACCGGGTCGACACCGACCGCAACGGCACGATCAGCGACGCCGAGCGCCAGGCGGCGATGGCCGCCCTCGCCCCGCGCTCCCAGGACGCACCGCCGCCACCGCCGTCGGGGGGCTGAGCCGGCCGGACGCTATCGCCGGCTTTGGCTCGCCGCACCGGGGAAGGTCATGACCGAGCTCTGCAGCGGCACGACGTGCGAGACCTGCCGGTCCGCAAAGTCGTCATTGCCGCGGCCGCTCAGCAGATAGGATCTGAAGACATAGGGCACGCCGTCGCTGCCGTTGAGGTCCGGGCCGTTGCCGACGTGGAAATGGAGGTGCGGGTTCACGGCATTGCCCGACATCCCGATCCTGCCGAGCACCTGCCCTTCGCGAACGCGGTCGCCCCGGCGTACGCGGATCGAGCCGGGCTGGAGATGGGCGTAAAAGGCGAAGCGGCCGCCGCCCAGGTCGAGCACGACGCGGTTGCCGGGACCGGTATCCTCGGTGCGGGTGAGCGGCATGCGGACGCTGCCGTCCGCCTGCGGCGTGCTTTCGGGAATGCCGTCGCGCACTTCGGCGACGCGGGCGTCGGCCACGGCCAGCACCTCCGCGCCATAGCCGTAGAACATGCCGGGCGTCAGCGTGTCGGGGAACGGGCTGGGCAGGATTTCCCGCACGGTCGTCGAGAATATCTTCAGGAAGTCGCAGCCATAACGCTGGGAGACGCGCATCCGGGCGGTGCTCGCCGTGCCGATATAATTGTGATCGCTCCTGAGGCCGAGGCCGTTGCCGCAGAGCCAGGGGCCGCCGCGCAGGGGCGCGCCGAGCACGACCGGGGCCGGCCCGTCAATGGCCACGGGCACGGAGACGGAGACCAGCTCGCGCGCGGGCGTGCCGTCGTCCTGCAGCAGGCGCACGCCCGGATCGGGCTCGAACAGGACGCGATGCCGGATCGAAGCGGGCGGCGCGGCATTCGCGGCGAGGCGGAGTTCGATGTTGAAGATCGTCGTCCGCCGGCCCTCGAGGTCGCGATTCTGCGGCGAGGTGGGACCGATCGAAAAGGGCGTGGCGCGCTGGCGATAGGGATTTTCCAGCGCCTCCGCGTCGTAGCTCACCAGCACCCGGCCGGTCGCCGCATCCTCGACGTCGACCCGGGCGAGACGGAGCGGCCAATTGCCCCAGTTGGTGACGAACAGATTATAGGCGAGGCGGCGGTCGCCATCGTCCGCCGGGACGAATTGCAGCGCGCCCGGGCGGACATCCATGTCGACGGGCAGAGAGAGATAGGTGAGAGGCTGCGTCGGCGGGTTCGCGGCGCTCGACTGGCCGCCCGCCGCTCCGCCCGCGCCCAGCAGGGCTACCGCCAGAGCGGCGGGCAGGAAGCGGATAAATGTCCTCCCGATAGAGCCGGTCATCGACGCCACCTCCCTCCCAGGGATTTCAGCGGCTTCTACACCGGCGCGCGGTCCGGCTCCACCCACCCGAGCCGCGCTTCCTTCGAGAAGAGCCGTTCGCGCGAGTAGAAGCGCAGCGGCCAGTCGCGCCGGCCCTCGGGCGCGGCGAGGATCGCGTTGACGCGGGCGGCGAGCCCCTCCCCGTCCCGCTCCGCCAACGCGCCCCTGAGCGTGCGGATGAAGAGCTGGGTGATGGTCTCGTGATAGCCCTGGGTGGCGTCGTTCACCCCGCCGACGCTCTCATTGTAGCCGCGAATCAGGTCCGGCAGGTCGCGCTCGGGGAGGATGTCCGGCCGCTCGAGGATCAGCCAGCAGGTGGTCGCAATGTGGGCCTCGTGCGTCCATTCCTCCTTCGGGAGGGTGCGGGCGAGGAAACCCTCCCCCACGCGGCGGATGGCGTCGTCGTGCGGCCACAGCCGCGGTGCGTGCAGTTCAGTGTCAGGCATCGTCTTTCTCCTTCAGTGTTTCACGCGCAAAAGAAAAGGAGCGCGCCGGCCCTCGCCGGCACGCTCCTTCGAAAAGGCTATGGGGTGGGCGGTCAGGCCGGGATCGTGGTCTCCTGGATGGCTTGCGGCTGTTGCCCGCCGCCGACGCGCGGCGCGGCGTCGCGGACGGCCTGGTCGACATGGTCCGCGAAGCGCGCGAAATTCCTGGTGAACAGGGTCACCAGCTTCGCCGCGGTCGCATCATAATCGGCCTGGTCGGCCCAGGTGTCGCGCGGGTTCAGGATCGCACTGTCGACGCCCGGCACGCTGACCGGCACCTCGACTCCGAAATTCGGGTCGATGCGGAACTCGACGTCGTTGAGCGAGCCGTCGAGCGCGGCGTTCAGCAGCGCGCGCGTGGCCTTGATCGGCATCCGGTTGCCCGTGCCATATTTGCCGCCGGTCCAGCCGGTATTGACCAGCCAGCATTTCACCCCGCCCCTGGCGATCCGCTCCTTGAGGAGGTTGCCGTAGACCCAGGGGAAGCGCGGCATGAAGGGCGCGCCGAAGCAGGTCGAGAAGGTCGCCTCGGGCTCGGTCACGCCGATCTCGGTGCCGGCGACCTTGGCGGTATAGCCGGACAGGAAATGGTACATGGCCTGCTCGGGGGTGAGCCGGGCGATCGGCGGCAGCACGCCGAAGGCGTCGGCGGTGAGGAAGACGACGTTCTTCGGCACCGGGCCCATGTTGCGCTCGGAGCAGTTCGGGATGAAGTCGATCGGATAGGCGCCGCGGGTATTCTCGGCGAGCAGATTGCTGTCGAGGTCGAGCGTGCGCGTCTCCTCGTCCATCACCACATTTTCGAGCACCGTGCCGAAGCGCCTGGTGGCCGCGTAGATTTCCGGCTCCGCCTCGGGCGAAAGCCGGATCATCTTGGCGTAGCAGCCGCCCTCGAAGTTGAAGATCGCCGTATCGGACCAGCCATGCTCGTCGTCGCCGATCAGGGTGCGCGAGGCGTCGGCGCTGAGCGTGGTCTTGCCCGTCCCGGACAGGCCGAAGAAGACCGCGGTGTCGCCGTTCGGGCCGATATTGGCCGAGCAGTGCATCGGCATGATGCCCTCGGGCGGCAGCAGATAGTTGAGGATGCCGAAGACCGACTTCTTCATCTCGCCCGCATAAGCGGTGCCGCCGATCAGGATCAGCTTCTCGGTCAGGTTGACGGCGATCACCGTCTCGCTGCGTGTGCCGTGGCGCGCGGGATCGGCGCGGAAGCTCGGCAGGTCGATGATCGTGAATTCGGGCTCGAACCCGGCCAGCTCGCTCTCCTCGGGGCGGACCAGCATCGTGCGGATGAAGAGACTGTGCCAGGCGAGCTCGTTGATCACGCGGACGCGCACCCGGTGCTCGGGCTGCGAGCCGCCGAACAGATCCTGGACGAACAGCTCCTTTTTCTCCGCGAGCGCGGCCATGAAGTCGGCCTTCAGCGACGCGAAGTTATCCGGGGTGATGGACGCGTTATTGTCCCACCAGATCTGGCTGTCGGTCTCCCCGTCGCGGACGATGAACTTGTCCTTCGCGGAGCGGCCGGTATGCCTGCCGGTCTTCACGACCAGAGGGCCGTCCTTCGCGAGCAGCCCCTCGCCGCGCTTCAGTGCTTCCTCGACGAGCTGCGGCGTGCCGAGATTCCAGTGCAGCACGGCATCGGTGTCGATGCCCTGATGCGACAGACCGAACGACGGGACCTTATTGGCCACCTCAGAATTCCTCTCTTCCAATACGTTATCGGCCCGCCGGGGGGTGCGGGCTTTCAATGCGGGCGCGCATATCGGAGCCGGGGCGTCTCGTCAAAGGGTGCGCGGCGGGACGGGCCATACCCTCGTTAGGCCAGGAAAATTGCGAATGTCTGCTGTGGGTGGGAAGCAGTCGCCACTCTCCCATCGATAACTCGTCGGATCGGCCGGGCCGCACCCTATGAACCCGGGAGCAAAGGGTCGCCCCATCAGGGCACGCATCGCGCGGCGGCAATCCCATTCCCGCCGCTCCCGCCCTGCATAATGCCAAGGAACGATCCGATCAGCATGCTGTTGGCAATGCAGAGGACAGTGACCGGAATGGCCCAATCGATTGCAACGCTGAGGCATGAGGGCGCCCGCGACGGGGAGCTTCCCACTTATGTGTCGAACGGCGTCATCGGCCTGCGCGTACGAGAGGTGCCGCTGATCTCCGGCATGGCGACCGTGAGCGGAGTGTCGGGCGAACATCCCGACTTGCGCATCGAGGCGTCCGCCACCGCGCCCTATCCGTTGGCCGGGGACGTCGCAGTCAATGGCGTCTGGCTCGGCGACCAGCCCTGGACGATCCACGACCTGGTGCAGACCTATGACTTCGAGACCGGCGAACTGACCAGCAGCTTCCGGTTCGAAGCGGGCGGGGTTTCCGCGCGGATCCAAGTCCTGACGTTCGCCAGCCGCACGGCCGCCAGCCTCGTGCTCCAGGAATCGACCATCAGAACGGACAAGGCCTGCGAGCTGACCTTCCGCGCGATCGTCGACACCGCGCACATCCGCGGCCGCATCCGCGATCGCGGCACCGCGACACCGGGAGAGGAGAAACCGGCCTGCGATGCCTGGCTCCTCTGGGAAACCGAGGGAGGCCTCAGCACCTGCGGCGTGGCGCATCTGTCCGAGGCGGTGGGCCTCGAGGCCCACAGCCACGTCTCCTCCTTCGATCGAACCGGGCCGCTGATGACGGAATATCGCGGCCGCGTTCGAGCGGGCAGGCCCGTGAGGCTGCGGCAACTCGCGGCCCTGGTGCCCTCCGTCCTTCACCGACGGCCTCACGAGGAAGCCGTGCGACGCGCGGCGCGAGGCCACAAGACCGGCTTCGACACGCTGCGAGAACGTAACCGCGCAGCATGGGCCGAGCTCTGGAAAGCGCGAATTGTGGTCAGGGGCGCCAGCGCGCGGCACCAGGAGCTGATCGACGCCGCCTTCTACTACCTCAACGCGTCGGTCAACGAGGCCTCTCCGGCCGCCACCTCGATCTTCGGTTTGGCAACCTGGCATGATTACCATTATTATTATGGCCATGTGATGTGGGACATCGACGCGTTTTGCGTACCGCCGCTGTTGCTCGTTCAGCCCGAAGCCGCGAAAGCGATCCTTGACTTCCGCGCCCGCGGTCGGGCGGCGGCCCGCCAGCATGCGCGCCTGTCCGGCCGACGAGGACTGCAATTTCCCTGGGAAGCGGCGCCAACCTCCGGGGAGGAAGCCACGCCAGGCAGTGGCGGCGGCGCAGCCCATGAGGATCATATTTCCCTGCACGTGGCGCGGGCCTTCTCGCTCTACGCCGACATAAGCGGTGACCGGGCCTTTCTCGCCGATGAGGCCTGGCCGATTCTTTCGGGCGTCGCCGACTGGATCGTCAGCCGCACGGTGCGGACGCCACGAGGCATCGAGATCCCGTCGTCGATGGGGCCGGCCGAGGTGCCCGAACCGCCCGACAATGACGCCTTCACCGCAATGGCCGCCTTTGACGTGATGCGCCGCGCCGTGTGCGCTGCCGGGGCGCTCGGCAAGCCGGTCCCGGCCGGCTGGCGCCCGATCCTGACGGACCTCTATTTGCCGTTCCGCGCGGACGGGGCGCTGGCCACGCATGAGGGCTTCCGCATCGATGAAGACAAAGGGGCGACGCCGTCGCCGCTCGCCGGCATCTTCCCGTTCGAGCATCCGCTCACCGACGCGCAGCGAGAGCGCACGCTCGCATTGTTCCTTGCGCGATGGCGGGACTATGTCGGCTCCCCCATGTTGCCGGCGCTGTACAGCGCCTGGGCCTCGCTGGCCGGGGATCGCACGCTTGCGCTGGAGCTGTTCGAGCAAGGCTTTGCCAGCTACGATTCACCGCGCTTCCATCAGTGTCTGGAATATCGCCCCGACCATCCGGATTCGAAGGTTGCCGCCGGACCTTTCTTTGCCAATCTCGGCGGTATGCTGCTCGGGCTGCTGTTCGGCTTCACCGGGCTTCGACCTGATGACGGCGACCCCACCGGCTGGGCCCGCCGCCCCATCGTGCTGCCGCGCGGCTGGACCGCCATAGAGGTTGGCCGGGTGTGGATTCGCGGTCGCGCAGCGCGTCTGACCGCGCGGCACGGCGCCGAGCGCGCGGAGATCGAGTTTCTCGAATAGCGGCGGCGACCGCTCCGGTGCCGGGATGACCGGATTGGGGAGACTCTCTTCGCTTCGTCAAGCAGCCTAGCGTGAAGGTATGCCCTTCGGTAAAGCCCGCAGAGGGTTAGGGAGGCGGCAGGTAAACGGAATGTCGATAACGATCGCGCTCGTCGATGACGACCGCAACATCCTGACCTCGCTCTCGGTCACGCTGCAGTCCGAAGGCTTCACCACGCGCCTCTATTCGGACGGCGAGGCCGCGCTGAAGGCTTTGGTGGAGAATCCGCCGGACCTTGCCGTGCTCGACATCAAGATGCCGCGGATGGACGGGATGGAGCTGCTGCGGCGGCTGCGCGAGCGGACCGATTTCCCGGTCATCTTCCTGACCTCGAAGGACGAGGAGCTGGACGAGGCACTCGGCCTCGCCATGGGCGCGGACGATTATATCGCCAAGCCTTTTTCCCAGCGGCTGCTGCTGGCGCGGATCCGCGCGGTGCTCAGGCGGACCGAGATGCGCGCGCGCCCCGCGGCCGAGGACGAGGCGCCCGAGCAGGCCGAGATCGTGCGCGGGCGGCTGGTGATGGACCCGGCCCGGCACCGGGTGAAGTGGGACGGGCGCGACGTGACGCTCACCGTCACCGAGTTCATGATCCTGGAGGCGCTGGCGCAGCGGCCGGGCGTGGTGAAGAGCCGCAACCAGCTGATGGACGTCGCCTATCAGGACGACATCTATGTCGACGACCGCACGATCGACAGCCACATCAAGCGCATGCGCCGCAAGTTCCGCGCCGCCGACGACGATTTCAACTCGATCGAGACGCTCTACGGCGTCGGTTACCGCTTTGCCGAGGAGTGACCGCGAGATCGGCCGCTTCCGGGCCTGGACGAAACGGCTGACGATCCGCCAGCGCATCCTGGCGGTCAACATCTTCGCGGTCGCGATCCTGTTCGGCGCGGTCTTCTATCTCGACAGCTTCCGCACCCGCCTCACCCAGGCCCGGGTCGACCAGGCCCAGTCCGAGGCGGTCATGATCGCGCACATGATCGCCGCCGTGCCGCCCGCCGCGCGCGAGCCGATCCTGGTCCGGCTCGGGCGGGATTCGGGAACCCGGCTCAGGCTCTATGCGCCGGACGGGCGGCGGCTCGCCGACAGCTGGCACAATGCGCCGCCGACCTACACGTTGCGCGATCCGGAGACCGAGGCCTGGTACCGGGACGTCGCGCGCTGGCTGGACAATGGCTTCGACCGGCTGGTCGGCGCGCCGGCACCGCCCGATTATGTGCCGCGCGCGAGCGATACGCTCGCCGACTGGCCGGAGGCGCAGGCCGCGCTGCGCAGCGGCACGCCGCAGCCCCTGCTCCGCCGTGCCCCGGACGGCACGCCCTTCATCGCCGCCGCGCAGCGCCTGGACAGCGCCGACCGCTCGGTCCTGCTGCTCACCGTCAATGCGAGGGACGTCCGGCGGGTGGTCCGGGCCGAACGATTCAACCTGCTGCTGATCCTCGCCGCCACCCTGCTCGTCTCGATCCTGCTCTCGCGCTTCCTGGCGCGGACCATCGCCAGCCCACTCCGGCGGCTCGCCCATGCCGCGCATCGCGTTCGCCGCGGCAGCGCGCGGGAGGTGGACGTTCCCACGCTCCCCTTGCGCACCGACGAGATCGGCCAGCTCGCCCGGGCCCTGCATGACATGACGCAGAGCCTGAGGCAGCGGATCGACGCCACCGACGCCTTCGCCGCCGACGTGACCCACGAGCTCAAGAACCCGCTCGCCTCGCTCCGCTCCGCGGTCGACACGCTGGAGCGGGTCGAGAACGACCCGGCGATGCGCGCGCACCTGCTCGAAGTGGTCCGGCAGGACGTCCGCCGGCTGGACCGGATGGTGGTCGAGATCGCCGAGGCCTCGCGCCTCGACGCCGAACTGTCCCGGGCGCGCTTCGAGCCGATCGACGTCGGCAAGATGATGGAAGCGCTGACGCCGATGTGGGAGGGCCAGGCCGAGGGCAAGGCGGAGATCGCCTTCGCCCGGCCGCGGATCGGCACCGCCATCATCATGGGCGACGAATCGCGGCTCGCGCGGATGCTCGGCAACCTGGTCGACAATGCCGTCTCCTTCTCGCCGCCGGGCGGGCTGGTGGAGATCGGCGCGGTGCGCCTGGGCAACGAGGTGGTGATCTCGGTGCAGGACGAGGGCCCGGGCGTTCCCGTCGAGGCGCGAGAAGCGATCTTTAACCGCTTCCATAGCATCAGGCCGGAAGAGGATTTCGGCCGCCACAGCGGGCTCGGCCTTGCCATCGCCAAGGCGATCGTCGAGGCGCATGACGGGCGGATCGAGATCGAGGATCGTCAGGACGGTCGGTCGGGGGCCCGGTTCGTCGTCCGCTTTTCGGGAGCCCAGCCATGAGCGCGCCGTCTCTTTCGTCCGAGACCATCCATGTCAGCAGCGTCGCAATCGAGGGGCGCGCCGTGCTGATCGGCGGCCGCTCCGGCGCCGGCAAGTCGGACCTGGCGCTGCGCCTGATCGACCGCGGCGCGACCCTCATCAGCGACGATTACACCTTCGTCCGCCGCGTCCAGGACCAGGCCCTCGCCTCGGCGCCCGAACGGATCGCCGGCAAGATCGAGGTGCGCGGCGTCGGCATCGTCGAGCTGGGAACGGCGCAGGACGTGCCGGTCGCGCTCTATGTCGACCTGTCCGGCGAGCCGGTGCGGCTGCCCGAAGGCGGCGACCGGCTGGCGGTGGCCGGCATCCGCATCCCCTCGGTCGCGCTGGACGGCCACCATGCCTCCGCGCCGCTCAAGGTCGAGGCGGCGCTTCGCCTGTTCGGGCTGGCGCCGGGATGAGCGAGCTCACAATCATGTCCTTCGCCTATTCGCGGGGCGAGCCGCCCGAGGCGAACCTGCTGTTCGACATGCGCTTCCTGCGCAATCCGCACTGGCAGGAGCATCTGCGCCCGCTCTCCGGCCTCGACGATGCGGTCGGTGCCTATATCTCCGGCGATGCCGCCTATGCGGAGGCGCTGGCCCGGATCGAGGCCCTGCTCCTCACCCTGCTTCCGCTCTACCAGGCGGACGGCAAGGAGCGGGTCCGCATCGCCTTCGGCTGCACCGGCGGGCGCCACCGGTCGGTCCATGTCGCCGAGCATGTCGCTCAACGGTTGCGCGACGCGGGATTTTCCCCCAGACTCGACCATCGCGACCTCGCCGCGCCGCCTCGAGACGGTATCGCGCGATCCGCAGGGGCAAGGCAGGACGGCTGCTAAGGTGATTGAATGATCGGTCTGGTATTGGTGACGCACGGGCGGCTCGCGTCCGAGTTCATTGTCGCCATGGAGCATGTCGTGGGGCCGCAGCAGCAGATCGCGCCGATCTGCATCGGCCCCGACGACGACATGGAGGAACGGCGCGACCAGATCGCGGCGGCGATCAGGAATGTCGACTCCGGCGACGGGGTGATCATTCTGACCGACCTGTTCGGCGGCACCCCCTCCAACCTCGCGATCAGCCTGATGAAGACCGACAAGATCGAGGTGATCGCCGGCGTCAACCTGCCGATGCTGATTCGCCTCGAGGGCGCGCGCAAGACGATGGACGTCCGCGCCGCCGTCGCCGCGGCGCGCGAGGCGGGGCGCAAATATATCTCGGTGGCCTCCGAAATTCTCGGCGAGGCGGCTGCCTGATGCCGAGCCGCACCGTGGAGGTCCGCAACAAGAGAGGCCTCCACGCCCGCGCCAGCGCGAAGTTCGTCACCATGGCGGCGCAGATCGATGCGCAGATCGAGGTCGAGAAGGACGGGAACCGCGTCTGCGGCACCTCGATCATGGGCCTGATGATGCTCGGCGCCGCGATGGGCGATTCGATCACGATCAGCGCCACCGGCCTCGGCGCGGAGGAAGCGGTGGAGCAGCTCTCCGCTCTGGTCGAGGCGAAGTTCCACGAGGAAGCCTAGGACGTGGTCAAGGAGGTCACGTCCTTTTCAAATCCCCTGGTCAAGCATGCCCGGTCGCTGCGCGAGAAGAAGCAGAGGCGCGCCGAAGGGCTGTTCCTTGCCGAGGGGCTGCGGATCCTGACCGAGGCGCGCGAGGCGGGAATGCTGCCGGAGCGGATCTTCTTCTCCGACGGCTCACACCGGCTCGTGCAGGCGCTGATCGAGGCGGTCGAGGCGGCCGGGGGCGAGGCCGTGGAGACGAGCGAGGACATAATCCACAAGATCAGCGGCAAGGAGAATCCGCAGGCGGTGATTGGCGTCTTCCGCCAGTTCGACACCGGCCTCGCGCAACTGGACCGAAACGCGGCGCCGCTCTGGATCGCGGCGCAGGCGCTGCGCGATCCCGGCAATCTGGGGACGATCCTCAGGACCGGCGACGCGGTCGGCGCGGGCGGGCTGATCCTGATCGACGATTGCGTCGATCCCTTCTCGGTCGAGGCGGTGCGAGCGTCGATGGGGGCCCTGTTCACGCAGAAGATCGCCCTCGCCCGCTGGGAGGAGTTCGTGGCCTGGCTGCGCGGGGGGCCGGGGCAGCTGGTGGGGACCAGCCTGAACACGGAGCAGGACTATCAGGCGCCCCGCTACGCGGCGCCGACCTTCCTGCTCGTCGGCAATGAATCGCAGGGGCTGCCGGCGGCCTATGAGGCGGAGTGCGACCTGCTGGTGAAGATCCCGATGCTCGGCAAGGCGGACAGCCTGAACGCGGCGGTGGCGACCGCGGTGATGGCCTATGAGGTGCTGAACCAGCGGCGCAGGAAAGGATGAGACGAAGATGACGATGCCGACCGACATCGAGATTTCGAGGGCCGCGAAAATGCGTCCGATCGGCGAGATCGCGGCCCGGCTCGGCATCCCGGACGAGGCGGTCGAGCCTTATGGCCGGACCAAGGCGAAAATCTCGCTGCAATGGCTCGCCGGGCGCCGCAAGGGGCCGCAGGGCAAGCTCATCCTCGTTACCGCGATCAACCCGACCCCCGCCGGCGAGGGCAAGACGACGACCTCGGTCGGACTGACCGACGGCCTCAACCGGATCGGCAAGAAGGCGATGCTGTGCCTGCGCGAGCCCTCGCTCGGCCCCTGCTTCGGGATGAAGGGCGGCGCCGCCGGCGGCGGCTATGCGCAGGTTGTGCCGATGGAGGAGATCAACCTTCACTTCACGGGCGACTTCCACGCCATTACCAGCGCGCACAACCTGCTCGCCGCCCTGATCGACAACCATATCCACTGGGGCAATGCGCTGAACATCGACGTGCGCCGGGTCAGCTGGAAGCGGGTGCTCGACATGAACGACCGGGCGCTGCGCAGCGTCGTCCAGTCGATCGGCGGCGTCGGCAACGGCTTCCCGCGCGAATCCGGCTTCGACATCACCGTCGCCTCGGAAATCATGGCGATCTTCTGCCTGGCCGAGGATCTGGACGACCTGCGCGAGCGGCTCGGGCGGATCGTGATCGGCACGACGCGCGACAAGAGGGCGGTGACCGCGGCGGACCTCAAGGCCGAGGGGGCGATGACCGTCCTGCTCGCGCAGGCGCTGGCGCCGAACCTGGTGCAGACCGTGGAGAACAATCCCGCCTTCATCCATGGCGGGCCGTTCGCCAACATCGCCCATGGCTGCAACTCGGTGATCGCGACCAAATCCGCGCTGAGCCTGGCCGATTATGTGGTGACCGAGGCCGGCTTCGGCGCGGATCTCGGCGCCGAGAAATTCTTCGACATCAAGTCCCGGGCGGCGGGGCTGAAGCCCAATGCGGCGGTGATCGTCGCCACCGTGCGCGCGCTCAAATATAATGGCGGCGTCGCCAAGGCCGAGCTCGGCAAGGAGAATGTCGCCGCGGTGCACGCGGGCGGCGTCAACCTCGCCCGCCATATCGAGAATATCCGCCAGTTCGGCGTCCCCGCCGTGGTCGCGATCAACCGGTTCGCCACCGACACCGGGCCGGAAATCCGTGCGATCCAAGAAATCGCGGCCGCGCACGGCGTCGAGGCGGTGATCTGCACGCATTTTGCGGACGGCAGCGCGGGCGCGGCGGAGCTCGCCGACCGGGTCGCGGCCCTGGCCGACAAGGACGGCGGCCAGTTCGCGCCGCTCTATGATGCCGAGCTCGGCCTGTTCGCCAAGATCGACACGATCGCCAAGCGCATCTACCGGGCCGACGAGGCGATCGCCAATTCGGGCGTCCGCAACCAGCTGCACCAGTGGGAGAAGGACGGCTACGGCCATTTCCCGGTCTGCATGGCGAAGACCCAGTACAGCTTCTCCACCGACCCGGCGCTGCTCGGCGCGCCGAGCCATCATGTCGTGCCGGTGCGCGAGGTCCGGCTCGCGGCGGGCGCGGGCTTCATCGTCGCGGTCTGCGGCGACCTGATGACCATGCCCGGCCTGCCGAAGGTGCCGTCGGCCGAGGGGATGCGGATCGACGAGAAGGGGCTGATCGAAGGATTGTCTTGACAGCGCGCTCCATTCATCGCTCATAAAGCACGGTTCGGCGATGGGGCGCGGGCTATGAGACTGCGACTTGCGACCCTTTTCTTGCTCGCCGCCGCGGCGCCTGCTGCGGCGCAGGAAGCGTCGCCGGAAGGCGAAATCTACGCCGCGCACGGCACCGAGCCCTTCTGGGGCCTGACCTTCGGAAGGCCGGATGATCTGGTCGGACCCGGACGGGACGCGGATCGACGTGGCGCGGCCGCGGCCGGTGACGGGCCGCAACGGCGTCCATGTCTACCGGACGCCGCGGATGACCGTCGAGATCAGCCATCAGGGCCGCTGCAATCACGGCATGAGCGATTATGAATATCCGGACACGGTCCGCGTCTTCATCGGGCCGGGCCGGGGCGGCCGCCCGCTCGAAGGTTGCGGCGGCGGCATCCTGCCGCCGGTGACGCTCGCCGACACCAGCTGGTCGATCGTCGACATTGACGGCGCGCAGGTCGGCGGCGAGGAATATGAGCTCCAGTTCGACGGCGAGGGCCGGCTCAGCGGCCGGGCCGGCTGCAACCGCTTCTCCGGCCCCTATGCGCAGCAGGGCCGCTTCCTGACCGCGGGCGTGACCGTGACCCAGGCCCGGCCCTGTCCGGACGCGCCCGGCGCCCACCAGCGGAAGGTGCTGCAGCTGCTCGGCGGGCCGGTGCAGATCAGCTTCCGCGGCGGGATGATCATGTCCCTTCAGGAAAGCCGAAACGTCCCGGGCATCTTCATTACCTTGCGCCGCCAGTGAGGGGGATAAAAATATGATCGCATGGTTTCTCGGACTCGCGGCCGCTGCACAGGCGCCCGAGCGCGCGCCCGATTATTTCGCCTCGGGCAGCGAGCCCTTCTGGGGCCTGGAGATAAGGGGCCGGCAGATCAGGTTCACGCCCAATGACGGCAGCGAGAGCGACGACGGGATCGTCGCCGTGCTGCCGCGGCGGCAGCCTTTGCGCGGCGGCTACCGCCTGGTGACGCGGCGCTTCACCGTGCTGGTCCGCCACCTAGCCTGCGAAGACGTGGGCGAGCGCCGCTTTCGCGACACCGTCACGGTGACGATGCGCGGCCGCCGCTATCTCGGCTGCGGGGGGATCCTGCTGCCGCCGACTGTGCTCGAGGCGACCGACTGGCGGATCGAGGCGATCGGCACCGCGCGGGTCGACGGCGATGGCTATGTGATGGGCTTCTACGAGGGCCGGATCAGCGCCCAGGCCGGCTGCAACCGCCTGACCGGGCCCTTCCGGCAGCGCGGCGCCCGGCTCACCGCCGGCCCGATCGCGGCGACGCGCATGGCCTGCCCGGGCCCGCGCATGGCGCATGAGCGCACCGTCCTTCGCCTGCTCGGCGGGCCGATGCAGATCTCCTATCCCGCCGGCGACGTGCTAATCCTCACCGGCAGCGGCGTGACGATCCGGCTGCGGCGGGTGTGAGCCTGTTGCTCGCCATGCTCGCGCTCAGCGCGCAGGCGGTGACCCCGGAGCCCTATCGCGCGCTCGGCGCCTCACCTTTTTGGGGCGCACGGATCGGTGACGGGCGCATGGTCTTCGAGACGCCGGGCCGCGACATCGTCGAGGTGGAGACGCCGCCGCGGCAGGAGACCGAGCTCGGCTTCACCCATTGGACGCCGGACTTCGCCATCTCGGTCGAGCATGACAATTGCACCGACCCGCTGACCCGCAGGCTCTATGCCGACAAGGTGACGGTCCGCGTCGGCGAGCGGGAATTTGCGGGCTGCGGCGGTCGTTCGCTGAGCCCGCCCCTCCCCGATTATGGCGCGGCCGGCGGCGAGCCCTTCTGGTGGCTGGACATGGCGGACGGGCGGATCACGTTCCAGATCGACGGCAGGGTGATCATCGTCCCCGTCCCGGCCTCGCGCTCGACGAGGAGCGGGAGCCTGCGCGTGTACGACGCGCGCGGACTCAGCGTGACGATCCGGCGGCGGGACTGCGAGCTCGAGGACCGCCGGACCTATGCCGACGCGGTGACCGTCAGGGCCGGGGAACGCACGGTCGAAGGCTGCGGCGGCCGCGTGGTCAGGGAGGCGCCGGAAGATTGAAGGAGGGAATGATGAAGCCTGCGATTCCAATGCTGCTTGCGCCGCTCGCCGCCTGCGCGACCATGATGCCGGGCGAGCCCGAAGCCTATCGCGCGCTGGGCACCGAGCCCTTCTGGTCGATCATCATCGCGGATGGCCGGATGACCTATCGGACGCCCGACGAGAGCTTCTCGGTCCCCGCGCCGCGCGGGCGGGAAGACGGGGGCGGCCGGAGCTGGGAGACGCGCCGGATCCAGCTCTACATGTGGCACCAGCAGTGCAGCGATGGGATGAGCGACAACGATTATCCCCAGACGGTGCGGGCGGTGGTCGACGGGCGGACTTTGCGCGGCTGCGGCGGCGCGCCTGTCCCGACCGCATCGCCAGGCGGTTGAGTCCGGCAAGCGCAAAGAGGCCATCATGAAAGCTGTAATCCTTCTCGTCGCGGCGACGGCGCTCATCGGGGCCGCTCCGTCCCAGCGCGCCAGGCCTTATGAGGCCGGGGGCTTCGAGCCCAATTGGGTGCTCACCATCGCCAACGGGCGGCTGACCTACGATCCGGGGCTGGCCGGTGTGCGGCCGACCAGCGTACCGCTGCCGCCGCGGCAGCCGGTCCCGAACGGCTATCGGTACGTGACGCGCGGGCTTACCGTCGATGTCCGCCATGTGCGCTGCCATTCCTATAGCGGGCGCGTCTTCGCCGACACGGTCCGCGTGACGGGCGTGGCCGAGCCGGGCTGCGGCGGCCGCCCGATCGCGCCGCCGAGGCTGACCGCCACGATCTGGGAGCTCGATGCGATCGGCGGCGCGCGCTACCGGCATGGCGAGGTCAATCTGCACTTCGCCTATGACGGTGTGCTGAGGGGCAATGCCGGCTGCAGCGACTTTACCGTGCCCTTCACGGAACGGCGGCCGGTCGTGCGCTTCGGGCGGATGACGGTCAGCCGGCGGGACTGCGCGGGGCTGGGCCTGGAGCGCGAGCGGCGGGCGCTCGCGGTTTTCTCCGGCGCGGCGCGGATCAGCTTCGTGAATGGGGATACTTTGATCCTGACCGGCCGCCACGGCAATGCGCGGCTGGTGCCCTAGTTTGGCTGGCCCTCGCCTTCGGTCGGGAACAGTTTGGTGAGCGGGCGGGTGCCGCTTTCGATCACCGGCAGCGCCTCGATCTCCTTGGTGCCGCCCGCCACTTCCAGCGTCTCGAAGCGCTTGGCCTGGGTCAGCACCTGGCTTTCGAGGCTGCCGACGAAGGCGTTGTAGGCGCCCGTGGCGAGCTCCAGGTTGCGGCCGAGCCGGGCGACATGGCCGCCCATCGTGGCGAGGCGGCTGTGCAATTCCTTGCCGAGCCGCGCGATCTCGGCGGCCTCCTCGGCAATCTTCTCCTGCCGCCAGACCGAGGAGACGGTGCGGGCGATGGCGACGAGGTTGGTCGGCGTCGCCAGCAGCACGCGACGCTCGAACGCCCAGGACCAGAGATTGTCGTCCTGCTCCAGCGCCGCGGTCAGGAAATGCTCGCCGGGAATGTACATGACGACATAATCCGCGGCGTCGCCGAACTGCTCCCAATAGGCCTTGGAGCCGAGCGACTGGGCATGGCCCCGGATCGAGGCGGCATGGGCCTTGAGATGGGCGGCGCGCTGGGCGTCGTCGATCTCGTCATTGGCGTCGAGGAAGGCGTTCAAGGAGCATTTGGCGTCGATGATCAGCTTGCGCCCGCCGGGCAGGCGGACGATCACGTCGGGGCGCAGGCGGCCGTCCTCGGTGTCGACCGACACTTCGGTCTGGAAATCGGCGTAGGGCGAGAGGCCGGCCTGTTCGAGGACGTTGCGCAAGCTCTGCTCGCCCCAGCGGCCGCGGGCCTTGGGGCTCGAGCGGAGCGCGTTGACGAGGTTGCGGGTCTCGTCGCGGACCTGGCTGTGGCCCGCATGGAGCAGCTGCACGGCCTCGCGCAGGCCCGCATATTGGTCGACGCGGCTCTTCTCGACCTCCTTCAGCCCCTCCTCGTAGCGCTTGAGGGTGGCCTCCACGGGCTGGAGCAGGGCCTTTAATTGCGCCTCGCTCTTCTCGCCGGCCTGGTGGAAGCGGGCGTCGGCGCGTTCGAGGAACTGGCGCTGGGCGTCGCTGAGCAGCTTCGCGCCGACCTCGTGGAACTGGGCGGTGAGCGCCTCCTTGGCCTCCATCAGCTCCTTCATCCGCGCCTCGAAATTGCGGGCATCGGCCTGGAGCGCGGCCAGCTCGCGGATCGCGGCGTCGCGTTCGCCGGTGGCGGCGGCGAGATCGGTGCGGAGCTGCTCGGCGGCTTTCCCCCGCTCCTCGGCGACCGCCCCTGCCCGCCCCTTGCCCAGCACCCAGCCAAGCGCGATCCCGCCCGCGACGAGGGCGGCGACGATGAGGAGCGTGAGGGGATCCATGCGCAAGCTTTCCGTGCAGAACGAAAAGCGAACCTACAACGCTTCCCCGAAACCCTCAAGCAGGATCATAACGCGCTCAGTTTACTGAGTTTAAACGGCATCCTGTCATGGTCTGCCCAACGCAAAGGCGCGGAGAGTTCAGTGTTTGAGATCGAGACCAGCCGCGCGGAACGGCTTATCTACGTCCGCATGATCGGAGGGTTCACGCTCGACGAGGCGCGCGAATGCGCCGCCGCCAAAGAAGCCGCCGTGCAGGAGCTTGGTCCTCCCTTCGACGCCCATTCGTCGCTGGTGGATGTCCGCGACCTCAGGATCCAGACCCGGGACGTCTTCGCCATCTTCACCAACTTCGTCGCGATGACGAAGCACAAGTCGCGCAAGGTCGCGATCGTCGGCGGCGAGGGCACGGCGCGCATGCAGTTCCGCCGCGTGGCCGAGCGCGAGCCGCTGCGCGACAATATGCGCTTCTTCACCGCGGTGGACGATGCCCGTTCCTGGCTCGAGGAGCGGACGGGACAGGCCTGACGGAGCTAGGCCGCCTGCTTCCGCGCCTTGGCGATCTTCCTCAGAATCATCTCGCGCTTCAGGCGGGAGAGGTGGTCGATGAAGAGCACGCCCTCGAGATGGTCCATCTCGTGCTGGAGGACGACCGCCAGCATGCCGGTAATCTCCTCGTCATGCTGCTGGCCATTCTCGTCGAGCCAGCGGGCGCGGATGCGGTCCGGGCGGTCGACCTCGGCATATTGGTCGGGCACGGAGAGGCAGCCCTCGGTATAGGGCACATCCTGGTCGCTATGCTCGTAGAGCTCCGGATTGATGAAGACGCGCGGGTCCCTGACCGGCTCGCCCTCCTCCACTTCCGGCTCCTGCAGGTCGATGACCAGCAGCCGCTTGGGCACGCCCACCTGCACCGCGGCAAGGCCGATGCCGGGCGCCGCATACATGGTCTCGAACATGTCGGCGATGAGCTGGCGCGTCTCGTCGGTCACCGCCTCGACGGGGGTGGAGATCTGACGCAGCCGCGGATCGGGCACTTCGAGAATGGGTAGCAAAGCCATGGCGGGGAAATAGGAACAAGGGCGTCGCCGGTCAAGGAAAGCGGCCATGCTGGCGGGCCGCCCGAAAGCAGGATACGGAGCCGGAATGAAACGGCTTTTCGCCTCGCTTTGCCTCTGCCTCGCCGCCTCGCCCGCGATGGCGCAGGAGGCGCCGGCGCCGGTCAACTGGCGCGAGCGGACGCTGGCCGATATCGCGGCCATTGACCAGGCGGTGCGCGACATCCACCCGGGCATGGTCGATCCGGCGGTGCCGGCGCTGGCGCGCGGCTGGGCGGAGAATGTGCGGACCGCGCGCATGCGTGCCGACGAGGTCAATGACCGCGCCGCCTGGGCGGGGACCTTGCGGATCCTCGTCAACAGTCTGCGCGATTCCCATGCCGTGATCCGCATCGCGCCGCAGCGGCCGGCGCCGCCCCTCTGGTGGACCGGCTATGCCGTCGAGCATATCGCCGGGCGCTGGTTCCTGCGCCCGGTCGACGCGCCGGGCGCGCCGACGGGCGAGCTCCGCCTGCTCCACTGCGGCGGGCGCCCGATCGATGCGGTCGCCGCCTCGCAACTCGATCTGACCGTGACCAACTGGCAGGTGACCGCCAATCGCAGCAGCGCCGGGGCGCGATTGCTTGTGGACAGCGGCAATCCGTTCTTGCGCCGGATCGAGCGCTGCACCGTTCTGGTGGACGGGCAAAGGGAACAGGAGATCGTCTTCGCCTGGCGGCAAGGCGAGGCCGCGACGATTGCCGCGGCGCTGCGGCCCTGGCAGCGGCGGCGGATCGGAGAGACCCGCTTCGGGCTCGACTGGCAGGCGGACGGCTCAGCCTGGCTTAGCCTCCCGAACTTCACGGATTCGCAGGGCAATGCGGCGCTCCGGACGGCGGTGAACGCGGCCCGGGCGCGGCTGCGGCGCGCGCCCTATATCGTGCTCGACGTTCGCGGCAATGGCGGCGGCAATTCGCAGCTCGGCACCCTGCTCAGCGCCGCGCTCTGGGGCGAGGGCAGCGTCATTCCGGAGCCCGCGCCTGCGCGGCCCAAGCGCTGGCGCGCGAGCCGCCAGCTGGTCGAGGCGATGCGCGCCGCGCGGACGGCGCAGAGCGGGAATCCCGAGCTGGTCGCCTTCGTGGACGGGGCGCTGCCCGCGATCGAGGGCGCGCTCGGCCGCGGCGAACCCCTGGTCGCCGATCCGGGCGTGACCGCGGATACCGCCCGCCGGGAGCGACCCCGCCCGAGGCCGGCGCGGACCGGTCCGGTCTTCGTGCTCACCGACGGCGGCTGCGGCAGCTCCT
The DNA here is from genome assembly GCF_035626655.1 of Allosphingosinicella sp. Classification (GTDB taxonomy): domain Bacteria; phylum Pseudomonadota; class Alphaproteobacteria; order Sphingomonadales; family Sphingomonadaceae; genus Allosphingosinicella. Next base: position 163,747 of record NZ_DASPNF010000005.1, read on the forward strand.
GCATCCTGTTCGTGAACGAGGTCCGGCGGATGGGCGCGCGCCAGCTAGGCGATCCCACCGATCGCAACACCGTCTATGGCGAGCAGTGGGCGATGACGGCCTTGCCCTCCGGCGAGGCGGACCTGTTCCTGCCGAGCGCCGTCTACGGCTGGCCGGAGAGCGTGCTGGGCGGCGGGCCGCCGGACCTGCAGTGGACCGGGACGGCGGCCGACGAGGCGGGGCTGCGCGCCTTCATCGCGGCGCAGGCGCGCTCGGCACGGCGCTAGGCGACCGGGCGGCGGGCCCTTAGCGCCTGGGCGAGAGTCCCTTCGTCGAGATAATCGAGCTCGCCGCCGACCGGGAGGCCGTGGGCGAGCTGGGTGAGGCGGATCGGGAAGCGCTCGAGCCGCTCGGCGAGATAATGGGCGGTGGTCTGGCCCTCGAGCGTCGCGTTCATCGCCAGGACGACCTCGTCGATGCCGCCGGCGGCGACGCGGGAGACGAGCCGGTCGATGCCGAGATCCTCGGGGCGGACGCCCTCCAGCGCGGAGAGGCGGCCGCCGAGCACGTGGAAGCGGCCCGGGAAGAGGCGCGAGCGGTCCAGCGCCCAGAGGTCCGACACCTCCTCGACCACGCAGAGCAGGCGGGCGTCGCGGCGCGGATCGGCGCAAATGCCGCAGGGGTTCACGGTGTCGACATTGCCGCAAATGCCGCAGACGGAGAGATTGGCGCTGACCTGCTCCAGCGCGCGCAGCAAGGGCGCGAGCGCGGTCTCGCGCTTCTTCATCAGGTGCAGCACCGCGCGCCGCGCCGAACGCGGGCCGAGCCCGGGGAGGCGGGCGAGCGCCTGGGTCAGCGCCTCGATTTCCTGCGATGCCATGGCGGTTAGGTAGCCGTCATTGCGAGGAGCGCAAGCGACGAAGCAAACTGGAGACAGCGCTGGATTGCGTCCCCCGGTCCGCGCCGGGGTCGCAATGACGAATTTCCCCCGCTACACGCCTCCCCATGCGCATCGCCTTCATGGGAACGCCGGATTTCGCCGTGCCGACGCTCGATGCCCTGCTCGCGGCGGGGCACGAGGTGGCGGCGGTCTATACGCAGCCGCCGCGCCGGGCCGGGCGCGGCAAGGTGCTGCTACCCTCCCCCGTCCAGTTACGGGCCGAGGCGGCGGGGCTGGAGGTGCGGACGCCTGTGTCGCTGAAGGGCGCGGAGGCGCAGGCGGCGTTCGCGGCGCTCGACCTGGAGGCGGCGGTGGTCGCGGCCTATGGGCTGATCCTGCCGCAGCCGATCCTCGAGGCGCCGGAATATGGCTGTCTCAACGTTCATGCCTCGATGCTGCCGCGCTGGCGGGGGGCGGCGCCGATCCAGCGCGCGATCCTTGCGGGCGACACGCGGACCGGCGTCACCATCATGCAGATGGAGCAGGGGCTCGACACCGGGCCGATGCTCGCGATCGTGCCGACCGAGATCGGGCGCAAGACCGCGGGCGAGCTGACCGCGGAGCTGGCCGGCATGGGCGCGACGCTGATGGTGCACGTGCTGGGCCTGCTGCCGGGTGAGGTCGGGCGGATGAAGCAGAACGAGGCCCGCGCCACTTATGCGCCGAAGATCGAGAAGCAGGAGGCGCGGCTGGATTTCACGAAGCGGGCGGTCGAGGCGGAGCGGCAGGTGCGCGCCTTCAATCCGGCGCCGGGCGCCTTCTTCGAATATCAGGGCGAGCGGATCCGGGTCCTCGCGGCCGAGGTCGGGACGCTGAACGGGCCTCCCGGCACGGTGCTCGACCATGGCCTGACCATCGCCTGCGCGGAGGGGTCGCTGGTGCCGAGCCTCGTCCAGCGGGCCGGGCGCGGCGCGATGACCACCGCCGAGCTGCTCCGCGGCTTCGTCATTCCGGCGGGCACAGTGCTGGCGTGACCCGCTTCCGCCTCCTCGTCGAATTTGACGGGCGGCCGTTCATGGGCTGGCAAAGGCAGGCGCACGGGCCTTCGGTGCAGCAGGCGATCGAGGAGGCGATCCAGGCAATCACGCATGAGGAGGTCACGCTCCATGCCGCGGGACGGACCGATGCGGGCGTGCATGCGCTGGCGATGACCGCGCATGTCGACATCGAACGGCCGATCACGGCGCACCGGCTCGCCGACGGGACCAATGCAAAGCTGCGGCCCCTGCCCGTTGCCATCCTCTCCGCGGAGGAGGTGAGCGAGGATTTCCACGCCCGTTTCTCCTGCACCGGGCGGCGCTATCTCTACCGCATCGCCAACCGCCGCGCGCCGCTGGCGCTGGAGGCGGGGCGGGCCTGGCGGGTGCCGGTCACGCTCCATGCGGACGCAATGAACGATGCCGCGCAAGTTCTTGTCGGAAGGCATGATTTCACGACCTTTCGCTCGGCGCACTGCCAGGCGGACAGCCCGGTGAAGACGTTGGACCTGCTGTCGGTGAAGCGGCGCGGCGAGACGATCGAGATCGAGGCCGCGGCCCGCTCCTTCCTTCACCACCAGGTGCGCTCGATGGTCGGCTGCCTGGAGCTGGTCGGGCGGGGGAAATGGACGAAGGCGGACCTCAGGGCCGCGCTCGAGGCGGCGGACCGGGCCGCTCTTGGCTTCAACGCGCCGCCCGACGGACTCTTTTTTGCCGGGGCGAGCTATCCGGGCGACTGACCGCGCCGCCGCCGAGCCCGAACAGGCGCTGCAGCGACTTGTCGAGCATCATCAGCTGCCAGAGCAGTCGGCCATGATCGGAGCGCCCCGCGAGATGCGCCTCGGCGAGCTGGCGGATCGCCGAGGGGTCGAACCAGCCGAGCTCGGCGAAGCTCGCCGCATTCGCGATGGCGAGCGCCTCGTGGCGGAGCGGGCCGCGGAACCAGGCCGAGACCGGAGTCACGAAGCCCATCTTGCGGCGGTGGAGGATCTCGTCGGGCAGGCGCGAGCCGAGCGCGCGCTTCATCAGATATTTGCCGGTGCCGCCCTTCAGCCGGAGCCTGGCCGGGAGCCGCGCCGCGAACTCGACGAAGCGGTGATCGAGCAGCGGCTCTCGCGCCTCGAGGCTCACCGCCATGCTGGCGCGGTCGACCTTGGTCAGGATGTCGCCGGGCAGCCAGATCTTCATGTCGGCATATTGCGCGCGGGAGAGCGGGTCGCGGGCCGGCGCCCCGTCGAAGGCCTTCACGTAGCGGGCCTCGGCATCGTGGCCGTGGAGAGGCGCGGTCAGGACCTGGCGGCGGAGCGGCGGCGGGGTGACCCCGACCGCATGGGCATAAGCGGCGCCGCTCCCCTGCCCCAAAGCCTGCAGCGTCGTCTTCGCCCGGAACACCTGGGGCGCCCAGTCCAGCTTCGGATAATGGTCGCCGAGCATGCCCGCGGCGCGGGCGAAAGGCGCGGGCAGCAGCCGGCGGACCCGTTCCTCGGCGGCGAACAGGCGGTAGCGGCGATAGCCGGCCATCGCCTCGTCGGCGCCGTCGCCGGACAAGGCGACCTTCACCTTCTCCACCGCCAGCTCGGAGACGCGGTAGGTACCGAAGGCGGAGGCGTCGGCGAAAGGCTCGTCGAAGGCGAAGGCGAGCGTGTCGATCAGGCCAAAATCCTCGGCTGCGACCCGGCGCGTGCGGTGGTTGGTGGCGAACAGCTCCGCAATCCGCTTCGCGTGCAGGGTTTCGTCATGATCCTCGGCGTCGAAGCCGATCGAGCAGGTCTCGACCGCGCCCTTGCTCCATTCGGCCATGAAGGCGACCACGGCGGAGCTGTCGACGCCGCCGGAGAGGAAGGCGCCGCAGGTCACGTCCGCGACCATGCGCGAGCGCACGCCCTCGCGCAGGCGCTCGACCATCTCCTCCTCCAGCGATTTGACCGAGGCGCGGACGGGACTGGAGAAATCCACGTCCCACCACATCACCGGCTGCGGCACCGGCCGGCCGCGGCGGATCTGCAGCCAGTGGCCGGCGGGGAGCTTCCTGACCCCCTCGACGATCGATGAATCGTCGGGGACGTAGCCGAAGGCCAGATAGTCGTCGATCGCCTGCGCGCTCGGATTGCGGCGCAGCAGGGGATGGACGAGCAGTCCCTTGAGCTCGGAGGCGAAGATCAGGGCGCCGTCGCTGAGCTCGGCATAGAAAAGCGGCTTCACCCCCAGCCGGTCGCGGGCGAGGAAGAGCGAATCCGTCGGCGCGTCGTAGAGGGCGATGGCGAACATGCCGTTGAGCTTCGCCAGGCAGTCCGGCCCCCATTGCCGCCAGGCGGCGAGGATCACCTCGGTGTCGCTCTCGCTTCGGAAGACGAAGCCCTTCTCCTCGAGCTCGGCCTTCACCTCCAGATAATTGTAGATCTCGCCATTATAGGTGATCGCCTCGCGCGCATCCGGCGAGAGCATGGGCTGGGCGCCGCCCTCGCTCAGATCGATGATCGCGAGCCGGCGATGGCCGAGGCCGACGCCCGGCGCGGTCCAGACGCCGCTGCCGTCCGGCCCGCGATGGGCGAGCGCGTCGGTCATCGCCTCCACCCGCGCCGGATCGACCGGCTTGGGGACGTCGGGATGGAAGATGCCGGCAATGCCGCACATGGCTCAATTCAGTCCTGCGGCGCGGTCGGCGAGCCGGTCGAGCGGGCCGAGCGCCCGGACGAAATCGTCGAGTGCCGGCCGGGCGCTGACGCCGGCGGCGCTGTCCTCGGCCGAGACGAGGATCGCCACCGCGCGCTGCGGCCCGCCCAAAAGGCGCGTCTTCAGCGTCGCCAGTTTCACCTCGATCCCGCTCCCGGTCAGCACGTCGCCGACCCGGTAGAAGCTCAGCACCTCGCGCGCCACCCCGTTGGAGGCGATCCGTTCCGCGCGCCCGTCAGGCGGGGCGCCGGCATTGGCGGTCCAGGCCCAGGCGCCCTCGGGCTGCACCGCGCCCTGGCCGAAGCCGACCAGCTCGCGGCCCTCGCTCTGGCTGGCGAAGACGACGATGGCGAGATCGACGGTGCGCCCTTTCGCGTCGCGAAAATGGGCGAGGCGGATGCGGTCGGCGCCGGCAAAGTGGGGCTGCCAGGGCCGCCCCTGCCCCTGCGGCACGATCTGCCAGCCCGGCACGTCCGGCAAAGCGATCTCGGCGGGGACCGGATGCGCACCGCTGGCGCTGACCAGGAACAGCCAGGCGACCGGCGCGACGATCAGGCCGACGATGCCCCCGGCGACGGCGTTCAGGCGCGCGGCGCGCGGCGCTTCGGGCTGCAGCGTCTTCGGATCGAACCAGGGCTCGTTCACGCCCCGGTCGAAGAAGCGCCAGCCCAGAGCGAGGATGATCGCGATCACGACCGCGAAGAAGATGCCGCCATAGACGACATGGTCGAAGCCGGCGGCGAGGTCCACGCTGCCGGTGCGATGGGCGACGTAGATGGTGAGCCAGGCGCGGACGCCGTTGGCGAAGATCGGCACGGCGAGCGAGACGCCGATAAAGGCGAGGCGCCTTTTCCACGAGCGGAAGCAGACGTTCGCGACCAGGGCGCCGAACGCGGCCATGGCGATCAGGAACTTCACCCCGGCGCAGGCCTCCGCGACCTCGAAATAGCCGGTCGGCGTGGTGATGAAGATGCCTTCGAGATGGGCGGTGACGCCGGTGAGCGAAAGCAGAAAGGAGGCAATCTGCGCCGTCACCGTCTGCATCGCCGGCACCAGCTCCTCGCCCGCGGGGACGAGGAACAAGGCGTAGAAGAGCGGGAAGGCCAGCCCCCTCGCCACGGCCTTGCCGAGCAGCGCGATCACCGAGCCCTGCAGCATGAACAGCAGGCCGAGATGGCGGGCGAAGGCAACGCCGCCGGCCTCGCCGAGCATCCAGCCCAGCGCGCCGGCGCCGACCAGCAGCAGCCCGGGCCACCAGGCGGCCGGCGTCAGCTGCGCGAGCTCCCGCCTGCGCTGCGCGACCAGCCACCAGAGGATGAACGGGATCAGCAGGCAATGGTTGAAGGTCGAACTGTTCCACCAGATCGCGGCGATCGCCTCGGCATCGTGGTAGAAGAGCAGCAGGATGGCGGCGGCGGCGAAGGCGAGGACGAGCAGATGCGGGCGCCAGCCGAGCGCCAGGACGGAGGTCCGCGGGAGGGCGAGGGCGGTCATGCGGCGAGCCCCGCCATCTCGGCCAGGGGGGCGAGCTGCGCGTCCCAGCTATAGCCTTCGATCATCCGGCGCCGGGCGGCCTCGCCCAGGGCGGCCGCGCGGGCGGGATCGCCGAGCAGGGCGAGGATTGCCTCGGCCTGCTCGTCCGGCTCCTCCGCGACGAGGAGATCCCGCCCCGGCTCGGCCTCGATGCCGCTGAAGGCGGCGGGCGTGGCGACCACCGGCCGGCCCATGGCCATGGCCTCGAGCACCTTGTTCTGCACGCCGCGGGCGATGGCCAGCGGCGCCACCACGACCGAGGCGGCGGTCAGCCAGGGACGGACGTCCGGCACCTCGCCGGTGACGATCACGCCCGGCAGCTCGCCCAGGGCCTTCACGTCGGCCGCGGGGTCGCGCCCGACAATGGCGAATTGCACTTGGGGACAGGACCGGCGGACCAGCGGCAAGACCTGCGCCGCGAAGGCGGCGACCGCCTCGATATTCGGGCGGTAGGACATCTGCCCCGTGAAGACGAGCAGAGGCCCCGGCAAGGCACGGTCTAGGGGCGGGATCGGCGCCGCCGGATCGTAGAAGTCGAGGTCGATGCCGTTGGGCAAGGCGCGGATGTCGGCGTCGATCCTGCCGGCGCGCGCGCGGAACAAGGCGGTTTCCGCCTCGGTGATGAACAGGCTGAGATCGGCGCGCCGCGCGATGCGCTTTTCCAGCGAGCGCACGCGGATCGCTTCGTGGAGATTAACCAGCCAGTGCTTGCCGCGGTCGGTCTTCGCGTAGCTGGCGAACTTGGCCGAGTCGACGTCGCAAAAGTCCATGACGAAGCGCGGTCCGGCGCGGACATATTGCGCCATCTGGAAGGAGAAGGCGACGATCGTCTCGATCGGCCGCTCGGCGAGGATGCGGTCGACAAAGGCCTGCATCGCCGCGCTGCGATAAGCCGCGTTGACCAGGGACTCCTGCCGCAGGAGTGCGCTCATGATCCATTTGCCGGGCTCCTGAATCCGGCGCTCGAGGTGAACCTCGCCCAGCGCCTCCCTCATGGCGGCGCGCATGGGCGGGACCTGTTCATGGTCGGAGTCGAGTTCGGTGAAGGCGGCGAGATGGACCTTCGCATGGCGGCCGAGATGGCGGAGCAGATGCCAGGAGCGCATCCGGTCGCCCCGGTCCGGCGGATGGGGAATGCGATGGGCGAGGAAGAGGACCTCCTTCATCAGCCCAGCCCCCGCGAGATGACGGGCCCGAGCCGGTTGGCGGCCCAGAGCGGCAGCCTTTGCCAGGCGGCGATCTTCAGCCGGTATCTGGGGTCGAGCGGGTTGACCGCGCGCGGCGCGGCGCCGTCGGCGGCCCGCACGGCATAGGTGAGCGGATGCTCGTCGAAGCCCCAGATGCGCTTGCGGTCCCAGGGGCCGGTGCCGATCTTGGAGCGGCCGAAATCGGCGCGCGTGCAACCGGCCTCCAGCGCGCGGCGCATCACCTCATAATAGACGAGATCGTTGGCGCGCCATTGCCGCGCCTCGCGCGTGCCGCCGCCCCAATAGGGGGAGCAACAGCCTTCGAAGGTGAAGCTCAGCATGGTGGCCAGCGGGCGGCCGTCCTTCCAGACCAGGTCGATCCGGGCCTCGTCGCCGAAGGCGTCGAGCGCGGCCTCGAACAGGCGGCGCGGGAAGACCGGGGTGCCGAGATTGCGGACGCTTTCCGCATAGACGAGGTAATGGGCATCGCGGTGCCGCCGGTCGGTGCCGCTGCTGCTTTCAAGGCCGAAGCCCTGCGCCCGGCGCACCTCGGCGCGCTGCCGGCGCGGGATGGAGGCGAGCAGCGCCTCGACCGTCCCGGGAAGGGCACGGTCGAAGCGCGCATAACTGCCGGTGCTGGCCAGCCAGCCCGCGGGGACCGGGCCGCCGCGCAGCTCGGCCGAGGCGCAGCCCAGCCGTTCGGCGAGCTCCCAGGCGGCGCGGGCCAAAGCCTCGGCGGCCCGCTTGTCCGCAGCGAGGATGCCGCCGCTCGTGCCGAAGCCCGTGGAGACCAGGGCATTGCCGAACAGAGGCGAGCGGATCTCGGTCAGCGGCAGCACGCCGCAGACCGCGCCTTCTTGTTCGGCGACCAGATAATGGCCCCGTTGCCGGGTGCCACGCTCGACCGCCGCGGTCCATTTCGGCAGATGCACGAAGCTCCCCGCCTCATGGCCGCGCACGAAGGCGTCGAGCCGGGGGTCGCCGGGCTCGGCCGGGTGCACCGCCAGCGGGGCGAAGGCGGCCGGCGCGTTCATTGCAGCCGCGCCCGTTCGGCGGCGGCGACTTCGTCGGTCCGCCCCCATTGATGGTCGCGCAGCAATTTCAGGAGCTTGGCCTCCATCACTTCCAGATTGGTGTAATGGCGGATCTTGGAGCGCGCCGATGCGTCGGACACGCGCGGCTGGTCCGGATCGACCTCCCAGGGATGGAAGTAAAAAATGGCGGGCCGCTCCTCGTCGCGGTTCACGCGCCGGATCGCCCAGCTGGAGAAGCCGTAGGGGAGCAGCCGGAAGAAGCCCCCGCCCCCGGCCGCGAACCGCCGTCCGGCGAGGTCGACCGTGGTGACCGGCAGCTCGATCAGCTCGGCGCCGGCGACCGGCCGCCAGGCGAAGCGCGGCGCCTCCCGCCAGCCATAATGGTCGTGGCGGACCGGGGCGACGCTGGAGGAATAGAGATAGCCGCGCTCGGCCAGGACAGGGTGCGCCCAGGGCGTGCGCGCGTCGATCGAGAAGCTCGGCGCCCGGTAGCCGGTCGGCGACTTGCCCGACGCGTCCTCGATCGCCTTGTGCGCCTTGTCGAGATCGGCCCGGAAGCCTTTTTCGTCCATGGTGAAGACCCGCTGGTGATCCCAGCCATGGCTGGCGATCTCGTGGCCCGCGCCGGCGATCCGGCGGATGAGGGCGGGATGGCGCGCCGCGACCCAGCCGAGCGTGAAGAAGGTCGCCTTTACGCCCGCTTCGCCGAAGAGGGCGAGGACGCGGTCGGTGTTCAGCTCGACGCGGCGCGGGAGGGTCTCCCACGCCGAACGATCGATCACCTTCTCGAAGGCGCCGACCTGGAACCAGTCCTCGACATCGACTGAGAGCGCGTTCCTCATCCGTCCCCCGGGGCCTAAGCCGCGTGGGTGCGGTGATAGGCCGGTTCCTGAGAGTTTTCGACCCAGTCGACGAGCAGGATCAGCACGCGGCGGAGCAGCGCCTCCTGCTCCTCGGCCCGCGCCTCGAGCGCCGCGATCCTTTGCTCGAGCATGGGATCGGCGACGACGACCGGCTCGGGGGCCGGGACTGCCTCGACCGTGCGGCGGGCGGAGCGGAGCGAAAAGACCTTCTCCTCCGCGGGCATGGGCTCGGCGGCGATCGGCTCCGCGGGCGCGACGGGCACGGGCGCGACGGCCGGCCGGGCCGGGGCATCGGCGCCCAGGTCAGCGGCCACGGCCTCGACCGTCGCGGCCGTCACCAGCTCGGCATCTTCCAGCGCCGCGGCCAGCATGACGCGCTGCATCAGCTGGTTCACCTTGCGCGGGATGCCACTCGAGTGACGGTGGACGGCGTCGAAGGCCGCGGGCTCGAACTCGGGATTGCCCTGCCAGTCCACCCTTGTCAGGCGGTGGCGGACATAGGACGCCACCTCGTCCGCGCCCATCGCGTCGAGATGATGGGTGGCGATGACCCGCTGGCGCAACTGCTCGAGGCCGGGCGCGGCGAGCTTGTCCCGGAATTCGGGCTGGCCGAGCAGCACGATCTGCAGCAGCGCCCGCCCGCCAATCTGGAAGTTGGAGAGCATGCGCAGCTCTTCCAGCGCTGACACCGGCAGGTTCTGCGCCTCGTCGACGATCAACAAAGTGCGTTTGCCGGCGCGCAGCTCCTCCTCGAGCCGCTGCTCGACCAGGTCCAGCAGCCGCGCCTTCTCTTGCCTGTCGGTCGCGACGCCGAGGCCCTGGGCGACGAGCCGGAGCATGTCGTCGCCCTCGACCTGGGTCGAGACCAGGCTGATCGCGTTGAGCCGCGCCCGGTCGATATTGGCCAATACGTGCGCGACCAGGGTGGACTTGCCCGCGCCGATCTCGCCGGTGACGGTGATGAAGCCCTCGCCCTGGGCGAGACCGTAGCCGAGATAGGCCATCGCCTTCTTGTGCGTCCGGCTGTCGAACCAGAAACGCGCGTCGGGCGTCAGCTGGAAGGGCTGGCCGGTCAGGCGATAATGGTTGGTGTACATAGACAATTACTCCGCGAGCACAGGCTCTTAGAACGTGTACCTCAGACCGCCGAGAGCCGAGGCGTTGGTCGCGCTGTCGATGCCGTCGTCGGTATTGTAGATGCCGACCGAGGCCAGCAGCCGGAGGCGCTCCAGGAACAGGCTCCGGTTGTAGCTGAAGGTCGCGCCGAGCGTGCGCACCGTGTTCGGGTCCACATCGTTCGAATACCAGCTGGCGAAGGCGTCGAAATTGACCTCCGAGGTCCTGCTCAGCTGGCGCGCGATTGAGCCGTAGACCGACCAGCTGTCGTCCGTCTGCGCGAAGGAGGAGACACCGGCCAAAGCCGGGCGGGCATAGCGGCGATGGACGTAGCCGGCGCCGATGCCGTAGCTCCACAGACCGCGCTCGCCGGAGAAGACGAGGCTGCCGCCGCGGGCGCGGAAGGTCGAGCCGGTGATCGACGAGAGCGACCGGTCGAAGCAGCGGCCGCCCTGCCCGCTCCGGCTGAACGCGCAGCCGCCGAGGCCGCCGGTCAGCGGATCGCGGTTGACGTCGAGGTCCACCGGCAGGCCGGCAAAGTCGTTGGTCAGCGAGCGGCCGAACGTCTCGACCGTGTCGAACACCTCGGCATGGACGCCCTGATGCTCGTTGATCTGGTGATCGAGCGAGCCCGAATAGGTGGTGCCGCCATAACGGTGGCCGGCGCGGACCTGCAGCTCGGTGCGCGGGCTGGGCCGCCAGATGATGCCGCCGTCATACATCAGGCCGGACTGGTCGTAGGTGAGCAGCCTGGGCGCGCTCGGATCCGGGGTCGGGCCGTTCGGGCCGATCACCGGGAAGCCGCCCGCGTCGCGCACGAAATCGAGCTGGCTGGCCTCGATATCCTCATAGCCGACGCCGGCCGTGACGGCGAGCGTCGCGCTCAGCGGCACGACGATGTCGCCGCGGACATACATGCCCTGGAATTCCTGGTCGAAGCGACCCGACGTGTCCTCGCGGGCATAGCCGGCGCTGACCGTCCAGCCGATCGGCAGGCCGCGGCCCGGCGCCATGCCGATGCTCGCGGTCGCGCTCTGCGCGGTCGAATGGTCGAAATCCTCGTCAAGCGGGCTGTTCGGGCGGTGATCGTCCACCCAGACCGAGCCGAGCCGGTAGGAGGCGTTGATCGCCAGCGGCCCGGCATGGGTCGAGAGGGTCGGGCCGACATAGGCCGAATAGACGTCGACATTGTCGGTGCGGTTGGTGACGCCGAAGACGCGGCCGTCGCCGCCGGTGCGGGTGGCGAGGCCGCCCGCATCGATCTGCAGCGCGCCCGGGACGACCTGGAGGTTGACCATGGCAAGGCCGGCATGGGCGTCGCGGTCGATGCCGCCGTCCTGCCAGTCGATGTCGCGCTCGTAGCGATAGCTGACCTGGGCGGTGACCCGCCGCGTCTGCACGGTGCCGTCAACCCCGGCGGCGACGCTCGTATAGGTCAGGGTCTCGCCGCCGCTGTCGAGGTCGGCACTGAGCACCTGGGCGACTTCGAGATAGGCCGAGACGTCGGTCCGCGCGCGCTGCGGGCGGTTGCTGCGCCGGCGGCTGGGCCGGGGCTCCTCGCCCGCCTGCGGATCGCCGTCCCGGGCGTTGCTGCCGTCCTGGCCGCCGCCCGAGGGCGAGGACGCGACCGGGCCGCCAAAGCTGCCATAGCCGAGGCGCTCCTGCGCCTGCGCGGCCCCCGCCGCGACGACGGCGGCGCCCAGCGCCAGCGTGAGGCGCGTCAGGCGGCGCGCGAGTGCAAGCTCAGTCTTCATGGCCATATCCATCATATGAGCCGAACTTGCGCCCGGTGACCGCGAGGCCTGCTCCATTCAGGATCAGGCTGATCTCGCAGCCCTGGAGCAGGCCGATGGCCTCGCGCAGGTCGGCTTCGGTTGTCTGGTCGGCGCGCACGACGACGAGCGCCCGGCCGACAAGGCCGGCGAGCACAATCGCGTGGGACGCCATCAACACCGGCGGCGAATCGAACAGGATGATCCGCCGCTGATTGCCGGCGAGCTTCGCCAGCACCTCCCTGCATCGGTCCGAAGCAAGCAGCTCCGGCACATTATTGGTCTTGGCGCCGGCGGGCAGGACCGAGAGGCCCGGCACGTCGGTGCGGATAACGAAGGCTTCGGGATCGGAATCGTTGTCGAGCAAGGCGTCGACGAGGCCTGGCCCGCCGGCGATGCCGAGCTTGGCCAGCGCGTCGGGCTTCAGGAAGTCCGCCTCGACGAGCAGCACTTCCAGCTCCTTCTCGCCGGCAAGGCTGAGCGCGAGATTGATGGCCGAGAAGGTCTTGCCTTCCTTCGGCTGCGACGAGCAGACGAGCACGGTGCGCCGTTGCTCCTCGGTCTGCCGCCTCGCCGCCGCGATGTCGGACAGCAAGGTGTGCTTGAGCAGCCGGAACTCCTCGGCGATTGCGTTCATCGGCGCGCCGGGGACGATGAAGCCGTTGGCGGCCAGCACGTCGCGATTGATCTCCGCCACTTCGCCGGCCGGCTCGGCGGTGCGGGGCGCGGTGAAAACGGGGCGGGCCGGCTCCGGCGCCGGGGCGGGCGCCGGCTTCGGCGCCTCGACCGCGACGGACATGGGCTCGGGGGTCGGCTCGGGCACCGGCACGGGGGCCGGCGCCGGGACGGGCGCGCGCGCCTGCTCGGGCTGCGCCGCGGGCGCGGGGCCGCGCAGGGCGGAGCCGAGATCGTACATCTCGGCGGCGCGCTCGAGCAGCGACTGGGGGATATGCTTGGCCATCTCGCTCCTCACGCCACGCCGCTGCGCTGCCAGAATTCGACGAGCATCAGCACGACCCAGGCGCCGCCGAGCGCCGCCAACGTGCCGCCGAGCAGCACGAGCTTCTTGCGCCGCCGGCTGCGCTCGAACGCGCTCACCACCTCGCTGACCGTGCCCATGACCTTGAGGCCGGTGACCTGGACGAGGCGGTTGGCGGTCGGGAAGGTGGTCTGCAGCTGCGCCTTGACGAAGGCCGCGGCGACGCCCGCGCCGATCGCGACGATCAGCACCAGGGTCAGGAAGATCGGCCGGTTCGGCGCCGCGGGTGCGCTCGGCACGCTGGGCGGCTCGACGACCGAGACGCTGATCGGGCTGGTGCGGCTGTTGATGTCGCGGCGCAGGCGGATCTGCTCGCGCTGCGCGACCAGCTGGTCATATTGCGTCTTCAGCGTGTTGTAGTCGCTGGCGAGCTGGCTCTGCTGGGCGGCGAGGCTGGGCTCGGTCGACTGGCGCGCGGAGAGCTGGCCGAGATCGGCCTGGAGCTGGTTGCGGCGGGTCATCGCCGCGCTCAGCTGCGCCTCGCGCTCCGCCATCATCGCGCGCAGCGAGACGTAGGAGGGATTGGAGATGCCGCCGGTATTGCCGGAGCTGCGCTCCTGCGCCGCATAGGGCCGGAGGCGCGCGATCTGGGCGCGGGCGGCGACGATGTCGGGATGCGATTCGGTCCAGCCGCGGGCGAGATTCTGTGCGATCTGCCCCTGCAGCTGCGCGATCTGGCCGGTGGCGGTGCCGCTGCTCTCGCCGGCCATGCCCGGGAGGGTCGCCGGGGTCGAGGCGAGCTGGGCGCGCATCGCGGTGAGCGACGCCTGGTGGGCGGCGATCTGCTGTTCGAGCCCGGCCATCTCGGTGCGCGCGGCGTTCATCCGGTCGGAGATCGTGCCGGTGCCGGGGAGCGCGCCCATGAAGCGCTGCTCGAACTCGACCCGGCGCTGCTCGGCCTCGCGCAGCGCGGCCTCGCGGCGGCGGAGCTCCTCGTCCAGCACTTCGAGACCCTGGCCGGCTTCCTGCCGGTCGCCCGACATGTTCTGCTCGCGAAAGGCGTCGATCAGCCCTTGGACGGTGCCGGCGGCGGTGCGCGCATTCTGGGCGTTGGAGAAGCCGGAAATGTTGGAGCTGGCCTTGATCTCGAGGCCGCCGTCGGGTTGCTGGGTGACGGTGATCCGCGTGCGCAGCGCCGAGACGACCGCGGACAGGTCCCGGTCATTGGCAACCAGCGAGTTGAGGTCGGTGCGGCGGACGACGCGCGTCAGATTTTCGTTCGAGACGAGGGTCTGCTTCAGGCGCAGCATCTGGGCGTTGCGGTCCTCGACCGTGCTGCCCGGCAGGTTGGCGAAGACCTGCTGCTGCTGGATGAAGAGGCGGGCCTTGGCCTCGTAGCTGTTCGGGATCAGGGCAATGACCAGCCAGCCCAGCACGGCCACGCCCCAGGCGACGCCGGCCGCGAGCCAGCGGCGGCGCCACACCTGGTGCAGGGCGATCCTGATCTGGCTGTAAAGTCCGTCCATTATCGGCGGGAATCCTTCGGTTCAGGCCTCGGGTTCAGCGGGCGGGCGTCAGAACATGCTCTCGGGGATGATGATGACGTCGCCCGGCTCCAGCCGGACGTTGGCGCGGATGTCGCCGCGCCGGAGCAGGTCGGTGATCCTGAGGTCATATTCGCGCTGCTGCCCGCTCGCGCGATCGGTGCGGATCAGGCGGGCGCGGTTGCCGGCGGCATATTCGGAGAGGCCGCCGACCGCGATCATCCCGTCGAGCAGGGTCATGTTCGCGCGATAGGGGATCGCCGCCGGGCGCTCGGTGGCGCCGACGATGCGGATCTGCTGCGAGAAGGTGCCCTGCGGGCGGTTCAGGATGACCGAGACCTGCGGGTCCGTGATGTAACGGGTCAGCACCTCGCGGATGTCGTCGGCGAGCTGGGCCGGGGTCTTGCCGGCGGCGATCATGTCGCTGATCAACGGCGTGGTGATGCGGCCGTCGGGGCGGACCTGGACGTTCGCGCCGAGCTCCGCATTGCGCCAGACGAAGATGGTGATCTCGTCCATCGGGCCGATGACGTAGCTCTCGCCGACCTGGGACGCGGCGGTATCGGACGCGGAGGCGGCCGGCGGCAGGAAACGGGTGCCGCCGCTGCCGCCGCAGCCGGCGAGCGCCAGCATGCTCACAGAGGCGGCAAGGCCGGCGAAGAACCTGGCGGAAACGCGCATGATCAAACCCTCTTCACTCGCTCCGATCCCCTGTGCCGGACGTCCCCGAAGGGGATGAAAGGCGCGGGAAGTCGGCCTGCTATGCGGGCAAGAGGTAAAATTAGCGTTAGGAACGAGGCGCATGCCCAGCGGTGTCCCGCTTTGGGACCGGCCGCCCGAAAGGCGTTAATTGCGCGCGTTCAGAACCATCTCCAGCGCCGGCTGCTGGGTGAGGAAGCCCTGCGGGCTGGCCGAGAGGCCGTAGGCCCCCGCGAGGAAGACCGCGACCAGGTCGCCGACCTCGGCGCGCGGCGTCATGACGTCATCGGCCAGCCGGTCGAGCGGCGTGCAGAGGCAGCCGACGATATTGACCTCCTCCTCCGCCTCCTCGCCGAAATGGCTGGCGATGGCGGCGGGATAGTTGCGGCGCACGACCTGGCCGAAATTGCCGGAGGCGGCGAGCTGGTGATGGAGGCCGCCGTCGACGATCAGGAAGGTCTTGTTGTGGCTCACCTTCCGGTCGACGATCCGGGTCAGGTAGACGCCGCATTCGCCGACGAGCCAGCGGCCGAGCTCGATCGCGAACTGGGTGTCCCTCAGGATCGGGGCGCGGGCGGCAAGGCCATCGCCGAGGGCAATGCCGACCTTCTCGACGTCGAGCGCCTGTTCACCGTGGAAATGCGGGATGCCGAAGCCGCCGCCGAGATTGACCAGCGGTGGCGATGCCCCCGCTTCCTCGGCGAGCTGGGCGGCCAGCGCCAAGGTGGCGGCCTGCGCCTCGATCAGGGCATCGGCGTCGAGCGCCTGCGAGCCCGCGAAGATGTGGAAGCCGCGCCAGTCGGCGCCGCTGTCGACGATGCGGCGGACCAGAGCGGGCACGCGCGCCGCATCGACGCCGAACGGCTTGGCGCCGCCGCCCATGCGCATGCCCGAGCCCTTGATCTCGAAATCGGGGTTCACGCGGACGGCGAGCCGCGGCCGCAGACCGATCTTCCGGCCGATGCTGAGCGCTCGCTCGACCTCGCCTTCGGATTCGGCGTTGAGCGTAAGCCCCTCCTGGATCGCCTCGGAGAGCTCGCCGTCGCGCTTGCCGGGCCCCGCGAAGCTGATCCTGTCCGCGCTCGTGCCGGACTCCAGGGCAAAGTCCATCTCGCCGACCGAGGCGATGTCGAGGCCGTCGACCTGCTTCGCGACATGATCGAGCAACGGCTGATAGGAGTTTGCTTTTATGGCATAATGCAGGTGCACGCCGGGGAAGGCGGCGCGGTAGCGGGCGATCTTCGCGTCGATCAAAGCGAGGTCGTAGACGAAGAGCGGCGTGTCGCCGGCCTCCGCGACGAGCGCGTCGGCGCGTCGGCCGCCGATCAGCAGCATATTGTCCTCGTCCGCCGCGAAGCCGGCGGGGATCGGGCCCATGGGCTTGCTCATGCGTTCAGCTCGTCCTTCAGGAGGTTGCGGTCAAGCTTCCCGTTCGGGCTGCGCGGCAGCTCGTCGCGCCAGATGATCCTTGATGGCTGCATGAAATTGGGGAGCTGCTTCTTCAGAAAGGCTCTGAACTCCTCCTCCTGCACGCTCCGGTCCGGGCGGACGACCAGCGCGATCCCCTCGCCGAGCCGGTCGTCCGGATAGCCCAGAGCGACCGCCTCGTAGACCAGGCCCGAGGCGATCGCCGCCTCCTCCACCTCGGTCGGGCTGACCCGATTGCCGGAGGTCTTGATCATCCCGTCCTCGCGGCCGACGAAATAGAGCAATCCTTGCGGATCGCGGCGCACCATGTCGCCCGACCAGACGGCGATGCCGCCGAAAGACGAGTGCGCCGGCGCGGGCTTGAAGCGCTCGGCGGTGCGCGCCGGATCCTGCCAATAGCCCTTGGCGACGAGCGGGCCGGCATGGACCAGCTCGCCCTCGACGGCGTCCCTGCCCTCCCCGTCCACGACCATGATCTCGGCGAAGGGAATGGCCATGCCTATCGAATCGGGATGCGCGTCGAGCAAGGCCGGCTCGAGATAGGTGGAGCGGAAGGCCTCGGTGAGGCCGTACATCGAATAGATGTCCGCGGCCGGGAAGACCTCGCGCATCCGCCGGACGACCGAGGGTGCGAGCTTGCCGCCGCTATTGGTGAGCCGGCGCAGGGAGAGCGCGGCCGCGGGCGGCCAGGGCGCCTCGACCAGTTGTACCCAGAGCGGAGGAACACCGGCCAAGGTGCTGATCTGGTTGCGTTCGACCGCGCGCATCACGTCCCTGGCGGTGAGATAGTCGAGCGGCACCACCGCCCCGCCCGCCGCCCAGGTGGAGAGCAGCTGGTTCTGGCCATAATCGAAGCTGAGCGGCAGCACCGCCAGCGTGCGGTCCTCAGGGGTCAGGCGCAGATAATGCGCGACGCTGATCGCACCGAGCCACAAATTGGCATGGCTGAGCATCACCCCCTTTGGCCGGCCGGTGGAGCCGGACGTATAGAGCAAGGCCGCGAGATCTTCGGGATCGTGGCCGGAGGGGCCGAGTGCGTCGCCATGCTCGAACAATGCGTTCGCCTCCGCCTCGTCGAGGACCGGACAGCTGACGTCCCCCGCCTCGAGCGTGGCGAGCCGCGCAGTGCCGCTGATGAGCAGGGAAGCGCCGCAATCGGCGAGGATATGGGCGACCTGCATCCGCTTCAGCAAGGGATTGACCGGGACGTGGACGAAGCCGGCGCGCGCCGCCGCCAAAGGCAGCAGGCTGGTCAGCCGGTTCTTCGGCAGCCAGGAGGCGATCCGGTCGCCATGCCTCAGGCCCCGCGCCCGCAGCGCCGCGGCCAGGCGGCCGACGGCGTCCTCCAGAGCGGCATAATCGAGCATGCCCTCGCGGCTCAGCAAAGCCGGCGCCGCGGGATCGCCGCGCAGGGTGAGATGGTCGAGCGGCTGCGGCGTGGGATCGGGGGAGGTCAACTTCATTCCTGCTTAAAGGAGGGCATGATAGGGCGGCGGCGAAGGGGCATAAAGCGTGACGGTTAACATCGCTTTGTTCACAGATCTGGACGCCGTGGCGGAGGATGCGGCGGGGGCGCTGGACCGTGCGCGCCAGGCGAGCCCCTATGATCGCCTGTCCTGGTTTCGCCTGCTGCACGCCCATGTCCCCCCGCCGGGCAGCCTTGCCGTCTGGCGGGCGCGGGACGGCGAGAAGGCCGCCTGGCTGTTCCTGGCGGTGGAGGGCCGGAAAGCGCGCGCCTACGCCGCCTGGTATTCGTTGCGATTCAACGGGATAGGCGAAAATGACGTCATGACGCCGCTGGCCGTAGCGATCCGCAGGAGTGGCATTGCCGAACTGGAACTGGCCCCGATCGAGGATCCAGAGCCCTTGGCCGCCGCCTTCCGGGCCGCCGGCTGGAAGGTGCGGCTGACCGAGAAGACCGGCAACTGGCGCGTGCGCACCGAAGGCGAGGACTTCGCCGCTTACTGGGCGAAGCGGCCGGGCCAGCTGCGCAGCACCGCGAAGCGCAAGGCCAGGGCGGCCGGGCTCGACCTGGAGATATTCGACCGGTTCGACGAGGGCGCCTGGGCGGCCTACGAAGAGGTCTATCGCGCGAGCTGGAAGCCCGAGGAAGGCTCCTTCCCCTTCCTCCGCGCGCTCGCCGAGCAGGAAGGCGCGGCCGGCACGCTCCGGCTCGGGGTCGCGCGCAAGGACGGCAAGCCCCTGGCGGTGCAGCTCTGGCTCGTCGAGAATGGCGAGGCGACGATCCACAAGCTCGCCTATCGCGAGGATGCGAAGGAGCACTCGCCCGGGACCATCCTCGGCGAGGCGATGTTCCGCCGCGCGATCGACCAGGACCGGGTCAAGGTCATCGATTACGGCACCGGCGACGACGCCTATAAGCGCGACTGGATGGAGGAGAGGCGGCCGCTCTGGCGGCTCGAGGCGTGGAATCCCGGGACGCTGCGCGGCCTCGCGGGTTCGGCGCGCGCGCTTGCGGGGCGGCTCCGCAGGGGTTAGTCCGCGCTGCACGACAAAGGGGAAGAGCAGAGACATGGCCGCCGCGCCCAATGATGGACTAGAGGTCGAGGCGACCCTGCGCGCCGTGCTCGCCGACGTGCTCGGGCTGGACCCGGCGCGCGTCGCCGGCTTCCGCGAGGAAACACCTCTGTTCGGGGCCCTGCCGGAGTTCGATTCGATGGCCGTCGCCGGCCTGCTCACCGAGCTCGAGGAGAGGCTCGGCATCCTGATCGAGGACCATGAGGTCGACGCCGACATGATGGAGACGTTCGGCGCGCTCCTGACCTTCGCGCGCAGCAAGACCCTGATATGAGCGGGGCCGGCCTCGCCTTCGAGACGTTCGAGAGCGGCGGCCGCGCGGAATGGCTGATGCGGATCGGGGCGGAGGACGCCCCCGCCATCCTCTTCGTCCCACCGCTCTTCGAGGAGATGAACCGGACGCGGGCGCTGCTTGCCGCGGTGATGCGCCGGCTGGCGGCCGAGGGCTTCGGCTGCTGGCTGCCCGACCTCGGCGGCACCGGCGAAAGCGGGGCGGCGCTGGCTGACATGGCCTGGGGCGACTGGCGTCATGACGTCACCGCCGCCGCCGCTTATGTGGCGGAGAAGGCGGGCAAGCCACTGACCGCGGCGATGCGCGGCGGGGTGTTGCTCGACGATGCGGCGACGGCGCGCGGCCATTGGCGGTTCGCCCCGGTGGACGGGCTGGCGCTGCAGCGGGACATGGTGCGCGCCGGCCTCGCGGGCGTGGAATGGGCGGGCTATGCGCCTTCCGATGCGCTGAAGGCGGGGCTGGCCGGCGCCACGGCGGCCGCGGTCTCGCCGCTGCGCACGGTGCGGCTTGCGACCGACGCGCAGGCGGCGGACCTCAAGCTGGACGGGCCGGCGCTGTGGCGGCGGTCCGAACCCGGCACGTCGGAGGAACTGGCCGTGGCGCTGGCCGCCGACCTAGCCGAATGGTGCCGCGCGTGCGCCGCCTGATCGCCTTTCCCTGTGGCGACGCGACCCTGGCGGGGAGCGTCGATGTTGGCGAAGGTGCCGCGCAGGGTGTCTTGCTGGTGATCGGGGGGAGCCAGACCCGGATCGGTTCGCATCGGATGTATGAAAGGCTTGCCAAGGCACTGGCGGATAAGGGCTATGCCTGCTTCCGCTATGACCGGCGCGGGGTTGGCGACAGCAATGGCGAGGATCCCGGCTTCAGGGGGAGCGGGCCGGACCTGAAGGCGGCGGCCGACGCGTTCCGGCGCGAGGTGCCTCGCCTCAGGTCGGTGATCGGCTTCGGCCTCTGCGACGGGGCCAGCGCGCTTGCACTTTACGGCGACGAGGCCGGGCTGGACGGGCTGATCCTCGCCAATCCCTGGCTGGTCGAGGCCGAGGAGGGCGCCCCTGCCCCGGCCGCGATCCGCGCGCATTACCGCAAGCGGCTGCTGAGTTGGGAAGGCTGGAAGCGCCTCCTGACGGGAGCGGTCAATTTCAGGAAGTTATGGCGCGGCATTCGCAGCCTGTTCTTGCGGAAGCAGCCGGAAAGCCTGTCCAACGACGTCGCCCGGGCGCTGCTCCGTCATCGGCTCCCCGCCGAGGTCATCCTCTGCCGCGGCGACAATACAGCGATCGCGGCCGACGCCGAGATCCGCGGCTGGACCTATCCCGACCTGATCCGCGCGACCCAGGTGATCGAGACCGATTCGCATACCTTCGCCCGTCCGGGCGACGACGCGATGCTGCTCATGGCCGTGGAAACGGCGATGGCGGCATTCGCGGAGGACGAAGCTCAGGCCTCCTGAAGCGCGGGCTCGGCGGTTTCGAAGTCCGCCTCGGCGAGGAATTTCTCGGCGTCGAGCGCGGCCATGCAGCCGGTGCCGGCGGCGGTGACCGCCTGGCGGTAGATCTTGTCCATCACGTCGCCGCAGGCGAAGACGCCGGGCACGCTGGTGCGGGTCGTGCCGGTCTCGACGCGGAGATAGCCGTCATCGTCGAGGTCGAGATGGCCGCGGAACAGCCCGGTCGCCGGCGAATGGCCGATGGCGACGAAGGCACCCTCCGTGTCCAGCCGCTCGATCTCGCCCGTCTTGGTGTCCCTGAGGTCGACCGCGACCAGGGTCTCGGGCGTGCCGCCCGCGACGAACCGGGCGACCTCACTGTTCCAGCGGACGTTGATGTTGGGATGGGCGAACAGTCGCTGCTGCAGGATCTTCTCGGCCCTGAGCGAGTCGCGGCGGTGGATCAGCGTCACGTCATGGCTGTGGTTGGTCATGTATAGCGCTTCCTCGACCGCGGTGTTGCCGCCGCCGATCACCACCACCTTCTTGCCCCGGTAGAAGAAGCCGTCGCAGGTTGCGCAGGCGCTGACGCCCTTCCCTTTCAGATGCTCCTCGGTGGGCAGGTTCAGCCAGCGCGCCTGCGCGCCGGTCGCGATCACCAGGGTGTCGCCCAGATAAACGGTGCCGCTGTCCCCCTCGAGCCGGAACGGACGCTGGCTGAGGTCGACCTTCGAGATATGGTCCCATTCCATCTTGGTGCCGACATGCTCGGCCTGCTTCTGCATCTGCTCCATCAGCCAGGGACCCTGGATGACGTCCGCGAAGCCGGGATAATTCTCGACATCGGTGGTGATGGTGAGCTGGCCGCCGGGCTGGATGCCCTGGACGACGATCGGCGCGAGGCCGGCGCGGGCGGCGTAGATTGCGGCGGTCAGCCCGGCCGGGCCGGAGCCGAGGATGATCATGCGAGAGCTGTGGGTAGCGGTCATCGAAACGACTTAGGGACTGCACCCCCGGTCGGCAACGGCCCATTTGCCGGGACTCGCGGGCGCTGGTATGAGCCGCGGCCATGACCCAGCACAACAATCCCATGGGCCTCGACGGCTTCGAGTTCGTCGAGTTCACCGGCCCCGATCCCGCGGCGCTCGCCAACCTGTTCACGGCGATGGGCTTCACCCATCTCGCCAATCACCGCTCGAAGAACGTGCGGCGCTACACCCAGGGCGACATCAACTTCCTTCTGAACATGGAGCCGACCGGCCAGGTCGCGGACTTCCGCGAGGCGCACGGCCCCTCCGCCAACGCCATGGCCTTCCGGGTGAAGGATTCGGCCGAGGCGCTGAAGCTCGCGGTCGAGCGCGGCGCGGTGCCGGTGGCGGGAGAGCGCGGGCCGGGCGAGCTCGACATTCCCGCGATCGAGGGGATTGGCGGGGCGAACCTCTACCTGGTCGACAGGAAGGGCCCCCGGACCATCTACGACGTGGACTTCGTGCCGGTGGAAGGCGCCACCCCCGAGCAGAACAGCGTCGGCCTGCACACGCTCGATCATCTCACTCACAATCTGCGCCGCGGGCGGATGGATTATTGGGCCGGCTATTACGAGCGGATCTTCAACTTCCGCGAGATTCGCTATTTCGACATCGAGGGGAAGCAGACCGCCCTGCTCAGCCGGGCGATGACCGCGCCGGACGACAAGATCCGCATCCCGCTCAACGAGAGTCAGGACGAGCACAGCCAGATCGAGGAGTTCATCCGCGACTATAAGGGCGAGGGCATCCAGCACCTGGCGCTGGCCACGGACGACATTTTCGGCACCGTGGACAAGCTGCGCGCCAACGGCATCCGCTTCCAGGACACGCCCGACACCTATTACGACATGATCGACAAGCGCGTGCCGGGCCACGGCCACTCGGTCGAGGAGATGCGCAAGCGCCGTATCCTGATCGACGGCTCGCCCGAGACGGGCGAGGGTCTGCTGCTGCAGATCTTCACCGAGAATATGGTCGGCCCGATCTTCTTCGAGATCATCCAGCGCAAGGGCAATGAGGGCTTCGGCGAGGGCAATTTCAAGGCTTTGTTCGAGAGCATCGAGCTCGACCAGATCCGTCGCGGGGTGATTCCGGCGAAGGCGGAGGCCTAGGATGTAACTCCTCCCCGGACCGGGGAGGAGTTCGCCTACCGCTTCCCCTCGCCCGCGCGGTAATCCGCTCGCCGCGTGTGCAGGGTCGGGGCGCCGTGGGTGCGGCTGAACTGGTCGCGGAGCGAGCGGGCGAGGCCCGCGAGCGCCTCCTGCATCTCGGCCGGCAGCGACAGATAGCAGGACAGGAGCTCGCTCGGCCCTTCCTGCAGCCACTCGCCCTCGCTGCGCCGGCCCGTCAGCACATAGACAATATCGACGTCGGCCTGGGCCAGCCGGGCAAGATAATCCGCCCGGAGTTCGCGCCGGTCATTTTCGTAGAGGCTCTGTTTCGGCACGTCCGTCCCGACGAGATCGGCGAATTCCGCCTGTTTTAGCCCAAGCCGCTTGCGTTCTTCTGCGAGGCGCGTGCCGAAACTCATCTGTTTTGAAAAATCCTGCTTGACAATTCAGTGGAAAGCGATGAACTAGTACGCGGATTCATCCCTTTTGGACCTCATGTATGCCGAGCCTTGCCGCCCTGTTCAATGAAGGCGCGCCCGTTTTTCTCGCGGCCAGGAGATGCTGACGCGCCTGCCCCGGCAGCCGACCCGGCCGCGAGAAGCCAGGCGGTGATGCCGGAGGGTCCTGCCCCCCAGTCGTTCACGCCGCGGGAGCTGCTGCTGGCCGCGGCCGCGCGCGCCGTGCTCGCCGCCTTCCGCGAACCGCTGGAGCAGAAACGGCTGGCTGCGCCGGCGACGGCCACCCTGCGGCTGCTCGAGACGGCGCTTGAACCCTATCGCGCCGATCCCGCTTTGCCCGGCCCGAAGCCGCGCAAATAGACCCTTCCGCGCCCGCAAGCTGCCCGATACACTCGCCTTTCCCTGGGGAGAGGCTGATTATGACCGAGGTGTTGCGGACGGGGCAATTCAAGGCGGACGAGGCGGGCGATTCCCCCCGATGGGAGGAGGATGCGCTTGGCTTCCTGATCGCCCCGATCGCCAAGGAGGACTTCCTCGAAAATTATTACGAGCGGAAGCCGCTGATCAACATCAGGAACGAGCCGGACCGCTATGCCGACCTCTTGACGCTCGACATCGTCGACCATTTCATCAACTCGGCGGACCTGCGCGAAGGGCTGGTCGACCTCACCAACCACCGCAACCGGATCGAGCGGACCGACTATATCGACGATGACGGCCGGGTCAGCCGCGCGATCGTCGCCGAGGAATATCTGAACGGCGCGACGATCATCCTGCCGCAGCTGCACGATTCTATCTTCAACCTCGGCGAATTCTGCCGGGCGCTGGAGGAAGTGCTGACCTGCCACATGCAGACCAATATCTATCTGACCCCGCAGGTCGCCGAGGACGGCGAGGCCAATCAGGGCTTCCCGCCCCATTATGACAATCACGACGTGTTCGTTATGCAGATTTCGGGCTCCAAGGCCTGGCGCGTCTACGGTACCGCGGTGGAGACGCCGTTCCGGGGCGAGCGCTTCGAGGTCGGCCGCTACGAGCCCGGCGAGGTCACGCAGGAATTCACGCTGAACCCTGGCGACTGCCTCTATCTGCCGCGCGGGATCATGCACGACGCGGAGAATGCCGGCGAGGAGCCTTCGCTGCACATCACCGTCGGCATGATCACCAAGACCTGGGCGGACCTTTTGCTCGAGTCGATCTCCGAGCTGGCCTTGAGCTCGCCCGATTTCCGCCGCTCGCTGCCCGCCGGCTATGCCCAGCGCGACTTCGACCGCGAGCAGGCGCGCCAGCATTTCGACAAGCTCATC
This sequence comes from Allosphingosinicella sp., assembly GCF_035626655.1. Lineage (GTDB taxonomy): Bacteria > Pseudomonadota > Alphaproteobacteria > Sphingomonadales > Sphingomonadaceae > Allosphingosinicella. The sequence goes on from NZ_DASPNF010000005.1 coordinate 188,632, forward strand.
AAATTGATCTCGAAGAATGCCAGCATGGACGGCGCCTTCGACCTGCTCGCCGACAATTTCGTGCGCGGGCGGCGGCCGAACGTCTCCGGCGTGATCTCCGCCTCGGCCGTAGCCCGGCCCGACGACCGCTACCGCCGCCGCCGCTTCGTGCCCTGGAACGTCGCCGACGACGAAGGCAAGTTGATCCTGATCGGCCCGGGCGGCGACCTCGAGTTCAAGGCGGAAGAAGGGGATGCGCTGGACATCGCGCTCAGCGGCGACGTCTTCACCGCGGCGGACCTGAACCATGAGAAGCCGGACGAACTGATCCGCAGCCTCTGGGCCGGCGGCTATCTGGAGCGGATCGCTTCATAAGGAGAGACCCCGGCGCCAGGCCGGGGTCTGCTCTGCCTCTTCCCAAAAGGCGGCCTCAGGGATAGCAGGCGCGCGGGCGCTGGCAATCAAATTGATACCGGGATTTCCCCGGGTCAGCGGGGCCGGCGGCAATGCTCGCGGACGGCCCGGACCAACGCGAAGTCGCCGGCCTCGCGCGCGATCCGCTCGCCTTCCGCGCAATTGCCGGCGCGGACCACCTCGCCCACGCGGCGGCCGAGCGCCACCGCCTCGGCCTCGGTGCGCGATTCGAGCGGGGAATAAGCGGGGACGGTGTTGCTCTGCGGCTCGGCGGCCGGCTGCGCCGTCGCGATCTCGGCGTCGATCGAATCCCGGTTCACGCCGCCCCAGGGCGTGAACAGGCCCGCATAGGGATTGGCCGGGGCCTGCGGGGATGGCGCGGGCGCAGCGGGCTGCGCCGCCACGGGGGCGGCGACGAGGCCAAAAGCAAGCAAGGCGAATGCCGGGCGCATCGCGCCAAGATAGGCGCATCGCCGCCGGATGGAAGGGTTTTGCGGAAAAGCGATGGTAGCGGAGGAGGGACTTGAACCCCCGACACGCGGATTATGATTCCGCTGCTCTAACCAGCTGAGCTACTCCGCCCCACCATCGTCGGGCCGCTTCGGCGAGCCGCGCGGCCCTTGGGCGAGGCGGCGCTATAGAAAGCGCTGCCCTGCGGGTCAACTGGCGCCGGACGGACCGGATTTCAAGGGCCCGGAACCGGGGCCGGGCCCTGTCGTTTCGGGACATGGGAGAGAGCCAAATGGAATTGCTGACGCCGCTCGACACCATCTGCCGCCTGATCCTGCGGGCGCGCGAGCTGGAAGCCCAGATCCCGGCCGAGGAGCCGGACGAGGATCCCGACGATGTCGACGATTTCGAGGAGGACGGCGAAGGCGGCGGCACCCTGTCCGTGCTCGAGGACGAGCTCAACGACGGCGTCGAGGAAGAGGTGCAGGCGACGCTCGAGGATCTGGCCGAGGACCAGCTGGCCGAGATCCTGGCGCTCGCCTGGGTCGGCCGCGGCACCTATGACGCAAGCGAATGGGACGAGGCCTTCGCCGAGGCGAGCGACCTGGGGCCGGACGAGCGGATCGACGAGCTGACCGACATGCCGCTGCTGGCGGGCTATCTGGACGCCGGCCTGGCCGCCTTCGACTATAGCTGCGACGGGATCGGCCAGGTCGACTGAGGCGAGACGTGGTGCGTGAGGCGTGGTCCGGCGCGGGCCGGACCGTTGGGAGATATGCCGAGACTTCTCGTCCAGCGGTCCGGCCTTCGCCGGACCACGACACCTTCAGTCGCGAAACCTAGCGGCGGAAGGGGTGCACCTTCAGCGGCTCCCAGGGGCCGTCCAGGTAAAGCCATGACGCCAGCGCCCTGAGCTGCAGCGGCCGCGGCTCGAAGGTGGCCCGGAGCTGCTGCTGCAGCGACCGGGCCTCGCGCGGGGAGACCTTGTTCTGGACGGTGACGTGCGGGCGCCAGGGCGCCGGGTCCTGCGGCATGAGCAGGCCGTGAAAAGCCTCGGCGAGCGTGTCGCGGATCGCCTCCAGCGCGGGGCTCTCGACGCGGAAGGCCGTCCCCTCCCCCAGGTCCATGATGCCGGCGATGGTGGCGGGCGGCGGCGGCGCGGCAGTGGCGGCGGCGAGGCGCGCGGCGAGCTCGCGCTCGAGGCTGGGCGGCAGCTGGTGGAACAGGGTGAGGTGGGCGGGCACCTGGTTGCGCTCGGCGGGATAGTGCGTGCGCCTCAGCAGCTGCAGCCAGCCGTCGTCGCCGGGGCCGAACAGAGCGGTGACGATGAGCGGCCCCCCGCCCATCAGCGCTTCAAATCTCGACCTGGCTGCCCAGCTCGACGACGCGGTTCGGGGGCAGGCTGAAGAATTCCATCGCGCTTTCCGCGTTGCGCAGCATCCAGGCGAAGAGCTTCTCGCGCCACACCCACATGCCCGGCTTGGGCCCGGCGATCAGGGTCTGGCGGGCGAGGAAGAAGCTCGTCTCCATCATCCTGATCTGCGGCCCGCAATTGTCGACGCGGGCGAGCGCGGCGGGCACGTTCGTCTCCTGCATGAAGCCGTAGCGGACGATCAGCCGGTAGAAGCCCTGGCCGAGCTCGTCCAGGTGGAAGGTCTTCTGCTCCTCGACATAGGGCACGTCCTCGATCTTCACGGTCAGCAGCAGCACCCGCTCGTGCAGCACCTTGTTGTGCTTGAGATTGTGCAGAAGGGCATGCGGGATGCCGTCCGAGGAGGTGGTCATGAAGACGGCGGTGCCGGGCACGCGCGTGGCGCTGGCGGCGGCGGACTTGATGAAGATCGAGGCCGGCATCGCCGCCTCGTTCATCCGCCTGATCATCAGCTGCCGGCCGCGCGCCCAGGTGGTGAGCAGGGTGAAGGCGAAGAAGCCGATCATCAGCGGGAACCAGCCGCCGTCGGGCACCTTGATCAGGTTCGCGGCGAAATAGGCGAGGTCGACGAGGAAGAAGATGGCGAGCACGGGCACGGCGAGCCAGGGCTTCCACTTCCAGAGCACGAACAGGACGACGGTGAGCAGGCAGGTGTCGATGAACATCGCGCCGGTGACGGCGATCCCATAGGCCGCGGCGAGGTTGGTCGAGGTCTTGAAGAACAGGACCAGCAGGATGACCATCACCATCAGGGCCCAGTTGACCACCGGGATGTAGATCTGGCCGGCGGCGCTGGCGCTGGTGTGCTGGATCCTGAGCCGCGGGATGAAGCCCAGGTGCATCGCCTGCTGGGTGACGGAGAAGGCGCCGGAGATCACCGCCTGGCTGGCGATGATCGTCGCCAAAGTGGCGAGGATGACGAGCGGCAGGCGCAGGCTTTCGGGCGCGAGGAAGAAGAAGGGATTGGTCAGCGCCTGCGAGACGGCGGGGCCGTCCAGCGCCAGCACCATCGCCCCCTGCCCCATATAGTTGAGCATCAGGGCCGGCATCACGAAGAACAGCCAGGAGATGCCGATCGGCCGCCGGCCGAAATGGCCCATGTCGGCATAGAGAGCCTCGGCGCCGGTGACGGCCAGCACCACCGAGCCCATCGCCACGAAGGCGCTCCAGCCGTCGGTCAGGAAGAAGTTGATCGCGTTGAGCGGGTTGACGGTGTGCAGGACGATCATCGGATTGTCGGCGATGTGCATGACGCCGAGCACCGAGATGGTGAGGAAGTAGAGGATCATGATCGGGCCGAACAGGGCGCCGACCTTGGCCGTGCCGCGCGACTGGATCGCGAACAGGCCGACGAGGATGCCGATGGCGATCGGGATGACATAGGGCTCGAAGCCTGTCTGCACGGTGTTCAGTCCCTCCACCGCCGAGAGGACGGAGATGGCAGGTGTGATCATCGAATCGCCGTAGAAGAGCGCGCAGGCGAAGACGCCGAGCAGCACGATCCCCGCCGTCCAGCGCCGCCGTTTCTCGCCCTCGGAGGACTTGCGGTTGATCAGGGCGAGCAAGGCGAGGCTCCCGCCCTCGCCCTTGTTGTCGGCACGCATGATGACGGTGACATATTTGATCGCCACCACGATCATCATCGACCAGAAGATCAGGCTGAGCACGCCGATGATCTCGAGGTCGCCGCCAGCGAGTTGGTGGTGGCCGTGGAAGGTCTCGCGGAAGGCGTAGATCGGGCTGGTGCCGATGTCGCCGAAGACGATGCCGATCGCGCCGACGGCGAGGCCGATCAGCCCCGATTGCGGATGATGATGCCCCGCCGGTCGGTCGGCGGGCAGCTCTGGGGCGGGGCTATCGCTCATCGGTCAGGAACGAACGTCCGACTTTCTATCGTTGCTGCCCCGCTATACAGAGCGGCGGGCGCATTAGCACCGGCATTTCGCCTTCGCAACGGCGACAAAGGGTAAGTGTCCCGCTATAGACGCGCCACTTTCATATGCAGGAGATCGAGCATGCGCGTCGGCGTGCCCAAGGAAATCAAGGTTCACGAATATCGGGTCGGCCTGGTCCCGGCCTCGGTCGCGGAGCTGACCGCTGCCGGCCACCAGGTCATCGTCGAGACCAATGCCGGCACGGGCATCGATTTCTCCGACCAGGATTATGTCAATGTCGGCGCCACGATCGCCCCCGATGCGGCGGCGGTTTTCGCCCAGTCGGACATGATCGTGAAGGTGAAGGAGCCGCAGGCGCAGGAGATCGCGCTGCTCGAGCCGCGCCATTTGCTCTTCACCTATCTCCACCTGGCCCCGGACCCCGACCAGACGCACGGCCTGATGAAATCGGGCGCGACCTGCATCGCCTATGAGACGGTGACCTCGGATTCGGGCGCGCTGCCGCTCCTGAAGCCGATGTCCGAAGTGGCCGGCCGGATGTCGATCCAGGTCGCCTCCCATTATCTGGAGAAGGAGCAGGGCGGCCGCGGCGAATTGCTCGGCGGCGTGCCCGGCGTGGCGCCGTGCAAGGTCGCGATCCTCGGCGGCGGCGTCGCCGGCATCAACGCCGCGCAGATGGCCACGGGCCAGCGCGCCGACGTCACCATCTACGACATCTCGAACGAGCGGCTGGCCGAGCTGGACATGCATTTCGGCAGCCAGATCAAGACCGCCTATGCCTCCAAGTCGGCGATCGCCGAGGCGATCAAGCGCAGTCAGGTGGTGATCGGCGCGGTGCTCGTGCCCGGCGCGGCGGCGCCCAAGCTCGTCACCCGCGACCAGCTCAAGACGATGATGCGCGGCTCGGTGCTCGTCGACATCGCGATCGACCAGGGTGGCTGCTTCGAGACCTCGAAGCCGACCACGCACAGCGATCCGGTCTACGAGATTGACGGCGTCATTCATTATTGCGTCGCGAACATGCCGGGCGCGGTCGCCCGCACCTCGGCCTTCGCGCTGAACAATGCGACCCTGCCCTTCGTGCTGAAGCTCGCCAACAAGGGTGCGGAGGCGGCGATGGCGGCGGACCGGCACCTCGCCGCCGGCCTCAACGTCTCGGGCGGCAAGATCCGGCACCAGGCCGTGGCCGAGGCGCTGGGCCTGCCTTTCGAGCCGGCCTAGCAAGAGGACCTGATTGCCGGCGCAGGCCGGGACCCGTGAACTTGGGCGATGACGGACCTGCGACGGCCGCTTCGCCCCTCATTCGAACCACGCTGTTCATGGGTCCCGGCTTTCGCCGGGATGACTAGTTGGAGCTGTTGCCCAGAATGACGGGCGCCGCCTGCTCGCCGCCCGCCGGCGGTGCTCCCGGCGGCGCCCCCTGCCCCGGCGCCGGCTGCGGCGGGGTGGCCGGGCGGACCGGGGTGCCCGTCTGGCGGGCCTCGCGGATCGCGGCCAGCCTTTCCTCGATCGCCGCGCGGTAGAGTGGATAATTGGGGCCGAGCCCCTGCAACAATTCGCGCCAGACCTGCTCGGCCTGGTCCCAATTGCCGCCGCGGGCGAGCGCGAGGCCGTAGACGAAGACCGGCGCCGGATGGTTGGGGGCGAGCCGGTAGGCGCGCTCGAAGGCGAGCTGCGAGGCCGGGCTCATCAGATTCTCGTTCGCCGCGACGAGCGCATAGGCATAGGCCGTCCAGAGCGCATAGTTGCGCGGATGATTGCGCACCGCCCCTTCCAGGGTCTGGGCGGAGCCGAGCAGATTGCCCTCGCGCCGGTCCGCATCCGCGCGCACCATCCAGGCATAGGCCCGGTCGAAGCGGCCGAGCAGCTCCGGATGGAGGATGGTGAAGTCGTCGTCCGGCAGCGCCTGCCGGGCCTGGGCGGTCTTCGGGCTGCCGGGCTGGTCCGGACGGCCCTGCCAGCTATAGCCCGCCAGCGCGAGCAGGAGCGCCGCGGCCAGGAATTGCAGCGCGCCCCTGTCCCTGCGCACGAACGGCCAGAGGCCGGCACCGATGGCCAAAGCGAGGAGGACGATCGTCACCCAGCCCATCAGCGTCTCGCCTTTCGCCGGAAGCGGCCGCGGGCGAGGAAGAAGCCGCCGACGAGCAGGATGAGCGGCAGGAGGTAGAGCGTGAGATTCTGCCAGCGGAAGGGCGGCTGCAGGCTGATCTGGTCGCCATAGCGGGCGATCAGCCATTGCCGGATCGATTCGGGCGCCTCGCCACCCTGGATGCGCTCGCGGATCAGCGAGCGCATGTCGCCGGCCATCTCGGCCGGGCTGTCGGCGATCGATTCACCCTGGCAGACGAGGCAGCGGATCGATTCCATCAGCGCCTTGGCCTGCCGTTCCTTGGCCGGATCGGGCAGCTGCACGTTCGCCCAGCGCGCCGGCGGCAGCAGCGAATCGGCGAGCGCCGGCGCGGCGAGGAACAGCGCCAGTGCGGCAAGCATGCGCCTCATCGCGACGCCTCTTCCCAGGCGGCCATGATCGCGGGCATGTCGCCGGCGTTGATCGGGCCGATATGCTGGTGGCGGATCACGCCGCGGCCGTCGACGATGAACGTCTCGGGCACGCCCGCCGAGCCGAGGTTCAGCTGGACGCGCCGGTCGACATCGGCGCCGATCGAGCGGAACGGATCGCCATAGGTGCCGAGAAAGCGGGTCAGGTCCTCCGGCCGGTCGCGCACGGCAATGCCGTCGATCGGGATGCCGCGGCGGGCCAGTTCCTCGAGCTGCGGCGCCTCCTGCCGGCAGGGAATGCACCAGCTGGCGAAGACGTTGATCAGGCGCGGCTGGCCGCGGCGGAGGTCGGCGCTGGAGAGGCCGGGCCGGCCCGGCATGGCCGGCGCCAGCGCGAATTCGGGCATGGGCTGGCCGATCAGGGCGGACGGGATCGTCTTCTGCTCCGGCTGGTCGAGCCCGATCGCGAAGACGATGAGAAAGATGGCGAAGCCGATCAGCGGCAGCCAGAGGATGAGGCGCAGCTTCTTCACGCAAAGGCCTCCCCGCGCTCCGGTGCGGCCGCCGCCTCGTCCGCCGACGGCGCCTTGCTGCGCCGGTCGCGCCTGAGCCGGCCGACGAGCGCCAGCAGGCCGCCCAAAGCGACGAGGAAACCGCCGAGCCAGATCAGCGTCACCAGCGGCTTCCACCAGAGCCGGAGCTGGCGCCGGCCGCCCTGGTTGTTGGGATCGGAGGGATCGCCGACGGCGACGTAGAGCTGGCCGTTCCAGAGGGTGCGGATCGCCGCCTCGCTGGTCGGCATGGGCGGGGTGCTGAACAGCCGCGCCTCGGGATACATGAAGAAGGGCGCGCCATCGCCGCGGCGGACCTCGAGCTCGGCCTGGAGCGCGGTGAAGTTCGCCCCGGTCACCGGCTGCACGCCATTATATTTGACCGTGAAGTCGGCGACGCGGACGGTCTGCCCCGGGGCTGCGGCCACGAGCGTCTCTTTCGTAAAGGCACTCTCGCTGGCCATGCCGGCGAGCGCGACGGCGATGCCGAGGTGGGCGACCACCATTCCCCAGGTGAACAGCGGCGTCCGCCTGAGGTTGCGGCCCATGAGCGGCAGCAGGCTGGCGACGCCGACGCCGACCGCAACGGCGAGCCCGAACATCGGCAGCGGCCGCGTGTCGGGCGCGAGCAGGACGATTGCCAGCAAGGTCGCGGCGCTGAGCAAGGCGGGAATGGCGATGCGGCCCGCGGTCTCACGCAGCCGGTCGCGGCGCCATTTCAGCATGGGGCCCAGCGCCATCAGCGCGACGAGGACGAGCGCGATCGGCCCGGTAAAGGCGTTGAAATAGGGCGCGCCGACCGAGACGTCGTAGCCGAGGGCCTGCGTGACCAGCGGGTAGAGCGTGCCGTAGAAGACGATGCCAAGCACGACGGACAGCAGGAGATTGTTGACCACCAGCGATGCCTCGCGGCTGACCAATTCGAAGGTCGAGCCCTCCTTCACGTGCCGGACGCGCAGCCCGAACAGGAGCAAGGCGCCGCCGATATAGAAAGCGAGCAGGACGAGGATGAAGACGCCGCGGCGCGGGTCGACGGCGAAGCTGTGCACGCTGGTGAGGATGCCCGAGCGGACCAGGAAGGTGCCGATCATGGACATGGAGAAGGCGACCACGGCGAGCATGATCGTCCAGGCCCTGAGCCCCGCCCGCGTCGCCAGCACGGTGACGCTGTGCAGCAGGGCGGTGGCGGCGAGCCAGGGCATGAGCGAGGCATTCTCGACCGGGTCCCAGAACCACCAGCCGCCCCAGCCCAGCTCATAATAGGCCCAGTAGGAACCGGCGGTGATGCCCAGCGTCAGGAAGATCCAGGCGGCCAGCACCCAGGGCCGCATGGCGCGGGCGAAAGCCGGTCCGACGTCGCGCGTGATGAGAGCGCCGACCGCGAAGGAGAAGGCGATCGAGATGCCGACATAGCCGAAATAGAGAGTCGGCGGGTGGAAGGCGAGGCCGGGGTCCTGCAGGAGCGGGTTGAGGCCATTGCCCTCGAGCGGGATCTGCCCGGGAAGCAGCCGCTCGAACGGGTTGGAGACGGCGAGGATATAGGCATAGAAGCCGAGCCCGATCGCCGCCTGCGCGACCAGGGTCGCGATCAGCGTGTCCTGCCTCAGCTTGCGCACGAACAGGGCGACGGCGGCGCCGGCGACCGCGAGCACGGTCACCCAGAGCAGCATCGAGCCTTCGTGATTTCCCCAGGCGCCGGCGAACTTGTAGAGCCAGGGCTTCAGAGAATGGCTGTTCTGCGCGACCAGTTTCACCGAGAGATCGGTCTGCAGGAACAGCCAGATCAGGCTGAGGAAGCAGAGCGCGACGAGGACGCCCTGCGCGACCGCGACGGGGCGCACGATGCGGAGCAAGCCTTCGCCGCCTGGGCGGAGCGCCGCCCAGCCGAGCACGAGCTGGAGCAGCGACATCGCCCCGGCGAGCCAGAGCAGGGCGAGGCCGGCCTCGGCGATCACCGGACGGCGTCCGTCTTGTGCATGCCGCGCTCGGTCAATTCCGGCGGCATGTAATTCTCATCATGCTTGGCGAGGATCTCGGTGGCGGTGAAGCTGCCGTCGGCCTGGAAGCGGCCGTCTGCGATGACGCCCCCGCCCTCGCGGAACAGCTCGGGCGTGATGCCGGTATAGCGCGCCTGGATGACGTGCGCGCTGTTGTCGCCGATCGTGAAGCGGATGCTGATTCCATCCGGCTGCCGCTCGATCCGGCGGACCATGCCGCCGACGCGGACGGCACGGTCGGTGGGCGGGCCGCCCTGCCTGGCAATGTCCTCGGGCGCGTAGAAGAAGCTCGCATTGCCCCTGAGCCCCCACATGGCGAGCAGGACGGCGCCGAGCACCGCGCCGATGGCGAGGAGCAGGAGGGTGAGGCGCTGGTGCTTCCGCTTCACGCCTCAGCCTTCCTCGCGGCTGCCCAGGGCCTCGGCGTCGCGCTCGGCCCGGCGCATCGCGCGCCACGACCAGAAGGTGACGGCGAGCGTGCCGAGGATCGCAATCGCGTAGGCGGCGATGATGAAGGGCCAGGGGTCCACCCTCATGACGCCATCCGCCTGAGCCGCGCCTCGACCTTGTTGCGGGCGAGCTCGGCCCGCATCCGCATCAGCACGACCGCGCCGAACAGCAGGGAGAAGCCGAGTGCGGAGACCAGCAAAGGCCAGAGCATCGAGGCGTCGATCGTCGAGGTGCGGCGGATGAAGGAAATGCTCTGCGGCTGGTGGAGCGTGTTCCACCAGACGACCGAATAATGGATGATCGGCAGGTTCACCGCGCCGACCAGGCCGAAGATGGCGGTGAGGCGCCCCTCCCCCGCTTTCTCCCGCTCGGCATTGGCCAGCGCGATATAGGCGAGAAACAGAAACAGAAGGACAAGCATCGACGTCATCCGCCCGTCCCATTCCCAATAGGTGCCCCAGGTCGGCTTGCCCCAGAGCGAGCCCGAGGCGAGGCAGATGGCGGTGAACAAAGCGCCGGGCACCGAGATGGCGCGCGCGGCGACGGCGGCGAGCGGATGCCGCCAGACCAGCTGGATCAGGCTCGCCACCGCGATCCCCGTCCAGCCGGCCATGGCCAGCCAGGCGGCCGGGACATGGACGTAGAGGATGCGCGCGCTCTCGCCCTGGAAGCGCTCGGCCGGCGCGACGAACAGGCCCCAGGCGAGCGCGCCCGCGATCATCGCCCCGCCGAGCCAGCCCAGCCAGGCTGTCAGGGGACGGGCGATTTTCAGGAAACGGGCCGGATTCGCGAAGAGGTGCATGGTCGGCGCCTTTGTTAGCGGAGGGTTTGGCGACGGGGAAGCTTGTGCTTATGGGGCCTGTGCCCATGGACGCCGCCTTCCCGCTGCAGCAGAACCGCCTGCTCGGCATCGGCCTGCGCGTCGGCGCGGCGACCAGCTTCGCCTTCATGGGCGCGGCGATCAAGTTGAGCGCCGACCATGGGGTCAGCCTGCCGGAGACGGCTTTCTACCGCTTTGCCTTCGGACTGCCGCCCTTGCTCGTCTGGATGGCGATGACCGGGAGTTTCGGCGCCTGGCGGACGCAGCGGCCGCTCGCCCATCTCTGGCGCGGGGCGATCGGGCTGTCGACCATGCTCGTCGCATTCAGCGCGGTCACCCTGCTGCCGCTGGCCGAGGCCTCGACTTTGAGCTTTATCGCGCCGCTCTTCTCGGTCGCCTTGTCGGCGCTGTTTCTCGGCGAGCAGGTCGGGCGCTATCGCTGGACGGCTGTGGCGGTCGGCTTGGTCGGGGTGCTGGTCGTCATGCGGCCGGGCGGGACTCATCTCGATCCGCTCGGGCTCGGCCTGGCCCTGCTCGCCGCCCTGGGCGTGGCGGGGGTCACGATCACCCTGCGGCAGATCGGCAAAACCGAGCGGATGCCAACCATCGTGCTCTGGTTCACCTGCTTCGCGATGCTGGTGACCGGGCTGTTCATGCCCTTTTACGGCCAGACGCACGATGCGGAGACTTGGGCAATCCTGATCGGGCTCGGCCTGTCCGGCGGGATCGGCCAGCTCTTCATGACCTCCTCTTTGCGCTTCGCCCCGGTACCGGTGGTGGTGCCGTTCGACTATTCGCAGCTGGTCTGGGCGGTCCTGCTCGGCTGGCTGCTCTGGGACACGCACCCGGCGGCGACCACCTGGCTCGGCGCGACGATCATCGTCGGCAGCGGTCTCTACACCCTCTATCGCGAACACAAGCTCGGCCGGGACCGCGCGAGGGAGCGCGCCGCGGAGCCGCTCTAGGCGCGGCCGATCAGGCGCTGCGCCATGGCGTCGGCGACCTCGGCGGCGTTGCGGCCGGTCGCCGCGCTCTCCTCCCAGATCGCCTCGAGCTTGCCGGGGATCGCCTCGATGCGGCCGCGGACCGTGTCCTGGTCGCCGTCCTTCAGATATTCGGTGGAGACGTTGATGATGCCGCCGGCATTGATGACATAATCTGGGGCGTAGAGGATGCCGCGGGCGTGGATGCGGTCGCCGTCCGCCGGCGTGGCGAGCTGGTTGTTGGCGCCGCCGGCGACGATCGGCACGTTCAGCGCCGCGATCGAGGCCTCGGTGAGGATTGCGCCGAGCGCATTGGGGCTGAGCAGGTCGGCCTCGAGGGTCATGATCTCGTCGACGGCGACGACGGTGCCGCCGGTCTCGGCGGCGAGCGCCTGGGCCTTGGCGCCGTCCACGTCGGCGATGCTGAGCCGGGCGCCCTCCGCGGCGGCGCGGCGCGCGAGGCCCGAGGCGACGCTGCCCGCGCCCTGGATGGCGATGTGCAGGCCGGCGAGATTGTCCCTGCCCAGCGCGCGCTTCACCGCCGCCTTGACGCCCAGGAAGACGCCGTAGCTGGTGTGCGGCCCGGGGTCGCCGCCGACCGCGCCGTCCGCGACCGGCAGGCCGGCGACGAACCTCGTCTCCTTCGACAGCGCGACCATGTCGGCGACGCTCATCCCGACATCCTCGGCGGTGACATAGTGGCCGCACAGGCCATCGACCGCTCTGGCGAAGGCGGCGAGCATCTCGGGGGTCTTGGTCCTGGCCTCGTCGGCGAGGATCACGGCCTTGCCGCCGCCGAGCGGCAGGCCCGCCATCGCATTCTTGTAGCTCATCCCGCGTGACAGGCGCAGCACGTCGGCGACCGCATCCTCGGGCTTCGCATAATGCCAGAAGCGGGTGCCGCCCGCGCCCGGGCCGAGATGGGTGGAATGCACCCCGATGACCGCTTTCAGGCCGGTCGCCCGGTCGGTAACAAAATGCACGAGCTCATGCTCGTCGAAATCCGGGAGATTCCAGAGCGAAGTCATCAGGTTTCTGTCCTAAGGCTTTGTAATGATGGGGCGATCGACGGGACTTGAACCCGCGACCCTCGGTACCACAAACCGATGCTCTAACCAGCTGAGCTACGATCGCCACGCAGATAGGTGCGCGCACATAGGGGCGCGGACCCCATAGCGTCAAGGACTGCCGCGCCCGTCCCGGAGCGGATCGGGACCGGTGCTTATCTGGAGAAGAAGGCGTCGGTGCGGGCCGGCTGCAGGCGCGCCCTGACGCGCATCATCTCGGCCAGCTGGAGGTGGAGCCGGCGCGTCGCATCGTCCGGCGCCGAGGCCGCGGCGCGGAATTCGTCTTCGGCGCGGCGGGCATAATAAGACCGGTCGTCTTCCATGAGTCCCTCCCCTCAGGCCCTGGCACCGGCCTGTGACAATCCGGGGAACGATTCAGGACTCGCGTTTAATCCACGCGGCGACCAGTTCCGGATCCGCGCCGGACAGCGAGACCAGCTTCAGGCGGCCTGTCTCGCCGGAGATGATCCGGATTTTGGACTTCGGCATTTGCAGGCCGGACGCCAGGAAGCCGAGCAGGGCCTTGTTGGCGGCGCCGTCCACGGGCGGGGCGGCCAGGCGGACCGCCAGCGCCGGATGCCCGTCGACCTCGACGGTCCCGGCGAGTGCCGTCTGCTTCGCCCGCGGCGTGACCCGGATGCGGAGGCGGGCGCCCCCTTCCCCGTCAGCGCTGACCGGCATCGAGCCAGCGCGCCGCCTCGGCGGGCGTGCGCTTGTCGGCGTCGCGGTCGACCATCAGATTGGCCTGGCGCATCCGCTCCACGCTGATGGCGCCGATGAGCGGGCGCAGCGCCTCGACGAAGCGGCGGTCCCCCGCCCGGGTCGCGGTGACCAGCAGCACCGCGTCATAGCTGGGAAGCGCGCGGCGCGGGTCGGCGAGCGTGACGAGATCGAGCGCGGCGATGCGCCCGTCCGAGGAGAAAGCGGTGATCACGTCGGCCGAGCCGTCGGCGATGGCGCGGTACATGAAGGTCGGGCTATAGGAGCGCTGGCCGGCGAAGTTGAGCCCATAGCGCCCCTGCACGGCGCGCCATTCGGGCCGGGTCAGGAATTCGAGGTCGGCGCCGAGCTGGAGCTGCGGCGCGGCGCGGGCGAGATCGGCGAGGCTGCGGACGCCGAGCGCTTCGGCGCGCTGGCCGCGCATGGCGAGCGCATAGGCATTCTCGAAGCCCAAAGTGCCCATGAGGAGCACGCCGTCGCGGCGATGCAATTCGCCCGTCAGCGTCGTCAGCATCGCCTCGGGCGCGGGCGTGTCGGTGCGCTGGAGGATATTGGCCCAGAGCGTGCCCGAATAATCGACATAGACGTCGATATCCCCGGCCGCGAGCGCCTGGTAGGCGACGGTGGAGCCGAGATTGTCGCGCCGCTCGGTACGGTACCCGGCCGCCTGCAGCCGCCGCTCGATGACGCTGGCGAGGATATATTGCTCGGAGAAATTCTTGGCGCCGATCAGCACGGTTTCGCCGCGGCTGGTCGCTCCGACTGAAAGCGGCAGGAAGGCCAGAAGGAGGGCGGCCACGAGCGCGCCCAGGCCGAGCCGGACCCGCCAGCGGGAGCGGTGGCGGAGGCCGGCCTCGACCAGGGCGAGGAGGCCATCGACGATCAGCGCCAGCGCGGCAGCGGCGGCGCAGCCGGCGAGCACGCGGACCCAGTTCTCGGTCTGCAGGCCGGAGAAGATGAGGTCGCCGAGGCTGGGCTGGCCGACCGTGGTGGCGAGGGTCGCCGCGCCGATCGTCCAGACCGCGGCGGTACGGATGCCGGCGAGGATCACCGGCGCACCCAGCGGCAGCTCGACCATGGTCAGGCGCTGGCGCCCGGTCATGCCGAGCCCGTCCGCCGCCTCGAGCACGGCCGGATCCACGCCCTGCAGCGCGGCGACGCCGTTCCTGAGGATCGGCAGCAAGGCGTAGAGGCTGAGCGCGATCAGGGCCGGCAGGAAGCCGAGCGCGGGAATGGCGAGTCCGGTTGCCTGGCCGAGGATCAGCAGCGCCGGATAGAAGAGCGCCAGCAGCGCAAGCGCCGGGACGGTCTGCACCAGGCCGGCAAAGGCCAGCAGAGGCGTCCGCACGGCGCGGCGGCGCGCGCCGAGGATGGCGAGCGGCAGGCCGACGAGCACGCCGATCGCCACCGCCGAGCCGCTGAGCAGCAAATGGGCGCGGACCAGGGCCGGCAGCTCCGCCAGGGCCTCGGCGAGGGCCGGGCTCACAGGGAGGCCAGCCTTTCCGCCTGCCGGCGCGGCACGTCGATCATCGCCTTCACGTCCGGATCGTCATGGGCAAGCAAGTCGGCGGCGGTCCCGTCGGCGCGGATGCGGCCGTCGATCAGCACGACGATCCGGTCGGCCAGCAGCAGGGCCTCGGCGATGTCGTGCGTCACCATGAGGGTGGTGAGGCCGAGCCGGTCGTGGAGGTTGCGATAGGCGCGGCCGAGCGAATCGCGGGTCACCGGATCGAGCGCGCCGAACGGCTCGTCCATCAGCATCAGCTTCGGCCCGGCCGCCAGCGCCCGCGCGAAGCCGACGCGCTGCGCCTGCCCGCCCGACAGCTCGCGCGGATAGCGGGAGGCCATCTCCGCCGGCAGCGCGACCAGCTCGAGCAGCTCCGCCGTCCGGTCGGTGCGGTTGTCCCCCATCAGCTTCGGCACGATCCCGATATTCTCAGCCACGCTCATATGCGGGAACAGGCCGATCGACTGGATCACATAGCCGATGCCGTGGCGAAGCTCCGCCAGCGGCGCCGCGCGAACGTCGCGGCCTTCCAGCGTGATCGTCCCCTCGTCGGGCTCGACGAGCCGGTTGATCGACTTGAGCAGGGTCGTCTTGCCCGAGCCGGACGGGCCGACCAGGGCGACAAACTGCCCCGCCGCGACCGAAAGGCTCACGTCGTCGAGCGCGGCGCGGGCGCCATGGCGCTTCGTGAGCCCGGCGATCCCGAGCATCGTCATGAGGAAGGAGGCGTGGTGGGCGCGGTAGGGATTGAACCTACGACCCCACCCGTGTGAAGGGTGTGCTCTACCACTGAGCTACGCGCCCACGCCTGAGCGGAAGCGGCCCATAACCGCCGCCAGATTTCCTGTCCAGCCCGCCACACTCGTCATTGCGGGCATCGCGAAGCAATCCAGATGAGCACCGCCGCTATGGGTTGCCGCGTCGCTGCACTCCTCGCAATGACGGGCTCGAAGGTCAGCCGTTGACCGAATCCTTCAGCCCCTTGCCCGCCTTGAATTTCGGCTGGGTGGATTCCTTGATCTGCATCGGCTCGCCGGTGCGCGGGTTGCGGCCCGTCGAGGCCTTGCGGCGCGAGCAGGAGAAGGTGCCGAAGCCGACGAGGCGGACCTCGTCGCCGCGCTTCAGCGCATTGCTGATCACATCGAACACCGACTCGACAGCACGCGATGCCTCGGCTCGGCCGAGACCCGTCGCTTCCGCGACCTGCACGATGAGATCCTGCTTGTTCATCTCTCCCTCACCCCTGCGCTAGAGACTCGTGGGGGCCTGACCCACGAAGCGGCGATTAAATGCCTACGGCGCGTCAGGAGTCAAAAGGAAAGAGGCGTGTTTCCCTTAGGAAACCGCCCCTTTCCGGGCCGCTCGTCAGTGGCGGACCGAGGGCGGCGTGCCGTCGTCGCCGGCGGCGGCGATCTCGGCGGGCGGCAGGGCCGCCAGCTCGTCGGCCTCCGTCCATTCGATCGGCACGACCGGCGTGGCCAAGGCCTGGGCGAGCACCTCGTCGACATGGCTCACCGGCACGATCTCCAGCCCCTCGCGGATATTGGCAGGAATCTCGGCCAGATCCTTCTCATTCTCCGCCGGGATCAGCACCTTGACGATGCCGCCGCGCAGCGCCGCGAGCAGTTTCTCCTTGAGGCCGCCGATCGGCAGCACCCGGCCCCGCAGCGTGACCTCGCCGGTCATGGCGACGTCGCGGCGGACCGGGATGCCCGACAGAGTGGAGATGATCGCGGTGACCATGCCAATGCCCGCGGACGGCCCGTCCTTGGGGACGGCGCCCTCGGGCAGGTGGACGTGGATGTCCTTGCGGCTGAACAGGTTCGGCTTGACCCCGTAAGACGGCGCGCGCGCCTTCACGAAGGAGAAGGCGGCCTGCACCGATTCCTGCATGACCTCGCCGAGCTTGCCGGTGGTCTTGATCACGCCCTTGCCTGGCACGGTGACCGCCTCGATGGTCAGCAGCTCGCCGCCCACCTCGGTCCAGGCGAGGCCGGTGACCGCGCCGATCTGGTCCTCCTCCTCGCTCATCCCGTGGCGGAAGCGGCGGACGCCGACGAAATCGCCGAGATTGTCGGGCGTGACGGTGACGCTCTCCGCTTTCCCTTCCAGGATCTGGCGCAGCGCCTTGCGGGCGACCTTGGCGATCTCCCGCTCCAGCGTGCGGACGCCGGCCTCGCGCGTATAATAGCGGATCAGGGCGCGCAGCCCGTCCTCGGTCAGGCTGAACTCGCCTTCCTTCAGGCCGTGCGATTCGATCTGCTTCGAGATCAGATGCTGCTGGGCGATCTCGACCTTCTCGTCCTCGGTATAGCCTTCGAGCCGGATGATCTCCATGCGGTCGAGCAAGGGCTGCGGCAGACTCAGCGAGTTGGCGGTGGTGACGAACATCACGTCCGACAGGTCGTAGTCGATCTCCAGATAATGGTCCTGGAACTTGTTGTTCTGCTCCGGATCCAGCACCTCCAGCAAAGCCGAGGCCGGATCGCCGCGGAAATCCTGGCCGAGCTTGTCGATCTCGTCGAGCAGGAAGAGCGGGTTGGACGACCCGGCCTTCTTGAGGTTGGTCATGATCTTGCCGGGCAGCGAGCCGATATAGGTCCGCCGGTGGCCGCGGATCTCGGCCTCGTCGCGCACCCCGCCCAGCGACTGGCGCACGAACTCGCGGCCGGTGGCGCGGGCGATCGAGCGGCCGAGCGAGGTCTTGCCGACGCCGGGCGGGCCGACCAGGCAGAGAATCGGGCCCTTCAGCTTGTTGGTGCGGGCCTGGACGGCGAGATATTCGACGATCCGGTCCTTCACCTTCTCGAGGCCATAATGGTCCTCGTCGAGGATCCGCTGCGCCTCGGCGATATCGTGCTTCAGCTTCGACTTCTTGCCCCAGGGCAGGCCGAGCAGCACGTCCAGATAATTGCGGCTGACGGTCGCCTCGGCCGACATGGGCGCCATGCCGCGCAGCTTCTTCAGCTCCTGATTGGCCTTGCCGCGCGCTTCCTTGCTGAGCTTGGTGCGCTCGATCTTGCGGGCCAGCTCGGCGAGCTCGTCGCCGCCGCCTTCCTCGCCCTCATTGCCGAGCTCGCGCTGGATCGCCTTGAGCTGCTCGTTCAGATAATATTCGCGCTGGGTCTTCTCCATCTGCCGCTTCACACGGCTGCGGATCTTCTTCTCGACCTGCATCACGCCGAGTTCGCCCTCCATGAAGGCGAAGGCCATTTCGAGGCGGCGGACGGGGTCGAGCTCGGCGAGCAGGGCCTGCTTGTCCGAGACCTTGATGTTGACGTTGGCCGCAACCGCGTCGGCGAGCTTGGAAGGCTCCTCGATCTGGCCGAGCTGGACCGCGGTCTCAGCCGGGAGCTTGCGGTTGACCTTGGAATAATTCTCGAACTGCTCGATCACCGAGCGGACCAGGGCTTTCACCTCGACGCCCTCGGGCTCCTCGGTCTCTACCGTGTCGATCTCGGCAGTGAGGTGGCCGGCGTCGGAATGCAGGGTGCGCAAGGTGGCGCGGTGCTTGCCCTCGACGAGCACGCGCACGGTGCCGTCGGGCAGCTTCAGCAGCTGCAGGACGGTGGCGACGACGCCCAGATCGTAGAGCGCCTCGCGGTCGGGATCGTCCTCGGCGGGATCGAGCTGGGAGACGAGGAAGATGCTCTTGTCCGCGGCCATGGCGGATTCCAGCGCGGCGACGCTTTTGTCGCGGCCGACGAAGAGCGGCACGATCATGTGCGGGAAGACGACGATGTCGCGCAGGGGCAGAACGGGATAGGTGGTGCTCATTCAGACTCCAGAGCCCGCCGGTGGGGCGGGCATTCCAACTCCATATGGGGCCAAAGCCCCTACGCATCAATGAAAGGGTCGTTCAGAATCTCTTCAGCCTTGCTGTGCGATTGACCCCGATACGGGTGGAGACTAGAAAATTTCTGCTTCCAGATAGGGAGTTTGCCTCCATGTACCGTGCCTTTCTCTTTGCCGCCCCGCTCCTGCTGATTCCGGTCTCGCTGCCCTCGACGCCCGTCGACGGCGCGGCGCTTGCCCAGTCCCGCGACGGCCAGACCTGCCAGCGCAACGAGGGCCGCCGCCAGGCCGGCTCCGCGCTCGGCGGGATCGGGCGCTCGATTCTCGGCCGCATCGGCGGCGGCCGGGCCGCCAACATCGTCGCGCCGATGAGCTCGATGCTCGGCGACGCGATCATGAACATGCTCGACTGCCGCGAGCAGGAAAAGGCCGCGGAGGCGACCGAGACTGCGGTGCGCGGCGGCAATGTCGGCGACAGCGCCTCCTGGCAGAGCGAGACTCGGCCGGGCGTTACCGGCACGTCGACGGTCACCGCGGTCGACCGCAGCGGCGGCGACGACTGCATGACCGTGTCCGATGTCGTCATCGTCGACGGCCAGGAGACGCAGGCCTCGAAGCGCATGTGCCGCCGGCCTCCGACCAACCGCTACGTCCGGGTCTGAGATGGGCCGCCGCCTCAGGGGGCTCGCCGCGGCGGCGGCGCTGACGGCGCTGCTCGGCGGCACGGCGGCGCAGGCGCAGCAGGCGGCGCAGGGGCAGATGGACCCCGACAACCCCACCTGCCCGCTCCGCCCCAATTGGTCGACCAACCGGCAGATGACCTTCCGGGTGATGGAGCGCGCCGGCCAGCGCCCGGTGCTGCTCGCCGAGGGCGTGGTCGACGACAATCTGATCCCCCGCCTCACCGCGGCGCTGAACGGCTTCCAGGGCGACGAGATCTGGCTGCGCTCGCCCGGCGGCAATGCCGAGGTTGGCAACCAGGCCGGGCGGCTGATCCGCAGCCAGAATTTCCAGACCCGCATCCCGGCGGGCTGGGCCTGCTTCTCCGCCTGCAACTTCCTGTTCATGGGCGGCATCGCCCGCTTCGTCGATCCGGGCGGCATCTTCATGGTCCACATGTTCACCTACACCGCTGACCGCGCCGCGATCCGTGAGGAGGTGAATGTGAACGAGGATCGGGCGATCCGGCTGATCAACGGCATCGAGCAGGGTTCGGCGATGCTGGCGAGCGAGGACAGCGTCTTCCTGGTGGGCATGGGCGTCGCCCCGAGCCTGCTCACCCAGGTGATGTACCAGGTGCCGGTGACCGCCGGCCCGCAAAGCCGCGAGACCCGCCGCTGCCTCACCCAAGACCAGCTCCGCCGCTACAACGTCGCGACCCGCGTCAACCGCTGAGCCTTTCCTTAAGGCGGAGTCCGACGCGCCCTGGCGCTCGCGCTCACCGTCGATGCGGCGCTGATGTGGCAGCAGCGGGAGCGTTGGCGGGCTGGGCTCGATAGGAATCGTGGCAGGCGTTGCAGCTGCGCCACGCCGCGTCCCACTGCCGCGCGCCTTCGGCCATATTGTTCGCGGCGGCCGCGTCCGCCATTCGAGTCACCGCCGCCCTGAAGTCCGCCGCTTTCTGTTCGAAATCGGCCCGGTTCGACCAGATCTCGACCCTCGCCCGGGTGTTGGCAGTACCGGGGCCGGTTCCCGCCGGGAACATGCCGGGCAGCGCGGCGGCCCATTGCGCGAGGCTGCGCGCCGGCCTCTCGAAGCGCCGGATATCGGCGCCCTTCTCGGCCGCGAGCCGGATCATCATGAAGTCACCCTCAGCGACACGCATCCCGGCCTGCCGGATGCCGACGACGTCGGCCCGGCTCATCCGCACCGATGCCGAGGCCGGCGGCCGGTTCTGCGCGCAGGCGACCAGCGTCACCGCGAGGGCCGTGCAGCAAGTCATGGCCATTGAGCTTCGGGACATTGCATCCTCCACTGCTTGACGCCTGTCACAGCACATGTCATTTCTTTGACATGAGCAAAGTGTCAATTCTTTAACATCATGTCAAGAGCGAGCGCGTCCGAGTCCGCCGGGCTGATCGCCATCACCCGCCGCGAGCGGCAGATCATGGACGTCGTCTATCGGCACGGGTCGGCGACGGCCGCCGACATCCACCGCGAGCTCGAGGATCCGCCGACCTATACGACCGTGCGCGGCCTGCTTCGGGTGCTGGTCGGCAAGGGCCAGCTCAGGATCGAGCGCGCTGGCGGGCGCTATGTCTATAGCCCCGTCGTCCCGAAGGGAGCTGCGGGCGAGACCATGATCTCCCATGTTGTCCGGACCTTCTTCGCCGGATCACCGTCCAGCGCGCTCACCGCTTTGCTCGGCTCTGCGGATATCGACCTCAGCCCGGAAGAGCTGCAACGCCTTCAGGAGGTGATCGACGACCTCGAGCGGGGGAAAAAGGCGCCCTGATCCAGCTGCTGCTCGCTTATGCCCTGAAGGGCTTGCTCCTGCTGGCGCTCACCGCCGGCCTCGCCGCTTTGTGCCGGAACAGACCGCCGGCGCTGCGCCACGCCATCTGGGTGGCGGGCCTTGCCGGGCTCGTCATCATGCTCCCGCTTTCCGGCCTCCTCCCCCGGCTTCATCTCGGGCTGGTTGCGGGAGGACGCGCGGGGCTCGGCCCCAATCTGCTGCTCCTGGCCTGGCTGCTGCCGGCGAGCCTGCTGCTCCTGGCGATGGTGCGCAACCGGATCGCGCTGGGCCGGATGCGCCGCAGCGCGGTGCCGGTGAGCGATCCCGCCATTCTGGCCCTCGCTGCGGACATCGCCTCTCAGCTGGGCATAAGACGGTCGGTTGATCTCGTCCGCCATGCCGACCCGGTGCCGCGCACCTTCGGCACCCTCCGGCCCGTCATCCTCCTGCCTTTCGGCAGCGACCAATGGAGCCGCGAGCGCCTGCGCATGACCTTGCTGCATGAATTGGCGCACGTCGCCCGGCTGGATGCCGCGACCGGGGGTCTCGCCCGCTTCGCCGCCGCCTTCCACTGGTTCAACCCGCTTGCCTGGTTGTCGCTGAGGGCCTTGGGCGATCTGGCCGAACGCGCCTGCGATGCACGTGTCCTGGCGAACGGAGCGGAGCCGGGCGCCTATGCCCGCCTCCTCCTCGAAACCGCACGCGAGGCCGCCATGGGCCGGCCGGGTTGGCGCGGCGCGGCAGCGATGACCGACGCCGAGAATTTGGAAGGGCGGCTAAGGCTGATCCTGGGCCGTGCGAGCCGCGAGGACCGGCCGCGGCCGGTCCAGCTCGCTGCCGTTACCGCGCTCGCGGCATTGGTGACATTGGGCCTGGCGCCGCTCCGGGGCGAAGCGCCCACGCATTATGGACGCCTTCCCGCTCAGGCGGCGTCTTCGGTCTTTTCCTCGGAATAGACGCGCACCGGCTCCTTGCGGCCCTCGACCACGTCCTTGTCGATCAGCACCTCGTCGACCCCGTCCATGCTCGGCAGGTCGAACATCGTGTCGAGCAGAATATTCTCCATGATCGAGCGGAGGCCGCGGGCGCCGGTCTTGCGCTCGATCGCCCGCTTGGCCGTCGCCATCAGGGCGTCGTCCGTATAGGTGAGCTTCACGTCCTCCATGTCGAACAGCTTCTGATATTGTTTGACGAGGGCGTTCTTCGGCTCCTTGAGGATCTTGACCAGGGCCTCGGTGTCGAGGTCCTCGAGCGTCGCGATCACCGGCAGGCGGCCGACGAATTCGGGGATCAGGCCGAACTTCAGCAGATCCTCGGGCTCGGTGTGGCGCAGGACCTCGCCCGTGCGGCGTTCGTCGGGCGCGGCGACATGGGCGCCGAAGCCGATCGACTTGCCCTCCATGCGATCGCCAATGATCCGCTCGAGCCCGGCAAAGGCGCCGCCGCAGATGAAGAGGATGTTGGTCGTGTCGACCTGCAGGAATTCCTGCTGCGGATGCTTGCGGCCGCCCTGGGGCGGGACGGAGGCGGTGGTGCCTTCCATCAGCTTCAGCAACGCCTGCTGCACGCCCTCGCCCGAGACGTCGCGGGTGATTGACGGATTGTCGGACTTGCGGCTGATCTTGTCGATCTCGTCGATATAGACGATGCCGCGCTGCGCCCGCTCGACATTATAGTCGCTGGCCTGGAGCAATTTCAGGATGATGTTCTCGACGTCCTCGCCGACATAGCCGGCCTCGGTCAAAGTCGTCGCGTCGGCCATGGTGAAGGGCACGTCGAAGGTGCGCGCCAGCGTCTGGGCGAGCAGGGTCTTCCCGCAGCCGGTCGGGCCGACGAGCAGGATGTTCGACTTGGCGAGCTCGACCTCGGCGCCCTTCGCGCCATGGGCCAGCCTTTTGTAATGGTTGTGCACCGCGACCGAGAGGACGCGCTTCGCCTGGCCCTGGCCGATCACATAATCGTCCAGCACCTTGCAGATCTCCGCCGGCGTCGGGACGCCGTCGCGGGTCCGCACCAGGGCCGACTTGGTTTCCTCGCGGATGATGTCGTTGCACAGCTCGACGCATTCGTCGCAGATGAACACGGTGGGGCCGGCGATGAGCTTGCGGACCTCGTGCTGCGACTTTCCGCAGAAGGAGCAATAGAGGGTGCTCTTGCTGTCGCCGCCGCTCAATTTCGTCATAAACTCGTTCGCGGGGGCGCACGCCCCCCTCCTCAAATACGGTCCCGCATCCTGACGGGAAACTTACACCGACACAATGGCCTAAAGGTTAAGAGCGCGGTGACGAGCCGACATGTGGCGTGGCGAGGCCCCCGGCGCAAGGCCTGGGCCGGCGTGCCGAAAGCGAACCGCTCGGCGAGACTCGTCGCCACGGCGCGCGGCCGACCGGCTTTTCCGGCGCCGGCGGCAGCGCCTGCGCGCTCTGCCGGAGAGGATCACGCAGCAGGGCGGCCCGGAGGCGCCTAGGCGGCTTGGGCGGTCTCGCCCTCGGCCGGGGTCGGACGCTTCTCGAACACCTCGTCGATCAGGCCGAATTCCTTGGCCTCGTCGGCCGACATGAACTTGTCGCGGTCCATCGCCCGCTCGATCTCCTCGAGCTTCTTGCCGGTATATTTGGCGTAGAGCGCGTTGAGGTCGGCGCGCATCCTGAGGATCTCGCGGGCCTGGATCTCGATGTCCGCGGCCATGCCCTGGGCGCCGCCCGAGGGCTGGTGGATCATGATGCGCGAATTGGTGAGCGCGACCCGCATGCCAGGCTCGCCGGCCGACAGCAGGAAGCTGCCCATGGAGGCGGCCTGGCCGATGCAGACCGTGCCGATGCGCGGCCGGATATATTGCATCGTGTCGTGGATCGCCATGCCGGCCGTGACCACGCCGCCCGGCGAGTTGATGTACATGTAGATGTCCTTCTTCGGGTTCTCGGACTCGAGGAAGAGCAACTGGGCGGTGATCAGCGAGGCCATATGGTCCTCGACCCCCCCGGTGACGAACACGATCCGCTCGCGCAGCAGCCGCGAATAGATGTCGAAGCTGCGCTCGCCGCGATTCGACTGCTCGATGACGATGGGCACGAGCCCGTTGACGATATCCAGATGGTCCATGGCGGCGAGAAGGTCCCTCAGAGGAATATGGTGAAAGCTACATCGGAGCATCGGCGGGAAGGTTCAAGCCCCTCTCCCGCCGGGCCGCTGTTTCGGGCCGGGCGCTGTGGTTTTCCGGTCGCCGGCCCTGCCCGCTCTGCCCGCTTTGCCAGAATCCGGCAAAGCCCGTCGCTACTTTGCCGAAAATCGCCGCCTGCCCCCGGCGATAAACGGGGAGATCAGCTTGGAGGATATGTCATGCGGCAGCCCCGGATCCTCGGCCCGGCAGGCCTGGCTCTTCTCGCCGCCATGACGGTCCCGGCAGGTGCGCCGGCACAGCCGCCCGCGCCAGCGGTGGCGGCGCCGAGCGACGCGCGACTCGCGCAGGTCCGGCGGGAGCTGGAGGCGACCTTCGCCGCGCGGGAGCGCGCCTTTGCGGCGAAGGACTTCCCCACCTTGGTCGCCCAGGTCGCGCCCGATTATGCGGCGGTGCGCCCGGATGGGACGCGGATGACCCGGGACGATCTGGTGGGGTATATGCGGCGGAATCTCGACCGCTGGGTGCGGATCGTCTCGCAGAGCAACCGGATCGAAGGGCTCAGGCTCGACGGCGGCAACGCCGTGGCCGACATCCGCCAGCGCCTCGCCCGCATTCAGATCGTCGACGGGCGGGAGGCATTGGTCGAAAGCGGCGTGCTGCAGACCGAAACCTGGACGCCGACGGCCGAGGGTTGGAAATTGCTGGCGGTGCGCGACGAGCGGGAGATGTTCGTGACGGTGGACGGGCGGCCGCTGGGGTGAAGGGCGTCTGGCGTTGAGTTTGCTCTCCTGTCCGCCCCCTTCCCTTACCTGCCACGGCGCAGGTCGAGGCGGATCGTGTCGCAGAGGTTGATGGCGGGGTAGTTGCGGATCTGGCGGTCGGCGAAGCTCGCGCGCGGCTGCCAGCGGCAGATCCCGATATCGGCCTCGAAATGGGCGGCGGCTCGAACGCCGTCCGGTAGCCCGCGCTGGGCGAGGATGTTAGCGCTCCAGCGACAGCTTGTTATTGGTTCTGCAGGGCTGGCCCGTTTTGTGCTTCGGCCTCCTGCGCGCGGTGCGCCGAATCCTCGGCGAGCAGCCGGCGCGAGCGATGGATCAGGTCGACCCAGTCGGCGAAGGCGGCGGCGAGGCCCAGGACCAGCTGCTTCAGGGGACCCTCCCTCAGGCAGCCCTCGGCGTCGAACGCATCCTCGCCGACATGGCCGAGATATGCTTCGGGCTGCTGCATGACCGGCATGTTCAGGAACACGCAGGCCTGGCGGAGCTGGTGATTGGCGCCGAAGCCGCCGATCGCGCCCGGCGAGGCGCTGATGATCGCGGCCGGCTTCTTGTCCCAGACGCTCTGCCCATAAGGGCGCGAGCCGACGTCGATCGCGTTCTTCAGCACGCCCGGCACGCCGCGATTATATTCGGGCGTGCAGAACAGGATGCCGTCGGCCGCAGCGATCTTCTCGCGGAAGCGCTGATATTCGGCGGGCGCCGCCGCATCATAATCCTGGTTGTAGAGCGGCAGGTCGGCGATCCCGACCAGCTCGCAGTCGAGCTTGTCGGAGGCGAAGGCGCAGATCGAGCGGGCGACCTTGCGGTTGATGCTGCCCTCGCGAAGGCTGCCGACGACGATGGCGATCTTGTGGCGGGTCATGAGGTGGGTCCTTCGGGCTTGCCTCGGGATCAATAGGGGTGAGGGCAAAAGGTTGCGAGGGAGAATGTGGCCAGGGGATCCCGGGCCAGGCGTGCCGCCGGCCTTGCTCCTGCCGACCGCGGGCGCGGTTCGGTTAACGGCGAATTAGGGATACCGGCTTATCCCTGCCGCGGCCGCAACCGCCGGGGAATGCCTTGAGAATTTCTGCTTCCACGCTTTCCGATGCCGTCAGGCGCTGGGCCGATGTCCCCGACGGCCGGCTGCGCGCGCAGTCGGAGTTCGTCTCGAAATCCTACCCGCAGACCTATGCGGTCGGCCTGGTCGTCGCCGCCAGCCTCACCGCCTCGCTTTACGGTGTCCGCAACTTTCCCGCGGTGCTCGGTACCGCTTTGCTCCACGCGGCGATCGGGGCCGTGGTCCTCATCCGGTGGAGACGGCAGCGCAGGCTCGGCTGGCAGTCCGGCCGCGCGCTGCGCCGGCTCGTCGCGATCACTCTCGAGGCCGCCCTCATCGCCATCGGATGGTTCAGCTTCCTCTCGACCGCCGGCATGGATGCACCGCCAGACCAGCAGGCGCTGATCGCCACCATCATGGCGGGCGTGATGGCGGTCGGCGCCCTTCGCTACGCGGTGCTGCCCTCCGCCAGCCTGGCCTTTCTGGGAGCCGCGGTGCTGGTCGCGTCCATCTATTCCTTTGCCTCCTCGATCCCGGCGACGGTGTTCATCTTCATGGGTGTGTTCGTCCTGCTGCTCGGCCGGACGGTCATCGCCAATGCGCGCATGTTCACCCATCAGTTCGAGACCGGCGCGGCCCTCGCGAGGGCCGATGCCGAGCGGGCCGTCCTCGATGCTCTGGCCCAGCAGGAAAAATGGAAGGCCGAAGCGGCCGAGGCCCAGGCGGCAAGCCGGGTCAAGGAAGAGAGCGACCGCGAACGCGCGGAGGCGCTCGCGCGTATCGCCGCCCGGTTCGAGGAGACGGTGCTCGACACGGTGACGGAAATGGCGGCGGCGGCCGAGCAGGCGTCGGCAGCGGCAGAGGCGCTGGCGAGCACCAGCGTCAGGACCCAGAGCGGCGCGGCCACGGTCGCAGCCCGCGCCGGCGCGGCCGACATCGGTGCCGTCTCCCTGCTGTCCGCCTGCGATCAGCTCACCGTGTCAGCCCGGCAGGTGCAGGGCCGCTTCTCGGCACAGGAGGCCGTGTCCGGCGAGGTCCGCTGCCTGGCCGAGGAGGCGGGTGAGAGGCTGCAGGCGCTCGTCGCCTGCGCCGCGGGCGTCGAGGGCATCGTCCATGCCATTGGCGGCATCGCCACCCAGACGAATCTGCTGGCGCTCAACGCCACGATCGAGGCGGCGCGCGCGGGCGAGAGCGGGCGCGGCTTTTCGATCGTCGCGCAGGAGGTGAAGGCGCTGGCGAGCCAGTCCGCGGCAGCCACCGATGAGGTACGCCAGCAGATCAAGTCCATCTCCGAGGCGGTCACGGCTACGGCCTTGCTGATCCGCCGGATGCTCGACCGCTTCGGGACGCTCGGGGAAACCGACCAGGCGCTTGTCCAGGCGTTCGACGGACAGTCGGACGTTATCGAGCTTCTGCGGCAGCATGCGGACGTCGCCGCCTCGCTCACCACGGAGCTGCAGTCGAGCGCCGCCGACGCCCAGCAGGGCGCCGAATTCGTCGCCGACCTGACCGGCGAGCTCGGGAACGTGGCGCAGCATCTGGTGCGCCGGTCCCAGCTCCTCACCGAGCAGACGAACGCCTTTCTCGACAGCCTGAAGGCGGCCTGAGCGCCAGTTCGGCCAGCAGATTGCCGCAGGTCGCCGCCTTCAGCCCGTCACGGTCGCGTCGATCGCGGCGCGGAGATGGTCGGCGAGGGCCTTGTTGAGGTAGAGCTGGATGCGCTGATACGGCCCTGTCTCCAGCTGCTCCGGCCGCTCGACATATTCGATCAGCAGCACGCCCTGGTCGCCGCCCGAGGTGGTTGCGAGGCTGCGCGGGAAGACGGCGCGCGGGGTGCCGTCGGGGAGCAGGTCCCAGAGCTTGGGATCGAGCATTTTCAAAATCTCCATGTCGTTGTTCGGCGGGCGCCGCCGCTTGCCCCCGCCGATAGCATGGCCGGCGGGAAAGTCAGCAGGCGGCCGTCAGCTTTGGCCGCTCAGTCCTGGCGGGCGCGTTGCACGACCAGGTCGACGACATAGGGCGCGAGCGGCGCCTCGAAAGCGCAGCCGACCAGCGCGCCGCGCACCCAGGCGACCCTGGCGTGGCGCATCTCCAGGCTCGGCAGGCGCAGCCAGACGTCGGTGCCGGGGGTCAGGAAGAGATGGGTCTCCATGCAGAAGCCGTGCGTGGAGAGATCGTTGACGCGGACGGCGACCCCGGTGCCACCGGCCCGGCGTGCGCCCGCGGCGAGGTTGACCGGATTGCGCGGCGCGACCCGCGTCCGGGCGGGCCTGCCGTCGGCGAAGAGCTCGCCGCCCATGTCGAGCGCCGCGGCGCCGCGATCCGGTTCAAAGGAAATATCCAAGATGCTTCCCTCGGTTCGCCGCAAAATATAGCGCGTCGCACCTAAATATCTGTAAACAAGGGTAAACTGATCTATATCAAGAATTGGAGGGCGGAACGGGCACGGTGCTGGATCGTTACCGGGGCGCAGCGTTTGAACAGCCATCCGATCCGAAATGCCCCAGTATCATCTCTACTTCATGAACCCGGTCAGCGGTCATATCGAGCGGCGGAAGACGCTCCATGCCGGCGACGACGTCGCCGCGGTGCACCAGCTGCAGGGGATGCGGAACGACGTGCCGGTCGAATTGTGGCGGGATGGGCACAAGGTGGCGCGGCAGGACGGCCCGGCCAATACGTTTCGCGACCAGGTGCTCGCCGCCCCCCGCAAGCAGGCGGACTAGCTAGCGCTCGCGCTGCTCGACGCCGTCGGCAATCTCGTAATAATCGCCCTTCTGGCTGACGAAGATGTGCATCTCCAGATGCGTCCCCGTCGCGTCGAAGGCGCCCATGGCGATCGACGTCCAGTCCTTGTGCGGCGGATCCCAGAAGAGGACCGACCCGCAGGCGCTGCAGAAGCCGCGGCGGATCTTTTCCGAGGACTGGAACCAGCTGACCATGTCCATGCCGTGCACGACCAGCCGGTCGCGCGGGACGTTGGTCGAGGCCCAAACATGGCCCGACCAGCGCCGGCACTGGCTGCAATGGCAGGCGTCGCCGGGCGCGAGCTCGCCCTCGACCTCGAAGCTGACCGCGCCGCAGAGGCAGCTGCCCTTGTGCATAGGAGAGATCCCCGGTTCTGACGCCGGGGACCTAGCAGGGTCGCGCTACATCCGGAAGGTGATCCGGCCGTGGACGAAGGGTGCCCGCACTTCGTCGTTGCAGAAGTGTTACAATCTGCTCTCTTCGGCGATCCGGGGACGGCCGCACGCAGCCGTCCCCGCTACCGATTCCCTTGGCTCAGACCGCGCGGCGGCCGGTGAACAGCTGGAAGAGCAGGACGACGAGCGCGACCACCAGCAGCAGGTGGATCAGGCCGCCGCCGACGCTGAACGAGAAGCCCAGCAGCCAGAGGATGAGCAGGATGACGATAAGCGACCAGAGCATTGTTTGACTCCCTTGACGGGCACGGCGAAAGCCGGCGCTGTTGTGGGGGTGAAACGTTAGGGTCGTGGGGGCGGTTCCGGCGCGGACCGCTGTCACCAACGTTTCAGGCGGCGTTCGTGCCGGCGACATGCTCGGCCTGGAGCCGCTCCAGCAGCTCCATCCTGAGCGGTTTGACCAGGGCCAGACCGAGCCGGATGTTGCTCGCCCAGACCACCTCGGCGGCATAGAAATGGGTCCGTGTGAGCTCGACGAAGACGAGCGAGCCGACCTCGAGCGGCATGTCGGTGATCCCGCAGACGCCGCCGCGCGAGAGATTCCTGAGGTGCATGATGCCGAGCGCGCGGCGCTGGCGGATGATGATCTTGCGGCCGAGGAAATCGTGGCGCGACTCCTTGCGGCGCTCCGCTCGGGGCGCGCTCTTGCCCGGCCTGTCAAAGGCCGCGATCAACCCGCTTGCCAACCCGCTCAGCTTCAAAAGCGCACCCTGTCCTCGGCCATGCTTCTTTATGATGGTGCCACAGATAGTTAAGGGAAGTCTTAGCGCGCTCCCTGCGGAATTCCGAAGCCGGGCGCCTGCCGTCAGGCCCGCCCAGCCCTGCCCATTTTCCTGCGTTCGGCGTCTCGGCGGGCCGGGACGGGTGGACCCCGGCCCGCCGACCCTGGGGCTAGAGTGAGGCCTCCAGGATCATGTTGAACGGCGTTTCCGCAGCCCGCCGCACGTTCGGCAGGCCGCCGGCGCGCAGTACCTCCTCGAGCCTCCGCTGGCCCGCCTGGGCGCCCAGCGCGGCGCCCACTTCCTGGCCCAGCGACGCCGGGACGCAGAAATGGGTGGAGGCCGCGTAGAAGACGCGTCCGACCGGGTTCAGATTCT
The DNA here is from genome assembly GCF_035626655.1 of Allosphingosinicella sp. Taxonomy (GTDB): domain Bacteria; phylum Pseudomonadota; class Alphaproteobacteria; order Sphingomonadales; family Sphingomonadaceae; genus Allosphingosinicella. Next base: position 218,882 of record NZ_DASPNF010000005.1, read on the forward strand.
CCTCAAGGGCGTCGCCCGCCATGGGCTCGACAAGCATCACCTTGCCGTCGGGGGCGAGCGAGGCGGCGATGTGACGGACCGCACCGACCGGATCGCCCATGTCGTGCAGCGCATCGAACAGGGTGATGAGATCGAAGCCGTCGCCGGCATAATCCTGCGCGCGCGCGGTCTCGAAGCGGACGTTGGCAAGCCCGTCGGCCTGCGCCCGCGCCGCCTCGATCGACGGTTCGTGGAAATCGAGGCCGATGAACTCGGACCGCGGGAAGGCCTTCGCCATGATGATCGTCGACGTGCCGTGGCCGCAGCCGATGTCGGCGACGCGGGCGCCCTCCTCAAGGCGGGCGACGACGCCGTCAAGCGACGGCAGCCAGCTGGAGAGCAGGTTCGCGCGGTAGCCGGGGCGGAAGAAGCGATCGGTGCCGCAGAACAGGCAGCTGCAATGGTCGCTCCAGCAAATGCCCTCGCCGCTGCGGAAGGCCTCGGCGAGCCGCGGCTGGCCGGCCCAGGAGGCGGCAAGGGCCTGGAAGCCGCCGACCACGTTCGCCACGCTGTCGTCGTCGCCGAGCGCTGCCGCCTGCTCCGGGGAAAGGCTGAACTGCCGGCTTGCCGGATCATAGCTGATGAAGCCGGACGCCGTCTGCGCCGAAGCCCATTCCCGCACGTAACGCTCGTGCGTGCCCGTCGCCCCGGCGAGCTCGGCGGAGGTCAAGGGGCCTCGCTCGAACAGCGTCTTGTAGAAGCCGAGCTCGTCGCCCAGCACGACCAGGGCGGCGTTGTGCGTCGCGCCGAGTTCGTTGATCATCAGCCCGAGCAGGGCGTTGAGCTTGTCTTCGTTTATCTGTTGCATGTCGGTGCCTTTCTTTGGTTTTTCGGGAAAGAGATCAGGCCAGGCCCACGACCGGGTCGTGACAGCTCCAGCCGGGGCCGTTGCGGCCGGGGCCGCAGGGGGCGGGATCGGCGAGCCGCGGCTCGCCCTGCCCCGACCCGGGCCCGCCGCCGCGCGGCAGCATCACCTGGTTGGGGGCATGCAGGGAGGCGAGCACGCCGCCCAGCGAGGCCGCGGTGCAGCCGAAGACGAGGGCCATGGCCATCACCAGCCGCAGCCGTTCAATTACCGTGCGATCCATCTCGCTCCTCCTTTCCGGGCACGCGACACGTCGTTCGCCGGAACGGCGTGCATGCCCTCTGTTCTGCTGTTGCCTCCTCGCGCGACGTCGGCCCGGACAGGTCCGGACGGCCGTGCGAACGGGCGCTGTTAGCGACGTCAAAGGCTATGAAGAATGTCCGGGACGCCGAGATTGTTGACCGAGGCGCCATCCAACTGCGAGACGGGGAAAATGGAGGCACTGGCGAGCGTGCTTGCAGCGATGAAGCTTTCGGGGAGCGTGTTCCTCGAGGCGGAGTTCACGCGCCCCTGGTGCGTCCAGTCGCAGATCGGCCCCGAGGATTGCCGCGCCTATTTCTCCGAGCCCGCGCACGTCATCTCCTACCATTATGTGATCGCGGGCGAGCTCGTCTGCGCGATCGGCGACGGGCCGCCCCACACCGTCCGCGCCGGCGACATCATGCTGCTGCCGCGCAACGAGCCGCATCTGATGGGCAGCACGCTGGGCATCCGCCCGACCCGTACGCGCGACCTGATCCGGCCCGCGGCGGACGGGCGCCTGCCGCGGATCAGCTGGGGCGGCGGCGGCGAGACGACCGCTATATTGTGCGGCTATCTCGGCACGGTCTCGCCCATCAACGCCTTCCTGCTGAGCCTGCCCAGCCTGATGATCATCGGCGCGGCGGACGGTCCGTCGGGCGACTGGCTGACCAGCTCGATCCGCTATGCGTCGAGCGAATCCGCCCGCTCGCCGGAACTGGTCGCGCGGCTGGCGGAATTGCTGTTCGCGGAGGCGGTCAGGCGCCATGTCGACGCCCTGCCCGAGGGCGAAGGCGGGTGGCTGGCCGGGCTCCGCGACGCCCATGTCAGCCGGGCGCTCACCCTGCTGCATTCGCGCCAGGCCGAGCCCTGGACCACGGAAGCGCTGGCCCGGGAGACCGGCCTGTCGCGCTCGGCCTTCGCTGACCGTTTCACGCAGCTGATCGGCGAGCCGCCGATGCGCTATCTCGCGCGGCACCGGATGAACCTCGCCGCCAATCTGCTGCGCGAGGGGGGGCAGAACAATGCCAGCATCGCCTATGAAGTGGGCTTCGGCTCGGAGGCGGCGTTCAACCGGGCCTTCAAGAAGGAATATGGCGTCCCGCCGGGCCAGTGGCGCAAGGCGCGGGAAGAGGCGAGCGCCGCCTGACGGGCCTGCGCGCGATGAGGGGAGAAATGTCATGATTAGGCCGATGCTGCTGACCGCCGCCCTGCTGCTCGCCGCACCGCCCGCGAAGGCCGGGCCCGAGGAAAACAGGCGGACCGCCTCGCGCATCCTGCTCGAGCGGATGGGCCAGGGCCGGTTCGAGATCGACTCCGAGATTTACGGCCCGGGCTTCGTCGCGCACGGCTTCGGGCGGGATTACACTTTGGCCGAGGACCAGGCCTCGGGCCGGGCGCTGCGCGCCGCCTTTCCCGACCTCGCCGTGCGCGTCGACCGCATTGTTGCGGAAGGCGAGCTGGTCGCCGTGCACTGGAGCGCGACCGGCACGAACAGCGTCGCCGGCGCGATGTTTCCGGGGAACGGGCGCCGGGTCACGATCGACGGGATGAGCTTCTTCCGCTTCGCCAATGGCCGGATCGTCGAGGAATGGTCGACCTACGACAATATGACGGTCGCGCAGCAGCTCGGGCTGCTCCCCGCCGGCAACTGACAGGAGGTGCCATGACCCGCATTACGCGCCTGCGCCCCACGATGCTCGCCCTGACCGCGGCCTGCGGCGCCGCTGCCGCGCCGGCCGCGCCGCAGGCGCAGCCGATGCCGGGCGCGCCCGACTGGCAATTGTCTGACCGGCTGGAGGGCGTTGTGGGCCGCACCTGCATGGCGCGCAGCAGCGGTCCTGACGCCAATATGCGGCTGCTGCTCAACGAGAGCGGCGTTCCGGTCCTGATCGCAGCACGGCCGGACTGGCGAAACGAAAGCCGCGAGGCTGAGGTTGGCCTCTCCATCGACGGCGCGGCGCCGGCTCGGCTGCAGGGCTTCATCCTCGCCAATCTGGTGCTGGTGAAGATCGAGGATGGTGCGCTCCTGCAGCGCCTGCGCGGCGCCAGCGCGATCGAGTGGACCTTCCCGTTCGGCCGGTTCCGGGTGAACATTGCAGGGTTCGGCGCCGCCCTGGACGCGCTGCGCGCCTGCGGCGCCTCCGCCCCGGCGGGCGCGACCCCGGGCTAGCCTTCGCCCTTGTCCGCGCCCGGCGCCGGGAAGCTGAGATAGAAGAGCCGGCGGACCTCGCGGCGGCCGCGGACCACAGTGTCCAGGATCAGGCCGCAGGCGAAGCTCAGGAAGGCAAGAATCATCAGGCCGGTGGCGAGGATCGCGGTCGGGAAGCGCGGCACCAGGCCGGTCTGGAAATAAGTGATCGCCAGCGGGATGGCGAGGACGACGGCGAGCGAGACGAGGAACAGACTGAAGCTGCCGTAGAACAATACCGGCCGCTCGATCCGGTAGAGGTGGATGATGGTCTTCAGGATCCGCCAGCCGTCGCGCCAGGTGGAGAGCTTTGAGACCGAGCCTTCGGGACGCGCGCCGTAATTGGTCACCACCTCGCCGACCGGCATGGCGAGCTCCAGCGCGTGGACGCTGATCTCGGTCTCGGTCTCGAAGCCGCGGGCCAGCGCCGGGAAGGACTTGGCGAAGCGGCGCGAGAAGACCCGGTAGCCGGAGAAGATGTCCGTGAAGGTGCGGCCGAACAGGCTGGCCAGCAGGCCGGTGAAGAGCTTGTTGCCGAGCGCGTGGCCGCGGCGATAGGCCTCGTCGACCTCCGATTTGCGGGCGCCGACGACCATGTCGAGCTGCTCGTCCAGCAATTTGCGGACCATCTCCGGCGCGGCGGCGGCGTCGTAGGTCGCGTCGCCGTCGGCCATCACATAGATGTCCGCCTCGACGTCCGCGAACATGCGGCGGACGACATTGCCCTTGCCCTGCATCCTCTCGGAGCGGACGATCGCGCCGGCCTGGGCCGCGACCTCGGTGGTACGGTCTCCCGAGTTGTTGTCGTAGACGTAGATGTCGGCGCCGGGCAGCGAGGCGCGGAAGCCGGCGATCGTCTGCGCGATCGCGGCTTCCTCATTGTAGCAGGGCAGCAGCACGGCGATGCGCACGCCCGCGAGGGGCGCCGAGGCTATCGCTCCGGTTTCCGATGACGCTGGCCGCGTCTGATCCTTGCGGGTCCTCGTTGCCATGCGCCGCCTCATAAAAGGCAAAATTGAAAATGTCCTCACTCCCGTCATGCCGGCGGAGGCTGGCATCCAGACAGCCTCGGGGCCGCCAAAGCCGCTTGGACCCCGGCCTTCGCCGGGGTGACGGGCGAGACTGCGTTACCCCTTCCTGGAGGGTGTCTTCTTCGCCGCCGGCTTCTTGGCGGCCTTGTCGGCGGTCTCGGCCTTGGCCTCCGCCTTGGGCGCGGCGGCCTTCTTCGCCGGCTTCCCGGCGGCCCCGGCCTTGGCGGCCGGCTTCGTCGCGGCCGCCTTCTTGGCCGGCTTGTGATCATGATCATGATCATGACCACAGCCCGGGCCATGGACATGGCCGTCCTCGGATTCGATCGCCGCCTCCAGGTCGGCGCGGGTCGCCGGGCGCTCGCTGATCGTGGCGCCGCCGAACAGGAAGTCGACGACCTTGTCCTCGAACAAGGGCGCGCGGAGCTGGGCCGCGGCCATCGGCTCGTTGCGCACATATTCCACGAACTGCTGGCGCTGCTCCGGCTTGTACTGCTGTGCGGCCTGCAGGATGAGCTGGTTCATCTCCTGCTCGTTGATCTGGATGCCGTTCCGGTTGCCGATCTCGGAGAGGAGCAGGCCGAGCCGCACGCGGCGCTCGGCAATGGCGCGGTAATCGCCTTTCTCCTTCTCCATCTCGGCGCGCGCCGCGGCCGGATCCTCCTCGTGGCTGGCCTCATGTTCGAGCTGCTGCCAGATCTGCTGGAACTCGGCGTCGACCATCGATTCCGGCACCGGGAAATCGTGGCTGGCGGCAAGCTGGTCGAGCAGCTGGCGCTTCATATGGGTGCGGGTGAGGCCGTTCAGCTCCTGCTCGATCTGCCCCTTCATCAGCTCGCGCAGCTGTTCGATCCCCTCCATGCCCATCGACTTGGCGAAATCGTCGTCCGCCTTCATCGCGCGGGCGACCTGCACCTCGTTGATGGTGACGTCGAAGGTGGCGGGCCGTCCCTTCAGATAGTCGACGGGATAATTTTCGGGGAAGGTGACGCTGACGACGAGCTGGTCGTTCGCCCTGGCGCCGATGAGCTGGTCCTCGAAGCCCGGGATCAGCCGGCCCGAGCCGAGCTCGAGCGACATGCCGGTGCCGGTGCCGCCCTCGAAGGGCTCGCCGTCGATTTTGCCTTCATAGTCGAGCACGACGAGATCGCCCTTCTCGGCCTTGTGCTTGGCCGGGGCGGGATCGTAGCTCTTCTGGCCCTCGGCGAGGCGCGTCACGGCGGCGTCGATCGCCTCCTTCTCCGGCTCGACGCGCAGACGCTCGATCTTCAGGCCCTCGACCCTGGGCTCGGGCAAGTCCGGCAGGGTCTCGACCTCGACGGTGAGCACCGCGTCCTTGCCGCCGCCGCCCTCCTCGAGCGCGACCTGGGGCTGCATGGCCGGGCGGATCTTCTGCTCGTTGAGCAATTTCTGAACGCCGTCCTGCACCGCGCTCTCCAGCGCCTGCTGCTCCAGGGCCGGGCCGTGCATCTTGCGCACCAGATTGGCCGGGACCTTGCCGGGCCGGAAGCCGGGCATGCGCACCTGCGGCGCAATCGACTTCAGCTCCTTGTCGACGAGCGCGTCGATCTCCTTGGCGGAAATGGTGATCCGGTAGGCGCGCTTCAGGCCCTCGTTCAACGTCTCGACAGTCTGCATCTCGCTCTCAAACCTTTACGTGTCGGCTTATCCGGCGGTCCGGGGCGGGCAGCTAGCGAAACTGGTGCGGGCGAAGGGACTCGAACCCCCACATCTTTCGATACCAGGACCTAAACCTGGCGCGTCTACCAGTTCCGCCACGCCCGCTGAGGCCGGCTCGGCGGCGTCCTATAGCAGGCGGGGGCGCGAGAGCAAGGCAGGTTGGCGCAGAGGGCCCGGCGAAACGGCCCTTATGGCTAATGCTTTGTAAACCATGTGCGCGGTATCTCCCGCAATGCGTTCAAGGGCGGGGTTTGCGATGCGGTTGCAGCAGAAGAGCGGGTTCGGGAAGGTGCGGACGCCGAAAGCGGCCATCGCCGCTGCGGCGGCCGGCGCGACGGATACGGCGCGCGGCATTTCCTGCTACCGCGTCGGCAAGATCGCGACCGGGGCCGGCCAGGCGCTGTGCATCGTCCGCATGATCTCCCCCTTCGTGATCGCGCTCGACATCGAGGTCGCGTTCAGCGGCGCCGAACAGGCCTCTTTGGTGATCGGCAAGGAAGAGATTGGCGGGGCGCTGGCCATGCTGGGCGGCAAGCGCGCCGAGCTGCGGCCCGCCAGGGCGGTCGATCCCGAGGCGATCCTCGCCGATCCCTCGATGCTCGCCGGCGTCGGCCGCCGCGCCCTGCCCCGCGTCGACGTGGACGTCCGCGCCCGGCTCGAGGTGATGGGGCAGGGCATGACCGCGCGGATCTGCGACATCTCGACCGACGGCGTGAAGGTGCTCGTGGACGACCTGCTCTGCATGGGCGACCGCGTCACCATCGTCATGCGCGGGCTCAGCAGCCGGCTGGTCGGCCAGGTGCGCTGGTGCGAGGGCGACCACGCCGGGATCGCGTTCGATCAGCCGCTGGCGATCGGGCAGCTGAACCAGTGGCTCGCGAGCCAGTCGGCGCCCGCCGACCAGCCCGACTGGAGCCTGGTCTCGCGCTCCTGAGGCGCCATTTTCGGAAAAGTGATGGGTGGGGACGCGCAGTCGCGGGCGCTCGCGAAGGTGCGCGCCCCCACCCGCCCCTCCCCGCTCGGGGAAAGGGCTTGGGAAGCTCGTCAGGCGGCGGCCTGGAAATCCGGGAGCGCGTGGCTGCGGCCGGTGCAGCGGAACAGGCCGGCGCCGGTGCTGAGGCTCTCGGTCAGCGGCAAGGCGGTCCCGCAGAAGCCGCATTCGGCGGAGAGGCGGCCGATATACCAATGCGAGCGGCCGCAGCCGGGGCAGTGGTTCACCTCGTTGCCGCGATAGGCGATATGGTAGCCACGCCGCGCCGGATCGTGCGCATGGTCCCTGCCTGCCTTGCCGAACAAGAAAACTCGCATTGGTCTTACTCCCTGATCGCTGCCGAGCGTGGCAGCGACGAACCGTTCTATTACATCGACGAGTTGAACGGCGGCTGAATCGTTCCGTTTTGTTCCGTTCAGGTTGGCTGACCGACATTGCGCAATTGCGCAGCGCCTGTTGAAAGGGCCGTGGCGCTGCATTAGGCCAGCGGCACACCCGCCTTTCCGAGGATTGCTCTTCCAATGATCGTCAGACCCCTGCTGGCCGGCCTGGCCGCGCTTTCGGTGACCGCCTCTTCCTTCGCACAGACTCCCGCGCCGAGCGCGCAGGAATTCAGCGCCGATGCGTTCCGCGCCCATGTCACCTTCCTCGCCGACGATCTGCTGGAGGGACGCGACACGGGCTCGCGCGGTTACGAAATCGCGGCGCGCTATGTGGCGACGCAATTCGCCGCCCTTGGCCTGCAGCCCGCGGGAGTGAATGGCAGTTGGTACCAGCCCGTCGAGTTCATTCGCTATTCGAGCAGCTCCAACGGGTCGATCACCGTGGGTAGCCGCACCTTCACGCTCGGCCGCGAGGCGGTGATGCGTTCGAGCCCCGATCCGGCCCCGCTCGCCCTCGACGCGCCTTTGGTCTTCGTCGGCTACGGCCTCGACATGCCGAGCCACGGCTTCGACGATTATCGCGGCCTCGACGTGCGCGGGAAGATCGTGGTGGCGCTGACCGGTGTCCCGGAGGGAACGCCGAGCGACGTCGCCGCCCATTTCGAGAATGCGAAGCGGCGCATGGCCGGCGCGCGCGGCGCAGTCGGCATGATCAGCATTCGGACGCGCGCCGATGCGGGGACGCCGTGGGATCGTGTGGCGCGCTTCGGCAACCGGCCGGGCACGACCTGGCTGGAGACGGATGGTTCGCCCCACAATGATTCCGGAAGCCTGCGCTTCTCGGCGACCCTGAGCGAGGAGGCCGCGCAGCAGCTTTTTGCCGCGGCAGGCCGGCAGCTGGGTCCGGTTCTCGACGAGGCGGCCAGCCGCGGCCGCCCGCGCGGTTTCGCGATGCGGATCAATGCGCGGGTCGCGCGGGAGGCCGGCGCTGCGCCGACGCGCATGGCGAGCCCCAATGTGATCGCGGTCCTGCCGGGGACCGACCCCAGCGTTGCCAATGAATATGTGCTGCTGATGGCGCATCTCGATCATATCGGCGTCCGCGACCCGCAGCCGAACGATGCGGCCAATGCGGACCGGATCAACAATGGCGCGATGGACAATGCCACGGGCATCGCCACCCTGATCGAGGCCGCGCGCGCTTTCAGCCGTCCCGGCAACCGGCCGCGGCGGCCGATCCTGATCGCGGCGGTGGCGGCCGAAGAGAAGGGCCTGCTCGGCGCGGGCTTTCTCGCCAGCCATCCGGTGGTCGGCAACGGCCGGGTGATCTCGGTCGTCAATCTCGACATGCCGATCCTGACCTACGACTTCCAGGACGTGATCGCGTTCGGCGCCGAACATTCGACCATGGGGCCGATCACCGCGCGCGCGGCGGCGCAGATGGGCGTCCGGCTCGCGCCCGACCCGCTGCCGGAAGAAGGCCTGTTCACCCGCTCTGACCATTATAATTTCGTGCGGACCGGGATCCCCTCGGTCTTTCTGATGACCGGCTTCTCGGGCGACGGCGAGCGGGAGTTCCGCGGCTTCCTCGCGACCCGCTACCATCGGCCGGGCGACGACCTCACGCAGAACATCAATTGGCAGGCCGGCGCCAAGTTCGCGCGGCTCAACTATCTGATCGCGCGCGAGATCGCGAACGGGACGGAGGTGCCGCGCTGGTACCAGGGCAGCTTCTTCGGCGACGCGTTCGGCGGCGACCAGCCGCGGGCGCCGCGGCCGGCGGGGGCGGTGGCCGCAACGGCCGCGCCGGCTTCCGGGCACTAGGGGCTAGCGCGCACGCCCTTTCACCGTCGCCGAAAGGCGCTCCAGGCCCGTGCACAGGGCATAGACCGCCCGGCGCCGGGCGCCCTTCAGCGGGACGGAGACGCGGACGATGGCGCGGCGCTCGGTCCAGAGGCTGTCGATCATCGGATGGTCCTCGGCGGCGCAGCTGTCCATCCAGGCGATGCGCGGATCGCCCAGGATCTTGAGGTTCTCGAGCTGGATCAGCACGCCGGGCGAGAAGCGGGCCCAGGCCTCGTCGAACACGGTCTTGAACGAGAAGCTGCCGGGCGGGGTCAGGAAGTTGACCAGCATGGCGATGCAGGTCTCGCCGACGTCGAGCCGGAGGAATTGCAGGCGGCCGGCATGCGAGGCCGCGCGCAGGGCCTCGCGGAAGAAGGCCTCGGTTTCGGCGCTGCCGGCGAGCGTGCTGCCCGCCTCCCCCTTCCAGCCGGCCTGCTCAAGCGCGAGATAGGTGGAGCACCAGGCGTCGAGCTCGGCCACGTCGTCCAGGATGCGGGCACTTGTCTCGCCCAGCTCGGCGAGGCGGTTCCTGAGCCGGCGGATCTCCTTGCGCTTCTTCTGGCGGACGGCGCGCTCGTAATAGGCGTCGGGCGCGAGGTCGCTTTCCAGGAAGGCGCGGACCTCGCGGTGGACGGTGACGCCCGCGCGCGCCGCCAGCAGGGCGCGATGGACCGGGCCGTCCTCGGTCAGGCCGCGCAAGTGAAGCAGGCCGGGAGCCCAGGGAGCGGCGTCGAGCGTCTCCAGGACGGCGGACCAGAAGGCGGTCTCCTCGCCCGAGGCGACGAGCGGCGTGCCGAGGAACATCTGGTCGTGCGCCCAATTCTGCACGATCCCGACCGGAAGGCGGGCATAACCCCGATGCGTCTCTACGGGCAGCAGTCCGATCAGCCTGTCCCCGCGCCGGACCTCCAGCAGACGGATGTCCGCGCCCCTGGCGAGGGTCCGGAGCGAGGCCGCAACGAACCAGTGCTCGGCGAAGGCATTGGGCTCGGCGGCAACGCCGGCGAGCGCGGTCCATTCGGGCTCGAGGGCCTCGACCATCATGTCGGCGGGGCGGACGAGGACGCGCGTTTCGCTCGACGCCGGCACCGGCGTCAGCGGCGCCCGGGGCGCCAGCCGCCGGTCGGCCGTCGTGTCGATCCGCCCCATCGAGGTCATGGACCGGCCTTAAAGCCGAGAGGTAAAAATATTCCCGTCATTCCTGCGAAAGCTGGAATGACACCCCAAGGTCAGGCCGTCGCCAGCTGATAGTCCCGATATTGTTCCCGAAGCGCCGTCTTCAGCAATTTGCCGGTAGCAGTGTGCGGCAGGCTGTCGACGAAGAGGATTTCGTCCGGCAGCCACCATTTGGCGACATGGGCGGCGAGATGGGCGCGGACATCCTCGGCGCTGACCTCGCTGCCCTCCTTGCGGACGACGAGCAGCAGCGGGCGCTCGTCCCATTTCGGGTGCCTGATGCCGATCGCCGCGGCCTCGGCGACGCCGGCGCAGCCGACTGCGGCATTTTCGAGGTCGACCGAGCTGATCCACTCGCCGCCCGACTTGATCACGTCCTTCGAGCGGTCGGTGATCTGCATCGTCCCGCAGGGATGGATGACGGCGACGTCGCCGGTGTCGAACCAATTGCCCTCGCCCGCGCAATCGCCTTTCTCGTCCTGGAAATAGCGGCGGATCACCCAGGGCCCGCGAATCTGGAGGCGGCCGGAGCTCCGGCCGTCGCGCGGCTGCACTTCGCCCTCGTCATCGACCACGCGCAGCTCGACGCCGAAGGGCACGCGGCCCTGCTTGGCGACCAGATCGACCTGCTCGTTGAAGCTCAACTCGTTCCAGTTGGCGGGCGGCGAGCCCATCGTGCCGATCGGCGAGGTCTCGGTCATTCCCCAGGCATGGCCGACGCGGATGCCCATCTTCATCAGCCGCTCGATCATCGCGCGCGGCGCGGCCGAGCCGCCGATGGTGACGAGGCGGAGATGCTCGGGTTTTGCGCCGGTCGCATCCATATGCTGGAACATGGAGAGCCAGACGGTGGGCACGCCCGCCGAATGGGTCACCTTATGCTCGTTCATCAGCCTGCAGAGCACGACCGGGTCGTTGACCTGCGAATAGACGAACTTGATCCCGGCCATCGCCCCGGCAAAGGGCAGGCCCCAGGCCGCGGCATGGAACATCGGCACGATCGGCAGCGCGACGCTGAGCGGCGAAAGGTCGAAGCAGGCGGGCGCGATCTCGGCCATGGCATGGATGACGGAGGAGCGATGCTCGTAGAGCACGCCCTTGGGATTGCCGGTGGTGCCGGAGGTGTAGCAGAGCATGCAGGGCTCGCGCTCCGGGCCCTCCGCCCATTGATAGTCGCCGTCATAGCGCCCGATCAGCTCCTCGAACTGGCCATCGTCGAAGCAGATATAATGCTCGATCGTCGTCCATTGCGGCTTCAGCCGGTCGACGATCGGCTGGAAGAGCTTGTCGTAGAAAAGGACTTTGTCCTCCGCATGATTGGCGATGTAGACGAGCTGCTCGTCGAACAGGCGCGGATTGATCGTGTGGATCACCCCGCCCATGCCGATCGCGCCGTACCAGGCGACGAGATGGCGGCTGTGATTCATGGCCAGGGTCGCGACCCGGTCGCCGCGCTTAAGGCCCATATCTTCAAGTGCTTGCGACAGTTTCCTCGCATCGCGATGGATGCCTGCCCAGTTGGTCCGCGTCTCCGTCCCGTCGGCCCAGTGAGTGACGATCTCCTGCCTGCCATGCTCGCGCGCCGCATGGTCGATCAGCCGCGGGATCCTGAGCTCCCAGTCCTGCATTCCGCCCAGCATCGGGGCTCCCCTCTCCATTCCTGTCGGCGGGGGATGATATCCGGTCAGGAAACCAGCGCAAGGCGCGGCGCCTCGGCGACCGCGAGGCGGACGGCGGCGACGCCGGGGATGCGTTCGATCCGCGCGGCGAGCTCGGCATCGACGATGAAATCCCGGCCCAGAACGAGCTGCGCCTCGCCGATGTCGAGCTTCGCCTTGAGCAGCAGCTGGCCGGTGCCGCCATGGGCCTGGGCGGTTTCGGCGGCGAGCAGGCCGAGCGCGGCCCGATCTTCGATCTCGACCTCGATCTGCAGCCGGGTCCGCCTGGCGAGGCCCTCGAAGCCGGAGAGCGAGCGGATGGTGACGCGGGGCGTCTCCTCGCCGGGGCGGCGGTCCAGCTCGACGCCGAGCAAGGCGCACTGGCCCCCCTTGGCGGCGCTGGCGACCTGCTCGGCGACCTGGTCGTCGAACACGGTCGCCTCGAACTGGCCGGAGGAATCGGAGAGCGTCGCCATCATGTAGCGGCGGCCCTTGGCGGAGGTGCGCCAGCGCGTATCCTCGACGAGGCCGGCCATGGTGGCGGGGACGCGGCCGCCGTCCGGCGGGGCGGGCATGGCGGCCAGCTCGGCGAAGGTCCGGGCGCCGTTGGCGCGGGCGAGATGGCGATAATTGTCCACCGGATGGGCGGAAAAATAGAAGCCGAAGCTCTCCTTCTCGGCCGCCATGCGCTGCGCCAGCGTCCAGTCCTCGCCGGTCGGCATGCGGATCGGCACGACATTGGCCGGCCCCTCGCCGAACAGGCCGCCCTGCCCCGACGTCCGCGCATCGGCGGCGCTGGCGGCGGCGGAGAGGATGGTCTCGGCGGCGGCGCTCGCCTGCCAGCGCGCCGCGATCTCGTCGAAGGCGCCGCCGCCGGCGAGGCTCTCGATCTGGCGGCGATTGAGCAGCCGCGGATCGATGCGGGCGGCGAAATCGTCGAGGCTGGCGAAGCGGCCGTTCAGGCGACGCTCCTCGACCAGTTGCTCCATCGCCTTCTCGCCGACGCCCTTGAGGGCCCCTAAGGCGTATCTCACGGCAAAGCCGTGCTCCTGCGAAGGCAGGAGCGTTGTGTCGGAGGCTGCAGAAGCGGCCAACGCTCCGGCCTTCGCCGGAGCACCGACTGGTTCGACCGAGAATTCCGCCGCGCTGTGGTTGATCGAGGGCGGCAGGCAGGTGTGGCCCATGCGGCGGAGGTCGTCGACGAAGATGGCGAGCTTGTCCGTCTGGTGCATGTCGAAGCACATCGAGGCGGCGTAGAATTCGACCGGATGGTGCGCCTTCAGCCAGGCAGTCTGATAGGCGACAAGCGCATAGGCGGCGGCGTGGCTCTTGTTAAAGCCGTAGCCGGCGAACTTGTCGATCAGGTCGAACAATTCGTTCGCCTTGCCCGCAGGAATGGCGTTCACCCTCTTGCAGCCCTCGACGAAGCCTGCGCGCTGCGCGTCCATCTCGGACTTGATCTTCTTGCCCATGGCGCGGCGGAGCAGATCGGCCTCGCCCAGGCTGTAGCCGGCGAGGATCTTCGCCGCCTCCATCACCTGCTCCTGGTAGACGAAGATGCCGTAGGTTTCCTTCAGCACGCCTTCGAGCAGGGGGTGGGGATATTCGATCTCGGCGCGGCCGTTCTTGCGGTCGCCGAACATCGGGATGTTGTCCATCGGACCCGGCCGGTAGAGGGAGACGAGCGCGATGATGTCGCCGAAATTGGACGGGCGCACGGCGGCGAGGGTGCGGCGCATGCCCTCCGATTCCAGCTGGAACACGCCGACCGTATCCGCCTTCTGGAGCAGGGCGTAGACCGCCGGATCGTCCCAGGGCATCAGCCGGTCGAGGTCCACCTCGATCCCGCGCTGCGCCAGCAGGTCGACGCCCTTGCGGAGCACCGAAAGGGTCTTGAGGCCAAGGAAGTCGAACTTCACCAGGCCCGCCGCCTCGACATATTTCATGTCGAACTGGGTGACCGGCATGTCCGAGCGCGGATCGCGGTAGAGCGGGACGAGCTGGTCGAGCGGGCGGTCCCCGATCACCACGCCGGCGGCATGGGTGGAGCTGTGGCGCGGGAAACCCTCGAGCTTCATCGCCAGGTCGAACAGCCGGCGGACCTCGCGGTCGTCCTTATATTCCGCGGCGAGCTCGGAAACGCCGTTCAGGGCGCGCTCCAGCGTCCAGGGATCGGTCGGGTGGTTCGGGATGAGCTTGGCCAGCCGGTCGACCTGGCCATAGGGCATTTGCAGGACGCGGCCCGTATCCTTGAGGACGGCGCGGGCCTTGAGCTTTCCGAAGGTGATGATCTGGGCGACCCTGTCGGCGCCCCAGCGCTGCTGGACGTAGCGGATCACCTCGCCGCGCCGGGTTTCGCAAAAGTCGATGTCGAAGTCCGGCATCGAGACGCGCTCGGGATTTAGGAAACGCTCGAACAGCAGGCCGAGCCGGATCGGGTCCAGGTCGGTGATGGTCAGCGACCAGGCGACCACCGAGCCGGCGCCCGAGCCGCGGCCAGGCCCGACCGGGATGCCCTGCTCCTTCGCCCATTTGATGAAGTCGGCGACGATCAGGAAATAGCCGGGAAAGCCCATGCCGCTGATCACGTCGATCTCGAATTCGAGCCGGTCGGCATAAACCTGGCGATCAGCCTCGGTGAGATCCTCATAGAGGGCGAGCCGCTCGGCGAGGCCGATGCGGGCGTCGCGCCGGAGCTGCTCGGCCTCGGCCTCGACGTCGCCGGCGGTGCGCGGCAGGATGGGCTTGCGCTTCGGCGCGGCGAAGGCGCAGCGGCGCGCGATCACCGAGGTGTTCCCGATCGCCTCGGGCAAATCGGCGAACAGCCGGCGCATATCCAAAGCGGGCTTCATCCAGGCCTCGGCCGAGGAGCGGCGGCGGTCGTCGCGGTCGATCTGGCTCGACTGGGCGATGCAGAGCATGGCGTCGTGCGCGGCGTGGAAATGGGCCTCCGCATAGGTGGCGGGATTGGTCGCGACGAGCGGGAGGTCGTGCGCATAGGCCAAGTCGATCAGCTCGGCCTCGGCGGCCTGCTCGACCGGGTCGCCGCGCCGGCTGAGCTCGACATAGAGCCGGCCCGGGAAGAGCCGCATCAGTGAATCCAGGATCGATCCGGCAGGCTGGCCCTCGGCGAGCAAGCGGGCGAGCGCGCCCTCGCCGCCCCCGGTCAGCGCGATCAGCCCCTCCGTGCGGCCTTCCAGTGCGCCCAGCGGGACATGGGCATCCTGCTCGACCGGGCGGCCCAGATGCGCCTCGGAGACGAGGGCGCAGAGATTCGCATAACCCTGCTCGTCCTGCGCGTAGAGCGGCAGCCAGTCGATCAACGGGGGCTTGCCGTCCGGCGTCCCCGGCCGGGCCACGCCCAGCAGGGTCCCGACGATCGGCTGCACGCCCTCTTCGAGGCAGGCGTCGCTGAACGGCATGACGCCGTAGAGGCCGTTGCGGTCGGTGACTGCCGCGGCGGGAAAATCGAGCCGTTTCGCCTGCCTGGCGATCGCCTTCGGCTCCATCGCCCCTTCCAGCATGGTGAAGCAGGAAAACAGGCGCAAAGGCACGTAGGGCGCGGCGGACATGGACCTTCTATGGGAGCCGGGGGCGATTCGCGCAAAGCCCCGCCCTCACTTCTCCACAGGAAATCAGCCGCCCGATGCCGCTGCCGGCTGGCGCGCCGCGGCCGGCCGGTAGGTGAAGTCGAAGCTGTCCGTCCAGGTCGCGCCATTGTCGGTCGAGACCTGGCCGTGCTGGCGGACGGCGCCGTTCGGCTGGCGCGAATAGCGCATGCGCACGATCCCGTCCCGGCCGTTGGCGGCGCCAGCCCAGGGCCCGGTCAGCACCATGGCGTCGCCGTCCATGCCGCCGGTGAACTCGACCCAGCTGCCCGCGCTGTCGACCCAGGTCTGCCGCCAGCTGTTGGTGCCGGGCCGGAAGGCGCTGAAGCTGCCGCCGCCCTGGCCGCGCAAAGGCATCCAGTTCTCGCGGATCGCGCAGCCGTCATAGCGGCGCTCGATCAGGCTGTGGGCGACGAGCCGGTCGGTACCGGTGGGATAGACGTCCCAGGCGCCGACCCAGAAATCGAACTGACGGTGCTGCGGCGTCGCGCAGGCCGGAGGGGGTGGTGCAGGCGGTGTGGCCGGGGCCGGCGCGGGCGCGGCGGTCTGGGCGGCGAGGAGGAAGGCGGCAGTCAGCATCGGACATCTCCCGATCCGTGAGCCACCGCCGGCGAATGTCTATTCGATCACGCCGTCGTGCAAGCGCAAAATGCGGTCCATCTTGGCGGCGATCCGCTCATTATGGGTCGCGACGAGGGCGGCGCTGCCCTCCTCGCGGACGAGGCGGAGGAACTCGGCGAAGACGATATCGGCGGTCGCCTCGTCGAGATTGCCGGTCGGCTCGTCGGCGAGGATGAGCGCCGGCTTGTTGGCGAGCGCGCGGGCGACGGCGACGCGCTGCTGCTCCCCGCCCGAGAGCTTGGAGGGTTTGTGGGTGAGCCGCTCGGCGAGGCCGAGGGCGCCGAGCAGGCTTTCCGCGCGCGCCGTCGCCTCGGCGCGCGCCGCGCCGTGGACGAGCTGGGCGAGGACCACATTCTCCAGCGCGCTGAAATCGGGGAGGAGGTGGTGGAACTGGTAGACGAAGCCGAGCATGTCGCGCCGGGCGGCCGTGCGCTCGGTCTCCTTGAGCGCGGCGGCCTCGAGCTCCTTGATCCGGATTGACCCTTCATAGCCGCCCTCGAGCAGGCCGACCGCCTGGAGCAGGGTGGACTTGCCCGAGCCCGAGGGGCCGAGCAGGGCGACGATCTCCCCTTCCCCGACCTTGAGATCGACGCCCCGCAGGACGTGGATCTCGACCCCGCCCTGGACGAAGCTGCGCCTGAGGCCGGCGACCTGGAGCACGTCACTCATAGCGCAGCACCTGCACCGGATCGGTCTTCGAGGCGCGCCAGGCCGGGATCAGGGTGGCGAAGAAGCTCAGCACGAGGGCCATCAGCACGATCAGCGTGATCTCGAACGGATCGACGCGCGAGGGCAATTCGGTCAGGAAGCGGACCTCCGGATCCCAGAGATTCTGGCCCGTGAGCCCCTGGAAGAAATTGACCACGGGCTGGCGGAAATAGAGGCCGAGGAAGCCGAGCAGCATGCCGGCGACGATGCCGAGCACGCCGATGCTGAGGCCGACGGTCATGAAGATCTTCATCACCCCGCGACGCGAGGCGCCCATCGTCCTCAGGATGGCGATGTCGCGATGCTTGGCGCGGACGAGCATGATCAGGGAGGAGAGGATGTTGAAGGCGGCGACGAGGATGATGATCGAGAGGACGACGAACATCACCACCCGCTCGATCTGGATCGCCTCGAACAGGGCCGAGTTCATCTGCCGCCAGTCGGTGACGAGGACGCCGTTGCGGAGCCGGGCGCGGAGCGGATCGAGGATGTCCTGGACGCGGTCCGGGTCGGTGGTCTCCACCTCGATCATCCCGACGGCGTCGCCCATCATCAGGAATTCCTGCGCATCCTCCATCGGCATGATCACGAAGGCCTTGTCGAAATCGTAGAGGCCGGTCTCGATGATCGCCGCGACATTGTAGTCGACGATGCGCGGCACGGTGCCGAAGGGCGTGGTCCGGCCCTCGGGCGAAAGGATGGTGATCGGGCTGCCGACGGAGAGGCCGAGCTGGCGGGCGAGCTGGTGGCCGATCGCGACATTGCCGCTGCCCCGGCTGACCGCGGCGAGCGAGCCGGCGTGGACCTCCAGCGCCTGGTTCCCGACGATCTGGTCGCGGGGCATGCCGCGCAGCAGGATCGCCTGCACCCGCCCGTCGCGCGACGCCATGAGCGGCTGCTCGATCAGGGGCTGCGCGTTGGTGACGCCGGGCGTACGCCGGGCTTCGGCGAGCGCCGGCCGCCAGTCGTCGAGGCGACCGTTCAGGCCCTGGACGACGGCATGGCCGTTGAGGCCGGTGACCTTCTCGAACAGCTCGGCGCGGAAGCCGTTCATCACGCTCATAACGATAATCAGGGCGGCGACGCCGAGCATCACCGCCGCGAGGCTGATCCCGGCGACGACGAAGATGAAGCCCTCGCCCTTGTGCGGCAGCAAATAGCGCCGCGCGACCATCCGCTCGTAGCGGTTGAGGATCATGACGGCCCCAACAGGCCGTCATTGCGAGGAGCGAAGCGACGCGGCAACCCAGAGCCACTGGGTTGCTTGGCTTCGCTCCCAATGACGGACCCGGTCACGCGGTCAGCCTCGCCAGGGCGCTTTCCACGCTCAGCTCCTCGCGCTCGCCGGTGGCGCGGCGCTTCAGCTCGACCACGCCTTTCTCCAGCCCCTTGGGGCCGACGATCAGCTGCCAGGGCAGGCCGATCAGGTCCATGGTCGCGAACTTGGCGCCTCCGCGCTCGTCGCGGTCGTCGTAGAGCGTTTCGATGCCGGCCTGGCCCAGGCGGGCGTAGATCTCGTCGGCGGCGGAAGCGCAATTGCCGTCGTCGGCGCGCATGTTGATCAGTCCGACCGGGAAGGGCGCGACGCTCTCCGGCCAGATGATGCCGGCCTCGTCATGGCTGGCCTCGATGATCGCGCCCATCAGGCGCGAGACCCCGACGCCGTAGCTGCCGCCATAGGGATGGACCTGGCTGCCGTCCGCCGCCTGGACCGAGAAGCCCATGGACTCGCTGTACTTCGCGCCGAAGGCGAAGATGTGACCCACCTCGATGCCGCGGCGGCTGCGCAGGCGCTCGGCCGGCACGGGGCATTGGGCGACCTTCGCATGCTCCTCCTCTTCCATCGCGTAGAGGCCGGTGAGCTTCGCGATGGTCGCGGCGTCGGCGGAGAGCAATTCCTCGCGGGACACGTCCTCGAGCGCGGCATCATAGAAGAGCGCGCTCTCGCCCGTGTCGGCGAGGATGTGGAATTCGTGGCTGAGGTCGCCGCCGATCGGCCCGGTCGGCGCGCGCACCGGCACCGCCTGCAGGCCGAGGCGGGCGAAGGTCCTGAGATAGGCGACGAACATCGCCTCGTAGCTCGCCTTCATCCCGGCCTCGTCCAGGTCGAAGCTGTAGGCGTCTTTCATCAGGAACTCGCGACCGCGCATGATGCCGAAGCGCGGACGGACCTCGTCGCGGAACTTCCACTGGATATGGTAGAGCGTGCGCGGCAGGTCGCGGTAGGACTTCACCGAGCCGAGGAAGATCTGGGTGATCATCTCCTCGTTGGTCGGGCCGTAGAGCATCTCGGTGCCCTTGCGGTCCGGGAAGCGGAGCATCTCCGGGCCATAGGCGTCGTAGCGGCCCGACTGGCGCCAGAGCTCGGCCGACTGGATCGTCGGCATCAGCAGCTCGACCGCGCCGGCCCGGTCCTGCTCCTCGCGGACGATCTGCTCGATCTTCCTGAGCACACGGTGGCCAAGCGGCAGCCAGGCATAGATGCCGGCGGCGGTCTGGCGGATGAGGCCGGCGCGCAGCATCAGCTTGTGGCTGACGATCTGGGCGTCCGCGGGCGTCTCCTTGACGACGGGCAGGAAATAACGGGTCAGGCGCATGGCCGTCGCTCTAGGGGCGGTTATTGACCAAGGCAATAAAGGCCGGGCCGGGGCACACCCCTGTTGCCGACTGGCCACAGCTGCGGCGCAAACTGGCAACGCCGTGCAAAGGAGTCATGACAAGAACGTTTGTGCTGCATAGCGTACGTCCACGCAACCAAGGACTTAACGGCCTGGTTCGGGGAGGCTTCGGCCCCGCTGTCCTCTGCGAGGTGAGGAACGGTGTGCGGGCTGGAGCGTCACAAGGGGGTAGACGGTGTCAAAGCCGTCTCACGGGTGCCCGGGCGGAAACGTCCGGGCACTTGTTTTTTGGGCTGGTGCCGACGGGTCGCGGCGGCACCGGGACCCGCGACATTGTAACCGGCATCCCAATGCCCTATATCGGAAGCCGCTGACGTCGCCTGCGAGCGAATTCGACGCCTTCGGGCCTCTCTTCTTCCTTTCGAGCTTCACCGGCCCCGCCGCGCCTTTTGCGCGCGGGCATTTTTTGCATGAAAGGACCCGATCATGGCTATCGGCACCGTGAAATTCTTCAACTCCGATCGCGGCTACGGCTTCATCACCAACGAGGCCGGCGGCAAGGACGCCTTCGTCCATATCAGCGCCGTCGAGCGCTCCGGCATGGCCTCGCTGCGCGAGGGCCAGAAGCTCAGCTACGAACTCGAGACCGGCCGTGACGGCAAGGCCTCGGCCGTGAATCTCGCCGACGCCTCCTAGGGGTGGCGAAGGAAGAACTGCTGGTCATGGAAGGGCAGATCGATGAGATCTACCCCGACGGCCGGTTTGGGGTGAAGCTCGACAACGAGCACCGGATCATCGCCTACACCGCCGGCAAGATGCGGCGTTTCCGCATCAAGTCGGTGGTCGGCGACCGGGTCCATGTCGAGATGACGCCCTACGACCTCAGCAAGGGCCGCATCATCTTCCGCGAACGCACGCCGGGCCAGGGGCCCGGCGGCGGACCCCGGAAGCGGCACTTCAGGCGATGAACCTACAAACAGATATAATCAGAATGTGGCGGCCAAGGCCGTCCGGAATAGAAATGAACTTACAGACACGTCCCAAATTGTACCTGCCGCTGGCCCTGCTGGCGGCGCTCCCGGCGCCCGCCCGGCACGGGGACCGCAAGGCCTCCCCCGCGCAGCGCCCCGACGATCTCCGGCACCTCGTTGCCGCGATGATCGACTGATTCAACCCGCCCTCCCCGCAACGGGAGGGCGGCTTCACGAAAGGACATTCCCGATGTCGAGAGAGATCCCCAAGCCCTATCTGATCGCCAGGGACGCGGACGGCGCCTTCCGGCTCACCGTGCGCGAGGTGCGCTACAACAGCCAGGGCTATCCACTGGTCAGCGAGCATCCGGTCGAGGAAAGCTTCAAGACCGCGACCGCCGCCCGCAGCCACGCCCGCGCGCATTTCGGCGCCGAAGCCGGCCAGTTCGCGACCAAATAGGCCGCGTCAGAAGGTGAAGCCGGCGCTCGCCACGATCCCGGCGCGGATGTTGCGGCCGAGGAAGTGGGTATCGCTGTCGAGATTGGTGTCGACATAAGCGAGGCTCGCGGTGAACGGGCCCTGGCTGAACTCGAAGCCCAGGGACCAGTCCCACTTGCGGCCGTAGAAGGAGCCGCGCTCGCGGCCGACGCTGGCGAAGATGGTGAGCGGCGTGGTCGGGATGCCCGAACGCAGCTCCGCGTTCAGATAGAGATTGTCACCGGCCAGATTCTCCTGGTCGGGCGCATAGTTCGCGCTGAGCTTCCCCGTCACCGGACCCAGCGTATAGGAGAGCGAGGCGGTGCCCTCGTAGATGTTCCCGGTGCCGTCGCCGCCCGGATAGAGATAGGCGATCGCCCCAACCTCATATTCGACCGGGCCCGCGCTTCCGGCATAGCCGGCATAGAGGTCCAGCTCGACATTGGTGTCGGCCGTGCGGGCGATCGAGCTCGCCCAGGCGCCGATATAGAAGCCGTGATAGTTGACATCGACCGAGCCCTGGATGGCCGGGTCGCGGTCCGACGAGGAGACGCCGCGGAAGCGATAGTCGGTGACGCCGGTGACCGTCGCGCTGATGTCGAGCCCGCCGTCGCCGCCGGCCGGCTCCTGCTCGTCCTGCGCGAAGGCGGGCGCGGCGAAGGCGGTGGCGGCGAAGGCGGCGAGCGCCAGGCGGCGGAGCGGAGACTGTCTCATGGCGCGGCTTTCTAGCCCGGCCGGGTTAGCGGACCGTTAACCAAGGTTGGCCCGCTCAGGCGGAACCGGTGGCCCGGAAAGCGAGCCGCGAGGCGGCCGCGCGTCGCGAGCGCAGCAGCCGCCGGCGGACGGAGGCGCCGGGGCTCAGCCGGTGGTTGCGGGCATAGACATGGGCGGGCTCATAGCGCTCGCGCGACACGGTGATCGGGGCGGGACGCTCCGCCGGCGCGGGCGCGGGCAGCTGCGGGAAGGCGCTGGCGGCGGCCGCGGCGGCCCGGCGGTGGCGCCAGACCAGCTGCATCAAAGGGCTCGCCGCCGGCGGCTCCTCGTGATGCGCGAAGCTGTGCTGGATCGAATAGAGCATGCCGCGGCAATCGCTGGCCCCGCAGTCGCAGCGCATCGCCCAGGCCGCGTCGCACTCGGTCGTCGAATAGTCGATCGTGACCTCCTCATGCGCCTCGATCGGCCGCAGCGCCACCAGCTGGCGGCGCGGGCCGAAGGCGGCATTGGGCGCGCAATGATGGTTGATATGGTCGAGCGGCAGGTCCGGATCGATCCAGACGTCCGGGCCGAGGCCGATATAATTGGGGCCGCTCTCGGTGACCGCGCCGAAGACCGGCCGGCCGGTCAGCGTCCAGACGGGCTCCCCCGTCTCGAAGCGGCGGCCGGCGATCATGCCTTTGCCGTGGATCTCGCTCCGCCCGATATAGATGGAGCGGGCGGCGTCGACCCAGCGCAGGACCCGGGCCTTGCCGCGCAGGGACATGAGGGCGACGGAGCCGTGGAGCAAGGCGCTCAGCACGGGATAGACCATGAGGGCCGGATGCTGGCCCCGGTCTGCAAGAAATGTCACCACGGCGAGAACGATATAGGCCGAAGTCCACACCAGCCACGGCAGCGGCTGCTCACGTTCGGGGGTTTTCCAGGTCGAGCGGAGGACCGGGAAGAAGGCCGTGAGCGTGGTGACATTGCCGGCGAGAAGGAAGCCGGCGGAATAGAGGGCGATCTCGCCATAGCCGAAGGCGATGCCGAACCAGAGGATGGTGAGCCAGACGTCGGCGGAGAAGGCGATTGCCTCCACCTTGTCGACGGGCTCGGTGGCGCCCTTGCGCAGGCAGAGCAGGGCGATGAAGATGCTCATGAACGCGCAGGTCGCGGGAAGCGCCAGCACGGGCCAAGAGGCGCCGTCGCCATATTCGAGCAGGACGAGCAGGGCCGTCCCATAGGCGAACATGAACGAGCTGGCGGCGTTCGGGCGGATCAGTTTCTTCAGGAACAGGCGGGCATAGAGGATGTAGCCCAGAGCTTGGAGCATGGCCGCAAGGATGGCGAGTTGGACGATCACAAGGCTACCTTTTGCTTTCCCCGAAGGCCCGCTCCGCAGTCCTGCCTTCCCGCTCCTAGTCTCAGGGGCGGCGCACAAATGTCGCATGGTTAACAAAAAATTTACCGTAATCGCCCCGGGAGCCGCATCATCCCGCACGCCTTTGGTCAGGAGTTCATTAACTTGATCGGCATAAAAACGGCGGGACATGGCGAGGGGTTTGACCAGCGTCCGCGAGGAGAACGGCGTGTCCGCGACGCGCCGTTTCGTCGTGCCGATCGCGATCGTGATGCTGCTGGTCGGTGCGGCGATGGTCGCCGTCATCCTCTATTCCGCGCGCAAGATGGACGAGAACATCGTCGGTGCGCAGACCGAGCTGATCGACAACAGCCTCAACGCCCGCCTCACGCGCTCGCTCTCCGAAGTGCGTTCGGTCGCCTGGTGGGACGAGGCGGTGACGAAGAGCCGCGGCACGATCGACACCGCCTGGCTCGACCTCGAAGTCGGCGCGTTCATGACCGAGAGCTTCCACCACGACCGGATCATCATCCTCGATGAGCAGAACCGGCCAGTCTACGGCTATAACAGCGAAGGCCGGATCCCCAATGCGCAGCTCGCTGCCGACGTCGCCGCGGCGATGCCGCTGGTCCGGCAGATCCGTGGCGGCCGCAATGTCTCGCCGCGGATCACCGACGCCAATTACACGGAAGGCGCGACCGAGGGGAATACCGCCCGTCGCTACGGCCGCAGCGCCGCCGCCGTCGTCAGGATCGGCGACCATGGCGAGCTGGCCTCGGCCATGGCGATCACGCCGTCGGTGGACATGAGCCTGCAAAGCTCGCAGCCGCGCATCCTCATCTCCTTCATCAAGATGGACCAGGCCTATTGGCAGGCGGCGGGGCGAGACATGCTGCTGCCCGATCTCGGCTTCGGCCAGCCCGGCGGCGAGCGGCGCGGCACCTATCAGGTACGCACCGACACCGGCGAGCCGCTCGGCACGCTCGCCTGGACGCCGCGGCGCCCCGGCCTGCTGCTGATGAAGAACGTGCTGCCGCTCGTGCTGGTCGGCCTCGCCATCTCGCTGCTCGTGATCGGCGCTTTCGCCCGGCGGCTCTTCTCCGCGTCCCGCGCGATCGAGGCCAGGGAGGCCAGGGCCCAGCATCTCGCCAATCATGACAGCCTCACCGGCCTGCCGAACCGGCGCAAGCTCGAAACGGAGTTCGCCCGCTTCACCGCCGACGCGACGCGCGACGGCCGCACGCTCGCCATCGCCTGCGTCGACGTCGACCGCTTCAAGGATATCAACGACACGCTCGGCCACCATGCCGGCGACCAGCTGATCCGCATCCTTGCCGACCGGCTGCGCGAGGTCGTCCGCGAGGGCGACTTCATCGCCCGCCTCGGCGGCGACGAGTTCGCGGTGCTGCGCAATTGCCGCGACAGCGAGGACGGCGAGACCTTGCTCGCCAATATCCGCGAATGCTTCCAGATGCCCTTCCGCGTCGTCGGCCACCTGATCGAGGCCAATGCCTCGGTCGGCGCCGCCTTCGCGGAGCCGGGCCGCAGCTTCGATGACCTGATGCGCGAGGCCGACATCGCGCTCTACGAGGCGAAGGCCTCGGGCCGCGGCTGCGACGTGCGCTTCGAGACCCGGATGGGCGCGAAGATCGAGAATCGGCGGATGCTCGAGGTCGACCTCAAGACCGCGATCTCGGCCGGTGAGCTCAGCGTCCTCTACCAGCCGATCGTCGAGGCCTCGACCGGCCAGATCGCCTCGGTCGAGGCGCTTTGCCGCTGGAACAGCCCGCGCCACGGCTTCGTCCCGCCCGACATCTTCATCCCGATCGCCGAGGAAGCGGGGCTGATGGCTGATCTCGGCCGCTTCGTGATCGACCGGGCGGTGCAGGATTCGCTGCGCTGGCCGCAGCTCCACACCGCAATCAACGTCTCGGCCGCCCAGCTTCGCGCCGTCTCCGTGCTCGAGGACCTGATCGGCCCGACCGAGAAGCACAATGTGAGTCCCGAGCGGATCACGATCGAGATCACCGAATCCGTGCTGCTCTCGAATGACGGCCATACCAGCCGCATGCTGCAGACGCTGAAGGATTGCGGCTTCGCGCTGGCGCTCGACGATTTCGGCACCGGCTATTCCAGCCTTGCCTATATTCGCGACTTCCCCTTCGACCGGCTGAAGATCGACCGCAGCTTCGTGCACGGCCTCAAGAACAGCGAGCGCGCGCTTGCGATCATCGAGGCGGTCGCCAATTTCGGCCGCATCCTCGGCAAGGACGTCGTCGCCGAGGGCATCGAGACCGAGCAGGAAATGCAGGCGATGCAGAAGGTCGGCTGCACCCACTTGCAGGGCTACCTCTTCGCCAAGGCGCTGCCTGCGGACAGGATCGAGGCGATGGTCGCGCTCGGCCGGCTCGCGGCGATCCGCAACAACGAGCCCGTGCTCGCCGACGAGGCGAAGGTCGCCAGGCGCGTGATCACGGCGCGCCGGGGCAGCGGCGGCAAGGCCGCCTGAGCCCTTTCTCCTTTCCTCAGGATCGTTTCCATATCCCGCCGGCGAGCGGGCCGGCCGATCACGGCTGGCACACGGCAATCAGGCTCCCCAAATAGGCTTTCCGACACACAGTATTTCCCGGAGAGCATCATGGCCGACACCCCCCTGCCCGATCCCGCCGACAACCAGCCGCCCGGCTATGTGCCGCCGAAAATCTGGACTTGGGACAAGGCGAGCGGTGGCCAGTTCGCCAACATCAACCGGCCCGTTTCCGGCGCGACCCACGAGAAGGAATTGCCGGTCGGGCGCCACCCCCTGCAGCTCTACTCGCTCGGCACGCCCAACGGCGTGAAGGTCACGATCATGCTCGAGGAGCTGCTCGCGGCCGGCCATCAGGGCGCCGAATATGACGCCTGGCTGATCCGGATCGGCGAGGGCGACCAGTTCGGCTCGGGCTTCGTCTCGGTCAACCCGAACAGCAAGATCCCGGCGATGATGGACCACAGCCTCGATCCGCCCCTCCGCCTGTTCGAGAGCGGCTCGATCCTCGTCTACCTGGCCGAGAAGTTCGGGGCCTTCCTGCCGACGGACGCGCGGAGGCGGGCGGAGACGTTCAACTGGCTGATGTGGCAGATGGGCTCGGCGCCGTTCGTCGGCGGCGGTTTCGGCCATTTCTACCATTATGCCCCGTTCAGGATCGAATATGCGATCGACCGCTACGCGATGGAGACGAAGCGGCAGCTGCACGTGCTCGACACGCATCTGGCGGAGCATGAGTATCTCGCCGGCGACTATTCGATCGCCGACATGGCGGTCTTCCCATGGTATGGGGGGCTGCTGCGCGGCGCCTACAATGCAGCGGAATTTCTGTCGGTTGAGGACTATCGCAACGTCGTTCGCTGGGCGGCGGCGATCGAGGCGCGCGAGCCCGTGCAGCGCGGGCGGCTGGTGAACGCCATGGCCTTGCCGGAGGAGCAGCGCGTGCCCGAGCGGCACGAGGCGGCAGATATCGACCGCGTGCGGGAGGCGATGAAGGCGGCGGCCGAAGCCTAGGCCGAGGCGAGGGTCAGCGCTTCCTCCGGCGCCCCGGGGGCTTGGTCCGTGACCACGACGACCGTCCCCAGCTCGGTGATCCCGTAGAGATGCCGGGCGAAGGCGCGCGGCAGGCGGATGCAGCCGTGCGAGACGGGCTCCGCCGCCACCTGCCCGGCATGGAGCGCGACGCCGTCCCAGGTCAGGCGCTGCATGAACGGCATCGGGGCGTCGTCATAGAGGTTCGAGCGGTGGTCGACGCGCTTCTGCAGGATCGGAAAGGTGCCGGTGGGTGTGTCGTAGCCCGGCTGGCCGGTCGACACGGTCGAGACGCCGATCAGGACGCCGCCGCGGAACACCCAGGCGCGCTGCAGCGGCAGGCTGACGACGATGCTCAGCGGCCCTTCGGCCGGCGCGGCCTCGGGGGTCCAGCGATATTGGCCCGGCCGCAGCCCGTCATTGGCGAGCAACTGCCCGGTCTCCATCGAGACGGTGACTTGGGCGAGAGCGGGAAGCGGGACTGAAATGACGAGGCCGAGCGCGAGCGCGCTCGCGAGCCTCCTGGCGACGCGAAGCATACCGAAACTCCCTGTCGTGCGCGTGCCGGCGGGAGGATGCATGCCGGCACACTAACCTGCGCTGCAAAACGCGGACAGCGGATTTTGGTGCCCTTGGGAGGGCGTTGCTTTCATTGGGAGATGTCGGCGCTTCCAGCCGCGCCGGAGACAGAGCGCGTCAGGCCCTCAGCACAGCCCCTCGAAGACGCTGCCGCGCAAGGTGCAGGGCGTGGCGGGCGCGGCGGACGGCTGGCGCGCGGGCGGGTCCCGGCGGACCGGCTGCCAGGTCGAGGCCTGGGTGACGCGGCCGCCGAGCGGCGCCGCGAGCCCCTGCCCCTCGCCGCCGAAGCTGTCATAGATCGCGCGCGCTGCCGTGGAGATGACCGCGGGCCGGTTGTCGCCGCCGCGGGCAAAGAAGACTACCGCGATCCGCTGCCCGTCCGGTCGGGTGAGGAAGCCGACATCGCCGGTATAGCCGTTGAGCGTGCCGGTCTTGTGCTCGACCGTCGCGCCGCGCGGCAGCAGGCCGCGGATGCGGTTCCGGCCCGTCGCGCAGCGCCGCATCATGTCCAGCAGCAGGGCGCGGCTGCGGTCGCTCAGCGCGTCGCCGGAATCGATCAGGCGCAGCAGGTGCAACATCGCCACCGGCGTGCTCGAATCGCGGATATCGTGCAGGTCACGCCGGTCCGCGAGCAGCCGGGCGATATTGCGGTCGACGCGGATCCCCCTGAGGCGGTGCGCGCGGAGCCAGCCATCCACCGCCGCCGGACCGCCGAGCGTGGCGATCAGTATGTCGGTGGAGCGGTTGTTGCTGTGGATCAGCATCGATTCCATCAGCGACAGCGCCGTCGAACTGCCGATCGTCTCGTCGAGGCTCCGCCGGCCGGCATCGACCTCGGCCAGATAGGCGGCGGCGACGGCGATCTTCATCGTGCTCGCCATCGGGAAAGGCCGGTCGCCGTTGATTGTGACCATCTCGCCAGTCTCGAGATCGAGCGCGCCGATTCCATATTCGCCGGGATTCTCGGTCGCGAGCGCGGCGAGGCGCTGCTCGAGGGGAAGGAGGTGGGGCGAGACCTGCGCGGACGCCGGCTGGGCGACGAGGGCGAGCAGGAAGGCAAAAGGTGCAAGCAACCGCATGCGATAATCATGACTGAAAAGATTGAGGATTGTTACCGACCCGGATCAAGGCGGACAGGCGTTGGTCCCGGTAAAGAGTCGGCTTGCCGCAAAGCGCGGAACCAATCCGCCCGGCCGCCCGGCTCGCCGCCGGTCACTCCACGCGCC
Source organism: Allosphingosinicella sp. (assembly GCF_035626655.1). GTDB lineage: Bacteria > Pseudomonadota > Alphaproteobacteria > Sphingomonadales > Sphingomonadaceae > Allosphingosinicella. The sequence goes on from NZ_DASPNF010000005.1 coordinate 247,402, forward strand.
AGATGACCGAATTCACCGTCGCCAGGGTGATGCCGATCCGCCTGAAGACCATCCGGTTGCGCGCGACCCGTCCGTTGGGATCCAAGGTGATCCACTGCTCGACGCTCGGCCCCTCCTGGCTCTGATAGCGGAGGTGAATGACGTTGCCGCGCACGTCGCCGGTCACCGGCCCCCGCGCGTCGCTGATCGTGCCGGTGATGCGGTTGTCGGCTGACCGGACCAGGCGCCAGGTCCGGCTGCGCGCCGGCTTGCCCTGTTCCTCGACGACCTGCTCGAGGATCAGGGTGTTGCCGCCCTCGATGCGGCCGCGGCTGCGGTCCCGGACGGTGTGGCTGCCGCTCAACGCGATGTTGACGATGCCCGTGCTTTCGGTGCGCCCGACGAAGAACTGCTCGGGGCTCCTCGCGGCAGCGGCCTGGACGAGGAGGAGGCCGAGCAGGGTGGAAATGGTCATGGATTGTGCCTTTCGGCACCGGAGGCGCGTGCCGGCGTGGAGCCTAGACTGGATCGTTGGCGGGCGCCAGCATTCGGGCGGGAGGGCTCAGCGGGCGACGATCCGCATCTCCACCGCGACCCGGTCGCCCAGCCCGAGGCCTTCGGCCCGCTGCACGGCGACCTTGATCGGAAGCATGTAGGTGTCGCCGCGCGGGAAGAGCGAGGTCGTGAAGTCGGTCGCGCCGATCCGGGCCTGGACCGGTACGCAGCCCCAGCCGTAGCTTGCGAGGCGCGCGGCGTAGGCGACGTCGGCGACATGTTGGTCGGGAACGGGGAGGAAGAGATAGGGCGCCGGGCCGCGCCAATGGACGATCTCGGCATTGAAGGTGATCTGGGCTAGAGGTTCGGCGTCGCAACTCATAAACGCGATGCCGCCAACTCACGTGGTGACCAGTCGCGCATTTTGCGTTCGCCTAAATCAATCCAATGCCCAATTGGGTCAGCGATTCCATCGGGGCCTACCGGCGCAGGGCGAGATTGAACATCTAAGATCGCTTTCGCGAAACGGCCCGCGAGCACAAGGACATCTTGCTCTGGCCACCAAATCGACATGAGGCGCGCAAACTCTGCCTCAAGTTGATATGGTTCCGCATCGATCGGCACTAAGCGTGCGATTTCTGCGAGCCCTCGATCTGCCGTAGCAAAGATAAATCGACCAAGACCGTCACCTTCTTGACGCATTCGACGAGAGAGATCGCTGACGTGTGTCATGTCCCACGCAGCATTGCGAATCCCAGCCAACGCTCGCTCACGATCCGCAGAGCGGAGTTGCTTAATCAGCCGCTTCTTTGCGGCATTCGGAGAGAAGTACATGGACGCAAAGATTGCTGCTGGTCCTGCTAGGAAATACTCTTCAACCATCCATTCAAGGAGGGTGAGCGCTCGCTCAAGCGGCTTACGATCGGCTAACTCTAGCTCCGCGATTTTGAGCGCGGCAACATAGTTGCGCCGCCATCGGGCCAGTGGGCGAGCTAAGTCGTGACCGGTAATCTTACTGACCGCGGGGCCCCCGAGGCTCTGAGAGCGCCCTCGCGCGATTGCTACCCAAGCCAACGCCTGCGGCTCATCAGCAGCGCGAAACCAAGCAAGCTCGCGGTTCGCAACGTCGTTGCCTTCGAAATGAGCAAGTTCGTGAAACGCGATTGAGGGATCGAAATCCAGTTCCATGCACTGGCAAAATGCCATCAGGTTCGCGGCCAACTGCGATGGCTTGTCGAGCGGGAAACGTGCGCGCCCTTCCGCAATCGACGCGATGCGGCTTACCACATTGCGGTCTGGCAGGATGACGATCGTTTCGCCCATCAGCTTCGCGTATTCGACCACCATGAGATCAAACACCCCAAGGTCGGCGGGAATAAACCCGGGCACGATGCCGCCATCGGCCATCAACTCGGCGGCAATTTCATGCAGGTCCTCAAGAGGGAAGTCAGGAGGATAACATATGGCGAACAGGCTGTCCGATTCGTCATCCATTGTGGATAGGGCCGCCTAGACCAGCCTGCTCTGCCGCACCGCCGCCTCGATGAAGCTCGCGAACAGGGGATGCGGGTCGAAGGGCTTGGACTTCAGCTCCGGGTGGAACTGGACGCCGATGAACCAGGGATGGTCCGGGCGCTCGACGATCTCGGGCAATTCGCCATCCGGGCTCATCCCGGAGAAGACCAGGCCGCCGCTTTCCAGCGCGTCCTTGTAGTGGACATTGACCTCGTAGCGGTGGCGGTGGCGCTCGCTGATCCTGTCATTGCCGTAGATGCTCCGGACGACGCTGTTGCCGGCGAGGCTCGCCTCATAGGCGCCGAGGCGCATCGTGCCGCCGAGGTCGCCGCCGGCCGAGCGCTTCTGCAGGCCCTCCTCGCTCATCCATTCGGTGATCAGGCCGACGATCGGCTCATCGGCCTCGCCGAACTCGCTCGAGCCCGCCCCCTTCAGGCCGGCCGTGTTCCGCGCCGCCTCGATGCAGGCCATCTGCATGCCGAGGCAGATGCCGAAGAAGGGCACCCGGCGCTCGCGGGCGAAATGGACCGAGGCGATCTTCCCCTCGGTGCCGCGCTCGCCGAAGCCGCCGGGGACGAGGATCGCGTGCATCGGCTCCAGGGTGGAGGCGATCTCCGCCTCGGGATGCTCGAACAATTCCGCGTCGAGCCACTTGATGTTGACCTTGACGCGATTGGCCATGCCGCCATGGACCAGGGCCTCGGTCAGCGACTTGTAGGCGTCCTGCAGGCCGACATATTTGCCGACGACGCCGATCGTCACCTCGCCTTCCGGGTTGAACAGCCGGTCGGTGACGTCGTCCCAGCGCGCCATGTCGGGCTCGGCCGCGCTTTCGAGCAGGCCGAAAGCGAGCAGCACTTCGGCGTCGAGGCCCGCCTCGTGATATTGGGCAGGCACCGCATAGATGCTCCGCGCGTCGAGCGCCGGGATGACCGCTTCCTTGCGGACGTTGCAGAACAAAGCGATCTTCGCGCGCTCATTGTCCGGCAGCGGGTGCTCGCAGCGGCAGACGATGATCTCGGGCTGGATGCCGAGGCTGGTGAGCTCGCGGACGCTGTGCTGGGTCGGCTTGGTCTTCAGCTCGCCGGCGGCGGCGATATAGGGCACCAGGGTGGTGTGGATCGAGAGGCAGTGGCCGCGCGGGCTCTCGTTGCGGAACTGGCGGATCGCCTCGACGAAGGGCAGGGATTCGATGTCGCCCACGGTGCCGCCCACCTCGCAGATGACGAAATCCAGATCCTCGTCGACGTCGGCGCGGATGAAGTCCTTGATCGCATTGGTGACGTGCGGGATCACCTGCACGGTGGCGCCGAGATAGTCGCCGCGCCGCTCGCGCTGGATGATGCCCTGATAGATGCGGCCCGAGGTGACGTTGTCGCTCTGGCGCGCGGGCACGCCGGTGAAGCGCTCATAATGGCCGAGGTCGAGGTCGGTCTCGGCGCCGTCGTCGGTGACGTAGACCTCGCCATGCTGATAGGGGCTCATCGTTCCCGGATCGACGTTCAGATAGGGATCGAGCTTGCGCAGGCGGACCTTGTAGCCGCGCGCCTGCAGCAGCGCCGCGAGCGAGGCGGCCATGAGACCCTTGCCAAGGCTGGAGACCACGCCGCCGGTGATGAAAATGAACCGCGCCATGGGAATCACCGGTTAGACGGGCCGGGTGCGATCCGGCAAGCCGTCGAATCACTTTATTTTGCCCGCGGGCCCGATCGGGCCGCCAGCGCGGGCCTTATTGGCCGGGGATGCTGGTGCCGTTGCTCGCGGGCGCGGCCGGCGCCGGGGCCGCGGCCTTCGGGGCGGCGGCGGGCGCAGGCGTGCTGGCCGGACGGGCCGGCGCGGCCGGCGCCCGGGTCGCGCGGATCTCGCCATTGCCGCGCTGGCCGGCGGCGAGGCCGGCGAGCAGGATCGAGAGGCAGATGAAGACCGTCGCCAGGATCGAGGTGCCGCGGGTCAGGAAGTCGGCGGCGCCGCGCGCGCTCATCATCCCCGCGGGGCTGCCGCCGCCGGCAAGCCCGCCGCCCTCGGAGCGCTGCATCAGGATGAGCGAGATGAGCGCGACGGCGACGAGCGTCTGGATGATGAGCACGAAGGTGAACAGGCCGGACATCGGAAACTTTCGGGAAATGAGGTTGCGGGCGATCTAGTCGATCGGGCTCCGCGGTTCAACCATGGCGGCGATCAGCCGGCGGCGGCCTCGACGATCGGCACGAAGGCCGCGGCGGTGAGGCTCGCGCCGCCGACCAGGGCGCCGTCCACGTCCGCGACGGCGAAGAGCTCGGCCGCATTGTCGGCCTTCACCGAGCCGCCGTAGAGGATCCGGATCCGGTTGCCGCGGTCGCCGAAGCGTCCGACCAGGTGGGTGCGAATCGCCTTGTGCATCTCGGCGACGTCGGCGGGCGTCGCGACGTTGCCCGTGCCGATCGCCCAGACCGGCTCGTAGGCGACGACCAGTTCCCCCTCCTCCCAATCCTCGGGCAGCGAGCCGGCGAGCATTGTGGTGACGCGCCCGACATGGCTGCCCGCGCGCCGCTCGGCGTCGGTCTCGCCGACGCAGACGATGGTGAGGAGGCCGCCCCGCAGCGCCGCCTCGGCCTTGGCGCGCACCTCGGCATCGGTCTCGTGCTGGTCGGCGCGGCGCTCGCTGTGGCCGGTGATGACCAGCTTCGCCCCGGCCTCCTTCAGCATGCCGACCGCGACGCAGCCGGTATGGGCGCCGCTCTCATGGGCATGGCAGTCCTGCGCGCCGATCGCGATCGCGCCGCCGGCCCGGGTCACGGCGGGCGCGATCAGGGTGAAGGGCGGGCAGATGGCGACGTCCACGCCGCCGGCCGCCCTTGCGGCGTCGGCGACCGGGCCGAGCTCGGCCAAGGCGGCGAGGCTGCCGTTCATCTTCCAGTTGCCGGCGACGAGCTTGCGGCGGAGGTGCATGCGATGGCTTTCCCGGATTGTGGAGTTGCCGGGCGCCTAGCGCGCTTCTATGACCCGCGCAAATCACCTTCTTCAGGATCCCCATGGCCCGCAAGCGATTCCGTAACTTCACCGTCGGTGCGATTCTGTTCCTGTCGCTCGTCGCGATCGTCATCACCGGCTTCGGCACGGGCGGCGGCGGCCTGGGCGACCTGGGCGGCAGCGGCGGCGCCCCGACCGGTACCGAGCTCGCCAGGGTCGGCAGCCGGCCGATCACGACCGAGCAGGCCAACAACCAGTTCAACCAGAGCTTCCAGCAGCTGCGCCAGCAACTGCCCAACGTCCAGATCCTCGAATTTCTGAACCAGGGCGGCTTCGAAGGCTCGGTCGACCGGCTCATCGCGCTCGAGGCGCTGCGCCAGTTCGCCGATGCGCGCGGCATCGCCGTCACCCAGCAGATGATCGACAACGCGATCGCCAATGCGGAGGAGTTCAGCTTCGCCCGGATCGGGGGCAATTTCGACAACGGCATCTTCCAGCGCGCGCTGCAGAGCGCCGGCATCTCGGTCAACCAGGTGAGGGATGAATTCGCCCGCCAGCTGCTGCAGCGGCAGGTGCTCCTCCCCATCGAGACCGGCTTTACCATGCCGCGGGGCGTGGCCGAGGCCTATGCGGCGGTGCCGCTGGAGCAACGGACGGGCCTGATCGGCGTCGTGCCGGTCGGCGCGATCGAGCGCAGGCTCAACCCGAGCGAGGCCGAAATCGCGCGCTACTACCAGACCTATCGCGACTTCTTCGCGGTGCCGGAGCGAAGGGTGATCAAATATGCGGTCATCGGCCCCGAGCAGGTGAGCATCACGGCGCCGACCGATGCGGAGATCCAGGCGGTCTACAACAATACGCCGCGCTACCAAGCGGGCCGGATCCGGACCCTGGAATCGATCATCTTCGGCGGCCGCACGGCCCAGGCGGACGCGACCGCCTTCGCCCAGCGCGTGCGCGGCGGTACCGGCTTCCAGCAGGCCGCGCAGGCGGCCGGGCGGGGCGATGCCTATGCGCGCCGGGAGAACCAGACGGAGCAGCAATTCGCGACCCTGGTCACGCCGGAGGTTTCCGCCCAGGCGTTCCGCGCCGGGCAGGGCGCGGTCATCGGCCCGGTCCGCTCGTCGCTCGGCTGGCACGTCGTCCGCGTCGTCAGCGCCGCCGGCGGCCGCCCGCTCGAAGCGGTGCGCGCCGACATCGTCCGCGAGATCGAGCGCCGCAAGCGCGTCGCCGCGATCGCCGCCCTCGCCACGCAGATCGAGGAGCAGATCGAGGACGGCCGGAGCTTCGAGGAAGCGGCCGCCGGCGCCCGCCTCACCGCTGTCACCTCGCCGCCGATCACCGCGCAGGGCCGGCTCGGCAACGGCGCCCCCTGGCCAGGCCTGACCGCCGACTTCCGGGCGGCGCTGCCGGCGGCGTTCGACATGGAGGCGGATGCCTCCGAGCCGCAGGTCGTCGCCGTCGAGCAGAATGCGCGCTACGCCTTGATCGGGATCGAGCGGACCGAGGCCGCGGCGCCGCCGCCGCTGGCCGAGGTGCGCGACCGGGTCCGCGCGCAGCTGGTCCGGCGCACCGCGGTCCGGCAGAGCTGGCGAATCGCCCATGCGATCGCGGCGCGGATCAATGCCGGCACGCCGGTCGCCCAGGCCTTTGCCCAGGCCGGGCTGCCGCTGCCGCCGCCGCAGACGATCACCGCGCGGCGCGGGCAGATCATGGCGCAGCAGGCGCCCGAGCCGCTGCAGCTCTTCTTCCGCCTGCGGCCGGGCACGGCCGGCGTGGCGGCTGCGCCGAACGATGCCGGCTGGATGATCGCGGTGCCCCAGCAGAGCGTCCGCGGCGGCGCCGCGGCGGCGCAGGCCGTGGAGGCGGCGCGCGCCCAGCTCGTCCAGGCGGTGCCCAGCGAGGCAGAATGGGCGTTGCTGAAGGCGATGGAGGACCGGGTCGGGGTCCAGCGCAACACCGCGGCGATCCGCGCGGAGCGGCAGCGTATCGCCGCGACGATGAGCACGGGTCCCCAGCAATAGGCGGCGGCCGGCTTGATCCTGGTCATCGACAATTATGACAGCTTCACCTGGAACCTGGTCCAGTATCTGCGCGAGCTGGGCGGCGCGGTCCGGGTCGAGCGCAACGACTCGCTGACCGCCGCCGAAGCGCTCGCCAGCGGCGCCGCGGCGATCCTGATCTCGCCCGGGCCAGGCACTCCCGACGAGGCCGGCATCTCGCTCGATCTTGTCGCGGCCTGCGCCGAGGCGCGCCGGCCTCTGCTCGGCGTCTGCCTCGGCCACCAGGCGATCGGCCAATATTATGGCGGGCGGGTGGTCCGCGCGCCCGCGCCGATGCACGGCAAGGTTTCGCCGATCGCGCATGACGGCAGCGGGGTTTTCGCCGGCCTCCCCTCTCCCTTCGACGCGACCCGCTATCACAGCCTCACGCTCGCGCCGGACAGCCTGCCGGACGCGCTGATCGTCAACGCCCGCACCCCCGACGGGACCGTGCAGGGCGTGCGCCACGAAAGCCTGCCGATCCACGGCGTCCAGTTCCATCCGGAGAGCATCGCCAGCGAGCATGGCCATGCCCTGCTGGCCAATTTCCTCGTATTGGCGAAAGCAGCCGCGGAGCCCCTTCCCGCCCCCGCTTGACTCCGCGCGTAACGTTCCTTACACGTTCCGCAAACGTTCCACGGGAGGGACACTAGGATGCTCACGCGCAAGCAACATGAGCTGCTTCTCTACATCGACCGTCGCCTCAACGAGACGGGCATTTCCCCCTCCTTCGAGGAGATGAAGGAGGCGCTGGACCTCAAGTCCAAGAGCGGCGTCCACCGGCTGATCTCGGCGCTGGTCGAGCGGGGCTTCATCCGCCGCCTGCCGAACCGGGCAAGGGCGCTCGAAGTGCTGAAGATTCCGGAGGCGGACAAGGGCGCCGCCAAGGCGCCGGTCATGCCGCCGCGCCCCGCCAATGACGACGTGCTCGACATCCCGCTGCACGGCCGGATCGCGGCCGGCACGCCGATCGAGGCGCTGCAGGGCACCGACACCCTCCCCGTTCCCGCCGCCTTGCTCGGCCCGGGCGAGCATTATGCGCTGGAGGTGGCCGGCGACTCGATGGTCGAGCTCGGCATCCTCGACGGCGACTATGCCTTGATCCGCAAGACGGACGTCGCCCGCGACGGCGAGATCGTGGTGGCCCTGGTCAACGAGGAGGAGGCGACGCTGAAGACTTTGCGCCGCGAGGGGCAGATGATCCGCCTCGATCCGGCCAACCGCCTCTACGACCCGCAGCGTTACCGGCCCGAGCAGGTGCGGATCCAGGGCCGGCTGGCGGGGCTGCTGCGGCGTTATTAGGCAACGGGGCATGAACGCCCGGTCGCTGGTCGCGCTGCTGCTTGGGGCGGCCGGCGCGGCGAGCTGCGCCACGCCGCGCGTCATGGCTGTGACGACGGGCGGAATGGGAACCGGGGCGGCGCCCTGTTTCGCCGAGGTCGAGGGACGGCGGGTTCCGCTGGCTGAATTCGGTGCCTTTGCGCGGCGCTGGCGAGGCCGCGAAGCACAGCTAAAGGCCGATATCAACACGCCCTATCGCTGCGTGGGGCCCATCATTTTCGAGCTGCAGCGCACTGGCTTCCGGAGGATCGGCTTCACTGCGGAGCCGGCGCCTGCACCGGAGCCTGCCGACTAGAAGGGAATTGCCATGGCCCGCCTGAACTATGTCGAGTTGACCGCTTTCGACGTCCCGGCGGCAAAGCGTTTCTATGAGGCGGCGTTCGGCTGGACGATGACCTCGTTCGGGCCGACCTACGCCGCGACGATGACCGGCGACACCGATATCGGCATCCAGGGCGATTCGGCCGAGGCGATCGGCGCGCCGCTGCCGGTGATCGACGTCGAGGATTTGGAGGCAGCGATGGCGGCGGTGCTCGATGCGGGCGGCACGCTCGCTCGGCCGATCTTCGCCTTTCCCGGCGGGCGGCGCTTCCACTTTCTCGATCCGGGCGGGAACGAGCTGGCCTGCGTGCAGGCGGACCAGGGTCCGCACTAGAGTCGCCGCGCAGTTCGACGATCATTCAGGCATCCTTGTCGAAGCGATGGTGGCGGTGCGGTCCCCGGGCGGGCAAGGACGCGGCCTCCGGAAACCAATGGTGGGGATATGATGCCGAAACGCCGCGTGCTGTTGGCCCTCGCCTGGCTTTGCTCCATGCAACCCGCTTTCGCGCAGCCGCTGCAGGGCGCGGCCGTCTCGCCCCCGCGGGCAATGGCGGCGCGTGACGGCCAGCGCGATTTCGATTTCGAGATCGGCCGCTGGCGGACCGAGCTGCGCTACCTGCAGAACCCTTTGAGCGGCGAGCCGGAGCGCTGGGTCGACTATCGCGGCACAAGCATCGTTACGCCGGCCATGGACGGCGATGCGAATCTGGTCGAGCTGGATGTGGCGGGTGCCGCGGGCCGGATTCGCGGCCTCTCGCTCCGGCTCTACAATCCGCACACGAGGCAATGGAGCCTCAACTTCGCCAGCAAGCGCAGCGGCCGGCTCACGGCGCCGGTCCACGGCAGCTTCGATGCCGGCGGCCGCGGCCTGTTCTACGGCCGGGACGATGTCGACGGCCGGGTCGTGCTCGTCCGTTTCGTCATCACGCCGGAAGGCCGCGACAGAATCCGCTTCGTGCAATCCTTCTCCGCGGACGCCGGCGCGACCTGGCAGGACAATTGGATCGCCGTCGACACCAGACTGCCGGCCAGGCCCTGACGGGCAACGGCTGCTAGAGCCGCTGGTACATCACCAGCACGTCGACCTCGCCGAGCGTCGGATGGTGGAAGGCGCCGGGGAGGCGCCCGGCTGTCTCGAAGCCGAGCCGGTGCCAGAGGTTCACCGCGCGCACGTTGGTGCTGACCACGAAGTTGAACTGCATCGCCGCGAAGCCCCTCTCCCGCGCCCGCTCCAGCGAATCCAGGCAGAGCGCCGCGCCGACCCCGCGGCCGCCGGCGTCTTCCGCCACCATATAACCGGCATTGGCGATATGGGCGCCGCCGCCCGCATGGTTGGCGCGCATGAAATAGGTGCCGAGGATGCGGCCCTCCTCCTCCAGCACGAAAGGCTCGCGGTCCGGCGCGAACCAGTAAGCGAGCGCCTGTTCGCGGGTCATGTCACGGTCGAGCGCCCAGGTCTCGCCGGCGCGGATCACCGGTTCGAGGATCGACCAGATGGCGTCATGATCGGCGGGGGTGGCGGGGCGGATCGGCATGAGCGGCACATAGAGCGGCCCTGCCCCGGTGCAAGTCTCAGCGCGCCGCCCAGGGATGGCCGCCGACGCGCGCCGCGACCGTGGCGACTGCCGGTGGGTCGCCCAGCACGATCGACAGGCCGCCGGTCTGCCGGAGGAAGGCGCGGTCGGCGCGGAGCCAGCGCGGGCTGCAGCCGCGCGGCAGGTTGCGGTCGGCGACGACGATGTCGGCCTCGGCGCAGGCGCTGATCATCTCCGGCCAGGCGACAATGTGGCGGCTGCGCGTCGCCAGCAGCCGCCAGCGCCGCCCGCCCCGTTCGAGCGTCGCGACACAAAGCGCGTCGCTGCAGGACGCTTCCGGCAAGGTCTCGAGATCGAGGAAGTCGGGTTCGGCGCCGCCCGCTTCGGCCAGCGTATCGCGGACATAGTCGCCGGCACGGCTGCGCAGGATGGCGAGGCGCCCGTCGTCCGTCCGCAGGGCGAGATGACGGCCGTCGCCGGTGACAATCAGGTCGGGCGCGGCCGTCAGCAGCGCCCAGAGCGCGCCGGCCGCCACGGGAAGCATGCCCCAGAGTCGCCAGCGGGTCCGCCAGAGGCAGATCCAGAGCCCGCCCGCCATCATCAGGCCGAAGGCGGCGGCGGGCATGGCCGGCAGCAGGGCGACGGCGCCCGGCGCGGCGGCGGTGGCGTGGGCGAGCCGGAGCAGGAAGGCGAGCGCCTGCCCGGTCAGCCACCAGAAGGGCGCGCCGAGCCCGACCGTGTCGAAGAGCAGGGCCAAGGCCTCCAGCGGCATGATCACGAAGGTGGTGAGCGGGATCGCGATCACGTTGGCGAGCGCGCCGTAGAGACCCGCCTTGTGGAAATGGAAGAGTGCGATCGGCATCAGCGCGATCTCCACCGCGAGGCCGGTCAGGACGAGGCCGAAGAGGAAGCGGCCGAGGCGCATCGGCCAGATTTCCTCGCGCCGCGACACCCAGGCCTGGACGCGCGGATTTTCGTGCAGGGCGATGATCGCGACGATGGCGGCGAAGCTCATCTGGAAGCTCGCGCCCGGCAGGCTTTCCGGCCAGAGCAGCAGCACGACGAGCGCGGCCACGGCGACGAGCCGGAGGGTCAGCGCCTCGCGCCCGAGCGCGATGCCGAGCAGGACGAGCAGAGCGGCGATGCAGGACCGGACGGTCGGCACCTCGGCGCCGGTCAGCAAAGTATAGGCGACCCCCGCCAGCGCCCCTGCGCCCGCGGCAATCAGGATCAGGCGGAAGCGGAGGGCCAGCAGCGGGCTCAAAGCGAGCAATTTCAGGGTCAGCAGCATCACCGCGCCGACGACGGCGGTGAGGTGCAGGCCGCTGACCGAGAGCAGATGGGCGAGGCCCGAGCGGCGCATCGCCTCGGCATCCGCCTCCGGAATGCCGAACTGGTCGCCCGTCGCCAGCGCCGCGGCGATGCCGCCCTCCGCCCCGTCGCCGAGCGTGGTCCGGATATGGGCTGAGAGGCGCTGCCGCCAGGTCGCGATCCGCGCCGAAAGGCTCTGGCCGGCGGGCGCAGCGGTGACGGCGATGTCGAGCGCGCGCCCGGTGCCGCCGATCTGCTGGAACCAGGCGGTGCGGGAGAAATCATAGCCGCCGGGCACCGACATCGGCGCCGGCGGCATGATCCAGGCGCGGAGGCTGATCGTGGCGCCGGCAACCAGGCCCTCCGGCATCTTCTCCCGCTCGACATTGACCCGCAGCCGGACCGGCATGTTCTCGCCATGCGGGCGCACGACCAGGCGGACCGCCTCGTCCGCGGCCAGGGTCTGGACGCTCTCCACGGTCGCGCTGACCTGAAGCAGTTGCTCGCGCTCGAAGCGGGGCGCAGCCGCCTGCTCCGCACGCCACCAGATCAGGCCGCAACCGAGCGCGGCGGCGAGGCCGAAGAGCGCGAAGGCGCGGCCCCAGCGCGTACCGGGCGCCAACGCGACGAAGCCGAGGGCGGCCGCGCCGGCGAGAAACAGGAAGCCCGTCCAGGCGGTCTCGTCGGGCAGGAAGAACCAGGCGGCGATGCCGGTGAGCAGGCCCACGGGCAGCCAGAGCGGCAGCTGGGCCCGCTCGGCCTCGAACAATGCCTCCAATCTGGCGGAAAGCCGGGAAAGAGCGGCTTTGGCGGGACCCGCCTCCCCCCTTGGTGGGGGCGCTTCGCCTATGCTAGGGGCCCTCGCGTGACCGGCCGCCATGCGCCTGTTCTTGGAGATTAGACGCGTGAGCGCAAGCCGAGTTGTAACCAGATTCGCGCCTTCCCCGACGGGCTTCCTGCATATCGGCGGCGCCCGCACCGCGCTCTTCAACTGGCTTTATGCGCGCCATCATGGCGGCCGCTTCGTGCTGAGGATCGAGGATACGGACAAGGCACGCTCCACCAGGGCGGCGATCGACGCGATCCTCGACGGCATGACCTGGCTCGGCCTCGACTGGGACGGCGAGGCCCACTTCCAGTCAGAATATGCGGACCGGCATGCCGAGATCGCGCACCAGCTGCTGGCCAGCGGCCATGCCTATAAATGCTGGATGAGCCAGGAGGAGCTGGCGGCGCAGCGCGAGGCGGCGCAGGCGGAGCGGCGGCCCTTCCGCATCCGCAGCCCGTGGCGCGATTGCGGCAGCGAGGGCGAAGGCGGCTATGTCGTCCGGCTGAAGGCGCCGCAGGAGGGCGAGACCGTTATCGAGGATCTCGTCCAGGGCCGGGTCGTCGTGCAGAATGCCGAGATCGACGATTTCGTCCTGCTCCGCTCGGACGGCTCGCCGACCTACATGCTCGCGGTGGTGGTCGACGATTTCGACATGGGCGTCACCCACGTGATCCGCGGCGACGACCATCTGAACAACGCCTTTCGCCAGCTCGCCATCATCCGGGCGATGAACTGGCCCGAGCCGGTCTACGGCCATGTGCCGCTGATCCACGGCTCGGACGGGGCGAAGCTCTCCAAGCGGCACGGCGCGCTCGGCGTCGAGACCTATCGCGACGAGCTCGGCATCCTGCCCGAGGCGCTATTCAATTATCTGCTCCGGCTGGGCTGGGGCCATGGCGACGACGAGATCATCTCGCGCGAGCAGGCGATGGACTGGTTCGACGCCGACGCGATCGGCAAATCGCCCTCGCGCTTCGACCTCAAGAAGCTCGAGAGCCTGAACAGCCATTATCTGCGCGAGGCCGAGCCGGCGCGGCTCGCGGCCCTGGTCGCGCCGCTGATTCCGGGCGCGAACGCGGACCTGCTTGAGCGGGCGATGCCGGTGCTCACGCCTCGCGCGAAGGACGTGAACGAGCTGGCCGAGGGCGCCGCCTTCCTGTTCAAATCCATCCCGCTTGACATGGACGAAAAAGCGGCCTTGCTGCTCGGCGGAGACGCAAGGGACCTGCTCGGCCGCGTCCACCAGTCGCTCGCCCGATTGGCCGACTGGACGGTCGAGGCGACGGAGCAGGCCGTGCGGGAGGTGGCTGAAACGTCCGGCGTCAAGCTGGGCCAGGTGGCGCAGCCCTTGCGGGCCGCGCTGACCGGCCGGGCGACCTCGCCGGGGATATTCGATGTGCTGGTGCTGCTCGGTCGGGAGGAAAGCCTCGCCCGGATCGCCGATGCGCAGACTGGGAAGGACCAATAGATGGCGGGCAAGGCCTCACTCACCCTTGGCGGCAACGCGCACGATTATGACACGCTCTCCGGCTCGGTCGGGCCGGACGTGATCGACATCCGCAAGCTCTATGCGGATACCGGCGTCTTCACCTACGATCCGGGCTTCACCTCCACCGCCTCCTGCCGGTCCGAGATCACCTATATCGACGGCGATGCCGGCATCCTCCTGCACCGCGGCTATCCGATCGAGCAGCTGGCCGAGAATTCGACCTTCATGGAGGTCTGCTATCTGCTGCTGAACGGCGAGCTGCCGACCGCCGACGAGCTCGCCAGGTTCACCTACACGATCTCGCGCCACACCATGCTGCACGAGCAGCTGGCGACCTTCTACCGGGGCTTCCGGCGCGACGCGCATCCGATGGCGGTGATGTGCGGCGTCGTCGGCGCGCTCTCGGCCTTCTACCACGACAGCACCGACATCACCGATCCCAAGCAGCGGATGATCGCCTCGCACCGGCTGATCGCCAAGATGCCGACGATCGCGGCGATGGCCTACAAATATACGCTCGGCCAGCCGTTCATGTATCCGCAGAACAACCTCTCCTACACCGGCAATTTCCTGCGCATGACCTTCGGCGTCCCGGCCGAGCCCTATGAGGTGAACCCGGTCATCGAGCGGGCGATGCGACGGATCTTCATCCTCCACGCCGATCACGAGCAGAATGCGTCGACCTCGACGGTGCGGCTCGCCGGCTCCTCGGGCGCGAACCCGTTCGCCTGTATCGCGGCGGGCATCGCCTGCCTCTGGGGCCCGGCCCATGGCGGCGCCAACGAGGCGGCGCTCAACATGCTGCGCGAGATCGGGCGGCCCGAGCGCATCCCCGAATATATCGCCCGGGCGAAGGACAAGAACGACCCGTTCCGACTGATGGGCTTTGGCCACCGGGTCTACAAGAATTTCGACCCGCGCGCGAAGGTGATGCAGGCGACGGCCGAGGAGGTGCTGAAGGAGCTCGGCATTTCCGATCCCGTCCTCGACACCGCCCAGGAACTCGCCGCGATCGCGCTCAGGGACGATTATTTCATCGAGAAGAAGCTCTATCCGAACGTCGATTTCTATTCGGGCGTGATCCTGAACGCGATCGGCTTCCCGACCGAGATGTTCACCGCCCTCTTCGCGCTCGCCCGCACCGTCGGCTGGGTCGCGCAGTGGAACGAGATGATCTCCGACCCCGAGCAGAAGATCGGCCGCCCGCGCCAGCTCTATACCGGCGCGACGCAGCGCGACTACGTCCCCGTCGGCCAGAGATAGAGCCTTGTCCGGCGAGCCCGCCTCCGACGACACCGCCCCGCCGGCGCTGGCCCGGCGGGTCCTGCTCGCGGGCCTGCTGCTCGCCGCGCTCGCGCTCGCCGCGGGCCTGCTGCTCGACGACCCGGCCGAATGGGTGGCGGACCGGGTGGCGCCATGGCCGATCCTGGTGCTGGCGGTGATCACGCTCGCATTGATGGTCGTCGGGCGGGTGCGCGGCGGCCCGCCGCCGGCGCCGTTCTCTTCGGCCCGGCAGCGCTTCTTCTGGGTCGCGCGCTTCGCCTTCGCGACCGCGGCGACGATCCTGGTGCTGATCTGGATCGGTCCCTGGCTCGCCGGCCTCAAGATCGCCCGGGAATTGTTCCAGGGCGTGTTGCTGGTGGTGGTGGTCGGGGTCGTGCTCGGCCTGGTCGGCAGCTGCATCGCCAATGTGCTGCGGACGATCCGCGGGACCGGCTGAGCTCAGCCACCGCTTCTCAAAGGCAGAGTGAAGGTGAAGCGGGCGCCCTGCCCCGGCGCGCTGTCGACAGCGATATCGCCGCCCATCGCGCGGGCGAGCCGGCGGGCGATGTAGAGGCCGAGCCCGGTGCCGCCGGGCTCCAGCGGATCGACCCGCTCGAACTTGTCGAAAATCCGGTCTTGGTCCTCGGCCGCGATGCCCTTGCCCTGGTCGGCGACGATGAGCGCGGCGAGATCGCCTTCCTCCTCGCAGCGGACCCAGACCTGACCCCCTTCGGGCGAGTAGCGCACGGCATTGGCGATCAGGTTCATCATGATCTGCAGCGCGCGGGTGAAGTCCCCGGTCGCGGGCAGGCCTTCGTCCGCGCCGGGCGCGTCGATCGTCACCCGCCGGTCCGCGGCGCGCACGGCGAGCAGCCCGGCGGCGCGGCGGGCGAGGTCGGCGAGATCGATCGGCTCGGCCTCGGGCCGGAAATCGGGCCGCTCGACCGCCTGCAGATCGACCAGGTCGTCGACCAGAGCGAGCAGATGACGGCCCGCCGAGGCGATATCCTCGGCATAGCCGGCATAATCGCGGCGCAGCGGCCCCTCGGGCTGGGCGCGCAGCCGCTCGGCATTGTCGATGATGTGGGCGAGCGGGCCGCGCAGCGCCTGGTCGAGCCGCTCGCCGAAGGCGGAGCCCTCGCGCGCCCTGGCCCGGACCTGCGCCTCGCCTTCGGACGCCTCGCGAACGTCGGCGACGGCGCCGCCGCGAAAGCCGGCGAAGCTGCCCGTGCCGTCGATCAGGGGGACGCCGGAGAGCAGGTAACGGCCCTGGCGGCCGCCGCGCAGTTCTGCCGCCTGCCCGTCGAAGGCGCGATGCTCGGCCAAAGCCGTCAGGATCGGCAGGCCGCCATCCGCATCCTCGAGGAAGCGGAACAGGCGGGTGAGCTGCTTGCCGAGAAAGGCGGAAGGCGGGCTGCCGATCGCGGCGCCGGCGCCGGGCGAGAGCGCGGTGACGCGCAGCCGGTCGTCCGTCTCCCAGGTCCAGTCCGCCGCGGCGCGCAGGAAATCGGCCTCGCGCTCGCGCGCCGGCCCGGGCGCGGACGGGCGCGCCGGCCGCTGCGTCCAGCCGCTGATCGCGAGCGAGACCTCGCGCCCCTCCGGCTCGGCGCGTACCCAGAGATCGAGATCCTCCTCGCCATTGGCGGCGACCGCGGCGCGCGAAACGGTGATGCCGAGCCGTTGGGCGAGCCGGGCGAGCGCGGCGATCTGGGGGACGGCGAGCACGCCGCCCGCGCTGCCCCCGGCCTGCGCCTGCAGGGCGGCAAGCGGCGGGTCGGCCTCGATCAGCCGTCCGTCCGCGTCGAGCCGGCCCGAGACGATGCCGGCGTCGGCGGGGGTGGCGCTGCTCATGCCGCCTCGGCGGCGGGCCGCGCGCGCGTCGAGACCCGGGCGACCGCGGCCCGATAACCGGGCGCCGCGCGCCACAGGCGAAGCACCTCCTCGGCCGAAGTCCGGTCGAGGCTGTCGTAAAGCTCGAGCTGGGCGATAGTCGCGTCGCCCTCGATGCCGGAGACGAGCGCGCCGCGGCTGTTGGCGAGCAGCAGGATGGCGGCCGCTTCCTCCCGCTCGACGCCGGCGGCGCGCAGCAGGATGGCCGGGCCGCGGCCGCGCGGATCGGCGATCACCTCCCAAGCGGCGGCATAGTCCAGCCCGGCGAGCGTGGCGGCGCCGGCAAGGAACAGCGGCAGCATGCCCTCGGAGAGGATGCGGACCAGCAAGGCGCCGTCGAGCCGGCCGAGCAGCTCGAGCCGGTAGGCGAGACGCATGGCGTGCGCCTCGAGGATCGTCCCTTCGTCATGGCTGGCGACGAGGGCGCTGCCCGCTTCCTCGATCAGGCCGTCGACCGCGGCGAGGCCGTGCTGCTGGACGACATAATGGCGCAGCGCCGCGGCGACGAGCCAGACCAGTTTGTGCTGCAGCTCGGCGGGCAGCTCGACCTGGCCCATGTCGGGCTCCTGGAAGCGGTCGAAGCGGCGGGAACGCGCGATGACCAGCTCCATCGCGCCGGCGGCGATCTCCTCGTCGGCGTCGCGGACCAGCTCGAACAGCAGATCCTCCCCCTCGGCGGGGGCATGCGCCTTCCAGAAGCGATGCTCCTCGACGCGGCGGACGAGGACGTTGCCGAGATCGCTGTCGCGCAGCACCTGGGCGCGCTCGAGGATGGGCAGCGCGATCGGCACGCGTACGGATGAAAAGGCCGCATGAACAGCGGGATAGGCCTCGAACTTCCCAGCCAGCCTGGCGCGGAGATCGTCCTCGATCGAATGGATCAGGCGGGTCAGCAAGGCCGCCGCGGTGAGCCTCTGCCACTCGCTCAGCCGGGCGCCGTCGGGCAGCAGCAGATCCGTCGCGGCCACGGCAAAGCGCTCGCGCGCCGCCGCCAGCAGTAGGCGCGCAGCGTCGCTCTGTTTTCCCCGACCGTTCGATCCGGCTTCGGCCATATATTATCCCTATGCCACGCAGGGTTAAGGCCGCGCTAATCCTGATCGCGGACGGCTACGGTCATGCCTCAGGCGGCGGGCGGGCCGTGGCGGGCATGGGCCTGCTGCTGCGCCCAGAAGAAGGAGGCGGCGGCATAGGCCGCGAGGAAGATGAACCCGGCCGGCCAGAGCCCGAACAAAGCGAAGGGCACGAGCAGCCAGACCATGCCCCGCCGCTCGGCGAGCAGCACCGCGCCGGCTATACGCCGGCCCTCGGTCTCGACCGAGAGAGCGTAGAGGAAGGCCAGGGTCACGAACGGGAGCAGGACCAGACCCCAGCCGTAGGCGGGCATCAGCCGGTAGGCGAGGATGAGGAAGGCGGCGGTGGTGAAAAGCGGGATCAGGTAAACCCACCAGCTCTGCCTGATGCCGCTCTGCATGCGCAGCCGCGCAAGGCGGGTCGCGATCCCCTCGAGCGGCGTCGCGGCCAGCAACTTGATCAGCCCGATCCAGGACCAGCCGACATAGAAGGCCGCCGCGCCGAGCCCGGTCAGCAGGGCGGCGCCCAGCCCGATCAGCTGCGGCGAGAGCGGGCTGCCGATCAGCAGCAGGGTGACGAGCCGCTCGATCGGCGCGAGCAGATAGTCTGACCAGCTGAGATTGGCGCTGTCCGCGCCGGCAATGATCCGCCGCTCGAGCTCATCCAGATCCTGGTCGCGGTCGAGGATCGCGACGGAGGCAGCGCCGTCGGCCTCGACATGCTGCGCGCCGGCCTGCAGCGTGCGCCGGAGCAGGGTGGACTGCAGGTCCCAGTCGCGCAGCATGCCGGCCGTCTCGCGCAGCAGCGCCCCGTCGATCGCGGCGAGGCCGCCCCAGCGGGACTGGGCGTCGATCCGCTCGTAAAGCTCGCCATGCGCGCCCTCGGGAACGGTGAGCACGGCATTGCCCTGCTCGGCGGCCAGGCGGGCCTGTTGCGCCGCGGGCACGACCGCGCCGTCGCCGACGATGAGCAGCCGGTCGAAGGGATCGACGGCCTCCGCCGCCTCCTCGGCGCTGCGCACCAGCTTCACGGGGACGCGGTCGCGGCGCAGCCGCTCGACCGCCGCGGACAGGGCCGCGGGCAGCCGCTCGACGAAGATCACCACGGGATTGGCACCGGCCGAGGCGGCGAGGCGCGCTTGGCGCTCGATCACCGTGCGACCGGCGAGCGGCAGGGTCGCGCGCAAATGGCCCGGCTCACCTGATTCATGATAGGCCGCAATCAGCGCCGCGAGCGCCACTCTTCACCCTCCGCTGGGCGCGGAACCTAGGCAGGTGGCGAGCTTATTGCAAAGCCGTTCGGCTCAGTTGGAGGCGAATTCGTCGAGCGCGAAGGCGAGCTTGCGGAGAACCACGGGATCGCCGGGCGCCCCGTCCAGCGCCTCGTCGGCCAGAGCGATCAGGCCGATCGCGCCGAAGCTGGCGGCGACGCTCTTCAGGCGGGCGGCGGCGATCTCCCAGTTGGCGTCGCAACGGGCGCGGCCGAGCAGGTCGAGCTGGCGCGACACGCTCTCGATGAAGGCGGTCTTCAGCTCCGCCATCAGTGCCGGATCGCTGCCGACGGCGGCGGCGAGCGATGCGTTCAATGCTCCGGGATCGAAGGCCATGACCCGCGGATAAGACCAACGGAGTTAACGGGGCGTTTCATATCCGGCCCATTCTGGTACAAAGCGGCAACCAGTAAGGGGCGGGCCATGAGTATCACGAGCGTCGAAACCCATGCCGGGGAGCGCAGCAGCAACTGGGTCACCACCGCCGTGCCCGCCGCCGCCGAAGCCGAGGACACGTTCCGGATCGAGGATATCGAGGCCGAGCCCGAGGCCTCCGATCTGGCCCCCAGGCTGCTGGCGGGTCTGCTGATCCTGCTGGCGCTCGGCTGGACCGGCGCCTCCGTCTATGGGCTGACCCTCGCCAATCCCGGCACGGACCTTGCCGGCTGGCTGGGCTGGGTCGGCACCTTCTCGGCGCCCCTGATCCTGCTCGGCCTGGTCTGGCTGCTGTTCGGCCGCAGCAGCCGGCGCGAGACGCAGCTGTTCACCCATGCGGTGACGGCGATGCGCAGCGAAAGCCAGCAGCTGGAGGCGACGCTGGCGTCGGTGGCCGCGCGGATCGAGGCGAACCGGACGGCGCTCAGCGAGGAAACCGCGCGGCTGATGAATCTCGGCGACGAGGCCTCTGACCGGATCGGCCGGGTCACCGCGACGCTCGCCCGCGAGAGCGCCGAGCTCGACCGCAAGGCGACGGCGCTCGACATGGCTGCCGAGGCGGCGCGGATCGACGTCGGCGTGCTGATGAGCGACCTGCCCAGGGCCGAGGCGCAGGCCCGGGCCGCCGCGGAGGCGATGAAGGAGGCCGGGCTCGCCGCCCATGCCCAGGCCGGCGCGCTGGAGAGCCAGCTCGCTGCCCTCGCTGCCAAGGGACGCGAGGCCGATGAGGTAACCGGCGGGGCCGCGCAGCGGCTCGGCGCCCATGTCGCGCGGATCGAGAGCAGCGCGGATGCGGCGACGGCGCGGATGAACGACGCCGCGGCGCAGATGGAGGCGGCCGTCGATGGCTCGATGAGCAAGGCGGCCGAGGCGGTCGACCAGGCGCGCGCCGGGCTCGAGGCGCAGGGCCAGGCGATGCTGGCCATGATCGAGCAGAGCAGGGCCGCCTTCGAGGAGGCGGGGGCCGAGGCGACGAAGGCGCTGGCCGAGCGGCTCGACATGGCCGGGCGCAAGATCGAGATGCTGGCCGGCCGGCTGGCGAGCCAGGACGCGGCCAGCCGCACCCTGCTCGGCGGCATCGCCCGCCAGCTCGACGAGATCGGGGCGCAGATCGCGCATATCGGCGACAGCGGAGACCGGCAGAATGCACGGCTCTCCCAGTCGATCGACCAGCTCAAGGCCAATGCGACGGGTCTGCTGCGCGAGATCGAGCAGGGCGACGCCCAGTCGGCGGCGCTGACCCAGCGCGCCGAGGCGCTGAGCGCGGCCCTGGCCGAGGTGACCGGCAAGCTGCGCGACGAGATGCCGCCGGCCATGGCGGGGATCGAGATCCAGTCGGAACGCACCGCCGCTTCGGCCGAAGCGGTGGTCGAGAAGATGGCGCGGATGGAGACGGCCGCCAATGCCGCCGCCCGGCGCGTCTCCGAGACGGAAGCGAGCCTGACCCGCCAGCAGGAGGCGCTGAACGCCCTGCTCGCGACCCTGACCGAGGGCGCGCGCGAGGCCGAGGAGAAGATGGTGGCACTCGGCCAGGCGGTCGGCGAGGCCGACGGCGCGGCGGCGCAGCTGATCCGCGACACCGGGCCGGAGCTGGTCGACACGCTCGTCAGGGTCCGCGACGCCGCCAACCAGGCCGCCGCCCATGCCCGCGAGGCGATCGCCGCGGTGATTCCGGACAGCGTGCTCGCCTTGGTCGACGCCAGCAAGGGCGCGCTCGGCGAGGCGCTGGACGAGCCGGTCAAGGAGAAGATCGCCGAGATCGGCAATGCCTCGCACATGGCGCTGGCCACGGCGAAGGCGGCGAGCGAGCGGCTGACCCGGCAATTGCTGACCATCGGCGAGACCGCGGCGGCGATCGAGCAACGGATCGCCGAGGACCGGGCCGAGCGCGAGGAACGCGAAGCGGGCGAGCTCTCGCGGCGGGTGGCCCTGATCATCGACGCGCTCAACTCGACCGCGATCGACGTCTCCAAGATCCTCTCCAACGAGGTCAGCGACGCCGCCTGGGCCGCCTATCTCAAGGGCGACCGCGGCGCCTTCACGCGGCGCGCAGTGCGGCTGCTGGAATCGGGCGAGGCGCGCGAGATCCATCGCTATTACGAGGAAGAGCCGGACTTCCGCGACCAGGTGAACCGCTATATCGCCGACTTCGAGACGATGTTGCGCGCCGTGCTGACCAGCTCGGGCGGCAATGCGGTGGCGATCACCCTGCTCTCCTCCGACATGGGCAAGCTCTACGTGGCGCTGGCCCAGTCGATCGAGCGGCTGCGGAAATAGCGCTTCATCCAGCGCTCCGGCCTTCGCCGGAGCACAAAAAGGGTTGGCGCCGTACCGTGCTCCGGCGAAGGCCGGAGCGCTGGCCGCCTTCACCCCACTAGTTCAGCCAGTCGACGTCCTCGACCCTGATCCAGCCGAAAACATAATTGGCGACATAGAGGCCGGTCAGCACTGCTGACAGGATCGTCGCACGCAGCGCTGCCTTGCCGAAGCTGAAGCGGTGCGGGGCGCTTTCGGCATGGCCGGGCGCCGCCTTCGTCCCCTCCTCTTCCGCGGTGCGGACGCCGAAGGGCAGGACCAGGAAGAGCGAGAGCGTCCAGAACAGAACATAGATGGCAAGGATCGAGGTCAGTTTCATGGCGTCAGACCCTGACGATCAGCACGGAGACGACGGGCTTCTTGCCGGTCCAGTCGGTGGCGACGCGGCGCACGGCGAGGCGGACCGCCTCGCGGAGCTTCTCCTCGTTGCCGGCCCCCTTACCGGCGGCGTCGGCCGCGGCCGCGCAGGCTTCCTCGAGAAAGGCCTCGCGATCCTCCTCGACCGGGATGCCCTCAAGTCCGATCTCGACGTCGCCGCGGAGGCGGTCGCCGTCGTCGAGCGGCACCGCGACCGAGATCAGGCCGGAGGTGGCGAGGCGGCGGCGCTCGTTCATCGTCGCGCCGTCTGCCGCCAGGATCACGTCGCCGTCTAAAATCAGGCGCCCGACCCGTTCTTCCGAAAGCTTTTCCGGTCCGTTCGGGGCGAGCCGGATCAGGTCGCCATTCTTCTGGACGATGCCGTGCGGGATGCCGCGGGCGCGGGCGAAGCGCGCCTGCTCCATCATGTGCCGCATCTCGCCATGGACGGGGACGATGATCTCCGGCCGGATCCAGTCGTACATGGCGGCGAGCTCGGGCCGGCCCGGATGGCCGGAGACATGGACCGGCGCCTGCCGGTCGGTGATCATCTCGATCCCCCTGGAAGCCAGCTCGTTCTGGATGCGGCCGATGGCGATCTCGTTGCCGGGGATCTGCTTGGAGGAGAAGACGACGAGGTCCCCGCGCTCCAGGCTCAGCTTGTGCTGGTCGAAGGCGATCCGGGCGAGCGCGGCGCGCGGCTCCCCCTGCCCGCCCGTGGCGATGATCATCAGCTCGCGCCGGGGCAATTTCATCGCCTCGTCGAAATCGATAATTTCAGGGAAATCCGTGAGATAGCCGACACTCTTCGCAACCCGCAGGATCCGGTCCAGCGAGCGGCCGGCAACGCAGACCTGGCGCCCCGTATCCTGCGCGACATGGCCCAGGGTCTTCAGCCGGGCCGCATTGGAGGCGAAGGTGGTGACGAGCACGCGGCAATCGGCGTCCTGGATCACCTCGTCCAGCCCCTGCCGGACGCCGAGCTCGGAGCCCGACGGCGCCTCCTGGAAGACGTTTGTCGAATCGCAGACCAGAGCGAGCACGCCCTGGTCGCCGATCGCGCGCAATTCCGCCTCGGTCGAGGGGTCGCCGAGCTGGGGCGTGTCGTCCAGCTTCCAGTCGCCGGTGTGGAAGATCCGCCCGTAGGGCGTGTCGATCAGCAGCGCGTTGCCCTCGGGGATCGAATGGGCGAGCGGGATATATTTGAGGCCGAACGGGCCGAGCCGGAAGTCGCCGAGCATCTCGATCGTCTTCAGCTCGACCTCGCCGGTCAGCCCCTCCTCCTCCAGCTTGCCGGCGATCAGCCCTGCGGTGAAGGGCGTGGCGTAGAGCGGCGCGCCGAGCTCGTGCGCCAGATAGGGGATGGCGCCGATATGGTCCTCATGGCCGTGGGTGAGGACGATGCCGAGCAGATCGTCCCTGCGCTCCTCGATGAAGGCGAGATCGGGCAGGACCAGTTCGACGCCCGGATAATAGGGGTCGGCGAAGGTCAGGCCGAGGTCGACCATCAGCCATTTGCCCTCGCAGCCGTAGAGATTGACGTTCATGCCGATCTCGCCCGAGCCGCCGAGCGCGAGGAAGAGGAGTTCCTTGCCGGGTTTCATTCCACTCCTGTCACCCCAGCGAAGGCTGGGGTCCATACTGAATCTGTCGCGGCCTCGATGTCCGCTGGGATGCCAGCCTGCGCTGGCATGACGATCAGGCGGCTTCTTTGCTCCGCGCGTAGAGCATCGCCAGCCCTTGGATGGTGAGATCTCTCTCCACTGCGTCGAAGATATTGGTGTGCTGGTCGAACAGGGTTGCGAGCCCGCCCGTGGCGATCACCTTCACGGGACGACCGATCTCCGCCTTCAGCCGGGCGACCAGCCCCTCCATCATCGCGACATAGCCCCAGTAGATGCCGATATGCATCTGCTCCTCGGTCGTGCGGCCGATCACGGAGAGATTGCCCTTCGGCGCCTCCAGCGCGATTCGTGGCAGCCGCGCCGCCGCCGTCACCAGGGCGTCGAGCGAGAGGTTGATGCCGGGTGCGATGATCCCGCCTTTATAGGCGCCCGAATAATCGACCACGTCGAAGGTGGTCGCGGTGCCGAAATCGACGACGATCAGGTCGCCCTCGTGCAGGGCATGGGCGGCGATCGTGTTCAGCACCCGGTCGGCGCCGACCGATTTCGGCTCGGCGACGTCGAGCGCGATGCCCCATTCCGCCGGCGCTTCCCCTGCCACCAAAGGCGTCACGCCGAAATATTTGGCGGCCAGCACCTCGAGGTTATGGAGCGCGCGCGGCACCACCGTGCCGATGATCACCGCCTCGACATCGGCCCTGGCATAGCCCTCCAGCGCCAGCAATTGGTGAAGCCAGACCGCATATTGGTCCGCCGTCCGCCGCGCGTCGGTCGCGATCCGCCAGCGCGCGCGGATCGTGCCGTCTTCGACGAGGGCGAAGACGAGGTTGGTGTTCCCGGCGTCGACAGCGAGCAGCATGGCCGCTTCCTAGCCCCTCACTGGCCGGGATGATAGGTGCGCGCGATGTGGCCCGCGAGGTCGGCGCGGTAGAAATAGACGGGCCGCAAATTCCCCGACGCGTAGCGCCCGGCCTGGTCGTTGAAATGCGGCGAGGCCGGGTTGCCGCTCTCGCCGCCGGCGGTGACCGCCCAGGCGCGGAGGCGCGGCCCGAACTCGACCACGGCGACGAAGCTGTTGCCGCTGGTGCCGTACCAGCGCCGCGTGCCCGGCCAGGCGCGCGAGGCGAAGGAGGCGAGCGTGCCCCAGCGCGCCGAGGCGAAGGGCACCGGGATGCTGGGCCGCGCATCGGCGAAGGTCTGGACGATCGCGCCGTCGTTGCGCTGGAAGCGGTTCACCTCGCCCCAGCGTACCCGCCAGCTGCCCCACTCGCGTTCCAGCCGGTCCACCGCGCGGGTGAAGGTCGCGAGCCGGTCGGCGTCGGAGAAGGCGTTCATCGCCTCCCACATATTGCCGTGCGGCGGCCGCTGCCGGCCGGCGAGCGCCCACATTTCCTCGCCCCAGAAGCTGGCCACGGTGGTCGCTTCGGAGTCGGCGGACCATCTCTTGTCCCAGGCGCGAAGCAACGCGACGGGCCGCTCCAGCCGGGCGCGGCGCGGGTCGGTGCGGGGCAGGTTCGCCCAGGCCCGGTCGAGATCCGCCGTCGCCCGCTCGAAGAAGGGCAGCCAGGTTCCGAAGGCAATCCGCCTGAGCCCCTCCGCGTTCAGCGCGCGGGCGCGTCCCAGCACCGTCGTGACATGGTCGCCGCGCGGATTGGCGCCCGCCATGTCCATGTAGCGCGGGAAGGCGTCCTGGCGCGGGCTGTCCGGCCCTGCTGCGCGCCAGGGGGCGTCATTGGCATTGTAGAGCCAGTCGGTGCGGGGATCGCGCACCTCGGGCAGCGCTGAAAGCGGCGTCAGGCCGCGCCAGTCCGTGGCCGGATCGCTGCCGTCGACCAGGCCGCGATAGTCGAAGCGGTCGTCGCGCACGGGCACGAATTGCGGGTGGAGATAGGCGATGTGGCCGTCCGCATCGGCGTAGATCGTGTCGTTCGACGAATTGGCCTGCAGCGCCGCCACCCGCATATAGGAGGCGAAGTCCCGCGCCTTGGTGCGCAGCCAGCTCTGCTGCAGCGCCGGGACGGGCCGGTTCATCAGCGCCAGCGCGACCCAGCGCTCGCCCTCGGCGCGGACGATCGGTCCGTGATGCGTGGCGTAGGTGGTGAAGCTGCGCGCCGCCAGCCGGCCGTCCGGCTGACGAACCCGCAAGGTGACCCGCTGCGTGCGGATCGGCCGCAGCGCCTGGCCATAACGGTAGAAGAGCCGCCGGCCCCGCCGGGCGATGGCCACGGCGAACTCATCGACCGAATCGACGCCGCTCGACGTGTGCATCCAGCCAACCCGCTCGTTGAACCCCTGGTAGATAAAGAACTGGCCCCAGGTCGATGCGCCGTAGGCGTGCAGTCCCTCGCCGCTTTCCATGCCGAGCTCGGAGCGGAAGAAGAAGCTGGTATGGGGGTTGATCAGCAGCAGGGCATGGCCGTCGCGGGTCAGCCCGGGCGCGATGGCGATGCCGTTTGAGGCCCTCCGTTCCTCATAGGGCCCCGGCGGCGCGGCCCGCGCGCTGCGTGGCCCCTGCCCGTCGTAGAAAGCGGCGAGCTGGCGCAGATCGGCGCGCTCGATGTCGCCGCCGATGCTTCCTTCGGTGAAGGACAGCGCCATCCACGGCTCGAAGCGGGTGAGAACGCGCGGCCGCACGTCCGGATGGGTGGCCAGATAATGGTTCAGCCCCGCCGCCCAGGCATCCATCAGGTCGCGGAGCCAGGCCGGGCTGCGGCGATAGTCGGCCTGCAACGTTTGCGGGTCGATGTAGAGACGCTGCCGCAGGTCCTGCCAGAGCGCGCGCTCACCCTCTGCCTCGGCCATGCGCCCCAGCGCGGTGAGCAGATTGGCCTCGATCCGGGGAAAATCGTCCTCGGCCTGCGCATAGATGGCGCCGAACACCGCGTCGGCGTCGCGCTCCCCGCGGACATGGGCGATGCCCCAGTCGTCGCGGGTGATGGTCACCCGGGCGGCCCGGGCGCGCCAGCTTGCCTCCTCCGCGGGCGGCGCTGCGGCACTGAGCGAAAGCAGCAGGAAGGCGGCGAGCCCGGCGCTTTTCCAGAAGGTCATGGCCCCGATCCTAGGCGAGACCGGTCAGACGAGGAAGACGTCGCCGGCATGGACGACGCGGATCGCGCCGTCGGCGAGGCGCAGGCGGAGCGCGCCGGTTTCGTCGAGGCCGTCGAACGTACCCTCGGTGCCGCCGCTGGAGAGCGGCGTGCCGACCGGATGGGCGGCCGCGAGCCAGGCGGCGCGGACCGGCGCGAGCCCCTGCGTGCGCCAGCGTTCCAGCCAGATCTCGAAGCTGGCGGCGAGGCGGCGGAGCAGAGCCTCGGGCGTCACCCGCGCGCCGAGGCTGGCGGCGGGCCGGTCCAGATCCTCCGGGTGATGGGCGAGGTTGACGCCGAAGCCGATCACCACCGCATCGCCCTGCCGTTCGAGCAGGATGCCGGCGAGCTTCGCGCGGTTGATGATGATGTCGTTCGGCCATTTGATCCGGGCGCGGCCGGTATGGCGCGAGACCGCCTCGTGGAGCGCGACGGCGGCGACCAGCGCCAGGCTCGGCGGCGGCGGGTGCTTCGGATCGACACGGACCAGGGTCGAGGCGTAGAGATTGCCGGGCGGCGACTGCCAGGCGCGGCCCTGCCGTCCCTTCCCGCCCGTCTGCCGCTCGGCCCTGAGCCACAGGCCCTCGGGCGCGCCGCCGCGGGCGAGCACGGCGACGTCGTCATTGGTCGATCCTGTCTCGGAAACAGTCCGGATAGCAGCCACGAGGCCATCTATACGGTGGAATTACCTAGAACAATGCCTGCGCGGCAGTTGTCGCGGCCTCCCCGAGCGGCTTGATCGTCAGATAACCGAGCGGCGAGACGAGCAAGGCGGTGACCAGGATCAGCACGGTCCCGACCGGCTCCTTCGTTTCGGCATAGGCCGGCGCGGGCGCATCGAAATACATCTTCTTGACGATCATCAGATAGTAGAAGGCGCTGATCACCGAGGTCGCGATCGCGATCGCCGCCAGCCAGGTCAGGTCCGCCTGCACGGCCGCGTCGAAGACGAGGAATTTGGGCCAGAAGCCGAACAGGCCCGGAATGCCGGCCAGGCTGAACATGAACATCGCCATGGCGAAGGCGAGCATCGGGCGGTTCTGCGACAGGCCGGACAGGGACTCGATCGACTCCACCGGCTGCCCGTCGGCATCCCGCATGCGCAGGACGACGAGGAAAGTGCCGAGCGTCATCACTAGGTAGACGGCCATATAGGTGAGCACCGAGGCGACCCCGGCCACGCCCGCGGCGGCGAGGCCGACGAGCGCGAAGCCGACATTGTTGATCGAGCTGTAGGCGAGCAAGCGCTTGATGTTGCGCTGGCCGATCGCGGCGACGCCGCCGAGGATCGTCGAGGCCAGCGCCGCGAAGATCACGATCTGGCGCCACTGCAGGGTCGCCGGCCCCATCGCCTCGACCGACACGCGGACCAGCAAAGCCATGGCCGCGACCTTGGGCGCGGAGGCGAAGAAGGCGGTGACGGGGGTCGGCGCGCCCTCGTAGACGTCCGGCGTCCACATGTGGAAGGGCACGGCACTGATCTTGAAGGCGAGGCCGGCGAGGACGAAGACGATGCCGAACAATTCGCCGGTCGAAACGCCGTCACCGAGCTTGGCGGCCACGCCCTCGAACAGCGTCGTGCCGGTAAAGCCGTAGAGCAGCGAAATGCCGTAGAGCAGGATGCCGCTCGCGAGTGCCCCAAGGACGAAATATTTGAGGCCCGCCTCGGCCGAGCGCGTGTCGCTGCGCTGGAAGCTGGCGAGGACATAGGCGGCGAGGCTCTGCAGCTCGAGCCCGACATAGAGGGTGAGCAGGTCGTTCGCCGAGACCATCATCCCCATGCCGATCGCCGAGAACAGGATCAGCACCGGATATTCGGCGCGATAATCGCGGTCGCGCCCGAACCAGCTCATCGCCATCAGCATGGCGATGCCGGCGCCGGCATAGATGACCAGCTTGGCGAAGGCGGCGAAGCTGTCGGCCACGAACAGGCCGCCAAAGGCAAGACCGGTGGCCGAGCCCGGGAGCACGCCCGGGACGAAGGCGCCGGCGGCGATCAGCAAAGTCACGGCCAGCCAGGTGATCGTCCGCGCGGACTTGTCCCCGCCCCAGGCGGCGACCAGCATCAGCAGGATCGCGCCGACGCTGAGAATCTCCTCGGGGAGGATGAGGATGAAGCTCTGGTCCATCAGTGGTGCCCCTCCCCGCCCGCGGCAGCCGGTGCGGGGGCGCTCTCACCGTTCGGGGCAGGCACAGCCACTTGACGGACGAGATGCGCGTCGCTTTCGGGCCGGGCACGGTTGATCCGCTCGAGCAGGATTTCGACGTCGCCGCGCATGGGCGCCATGAAGCTCTCCGGATAGACGCCCATCCAGAGCACGGCGGCGGCGATCGGCGCGAGGATCAGGAATTCGCGCTTGTCGAGGTCCGGCAAGGCTGCGGCCTCGGGCGTGCGCGCCGTGCCATAGGCCATGCGCCAGTAGAGGTAGAGCATGTAGGCGGCGCCGAGGATGATGCCGCTCGTCGCGACCGCGGCCACCCAGCTGTTCGCCTGATAGGCGCCGACCAGGGCCAGGAACTCACCGACGAAATTGGCGGTGCCCGGTAGGCCGACCGAGGCCATGGTGAAGAGCATGAAGAAGAGCGCATATTTCGGCATGTTGTTGGACAGGCCGCCATATTTCTCGATCTCTCGGCTGTGCAGCCGGTCGTAGACCACGCCGACGCAGAGGAAGAGCGCGCCCGAGACCAGGCCGTGGGCGAGCATCACGATCAGGCCGCCCTCGATCCCCTGCCGGTTGAAGGCGAACAGGCCGATCGTGACGAAGGCCATGTGCGCGACCGAGGAATAGGCGATCAGCTTCTTCATGTCCTGCTGCACCAAAGCGACGAGCGAGGTGTAGACGACGGCGACCATGGAGAGGCCGAAGATGACCCAGATGAGGTAGGAGGAAGCCTCCGGGAACATGGGCAGCGAGAAGCGGATGAAGCCGTAGCCGCCCATCTTCAGCAGCACGCCGGCGAGGATCACCGAGCCCGCGGTCGGCGCCTGGACGTGCGCGTCGGGCAGCCAGGTGTGGACCGGCCACATCGGCATCTTCACCGCGAAGCTGGCGAAGAAGGCGAGCCAGAGCCAGTTCTGCGCCCCGGCCGGGAAGTCGGTCTCCATCAGGGCCGGGATCGAGGTGGTGCCGGCGAAGTTCACCATCCACAGCATGGCGATCAGCATCAGCACCGAGCCGAGCAGGGTATAGAGGAAGAATTTGTACGCGGCGTAGATGCGGTTCACGCCCCCCCAGATGCCGATGATCAGGTACATCGGGATCAGGCCCATCTCGAAGAAAATGTAGAAGAGGTAGATGTCCTGCGCTGCGAAGACGCCGAGCATCGTCGTCTCCATCAGCAGGAAGCAGGCCATGAACTCCTGCACCCGCCGGTCGATCGACTTCCACGAGGCGGCGATGCAGATCGGCATCAGGAAGGCGGTGAGCACGATCAGCATCAGGGCGATGCCGTCGATCCCGAGCGCCCAGGCAAAGGCCCCGAAAATCGGGAAATATTCGGTGAACTGCCATTGCGGGCCGCCGATCTGGAAGGTCAGCCAGATCCCGATTGAGAGCGCGAAGACGCCGAGCGTGGTCAGGAGGGCGATCCAGCGCGCGGCGTTGGCGCTGGCGAGCTGGCAGGCAATCGCGCCGAGGATCGGCAGCGCGAGCAGCACCGAGAGGATGGGGAAGCTCGCCATTATTGCGCCATCGCCCAGGTGATGGCGGCGGCGACGCCGAGCAGCATCACCAGCGCATAAGTGTAGAGATAGCCGGTCTGGATCCGCGCCGTGACTCGCGTGCCGCCGACCACCGCCGCGGCGACGCCGTCCGGGCCGAAGCGGTCGATCGTGCCCTCGTCGCCCTTCTTCCAGAGGAAGCGGCCGAGCCACATCGAGGGGCGGACCAGCAAGGCGTTGTAGATCTCGTCGAAATACCATTTGTTGAGCAGGAAGCGGTAGAGCAGCCCGAACTGGTTCACGAAAGCCCGCGGGAAGTCCGTGTTGCGGATATAGGCGTAGAAGGCGATCAGCAGCCCGATCAGCATCGCCGCCGTCGCCGACAGCTTCACCCAGAGCGGGACGGCGTGCATCCGCTCGATCTGGTGCGGGTCAAAGGCGACGCTGCCGTGCCAGAAATCATGGTCGGCATGATGGCCGATAAAGGCCTCGTGGAAGAGCTGGCCGGCGAGCACTGCGCCGAGCGCGAGCAGGGCCAGCGGCACGAGCATCGTCCAGGGGCTCTCGTGCGGATGATAGCCGCCAGTCCCCGCCTTCACCTGGTCGGCGCCCTTCTCCCCGACATGCGTGTCGTGCCCTGCATCCTCGGCGTCCGGATGATCATGATGATCGCCGTGCAGCGCATGCTGGATATGCCCGGATTCGATCCAGCGCGGCTTGCCGTAGAAGGTCAGGAAGACGAGCCGCCAGGAGTAGAAGCTGGTCAGAAGGGCCGCGAACACGCCGATGAAGAAGGCAAAGCCGCCCACTGTCGTCCCCGCCGCATAGGCGCTCTCGATGATCGCGTCCTTCGAGAAGAAACCGGCGAAGCCGAGCTGCGGCAGGCCGGAAATCTGGATGAGGCCGACGCCGGTGATCGCCAGCGTGCCGATCAGCATGACCCAGAAGGTGAAGGGGATGTGCTTCCTGAGCCCGCCATAATAGCGCATGTCCTGCTCGTGGTGCATGGCGTGGATGACCGAGCCGGCGCCGAGAAAGAGCAGGGCCTTGAAGGCGGCGTGGGTGAACAGGTGGAACATCGCCGCGCCATAGGCGCCGACTCCCGCCGCGAAGAACATGTAGCCGAGCTGCGAGCAGGTCGAATAGGCGATCACCCGCTTGATGTCGTTCTGCACCGTGCCGACCGTCGCCGCGAAGAGGGCGGTGGCGGCGCCGACGAAAGTGACGAGGGCGGTCGCCGTCGGGCTCGCCTGGAACATGGGCGAGAGGCGGCAGACCATGAACACGCCGGCGGTCACCATGGTGGCGGCGTGGATCAGCGCCGAAACCGGGGTCGGGCCCTCCATCGCGTCGGGCAGCCAGGTGTGCAGCAGCAGCTGCGCCGATTTGCCGCAGGCGCCGATGAAGAGGAGGATGCAGAGCAGGGTAATCGTGTCGATCCGCATGCCGAGGAAGCCGATCGTCGAGCCCTGCAGGCCCGGCACCGCCTCGAGGATCGCCGGGATGGAGACCGTCCCGAACACCAGGAAGGTCCCGAAAATGCCGAGGCTGAAGCCGAAATCGCCGACGCGGTTGACGATGAAGGCCTTGAGCGCCGCCGCATTGGCCGACGGCTTGTGGTACCAGAAGCCGATCAGCAGGTAGGAGGCGAGGCCGACGCCCTCCCAGCCGAAGAACATCTGAACGAGGTTGTCCGCCGTCACCAGCATCAGCATCGCGAAGGTGAAGAGCGACAGATAGGCGAAGAACCGGGGCTGGCTGTCGTCCTCCGCCATATAGCCCCAGCTGTAGAGGTGGACGAGGGCGGAGACGGTCGTCACCACCACCAGCATCACCGCAGTCAGGGCGTCGACGCGGAGCGCCCAGGTCACCTGCATGTCGCCCGAGGCGATCCAGGTCAGGACATGATGCGCCTCGCTTTGCTGCGTGCCGGTCAGGAAACCGATGAAGATCGGCCAGGACAGGGCGCAGGCGGCGAACAGCGCGCCGGTCGTGATCAGCTTGGCGGCGACATTGCCGAGCATGCGGTTGCCGAGCCCGGCAATGATCGCGGCCAGCAAGGGCAGGAAGACGATCGCCTGAACCATCTCAGCCCTTCATCTGGTTGATGTCGTCGACCGCGATCGTGCCGCGGCCGCGGAAGTAGATGACGAGGATGGCGAGGCCGATCGCTGCCTCGGCCGCCGCCACGGTCAGCACGAACATGGCGAAGACCTGGCCGACCATGTTGTGCAGGAAGACCGAGAAGGCGACGAGGTTGATGTTCACCGCAAGCAGGATCAGCTCGATCGCCATCAGGATGACGATCACGTTCTTCCGGTTCAGGAAGATGCCGAACACGCCGAGCACGAACAGGACGGCGCCCACCGTCAGATAGTGACCGAGGCCGATCATATCTTGCTCCTCCCCGGCACGGGGAGGGGGACCGCCGGGCGCAGCCCGGTGGTGGAGGGGGCCCGGAGCGGGACACTGAGCCCCCTCCACCAGCCTGCGGCTGGTCCCCCTCCCCGTCCCGGGGAGGAATTAGAACGCCCGGTCACAGCTTCATCCCCTCGCCCACGCCAGGCTGCATGTTGACGACCGCGTCCTTCGGGCGGCGGCGGACCTGGCGGTCGATGCTCTGCGGGCGGACGTCGGAGCGCTTGCGGCGGGTCAGCACGATCGCGCCGACCATGGCGACGAGCAGCACGATCCCGGCCGCCTCGAAGATGAACAGATAGTCGCTGTAGAGCATGCGCCCGAGCGCGACGATGTTCGAAGGCTCGCCGGCGGCGGGCGACGCGGGCTGGCGGCCGGCCAGGTCGATATAGCCCTGGTTACGGGCGATCAGCGCCGCGACCATCTCGGCGAGCAGCACGATGGCGAGGATCAGGCCCGGGAAGAGGTAATTGGCGAAGCCCGCGCGCAGCTCGGCGAAGTCGACGTCGAGCATCATCACCACGAACAGGAACAGCACGGCGACCGCGCCGACGTAGACGATGACCAGGAGGAAGGCGAGGAACTCGGCCCCGATCAGCAGGAACAGGCCGGCCGCGTTGAAGAAGGCGAGGATCAGCCAGAGCACCGAATGGACCGGATTCCTGGATGCAATCGTCATCACGCCCGAGGCGATGACGAGCGTTGCGAACAGGTAGAAGACGAAGACCTGGATCACGCCGCGACGTCTCCCCGGCAGCCATTATTCGTCACCCCGGCGCAGGCTGGGGTCCAATCGGACTCAGCTGGGATGCCAGCCTGCGCCGGCATGACGTTATGGTGGATCATGAGGCCCTGTTGGATTCGCATGGCGCCCTACCGGTACGGCGCATCGGCGGCAAGGTTCGCGGCGAGCGCGCGCTCCCATTTGTCGCCATTGTCGAGAAGCTTGGCCTTGTCGTAGATCAGCTCCTCCCTGGTCTCGGTCGAGAAATCCATGTTCGGTCCCTCGACGATCGCATCGACCGGACAGGCCTCCTGGCAGAGGCCGCAATAGATGCACTTGGTCATGTCGATGTCGTAGCGCGTCGTCCGGCGGCTGCCGTCCGCGCGGGGCTCGGCCTCGATGGTGATCGCCTGGGCGGGGCAGACCGCCTCGCACAGCTTGCAGGCGATGCAGCGCTCCTCGCCGTTCGGATAACGGCGCAGCGCGTGCTCGCCGCGGAAGCGGGGCGAGATCGGGTTCTTCTCGTAGGGGTAGTTGATCGTCGCCTTCTTCTTGAAGAAGTACTTCAAGGTCAGAGCGTGCGCCTTCACGAACTCCCAGAGGGTGAAGGTCTTGATATAGTGGCCGATACTCATCTTTGTGCTCCGCTCTGCCGGCGGCATGAACCTGTGAAGATCACATGGAAGAGTTCGAGTTTGCCGTTCTCCTGGCGAAGCGAACCCGTCGGCAGGATCGAAAAAGCCAGATTGCCGTCAGCTCTGGCCGATAATTCCACCATCGCAAGGCAAGCCTGATTGGTGAACGTGCATGGTCCCTGTCTAAGGATTGCGAATGCCGCCTGCCCGGAGTTGATCGCCACCAGCGGGTAGGTGCCGGCAAGTTGAATTGGGTCAGCAGGCCACTCGACCGTTGCTCGGGGGCCGTTTCCTTCCGTCACCCGCACCTGAAAACGCCAAGTCCGCTGGTCGGTGGTAAAATCAACAATTTGCTGAGCCGGGTCGTAGCCATTTTCCGTGATCACGGACTGGTGCTCGATCGCGCATTCAAAGCGACCGGCGAGCCCGGCCGGTGCCGATTGCAGCGCCAGTGCAAGGGCGAGCGCGCTCACCATGGCAGCATCCCCTGCGTCTGCAGCATCAGATAGCCCGACACCAGGAACACCCAGATCAAGGAGATGGGCAGGAAGATCTTCCAGCCGAGGCGCATCAGCTGGTCGTAGCGGAATCGCGGCACGGTGGCCTTCACCCAGGAGAAGATGAAGAAGAAGATGAAGATCTTCAGGAAGAACCAGAAAATGCCCGGCACGGCGTAGAGCGGCGCCCAGTCGATCGGCGGCAGCCAGCCGCCCCAGAAGAGCACGGCGTTCATGCCGCACATCAGCAGCACATTGCCATATTCGCCGAGCCAGAAGAGCGCGAAGCTCATCGAGCTGTATTCGGTCTGATAGCCGGCGACGAGCTCGGACTCCGCCTCGGTGAGGTCGAAGGGCGCGCGCGCGGTTTCGGCCATGGCGGAGATCAGGAACATGACGGCCAGCGGGAACAGCAGGGGATTGAAGCCGAAGCCGTTGATCGTCCCGAAGATATGCGCCTTCTGCGCCATGACGATGCCGGAGAGGTTGAACGTGCCCGCCCAGAGCACGACCGGGATCAGGATGAAGCCGATCGAAACCTCATAGGACACCATCTGAGCAGCGGCCCGCAAGGCACTGTAAAACGGGTATTTCGAGTTGGACGCCCAGCCTGCGATGATGATCCCGTAGACGCCGAGCGAGGAGATGGCGAGCAAATAGAGCAGGCCGACATTGATGTTGGCGAGCACCACCCCTTCCCCGAACGGGATCACCGCCCAGGCGAGCAGGGCGACCGCGAAGGTGATGATCGGCGCGATCAGGAAGAGGCCGCGATTGGCCGAGGACGGGATGATGGTCTCCTTGAGGAAGACCTTGAGCCCGTCGGCGAAGCTCTGCAGCAGGCCGAAGGGCCCGACCACGTTCGGCCCGCGCCGCAGCGCCATCGCCGCCCAGATCTTGCGGTCGACATAGATGATCATCGCCACCGCGAGCATGAGCGGCAGCGCGATCAGCAGGATCAGCACGAGGGTGGCGATAAACCAGCCCCAGCCGGCGCCGAGCAGGCCCTGGAACCAGGCGGTCATTCCGCCGCCTCCGCGAAATCCTGCCCGTGCAGCAGCTCGGCCGAGCAGCGCTGCAGCGTCGGCGAGGAGCGGGCGATCGGGTTGGTCAGGTAGAAGTCCCTGATCGGATAGGCGATGGCGGTCCCCTTCGCGAGCTTCGCTGCGGCCAGTTTCGGCGGCGCCCATTCGAAGGACACGAGGCCGGGCTGCGCGAAGGCGGGATAGTCGGCGAAGAGCTGGGCGCGGAGCTGGCCGAAGCTGTCGAAGGGCAAGGGCGTGCCGAGCGCGTCGGAGAGCGCGCGCAGGATCGACCAGTCGGCGCGCGCGTCGCCCGGCGGATCGACCGCCTTCTCGCTATGCTGGACCCGGCCCTCGAGATTGACGTGGATCGAATGCTTCTCGCTATAGGCGGCGCCCGGCAGGACCACGTCCGCCGCATGCGCGCCGCGGTCGCCATGATGGCCGATATAGACCTTGAGGCTGTTCGCGAACGGCGCGAGGTCGGCCTCGTCGGCGCCGAGCAGGAAGAGCAATTCCGGCGCGGCGTCGGCCAGTGACGCCATGCCGCCGGGCTGGGCATAGCCGAGCATCAGGCCGCCGGTGCGCGCGGCGACGGTGTGGAGCACGTTGTAGCCGTTCCAGCCATCGCGGACGAGGCCCAGGCCCCTGACCAGCCCGAGCGTTGCCGCCTGCCCGCCCTCGACCTTGAGCGCGGCGCCGCCGACGATCACCGCCGGACGCTCTGCCCTGGAGAAAACCTGGTTGACCTCGGTCGGAAGGCTCGCGGCCAGCGACAGGTCGTTGCCGAGCCAGGTCACGCCGTAGGTGAGGTCGGTCTCGGGTCCGATCGCGAACACCTTCGCCCCTGCCCGCCACGCCTTGCGGATCCGGGTGTTGACGAGCGGCGCCTCCCAGCGCGGGTTGGTGCCGACCAGGAGGATGACGTCCGCGGTCTCGATGCCGGCGATGGTGGTGTTGAAATTGACCGCGGCGAGATTGGTCGCGTCATAGGCGAGGCCGGTCTGGCGGCCTTCCAGCAGCGTGGAGCCCAAAGCGGCGAGCAATTGTTTCGCCGCATACATGGTCTCGACGTCGACCAGATCGCCGGCGACGGCCGCGACCTTGCCCTTCGCCTTCGCCGCCGCCCCGGCGATCCTGGCGAAGGCCTCGTCCCAGCCAGCCGGTCGGAGCTTGCCATTCTCGCGCAGCCAGGGCCGGTCGAGCCGGTTGCGGGTCAGGCCGTCCACCGCATGGCGGGTCTTGTCGTGCGCCCACTCTTCGTTGACGTCCTCGTTGAGGCGGGGCAGCGCCCGCATCACCTCGCGGCCGCGCGCATCGAGCCGGATGTTGGTGCCGACCCCGTCCATCACGTCGATCGCCGGGACCTTGCGCAGCTCCCAGGGCCGCGCCTCGAACGTATAGGGCTTGGCGGTGAGCGCGCCGACCGGGCAGAGATCGACGACATTGCCCGAAAGCTCGCTCTTCAGCGCCTCCTCGAGATAGGAGGTGATCTCCATATTCTCGCCGCGGCCCACCGTGCCGATATCCTCGACCCCGGCGACCTGCTCCATGAAGCGTACGCAGCGCGTGCAGTGGATGCAGCGGGTCATGATCGTGCGCACGACCGGGCCCATATATTTCTCGGTGACGGCGCGCTTGTTTTCCTCGTAGCGCTTGTGGCCGCGGCCATAGGCCATGGCCTGGTCCTGCAGGTCGCACTCGCCGCCCTGGTCGCAGATCGGGCAATCGAGCGGGTGGTTGATCAGCAGGAACTCCATCACCCCTTCCCGCGCCTTCTTCACGGTCGGCGTGTTGGTGAAAATCTCCTGATTCTCGGCCGCCGGGAGGGCGCAGCTGGCCTGCGGCTTGGGCGGCCCCGGTTTCACCTCGACCAGGCACATCCGGCAATTGCCGGCGATGGCGAGCCGCTCATGATAGCAGAAGCGGGGAATCTCCTTGCCGGCCAGCTCGCAGGCCTGGAGCACGGTCGCCCCCTGGGGCACCTCGATCTCGACACCGTCGACCTTGAGCTTGGGCATCTTCTATCTCTGGGCAGCCTGGGCGGTGGACGGGGACGGCAGGCGCAGCAGCGCCTCGGCCAGCATGTAGCGCAAATGGGTCGCGTTGAAGCGCCGGTCCTGCGCATTGGCCGGCATGCAGCGGAAGAACTGGTCGGCGAGCGGCCGGAGCGCGGCGAGCTCGCGCTCCCCGCCCGGCGACGAGGCCAGCATGGTCCGGATCTCGGCGCCGTGGCCGGCCGCATAGCAGCGCGCGGCCTCGCTATATTTGCGGATCTCGGCGCCCGGCGCGGGGGCGGCGCGGACCAGCCCGGCGGGCACCGCGATGCCGTGCTCGAGCAGGCCCTCGGCGATGGCGCCGCGGACGAAGGTCACCGGCACGCGCAGGTCCATGCCCTCGCCCAGGCAATTCTGGCTGTCGCTGCGGAACAGGCGCCGATAGGTCTCCGCCTCCTCGCGCGAGCCGGGCTCGGTCGCGAGCAGCTCGAAGGCCCGCGCCGTGCTCAGCCGGGCATAGCAGGTGCCGAACGCCGCCAGCGCCCGCAGCGCTTCCTCGGAATCGGTCGAGACGATCAGGGTGCTGCGACCGGAGACGCCGCGCGGGAGCTGGGCCGAGGCCTGCGCGCCGAGGAGGCTGCCGGCGAGGAGCGCCGAGGCGCCGAGCAGGGCCCGGCGCCGCCAGGCGCGGCCGGGATGGCGCGCGCGCAGGGCCCGGCGGGCGCCGCGCGGCACCGCGATCTCGACAGCGTCGGTCAGGGCTTTTCGCATAGAGACTCGAAACCTGAAGGACCCGGAACGGGCCGCAGCCTGCGGAGCCGTTAGACGCTCGCCCCGGTCAGGGGCAAGGGGTCCCGGCGCCATTTGCTACGGCCTTGCCCAGGGCGAGCCGGCGCCGTCGCGCTGGACGACCGACCAGCGGTAGAGCGCCTCGGCGAGGATGCCGCGCAGGGTGCGGCCGTCGACGCTGATCTGCCCGGTGCCGCCCGCCGTGGCGGCGCAGCGGCCGAGCAACGGATTGAGCGTTGAATTGAACATCGTGGCCTCCGCCGGCGTGCCCGGATCGGTGCCGATCAGGGCGCGGACCGCCTGGCCCTGGGTGGCGCCCATGCAGTCGGCCATGCCGTAGGAGGTGACCAGGGTGGCAGCGTCCGGGCGCGTGGTCGCGGCGGCGACGTCCAGCAGCGGCTTCGCGTTCACGGCCGGGCTGCGCGCCGCCTGGGGCGTCGGGAAGCGCGCCTTCAGCAGCGCCTCGGCCACGGCGCCGCGCACCGCCGGCGCCGGCGTGGTGAACGCGCGGTTGGAATTGCACTGGCGGAGATGCGGCATCAGCGCCTCGGCGGCGCTCGCCTCCGCCGCCGAATAAGGCGCGGCAGCGAGCAACGCCTCCAGCGGCGCCGGATCGGCGCGCAGCTGGCAGTCGACGGCGCGGATCAGGTCGGCGCGGGTCGAGGCCGACTGCGCCGCCTGCTCGCCGCGCGCCTGGGCCCGGCGACGGGCCTGCATCGGATTGTCCTGGGGGGCCGAATCCTGCGCCGAAGCCGGTGCGGGTATGGCCGTGACGACGGTCACCGCGGCAAGGACGGACAAAAGCAACTTCTTCATTCGGCAGCCTCCAGCTGGCCTTCCTGCCGCGCGACGATCCGCCGCTCCAGCTCGGGCCGGTAATGTCTGATCAGCCCCTGGATCGGCCAGGCAGCGGCGTCGCCCAAAGCGCAGATCGTGTGGCCCTCGACCTGCTTGGTGACGTCATGGAGCATGTCGATCTCGTGGATCTCGGCCTCGCCGGTCACCAGCCGCTCCATCACCCGCCACATCCAGCCCGTGCCCTCGCGGCAGGGCGTGCACTGGCCACAGCTCTCATGCTTGTAGAAATAGGAGATCCGGCTGATCGCTTTCACCACGTCGGTGGACTTGTCCATGACGATGACGGCGGCGGTGCCGAGGCCGGAGCCGAGATCCTTGAGCCCGTCGAAATCCATCGGCGCGTCCATGATCTCGTGCGCGGGGACGAGCGGGACCGACGAGCCGCCGGGAATCACCGCCAGCAGATTGTCCCAGCCGCCGCGAATGCCGCCCGCATGCTTGTCGATCAGCTCGCGGAACGGGATGCCCATCGCCTCCTCGACCACGCAGGG
Organism: Allosphingosinicella sp.; assembly: GCF_035626655.1. Lineage (GTDB taxonomy): Bacteria > Pseudomonadota > Alphaproteobacteria > Sphingomonadales > Sphingomonadaceae > Allosphingosinicella. The sequence continues at coordinate 287,616 of NZ_DASPNF010000005.1, forward strand.
GCAGTTCACATGGCCGGAAATCTGGAAGAGCTTGGTGCCCTCGTTCTTCTCGCGGCCGAAGCTCTTGAACCAGAGCCCGCCGCGCCTCAGGATCGTGGGGACGACGGCGATGCTCTCGACATTGTTGACCGTGGTCGGGCAGCCGTAGAGGCCAGCACCCGCCGGGAAAGGCGGCTTCAGGCGCGGCTTGCCGGGCTTGCCCTCGAGGCTTTCCAGCATCGCCGTCTCTTCGCCGCAGATGTAGGCGCCGGCGCCGCGGTGGACGAAGACGTCGAAATCATAGCCGGACTTGCAGGCATTCCTGCCGAGCAGGCCGGCATCATAGGCTTCCTGCACGGCGTCCTCGAGCACCTTCGTCTCGAAGATGAACTCGCCGCGGATGTAAATATAGGCCGCGCGGGCGCGCATCGCGAAGCCGGCGAGCAGGGCGCCTTCGATCAACTTATGCGGATCGTGGCGGATGATCTCGCGGTCCTTGCAGGAGCCGGGCTCGGATTCGTCGGCGTTGATGACGAGGAAATTGGGCCGGTCCGCCGCCGGCTGCTTCGGCATGAAGCTCCACTTCATGCCCGTGGGAAAGCCGGCGCCGCCGCGGCCGCGCAGGCCGGAGAGCTTCACCTGCTCGATGATCTCGTCCTGGCCGATCGCCATGAGGGCCCTGGTGTCGTCCCAGTCGCCGCGCTGCTGCGCCGCCTTGAGCCGCCAGTCCTGGAAGCCGTAGAGATTGGTGAAGATCCGGTCTTTGTCCTCAAGCATGACGGCTGTTCCCAGCCGTCACCCCGGCGCAGGCCGGGGCCCAAGCGGAGTCTGCGACCCGATTGGCGGCCCTATGGCTGCCAGCCTGCGCTGGCATGACGAAAAGGAGTTCAGCTCGCATCAGACTTCCTGAACATATAGAAATAGACAAGGGCGATCAGGCCGCCGCTGACCCCGCCGGCGATCATCGTCCGCGCCATCCCCTCCACGCCCAGGGCGGGAAGCAGCAGCACCCCGAGCAGCAGGAAGCAGCCCGTGGCGATCGCGACCGCGAGGAGGATGAAGAGGATCGGCTTGGTCATCGCCCGTCGATCCTCTTCCGGGCCCATTGATAGACCGCGACGGCCGCGGCGATCAGGAGCACAACGGCGATGATCTTGAAGACCAGGCCGACCACCTTGATCAGCAGCCAGATCGCGACGACCGCCAGAATGATACCGATGACCGCACTCATGAAGGCCTCCTTCCGCTGACGCAGAATTCCCGCACCGCGCGGTCCATCTCGCCGGGACGCATTTCGGATTCGACCCAGGCGCCGCGGCCGTCGACGACGATGTAGCGCTCGCTGCGCCCGGCGCGGGTCACCTCGCCGCAGACGATGGCGATGCGGTCGTCGCGATGCGCAACGGCATTGGCGAAGGTCAAATCCTGCCCGTTGCCGAGCTGGCTGCGCACACTGTCCTCGGCGACCTGAAGGTCGTTGCGCGCCGGCGGTATGGCGGCATTGGCCGCGGGCACGGCATTGGCCGCCGGCTGGGGCTGGTTCTGGCACGCGGCCGGCAAGGCGAGAAGGACGGCCAAGGCTCTCACCAATCGCTCCGATAGTCGTGATTCTCCTTGACCATCTCCTTGAGCGTGGTCGGGCCGCCCTCGGGGCAGCTGGTCTTGCGCTCGACCTGCGGGCCGATCCTGGGCTGCCTGCCGGCGGCGAGGTCGTCGAGGATCGCGGTCATGCTCTCGAAGCTCAGATCCTCGTAATTGTCGTCGTTGATCTGGACCATCGGGGCATTGGCGCAGGCGCCGAGGCACTCAACCTCGGTCAAGGTGAACAGGCCGTCGGTGGTGGTGTGCCCCTTCTTCAGCCCCCTGGCGTAGCAGGCGGCGAGGACGTCGTCCGAGCCGCGCAGCATGCAGGGCGTGGTGCCGCAAACCTGGACATGATGGCAACCGACGGGGGCGAGGTTGAACATGGTGTAGAAGGTCGCGACCTCATAGGCGCGGATATAGGGCATGCCCAGTTCGGCGGCGACGAACTCGATCACCGGAATGGGCAGCCAGCCCTGCGTCTCCGTCTCCGCGCCGACCTGGCGCTGGGCGAGATCGAGCAAGGGAATGACCGCGCTCTTCTGCCGCCCCGCCGGGTAGCGGGCGACGATGTCCTTCGCCGTCTTCGCATTGTCGGCAGTCCAGGCGAAATTGCCCCACCGTTCGCGAATTTCCGGGGATGCGGGGGCGCGGCCGGCCTCAGCCATGAAGTGATTCCATCATGCTAAACTCTCTGCGGCGTCCCCTAGCCCCGAGTGAGGGGCCGGGCAATGGGAAGTCAGCCCTCGCGCTCATCCTTGTTGCGCGTGTCGAACCGCGCTTCACCGATCTCGTCGCCATGACGTCGGACGAAGCCCGCGAGCAGCCAGGCACCGACGAGCAGAATGATGACAAGTGCAATACCCGCCATCCGATAGGCAAGGGTCGCCCGGGAACTGCCAAATTCCAGCATGGCGAACGCGGCTGTGACGACCAGCACGGAAACGCCGCCCATGATCGGACCGCGGTGGGCCATCACAGCGTCTCCAGCCGCGCCCGGGTCAGTTCGGACGCCGGCTCGCCGCCCGTATTGGGCTCGCCCTCGCGGTCCATGACCAGCAGCTCGACCTCCTCGGGCGCGACCGGGCGGTGCTCGACGCCCTTCGGCACGACCAGGAACTCGCCGGGGCCGAGCGTGCGGACGCCGTCGCGGAACTCGATGGTGAGGCGGCCCTTCAGGACGAGGAACAATTCGTCCGTCCCGGCATGGCTGTGCCAGAGGAACTCGCCCTTCAGCCTGGAGACGCGCACCTCGTTGCCGTTGTAGCGGCCGACAATGCGCGGGTTCCAGTGATCGGAGAAAAGCGCCAGCTTGTCGCTGAGGTTCACGATGTCCGGTGGCGCCGTCATCAGCGCGCCTCGCTTGTCGGAGCGGCCTCCACCTGCTTGCGCAGCTGTGTGCCGAGCGCGCCCAGCGCGAGCAGGAAGCCGGCAACGGCGACCGGCCAGAGCACGAATTTTTTCGGCTCGCGCTTCCGCCCCATGCGCCAGCCGATGAAGACCGCGATAGCGACGAAGACGATCGGGAAGGCGGCATAACCGAGCCGGTAGCCTAGCTCCCCGTCGCTCATTGGGACGCCCCTTCGCCACTCCAGGGCAGAATCTCGATCCCGGAAATCAGACCAGCCTCGACCGTATATCGCTCGCGAAGCGAACGCGACTGAAAGCGGAGACGGCAGGTCACCGCATTGGTCTCGGGCGCATCGCAGGCGAAGGAGCGAAGCGGACCGAACATGGCCAGCGTATAGCCTTGGTAGAGGAGGATCACCTGATCCCTTCTCAGCGTCTCTCCCTCCCCCGTGCGCACGCGGTCCGGCAAGAGCGCCCCCAGTGCCGCGTGGCGTCCTCGACGCAGATTTTGCAGGAATTGATCGACGACGGCCGCAGGGCCGGCTTCCGACGGGGCCGCCTGACCATAGGCGACCGTGGGAGCGGCGAGGGCCAGGCCGGCGAGGAGCCCGAAGGCGGCGCGGCGCCCCGGGCTCACCGGTCGCACTCTCCGAAGACGATGTCCATGGCGCCGAGGATCGCGGTCACGTCGGCCAGCATGTGGCCCTTGGACATGAAGTCCATCGCCTGCAGGTGGCTGAAGGCGGTCGGGCGGATCTTCACGCGGTAGGGCTTGTTGGTGCCGTCGCTGACCAGATAGACGCCGAACTCGCCCTTGGGGCTCTCGGTCGCGACATAGACCTCGCCCGCGGGGACGTGGAAGCCCTCGGTGTAGAGCTTGAAGTGGTGGATGAGCGCTTCCATCGACTGCTTCATCTCGCCGCGCTTCGGCGGGACCACCTTGCGGTCGAGGCTGGCGACAGGCCCTTCCGGCATCTCGCTGAGGCACTGCTTCATGATCCGCGCGGACTGGCGGACCTCCTCGACGCGCACCATGAAGCGGTCGTAGCAATCGCCCCTGGTGCCGACCGGGATGTCGAACTCCATCCGGTCGTAGACGTCATAGGGCTGCGAACGGCGCAGGTCCCAGGGAATGCCGGCGGCGCGGATCATCGGGCCGGAAAAGCCCCAGGCGAGCGCGTCTTCCTTCGAGACGGTGGCGATGTCGACGTTGCGCTGTTTGAAGATGCGGTTGTCGGCGACGAGGCTGATCGCGTCCTCGAACAGGCGCGGCAGCCGATTGTCGAGCCAGTCGCCGATGTCGGTCAGCAACTTGAGCGGCACGTCCTGGTGGACGCCGCCGGGGCGGAACCAGGCCGCGTGCATGCGCGCGCCCGAGGCCCGCTCGTAGAAGTTCATGCAATCCTCGCGGATCTCGAACAGCCACAGGTTCGGCGTCATCGCGCCGACGTCCATGACGTGCGAGCCGAGGTTCAGCATATGGTTCGAGATGCGGGTCAGCTCGGCGAAGAAGACCCGGAGGTACTGGGCGCGGAGCGGCACTTCGAGACCCAGGAGCTTCTCGATCGCCAGCACGTAGCTGTGCTCCATGCAGAGCGGCGAGCAGTAATCGAGCCGGTCGAAATAGGGCAAAGCCTGGAGATAGGTCTTGTACTCGCAGAGCTTCTCGGTGCCGCGGTGGAGCAGTCCGACATGCGGGTCGACGCGCTCGATGATCTCGCCGTCAAGCTCCAGCACCAGCCGAAGCACGCCGTGCGCGGCGGGATGCTGCGGGCCGAAATTGATCGTGTAGTTGGCGATCGCGGATTCGGTGGCGCCGGTCCGGGCGACCTCCTCCTCGCGGGTCAGCTGGTCGGGGGCGGTGCTCATGCGTCACTCTTCGGCTTGCGCGGCGCCCGGGGCTTGCGGGCCCGGGGCGCTTCGCTCGCGGCCGCCGCATCGGGCCTGGGCGGCGCGGCCTTGCGGGCGCGCGGCTTCTGCGCCGTGGTCTTGGCCGCTTCCGTGTTGGCCGGCTCCCCTGCCCCGGTATCGGCCTTCGTCTCCGTCGTCTTCGGCGTCTTTGCCTTGGTCGCGGCCCTGGAGACGGCGGGCCTGGCGATCTCCGCGGCCTTGAGCGGCGTCGGAGCGCCCGGCGCCTCGGGCTGGGCCTTCTCGTCGCCCGGGATCACATATTCCGCGCCCTCCCAGGGGGAGAGGAAGTCGAAGGTGCGGAAGTCCTGGGCGAGGCTCACCGGCTCGTAGACGACGCGCTTCTCCTCCTCGGAATAGCGCAATTCGACATAGCCGGTCAGCGGGAAGTCCTTGCGCTGCGGATGGCCGCGGAAGCCGTAATCGGTGAGGATGCGCCTGAGATCGGGATTGCCGGCGAAGATCACGCCGTACATGTCGAACACCTCGCGCTCGAGCCAGCCGGCGACGGGAAAGACGCCGGTCACGGTCGGCACCGGCTGCTCCTCGTCGGTCGAGACGCGGACGCGCAGGCGATGGTTCCTGGTGACGGAGAGCAGGTGATAGACCACCTCGAAACGCTCGGCGCGCTCCGGATAGTCGACCCCGGCAATCTCCATCAGCTGCTGGTATTCGAGCCGGTCGCGCAAAGTGGTCAGCACCTCGGCGACGCTGTCGCGGGCGACGTCGATCGAGACCTCGTCCACCTCGTCCTTGGCGGCGAGGAAGGCGGCGCCGATCGCGGCCTTCACCTCTTCGACGATGCCGGCGCGGGCGGGAATGACGGGCGCAGGGCTGGCCATCTCAGCGCTCAATCGTCCCCTCGCGGCGGATCTTCCGCTGCAATTGCATGATCCCGTAGAGCAAAGCCTCGGCGGTGGGCGGGCAGCCGGGGACGTAGATGTCGACCGGCACGATCCGGTCGCAGCCGCGCACCACCGAGTAGCTGTAATGATAATAGCCGCCGCCATTGGCGCAGCTGCCCATCGAAATGACGTAGCGCGGCTCCGACATCTGGTCGTAGACCCGGCGCAGGGCGGGAGCCATCTTGTTGCAGAGCGTGCCGGCGACGATCATCACGTCGCTCTGGCGCGGGCTCGCACGCGGCGCCGCGCCAAATCTTTCAAGGTCGTAGCGCGGCATGTTCACATGGATCATCTCGACCGCGCAGCAGGCCAGGCCGAAGGTCATCCACCAGAGCGAGCCGGTCCTGGCCCACTGGAACAGGTCTTCGGTGGTGGTGACGAGGAAGCCCTTGTCCGAGACTTCGGACTGGATCTGGTTGAAGATATAGGGATCGGGCGGCGTGCCGTCTGCCGGGGCCGGCTGCATCGGGCGCCCCCCCGCGTCGAGGATCACTCCCATTCGAGCGCGCCTTTCTTCCAGGCGTAGACCAGGCCCAGCGCCAGCTCGACGAGGAAGATCATCATCGCGATCCAGGCCGTCCAGCCCAGGCCGAACACGGTTACCGCCCAGGGGAAGAGGAAGGCCGCCTCAAGGTCGAAGACGATGAACAGGATCGCGACGAGATAGAAGCGCACGTCGAACTGGGCGCGGCTGTCCTCGAAGGCCGGGAAGCCGCATTCATATTCGGTGAGCTTGTCGGGATAGGGCTTGTTCGATCCCGTAAGCCGCGAGACCAGCATCGGCAGTACGACGAAGGCCATGGACAGGCCCAGCGCGACCGCGAGGAACAACAGGATCGGCAGATAATCGGCGGCGACGGACGCCATGACTGACTCCAAAGGTTGCCGGGGCTTTAGGCCAGCGCGCAGTGCATCGCAACAGGCTCAATTGGGCGGGCGCAGCATCCGGATCGCGGTGGCGCGGACCGGTCCGGCGCCCCGCACCGCGCCGGCCTCGCCATAGCGCTCCCACTGGGCATCGGCGACGTAGAGAAAGTCGTTGCGGCGGACGAAGCCGAGGGTCGGCTCGCCCCAGTCGGGATGGTTGCTCTCGAGCACGCGGACGGCGGCGATGCGCTCCCCGTCCGGGCTCAGCGACAGCCAGAGGATCCGCCGCGGGCTGGTCCCGTTCTGGATGGCGATCAGGCCGCCGCGCCAGGGATAGAGGCCGTCAATGCCGTCGAGCATCGTGTTCGCGTCGGATTCGAGCCGCGCTACATTGCCGTCGGCCAGATGCACCTCGGCGAGGCCATAGCCATAATCGGAGACGTAGAGCCGCCGCCCGTCGGCGGACGGGACCAGGCCCTGCGGGCTGCGCAGCCGGCCCGGCGGGACCAGGACGGAGAGCGCGGTCTCGCTGGGGCGGGCGCGGTAGATGGCGCCGCTGTTCGGATCGCTCGCATAGATGGTGCCGTCGGCGGCGAGCGCGATGTCGGCGGGCCAGCCCTCGCCCGGCGCGGCGAGGCGGCGGACGGGCCGCAGCGTGTTGAGGTCGACCGCGATCAGGCCGCGAAAGGCGCCCTCCGGATTAGGAGTCTGCTCGACCACGCCCGAGGCCGCCCAGAGCAGGCGCCGGCGCGAATCCACGGCGAGGCCGAACAGGCTGCCCGCCTCCAGCCCCTCGAGCGCGCGCCAGCCGCGCGCCTCGCGGACGAGCAAGGCCCGGTCGACCACGGTCGCGGCGAACAGGCGGCCGGTGCGCGCGTCCCAGGCGATGCCCTCGACCAGGCGATGGCTGTTGGGAAGGCTGGTGAACGGCCGGCTCGCCTGCACCCGCGCGCCGTTGGCGGCAAAGCGCAGGCGCAAGGCATTCATCTCCGCGTCCGGCAGATAGACGGCGAGCGTGTTGATCGTGTCCTGGCCCGGCGCATAGCCGAGCGCCGCGAGCCGCTGCAGGCCGGCGCGGACCGCGGCCGCGTCGCGCGCGTCATGCGCGGCCGAGAGCTGGCGGCGCTGGACCGAGGCGCTGTCCGGGAAGGAGGCGACAAGCTCCGCGGGCTCCAGCGTCGGCGTCGGCCAGGCCGCGTCCGCATGGCGGGCGGCCGGCATCGCACAGGCTGCAAGGAGCAGGATGGCGGCGCCGATTCCCCCCCGCGCCGGCTTCACTTGCGCAAGGCCCCCGCGACGAGCTTGTGCAGCTTCGAATGGAGCTGGTCGTTGGCGGCGAGCACCTGGCCATTGGCCAGGCCCGCCTCGCTGCCGCGAAAGTCGCTGACGAAGCCCCCGGCCTCGCGCACCAGCAGGATGCCGGCGGCAATGTCCCAGAATTGCAGATCCTCTTCCCAGAAGCCGTCGAAGCGTCCGGCGGCGACCCAGGCGAGATCGAGCGCGGCCGAGCCGAAGCGGCGGATGCCGGCGACTTCGGGCGAGACCGCGTCCAGGATCCCGCTGAAGCGCGGCAGATCGCCATGCGCCTTGTAGGGGATGCCGGTGGCGATCAGCGCCTCGGAGAGGTCGCGCCGCGCGGAGACGCGCAGCCGCCGCTCGTTGAGCCAGGCGCCCCGCCCCTTCTCGGCCCAGAAGCTCTCGTCGGTGATCGGGTTGTAGACCAGGGCCTGGCTGATCTCGCCCCACCCCTGCCCGCCCGGCCTCGGCTCCTGCACCGCGATCGAGATGGCGAAATGGGGGATGCCGTGCAGGAAATTGGAGGTGCCGTCGATCGGGTCGACGATCCAGCGGGGCTTCAGCGGATTGCCCTCGATCGCCCCGCCTTCCTCGAGCGACAGGCTCCAGTCCGGCCGGGCATGGCGCAGCTCCTCGGCGACGGTCTGCTCGGCCTGCTGGTCGGCCATGGAGACGAAGTCGGCCGGACCCTTGCGGCTCACCTGCAATTGCTCGACCTCGCCGAAGTCGCGCCTCAGGCGCGGCGCCGCCTTGCGCGCGGCGCGCTGCATGACGGTGATCAGGCCGGAATGGGAAACCAAGTGAAGCTCCTTAGTCCGCCCGGCGGACGTAGGTCTGCTCGTAAACGTCGACGACGATCCGCGTTCCGCTGCTGATGTGCGGCGGGACCATGACGCGCACGCCATTGTCGAGGATGGCGGGCTTGTAGGAGGAAGAGGCGGTCTGCCCCTTCACCACCGCATCGGCCTCGACGATCGTGGCCTCGATCGTGTCCGGCAGCTGCACGCTGATCGGCCGCTCTTCGTAGAGCTCCATGATCACGTCCATGCCGTCCTGCAGAAAGGCGGCGGGATCGCCGATCAGGTCGCGCGGCAGGGTCACCTGCTCGTACGTGTCTTTGTCCATGAAGACGAGGCTGTCACCCTCGGCATAGAGATATTGGAAGTCCTTGGTGTCGAGGCGGACGCGCTCCACCGTCTCGGCCGAGCGGAAGCGGACATTGTTCTTGCGGCCGTCGATGAGGTTCTTCATCTCGACCTGCATATAGGCGCCGCCCTTGCCGGGCTGGGTGTGCTGGATCTTCACCGCGCGCCAGATGCCGCCTTCATATTCGATGATGTTGCCGGGACGGATGTCCACGCCGCTGATCTTCATATTCTGCTCGCTGACTGGAGAAAGTCGGCGGCTCTTAGCGGCGGCGGGCGTTTCCGGCAAGCAGCGGGTAGGGATTGACCGGTCGGCCCTGGTACCAGCGGGCGCCCGGCGCCATCCGGTACATGGCGAAATGCAGGTGCGGCCAGGCGGCCTGGGCGTTGCCGGTGCTGCCGACGCGGCCGATCGGATCGCCGCGCCGCAGCCGCTGCCCGGCCTCGAGCCCCGGCGCGTAGGAATCCAGATGGGCGTAATAATAGACCCAATCGCCGTCGGTGGAGCGGACATAGGCGGTGATCCCGCCCAGGCTGCTCCGGTGCAGCCGCTCGACCACGCCGTCCGCCGCCGAGAGAACCAGGCTGCCGCGGGGCGCCATGATGTCGATCGCGCCGTGCGAGCGGCCGCCGCTGCGCGCGGCGCCGAACGTATCGACGAGCTGGGTGGCTGCGATGCCGTCGACGGGCAGCAGAAGGCCGGCCTGGTCGGTCGCGAAGCTGCGCCGGGCCGACCGCAGGACGGCGTCGATCTCTCCCGGCGTCGGCCCCTCGTCGACGAGCGCCTTGGCCGCCTCGAACTTGTCGGCATAGGCCGGCGCCGCCTCCGCGGCCAACGGACCGCCGGCAGCCGCAACGCCGAGCCCGAGCAATGATGCCAGAAGAACCCCCATGGCGACGGATGATAGACCGCGCGGGGGTTAACGCTACCCTACCGAAGGTCGCACGGAGGCCTGCACACGCCGTCTCGTTCCGGATGCGCGACGAATTGCGGACCGCACGTGGGCTTCGGCCTAGGGCGCGCCGTCACGCCCGATCAGCAACGGATAGGGGTTGATCGGCCGCCCCTGCCACCAGCGCTCGTCAGGGGACATCGCATTGACTGCGAAATGGAGGTGCGGCCCGTCCGCGTTGGCGTTGCCGGTGCTGCCGACAAAGCCGAGTAGGGCGCCGCGCCGCACTTGCTGCCCCTCGACCAGCCCCGGGGCGTAGCGGTCGAGATGGGCGTAATAATAAGTCCAGTTCCGGTCGGGCGAGCGAACATAGACGCTGATCCCGCCACCGCCATCGCTGAAATAGAGCTTCTCGACCGTCCCTTCCGCGGCGGCGACGACCGGCGTCCCTCGCGGCGCCATGATGTCGATCGCGTCGTGCCGGCGGCCGGCGCCGCGGGCGTCGGCGAAGGTGTTGGTCAGCTGCGCCGGAGCCACGCCCGCGACGGGGATGACCAGGGCGCTGCCCGGCGCGGTGATTGGCGTGGACGGAGCTGTCGACAGGGCCGGCGCGTCGGGCGCGGACGCTGAGGAGGGCGGCGCCTGCTCGGGCGAGCGGGTCGGGATGGTCAGCACTGCCCAGCCCGCCAGCCCGACGATCGCGACCAGCAGCCCGCGGTTCAGCAGCCGGGTGGCGGGCGCGCTCATGCCTGGAAGACCGCGGTCACCCCCGAGCGCACCATCTGCGCGAGCCGGGCCGCGTCCCAATTGGTCAGCCGGATGCAGCCGTGACTCTCGGTCCGGCCGATCGTCCGCGGCTCGGGCGTCCCGTGGATGCCGTAATGCTCCCGCGACAGGTCGATCCAGACCACGCCGACGGGGTTGTTCGGGCCCGCGGGGATGGTGACCCGCCGGTCGTCCGGGTCGGCATCCCAGAACAGGTCCGGATTGTAATGAAAGGGCGGGTTGCGGGCGATCTCGCGAATCTCCCATTGGCCGAGCGGCAGCGGATCATGCTCGCTGCCCGTGGTCACCGGGAACTGGGCGATCAGACGATTGTCCGAATCATAGGCCATCAGCACGCTTTCCGACTTGTCGACGACGACGCGCGCGGCGCGGGGCTGGTTGCCGGCGACGCCGAGTCCGGCGAGGGTGGCGCGCCAGCCCGCATCGTCCGAGGCATCCGCGTTCACCGCACCGCCGCCGACGTTCGGCACGACGACCTGCGCGCCCTCGCGCGGCGCGAAGCCGGGATTGAGGGCGCGCAGCGTGTCCACGGTGGTGTGGAAGCGCTCGGCGAGCTTTTCCGCGAGATCCGCATAGCCCAATGCCGAGAGCCGGGCCTGGTCCTCGGGCTCGGACGGAATCCGGCCGACGAACGGGCCGGCGGCCATGGCGGCGTCGATCGTGATCGTCCTGGTCGAGGGAATGCGGTCCCAGCGGGCGAGCGCGGCCCGCGTCGGCGCGTCGTCCTGTCCGGTCTCGGCGAGGCCGTTGGCGCGCTGGAAGCCGCGCAGCGCGGTGGTCAGCGACGCGCCCTGGCGCCCGTCGATCACGCCCGGCGAGAAGCCGAGCCGGTCGAGCACCACCTGCCGCTGCATCACTGGCCGGGTCTCCGGCTGATTCTCGGGCCTGAGCTCGCCGGCATCGGCGAACGGATCGGAGGGCGCCGTTGCGGGGCGGGCCGGCGCGGTGGCCACCGCAGGGCCCGGCTCCCTGGACGGCGTCGTGCCGAAGCCGATCAGCCCGAACGCGAACGCACCGCCGACCGCCAGGCCGATCACCAGCAGCAAAGCCAATATCCAGCGCATTCGCGACTCCTCGAAAAATCCTGGGGAAGAAACCGGCGGGGCGGCCCCGTCGTTCCATTGCGGTGACGAGGATCAGGATCGGCTGCTCGGGCTGGAACTACCGGCACTGGCGCGAGCGTTTCTATCCGGAGGGCCTGCCGCAGCGGCGCTGGTTCGAGCATTACGCCCGGCATTTCGACACGGTGGAGATCAACAACAGCTTCTACCGGCTGCCGAAGGCGGAGACGTTTGAAAGGTGGCGCGAGCAGGCGCCGCCGGGCTTCTGCTATGCGGTCAAGGCCAACCGCTTCCTGACCCAGGCGAAGAAGCTCAGGGATTGCGAGGAGCCGCTGGCCCGGATGATGACGCCGTTCCGCGCGCTCGGCGACCGGCTCGGGCCGATCCTCTACCAGCTGCCGCCGCGCTTCCGGGTCAATCTAGAGCGGCTCGAGAGCTTCCTGGAACTGATCCCCAAGGACGTGGTCAACGTCTTCGAATTCCGCGAGCCCAGCTGGTACACGGATGACACCTTCGCCTTGCTGGAGAAGCATGGCGCCTCCTTCTGCGTCCATGACATGCCGGGCTCAGCCACCGACAAGGTCGCGGTTGGCGCCGCCGCCTATGTCCGCTTCCACGGGGCCACCGGCAAGTATTGGGGGCGCTATCCCGACAAGGTCCTGCTCGGCTGGACCGACTGGCTCGTGGAACAGGCCAAAACGGGGCGGACGGCCTGGTGCTATTTCAACAACGATATTGACGCCCACGCCATTCACGACGCGCAGACGCTGAAGGCGATGGTCGCGCAAGCAAGGCGTTAGGGCTTCAGCACGTCCTGAAAGGCGCGCACAGCCGCGGCCGGTCCCTCCGCATGGCTCCATATGGCGCCGCACACGGCAAGGAAGTCGGCCCCCGCGTCGACCAGCATGCGCCCATTGTCCGGCGTGATCCCGCCGATCGCCACGCAGGGTATCTCGAACAAGGTCGTCCACCAGGAGAGGATCGAAGGATCCGGGCGGTGGTGTGTTTCCTTGGTCAACGTCGGGAAGAAGGCGCCGAAGGCGACATAATCGGCGCCCGCCTCCCCCGCCTCCATGGCGAGGTGGCGGCTGTCATGACAGGTGACGCCGATCTGGGCATTGGGGCCAAGCAGGCGCCGCGCCACCTCCGGGTCGCCGTCCCCCTGCCCCAGGTGGACGCCGTCCGCGCCCAGCCGCTTCGCCAGCCCCATATCGTCATTGACGATGAAGGCGACCTCGCGCGCGGCGCAAATCTCCCGGAGCGGCGCGGCGAGGCGGGCCGCCTCGTGCTGGTCGACCCCCTTCACCCGGAACTGGAAGGCAGCCACGGGCCCCGCGTCCAGGGCGGCGCGGAGGGCGTCGGGGAAATTGCCGGCCACCTCCAGCGGCGAGATCAGGTAAAGCTGGCAGGGCGGTCGCCGCGGATCCCGCTCGAACTGCTCGGCGAAATCGGGCGCGAGCTCGTCCAAAGGCTCAGGCCTTCACGACCGAGGCCGCGTAGATCTCGTCGATCGCCTCGCCCAGCGCGCCGTCGAACTCATGGTCGCTCATCTGGTCGCGCAGATCCTCGAGCAGGGCGCGGCTGAAGCTCGCGATCATGCCGCGATTCTTCGCGAGCTCGGCGCAGGCCTCGGGCCGGGCGAAGCCGCCCGACAAGGCGACCACGCGCAGCACCTTCGGATGGTCGACGAGCGGATCGAACAGGCCGGCCCTGGCGGGGATGGAGAGCTTCAGCATCACCCTCTTGCCGTCGCTCAGGCCCTCCAGCGCGGTCAGGATCTCCTCGAGGAGCATCTGGTCCGCCTGCGCCCGCTCCGGGCTCTTGATGTTCACCTCGGGCTCGATGATCGGCATCAGCCCGGCGGCGAGCACCTGCTCGGCCACCTCGAACTGCTGCCGCACCACCGCGGCGATGCCGGCGCGGTTGGCGAGGTTGATGACCGAGCGCTCCTTGGTCCCGAACATGCCGAGGCCCCTGGCGCGCCGGAGCAAGGCGTCGAGCTCCGGCATCGGCTTCATCAGCTGGGCGCCGTCCGTCTCCGCCTCCAGGCCCTTGTCGATCTTGATGAAGGGGACGACGCCGCGTTCCTTCAGCACCGCGGGGACCGGCTTGCCGTCGATCTCGCCGTCCATGGTCCGCTCGAACAGGATCGCGCCGAGCACCTTCTCCCCGGTAAAGGCGGGCGAGGTGATGATGCGGGTCCGCATCTGGTGGATCAGGCCGAACATCTCCTCGTCGGAGCTCCAGGCGCCTTCCTCGATGCCATAGCCCTTGAGCGCCTTGGGCGTGGAGCCGCCGCTCTGGTCCAAAGCGGCGATGAAGCCCTTTCCGTTCTCGATCCTGGCCAGCATCTCGGCATCCTGCATGTTCTCGCGTCCTCGCTCTGTCGGTTGATTCGATGTGTCGGCGCCGCCCTATCGCAGGCACCGGCACGGCACAAACGCTTCAGAGCGCGGCAAGCGCCCTGAGGTCGTCCCAGACGATCCGCTCGTTCGGGACCAGGGTGCCGTAGAGGTCCTTGTCCTCGAGTCCGTCCGGGCGCCCGCCCAGCGCCAGATAGAGGGCGCGGGCGCGGTGGTTGGCGGCGACGACATGGAGCAGGGCGCGGTTCCTGCCGCTTGCGAGAAAGTGCCGGGCAGTCTCGCCGAGCAGCCGCCGGCCGAGCCCGCGCGAGCGGGCCGCGGCCGCGACGTGGAGATTGTCGATATAGACGGGATCGCCGTCCCAGCTGGCGGCGAAGCCCAGCAAATCGCCGTCCTCCTCGACGACGAAGACCGCATCGGCGGGCGCGATGGGCTGCCTCGCCCAGCGCTCGGCCATGATCGCCGGCAGCGAGACGTCGAGCAAAGCGTCGGGCAATATGCCGCGATAGGTGTCGGCCCAGCTCTCCGCGTGGATCCGGGCGATGGCGCTGCGGTCGCGGTCCGCCGCGCGGCGGAGCCTCACCGCGCCAGCGCCTTCACGCCGGGCAGCTCCTTCCCCTCCATCCATTCGAGAAAGGCGCCGCCCGCGGTCGAGACGAAGCTGAAGTCGTCGGCCACGCCCGCATGGTTGAGCGCCGCGACCGTGTCGCCGCCGCCGGCGACGGAGACCAGGCTGCCCTCCTGGGTCAATGCCGCCGCGGTGCGGGCGAGCGCGACCGTGGCGGCGTCGAAGGGCGGCGTCTCGAAGGCGCCGAGGGGGCCGTTCCAGACCAGGGTCCGGCAGGTCTTCAGCACGTCGGCCAGCGCCTCGACGGCGGCCGGGCCGATGTCGAGGATCATCTCGTCGTCGGCGACCTCGTGGACATTGCAGGTACGCAGGGACGGCGGATTGGCCGCGAACTCCTTCGCGACCACCACGTCGTAAGGTAGGTGCACGGTGCAGTTCGCGCGCTCGGCGGCGTCGAGAATCTCCCCGGCGGTGCCGGTCAAATCATGCTCGCAGAGGCTTTTCCCGACCTTCACGCCGCGCGCGGCGAGGAAGGTGTTGGCCATGCCGCCGCCGATGATGAGATGGTCGACCTTCGCCACCAGGTGCCGCAGCACCTCCAGCTTGGTCGAGACCTTGGCGCCGCCGACCACCGCCGCCACGGGGCGCTCGGGCTTGCCGAGCGCCTGCTCGAGCGCGTTCAGCTCCGCCTCCATCGCGCGGCCCGCAAAGGCCGGCAGGCGGTGCGCGAGGCCCTCGGTGGAGGCGTGGGCGCGGTGGGCGGCGGAGAAGGCGTCGTTGACGTAGAGGTCGCCGAGCCGGGCGAAGCGGTCGACCACCGCCGGATCGTTCTTCTCCTCGCCGCCGAAGAAGCGCGTATTTTCTAGGATGGCGACGTCGCCCGGCCGGAGCGAGGCGACGCCCGCCTGGTCGACCTCCCAGTCGATATAGCGGACCGGGCGGCCGAGCACCTGCTCATAGGGCTTGGTGACCAGAGCGAGCGAGAGGTCCGGCGTCGGCGCCTTCGGCCGCCCGAAATGGGCGAGCAGAAGCACGATCGCGCCCTTGTCCGCCAGCTCGGTGACCGTCGGCAAAGTGGCCCGGAAGCGCGTGTCGTCGCTGACCTTCCCCTCCTGCATCGGCACGTTCAGGTCGACGCGCACGAGGACGCGCTTGCCGCGGACGTCGCCGATGTCGTCGAGGGTCCGGAACGACGCCATGACGTCAGCCGAGCTTCGCCATCGCGGTCGCGGTGTCGATCATCCGGTTCGAGAAGCCCCATTCATTGTCGTACCAGGAGACGACGCGGACGAGCTTGCCCTCGAGCACCGCGGTCTCGAGGCTGTCGACGGTCGAGCTGGCCGGGCAGTGATTATAGTCGATCGAGACCAGCGGCTCCTCGCTATAGTCGAGGATGCCGGCGAGCGGGCCGCTCTCGGCGGCCGCCTTGAGGAGGGCGTTCACCTCCTCGACGGTGGTGTCGCGCTCCGGCGTGAAGGTGAGGTCGACGAGGCTGACGTTCGGCGTCGGCACGCGCACCGAGGAGCCGTCCAGTTTGCCCTTGAGCTCCGGCAGCACCTCGCCAACGGCGCGGGCGGCGCCCGTGGTGGTCGGGATGAGCGACATGGCGGCGGCGCGCGCGCGACGCTTGTCGCTGTGGATCTGGTCGAGGATGCGCTGGTCGTTGGTGTAGGCGTGGATCGTCGTCATCAGGCCGCGGGCGATGCCGATATTGTCGTGCATCACCTTGGCGACCGGCGCCAGGCAGTTGGTCGTGCAGGAAGCGTTGGAGACGATCACATGCTCCGCCTTCAGCTGATCGTGATTGACCCCGTAGACGACGGTGAGATCGACGCCCTTGGCGGGCGCTGAAATCAGGACTTTCTTCGCGCCGGCAGTGAGATGCGCGCTCGCCTTCTCACGATCCGCGAAGAAGCCGGTGCATTCGAGGACCAGGTCGATATTGTTTGCCGCGTGCGGCAGCTTCGCCGGGTCCTTCTCGGCGGTGACGTGGATCCGCCGGCCGTCGATGATCAGGTCGTTGCCGTCGGCGCGGACCTCGCCCGGATAGGGGCCGTGCACGGAATCGCGCTTGAACAGCAACGCGTTGGACTCGGCGTCGGCCAGGTCGTTGATCGAGACCAGCTCGAGGCCGCTCTCCTGCTTCGCGAGCAAAGCGCGGGCCACGAGGCGGCCGATCCGGCCGAAGCCGTTAATTGCAACTCTGGTTGCCATCTTACTGATCTCCTTGAGTTTCCAGGGCCGCAATGATCTGCGGCACGATCGCCCCGGCGGTGAAGCCGAAGCGCTTGAAGAGGTCGCCGGCGGGCGCCGAGGCGCCGAACCGGTCGAGGCCGATATTCAGGCCCTTGCGGCCGGTATAGCGCTCCCAGCCGAGGGTCGCGCCCGCCTCGATCGAGACGATCAGCGCGTCGCCGGGGATGAGGCCGGCGCGCCAGACCGGGTCCTGCGCGTCGAACAGGCTCCAGCAGGGCATGGAGACGACGTCGGCCCCGATCCCCTGCCCCTCGAGCACTTCGGCCGTCGCCAGCGCCACCTCGACCTCGGAGCCGGTGGCGAGCAGCACCACCCGGCGGTGCGCGGCGGCGGCGCGCAGCCGGTAGGCGCCCCGGGCCGAGAGGTTTTCCGAAGCCTCGGTACGGACTTGCGGCAGATTCTGCCGGGTCAGGGCGAGCAAAGACGGCCCGTCCGTCTTGCGCAGCGCCAGCTCCCAGCATTCCGCGGTCTCGACCACGTCCGCGGGGCGGTAAACGTCGAGATTGGGCATGGCCCTGAGGCTCATCAGATGCTCGACGGGCTGGTGCGTCGGCCCGTCCTCGCCGAGGCCGATCGAATCGTGGGTCATCACATAGATGACGCGCGCCTGCTGCAGCGCGGAGAGGCGGATGGCGGGGCGGGCATAATCGGCGAAGACCAGGAAGGTGCCGCCATAGGGGATCACTCCGCCGTGCAGCGCCATGCCGTTCATCGCCGCGCCCATGCCGAATTCGCGGATGCCGTAATAGATGTAACGGCCAGAATAATCCTCTTTCGTCAGAGGGTTCTGGCCCTTCGTTTTGGTGTTGTTCGAACCAGTGAGGTCGGCGGAGCCGCCGATCGTCTCCGGCAGCAGCGCGTTGATCGCGCCGAGCGCGGCCTCCGACGCCTTGCGCGTCGCCAGCTTCTGCGGGTTGGCGATCAGCCCGGCGATATAATCGTCGAGCGAGAAGCCCTCGGGCAGGTCCCCGGCCATCCGGCGGCTGAACTCTGCGGCCAAGTCGCTGGCGGCGAGACGCGCATTCCAGGCGCCGTGCGCCTCCTGCCCCCGCGCGCCCAGCGCATGCCAGGTGCTGAGCAGCCCGGCCGGGATTTCGAAGGGCGGATAGTCCCAGCCCAGCTCCGCTCGCGCCGCCGCCACCTCGTCCGCGCCCAGAGCGGCGCCGTGCGTTGCCGCCGTGCCCTGCTTGTTGGGCGCGCCGAAGCCGATGACCGTTCGGCAGGCGATCAGGCTCGGCCGCTCATCGGCCACCGCCTCGTCGAGCGCGCGGCGGACGTCGTCGGCGTCGAGGCCGTCGCAGCGCACCACATGCCAGCCATAGGCCCGGTAGCGCGCCTCGATATCCTCCGAGGTCGAAAGATCGGTGGCACCGTCGATCGTGATCCTGTTGTCGTCCCAGAGCACGTTGAGCCGGCCGAGCCCGAGATGGCCGGCAAGGCCCGCCGCCTCGTGATTCACGCCCTCCATCAGGCAGCCGTCGCCAGCGATCACCCAGGTGCGGTGATCGACCAGCTCGTCGCCGAACGCGGCGTTCAGATGGCGCTCCGCGATCGCCATGCCGACCGCCATCGCCAAGCCCTGACCGAGCGGCCCGGTCGTCGCCTCGACGCCGTCCAGCAGGAAATTCTCGGGATGGCCGGCGCAGGGGCTGCCCAGCTGGCGGAAATGGCGGATCTCGTCGATCGTCGGATGCGCATAGCCCGTCAGGTGCAGCAAGGCGTAGATCAGCATCGAGCCGTGGCCGGCCGAGAGCACGAAGCGGTCGCGGTCAGGCCATTTCGGATCCGCAGGATCGTGCTTCAGATATTCGGTCCAGAGGACAGTGGCGGCGTCGGCCATGCCCATGGGCATGCCGGGATGGCCGCTGTTTGCGGCCTCGACCGCATCCATCGCAAGGGCGCGGATGGCGTTGGCGAGCGTGCGGATCGGGGCGGCCATAGGCTCCTTGGGGTCTATCCGGAAATGGACGCGTGGAGACGCTGCGGTCCCTTTATCCGCCCTCGCGCGCCCGTCAACCGTGGCAGTTTGCGGTAGCTCCCGATCATGTTATGCCGTTGCCTATGGGGGATGTACGCGCCCTTGATGCGATTGCCCGGATCGAGCGCGCGCTGGCGCGAATCGAGGCCTCTGGCCGCAGATCCTCACAATCATCCTCCGATCCGGCCGAACTGATCGAGCTGCGTACCGCCCACCAGGCGTTGCGCGCCCGCGTCGAGGGTGCGATCGGCCAGATCGACCTCCTGCTCGAAAGCGAGAATCGCTGATGGCGTCGATCGATATCGAGGTCGCCGGCCGCCGCTACAATGTCGCCTGCCGGGACGGCGAGGAGGCGCACCTCCACTCGGTCGCCGCCATGGTCGACCAGCGCGCCCGCGACGCCTCCGAGGCCCTGGGCAGCCTCACGGAGACCCGCCAGTTGCTGTTCGCCGCCTTGCTCATGGCCGACGACATCAAGGAGATGCGCGCCGGCGCCGGCCTCGTCGAGCCGCCCCCGCCGCCGCCCGACCCGGCGGTCGCCCAGGCGCTGGAGCGCCTCGCCGCGCGGATGGAAGCCCTGGCCGACAGCCTTGAGAAGGACGGCTGAACTTCCTAGATAGGCCGGTGACGGGTACTGCCCGGTACGAGCTCTAGAGAACATCCCTGAGGCGATAAGACATCCTCGGGGGCTGTCCCTGCCCGGGCCCTGGCCCGACGTACATGGCCCCCACCTGACGTTCTGGCGTCAGTGGATATTCCGGCAAACGGCCATGGCGGTCCCGTCACCCACCCCTTCCCCCAGCAAGAGCGACCTGCGCGCCGAGGGCCTCCGGCGCCGGCGCGCTTATGCCGAGAGCCTCGACGACGCCACCCGCGCGGCCCTGGAGCAGGCGCTGGCGCAGATCGTGCTCCCGCACCTGCTCGGCGCCCGCGTGATCGCCGCTTATCATCCGCTCAAGGATGAAATCAGTCCGGCGCCGATCCTCGCCGGGCTCGGCGCTGGCCAGCGCTACGGCCTGCCCTGGTTCGAGCATCGCGACGCGATCTTCCTCTGGCGCGAGGGGCCGGCGACCGAACCGAGCCCCTGGGGCGTCGCCCAGCCGCCCGCGGAGGCGGAGGCGCTGCTGCCCGACATCGTCCTCGTCCCCATCGTTCTCGCCGACCGCAGCGGCGTCCGGATCGGCCACGGCAAGGGCCATTATGACCGCGCCCTCGCCAATCTCCGTGGCGGCGGCCGTCCGGTCATGACGATCGGCCTGTGCTGGCCGGACCAGCTCGTCGACGGCCCCCTCCCCGTCGATCCCTGGGACATGAGGCTGGACGCGGTCGCGACTCCGGGCGAATGGGTGGCATGCGCGTAGAACCGACATGGCGGCAGGGCGCCGGCATGGCCCTGATCCTGGCCTGGATTGTCCTCTGGTGCGTCGGCGCGGCCAGCATCGGCGGGCTGATCAAGGATGCGCCCATCTGGGCGCAGACGCCGTTCTACGTCGTCGCGGGAATCGCCTGGATCTTCCCGCTGAAGCCCGTGCTCCGCTGGATGGAGACGGGCCGCTGGCGCAAGGCGGGATGACGGCGCGCGGCGCCCGGAACGAGATCCGCCTGCGCCTCGTGGTCGAGGATCCGGTGCCCGGCGTGGCGCACAGCCTGCAGGACAAGAACCAGCCCGTCGATGCCAGGGTCTCGGCGTCCGGGGAGCCGCTCTGCTTCGATTTCCCGGTCCGCATCGCGCCCGGCCGAAATATTGCGGCGAGCAGGTGCGCAGCGAGGGCCCGGAGCGGCGCTTCGTCTATATCGCGATCAGGCGGCAGGCGGGCGCTCACGACGCCTGCTGGAGCCGCCGGATGAAGATCGACATCCACGACATCCCGCCGGCCCTGCTCGACGGCGCGATGGCGGGGAAACGGCTCGTCGGCACCGTGCAGGGCACCGCGCGGACGGCACGCCGGCCTGCGCGACGGTGCGCGTGCAAGGCTGGACTCTGGACGGAAGATAATGGCGCGAGTGACGGGGCTCGAACCCGCGACCTCCGGCGTGACAGGCCGGCGCTCTAACCAACTGAGCTACACCCGCGTGCGGTGAAGGCGGCGACCTAGTGAAGGTGCCGGGGCCTGTCAAGCGACCGGCGGCGAATGATTCCGGGGCTCGTCCGGGTCCTGCACCAAAGTCCCTTCCTCGAACAGGAAACCGGTAATGTCCGGCTTGCCCGCGGCGGCGAAAACCGTGTTCAGGATGATCAGCAGCGGCACCGCCAGCAGCGCCCCCGTCGTCCCCCAGACCCAGGCCCAGAAGCTCAGGGCGAGCAGGATCATCAGCGGATTGATGGTGAGCCTTCGCCCGACCACGGTCGGAGTGACGATGTTCGCCTCGATCAGGTGCAGGACGATGAAGATGATCGAGGGCAGCATCGCCCGCCAGGGCTCGTCGAACACCATCAGGCCGCCGACGCCGAGCAACAGCGCCGCCACGATCGGGCCCAGATAGGGGATATAGTTGAGCACGGCGACGATGCCGCCCCACATGAGCGGCGATTCCATGCCGATCGCCCAGAGGATCAGGCCGACGAGCAGGCCGAGGCTGATGTTCACCACCGTGATCGTGCCGAGATAGGTGGAGGTCGCGTCGACCACCTGCTGGATCACCCGCGCCGTCGTCATCGCACCGTCGAAGCTCGCCCGGTTGGTGATCGTGCGCTTGCGCATCTTCGTCCAGCCGGCGAGGAAGAAGTAGATCACCAGGGTCGCGAAGAACATCTGGATCAGGGCGAATGGCGCCGACGTGGCGATGATCGACAGCAGGGAATTGGGAGTCTCGACGGTCACCGTCTGGCTGGCGAGGCCTGGCCCGCTCGAGAATTGGTGGGTGACGTTGCTGATGAAGGAATCGAGGTCCGAAAAGGCCTCGATGATCGGCGCCAGCGTGCTGCGCACGCGCTCGATCCGCTCGGGCAGCATCCTGACCCATTCGCTGGCGGGGAAGACGATGGCTGCGATCGCGGCATTGGCGATCACCAGAAACAGCATCAGGCAGAGAAAAGCCGCGAGGCCCGAGGGCACCCGGCGTCGCTCCATCCATTCGAGCGGCGGGACGAGGGCGATGGCGATTACCAGCGCAGCGGTCACCGGCAGGAAGAATTCCGCGCCGGCCCGGAGCGCGAACGGCAGGGCGATCAGCACCCCGGCGCCGGTGATCAGCGTCATCGAGGCGAGCAGCCGGTCGCGCCGCCAGATATTGTTGCCGGCATCCTCGGGCGCCGGCACCTCGGAGGCGCGCGGCAGGATCGAGCGCGTCCGGCGCCGTGTCGGCAGCGTTTCCTTCATCTTGTCTGCCGGCTTCCTCATGGCGCGACCATGCCCGACGCGCGGGCGGCTGAGAAGGCAGAATTGCGGCGGGAATGAGCGGTACGAACAGCCGGCGATATCCGCTCCCGATGGTGGTGCCCCTGGCCCGACTCGAACGGGCACTCCTTGCGGAACTCGATTTTGAGTCGAGCGCGTCTACCAATTCCGCCACAGGGGCACGTGCCGCTCTCTATCGGCGCGGGAGGCCGGCCGCAATGGCCCCTCAGGTGAAGATCTGCGAGGTTGGCGGCTCCTTGGGATCGGGTCCGAAGCGATTGGGGCCTCGCGTGCCGTCGAGCAGATAGAGGACGAGCAGCCAGATCCCGCCCACGATGGGGATGAACCCGATCAGGATCCACCAGCCCGATTTGTCCTGATCGTGGAGGCGCCGCACGCTCACTGCCAGGTTCGGAATGAAGAGCAGCACGGAATAGATCAGGAACAGGATGCCCGGAACGCCCATGGCTTCGAAGACGGTCCGGAAGAGGATCTCCGGCGGCACGTAGAAGACATCCCCATTCAGATCCACGTAGCCCAACTCGCTGCCGGCAAGGCCGTCGAACTCGCCCGCGGCGGCGCGGTCCCTGAGGCCGGCCAGCGCGTCGAACACAGACATCAGGATCATGACCGTCAGGATGCCCGCGACGACCGTGTTCAGCAGCGCCCACAGCCAGAATTCGAGCCGCCGCGAGCGCCCCGAAAAGTCCGCGTAACGTCTCAGCGGCAGCAGCAGATAATGCATCTTCACCCCTTCCGGATGTTGTCGAAAGTGCCGCGGCGGCCGTCTCCGCCGGCGAAGCGGGCGGCGCCCTCTCTGGCGCCCTCGAGGACGGGGGCCTCGCCGGCGACCGCCTCGGCCCGGAGCGCCCCTGCCAGGTCGTGGTCCCAGGCTGCGCAGGCGCTGTGGCGGTCGGTGCGCAGGCAAAGTTGCGGGAAGCGGGCGATTTGTTGCGCGATGTTTTCGGCCTCGGCCCGCGCCTGCCCGTCCGGCACGACCCGGTTGGCGAGGCCCATGGCGAGCGCCTCCTCGGCCCCGACCGGGCGCCCGGTAAGGATCATGTCCAGCGCCCTGCCCTGCCCGACGATCCGCGGCAGCCGCACGGTGCCGCCGTCGATCAAAGGCACGCCCCAGCGCCGGCAGAAGACCCCGAAGGTCGCGCTCGCCGCGGCGATCCTGAGGTCGCACCAGAGCGCCAGCTCCAGTCCGCCGGCCACCGCATAGCCCTCGACCGCGGCCAGCACCGGCTTGGAGAGCAGCCGGCGCGTCGGCCCCATCGGACCTTCGCCCGCCGGGTCGTAATCGACGCCGCCGCCGGCCAGCGCCTTGAGGTCGAAGCCCGCGCAGAAATGGCCGCCGGCGCCGGTCAGGACGGCGACGCGCGCGCTTTCGTCCGCCTCGAAGACATCGAAGGCCTGGCGCAGCGCCTCGGCGGTCGCCGGATCGACCGCGTTGCGCGCCTCCGGCCGGTCGATGACGATGGTGACCACCGCGCCGTCCCGCTCGACACGGACGCTCATATCCGCCGCTCCCGTCCCACCCAGAAGGGATCGCGCAAGGCCCGGCGGAGCGGCTTGCCGACCGGGCTCAACGGGATGGACTCCACGAAGCGCACCGCCTTCGGCGCCTTGTAGCCGGCGAGATGGGCATGGGCGTGCGCGATCAGCGCCGTCTCGTCGGCAGCGGCGCCCTGGCGCAGGATGACGAAGGCGGTCACGATCTCGCCCCAGCGCTCGTCGGGCAGGCCGACCACGGCGGCCTGGGCCACCGCTTCATGCCCGGCCAGCACGTCCTCCACCTCGCGCGGATAGACGTTGTAGCCGCCGGTGACGATCATGTCGGAGGTGCGGTCGACGAGGGTGAGATAGCCCTCCGCGTCGAAGCGGCCGATGTCGCGCGTGCGCAGCCAGCCGCCGGGCAGGATCGCCTCCGCGGTCAGGGCAGGATCGGAATAGCCCTTCATCATGAAGGGCGCGCGCAGCAGGATCTCGCCGGCCTCGCCGGGCGGGACCTCCTGCCCGCCCTCGTCGACCAGCCTGATCTCGGTCTCCGGGCTGGGCCGGCCGCAGGAGAGCAGGCGCTCGGGCGGCGCGTCCGCATGGTCGGCCTTGCTCATGCAGCAAATTGCGAGCGGCGCCTCGGTCTGCCCGTAATATTGGACGAAGACCGGGCCCCAGCGGGCCAGCGCCTTCTCCAGCACGGGACGCGGCATGGGCGACGCGCCGTAGACGATGGTCTCGACCGAGGAGAGATCGGCCTCGTCGATGCCCGGCGTCTGGAACAGCATCTGCAGCATGGTCGGCACGAGGTTCAGCGCCTGTGGCCGCAGCCGCTCGATCGCCTCGATATAGGAAGGCGGGGTGAAGCCGGGCAGGATCGCCGCAATGCCGCCACGCAGCCAGTAAGGCATGACGAAGCAGCCGCTGGCGTGGATGAGCGAGGCGGCATGGAGCATGATCTGGCCGCGCTGCGGGTCGATCACGTTGGCGAGCACGTTCTGGACCACCGCCGCGTAGCTGGCATGGGTGTGGTGCACGGCCTTCAGCGTGCCGGTCGTGCCCGAGGTGAAGAGCGCGAGGATCACGTCGTCGGGCTGGTGATCGAGCCGCGGGTCGCGGTCAGGCGCATCGTCGGCGAGCACGAGCAGATCGGGGCCCACCTGGTCGTCGCCGGCGCCGCAGATGGTGAGATCGGGGCGAGCGGCCTTCACCAACGCGGCCCGCTCCGCCTGGGCCGGGCCGTAGATCAGGGTCAGCGCGCCGGTCCTGGCGATCATCGCCAGCTGCTCGTCGAGCGACAGGCGGCCATTCAGCGGCGTGCGGACCAGCCCGGCCTTTACGCAGGCGAAATCGGTTGGTACCGAGACCAGGTCGTTGTCGAGCAGCAGGCAGACCGGGCTGCCCTTGCCGAGCCCGAGCCGGCCGCCCAGCACCTGCGCGAGTCGGTTGGACAGGGTCTCGACCTCGGCAAAGGTCATCGCGCGTTCGCCGAACAGCAACGCCGGGCGATCCCGGTGATAGAGCGCCCCGCGGCGGATGAGCTCGGTGACCAGCATGACGCCTCCCTCGCTCCCACTTGGCCACGCGCTGGCGCCGCTGGCAAGAGCGGCCTATGCGGACCTGATGGTGCTGAGCGCGGGCATCCTGATGTGGCGTCATGGCGCGGGCGGCGCGCCGGAGGTGCTGCTCGGCCATTTCGGCGGCCCGGCTTGGGCGAAGCGCGACGCCGGTGCCTGGGCGATCCCCAAGGGCCTGGTCGGGGAAGGCGAGACGCACGAGCAGGCGGCGCGGCGGGAGTTCGAGGAGGAACTGGGCTTTCCGGCGGAGGGCCCCCTCGTCCCGCTGGGCCGGATCCGGCAGAAAGGCGGCAAATATGTCGAGGCCTTCGCGCTGGAGGGCGCGCTCGATCCCGGGGCGATCAGCAGCAATACGTTCACTCTGGAATGGCCGCCGCGCAGCGGGCGCTTCCAGGCCTGGCCGGAGATCGACCGCGCGGCCTGGTTCACGCTGGACGAGGCGCGGGAGAAGATCCTGCCGAGCCAGGCGCCTTTGCTGGACCTGCTCGAGGCGGCGCTGTCGTGAGGTGGTCGGCCGGCCTTGGCTTCTGGCTCCTGCTCGGCGCCGCCGCGCCGCCCGTGACCTTCACCCCGCTCGAGCCCCGCTTCGCGGAGACCGCCGACTATTACCGCGCGCTCTGGAGTCGAGAGGGTGGCCGGATCGTCGCCGCGCTGGAGCGGCACAGCGGCTTCGCTTTCCCGGCCCGGCCGCTGGAGATCATCCTGCGCGACGGGCGGCCGATGACCGGCTATGGCTGCAGCGCGATCCGGCTGCGCGGCACCTATACGGGCTCGGCCGCGATCGGGACGCTGATCCACGAGCTGGGCCATTGCCTGACCGCGCAGATGCCGCGGACCGCCGGGCTCGACGATCACCGCCTGCTCTATCTGTTCCTCTACGATGTCTGGACCGACCTCTATGGGCAGGAGTTCGCCAACCGGATGGTCCGGCTCGAGCGGCGGATCCCCACCGGTTATGACTATGACGGCGCCTGGACCTGGGCGCTGGCGATGACGCGGGAAGAGCGGCAGGCGCGGCTGCGGGGTTTGCGTGGCTTGCGCTGACGTCTCAGCCGAGCGGCTCGATGCCCCAGCGCGCCCAGTCGAAGGCTTCGGCGGGCGGCATCACCGCGTCCAGCGGCGGCGGCCTCCGGATCAGCCTCGTCGCGGTCAGATTGGCGATCCACCCGTGATGATGCTCGATGACCCTGAGCGGCAGCCCGTCGGCAGTCACGCAGTAGCGATGGTCCCCGGAGATGCGCACGACTTCGCCGATCGTGCCCGGATTCGACCAGGTGCAGGTCTCGCCGATCAGGCGCTCGGACGCCGGCGGAGCGATCGGGAGATAGCCCGAACTGTCATCCCGGCCGGCCTGTCCGGGGTGCAGGCGGTGGATGACGAGAGCGATGGGACGGCCATCGGTCTCCGCTTCATAATCGAACAGGATGATGCGGTTGTCGATCCGCACATGCCGGCCGCCCCAACCCCGAATCCTGTCCGTATAGGTCCAGTCGCCATGGCTGCGCAGCAGGCGCGCCCGCTCGCCATGTTCTCCGCCCTGCTGGTGGAGCTCGTAATCGCGCGGCCGGCGCGACGGCCAGACCGGGAGT
This sequence comes from Allosphingosinicella sp., assembly GCF_035626655.1. Classification (GTDB taxonomy): domain Bacteria; phylum Pseudomonadota; class Alphaproteobacteria; order Sphingomonadales; family Sphingomonadaceae; genus Allosphingosinicella. Next base: position 314,556 of record NZ_DASPNF010000005.1, read on the forward strand.
ACTTCCCGCGCGGGCAGGTTCCGCCAATAAGCCCAGCGAAGCAGGTCGGCCGGCGGCCGGACCTCGTCTCTGCTGACGGGACGCCGGCGGAAGGAAAGCGTCCGCGACTCGGCAATAATGACGCCGCGAAACCCCACGGCGCGCGACCAGAGCTGGACACCGTCAGCGGTGTCGCAGCTCAGCAGCTCGAGATCCGCACCCGCGATCGCCTGAACCCTGGTCGTGCGCCAGATCTCGCAATCCTCGCCGAGCACCCGCTCGTGCACGCCGGTCGCGTCAGGCTCTGATAGCCGTCTGCGTCGCGCGAATAGGCGATGCTGATCCCGGTGGCGAAGTCCGAATAGGCGAAGCCGCTGCGCGCGTCCGCCGAACCGCTCTCGCGAATCCAGCTGCCGGAGCGGACGATCCAGTGCCGGCGCTCGTTCTGGCCGGCGCTGGTGTCCGAACCGCTGATCCGGTGCGAAACGACGACCGCCTCATGGTCGACCGCAACGGGCGGCGCGTGATAGAAATGACTGCCCTGCGGGAGGCGAACGCCAGCGGCCGGCTGCGACACCCCGGCCAGGATCAGCATGAACGCGGCGAACATGCGGCCAGGCTAGGCTGGTCTTCATAAACGAAGGCTTACCGGCTCAGAACGCCTCCGCCGGCAACGCCATCAGGCTGTCCGCACCGCTCTCCAGCTTACGCCGGTGCGCATTGCTCTCCGGCAGAATGCGGTCGGCGTAGAAGCGGGCGGTGGCCAGCTTGTTGCGGTGAAAGGTTTCGTTGTCCGTCCCGTTCGCGAGCGCGGCGCTGCTGACCTTGGCCATGCGCAGCCACATCAGGCCCAGGCAGACCACGCCCATCAGGTTCATGTACGGGTAGGCCGCGGCGCCGGCATTGTTCGGATTGGCGAGGCCGTTCTGCATCAGCCAGAGCGAGGCCGTCTGCAGGTCGCCATTGGCGCGCTCCAGCCCGCTCGCCAGCGCGGCCAGCTCCGGATCGGCCTTGGCCGCCGCGGCCTCCTCGCCGACGATCCTGAAGAAAGCCTGGATGGCGCGGCCATTGTCCTTGCCGAGCTTGCGGCCGACCAGGTCGAGCGCCTGGATGCCGTTCGTGCCCTCGTAAATCTGGGCGATGCGGGCGTCGCGGACGAACTGCTCCATCCCCCATTCGCGGATATAGCCGTGGCCGCCATAGATTTGCTGGCTGTTGACCGCGGCCTCGAAGCCCTTGTCGGTGAGATAGCCCTTGATCACCGGGGTGAGCAGGCCGAGCAGGTCGTTGGCCGCCTCGCGCTCCGCCTCGGTCTGCGCCTTGCGGGAGATGTCGACCTGCAGCGCGCCCCAGAGGACGAGCGCGCGCGCCGCCTCGTTGAACGCCTTCGCCTCCATCAGCATGCGGCGGACGTCGGGATGGTGGATGATCGTGTCGGCCTTAGCGCCCTCCTCGCGCTCCTCGGGGCGCAGCGCCTTACCCTGGCGGCGGTCCTTCGCGTAGATGACGGCGTTCTGATAGGCGATCTCGCCCTGCGCCAGGCCCTGCAGGCCGACGCCGAGCCGGGCCGCGTTCATCATGATGAACATCGCCTCCAGCCCCTTCTCCGCGGTGCCGATCAGATAGCCGGTCGCATTGTCGTAGTTGAGCAGGCAGGTCGAGTTGCCGTGAATGCCCATCTTCTCCTCGATCGAGCCGCAGACCACGCCGTTGCGCTCGCCGAGCGAGCCGTCGTCATTGACCAGGAACTTCGGCACGATGAAGAGCGAGATGCCCTTCACATTGTCCGGGGCGCCGGTGATCTTGGCGAGGACGAGGTGGATGATGTTCTCCGCCATGTCGTGCTCGCCGGAGGAGATGAAGATCTTGGTGCCGGTGATCCTGTAGGTGCCGTCGGGCTGGGGCTCGGCCTTCGTCCTCAGCAGGCCGAGGTCGGTGCCGCAATGCGGCTCGGTCAGGTTCATCGTCCCGGTCCATTTGCCGGCGACCATATTGGGGAGGTACTTTTCCTTCTGCTCGTCCGAGCCCTTGACCAGGATCGAGGCGATCGCGCCCTGGGTAAGGCCGTTATACATTTCGAGCGCCTGGTTGGCGGAGAGCAGATATTCGGTGACGGCGGTGGCGAGGACTGACGGAAGCCCCTGCCCGCCATATTGCTCCGGCGCCGAGAGCGTCGTCCAGCCGCCCGCGCAGAATTGCTCATAGGCCTCCTTGAAGCCCGGCGGCGTCGTCACCGAGCCGTCCTCGTGGCGGACGCAGCCATGCTCGTCGCCGACCCGGTTGAGCGGGAACAAAACCTCCGCCGCGAAGCGGCCGCCCTCGGTCAGGATCGCCTCGACCAGGTCCGGCGTCGCGTTCTCGAAACCGGGCAGGTTCGAGTAGCGCTCGATGCCGAGCACCTCCTCGAGCACGTAGCGCGTGTCGGCGACGGGGGCGGTGTAGCTGGGCATGAGGCGGGTTCCTTATCGGGCGAGTTGGGGATCGCTGGCCTCGACCATGGCGATGAACCGGTCGAGCTCGTCGATCGTGGCGTCGATATCGAGCTTCTGCTTCTTCAGCGTCTCGACCCGGGCGCGGCATTTTTCGAGGGTGACACGGCGCTGCGAGAGACGGCCGTCGCCGGCATCGTAGAGGTCGATCATCTCGCGAATGTCGGAGAGCGAGAAACCGACGCGCTTGCCGCGCAGGATCCAGGCGAGCCGGGCGCGGTCCCGCCAGCTATAGACCCGGGCGAGGCCGTTGCGCTTCGGGAAGATCAGGCCCTCGTCCTCGTAGAAGCGGAGCGCGCGGGCGGTGACGCCGAATTCGTCGCAGAGCTGGGTGATCGTGTAGGTACGCACCTGGCGCGGCTCGTGATAGTCCGAATGGAGCGCGGTCTCGGGCATGGCGATGGCGTACTTCACCTTTACGTTAACGTCAAGCACTCCCCCCGGCTCGGGACCCGGCAATTTTGTGGTCCGGGCCGCCTTTATCCGGGGCGACAAATGACGATGCCATGACTATATGCGCGCCAGGATCAGCCGGCCAGCAGGCGGACATGCTTAGCACCAACCCCTTCGATTCAGACAAATTGCGCGAGGAGTGCGGCGTCTTCGGCGTCTGGGGCGCGGACGGCGCGTCGGCCCTGGTCGCGCTCGGCCTGCACGCGCTGCAGCATCGCGGCCAGGAGGCCGCGGGCATGACCAGCTTCGACGGCCAGGCCTTCCACAGCCATCGCGGCATGGGTCATGTCGCCGACAATTTCGAGAATGAGGCGGTGATCCGCCGGCTCGCCGGGCGCGCCGCGATCGGCCATGTCCGCTATTCGACCACCGGCGAAACGGCCTTGCGCAACGTGCAGCCGCTCTTCGCCGAGCTCTCGCTCGGCGGCTTCGCGGTCGCGCATAACGGCAATATTTCGAACGCGCTGCGGCTGCGCGGCGAGCTCAACCGGCGCGGCTCGATCTTCCAGTCGACCAGCGACACCGAGGTGATCATCCACCTCGTCGCCACGTCGGAATACCGCACCCTACTCGACCGTTTCATCGACGCGCTGAAGCAGGTGGAGGGCGCGTACAGCCTAGTCTGCCTGACCAATGAGGGCATGATCGCCTGCCGCGACCCGCTCGGCATCCGTCCCCTGGTCATGGGCCGACTCGGCGAATCCTACATCTTCGCCTCGGAGACGGTGGCCCTCGACATCGTCGGCGCGACCTACTTGCGCTCGGTCGAGCCGGGCGAGCTGATCGAGGTCTCCGACAAGGGCCTGCGCTCGCACCGGCCGTTCGCGCCGCAGCGCCCGCGGCCCTGCATCTTCGAGCATATCTATTTCTCGCGGCCGGACAGCGTGCTGGACGGGCACAGCGTCTACAATGTCCGCAAGAAGATCGGCGCTCAGCTCGCCATCGAGAGCCCGGTCGAGGCCGATCTGATCGTGCCGGTGCCGGACAGCGGCGTGCCGGCGGCGATCGGCTATGCGCAGGAAGCCGGTATTCCGTTCGAGCTCGGCATCATCCGCTCCCATTATGTCGGCCGCACCTTCATCCAGCCCGGCGACCATGTCCGCCACCTGGGCGTCAAGCTGAAGCACAATGCGAACAGTGCCCTGATCCAGGGCAAGCGCATCGTGCTGGTCGACGATTCGATCGTCCGCGGCACCACCTCGATGAAGATCGTGCAGATGATGCGCGATGCCGGCGCGCGGGAGGTCCATATGCGGATCGCCAGCCCGCCGACCCGCCACTCCTGCTTCTACGGGGTCGACACGCCGGAGCGGGCGAAATTGCTGGCGGCGCAGATGGACGTGTCGGCGATGAACCGCTTCATCCATGCCGACAGCCTCGCCTTCGTCTCGACCGAGGGTCTCTACCGGGCGCTTGGCGAGGAGGGCCGGGACGAAGCGGCGCCGCAGCATTGCGACGCCTGCTTCACCGGCGACTATCCGACCAGCCTCACCGACCATGACGACCTGGAGCGGCGCAACCAGCTCCTGCTCCAGGAGGGGCGCCGGGCCTGATCTTCCCCGTCGCCCCGGCGAAGGCTGGGGTCCAGGCGGCCTTTGAGACAATGATTCGGAATGGATGCCAGCCTGCGCTGGCATGACGGAGTGAGAATGACAGGTTCTTTCGAAGGAAAACTCGCCCTGGTTACCGGCGCCAGCCGGGGGATCGGCGCGGCGATCGCGGAGGCGCTGGGCGCGGAAGGCGCCCATGTCGTGCTGACTGCACGCACCGCGGCTGATCTCGAGCAGGTCGAGGAGAAGATCCACCAGGCCGGCGGCTCGGCGACGATCGCGCCACTCGACCTCACCGAGCCGGAGAGCATCAGCCGGCTCGCCAGTGCCATTGGCGGGCGCTGGGAGGCGCTCGACATGCTCGTGCTCAACGCCGCCCTGCTCGGCACGCTCGGCCCGGTCGCGCAGATCGACGTAAAGGAATTCTCGAAGGTCCTGACCCTCAACCTGCTCGCCCAGCAGGCGCTGATCGCGGCCTTCGATCCAATGCTGCGGCGGAGCGAGGCGGGCCGGGTGCTGGCCTTGACCTCGAGCGTGGCCGCCGCGCCCCGCGCCTATTGGGGCGCCTATGGCGCGTCCAAGGCGGCGCTGGAGACTTTGGTCACCGCTTACGGCCAGGAGGTCGGCAACGTGACGCCGATCCGCACCGCGATCGTCAATCCGGGCGCCACCGCCACCCAGATGCGCGCCCGCGCCTTTCCGGGCGAGGACCCGGCGACGCTGAAGCAGCCCGACGCGGTCGGCCAGGCGGTGGTCGAGCTGCTGAAGCGGGATTTCGAGAGCGGCGCCCGCTTCGATCTTACTCGATCGGGAAGTTCGAGCCGAGCAGGGCCGTGATCGCGCGGGCCGGGCCCGAGCCCCAAGTCTTAGCCTCCGCCATCGGCCGGCTCATCGTCGCGACATGGAGCGCGTGCAGCGCGCGGCCGAATTCCTGCGCCTCTTCCGCGCCCAGGCCGTAGACCGCGGCGAGATCGGTGGTGAGGATCAACTCGTGCCGGTCGTCGGCGGCGCGGACCAGGTCCGCCACCCCCTCATGATCGGCCGCGAGTGCGCGCACGCCGCGCTCGAGCGCGACATCGGCCTCGACGGTCAGCGCCAGCATGGCGAGCAGGCGCTCGCTGGGCTTCCTGTCGCGTCGCGCTTCCCGCGCGGCCTTCTCGGCCCCGTCGGCCCAGTGCCGCGCCACCTCCAACGCATAGGCGCCGGTGTCCGCGAAATGCGCCTCGAAGTCGGCCAGGCTGCAGCCGAGCCTCTGGCACAGGCGCGAGACCTCCAGCGAGGCCGGGCCTTCGGCCTGGAGCAGGGCAACCCCGAGCGTCACCCAGTCGGCGGCGGTCACGTCCTGATCAGCCATGGCCGCCTCCATCCGTCCCAAGCCCGTCCTTCACCAGGGTGACCTGGGCCACGTCGATGCCGCCGCTGCGAAAGCCGCCCTCGCAATACATGAGATAGTAGCGCCAGAGATTGTGGAAGGCTTCGTCGAACCCGTCCGGGAGCCGGCCCTCGCGCACCGCTTCGTCGTAGCGCGAGCGCCAGATCCCCAGGGTCTGGGCGTAATGAGCGCCGTAGCCGATGCGGTCGCACCAGGCGAGACCGGCTTCCTCGCCGATCCTGCGGAACTCCGCCTCCCCGACCAGCATGCCGCCCGGGAAGATATAGGTCTGGATGAAGTCCGCATTCGCGGCATAGCGCGGGAAGAGGTCGTCGCGGATCGAGATGAGCTGGATCGCCGCCTTGCCGCCGGGCTTCAGCGCCCTGGCGATGGCCTGGAGATAGGCCGGCCAATATTCCCGGCCCACCGCCTCCACCATCTCGACGCTGGCGACCGCGTCGAACTGGCCTTCGACGTCGCGATAGTCGGTGAGCCGGATGTCGGCCCTGTCGGAGAGTCCCGCTTTGGCGAGCCGGGCGTCCGCCCAGGCCTTCTGTTCCTCGGAGAGGGTGAGGCCGGTGACATGGACGCCGTAATCGCGCGCCGCGATCTCGGCGAGCGCGCCCCAGCCGCAGCCGATCTCCAGGAGGCGCTGGCCGGGCTGGAGGTCGAGCCGGTCGAGCAGCAGCCGGATCTTCGACTCCTGGGCACGCTCCAGCGTCTGGGTCGGTGCATGGAAGATCGCGCTCGAATAGGTCATCGAGGGATCGAGCCAGGCGGCGTAGAAATCATTCCCCAGGTCGTAATGATGGGCGATGTTGCGCCGCGCCCGCTTGCGGCCGTTGGCGCGCAGCCGGTGCGCGAGCCAGTTCACCGCCTTCCAGGGCCCCTTGGCGCGGCCCGTATCGCCGAGCGAGGGCGCGTTGCGCAGGAAGATCTCGAAAATCTTCACCGGGTCCGGGCTGGTCCACTCCCCCCGCGCCCAGGCGACGTACCAGCCGACCGAGCCCGAGACGACGAGCCTGACCATCGCGCGCCAGCTCTTCAGGTGGATGATCGCGGCCGGCCCCTCGCCGCGCCCGCCGACGATGCGGAAGCTCCCGTCCGGCAGGGTCGCCTCGATCCGGCCTTCCTTTATGCCGCGGTCGACGCGGTCGATCAGCCTGTTCAGGCCGCCGGCGAACAGGGGCGCGAACAGCCCGCCCCCCTTGGCGAAGCCGCGGTCCGCCCCGACCAGATGTTTGCCCCGCTGCAGCATCCCTGTCGCTAGATGCGATGCGTTGCGGCGCGGCGCAAGCGTCCCGTCAAAGCTCGTGTGGTTCCTTGTCGACCTGCCAGGTCTGGCCGCGCGAGACCAAAGCCTGCAGGTCGGCGGGCTTGCCGGCGGCCGCCTGCGCCTGCTGCTCGAGCACGGCGCTCTCGAAGGTCGGGCGCGGATCGTCGTAGATCACGCCGAGCGCCATCGGGAAGGAGCCGATCGGCATGTCGATCAGCATGTGCGCGACCGCCTTGTTGCCCGGATCGTGGACGATCACGTCGGCCGCCTGCCAGTCGCCGTCCACCACGTCGACGACCTTGAGGTTCAGCGCCTGGCGGTCGAGGGTCAGGCCCTTCGAGCCATTGTCGAACAGCATCGGCTCGCCCGCCTTCAGCCAGAGCTGCTTGCCGCTATGCTCCTTGGCGGTGAAGGGCGCGAAGACGTCGTCATTGTAGACGATGCAATTCTGGAAAATCTCGACGAAGGCGGCGCCCTTATGGGCGTGGGCGGCCTTCAGCACGTCGGGCAGGTTCTTGTGCACGTCGATCGCGCGGGCGACGAAGCGCCCGCCCGAGCCCAGGGCGAAGGCGCAGGGGCGGACCGGGCGGTCGACCGAGCCGAAGGGCGTCGACGGACTGCGCGTGCCGACGCGGGACGTGGGCGAATATTGCCCCTTGGTGAGGCCGTAGATCTCGTTGTTGAACAGCAGGATCTGGCAATCGAGGTTGCGCCTCAGGATATGCATGGTGTGATTGCCGCCGATCGACAAGGCGTCGCCGTCGCCGGTCACGATCCAGACGTCGAGCTCGGGATTGGCGAGCTTCACGCCCGTCGCCAGCGCCGGGGCGCGGCCGTGGATCGTGTGGAAGCCGTAGGTCTCCATATAATAAGGGAAGCGGCTCGAGCAGCCGATGCCGGAGACGAAGACGGTCTTCGCCGGGTCCACGCCGAGATCCGGCATGGTGCGCTGGACAGCCTTCAGGATCGCATAATCGCCGCAGCCCGGGCACCAGCGCACCTCCTGATCGGTGGCGAAATCCTTGGCGGTGAGCTTGACCATCTCGGTCATGGGGTCCTCAACTTTTCGTGTAGAAATAGACGATGATCGCAACCACCACGACCAGCATGGCGAGCAATGGGAACAGCCGTGGCGGTCTCGGATCCATGCCTCACCCCAGGGCCTCGTCGATCGCCGCCTCGATCTCGGCGATCTTGAAGGGCTGGCCGGAAACCTTGGTCACGGGCCTCGCGTCGACCAGATATTGGTCGCGGAGCAGCGTCTTGAGCTGGCCTTTGTTCATCTCCGGCACGATGATCCGCTCGTAGGAGCGGAGCAGGTCGCCGAGATTGGTCGGCAGCGGCCAGATGTGGCGCAGGTGGATGTGGCTGACGTCCTTGCCGTCGCGGCGGGCGCGGCGGACGGCCTGGTGGATCGGGCCGAAGGTCGAGCCCCAGCCGACGACCGCGAGCCTGCCCCCCTCCCCGCCCAGGCAGACGTCCTGCGGCGGGCAGCTTTTCGCCACGCCCAGCACCTTGTCGGCGCGGATGTCGGTCATCGCCTGGTGGTTCTCGGGCGCATAGTCGATATGGCCGGTGCCGACATTCTTCTCGATGCCGCCGATCCGGTGCATCAGGTCGGGCGTGCCCGGCTTGATCCAGACGCGCTTCAGCCTTTCGTCGCGCTTGTAGGGGTTGACCGCCTCCCCTTCACCCGGCGCCTCTTCCTGGAAGGAGACCGGGAAGGGCTCGTAGCTGCCCATGTCCGGGACCTTCCAGGGCTCGGCGGCATTGGCGATATAGCCGTCGGTGAGCAGGATCACCGGGGTCATGTACTGGACCGCGATCCGGCAGGCCTCGATCGCGCAATCGAAGGCGTCGGCGGGCGAGCGCGCAGCGATCACCGGCAGCGGCGCATCGGCGTTGCGGCCGTAGACGGCCTGGTAGAGGTCCGACTGCTCGGTCTTGGTCGGCAGGCCCGTGGACGGGCCGCCGCGCTGCGAATTGACGATCACCAGGGGCAGCTCGGTCATGATCGCGAGGCCCATCGCTTCGGTCTTCAGCGCGATGCCGGGGCCGGAGGAGGAGGTGACGCCGAGCGAGCCGGCGAAGCTTGCGCCGATCGAGGCGGCGATCGCCGCGATCTCGTCCTCCGCCTGGAAGGTGGTGACGCCATATTCCTTGAGCCGCGAGAGATGGTGGAGGATCGCCGAGGCCGGGGTGATCGGATAGCCGCCGAAGAACATCGGCAGCCCGGCCAGCCTGGCGCCCGCGACGAGGCCGAGCGAGATCGCCTCGGCGCCGGTGACCGTGCGGTAGAGGCCGGGCTCGACCGGCGCCGCGCCGATATGATGCTGGGTCACCTGCCCGCCCATCTCGGCGGTCTCGCCATAGGCATGGCCGGCGTTGAGCGCGGCGATATTGGCCTCGGCCAGCTCCGCCGCCTTGGCGAACTTGCTCTTGAGCCACTGGACGATCGGCGCGCGGTCCCGGTCGAACATCCAGAGTGCGAGGCCGAGCGTCCACATATTCTTGCAGCGCAGGGCCTCCTTGTTGCCAAGGCCGAAGGGCTTCACCGCATCGAGCGTGAGCTGCGAGATGTTGAGCCTGATCACCTGCCATCTGGCGAGCTGGTCGTCGTCGAGCGGGTTGGATTCATAGCCGGCCTTGGCGAGGTTGCGGGCGCCGAACTCGCCTTCGTCGGCGATGATCAGGCCGCCGGGCTTGAGGTCGCCGACATTGGTCTTCAGCGCCGCCGGATTCATCGCGATCAGCACGTCGGGCGCATCGCCCGCCGTCTCGATCGCCGAGGAGCCGAAATTGATCTGAAAGGCGGAGACGCCGAAGGTGGTACCCTGCGGCGCGCGGATCTCGGCGGGGAAATCCGGGAAGGTGGCAAGGTCGTTGCCCGCGAGCGCGGTGGACAGCGTGAACTGGCCGCCGGTCAGCTGCATGCCGTCGCCGGAATCGCCCGCGAACCGGACCACCACCGCCTCGAGCGGCGCGTCGGATTTCGCTTCTTCGGGGGTTTGAAAATGACTGGCCGTAGCCAATTGGACTTCCTTGAGTCTTGGAATGGCGGGAAACCCTAGACCCCTGCGTCTCTCACGGCAACCGGATCGCCGCCCAGTCGGGGGACCGGAATTCGTGCGTTCCGGCGGGCCAGATGAAGGAGCGTTCGCCATGCACGGCGATGCGCAGCCGCACCGTGCCGGCGGCGAGGCGGGCGCGGGCGATGCGGAATTCCCGGCCCGGCTGCGGCGTCATGGTGACATGGCTGTCCCAGAGCCGGTTATTGCCCCAGGCCCAGGGCGACCAGCCGCCGCCCGTCGGCAACCGCTCGCCGAGCCGGGCCGAGGCATGGAGGTTGAGCAGGCTGCCCTGCGCGCCCTCGAGAAACAGGTCGACGCCGGCGGCGCGGGCGCGGGGTAGCGGACCGCGAGCAGCAGATCCGCGCCGCTGCGCTTCAGGTGCAGGGTGAAGCCGTCGCCGAGCGGCACTGCGGCGGCATCGTCCCATTCCGACGGCGCGAAATGACCGTCGAGCGCGACGGGCGCGCCTGTCGGGACGGCGATAATGGCGAAGGCAAGGAGGAATGCGAGCATGACGTCCTTTCCGAGCCCGGGTGGAGGCTAGCTTATGCCGCGCGCCGCGACAATCGCCCCTTCCCTGCCTATGACCACAGGCGAGCGATTCGCCTGAGGAGCCCGATTTGTCCGAACCCTATGTCCGTCCGGACGTCCGCCAGTTCCTCACCTATCTGAACGCCCTGCCGGGGCCGAAGACGCATGAGCTGCCGCCCGCGGAGGCGCGCGCGCTGATGAAGCCGATGCGCTATGTCGCGGACCTGCCGACCGGGGAGCTGGCGGTGATCCGGAACATGACCTGCCCGGGTCCCGGCGGGGAAATCCCGTTGCGGCTGTTCGATGCGCGCGAGACGCGCGCGGCGGGGCCGCTCATGCTCTTTCTCCACGGCGGCGGTTTCGTGCTTGGCGATCTCGACAGCCACGAGCCGCTCTGCGCCGAGCTGGCCCGGCAGCTCGACCTGCCCGTGCTGGCGGTCGACTATCGGCTCGCGCCGGAGCATCCCTGGCCGGCGGGCGTGGAGGATGCGATCGCCGCGGCCTACTGGGCGGCGGAAAGTCCGAACGCGCTCGGCCGCGACGTCACCGGGCTCGTCCCCTGCGGCGACAGCGCGGGCGGCAATTTCGCGATCATTGTCAGCCTCGCGCTGCGCGACACGCCGGCCCGGGTGCCGGTGCTGGCGCAATGGCCGATCTATCCCGCCGCCAATCCCGGCCCGGGCGCGGACTATCCGAGTTACGAGGATTTCGCCGAGGGCCATCTGCTCACCAGGCCGGGCATGGACTGGTTCGAGGATTGCTATGGCGCCGACCCCGGGGACTGGCGCTACGACCCGCTGGTGAAGAGCCAGGCGGGCATGCCGCCGACCCTCGTCACCACCGCCAGCCTCGATCCGATCCGCGACCAGGGCCGCGCCTATGCCGCCGCCTGCATCGAGGCCGGCGTGCCGACCATCTTCCTGGAGGCGAAGGGCAATATCCACGGCTATATGAACCTCAGGAAGGCGATCCCGTCCGCGCACCAGGATCTGCTCGACGGGATCGCGGCACTGAAGCTTCTGCTGGCGGAGGGCGCATGAGCAAGCGGATCGACCGCGAGACCCTGCCCTACCGTCCGGCGGCGGGGGTGATGCTGCTCAATCGGGAGGGTAAGGTCTGGGTCGGCCAGAGGCTCGATTCCACCCTCACCGCCTGGCAGATGCCGCAGGGCGGGCTCGATCCCGGCGAGGAGCCGCGCGAGGGCGCGCTCCGCGAGCTCGAGGAGGAGACCGGCATTCCCCGCGACAAGGTCGAGATCCTGGCCTGCTGCGACCGGCAATTGCTCTACGACCTGCCCGACGATCTGCTCGGCAAGGTCTGGAAGGGTAAGTGGCGCGGCCAGAGCCAGACCTGGTTCCTCGCCCGCTTCCTCGGTGAGGACAGGGACGTGAACCTGGCGACGCCCGAGCCCGAATTCCGCGCCTGGAAATGGGCCGAGCCGCAGGAGCTGCCGGAGCTGATCGTGCCGTTCAAGAAGGGCCTCTACCGCGACGTGCTGAAGGCCTTCGCGGAGTGGCTTTAGTTTCGTTGCCGCGCTAGAGCCGCGCCATGCCGGAGCTTAACGGACAAGAGGCGGCCACGGTCGAGCGCTGCGCCGACGCGCCGATGCTCGACCAGGTCACGGCCTGGGCCGCGGTCAACAGCGGCTCGCGCAACCTCGCCGGCCTGGCCGATGTCGCGGGCCTGCTCGCCGACGCCTTTGCTGCCCTGCCCGGAGAGGTGCTGCTGGCCGAGGCCGCGCCCGTCGAGGCGATGGCGGCGGACGGGAGCCTCTGCCAGGTCGCTCATGGCCGCAACCTGCATCTCAGGGTGCGTCCCGAGGCACAGGTGCAGATGCTGCTCACCGGCCATATGGACACGGTGTTCGGCCCCGACCATGACTTCCAGAAGGTATTCTGGCGCGAGGAAGGCGTGCTCGGCGGGCCCGGCGTCGCCGACATGAAGAGCGGCCTCGCCGTCATGCTGGCGGCCTTGCGCGCGGTGGAGGGCGCCGGCGTGCCGCAGCTCGGCTATGAGGTGGTGATCAATTCGGACGAGGAGGTCGGCTCGCCCGGCTCCGCCGCCCTGCTCGCCGCGGCGGCGCGCGGGAAGAAGGCGGCCCTGACCTACGAGCCCTCGGCCTTGCCCGACGGCACGCTGGCCGGCGCGAGGCCCGGCAGCGGGAACTTCTCGATCCGGATCAGCGGCCGCTCCGCCCATGCCGGCCGCAATCCCGAGGACGGGCGCAACGCCGTGCTCGCCGCCGCCGAGCTTGCGCTCCGGCTGGCCGAGGCGCGGCAGGACGGGCTCAGCGTCAATCCCGCGAAGATCGACGGCGGCGGACCGAACAATGTCGTGCCCGACCATGCGGTGCTCCGCGTCAACCTGCGGCCGCGCACACTGGAGCTGCAGGCAAAGGCGCAGGCCCTGTTCGACGAAGCGGTGGCGGCGGTCGCCGCGAGGCATGATGTGACCATCCACGTCCATGGCGGCTTCGCCCGCGCGCCCAAGCCGATCGACCCCAGGGCCGGGAAATTGTTCGCACTGGTGAAACGCGCCGGCGCCGATCTCGGTCAGGGGATCAGCTGGCGGGATTCGGGCGGGGTCTGCGACGGCAACAATATCGCCGCCTGCGGCGTCCCCGTGGTCGACACGATGGGCGCCCGCGGTGGCGCCATCCATTCTTCGGAGGAATTTCTGATCGTCGAGAGCCTGGTCGAGCGTGCGCAATTGTCCGCGCTGACGATCCTGCGCCTCGCCAACGGGGAGGATTTGTGAGCTTCAGGGTAAGGCCGGCACGGAACGGGGACTTCCAGGCGATCCACGACATGGCGCTGCTGACCGGCGGCGGCTTCACCAACCTGCCGCAGGACAAGGGCGCGCTCGTCGCGAAGCTCGCCCGGTCCGAAGCCGCGTTCGCAAGCGACACCGGCAATCCGGAAGGCGACCTCTTCCTGTTCGTGCTCGAAAATGCCGAAAGTGGCGAAATTCGCGGCACCTGCCAGGTCTTCAGCCGGATCGGCGTCGAGCACCCCTTCTATTCCTACCGGATTTCCAAGCTCACCCAGACCTCGCCCGAGCTGGACCGGACCTTCCGGACCGAGATGCTGACGCTCTGCACCGACTTCAACGACTGCTCCGAGGTCGGCGGCCTGTTCCTCCATCCCGAGGCGCGGGCCAGCGGCCTCGGGCTCGGGCTCCTGCTCGCGCGCAGCCGCTATCTGTTCATCCGCCGCAATCTCGAGCGCTTCGCCGAGACGATGGTCGCCGAATTGCGCGGGGTGATCGACGCCGAGGGCAATTCGCCCTTCTGGGACGCGATCGCCGGGCGCTTCTTCGGCATGGGTTTCAACGAGGCCGATGCGTTCAACGGCGCCCACGGCACCCAGTTCATCGCCGACCTGATGCCGAAGACGCCGATCTACACGGCGATGCTCTCGCCCGAGGCGCTCGCCGTCATGCGCAGGCCCCATCCGAGCGGCGAGGCGGCGATGCGGATGCTCGAGCGCGAGGGCTTCGAGAATGAAGGCTATATCGACATATTCGACGGCGGCCCGACCATGTCGGCGAAAACCGCGGAAATTCGCACGGTGCGGGAGGCGCGCGAGCTGAGGGTCGCAGGCCTGTGCGGGGAGACTGACGGCGAGAAGATGCTGGCCGCCTCCGGGCGGTTCGCAGATTTCGCCGCGACCTTCGCGCACGGCCATGCCGAGCCGGACGGAACCGCCGTGATCGACACGAAGAGCGCTTCCGTGCTCGGCATCGGCGTCGGCGACGCCTTCCTCGCGGTCGGGCGCTGACGCCATGGCGCTGGTCGAGATCAATTTCGACGGCATCGTCGGGCCGAGCCACAATTATTCGGGGCTCAGCCTCGGCAATCTCGCGGCGACGGCCAATGCCGGCAACATCGCCTTTCCCCGCGAGGCGGCGCTGCAGGGCGTCGGCAAGATGCGCCACAATCTCGGCCTCGGCCTCGTCCAGGGCGTGCTGCCGCCGCACCGGCGCCCGAACCGCGACTGGCTGGCCGCGCTCGGCACGACGGCCGAGGCGGCGGAGAGCCTCAGGCCCGCCGCTTTCTCCGCCTCGGCGATGTGGGCGGCCAATGCGGCGACCGTCTCGCCGGCACCGGACACGGCCGACGCCCGCTGCCACCTGACCGTCGCGAACCTGCGCACCATGGCGCATCGCAGCCATGAATGGCCCGAGACGCTCGCCCAGCTCCGCCTGGCCTTCGCCGACGAGGCGCATTTCGCGGTGCACGAGCCGGTCCCGGCCACCTTCGGCGATGAGGGTGCGGCCAATCACATGCGGCTCTGCGCCGGCCACGACGCGCCGGGGGTGGAAGTCTTCGTCTACGGGGTGAGCGGCGGCCCCTTCCCCGCCCGCCAGCATCTCGAGGCATCGCGCGCGATCGCCCGGCTGAACCGGCTCGACCCGGCCCGCACCCTGTTCGTCCAGCAATCCGGCGAGGCGATCGCCGCCGGCGCCTTTCACAATGACGTGGTCGCCGTCGCGAACGCGCATGTCCTGTTCACGCACGAGCAGGCCTTCGCCGACAAGGCTGGCTTCTATGGCGAGCTGAAGCGGCTGCTGCCGGAGACGGAGATCGTCGAGGTCCCGGCCAGCGTCGTCAGCCTTGCCGATGCGGTGAAGTCCTATCTGTTCAACGCCCAGCTGGTCAGCCTGCCCGACGGCGGCATGGCGCTGATCCTGCCCGGCGAGGCGAAGGAAACGCCCGCTGTCTGGTCTTGGCTGGAGGCGATGGCCGCCGGCAACGGCCCGATCCGCCGGCTCTGCCTGGTCGACGTGCGCCAGTCCATGGCCAATGGCGGCGGCCCCGCCTGTCTGAGGCTGCGCGTCGTCGCCGATCCGGCGACGGTCGATCCGCGCTTCCTCGTCGACGAGGAGAAGCTCGACCGGATTGCGGCGATGATCACCGCCTGGTGGCCGGAACGGATCGCCCCGGCCGATCTCGCCGATCCCGAGCTCTGGGGCAGGATCGCAGCCGCCCGCTCTGCCCTGCTCTCAGCGCTGGACCTGGGCGAGCTCGCCTAGGGCAGATCGCGCCGGGAGAAGCCCGCGGCCGGCTCCGCGAAAGTGGGCGCGGAGAGACGCGCGACGAAGGCATCCTCGCCCCCCGCGCCGGGCGCGGTGCTGAAGCCCGCGACGATCACGCTGCCGTCCCCCAGCGGCAGCAAGGCCGTTCCACGCTCCTCCGCCGTTGTCCCGATCAGCACCGCCCCCGGCTCGAACCGCCCGCGCGCATCGACGCGGAGGAGCAGGGCGTCCTGCCTGCCCGCCCCGGCGCTGGTCGTCTGACCGATGATCCAGGCGCGTCCGGCGGCGTCGGCCTTGACCAGGCTCGGCCGGTCGTCTCCCGGCCCGCCGAACATGGCGCGGTGCAGCACCTCGCCGTCGGCCGACAAGGTCACGGCGACTATGTCATTTCCCTGCGCACCCCAGCTCTGGCTGTACCCGACCACCAGGATCCGCCCGTTGGGGAGCAAGGCGAGCCCGTGATTGGTGTCATTGGTCCCCGCCTCGCCGATCCGGCGGCGCCACACTTCGCGCCCCTCCTCGTCCAGCTTCATGACCAAAAGGTCGTCGCCGATTCCGCCGGCGATGATGAAGCCGCCGCCGGGCGCGGGCTCGGCATAGAGCGGTGCGATCGTCTCCGGCCCCTCGATGATCCGCTCCCAGCGCGTCGTGCCGTCGGCGCGCAGCCGGACGGCGAACAGGCGCCGCCGGTCATCCCCGGGACGCTGGCTGTGGCCGATGAGGAGCGTCTCGTCCCCCGCCACGGCCAGATCGGTGAACCGGTCATAGCCCGCGCCGCCGAACGCGCGCTCGCCGGTCACGCGCCCCGCCGCATCGGCGAACACCGCCCAGCCGTCGATTCCGCTCCCGCCAAGCCGCGACGTGAAGCCGGCATAGACGATGCCGCCATTCGGTTGGGCGGTCGCACTCCAGAAGGAATCGATGCCGCCGCCTGCGCCATAATCGTGGCGCGCCGCAAGCCGTCCGTCCGCCCCCAGGAAGGCCGAGAAGCCGCGCCAGTCCCGCCCGTCGCCACGGTCCAGGAAGCCGACCGCCAGGATATGGCCGTCGGGAAGCGCGACCAGGTCGTTCACCCAGTCGTCGCCGGGGCTCGCAAAATCCTGTCGCCATTCGATCCGGACCGCCGGGTCGCCCGTCACGTGCAACGGCAACGCGGCCGGCTGGACCAGAAGAGCGGCGAGCAGGGCGAACATCATCTCAGCTTGCCTCGCCTGCGCCGGCCTTCATCTCCGTTTCGACGGAACGCGCCGTCCTTCGACCGGGGGCCTAAAGCTCCATCATGTCGCGGCCGACGATGATCTCGCCGGAGAAATGGCGCCGGGCGCCCTCGAGCCACATGTCGTCGGTGATCGACGGGAAGGCCGGCACGAGGTGGCTCAGCACCAGGGTCCGAACGCCAGCGGCGGCGGCGACGCGGCCCAGCTCCTCGGTCGTCGTATGGCTACGCAGGATATGGTCGATGACGCGCGGCGCGTTGCGGTCGACGATGCCGCCCAGCGCCGAGGGCAGCATCACCTCGTGGACCAGCACATCGGCGCCGCGGGCCAGCGCGATCAGCGCCTCGCTCGGCCTGGTGTCGCCCGAGAAGACGAAGCTCCGGTCCGGCGTGTCGAAGCGATAGGCGTAATTGGGCACGGTCAGATGGTCGGCAAGCGCGCAGCGGACGCGGACACCGTTCCTGGCCATGGCCGGACCGGCGCTGATTTCGTGCACACGGACCAAAGGAGCGAGCGGCGGCCGTCCCTCCTCGGCCCGCCGCACCTGGATGTCATAGGCATTGGCCGCGAGCTGGGCGGCGACGAGGCGGCGCAGCGGCGCGGGACCGTAAAGGTCGACCTGGTCCTGCAGCCCCGACCCCCAGGCAAGGATCAGCAGGGCGCCGAGCCCGGCATTGTGATCGCTGTGATTGTGGGTGACGAAGAGGTTGCGCAGCCGGGCGAGGTCGATGCCCGCCTGCACCAGCCGCGAGGCGACCCCGTCGGGGGCATCGATCACATAGGGTTCGCCATCGACGACGAGCAGGTTCGAGGCGGGCGCGCGGAAGCGGTTCGGCGTCGGTCCGCCTTTGGTGCCGAGCAAGACGAGCCGGCTCCGGCGCCGCGGCCGGGCATGGACGAGGCTGGGGACAAGCAAGCCCGCCGCGCCCGCGCCCAGCACCCTCCGCCGCGTCCATCCGGTCATGGCCCAGCATCGCCGGAACCGCGGCTTCGCGCCACCCGTTTTCGCGGGCGAAGGAGACCAGCCATGCCCGCCAAATCCGCCGCCCAGCAGAAGGCCGCCGGCGCCGCGCTGTCAGCCAAGCGCGGCGAGACGCCAAAGAGCGAGCTCAAGGGCGCCTCGCGCCACATGGTGGAATCGATGACCGAGAAGCAGCTCGAGGAATTCGCCTCGACCAAGCGCAAGGGCAAGCCCGAGCACGTGGGCGACTGAACGCTTCTGAACCTACCGCCGAACCGCCTTCACCGGCCGCGCCGTGCGGCGCTTGCCCTCGCTGTCGCCGACCGGCATCGGCTGCACCTGGACCGGCGCCAGGCGCTGGCGCGGCATGTCGCCGGTCTGCGCCGAGGCGAGGCGCACGACCACGTCGTCGATATGGACGCCGCCGCGCTCAACCAGGATATTCTGGAAGTTGTTCTCGTCCTCGCGGGTCTGGGCGGGGATGTCGCCCTCGCGGCGGAAGCGGCGGCGGACATAGGTGGAGAGCTCGCCCGCGGTGACGATCCGGTCGCCGTCGTCGTCGGCATCGCCCTGCAGCCCGGCGCGCAGGAAGTAGGAGAGGAAGCCGCCCGCCTTGAACCGGTCCGCGACCAGGCTGGTCAGATCCTCCTCGGAGCTGAACAGGCCCATCACGTTCGGCCGGTTGATGAAGCTGCGAAAGCCCCCCGCGAAGCAGGCGTCGATCACCACCATCGACATGCGCGCACGCACGCTCTGGAACAGCGGCTGGACCTGGGCGTCGGTCATCGCCTCGTCATAAAGCTCGATCGTCTCCGCCCGGCCGTCCAGCTCGGCAGCACTCACCGGCACGTCGACCTGGTTGCCGTGGCCCGAGTAGAAGAAGAGGAACATGTCGTTCGGCCCCGCCGCAGCCGCCGCGCGGGAAAAGGCGTTGGCGACGTTCTTGGTCGTCGCCTCGTCATTGACCAGCAACTGGCTCGCAGGGTGAAGCAGGCCGGCGCTGCGCATGCTGTTGTAGAGCTCGCGCGCATCCGCGTCGGTATTGGGCAGGTTGCTTGTCCGGCCGCCATAATCGGAAACGCCGACCGCCAGCACGATCACCCGCGGCCCGCCCTGTACCCGCGCCTGGCGCGGCAGGCCGGGGCTCTGCTGCAGGCTGAGGCGGTAGGAACCGGTCGTGTTGGGGCGGTAGGTGGTGGCGACGATCACATAATCGCCATCCTCGGCCAGCACCGTGTCGATGCGGCTGTTCAGCGAGGGCTCGCCGTCATATTCGGAATCGTCATTGGCGTCCTGCGAGCCATCGGGGCGGCGAAGGATCAGATAGGTGTCCATCTCGCCGACGCCGGTCAGCTCGACGCGCACGCGCTGCCCGCGGCGGGCGCTGAACCGGTACTGGTCCTGATATTCGCCCGAGGCGAGCTGGCCGTCATTGCGGGTCAGGCTGCCGTTGACGGTCTGGCCGATGCGGATCGGCGTCGCCGGCGTGGCGCGGCTGACCGCGACGTTGGCGGGCGGGGTCGCGGCCTGGAGCCGGTAGGCGCCGGTCTCGCCGGCGCGGAAGCTGGTCACCGAGACGCGGTAGGTGCCGTCGACGGGGAGCTGCAGGACGAGGCGGCTGTTGGTGGACTGGCTCTGCCCCTCCTCGTCGTCGTTCGACAGCGAGAAGCCCTGCGGGCCGCTGACCACCAGCAACGGGTCGAACGCCTCGGAGAGCAGGCGGAGGTCGACGCGCTCGCCCTGCCGGCCCTGGATCAGATAGACGTCCTCATATTTGCCGGAGCGGCGCTGCGCGTCGTTCTGGCTGAGCTCGCCGGTGAGGCTCTGGCCGACGGACAGGCTGCGGGGCGCGGGAGCGCCGCCTTCCTGGCCGATCGCCGACGGCGGAAGCGCGAAGGCCGCCATGGCGGCGCCGAGCACGAGTGCAGTCCCGAGACGTTTCATCTGACCCCTCTTCGAACCCTGTCGCGGCGCCGTATAAGCACGGCCGCCGCCCCGCGTATGTCGACGAATCGTGCTGAAGGAAGGGTGAATGGAGAAGTCTGCTGCGATTAAGCTGGCGGGCGGCGCGACGAAGCCGGCGCGCGCCTAGCCGGGCGTCGCCGCGCCGAAGAGGATCTCGACGCGCCGGTTCTGCACTCTCACATCCTCCGTCTGCCCCTCGACGGCGGGCCGGGAATCTCCCCATGCTTCGGTGGTGATCGAGGCAGCGGGCACACCGCGAGAGACGAGGTAGGCACGGACATTGTTGGCCCGGCGGCGGCTGATATCGAGGGCGTCGGTCCGTGGCCCTTCGACATAGGCGTGACCCGACACGATGATGCGGGCGGCGGAATCGCGCAATCGCAGATAATTTGCCGCGGCTTCGTTCAACACGGCAGCAGCTTCCGGGATGATCTCGTCGCTGTCCCAGACAAAATACGCCCTGAAATGACCAGGGATAGAGGTTTGTGTGCCGGGCGCCCGGCAGAACGTAACGACATAGGCGCCGCTGCGGTCGATCGACACCGGCGCCCGGGCCATGTCCAGATAGCCGCTACCATGGTCTCGACGCACTGCCCCGGTCAGTTGCCAGCGAGATCCGGACCTGAAGACCACATAGTAGATTTCATCCGACACCAGCGCGAGGCGCCGACCGCCAAGCGCCATCGGGCCGGAGGTTTCGCCCGGCCCTATGAACCACGTATCGTCGATCGGGACATGTTCGACGCCGCGCGCCGTCCGGAAATCGAGCACGAGTTCCAGGCGCTCGTCGCAACCGTTTCTCAGGATAAGGCCACGGGCGCGGGCTGGGCTTGCCGGCGTGCGCTGCACCGGACGCGGCGTGACCCGCCTTGGGCAGCCCGGCGGGTAGCGGCCCAGCGCGCGTTCGGTAGCGCAGTGGCGGGCGCTCTGCGCTTCTGCCGAAGCACCGCGCATGCCCCAACCCGCGAGGAGCATTGCCGCGACGACGAGCAGCAGGACCCGTCTCACCGGCACCGCTCGAGCCTCGTCACCGCATTCTGTTCGCGGACCGTCACGGCATTGCCGGCCGGATCCCGCATATAGGTGGCGGCGTCGGTGGTCACGGCCGCCGCGGTGACGCTGCGAATTGCCTCGGACTGGCTGCCGCCCGGATAGGTCGCCCGCAGCCGGTTGCCCTGCCGCCTGATCGTCCAGACCGCCTGCCGTCCGGTCGCGGCATCCCTGACGCACCAGCGGCCGTGGAGCCACGCGCCGTCCGCCGCGGGCGGGGGCCGGGTGCCGGGAGCTCCGGGCGCGGTTTGCGTCACAGCCGCCATATTCTCCGCGCGGGGCTGCGGCGCCGCCTCCTCCTCCCCCTTTGGCAGGAGCAGGACGACCGCCACGATCGCAGCGATGGCGGCGAAGGCCAGGTTCAGGACGGGGATCCGCCGCGAGGGAGTCGTCCCTGTCCCGGGCTCCGCCGTTTCTCCCGCCGGAGGCGCGATGCCGCCGATGGCCGGAGACGCCTGGACCACGGTCTTCGCCGCATCTTCCGCGGGCGGCGGTTCGGGCGGGTCGGCCGGGGCTGGCGCGGCGGGCTTCGGCGAGGCCGCCTTGGCGGGGGCCGGGCGCGCGCCCGGCTGATCCGGCGCCTCGAGCCGGGCGATCACCTCGTCCATCGAGCGGAGCCGCTCCGCCGGATCGAGCTTCAGCATGTCGGCGAGCAGAGGCCGCAATTCCTCCGGGGCGGCGGAGAGGTCGGGGCCTGTCCGCCGCTTGCGGATCGCATCCGAGATGCTGCCCGACATGTCGACCTTCTTGCCGCCGGCCACGGCCAGGATCAGCAGAGCGAGGCTGTACACGTCGGTCCAGGGCCCGATCTCGCCCTCATGCTCGCCGAGCTGCTCCGGCGCGACATAGTTGAGCTTGCCCGCGAAGCCCGGCCCGATCAGGGTCGGCAGATTGCCGCCCAGATCCTTGGCGATCCCGAAATCGATGATCTTCGCCTGCCTGATATCGCCGCCCGGCAGCATGACATTATCCGGCGAGATGTCGCGGTGGATCGCCCCCAGCCGGTGCGCGACCGCGAGCCCCGAGGCGAGCCGCCCGAGCAGCCGCTTCAGCTCGGCCGGACCGCGTTCGACCTCGCCGAGGGCGTCCGCGAGATCGACCCCGTCGACATAATCAGTGACGATATAGAGGATGCCGAGTTCCGGCTCCCTGGCGAGCGCGCGATACTGGACCAGCGACTCATGGTTCAGCCGGGTCAGGGTCAGCGCTTCCCGCTGGAAGAGCTCGGTGACCTTCGGGTCGTTGGCCAGGGCGGGCAGCAGCGCTTTGATCGCGACCCGCTCCCCGGTCATGATGTTCGCGCCCTCGAAGACCTGGCCCATGCCGCCGGCCTTGATGAACCTCTTCACCTCGAACATGTGATTGAGCAGGTCGCCGGTCTCGATCTGGCGGACCGCCGGCCTGGCCGGAGAGCGCTCCGCCTTGCCCTCCGGCTCGGCGGGGGGCGGCGGGCTGGCGCTGACCTCCGGCGCGGGCGGCGGCACCGACCTGGCGTCCTTCCCGTCGGCCACGACCTTGACCTTCAGCAGCGAACGGATCGTGCCCGCGAGCTCGGACAGGGCCTCGCGGACCGACGCTTCCTCATAGCTCTTGTGGCGGAAGCGCCTGAAGTCGAACCATTGCAGCTTCTGCAGGGCGGCAAGCGCCTCCGGATTCTCCGGATCGACGTCCTCGATGTCGATGAACAGGATCGGAAAGATCCGGCTCTGGCCGCGCAGCCCGGGATAGTCGGTGTGCAGGCTCCGCTCCCGCGCCAGGAAGAGTTCGACCTCGCGCGCGCACCATTCGCTCTGGATGAAATTGGGCGTGATGATCGGGATGAAGAAGACCGAGGCGTCGATCGCCTTCTTGATCTCCTTCTCCCAGTCCGAGCCGTGCGGGATCGTGCTGGCGTCCTGGAAGAGCCGGATCTGTTCCCGGCCATATTGCTGCTGCAGCTCGTGAATGAGCAAGGAGCGCAGCGTGCTCAATTTGCCGAAGGACAGCTCGTCGTCCTGCCGGGCATAGCTCCAGAAGCCGACGGGCGGCAGGCGCGTGAGGGTGGGCTCGGAGACCTCTCCTTGCCTGTCCGTGCCCTTCGCTGCCATCGCCGCGAGTCCCCCAAGCGGGGCACAGTGCGGGACTTGCCGCTCGTGTCAACGTTCGAGCCTCGGAAAACGCAACCCCGATCTATGGTAAGGCCGCTCAAACGATGGCAGCATCCCCGCTGGCCGACGAGGGAGGATGCGGTGGCGAGGATGACGAAATTCGGTTCCGGAGCGATGGCCGGGGCGGCAGCGCTCGCTTTGTCCGTCGCGGCGATTGCGCAGGCTGGGCAGGCGCAACCAGCGCCCGCCAAGGCAAAGCAGGGCCCAGACGGCGGTCCGCCCGCCGGCCCTGCCGTCCGCGTCGAGGCGGGCGAGTTGTTGGAGGCGTGGAATCCGCGGGTAAGCGCCGGCCCGCCCGTCGGCGCCTTTCCCGAGTTCGAGGGCTGGAGCATGGGAACGGCGATGCCGCTCCCGCGCTCAGAACATGCGGTCGCGGAATTCGGCGGCAGGATCTGGGTGCTGGGCGGCTACCCGCCCGGGCGGCTCCCCTCCAACCTCGTTCAGATCTACGATCCCGCCACGGGCCGCTGGACGCTCGGCCCGACGCTGCCCCAACCGATCCATCACACCCATGTCGCGTCGGTCGGCGGCCGGATCTATCTGCTCGGCGGCGAGGTCGAAGGCGCGAGCACGGGGCGGCCGGAGCGCTTCGTCCCGGATGTCTGGATGCACGATCCGGCGGTCGGCGGCTGGGTGCCACGGGCACCGATGCCGACGGCGCGCGGCGGCGGGGGCAAGGCCGTGATCGACGGCAAGATCTACGTCGCCGGCGGCCGCCCGCCCGGCGGCTCCGCCTTCGAGGTCTACGACCCGGCGACCGACAGCTGGGAGCGGCTTCCCGACTTGCCCACCCAGCGCAATCACCTCGCCATGGTAGCGATCAACGGCAGGATCTACGTCGCCGGCGGGCGCACCGGTCCCGGCGCGGGCGCCCCCCGCGTCGACGTGGTCGAGATTTACGATCCCGCGACGCGTCGGTGGAGCCGCGGCGCCTCGCTGCCGGCGCCGCGCGGCGGCATCACCGGCGCCGCTTATGCCGGCTGCATGTTCGTCTTCGGCGGCGAGGGCGAGCCGACCCATGTGCTGGGCCTGACGCCCAACGCCTATGGCTATGATCCCCGCACCGACCGCTGGACGACATTGCCCAACCTTCCGATCGCGGTGCATGGCCTCAAGGGGAGCGCGGTGATCGGCGGGCGAATCTTCCTGCCGGGGGGCGGCATCACCCTGGGCGGGAATTCGGGCACCAACGCCATGCAGGTCTACCGGCCGACGATGCGCTGCGAATGACGAGGTGAGCGCGCCCCGCCGCGCGGGCACGACCGGCTTGCGCCAGTTCCTGGATGTCCAGCAGCAGCAAGACTGGCTGCAGGGCAAGGCGGTCCCGCGCGACGCCGACGAGCGTTCGGAATCGCTGGAGCTGCGCTTCAGATATGCCGGGCGGGTCGAGAAGCTGATGCGCCGGCCGCAGGCCGAGGCGGTTCTGGCCATAATCCGGCTCTACGGCCGCGACTGCATCCCGATCCCGCGCCGGACCGAGCGCCATTATTGGTCGGTGTCCTGCCTGCCCTCGACGCCGGGGAAGGCGCTCGTTCGCATCAATGCGAGCTGGATGGAGCTTTTTTCGCTCTATGCGGACGGAGAGGACATCCGCGCCCTGTTCCTGGTGCACCTTTCCGATTTCACCACCGACCGGTCGCTGGACGAGGGCCGGGTGGACGACGCCTTCCTCGAGCGCTGTGTCGTGAGGCCGGAAGACGTCTCCTGCATCTTCCCGCGCGGCGACGACATTTTCGGCGTCAAGGTCCGCGGCTTCCGCTCGATCTGCAAGTTCCTCGCGACGCCCCGTGCGTTGCGGGCCGTCCGTGCCTTCAACCTGACGCACATGAACCGGGGCCGGAACGCCTATCAGGCGAGCCACTGTTACGGCCTGGCGGACCATATGCTGGGTGACCCCGCGCACTGAGCAGGGGCTTGTTCGGGTCCTGGATCGGAAAATGGCGCGCCCGGAAGGATTCGAACCTCCGGCCCCCAGATTCGTAGTCTGGTGCTCTATCCAGCTGAGCTACGGGCGCGCGGGAGGCGCCGACATAGGGGGAAGGTCTGCGGTGCGCAACCCCTCGCCTGCACTGGCGGAGGCCGGTGTTGCGGGCGGAGGCGCGGGGGCATAGGGAGAAGGTGATGAAGCCGTTGCGTGCCCCCCTCCTCGCCTGCGCCGCCGCCCTGCTCGCGGGCTGCGTGTCCGAGGGCCCCTTCCCCTCGCTGGCGCCGCGTCCCGACGAACGGCTGGCGATCGAGGAGCCCGTGCGCGAGGCGCCGCAGATCGCCGACGACAGTGCGCTGCGCGTGCAGATCAACCGGCTGGTGAGCGAGGCCCGCGCCGGCGATGCGGCGTTCGAGGACGATTATGCGGCGGCCGCGCGGGCTGCGGGCCGGGCCGGCGCCGAGGGCTCGGACAGCTGGATCGATGCCCAGCAGGCCTGGTCCCGCGCGGAAGCCTCGCGCCTGCGCGCCACCGACGCCGCCGCCGAGCTCCACCAGCTCGCTCTGGCCCGCGCCGGCCAGCCCACCAGCCCCGCCGACCTCGCCGCGCTCGAGGCCGCAATCGCGCAGGTCGACGGGATCGTGGCCTCGCAGCAGACCCGGCTGAACCGGATCAGGCGCTAGTCCACGGGACACCCGATAGCGCCGTTCGGGCTGAGCCCGTCGAAGCCCTGCACTTCAGGGCGAAAGGAGCGGGGGTCCTACCCGGCCGCTCGCACCGCCTCCGCATGCAGCTTCGCCAGCGCGACATAATGCGCCACGCCGGCGCGCATGCCCCGGAAATCCGCCTCGCCAAGGTCCCGGACATATTTGGCCGGGCGCCCTGCCCAGAGCTGGCCGGCGGGGATGCGCTTGCCCTGGGTGAGCAGGGCGCCGGCGGCGAGCATCGCGTCGCTCTCGATTTCGCAGCCGTCCATGACGATCGCGCCGAGGCCGACGAAGGCGCGGTCGTGCAGCAGGCAGCCATGGACCATCGCCATATGGCCGATCAGCACCTCGTCGCCGATCAGGGTCGGGTGGCCGCCCTCGTTGCCCGGCCGTGGCGAATCGACGTGCAGCACCGTCCCGTCCTGGATGTTGGTGCGCGCGCCGATCCGGATCCGGTTCACGTCGCCGCGAAGCACGCAATTGTACCAGATCGAGGATTCGGGCCCGATCTCGATGTCGCCGATCAGCCGCGCGCCGGGCGCGACGAAGGCGGCGGGATCGATGATCGGCGCCTTGCCGCCGAACGGGATCAGGCTCATCTTTTCAGCTCCCCGGGGCGGATGTCGTAGACGATCGTGGGGTTGAGCGTCGGGAAGCGCGGATCGTCATAATCGTCCTCGGGCCGGCGGGTCATGCCGAGCCGCTCCATCAGGCCCCAGCTTGGCTCATTCCCGACGAAGGTGATCGCGACGACGCGCTGCGCGCCCAGCCGGTCGAAGGCGAAATCGAGCGAGGCGATCGCCGCCTCCTTCGCATAGCCCTGCCCCCAGGCTTCCTCGCGCAGCCGCCAGCCTACCTCGTGCACGCCCTCGATCGGCGATCCCGGCGTGTCGGCGATCTTGAGCCCGCAAAAGCCGAGCAGCGCGCCGTCTGCTTTGCGCTCCACGACCCAGAAGGTGAAGCCGCGCTCCTGCTGCCAGCGCATCATCCGGGTGCGGATCGCCTCCTCCAGCTGCGCTTCGGTCTGCACGCCGCCCAGCCAGCGCATCACCGCCGGCGTGTTGGTGTGGCGGATGAAGGGCGCGATGTCGTCCTCGCGCCAGTCGCGCAGCAGCAGCCGGCCGGTCTCGATCGCTACGCCCATCAATTGCCGCGCGGGATGAAGGAATCGAAGTTCAGGATCGGCAGGATCGAGGCATGGTCGTCGGTCCAGCCGGAGAAGCCGGGCCGCGGATCGACCGAGCGCCAGGCGGTCGCGTCATTGCCGCTGAGCTGCATCAGCCGCTGCAGCGTTTCCGGGTTGCGCGACAGGGCGATCCAGACCGAGATGGTCGCGTTCTGCGCCTCCTCCGCCTCGGTCGGCATATATTCGAGCATCGCCGCATGCCAGCCGCTGCTCTGCGCCAGCTCGGCGATCACCGGGCGCAGGTCCAGATAGCGGTTGGAGATGTGGAAGAGGACGATGCCGTTCTGCTGCACGGCCCGGCCATAGACCTGCAGCGCCTCGTGGGTAAGCAGGTGCATCGGCACCGCGTCGGAGGAGAAGGCGTCGACCGCGAGCAGGTCGATCGAGCCCGGCGGTTGCTGGGCGAGGCTGAGCCGGGCGTCGCCGAGCACGATCCGGGCCTGCGGCGCGCAGCGGGTGAGGAAGGTGAAGCGGTTGCGCGCGACCTCGACCATCGCCGGGTCGATCTCGAAGAAGGTCCAGCTCTGGTTCGGGAAGGCGTAGCAGGAGAGCGTGCCCGAGCCGAGCCCGACGACGCCGATCCGCGGATGCGCGCCGAAAAGCGAGTCGGCATTGGTCAACGCGATGCCGACGCCGGAGCGGCGCGCATAATATGAGGTCGGCTCGCGCTCCAGCGCCGGATCGAGATTCTGGATGCCGTGCAGGGTGGTGCCGTGGGTCAGCACGCGGGCGCTGCCGTCGGGCCGGACATAGACTTCGTAAATGCCGAAATAGGAGCGGGTGCGGCCACCCTCCACGGTGGTGCTGAGCACGCCGCGATTGTCGTAGCTCACCATCAAAGCGAGCAGGCAGATGGTGAAGGCGACCCGCCGGCCCAAGCAGGCGAGCGCCGCCAGCGAGATCAGGATCGAGCCGATCAGCACCATCTGCGAGCTGAAGCCCTTGTAGCGCATCATGTAGACGGCGGCGGAGAGCAGGACGGCCATGGCCGGCAGCGCGAGCCGCATCAGCCATTCCTGCTCCTTCGGCCAGGGCACGAGCGGCATTTGCGGCACAAGGAGGGCGGCGCCCAGGATCAGCAGGGGATATTCATAGGCCCAGTCGAACAGCAAAGGCGCGACGATCGCGCAGAACAGGCCGCCGAGCATGCCGCCGATCGACATGGCGAGGTAGAAGCGGGTCAGGTGGCTGGCCGCCGGACGCAGCCGGAACATCTCGCCGTGCAGCGCCACCGCGATCGCGAACAGCAGCAGCAGGCCGAGCGTCACCGGATAGAGCGGGTTGCTCGCGCCGCGGCCGAAGACCAGCCCGCCGGCGACCAGGATGATGATCGGCGCCAGCATGGTGATAAAGTCGGCGACCTTGCGCCGGTGGGCGAAGGCGATGACGAAGCTCAGCAGATAGAGGCCGAGCGGCAGCACCCAGAGCATCGGGATGGCGACGATGTCGGTGGTGAGGTGCGTCGTCGTCGACAGCATCAGCCCCGAGGGCACCGCCGCCAGCACGATCCAGTGCAGCATCTGCCGCGTCGTCGGTGCCGGCTCGTCATGCTCGGGCACGACCTCGACCGCATCGGCGGGCACGGTCAGCGCGCAGGCGATGACCAGAAGAAACAGAAAGGCATACATCGCCGTCCACAGCCAGCTCTGCTGCTGCAGGCTCATCAGCGGCTCGACCAGCAGGGGATAGGAGATCAGGCCGGCGAAGCTGCCGAGATTGGAGGCGGCGTAGAGCGGATAGGGATCGCCGCGGCTCGTCTCCAGCGCATACCAGCGCTGCATCAAAGGCGCCTGCGCGGAAACGATGAAGAAGACCGGGCCGATCGAGGAGAGCAGGAACCAGGGCACCCAGAGCGCCGGCTCGAAATCGCTTGGCGGCACCGCCTGGGTGAGCCCGATCGGTAGCCAGAGCGCGGCGACGCCGAGCAGGATGATGTGCAGGCCCGCCTGCCTGCGCGGCTTCAGCCGCACCGCCCAGTGGGCATAGGCGTAGCCGGCGAGCAGCAGCAGCTGGTAGACCAGCATCGCGCTGTTCCAGACAGACGGCGCGCCGCCGACCCGGGGCAGCGCCATACGCGCGATCATCGGTTGCGTAAGAAACAGCAGAAACGAACCGGTGACGATGGTCAGCACGAAGAGCGGGCGGGCATAGCGCTCGTTCACCCGCGGCGCCGGCAGGATCGGCGTGGCGGCGGCATCGCGCTTCGGATTGTTCGCGGCCTGCTGCCTGCGGTTCTTCTTCGACATCAGTCCCTCAAGGCCTCGGCGCGAACGGCGCGACGGACGATCATGCCCGCAGCGTCGCTGAACAATGGGTGAAAGGAGGCGGCTTCATTCTGCACTTTCGTCCCTGCTTTCCGCTTGGAGGGCGGCCGCCGTGGTGGCCAGCACGTCGATCGTCTCGTCGATATGCGCCAGATGCGTGCGGAACGACAATATCGCGCAGCGCAGCCAGGTCTCGCCCTGGATCCGCGTCCCGCTCAGGAACACGCGGCCGTCCTGCTGGAGGCGCTCCAGCAGCCCGTCGTTGAAGGCGTTGCTGCCGCGATAGCGGAAGGCGACGACCGAAAGGTCGGGCGGCGGCCCCGCATCCCAGTCCGGCATGTCCGACAGCCGCGCATGGAAATAGCGGGCGAGCCCGATCTTCTCCGACTGGGCGGCGCGGAAGGCGGCGACGCCGGCGAGCTGCAGCGGCAGCCAGAGCCGGAGGGCGCGGAAATGGCGGGTCAGCTCGGGCGAGAGATTGGCGGGCGACGGGCCGACATCGTTGGCGGCGAATTCCTGAATGTAATCGGCGCTGGCGCTGAACGCCTCGAACAGCTTCCGCCCCTCCCGGACGACGACGGCGCCCGTGCCGTAGGGGAGGAACAGGGTCTTGTGCGGGTCGAGCGCGACGCTGTCCGCTTGCTCGATCCCGCCGAGCGCTGCCCGCCCCTCCTCGCAGAGCATGAACAGGCCGCCATAGGCGCCGTCCACGTGCAGCCAGGCGCGATATTCGGTGGCGAGCGCCGCGATCTCGGCAAGCGGGTCGACCGTGCCGGTGTCGACCGTGCCGGCCGAGGCGACGATCAGCCAGGGCCGGATACCATCCGCCCTGTCCTGCTCCAGCGCCTCGGCGAGGGCGTCGGCGCGCATCCGGTGGCGCTCGTCGGTAGCGATCAGCCGGCGCGGCGACCGCGCCCGTCCGGCGATGCGCAGCGCCTTGTCGATGCAATGATGGGCGAAGCCGGTCAGGTAGATGGCCCCGCCCCCGTCCGGGTCCGCGGCCTCGCGCGCGGCGACGATCGCGGTGAGGTTCGCCATGCTGCCGCCCGAGGTCAGCACCCCCGCTGCCCCTTCCGGCATGTCGATCACCCTGGCCAGCCAGCTCGCGACGGCATTTTCCAGTCTGACGGCGCCCGGGGCAGCCGGCGCGAAGCCCGAATATTTGTTGGTCGCGGCGGCGAGGAAATCGCCGAGCGCCGCATGGAACAGGCCGCCGCCCGGAATATAGCCGGTGAAGCGCCCGGAAGCGGTGGTGATACCCGGCCGGGCGACGCAGGCGTCGAACTCGGCGAGCACGGCTTCGGGCTCGCGCCCGCTTTCCGGAAAGGGTGCCGCCAGCGCCGCGGCATTGGCCTCGGTCCAGGCCGCGTAGGACGGGCCCTCCTCCAGCGCCGCGAGGAACGCCTCCGCATGTCCGATTGTCAGCCCGGCAAGCGCTTCGCGCGCACCCGCATCCGGCTCGAGCGGGGCCGCTGCCCGCTGCAGCGCCAGCAGCCGCGCGGTTTCGCTCATCGGCTGGCGAGCAGCCGCGCGGCGAGCGGGGCGTGATAGGTCAGCACGCCCGCGCAGCCGGCCCGCTTGAACGCCATCAATGTCTCGAGGACCAGGGCGTCGCGGTCGCCCGCGCCCGCCGCGGCGGCGGCCTCGATCATCGCATATTCGCCGGACACCTGGTAGGCGAAGACCGGCACCTCGAACCGCTCCTTAACGCGGCGGACGATGTCCAGATAGGGCAGGCCCGGCTTCACCATCACCGTGTCCGCGCCCTCGGCGAGATCGAGCGCGACCTCGCGCAGGGCCTCCAGCGCATTGGCCGGGTCCATCTGGTAGGTCTTCTTGTCGCCCTTCAGCAGGCCCCTGCTGCCGACCGCGTCGCGGAACGGGCCGTAAAAGGCCGAGGCATATTTGGCGGCATAGGCCATGATCTGCACGTTGACATGGCCGGCCTCCTCGAGCGCGCCGCGGATCGCGCCGACGCGGCCGTCCATCATGTCGGAGGGCGCGATGATGTCGGCGCCGGCATCGGCCTGGACCAGGGCCTGGTCGGCCAGGACCGCGCTGGTCTCGTCGTTCAGCACATAGCCGAACGGATCGACGATCCCGTCATGGCCGTGGCTGGTATAGGGATCGAGCGCGACGTCGGTGAGCACGCCGACCTCCGGCGCCGCGTCCTTGGCCGCCTTCACCGCGCGGCAGATCAGATTGTCCGGGTTCAGCGCCTCGCGCGCATC
Source organism: Allosphingosinicella sp. (assembly GCF_035626655.1). Lineage (GTDB taxonomy): Bacteria > Pseudomonadota > Alphaproteobacteria > Sphingomonadales > Sphingomonadaceae > Allosphingosinicella. The sequence continues at coordinate 345,966 of NZ_DASPNF010000005.1, forward strand.
CTCGCTCCTGAGGCCCTGCGGCGTGTTCGGGAAGAGCGCGATGCACGGGATGCCTAGCGCGCGCGCCTCCTTCGCCCGCGCCGCGATCAGGTCCACCGACCAGCGCGAGACGCCGGGCAGGCTCGCGATCGGCTCCTCGACGCCCCCCCCTTCCGCGATGAACAGGGGCCAGATCAGGTCCGACGGCGACAGGCTGGTCTCGGCAACCATCGCCCGGCTCCACGGAGCGGCGCGCGTCCGGCGCAGGCGAAGGGCGGGATAGGTGGCGGCAGGCATGAGGGCGGGGCTTAGCGCCCGATCCGCGCCCTGCAAAGCCGCGTTAGACGAACGCCGATGCGCATCGGCAGTGGACATCCGCCCGCGCCCATGAGTTAGGAGCGCCATGTCCGCCGAAAAGCCCATCCCGCGCGAGGCCGTGCTGGTCGTCAATGCCCGCTCGCGCAAGGGCCGCGCGCTCTTCCGCCGGGCCGTCTTCAGCCTGAGGGAAGCCGGCATCCGGCTCCGCTCCGCCCATGCCGTGCGCAAGACCAGGGATCTGATCCCGACGGTCAAGCAGGCGGTCAGGAGCGGCGCGCCGATGGTCATCGTCGGCGGCGGCGACGGCTCGCTCTCCTCTGCGGTGGACGAGCTGGTCGACCGCGACTGCGTCTTCGCCTTGCTGCCATTGGGGACGGCGAACAGCTTCGCCCGCACGCTCGGCATCCCGCTCGACCTGGACGGCGCGATCAGGACGATCGCGACGGGCAGGCGCCGCCGCGTCGATCTCGGCGTGATCGACGGCGATTTCTACGCGAACAGCGCCGCCATCGGCCTGTCGCCGTTGATCGGCGCCACCGTGCCGCACGGGCTCAAGCGCTGGCTCGGGCGCGTCGGCTATTTGCTCTGGGCGATACGCTGCGTGTTCCGCTTCCGCCCCTTCCGCCTGATCGTCGAGCTGGAGAATGGCGAGCGGCACGAGATGGAAGCGCTGGAGGTGCGGATCGCCAACGGACCCTATCATGGCGGCGTGGAGGTGATCGATGCAGCCCGCGTCGACAGCGGCGAGATCGTCGTTCAGGCCGTGCCCGGCCGCGCCAGGCATCGCCTGCTGCGCAACTGGCTCGCCGTGCTGGCGCGCAACCGGGCCTGGAAACGTCAGACCGTGATCGATTTCCATGCCCGCAAGCTGCGCCTCGAGACCGATCCCCCTTTGCCCATCTCGATCGACGGCGAGGTGATCGGCCACACGCCGGCGGCGGTCGAGGTGGCGGAGGGGGTGATCGAGGTGATGGTGCCGGCCTGAGCCTCAGGCCGTCGGGTTGAGCCGCCCGCCCGGCTCGGCATCCGCCTGCGCCTCCTCGACCAGCTCCTCGCGCGGCGGCGGCTGCATCCGCGCCTTGCGCCAGCCGCCGTGCAGGTAATAGGCCGCGGCCAGCGCCAGATTGGCGAGGCTGCCGACGGTGAAGCTCAGCCAGATCGAATCCGCGCCGAGCCAGTGATAGGCGCCGAGCGCGAAGCCGAGCCGCACCGGATAGAGGCCGATGAAGAGGATGATCAGGGGCCCGATCACGGCGCCGTTCGCCCGCACCGTGCCGAACAGGATCATTGTCACGCCAAACAGGAGGAAGCTCCAGGTTGCGAGCAGCTGGATATGCTGGGCGATCGGCAAGGCCGGGCTGCCGCCGCCGAGGAAGAGGGCCAGGGCGGCACGGTCGAAGGCGATCAGCAGCACCACGAGGACGCCGGTGATCAGCAGATTGTAGGTGATCGCCGAGCGGGTGATCGCGCCCACCCGCTCCCACTTGCCGGCGCCGATATTCTGCGCCGCCATCGCGCTGCAGGCGGCGCCGAGCGCCATGGCCGGCATCTGGAGATAGGTCCAGAGCTGCATCGCCACGCCGAAGGCCGCGGTCGTCTCGACGCCCTCGCGGTTGACCAGGCCCAGGGTCGCGAGGCCCGAGGAGGAGATGACGATCATCTGCAGCCCCATCGGGAAGCCCTTGACGATCATCGTCTTCAGCAGCTGCCGGTCCGGGATCAGGTAGCGCAATTCGGGCCCGCGCAGCCGGACCGACAGGTCGCGAACATAGATGTAGAAGAGCAGGCCGATCAGGGCCGCATAATTGGCGATCACCGTCGCCATGGCCGAACCCGCAATGCCCATGGCCGGGATCGGACCGAGGCCGAGGATGAAGACCGGGTTGAGCCCCGAATCCAGCACCACCGCGACGATCATGAACCACATCGGGCTGATCGAATCGCCGGTGCCGCGGAGGCCCATGATCAGCACCACGGCAATCAGGATCGGCGGCATGGCGATGAAGATCACGCGCAGATAGGCGAGCGCCAGCGCGGCGCTCTCCGCCGGCGTCGCCAGCAGGCGCAGCAGATCCGGCGCGAAGATCCAGCCGAGCAGACCAATCAGGGCTGCGAAGGGCGCGAAGCTGCCGATCGCGGTGCCGATCGTCCGGCGCACCGAGTCCATGTCTCGCCGCCCGAAGGCTTGGCCGATCAGCACCGTCGCCGCCATGCCGAAACCGAAGACGAAGGCCATGAGCAGGAACATGGTGAGATTGGCGTTGGAGGTCGCCGCCAGCGCCTGCTCGCCGAGGAAGCGCCCAACCCAGATCGCGTTGATCGAGCCGTTCAGCGACTGCAGGATCGAGGAGAGCAGGGTCGGGAGGGCGAAGGCGAGCAGGGCCTTGCCGATCGGGCCCTCGGTCAGGTCATGGCGGCCGCGTGGGCCCGGTCCGGCACGAGTCGCCATCGGATTTCCTTCGTCTGAGGGGTGGAACCGGGTGTCCAGCCTGCGGTTCCGGACTCGCAAGACGCCACGCCGGGCCCGATCCCGCAGCAGGAATTTCGCGCGAGACCTCAGCCGAGCCGGGCCAGCGCGGCCCGATATTTCTCCGCGTCCGATGCCTTCTCCGCATGGTCCGCCCGCGCCTTCTCGACCGCCTCCGGCTTGGCGCGCTCGACGAAGCTCGGATTGTTGAGGCGGGCCGACAGCGAATCGCGCTCCTTCTCCGCCGCCTCGGCCGCCTTGGCGAGACGGGCCTTCTCCGCGTCGATGTCGATCACGCCCTCCAGCGGCAGCAGGAAGGTCGCCTCGTCGACCACGATCTGCGCTGCGCCGCCCTCGACAGCGCCATCACTTATGCCACTGATGCGGGCCAGACGTTGCAGGGCCGTGGCGCCGCGCTCCAGCCTCCCGGCTGTTTCGTCGGAGGCGTCCCGGACATGGAGCGGCAGTTTCGCGCCCGGCGGCACGTTCAGCTCCGCGCGAGCGGCGCGAATGCCACCTACCAGCCGGATGAGCCAATCAATCTCAACCCCCGCCGAGGGATCAAGTGCCCGAGCATCACCAGCGGGCCACCTGGCATGGATCAGCGGATAGGGTCGATCGCCGAGCGCATTCCACAATTCCTCGGTCACGAATGGCATGAACGGGTGGAGCATGACCAGAATTTGGTCGAGCACCCAGCCGGCTACGTGTCGAGTCTCTTCCGCATATTCGCCGCCGGCAAGATGCGGTGCTTCAGGCGCCGTCAGCGTCGATTTGATCAGCTCCAGATACCAGTCGCAGAAGGTCGCCCAGGTGAAGTGGTAGATATTGTTGGCGCTCTCGTCGAAGCGGAAATCGGCGAGCGCGAGGTCGAGCGCCTGGATGGTCTTCACCGTCTCGCCGATGATCCATTTGTTCACCGGCAGGGTCGTCGCGGGCGGCTCGATCGCCGCGGAGGCACCGATGCCGTTGGCCTGGCAGAAGCGGGCCGCATTCCAGAGCTTGGTCGCGAAATTGCGATAGCCCTCGACGCGCTTCTCATCGAGCTTGATGTCGCGCCCCTGGCTCTCCATCGCCGCCAAAGTGAAGCGCAGCGCGTCGGCGCCAAAGCGGTCGATCAGACCGAGCGGGTCCACGGTATTACCCTTGGACTTGGACATCTTCTGGCCCCTGGCGTCGCGGACCAAACCGTGGAGGTACAAGGTCTTCCACGGCTTCTCTCCCATGAACTGGAAGCCCTGCATCGCCATGCGTGCATCCCAGAAGAAGATGATGTCGAAGCCGGAGATCAGCACGTCGTTGGGATAATGGCGGCGCAATTCTTCGGTCTGCTCCGGCCAGCCGAGCGTGGCGAACGGCCAGAGCGCCGAGGAGAACCAGGTGTCGAGCACGTCGGGATCACGGCGCAGCACCGCGCCCTCCCCGGCCTGCACCTGCGCCTCCGCCTCGGTCTCGGCGACATAGACCTTGCCCGCCGCGTCGTCATACCAGGCCGGGATCTGGTGCCCCCACCAGAGCTGCCGCGACACGCACCAGGGCTGGATATTCTCCAGCCAGTTGAACCAGGTCTTCTCCCAGGTCTTCGGCACGACGCGGATGTCGCCGGAGCGCACCGCCTCGATCGGCTTCTGCGCCAAAGTCGCCGCGTCGACATACCATTGATCGGTCAGCCAGGGCTCGATCACCACGCCGGAGCGGTCGCCGAAGGGTGTCGCGACCACCCGGTCCTCGACCTTTTCCAGGCAGCCTTCCGCCTCGATTATCGCGACGACGCGCCTACGCGCCTCGAACCGGTCGAGGCCGAGCAGTTCCGCCGGCACCAGCCCGTCCGCGGTCTGCACCACCTTCGCGTCGGCATCGAGCATGTTGAGCATGTCCGACGGCGCGATGCCGGCGCGCCTGCCGACCTCGAAATCGTTGAAGTCGTGCCCCGGCGTGATCTTCACCGCGCCGGAGCCCAGCTCCGGATCGGCATGCTCGTCGGTGATGATCGGGATCAACCGGCCCGTGACCGGCTGCCTGACCTTCTTCCCGATCCAGGCCCGATAACGCTCATCGTCGGGATGGACCGCCACCGCCATGTCGGCGAGCATCGTCTCGGGGCGCGTTGTCGCCACCGAGATCGCCCCCGAGCCGTCCGCCAGCGGGTAGCGGAAATGCCAGAAGCTGGACTTGATCTCGTTGGTCTCCACCTCGAGGTCGGAGATTGCGGTCTTCAGCCCCGGATCCCAGTTCACCAGCCTCTTGTCGCGATAGAGCAGCCCCTGATTGTACAGGTCGACGAACACCTTCAGCACCGCCTTCACGAAATGCGGGTCCATGGTGAATCGCTCGTTCGCCCAGTCGCAGGAAGCGCCGAGCCGGCGGAGCTGGCGCGTGATCTGGCCGCCGCTCTCCGCCTTCCACTCCCACACCTTCGCGATGAACTCGTCGCGGGTGTAGTTCGTGCGCTTGTCCTGTTTCTCCTCGAGCTGGCGCTCGACGACCATCTGCGTGGCGATGCCCGCATGGTCCATGCCGACCACCCAGAGCGCATCCTTCCCCTGCAGCCGCGCATGGCGGATGAGGATGTCCTGCAGCGTATTGTCGAGCGCGTGGCCGATATGGAGTGAGCCCGTCACGTTGGGCGGCGGGATCACGATCGTGAACGGCTCGGCGTCCGGGCGCGCGGGGCGGAACATCCCCTCGCTCTCCCACCTGGCGTACCAGCGCGCCTCGATCGCGGCCGGGTCGAAGGTTTTTGGCAGTTCGGTCATGGACGCGCTCTTAGCGCGCCTGCGCGTCTCCGCCACCCCTTCTGAGCCACTGGTCGAGCCAGCCGTGGACCTCGCGATACCATTGGATCGAGTTTTGCGGCTTCAGGATCCAGTGATTCTCGTCGGGGAAGACCACCAGCCGCGAGGGGATGTTCCGCCGCTGCAGCGCGTTGAACAGGCCGAGCGACTGGCTGTACGGAATCCGGAAGTCGCGCTCGCCATGGATGACCAGCATCGGCGTGCGGAAATTCTGCACGAAATTGACAGGGTTGTTGCGCTCGTAATTCTCGCGCGCCGCGGGCTCGAAATAGGGCCCGCCAAACTCCCATTCGGTGAACCAGAGCTCCTCGGTCTCATAGGCCATGGCACGCTGGTCGAAGACGCCCGAATGGCTGACCAGGCAGCGGAAGCCGTCGGGCCAGTTGCCCGCGATCCAGTTGACCATGAAGCCGCCATAGGAGCCGCCGAGCGCGCAGGCATTGGCGGTGTCGACCTGCGGATCGGTCCGCCCCGCCGCGGCGAGGCCGAGGCGCAGATCCTCGAGTGGCTTGCCGCCCCAGTCGCGGTTGATCGCATCGGTGAAGGCCTGGCCGTAGCCGGTGCTCCCGTGGAAATCGATGGTCACCGCCGCATAGCCCGGCGCCGCGAACAGCCAGGGGTTCCAGCGATAGGACCAGCCATTGGCGAAGCTGGACTGCGGCCCGCCATGGATCAGGAAGGCGACCGGCAGCCGGCCCTGCGCGCCCGCCGGCTTCACGATCTGCCCCCAGACCGTGTCGCCGCCCGCGCCGGGAAAGGAGAAACGCTGCACGGTGACCGGATCGAGGTCCGCCATGCGGTCCGCATTGACCCGGGTGAGCTGCCGCGCCCGGCCGCGCCGGTCGAGCCGGTAGAGGTCGTCCGGGGCCTGCAGGCTGTTCAGCGTGTAGAGCGCGCCGCCGTCGCGCAGCGGGATGACGTTGCCCGCGATGCCTCCCTGGGTCAGCCGCGTCACCCGGCCCGTCGCCACGTCCACGCGGAAGACCGGATTGTCGAGCGTGTCGCCCGCGGTCACGAGCAATGAGCGCCCGTCCGGCGCCCACGCGATCGAGCCGACCGAGCGGTCCCAGCCGCCGGTCAGCGCCCGGACCTCGCCGGTCTGCAGGTTGCGCAGATGGACGACCTGCCGGTCCGCCTCGTAGGTTGCCCGCGCCATGTTGGTCCAGGCCAGCCAGCGCCCGTCCGGTGACACGGCCGGCGTCGTGTCCGTGCCCCGCAGCGCGGGCGTGAGGTTGGTCGGCGCCGCGCTGCCGTCCGCGGGCACCGAGAAGATGTCGAGATTGGTCGAGTTCGGCTCGGTCCGCCCCGCCTCGCGCAGCGCGAAGAACAGGGTCCGTCCGTCCGGACTCCAGGCAATCTCCTCGGCCCCGCCGAACGGCTTGGAGGGCGAATCGCCGACCAGGTTCGGCGCGAGCGGCGTGCCCTGCCCCTGCGGGCGGCCGTCGACCATCGGGAAGGAGAAGAGGCGCGAGCGCACGCCCGGCTCCACCCAGGTGTCCCAGTGGCGCACGAAGGTCTGGTCGTAGACCCGGCCCGAGCCATGGTCCGGCGCCGGCCCGGAGACGTTGGCGCAGCTGAAATCCTGGCAGGCCATGTTGCGGTCGGCCCAGATCGCCACGCGGTCCCCGCTCGGCGCGATCGCGAAGCCGGCGACGTCGGTGGCGAGGTCGGTGACTTTCTCCGGCGTGCCCGAGGGCAGCGAGACGCGCCAGATCTGGTCGCTGCCGGACGCGTCGGAGAGATAATAGAGCCAGCGCCCGTCGGGCGAGAAGCGCGGATCATGCTCGTTATGCTCGGGCGCCGAGGCGATCCGCACCGGCTGCGCGTCCGCGGCGCGCAGATCGAGCAGATAAAGGTCCGTCCGGCCCCGGTTCGCGGCAAGATCGGTCTCGCGCAACTGGTAAACCGCCCAATTGCCGTCCGGTGAGACGGCGGGCGCAGAGAGCCGTCGCAGGGTGGCGAGGTCGGTGGCGGTCATCGGGCGGGCGAAGGCGGCGGGCGCCTGGGCGAGAGCGAGCGCGGCAAGGCTCGCGAGCAGCAGCTTCTTCATGGGGAGCGCGGTTAGCACCGGCGCGGGAGGACGGGCAACCCGGTGCCGTTAACCAAAATCGTGGTCCGGCGAAGGCCGGACCGCTGGTCGAACAGCTTGTGCGGGTCTCGCAACGCTCCGGCCTTCGCCGGAGCACGAAGGTGCCTACAGATCCCGCCCCGTCAGCCGGGCGATCTCGCGGGTGACGAGCTCCTCGACGATCTCGGGCAGGCGCTGGTCGAGCCACTCCTTGAGCATCGGCTTCAGCATCTCGCGCACCACCGCCTCGAGCGCACCCGGATCGGCGGCCTGCGCCTCCCCGCGCTGGCGCAGCGCCGAGAGCGAGGCAAGCCGCGAGCGGGTGGAGGCGGCGGCATTGTCCGACAGCAAGGTCGGACCCTCGGTGATCGGCTCGTCCAGCTCGAGCACGTCGTCGTCGGCCGTCTCCGCGGTGACCGGCGCGGCGGGACGGAGCCGCCGGGCGCGCCCGCTCGTCGCCGCAGGTGCCGCGACCACGGCGGCCGCGGCCTTGCCGTCCTCGGCGATAACGCGTTTGATGGAGGCGAGAATTTCCTCCATCGACGGGTCTGGTTGGGCGTCCCCCATAGCGCCGCGCTTATTGCTTATTGCGGCGAGACTGTCACGGGGGGTTCTGTCACCGGGCTGTTGTTATTGGGCGGCGCGGTGCGGGTGGAGGACGGACGGATGCGCGGCCCGTCGTCCCAGTCGCTCCAATTGTTGTTGTAGCGATTGTAGTTGACCGTCGGGTCGTAGAGCGGCCCGATGCCGTCGAGGTTGAGATCCTCGGCCTCGGCCTGGCCCATGGCGTTGAGCAGCTGGAAACCGGCGACATAGGCGTCGCGCCGCGCCGTCACCAGCAGCACCTGGCTGTTCAGCAATTCCTGCTCGGCGTTGAGCACGTCGAGCACGTTGCGCGTGCCGACCGTCTGCTCGGCGCGCGTGCCCTCCAGCGCCAGCGTGTTGGCGGCGACGGCGATCTCGTTCGACTCGATCGCCTGCAGCGCCGCCCGGTAATTGGCGAAGGCGGCATTGGTATTGGAGATGACCAGGCGCTCGACCGCGACCGCGGTCTCCAGCAGCTCGCCGCGCACCGCCTCGGCCCGCCGCACGCGCGAGGCCGCGGCGCCGCCTTGGTAGAGCGGCATGGTCAGCGACAGACCAACGCCGGAGCTCGTCGTGTTGTCGACGTCCAGCCCGACGCCGTTCACGCCGGCAACGCCGGTGCCGAGCCGGTCGAAATAGGTGGTCGTGCTGTTCGCGCTGATCGTCGGCAGCCGGGCGCCGCGCGCCACGCGGACGTCATAGCCGGCGGCGCGGGCCTGGGCGGCGATCGAGGCGAGATCGGCATTGTTGGCGAGCGCGATCTGGGTGGCCTGCTCGTCCGTGCCCGGCAGGCTCGGTAGATGCGGCGGCGGCTGCAGATCCTCGGGATTCTCGCCGATCACGCGCCGGTAATTCTCCTCGCTGGCGCGCAGGCGCCCCTCGGCGATGGAGAGCTGGCTGCGGGCGAGCGCGAGGCGGGCATCGGACTGGGCGACGTCGGTCCGGGTCAGGTCGCCGACCTCGAAACGGTCGCGCGTCGCCTGCAAGTTGGTCTCCAGCACGCGGACCTGGTTCTGGTTGAGCTGGACGATCGAGCGGTCGCGGATCACGTCCATATAGGCCGCCACCGCTTCGGTGAAGAGATCGCCCTCGGTCGCCCTGAGGTCGGCGCGGCCGGCCTCGACACGGGTATTGGCGGCGCGCACCGAATTGCGCACCCGCCCGCCCGAATAGAGCGGCAGGCTGATCCGGCCGGTCACGCTCATGTCGGCGCCGTTCCCGCCGATGATGTGGCGGGTGTAGATGTCGCGATTGACCTGCGCGGAGACGTCGGCCTGAGGACGCCCGGCGGCACGGGCGATGTCCACGTCCTCGTCGCGCTGGCGGAGCGACTGGCGCTCGGCCATCAGGGTCGGATTGGTCTGGTAGGTGCGCACCAGGGCGTCGCGCAGCGTCTGCTCGCGGCCATAGTCGACCGGGGCCGCTGGCGGTGTGGTCGCGGCTGGGGCGCGCGCCGGATTGGGCACGAAGGCCTGGGTCTGCGAGCGCGGCGCCGTGCCCGTATTCTGGGGCTGCGCCAGCGCGGCGCCACCCACAGCGATGGCCGCCACCCCGGCTGCTGCCAGCAAAGCTGAACGCATTAAACCCACTCCGCTCTCAAAAGGTAAAACCGCGGGGCTTCTCGAAGCCCGGCAGGATGGCAACCGCCGCATCGGAAATCGTCGTCAGTCCGAACGCTCCGGATACGACCCGGCCGATGCCGAGCCGGGTCACGCCCCGGTCGAGCAAGGCCAGGGCGATCCGCCCCCCGTCCGCGGTCTGGTCGACAATCGCCTGCGGCACATATTCGACGGCGCCGTCGATCAGGATGAACTCATAGGGCGCCCCGGCGGACCAGCCAGCGGCGAGCGGCCCCTCGACGACGGTCACCCCCGTCCCGGCCAGCGCCTCGCGCGCCATGCCGGCGAGCGCGGCATCCTCCTCCAGCGCCGTCACCGAACCGGCGAGCCGGGCGACGACCGCCGCGGCATAGCCCGAGCCGGCACCGATCACGAGCGCGCGCTCGTCACCCTGCAGCCCGGCGGCGGTCAGCATCTGGCCCAGCGCCATCGGCGGATTGAGCGCCCGGCCATTGGCCAGCGGGACGGTGGCATCGGCATAAGCGAGCGCGCAGCGCTCCGCCGGCACGAAGCGCTCGCGCGCGACCTCGCCCATCGCCGCAACGACGCGCGGATCGTTGACGCCCGTCGTCCTGAGCTGGCTCGCCACCATAGAGCGGCGCATGGGTTCGAAGGTCAATTCCGTCATCGTCGCGGCTCTTCGCACAACTGTTTTAGTGGCGCAATACACTTATCGGTCTTCGGGGCTTTTATCGGCCAGGACCGGGAAGGGAAAGCGTTTCTCCAATGGTCGTTCCGCCGCATCGCAGCAAGAGGCGTGCCAGCGAATTTCCTCTCTGCGGGCAGGAATGCCACAGCCGAAATCGCGTCCGATTCCGGACAGACTGTCCGCTCATGGACAGGCGGTTGGTGCAAGGCTGCGCTCTGCTATAGGCGCTGGCAATGACCGACGGCCCCGCCCTCCCCTTCGATGCCAGGCTCGGCCGCCTGCGCCGGGCGCGCGCGGGCGCGGGCAAGGGCGACGCCTTCTGGCTGCACCGGCGCGCCGCGGAGGAATTGCTCGACCGGCTCGAGCTCGTCGCGCGGCCCTTCGCGGCGGCGCTCGAGCTGAGCAGCGACCCTTGGCTCGGCGACCGGCTGGCCGAGCGCGGCCTGTCGGTGCTTCGCGTCGACGAGGCGGACCTGCCGGGCCTGCCCCCCGCCAGCATGGACCTCGCCGTCTCGGTCGGGCTGCTCGACACGATCAACGATCTGCCCGGCGCGCTGGCTTTGCTCCGCCGCACGCTGAAGCCGGACGGGCTGTTCCTCGCCGCCTTCGCCGGCGCCGGCAGCCTGCCGCGGCTGCGCCAGGCGATGCGCGCGGCCGAGGCGGCCGAGGGCCTCGATCCGTCGCCGCGCATCCACCCGCAGATCGACGTGCGCGCGGCGGGCGACCTGCTGACCCGCGCCGGCTTCGCGTTGCCGGTGGCGGACCGGGAGGTGGTTGAGGTCCGCTATGCCTCGCTGCCGCGCCTGCTCGCCGACCTGCGTCTCGCCGGCGCTACCAACATCCTCGCCCAGCGGGCGCGCCGGCCCTTCACCCGGCTCGGCTTCGCCGCCGCCACGGCGGAATTCGGGGAGAGCGCGGTGGAGCGGTTTGAGCTGATCTTCCTGAGCGGCTGGGCGCCGGCCCCGTCTCAGCCGGCCCCGGCCAGGCGCGGCTCGGGCACGGCCTCGCTCGCCGATGCGCTGAAGCCCGGGGGCTCCGGCGCGCGCTGAGCCTCGCGCCAGATCAGGGCGAGCAGGATGATGGGCACGAGCGGCGCCAGGTTCGGCCCGCCGGCCCAGTCCAGAGCCTGGAGCAGGCCGAGCAGCATCAGCGCCCAGCAGAGCGCCAGCAGCAGCGCATGCCGGCCGCGGGTCAGCAGCCAGGCGAAGGGCATGATGAGCAGCAACGTATCGTAGCCGAACAGATAGGGGCTCGCGAGCGCCGTGGCGGCGGCCAGCGCCCCGGCCCGCGCCCCCCACTCGGCCTTGCGGTGCCAGAGGAGGCAGGCGGCGGCGATCGCGGCGACCGCGACCAGCCCTTGCGCGAGCCAGGCCGGCCCGGCGCCGAGGCCGTCGTAGCGCAAAGCGCTGTAGACGCTCGCCATGCGCTGCCACCCCGCCAGCCCGTCCGCCACCACCGAGGAAAACAGGCCGGCATTGCCGAGCCAGGCGCGATAGCTTTCCAGGCCGAACAGGACGAGGCCGAGCAGCAGCAAGCCGCCCACCGAGAGCGCGGCGCCGGCAAAGGCGCGCCATTCGCGCCCCGCCGCGAGGGCGAAGGGCAGGACGAGGCCGAGTTGCGGCTTCACCACGATCAGGCCGAGCAGGATCCCGCCGAGCAAAGGCCGCTTCGGCAGCAGCGCCATGCCGCCGATGAACAGGGCCGCGAGCAGGAAGCCGGCCTGGCCGGTGATCGCGTTGATCAGCAGAGGGGGCATCGCCATGGCGAGCCAGAAAGCCTTGGGAGCCCAGAGCCGCACCGCCAGCGCATAGGCGCCCCAGGTCAGGATCACCCAGGCAACGGCGGCGGGCGGATAGGGAAAGAGCGCGAAGGGCGTCGCCAGAACCAGGAAGGCGGGCGGATAGCCGAACGGGATTCCCGCCACCATCGTCGCCTGCAGCTCGACCGCCCGATGGGCATTGAAGTCATAGGCGAGCGCCGCCTGCCCCTCGAGCCCGAGCCGCCCCGCCGCCCAGTAAGAGATGAAGTCCATCTGAAAGGGGTCGCGCAGGATGGTGACGAGCGCGGTGACGATCAGGAAGAGGAAGCAGAGCGAGACCGCCATGGCCAGCAGGCGCAGCCGCTCCAGCCTGGCCTCCCCCTCCGGCCCGGTCATGCCGCCCCCGCGGCGAGCAGGGCGTCGAGCATCGGGATGAGCGGCGCGTCGGCCGGCGGCATGTCGTCGGGCCGCATCTCGTCCGGACGCAGCCAGGCGAGCGCGCTCGCATCCAGCGCCGCCGGCTCGCCCCGCCAGCGCCGGCAGAGATAGAGAAGCAGGATCATGTGCCGGCCGGTCACCGGCGCGCTGGCGAAGCAGGCCGGGACGAAATCGGCGGGATGGATGGCGATGCCGAGTTCCTCCTCCAGCTCGCGGGCCAGGGCAGCCTCGGGCAGCTCGCCCATCTCGACCTTGCCGCCGGGAAATTCCCACAGGCCAGGCATCGCCCGCCCGGGCGCGCGCTGCTGCAGCAGGATCCGCCCGTCGCCGTCGAGCAAGGCCGCCGCCACCACCGTCATTGTCGGATTTTTTTCCAAAACCAGCGTTCCCGGAAGGGTTTCATTAACTCCAACTCCGGTATCTCCCCTCGCCACGGGCAAGGGAAGAAAAAGATGCGCAAATTCTTTCGGCTGGCACGCGAGACCAGGGCAGCGACGGCCGTCGAATATGGCCTGATCGTCGCGCTCATCTTCCTTGCCATTCTCGTTGGCGTCTACGCCCTTGCAAGCACCACGATTACCATGTGGAACAACGTCAACGCCGAAGTCCAGGACGCCTGAGCGTCTGTCCCTTGAAATGTCCTGTGGACCGGCCCGCGGCAAGCGCCCGCGTCGGTCCGCCCGCATAGGTCGCCCTGGCGCCCCGTCGCTGATCCAGGTCAAAAAACGGACCCGCCCTTTAACGGATTGTAAAGCCAGATAGCCCAAAACGGGTCTGCTCTAAGAGGGGCAACGCGGGTGGCCAGTGGACCCTCCGCGATTGAAATCGAGATCGAGGAACCGGACAATGCAGACCATTCGCAAATTCATTCGCAACAACAAAGCCGCCACCGCCATCGAGTATGGCCTGATTGCGGCTCTGATCGCGGTTGCCGCCATTGCGGCGATGCAGGGCCTCGGCACCAGCATCCGCACCACCTTCAACAACGCCGCGTCGGCGATGAACGGCTAAGCCGTTCGCTAAGACCGGTAACGGGGGGCGGTGGACCTTGGTCCGCCGCCCTTCTTCTTTGCCTGCGGCACGGGTTCCGCCGCAACGGCCCATTAAATGTTTCTCAAGGCTGAGCCTCTATGGGGAAGGATGGCCGAACCCCTCGCAAGGACGGACGGCCGGGGAGTGTGGACCTTCCCCAGGAGCCAAGTGGAACCAAGGAGACCGGAACATGCAGCGCATTCTGAAGCTGATCAGGAACAGCAAGGGCGCCACCGCCATCGAATATGGCCTGATCGCCGCCCTGATCGCCGTCGCCGCCATCACCGCGATGCAGGGCCTCGGCACCTCGATCCGCACGACGTTCAACAACGCCGCGTCGGCGATGAACGGCTAAGCCGCTTCGAGCAGGATCGCGAAGGGCGGCGGGAGGCAGCTCCCGCCGCCCTTTTCGCATCCGGGGTCAGGCGACCGAGAGGAACTTCTCGCGGCGGGCCTTGCGCACTTGCTCGGCGGAGAGCGGCGCGAGCGCGTCCAGCTCCTCGCCGATCGCGGCGCCCAGGGCCGCGATCGTGGCGGCGGCCTCGCGATGTGCGCCGCCGGCCGGCTCGGCGACGATTCGGTCGATCACGCCCAATTGCTTGAGGTCCTGCGCGGTGACGCGCATCGCCTCGGCGGCGTCGGCCGCCTTCTCGGCGGTGCGCCAGAGGATCGAGGCGCAGCCCTCGGGCGAGATCACCGCATAGACGCTGTGCTCCAGCATCAGCACCTTGTTGGCGGCGGCGATGGCGATGGCGCCGCCCGAGCCCCCTTCCCCGACGATCGCGGCGACCAAAGGCACGCCGAGGGCAAGGCATTGCTCGGTCGAGCGGGCGATCGCCTCGGCCTGGCCGCGCTCCTCCGCCTGCACGCCCGGAAAGGCGCCCGGCGTGTCGACCAGGGTGACCACGGGCAGGCCGAAGCGGTCGGCGAGCTGCATCAGCCGGATCGCCTTACGATAGCCTTCGGGCCGGGCCATGCCGAAATTGTGCTTGAGCCGGCTCGCCGTGTCGTCACCTTTCTCATGGCCGATCAGGACGATGCGCCGCCCGCCCAATTTGCCGAGCCCGCCGATGATCGCGCTGTCGTCGGCGAAGTTGCGGTCGCCGGCCAAAGGCACGAAATCCTCGATCAGCCCCTCGACATAATCCTTGAGATGCGGCCGCTCCGGATGGCGGGCGACCTGCGTCTTCTGCCAGGGGGTGAGCTTGGCATAGGTGTCGCGCAGCTGGCGCTGGGCGCGCTCCTGCAGGCGGCCGATCTCCGCCTCGATATTGGGCTCGGTCGCCGAGGCGG
Organism: Allosphingosinicella sp.; assembly: GCF_035626655.1. Lineage (GTDB taxonomy): Bacteria > Pseudomonadota > Alphaproteobacteria > Sphingomonadales > Sphingomonadaceae > Allosphingosinicella. The sequence continues at coordinate 360,968 of NZ_DASPNF010000005.1, forward strand.
TGTCGCGCAGCTCGGCGATCCGGGCTTCGAGCTCGGCGATCGGCTTTTCGAAATCGAGAAAGGTGGCCATTGCGGCGCGGGGGTTAGGCGGGCTTGGCGCCGCCGTCAACGCGCGCGGGCCGGTCGGCGAGCGGGTGGCGCGTATTGACGAGGTCGATCAGCCGCCTCGAATCAACATGGGTGTAGATCTGCGTGGTCGCGATATCGGCATGGCCCAGCAGCATCTGCACCGCCCTCAGATCGGCCCCGCCCTCGAGCAGATGGGTCGCGAAGGCATGGCGCAGCACGTGCGGGCTGATCCGGTCCGGCGGGACGCCCGCGTCGGCGGCGAGCTCGCGCACCAGCTGGTAGAGCCTGACCCGGCTCAGATGCTTCTTGCCCGACGGGAACAGCCAGAGTGCGTCGCGCGCCAGGGTCGCGGCATAGACGGCGATCGCGGCTCGCGCGCGGTCCGAGATCGGCACCAGCCGCTCCCGCCCGCCCTTGCCGCGCAGGATCAGGAAGGGCTTGTCGGGCTGGACGGCGCCCCGCGGCAGCGAGACCAATTCGGTCGCGCGCAGCCCGGAACCGTAGAGCAATTCGATCAGGGCGGCGAGGCGCAGCGCTCCGGGTGCGCCGGCCACCTTCCGCCGCTCGATCTCGGCGAACAGGGCGTCGACGGCGCAATGGTCGAGGATCTTCGGCAGCGGCCGCTCGCTCGCCGGGCGCGGCAGGGCGCCGCCCGGATCGTCGCGCCGCATGCCCTCGTCCTGCAGGAAGGCGTAGAAGCGCCTGAGCGCCGCGGCCTTGCGGGCCACGGTGGCGCGCTTCAGCGGCAGCCAGGCCTCGCCGAGCCGGCGCAGCGCCTCCGGCGTCGCCGCCGCAAGGGCGCCGCCGAGCAGCGCCGATGCCCCGCGCAGGTCCCGCTCGTAGGCGAGCAATGTGTTGCGCGCCGCCCCCGCCTCGGCGGCCATCATCTCGAGAAAGGCGGCGATGCTCGTCCGGTCGTCCAGGTCCGCCAGGGATTCACGCTCGGCGTGGTGGCTCACAGCCGCGCCACGGCCTCGGCGGCGATCATCCTTGCCTCGAAGTCCATGCCGACGGTGCGGAGCGCGCGCACGATCCGGAACAGATAATCGGGCGGCACGCCCTGCCAGCCCGAGCTCTGCAGGCCGACGCCGGCGAGCAGGGCCACGGTGCCCGGCTCGCGCGCCTGCGCCGCCCGGTCGATCGCGCGCGTCCAGGCATCGTCTGCGCCCGGCCGGAAGCCCGACGAGGAGGCCTGGTCCATGCTGATCCGCCCGAGCCCCGCCAGCGCCGCGACGAGCATCGGCCCGCGCTTCTGGCCCGGGCTGTCGTCGGCGCTGACGAAGGCGCCGATCCGCCCGCCGTCGACTGCGACGTTGAGCCGCGGCGCGCCGAGCGCGAGCAAAGCCCAGGCCTTGTCGGAGGCGCCGCCCGCCTCGACCACGCTGCCCCAGCGCGCCGCTTCCGCGTCCATGCCGGCGCTCAGCATCGAGGCGATCAGGTTGGGGGCGTCGGCAAGATAATCGTCGCTGACCGGGATGCGCGACGCCGCGCCCGCGGTCAGGATCAGGCGCGCCTGCCGCTCGACCGGCGCCTCGACCTCAGCCCAGAGGTTGCGCAGCGCCTCCAGGCGGCTGGCCGGATCCTGCTCGACCCAGGCCATGCGCAGCCGCGCGCCGACCGTGCCGGCCGCTTCCGCCGGGTCGGTCTGGTCGAGCTGCAGGCTGTAGATCTCGACGAGGCTGTGCGAGGAGAACACGCCGAGCGAGGCGGCGGTGGAGGCGGCGGCGAGGCGCTGCTCGATCGGCACCATCGGCGCGCGGGCGAGCCAGGCGCGGATCCGCGGCTCGGCATTGTCGATCAAATTCGCCGGGATGGTGGCGCCGGTCGCGCTCGCCAGGCCGAACCGCCAGGGCGTGATCTGACTGACGCCGTCCCACTGCAGTTCGGCGGCCCGCCGGGTCTCGGCGCCGACCCCGACCACCTTTTCCGCCAGCGCCAGATCGATGTTCGCACCGCCGCGGCCGCGCACCTGGTCGATAATCCCGCCGGCCCGCGCCGCCTCGCCCTCGAGCGCGGCGCACATGCCGTCGGCGAGCAGCCAGAGCTGATCCTGCGACATGGTCCGCGCCGGTCCGACCAGCGGGCACAGCGCGGCGGGATCGGCGGTGGCGAGCGCGGTCTCGCCCGCGGCCTCGATCATCCTCGGTGTATATTGCTCGACGTCCACCGCCTGGACCAGGGCCCGGGCCGCATCCGCCTCGCCCATCTTCACGAGGAAGGCGGCGCGCTCGGCGGCCCAGTCGACCGGCTGCACCCCCGCCGGCGCCGGCAGATGCGAGAGCAGGGCGCGGCGCAGCACGATCGACGCCCAGCGCGAGGCCAAAGGCGCGCTGGTCCGCCGCAGCAGGGCGCGCAGCAGGAAGCCGTCGGTCCGCCCGAAGGCGTCGGCGGCGAAGCCCATATTACCCGGCAGCAGCGGCCCGATCAGATCGGTCGAGCGCTCGAGCCCCTGCGGCACGGTGAAATAATTGGTCGGGCGCGGCAGCTGACTGGAATCGACGGCCACCTCATCGACGCCCTCGGCCGCGCTCTCGACGCCATTCTCGGTCTCGGCGACGGTTTCCGTGCCGTTGCCGGTCTGGGCCGGGGGCGAATCCGGCGTCTGGCGTGGCGTCTCCGGCTGCCGCGGCGGGCGCGGCGTCGCCTTTTCGGGAGGAGGCAGGGTCTGCGGGTCGCCGAAGCCCGGCGGGAGCAGGGATTCGGGACGCCGTTCCTGGCTCAGCGCCGGAATGGCGACGAGCAGGGCCGCCCCGGCGAGCAGGCCGGCCTTATTTCTGAGCCGGAAGCGCATTGGTGACGTCCACCTCGATCCGCTGCTGGGGCACCTCGTTGGAACGGAATCCGAGCCAGATCATGAAGCCGACGAGCAGGACCAGGATGAGGAGGAAAAGGAGGCCGATCGGATTGCGGCGGCGGCGCTGCGGCGCGAAGCTGTACTTGGGCATGGCGCGCCTTTTGCCCCAGCGGGGCGCGCTCTGTATAGCCCCCGCTTCATGTCGAACGGGCCGGAAAGAGTGAAAAAGCCGATCGTGCTCGTCGGCCTGCCGGGCGCCGGCAAGACGACCGTCGGCCGGCGCCTCGCAAGGCGGCTCCGCCTCCCCTTCGCCGACGCGGATGCGGAGATCGAGGCGGCGGCGGGGCTCAGCGTCGCCGAGATCTTCGAGCGCTTCGGCGAGGCGCATTTCCGCGACGGCGAGCGGCGGGTGATCGCCCGCCTGATCGAGGGACCGCCGCGCGTCATCGCCACCGGTGGCGGCGCGTTCGTCAATCCGGACACCCGCGCCCTGATCCTGGAACGCGGCATCGCAATCTGGCTCGACGGCGACATCGCGCTGCTCGCCGAGCGGGCGAGCCGGAGCGGCCGCCGGCCATTGCTCGACAGGGCCGATCCGGTCCGCTCGCTGCAGGCGCTCGCCGAGCTCCGCAACCCCTTCTATGCCGAGGCGCACTTGCGCATCCGCAGCGACGGCCGGCACGAGGAGACGGTAGCGCGGATCGTGGCCGCGCTCGGCGTCTAACGTTTGGCGTCGTCCTCGCTGACCGTTTCGTGCGTGGTCTCGGGCTCGGTGATCATCCGGTCCACCTTGGCGCGCAGGTCGCCGGTCGCGATCTGCGCCTTCAGCCGCTCGCGGTCGCGGGCACGGTAGAGCTCCTCGGTGCGGTCGATCTCCTCGACGTCCACGCCGGCGGATTCCATCGCCAGCCGCCCCATCTTCACCGCCGACTCAAGCACCTCGCGGACGATCCCCGCGATCGGCGCCCCGCGCAGCTTCAGATAGGCGCGCCGGTCGAAGGCGCGGACGAAGATCGCGGCCTTGGGAAAGGCCTCGTGCACCGCCTCGACCAGCTCCGGCTCGACCTGGTCGCCATCCAGGCAGAACAGGATCAGCTCCGCCTCCGCGGCCCCGGCCTGGCGGAGCATGTCGACCCTGGTGCCGTCGCCATAATAGACCTTGGCGCCGAAGCTGCCGGCGACGTCGATCATCTCGATGTCGGTGTCGATCAGGGTGACCTGGATGCCCTGGCCGAGCAGCATCTGCCCGACCGTCTGGCCGAAGCGGCCATAGCCGATGATCAGTGCATTGGCGCCGTCCGCACTCGGCCCCTCGCGCTCCTCCGCCTCGCGGCTCACCGGCTCGGCGCGCAGCTTCCTGGTCGCCATCATCAGGAACGGCGTCGTCGCCATGGACAAAGTAACGATCGCTCCGAACAGGCTGGCCGCCTCCGGCTCGATCAGCATCGCGCCCTGCGCCTGGGCGAAGAGGACGAAGCCGAACTCGCCGCCCTGGCTCAGCAGCAGGCCGAGGCCGAGGGCCGGCCGCCACGCCATGCGGAAGAGCATGGCGAGGCCCATGATGATCGCCGCCTTGAGCGCGATCAGTGCGAGCGCCATGCCGATCACGAAGAAGGGCCGGTCCGCAATGGCATGCAGGTCGAGCAACATGCCCACGGCGAGGAAGAAGAGGCCGAGCAGGATCGAGCGGAAGGGCTCGACATCCGCCTCGATCTCATGCCGGTACGGCGTGTCCGCGAGCATCACGCCGGCGATGAAGGCGCCGAGCGCGGTGGAGAGGCCGAGCAGCTCCATCAGCGCGGCGCTGGCGATCACCGTGAACAGAGCGGCGAAGATGAACATCTCCCGCTCGCCGATATTGCCGATCAGGCGGAACAGTGGCTGGAGCACGAAGCGCCCGGCCAGCACCAGCCCGACGATGGCGCCGACCGTATAGAGCCCGAGCAGCCAGCCCGGCGGCCCCGCGGCGTCGGCCGGGTTGCGGCTCATCGCGGCGATGATGGTGATCAACGGGACGATCGAGAGGTCCTGGAAGAGCAGGATCGAGAAGGCCCGCTCGCCGAACGGCGTGCGCAGGCGCCCGGCCGACTGCAGCAGCGGCAGCACCTGCGCGGTCGAGGAGAGGCCGAGCGGCAGGCCGAGCGCAAGGGCGGCGGCAAGGCTCGAGCCGGTCGCAAGCCAGACCAGGGCCGAGACGGCCAGCCCGCACAGCACCACCTGGAGCAGCCCGAAGCCGAAAATGTCGTGCCGCATGCGCCAGAGCCGGGAAAGGTTGAGCTCAAGCCCGACCAGGAAGAGCAGCAGCACGATGCCGAGCTCGGCGATGTGGAGCATGTTCTCGCCACCAGCGACCAGGCCCAGGACTTGGGGGCCCACGACGGCGCCGGCGACGAGGAAGCCCAAAGTGGCACCAAGGCCGAGGCGGCGGAAGACGAGGACGAAGACCAGCGCGAAGCCGAGCAGGATGACGGCGTCGTGAAGCAGCGATGGGCCGGCCGGGGCGGCGTGATCGGTCATGGCCGCACCGTCTCGCGCGCGGCCTGTTCCGCGGCCTCTGCCGCCGCCTGGAAGGGCAGCAGGATCGCGCCGTGCCGGGCGCTGAGCCGGCGGGCGGGCGCGAGGAGGTCGAGGCCGGGCCAGTCGCCTGGATCCTCGCATTCCCCGCTCAGCCACGCGGCGAGCGAGTCGCGGGCTTCGGCGAGCTCCGCAGCCTTGCGGCCGAGCACGTGCCGCCCCAGCAGGGCCGCCGACGCCTGGCCGAAGGCGCAGGCCCTCACCTCCTGAGCGAAGGCGCCCACCCTGCCCTCCCCGTCCAAAGCGACGTCGACGACGATCGAGCTGCCGCAAACCGGCGCCCGCCGCTCCGCGCTCGACTGCGGATCGGCGAGCCGCCCGAGATGGGCGATCGAGGTGGCGAGCCTGAGAATGTCGCGGCTGTAGAGAGGAGCGGTCACGCGGGGCATATAGGCGCGGCGCGCGCGATCGCGAAACCCTCAGGGATGGGGGCGCGCACCACGCGCGCCGACCCGGATCCGCCAGATCGTGCCGCCGCCCCGCTCCGTGCTGGTCGCATAGAGCGAGTAATGGTCGAAGCGGCCCTCGCCGAAGACGGGGCTGGCGACGTTCGGCATGCCCGACGCGATCACCACCTGCTCGCCCGTCGCAGGGTCGAAGCGGCGGATCGTGCCCGAGCCGTTGTCCGCGATGTAGATGCGCCCATGCTCGTCGGCGGCGAGCCCGTCGGGCGCCCGCTCGGTCCGCGCGACGATCCGTGCCTCGCCGGCCGGGCGGCCGTCCGCGATCGGGATCTCCCAGATCGCATTGGCCGGCACGACCGGGCCGATCGCGCTGAAGATCTGGGCGACGTAGAGCTTCCTGCCATCGCGGGAGAGCGCCATGCCGTTCGGGAAGGGCACTGCGCGCGACCAGATTTCGGCCCGGCCGCCTTCGGCGGGGACTCGGTAGATGATGTCGACCGCGTCGTCGGACACCAGCCAGGCGCCGTCGGGCAGGCGGAGGATCGCGTTCGGGTCACCGATGCCGGTCGCGAACAGGGTCCGCTCGCCCTCCGGCGTGATCCGCCAGACCATCCCGTCGTCGTTCGGCCCCGGTTGCTGAAAGGCGTTGGTCGGCCCGAAATCGGCGGCAAGGATGTCGCGCGCGCCGATCCCGGCCTGACCCAGATGGCGATGGACATCGACCAGCCTGCGCACCGTGCCGTCGTGCTGCGCCAGCCAGACCGCATTGTTGGCCCCGATGAACAGCTGGCCCGACCCGTTGAAGGTCAGCCCTTCGGCGCCGCGGAACTGCGTGATGAAGCGCTCGGGCGCGACGGGAAAGCGAGGCTCGGCCGGGACGGTCGCGCAGGCCCCGAGCAGGACGGTCAGCCAGAGGATTCGGACAGCTATGAGCCCTCCACGAAGGACGGCGTCAGGCGCGCCGCCAGCTGGTGCCCACCGGACTATCCTCCAGCAAAATCCCCTCCGCCGCAAGCGCGTCGCGAATCCGGTCGGCCTCGGCGAAGTCGCGCTTCTGCTTGGCCTCGGTGCGGGCGGCGACCAGGCCGTCGATCCGGCTGTCGCCCTCGCCCTGGAACCAGGCCGACGCGCCGCCTTCGAGCAGGCCCATGAGCGCGGCGCTGGCGCGGAGCGTGGCGCCGTCACCGATCGCCGAGAGGCGCGACAAAGCGAGCGGCGTGTTGAGATCGTCGGCAAGCGCCTCCAGCACGCCCTCGTCAGGCGCGCCGCCGGTTGCATCGCCGGCGCTCCGGTAGAGCCGGTCGAGCGTCGCCTTGCTCTGCGCGATCAGGGCCTCGGACCATTCGAGCGGCTGCCGGTAATGGGCCGAGAGCAGGGCGAAGCGGTAAATCTCACCGCGCGGATCGCGCTCGAGCAGGTCCGCGACCGTCACCACATTGCCCAGGCTCTTTGACATCTTTTCCGAGCCGGCCATGCTCAGAAAGCCGTTATGCACCCAGTAGCGCGCGAGCGGCGCGCCCCGGTGCGCGCAGCGGCTCTGCGCGATCTCGTTCTCGTGGTGCGGGAAGATCAGGTCGAGGCCGCCGCCGTGAATGTCGATCGTCTCGCCGAGATGTGCCAGGATCATCGCCGAGCATTCGATATGCCAGCCCGGCCGGCCGCGGCCCCAGGGCGAGTCCCAGCCGATCACTCCCGCCTCCGACGGCTTCCAGAGCACGAAATCAGCCGGGTCCTTTTTGTAGCTGGCGACTTCGACGCGGGCGCCGGCGATCATCGCCTCCCGGTCGCGCCGGCCGAGCGCGCCATAATCGGGGTCGGACGGCACGTGGAACAGCACATGCCCGTCCGCCTCATAGGCGTTGCCGGTCCCGATCAGCCGCGCGATCATCGCGACCATCGCCTCGACATGCTGCGTCGCGTGCGGCGCGATGTCCGGCGGACGCACGCCCAGCGCGCCCATGTCGGCGAGGTAGAAATCCTCGTAGCGCCTCGTGATCACCGCGGGATCGACGCCCTCGGCCCGCGCCGCCTCGATGATCTTGTCGTCGACGTCGGTGACGTTGCGCGCGTAGACGACATGCTCCTCGCCATAGAGATGGCGAAGCAGCCGCGAGAGCACATCGAACACGACCGCGGGGCGGGCATTGCCGATATGGGCGCGGTTGTAGACGGTCGGCCCGCAGACATACATCGTCACCCGGGCCGGATCGGCCGGCGTGAAGACGCGCTTCTCCCGCGCCATCGTGTCGTAGAGGCGAAGCTCGGTCATTGGCGGTTCGTGGCGTTCTGCGCGTTGCCCTCTTCCGCCGCGTTCATCGCATTTTGCTGGTCGGCGACGAACCCGGACACGGTGCCGCTGGTCGCCTTGAGCAGCCCGTAAGTGGCGGCGTTGGTCATCCATTCCGGCCGCCCGCCGGCGCCGCCCATGAAGCTGAAGCTGTAGACGATGTTGAGGATCATGAAGAGGATGGTCACGCCGATTAGCCCCTTCAGCGCCCCGAAGGCGGCGCCGAGGACGCGGTCCAGCGGTCCGACGATCGAGTTGCGCACCCGGCCGCCGACGCGGCGCGAGGCGAACTTGCCGCCGACGAAGACCAGGCCGAAGATGATGATGAAGGCGAGCACCGCCGCCCCCGACACGGTCCCGATCGGCCCCTCAAGCGCATCGGACAAAGGCGGGTGCAGCACGCGCAGCGCCAGGATCGCGAGGAACCAGGCGAAGAGCGACAGCACCTCGGCAACGAAGCCGCGCAGCCAGCCGAAGACCAGCCCGCCGCCCACGAGGAGAATGACGATGATGTCGAGCGCAGTGAAAGCCATGGCGCCTTGCTAGAGGCAGTTTCGATTCGGGGGAAGGCGGATCAGCCGGGCGGGCCCTTAGTGCACCCGACCCTGCCCCCTGTCTGCCCGGCACCGGTTCCGAAAGTCGGCCGCCATGGCCTCAAGCGCCGGCACCGCTCGGGCGACCACCTCATCGATCACATCCCGGCCGGGCAGCGCCACCGCATATCGGGCGAGCGTTTCGCCACCCTCTTCCTCGACCGTCACGAGTACTTCGCTTTCGTCCGTCACGTCGGGAACGGGGACCGGTCTGGGCGAGCCGGCCATGAAGCTCCCCAAAAGTTCCATCCGCTCCGGATCGAATTCGGGCAGGTCGCTCATCCGCTGCGGCAGCAGACGGCGGCTGGAGATTCGGCCGTCGATCCGCAGCACGAGCCAGACGGGATGCTGCACCGGCCTTGTCAGAGTGAGCGGGGCCAGGATCATGTCCGTCCTCACCCTCCACGGGAGGATGGCTGAGCTCTGCGCATCGAGCCTCTGCCATCCGACCGTGGCCCGGCCGTTCCAAGGGCCCGACTGCCAGAACAGATAATCATATTCCGGCCGCCCCTCGGCATCGAGATTGCGGGTCACGTCCAGCCTTCCCCGCGCCAGCTGCATGGAATGGGTGCAGGCCCAGCCCAAGGTAACGTTAGCACCCGGCGCCGGCGCGGCAGGCGGCGCTGCCACGGGCGCGGCGGGCGGCACGGAAAGCAGCAGCATGGCGAGGGTCGCGCGAACAGCCATGACCAGCCCCGAAAAATCTCGAATCGCGGCAGCTTAGCGCCCCAGCAGATGATCGACCAGTTGGCCCAGCGTGCGGAACCCGGTCAGCCGCATCGCCCCCTTCTCCGCCGCGACCGCCGCCGGCACCAGGGCGCGCTCGAAGCCGAGCTTGGCGCTTTCCTTGAGGCGGAGCGCGCCGTGCGCCACGGGGCGGAGCTCGCCCGACAGGGCGACCTCGCCGAACGCCACGCTCTCCGCCGGCACGGGCCGCTCGGACAAGGCCGAGACCAGAGCCGCCGCCACCGCAAGGTCCGCGGCCGGATCGGTCACGCGGTAGCCGCCCGCCACGTTCAGATAGACCTCCGCGCTGGAGAAATTCAGCCCGCAGCGCGCCTCCAGAACGGCAAGGAGCATCGCCAGCCGCCCGCTGTCCCAGCCCACCGCCGCCCGCCGCGGCGTCGCCCCGCTGGCGAGGCGGACGGTGAGCGCCTGGATCTCTACCAGGACCGGCCTAGTCCCCTCCAGCGCCGGGAAGACCACCGCCCCCGGCACCGCCTCCCCCCGGTCGGTCAGGAACAGGGCCGAGGGATTGGCGACCTCGGCCAGCCCCTCCTCGCCCATCGCGAACACGCCGATCTCGTCCGTGCCGCCGAAGCGGTTCTTGGTCGCCCGCAGGATGCGATATTGATGGCTGCGCTCGCCCTCGAAGCTCAGCACCGTGTCGACCATATGCTCGAGCACGCGCGGGCCCGCGATCGCCCCGTCCTTGGTGACGTGGCCGACCAGCACCAGAGCCGCCCCGCTCTCCTTGGCGAAGCGGATCAGCTCGTGCGCGGCGGCCCGCACCTGGCTCACCGTGCCCGGCGCGCCCTCGATCAGGTCCGAATACATGGTCTGGATCGAATCGATTACCAGCAGGGTAGGCGCCCTGCCCTCCGCCAACGTGGTCAAAATATCCCGCACCGATGTCGCCGCCGCCAGCCTCAGCGGCGCCGCGCCAAGCCCGAGCCGGCGCGCCCGCAGTCGCACCTGGTCCGCCGCCTCCTCGCCGGAAATATAGGCGACCTCAAGCCCTTGCGCGGCGACCTTCGCGGCCGCCTGCAGCAACAATGTCGACTTGCCGATCCCCGGATCGCCGCCCATCAGCGTCGCCGAGCCCGCCACCAGCCCGCCGCCCAAAGCCCGGTCCAGCTCGGCGATCCCGGTCGAGACCCGCGCCGGCAGCATGACCTCCGCGTCGAGCCCGACCAGCTCGATCCGCCGCCCGCCGCCGCGCAGATTATGCCTGGCTGAGAAAGGTGTCACCACCCCTTCCGCATCCTCGACCAGGCTGTTCCACTCGCCGCAGTCGACGCACTGCCCCGTCCAGCGCGGGCTCACCGAGCCGCAGAGCTGGCAGACATAGCGTTTCTTCGGCTTCGCCATGACGTCGTTGGGTAATGGAACATCACAGGAACATCCAGCGGAAAATGCGATCATGGAACGCACCGGCCCGGCCCCGCATTAATAACCTACACAGGTCAAGCGAGGAGGCTCTTGATGTTCGTCCAGATCCGCACCGACAACCGGCTCGTCAGCGACGCGGAGGCCAACGCCCGGCTGGAGGAGAAGGTGCGGGCGAAGCTGAAGCGCTACGAGGCGCGGCTGAGCGACGTCGAGGTCCACGTTGCCGACATGAATGGGGCCAAGGGCGGCGGCGGCGACAAGAAGGTCACACTGGAGGCGCGGGTCAACGGCCATCCGCCGGTCGCCGTCCACGCCGATGCTGACCGGGTCGACATCGCCGTCGGCCTCGCCGCCGACAAGGCCGTCCGCGCCCTCGAACATGCGATCGGCAAGGAGAAGGCGCACTGAGCTTGCGCCCATCCCGACTGCACCCCTAAGGGCGGCCGATGATCCGCGTCGCGTCCTACAATATGCGCAAGGCGATCGGCACCGACCGCAAGCGCCGGCCCGAGCGGACGATCGACGTGCTCAACGAGCTCGACGCCGACATCGTCGCCCTGCAGGAGGCGGACCGCCGCTTCGGCAGCAAGGCGAGCGCGATCCCGGTCGCCATGCTCGACTCGCACAGCGACTATAAGGCGGTGGAGCTCGACATCCGCGCCGGCTCCATCGGCTGGCACGGCAATGCCCTGCTCGTCCGCAAGCCGGTCGAGGTGCTCGAGCATCACCTCTTCCATTTGCCGTCGCTGGAGCCGCGCGGCGCCGTGCTGGCCGACGTCATGGTGGACGGCGCCCTGCTGCGCTGCGTCGGCATGCATCTCGACCTGTCCGGGCTCTGGCGGCGGCGGCAGGCGCGGGCGATCCTCGAGCATCTCGACGAGCGCGAGGGTTCGCCCTCGACGATCCTGATGGGCGACCTCAATGAATGGAGCGCCAATGGCGGCTGCCTGCGCGACTTTGCCGCCGACCATGATTTCGCGCCCTGCGGCCGCAGCTTCCACGCCCGCCGCCCGATCGCCACTCTGGACCGGATCATGGTCAGCCGCGACCTCAAGGTGGTGGACAGCGGCGCGCACCGCACCGCTCTCTCCCGCCGCGCCTCCGACCACCTCCCGATCTGGGCGGACCTCAGCCCGCGGACCAGATCGCTGGGTGGCTAAGCAAACTCCGTCATTGCGAGCAGAGCGAAGCAACCCAGTAAGTCCTGAAGCCAGGCTGGATTGCTTCGTCGCTATGCTTCTCGCAATGACCAATAACTAGCGTGCCCCGGGCCGCCGCCGTCCGTCGGTCTCGAAGCGCGCGCTGACCCGTCCGCGCGGCGCCGGCTGGCCCTCCGCTTCCGGCTCCTCCGCCCGCTCGACGGGCGCGTCTTCCGGCGTGTCGAGGCGCAGCCAGTCGCGGAACGGCAAATGATAGACCATGTCCATCACCTCATATTCGATGCCGTTCGGCCGCGAGCTCGCCGAGTTCCAGAGGACGACGACGCCCGAGCGGAGCGCTGGATCGAACAGGATCATCGAGCGGTAGCCCTTCACCCCGCCATGATGGCCGATCACCCGGTGGCCGGCATAGTCCATCACCCGCCAGCCGAGCCCATATTGGGTGCTCGCGGTCCGCTCGGAGAAACGCCGGCGACGCCTGTTCTCGCCTGGCGTGTTGATCCGCGGGGTCTGCACCTGCTGCAGCATGGCGGGGCTCAGCACGTCCGGCGCCAGCCCCATATTGGCGAGCATCCAGATCGACAGGTCCTGGATCGAGCCGTTGATGCCGCCCGCGGCGGGCACGCGATAATAGGATTCGCTGATCTCGAAGGTCTGCGGATTGCCGCCGACGTGGCCACGCGCCCAGCTGCGCGAGGCCATCAGCTCCGCGCGCGAGCTGCTCGCCGTGGTCATGCCGAGCGGCGCGAAGAAACGCTCGCGCAGCACCTGGCCGTAGGGCTTGCCGGTGACCCGCTCCACCACTTCCGACGAGGCGTCGAAGAGAACGTTCTGATAGGCATGGCAGGTGCCGGGCGCGCAGGTATTGTGGAGGAGCGCCATCGAGGCGCGCAGCACATGCGGGTCCATGCCCTCCTCCAGCCGCGGATCCTCGGCATGGGCGAAGAGGCCGGTCGTGTGGGCGAGGATGTCGGCCACCGTGACGCTGCTCTCGGTGCCGCCGGGCAGCCGCACCGACGTGGCCCAGCGCGCGATCGGGTCGGTCAGCGACAATGACCCGTCGGCGACGAGTCGGACGACCATGTCCGCGGCGACGCCCTTGGACAAGGAGGCCCAGCGGAACACGGTCGAGGGCGTCACCGGCTCGCTGCCGCCGGCCTGGGTCACGCCATAGCCCTTGAGGAAGCGGATCTCGCCATTCTCGACCACGCCGATGGCGAGGCCGACCATAGAACGGTCGCGCATCAGGCGCTGCAGCCTGGCGTCGAGCTGCGCATAATCGACCGCGCCCGGCGGCGGCGTCTGGTTGGCGACGGGAATGTTGAAGCGCGCGGTCTGGCTGTTGTTCTGCCCAGCCTCGCCGCCGCCCGTGCGGCCGCGGAGCATGCCCCACAGCGCCACGGCCACGACCAGGCCGATCAGCAAATAAACTGGCAGACGCCCCCGCAACACGGTCCGGACCTAACTCGCGTTTCCGGGGAAGAAAAGCGGCCAAATCTCCGTTCGTCGCCACGTCTGAGTCATCCCGGCGAAAGCCGGGACCCATGAACTCCAGTTTCAGATGGCAAGCGAAGCCGCATTCGCCCTTCATCGCATTGTTGTGTTCCTGGGTCCCGGCTTCCGCCGGGACGACTCGCTGGGTTGCTCCCCTCCTTCCTTCCTCGACAGCCGGGCGCCTTCCTGCCACGCTGCGGACATGCGCGAGAAGGAGCTGAGGATCGCCCTGGTCTGCTATGGCGGCGTCAGCCTCGCCGTCTACATGCACGGCATCACCAAGGAGATCTGGCGGCTCGCCCGCGCCAGCCAGAACGTCCACAGCTCGACGATCCGCGCCGACCAGGAAGGCGAGACCGAGGCGATCTACGCCCATCTGCTCCGCCGGATCGCGCTCGAGGCCGATACCGACATCCGCATCCTCGTCGACATCCTCGCCGGCGCCAGCGCGGGCGGGATCAACGCCGTCTTCCTCGGCCATGCGATCGCGACCGGCGAGGCGCTCGATCCGCTGACCGACCTCTGGCTCGATTCGGCCGACGTCGACGCCCTGCTCGCCGAGCATGGCAGCGGCCTCAAGCGCTTCGTGAAGAGCGCCGCGGTGCCGGTCGCCTGGCTGCTCTCCTCGCGCTCGGGTACGATCGACAAGACGGTGGAGCCCGCGCACCGCGCCGAGGTGAAGGCCAAGCTCGCCAATTTCGTGCGCGCGCCCTGGCTGCAGCCGCCCTTCGGCGGGGCCCAGCTCACCAATTTGCTGCTCGACGCCTTCGACGCGATGGCGAAGGGCCCGAAGGGCGCGCCCCTCCTGCCCGACTATCAGCCGCTCGACCTCTTCATTACGGTCACGGACTTCAACGGCTATCCGGAGCGGTTGCGGCTGAACTCCCCCGCAGAGGTGATCGAGACCGAGCACCGGCTGATCATCAGCTTCCAGGATCCGGGCGGCGCGGGGCGGCGGATCGGCGACCCCGCCGAACTCGTCTATGCGGCGCGGGCAACCGCGAGCTTCCCGGGCGCCTTTCCGCCATTTCGAGTCGGCGAGCTCGACCAATGCCTCGAAAAGCGAGGGCAAGCCTGGCCAGGCCGCGACGCCTTCCTGGCCCGCACCCTGCCGCGCCGCCACGCGATGGGCGAGGCGGAGCAGGCGATCCTGATCGACGGCTCGGTGCTGCACAACCGCCCCTTCGGCCCGGCCACCGCCGCGCTGGAGAAGCGCCCGGCCCGGCGCGAGGTCGACCGCCGCTTCGTCTATATCGACCCCAAGCCCGGCATGAAGAGCGTCCGGCTGACCAGTCCCGGCGGCAGCGGCGAGGTCGAGCCGCCCGGTTTCCTCTCGACCCTCTTCGGCGCCCTCTCCGACATTCCCCGCGAGCAGCCGATCCGGGACAATCTGGAGGGCATCAAGCGCATCTCCGCGCGCGTCCGCCGCCTCAGGTGGATCATGGAGGCGATCCGGCCCGAGGTGGAGGCGGCGATCGAGCGCGCGGTCGGCTCCAGCTTCTTCCTGTCGAGCCCGACACCGTCGCGGCTCGCAAGCTGGCGGACCAAGGCGCACAATCTCTCCGCGCGCGAGGCCGGCTATGCCTATGCCGCTTATGGCCAGCTCAAACTCGCGACCGTGATCGAGGAGGTCGCCGCCTGCATCCTGCGCCTTGGCGGGGGCGGCGGCGACAGTGCGCGGCGCCATGCCGTGCGCGAGGCGGTCTGGACCCATGTCCGCGCCCTCGGCCTCACCGACCCCGATGCGATGACCGCCAGGGGCGCGCGCGACGACGTGGTCCAGTTCCTCGTCGATTTCGACCTCACCTTCCGCACCCGCCGGCTGCGCTTCGTCGCCCGGCGGATCACCGAGACGACCGACGAGATGGAGGCGCCGCGCGAGGAGCAGGAGGACATGCTCCGCGTCCTCCACGCCATCATCGCCCGCTACCGGGACCGGGACCCGGAGCAGGTCGCCGAGCCGCTGCGCGCGCCCTTCGTCCGGGCGGCCGAGGAGCCGGCGGCCGCGCTCGCCGCCTTGCGCGATCTCTGGCTGCTCGAGACGATCGACGCCCAGGCGGACGAGGTGCTGAGCGACGCCTTGCTGCTGCTGCCCAAGGCGGACCGGCGGGGCCTGATCCTCGCCTATCTCGGCTATCCGTATTACGACATCGCCACCCTGCCGCTTCTCCAGGGCGAGGGGCTGGACGAGTTCGACCCGATCAAGGTCGACCGCATCTCCCCGAACGACGCGGTTGCGATCCGCGCCGGCGGCGCGGCGGCGACGCTGAAGGGCATCCAGTTCAACAGCTTCGGTGCCTTCTTCAGCCGCGCCTATCGCGAGAACGACTATCTCTGGGGCCGCCTGCACGGCGCCGACCGGCTGATCGACATCGTCAACAGCGCCGTGCCCGAGGGCAAGCGGCTCGCGCCCGCGGCGATCGCCGAGCTGAAGCGCGACGCCTTCCGCGCCATCCTCACCCAGGAGCGCGGCCGCCTGACCCATATCGACACCCTGTTCGCCGAGCTGGAGCGCGAGGTCGGCTGACCACTGGACGCCGCGCGCAAATTCCACGAAAGAGGCCGCCATGCAGTTCCTGAAAACCCTGTTCTGGGTCGTGCTCGCGGTGGTGATGGTGCTGTTCGCCCGCGACAACTGGCATGTCGTGCCGGTCAACCTCTGGGCCGGGCTGGTCGCCGACATCAAGCTGCCGATCCTGGTGCTGATTGCCTGGCTGATCGGGTTCCTCCCCACCTTCATCGTCTACCGCGCCCGCATCTGGTCGCTGAAGCGCCGGCTGGACACGCAGAATCCGAGCAATGCCGGGCCGTCGGTGGTTCCCAATCCGGTGCCGACGCCGGTCCGCCGCAGCTCCTCGCCTTCAGAGACCCCGCTCGCCGAGCGCGACGCGCCGGACCGCGAGGCGACCGACAGCAAGGCCTGGCCGAGCGCATGACCAGCCCGGTCTATGTCGCGCTCGACACGCCCGATCTCGACCAGGCCAGGGCCATCGCCAACCGGGTGAAGAGCCAGGTCGGCGGGCTCAAGCTCGGCCTCGAGTTCTTCAACCACAATGGCCGCGAAGGGGTGATGGAGATCGCCCATCTCGGCCTGCCGATCTTCCTCGACCTCAAGCTGCACGACATCCCCAACACCGTCGCCAAGGCGATCCACGCCCTGCGCCCGCTCGAGCCCGCCATCCTCACCGTCCATGCCGCCGGCGGCCGGGCGATGATGGAGGACGCCAAGGCCGCCGCGCCCGCCGGCACGAAGGTGGTCGGCGTCACCGTGCTGACCAGCCTCGACGCCGAGGATCTGGACAGCATCGGCGTCCCCGGCGCGGCGGATGCCCAGGTCGGGCGCCTTGCCCTGCTCGCCCGCGAGGCCGGGCTGGACGGCGTGGTCTGCTCCGGCGCCGAGATCGCGCTGGTCCGCGAGGCCTGGCCGGAGGCGCATATCGTCGTCCCCGGCGTCCGGCCGGCCGACGCCGCCGTCGCCGACCAGAAGCGCGTCGTCACCCCGCGCCAGGCGCTCGACGCGGGCGCCTCGGTGCTCGTCGTCGGCCGCCCGATCACCTTGGCCGAGGACCCCGCCGCCGCCGCCCGCGCCATCGCGGCGACGCTCTGAGAGTGGACTTCAGCGCCGCGCGGGCCTATCCGCGCCGCCCGAGGAGCATGACGAGATGAGCTGGCTGACCCGCGTCCGCAACGCGATCCCCTTCCTTCCCAAGCGCGAGACGCCGGACAATCTCTGGCACAAATGCCCGCAATGCGAGGCGATGGTCTTCACCAAGGAATATGAGGACAATCTCTACGTCTGCCCGCGCTGCGACCATCATGGCCGGATCGGGCCGAAGCAGCGTTTCGCCCTGCTGCTGGACCCGGGCTACACCATCCTCGCCGCGCCCAGGGTGCAGGAGGATCCGCTCCGCTTCCGCGATTCCAAGCGCTACACCGACCGCCTGAAGGCCGCCCGCACCGCCACCGGCGAGCCGGACGCCCTGCTCAACGCGCGCGGCACGATCGAGGGCCGCCGGGCCGTGCTCGGCGTGCAGGATTTCGCCTTCATGGGCGGCTCGATGGGCATGGCGGTCGGCGCCGCCTTCGTCGCCGGCGCCCGCGCCGCGATCGAGGAAAACTGTCCCTATGTCGTGATCACCGCCGCCGGCGGCGCGCGCATGCAGGAAGGCATCCTCTCGCTGATGCAGATGCCCAAGGCCACGGTCGCGATCGCCGAGCTTAAGGAAGCGGGCCTGCCCTATATCGTGCTGCTGACCGACCCGACCACGGGCGGCGTCACCGCTTCCTACGCCATGCTCGGCGACGTCCAGATCGCCGAGCCCGGCGCCCTGATCGGCTTCGCCGGCCAGCGCGTGATAGAATCGACGATCCGCGAGAAGCTCCCCGAAGGCTTCCAGCGCGCCGAATATCTGCTCGATCACGGCATGATTGACATGGTCGTCCACCGCAAGGAGCTGCGCGCCCGCCTGGGCCTGCTGCTCGATTATCTCTCGCCGCGGAAAGAGGCGGCCTAGGGACCGCGGTGGCGGACCGCGCCAGCTCCGACAACCCGCGCGTCCAGGCCCAGCTCGACCGGCTGGCGCGCCTGTCCCCTGGGCGCGACATTCTCGGCCTCGAGCGCATCTCGGACCTGCTCGGCAGGCTCGGCAATCCCGAGCGCGCGCTGCCGCCCGTCCTCCACGTCGCCGGCACCAACGGCAAGGGCTCGACCTGCGCCTTCCTCCGCGCCGCCCTCGAAGCCGCCGGTCTCAACGTCCATGCCTATACCAGCCCCCATCTGGTCCGCTTCAACGAGCGGATCCGCCTCGCCGGCCGGCTGATCGCGGACGAGGCGCTGGCCGAAATCCTGGCCGAGGTGTTCGAGGCCGCCGGCGAGATGGAGCTGAGCTTCTTCGAGGCGACCACGGCCGCGGCCTTCCTCGCCTTCGCCCGCACGCCTGCCGACGCCTGCATCGTCGAGGTCGGGCTCGGCGGCCGGCTCGACGCGACCAACGTGATCGAGGCGCCTCTGGTCTGCGGCATCGCCCAGCTCGGCCACGACCATCATTTCTTCCTCGGCGACACGCTGGAGGGAATCGCCGCGGAGAAAGCGGGCATCGCCAAGCCCGGCGCGCCGCTCGTCACCCTCGCCTATCCGGATGCGCTGGAAGCCGTGATCCGCGACAGGGCCGAGGCTGCGGGCGCCATCTGGCTGCCGCGCGGCCGCGCCTGGCATGCGGAGCTTCGCGACGACCGCCTCCATTATGGCGACCGCGACGGCAGCCTCGATCTGCCCCTCCCCCGCCTCGCCGGCGAGCATCAGGCGGTCAATGCCGCGCTCGCCGTGGCCATGCTCCGCCACCAGAGCCGCCTCATTGTCCCCGAGGCCGCCCTGCGCGCTGCCATGGGCTGGGCGGAATGGCCAGCGCGGCTGCAAACACTTTCCCCCGGCCCGGTCCGCGACCTGCTGCCTCGGGACGCCGAGCTCTGGCTCGACGGCGCCCACAATCCCGCCGCCGCCCGCGCGGTCGCCGATCATTTCCGCGGCGCCGTCCCCGCCGGGCGGCCCTTCCACATGCTCTTCGGCCTGGTCGTCAACAAGGACGCGGCGGGCGTGCTCCACCCTTTCCGCGGCCGCGACGTGACGGTCCACACCATCCCCGTGCCCGGCCATGAGCATCACAGCCCCGAAGCGCTCGCCGCCGTCGCGCGCGAGGCGGGCCTCTCCGCGCTGCCCGCCGCCGGGGTGGAGGACGCGCTCAGATGGATCGCCCGCCACGCCGACCGCGCGCATCCGCCGGTGGTGCTGATCATGGGCTCGCTCTACCTCGCGGGGAACGTGCTCAAGGCGAACGGGGAAGAGCCGGAATAAGGTGATTTTGTGCTCCGGCGAAGGCCGGAGCGCTGGCCGGAAAAAAGCCGCGCCATGTCTCGCAACGCTCCGGCCTTCGCCGGAGCACGGGTCAGCCCAACCCCTCCGCCCGCAATTCCGCCAGCGTCTCCGCCGCCCAGGCGTACATCTCGCCGTCCTTGGCGCGCTCGCTCTTCTCCATGCGTTTCGCCCGGCGCTCCGCCTCGGCGAGGGGCACCATTGCCTCGCTGCGCCGCCCGAGGCTGAGCAGCAGCCCGGCCTCGCGGCACTGCGCCTCCGCGCCCGGCAGGCGGATGCCGACCTCGGCATAGAGCGCCAGCGCCCGCTCGTGCTCCCCTTCCGCCTCCAGCATCCGCGCCAGCAGCAGGGAGGCCCGGTCATTGTCGCTCCTGAGCGAGGAGGGCTCCAGCCCTTCCAGCATGTCGCGCGCCCGCTTGGTGCGCCCCGCCTCGAACAGGGCCCGGATCAGCTTCAGCCGGATCCCGCGGTCGCTGCCGCCCGGCGCCTTGAGCTCACCCTGCTCATAATGCTGGATCGCCTCATCCCACAGCGCGCGGTCGGCCAGCGCATCGGCGAGCCGGACCCTTGTGGCGGCGGTGTCGGCGGTCTCCAGCGCCTCGCGCGCCAGCCGGATCGGCTTGTCCGGATCGAGCTTCGCCGCCGCCTTCGCGCGCGCCTTGCCCACCTGTTGCGGCACACCCGAACCGGGCAGCACCTCCATCACCACATAGGCCAGGCTCCCGATCACCGGGAAGAAGACGATCACCATCACCCAGGTCCCGCTGCGCCCCGACTTCACGCAATGCACGGCGCAGGCGATCTGCAGGGCGATGATCGCGAACAGGATCGGCATGGCTCAGCCGGCCTCTGGCGCGTCCTTGCGGGCGTCGCCCTCGCCGGTCTTGCCCGCACTGCCGATCGATCGGTCGATCAGCCCGGCCCGGATCATCCACCAGAACAGGAGAATGCCTGGCACCGCGGCCGCGACAGTCAGCCAGTAGAAGGAAACGAAGCCCATCTGCTCGACGATCGCGCCCGCCGTCGTGCCGGTGAGCAAGCGGCCGACGATGCTCGCCGCGGCGGAGATCAGGGCATATTGCGAGGCTGTGAAGCGAAGGTCGGTCAGCGCCGAGAAATAGGCGACCAGGCAGACGCCGCCGATGCCGCTGGCGATGTTCTCGAACGCCATGGTGGCGCCGAGGCCCATATTGGTGTGCCCGACCATGGCGAGCACGGCGAAGCTCGCATTCGACACGCCCATGAGGATGAGACTCAGCAGCACCGAACGCTTCAGGCCGAGCGAGGAATAGAGCCAGCCGCCGAGGAAAATCCCGATCAGGAACGCCCAGAAGCCGATGCCGACATCCCAGATCGCGATCTCGTCATTCGTATAGCCCTGCGCATTGAGCAGCAGCCGCAGCACCAGATTGGCGAGTGTGTCGCCGATCTTGTGCAGCAGGATAAACAGGAGGACGAGCCAGGCGCCGCTGCGCTTGAAGAACTCCGCAAACGGGCCCCAGATCGCGGTGAAGGTCTGGGCGATGCCCTTGCGCTCGCTGATCTCCCGGTGCCGCGCCGGCTCGCCGGCAATGAGGCCGGTGATCATCGCGGGCAGCGCGAACAGGGCGCAGGCCAGGTAGGCCATCTGCCAGCCGACCCGGGCCGCAAGGATCAGCGCCAACCCGGCCGCCAGCGTCGAGCCGATCCGCCAGCCATATTGCGACATGCCCGCGCCGACGCCGAGCTGGCGCGGCTCGAGCAATTCGATGCGATAGGCGTCGATCACGATGTCGAAGGTCGCGCCGGCTGCGCCGACCAGCACGGCCGCAATCGCGGTCTGCAACACGTTCGCGGACGGGTCCTGGAAGGCAAGGTTCGCAACCGCCGCCATGACCAGCAGCCCCGCGACGAGCAGCCAGGACACGCGCTGGCCGAGCCGGTGAAGCACGGGGATCTTCACGCCGTCGATGATCCACGACCACAGGAATTTGAAATTGTAGACGAGGAAGGCAAGCGTGAAAGCGGTCACCGTCTTCTTGTCGATCCCATCCTGCGCGAGCCGCGTCGTCAGGGTCGCGCCGATCATCGCATAGGGAAAGCCCGAGGAAACGCCGACGAAGAAGGCTGCGATCGGCGCCTTTTCCGTATATTCCCTAAACCCGGCGGGAAGGCGGTCGCGCCAGGTGCGCGGGGCTGCGGTGGCGGTGTCACTCATGCCGCTCTTGTAACAAGTCGCACCGGGCCGGAAAGACCTGATTGCTTGCCTTACGTTCGCGTAAGGCGCAAAGTCCGGCCATGGACATGCCGATCCGGCGCGGGCCCACGGAGGGCCAGCTCGCCCTCGCCCGGCGGCTCGCCTCGGGCGCGCCGACGACGGGCGATTCGATCTCCACCGTCGCCGCCTCGGTCTATACCGATCCGGCCCGCTTCGCCGCCGAGAAGGCGGCCCTGTTCGACCGGCTGCCGACGGTGATCGCCCCCTCGGCGCTGCTGCCCGACAGCAACATGGCCGTCACCCATGACGGCTTTGGCATCCCCTTGCTGCTCACCCGCGACAAGCAGGGCGTGGCGCACGTCTTCTGGAACGTCTGCCGGCACCGCGGCACGCGGCTGATCGAGACGGGCGAGGTCCAGAAATGCCCGCGCATCGTCTGCCCCTATCACGCCTGGACCTACACGCCGGACGGCGCGCTGGTGGCGCTCCCCCGCCCGGATACCTTCCCCGGCATGGACAAGGCCGACCATCATCTCGTCGAATTGCCCAATGTCGAGGCCGGCGGGCTGATCTGGTTCGCGCGCCAGCCCAATGATTTCTCTGACGCGATCGGCCTCGCGCCCGAATTCGACGCCTTCGATCTCGCCGGCCACCATCTCTTCCGCCGCCGCGTCCACGACATCGCCTCGAACTGGAAGCTGATCATGGATGCCTTCCTCGAAGGCTATCACGTCCAGCGCCTGCACGCGCAGACGATCGGCCGCTTCTTCACCGACGGGGTCAGCGTCGCCGACCAGCTCGGCATCCACCAGCGCTCCGCGGTCGGCCGCAACGAATATCTGGCCGAGATCGACCATGAGCACTGGCCGCAGCTGCGCGCCGTGATCACCTTCGCCTACCAGCTCTTCCCGGCGACGATCATGATCATGAGCCCGGATTATGTGAACCTGATGGTGCTGATGCCGCAGGATGTCGGCCGTACCCTCGTCGAGGATTTCATGCTGATCCCGCAGCCGCCGACGACGGCCGAGGAGATCGAGCATTGGGAGAAGAGCTGGACCCTGCTCGACGAGGGCGTGTTCGGCGGCGAGGATTATCGTGCCGCGGCGCTCGGCCAGAGCGGCCTCTCCTCCGGCTCGCTCGAGACGCTGACCCTCGGCACGCTGGAAACCGGCATCCGCAAGTTCCACGACCAGGTGGAAAGGGCCCTGGCCTGAAGATCCTCCCCGGCACGGGGAGGGGGACCATGCGCAGCATGGTGGAGGGGGTCCAGAGACTCGCACCACGCCCCCACCGTCAGCGCTCCGCGCTGCCACCTCCCCGTCCCGGGGAGGATCAAAGAAAACCCGCGGCCAGCACCTGCCCCGCACCCGGCTCCTGCACGATCACCGCATGACGGTCCGCGCCCGGCGTGCGCAGCCGGCCCGGCGCCAGTGGCAGGCGCAGCCTTCCGCCCCGCCAGGTGCCGAGCGGCGTCTCGGCGACGACCACATTCACATAGTCATAGGTCCGCCCGACATTCTCGCCGCCGCCGATCGCGACCCGCACCCGGCTGCGGAGCGCGACGAGCCTGATCTCGGCCGGCCCCGCCACGGCGCCGTCGAGCACGAGCGCCCCGCGCTCCAGGCGGACGCTGGGCCCGGCGCCGGCAGCGGCGCGATATTCGTCGATCGCCCGGTGCACCGCCCCCTCCCGGCCGCCGATCAGCAGCACCCGGCCCTGCACCACCGCCTGCGGCGTATAGGCCTCGTCTCCGTGCCGCGCCGCATAGGCGCGCTGCCGCTCCGTATCCTCCTGCCGGGCCAGGGTGTCGCGCCAGCCGAGCCGGTCCCACCAGGTGACGTGCCGGCTGATCGCGACGATATTGGGTTCGTGCTGCAAGCGATCGAGGAAGGCGTCGGCGGGCGGGCAGGAGGAGCAGCCCTGGCTGGTGAACAATTCGACCAGCACCGGCCTGAGCGCCGCTCCGTCCGCCGGTCTGGCCTGCGCCCGCTGCGCGGTTTCGGGCGCGCGCTGGCAGGCGGCGAGGAGGAGCAAGGCGGAAACGAGCGGGCGCCGCATCGGCGCGGTCTATCACGCCTTGGCGTAAAGCGTCAGTTCCCCCGGCACGCGCTTCGGCGCGCGGCCCTGCAGCGAGAGGTCGACCGCCTCCAGCGTGCCGAGCAGGACGCGCTCGCTATAGGGCTTGGCGAGGCAGCCGATCGCCAGCGCCTTCGCCTCCCCGGTGCAATTGCCGGTGACGAACAGGACGGGGATGCCGCGCGCTGCGGCCTCGCGGGCGACGTCGATGCCGCTGCCCTCGCCGGCCAGGCTGATGTCGGTGAGGATCAGGTCGAGCGGCTCGCGCGCCATCACCGCCGCGGCGTCGGCGAAATTGTCGACGGTCGCGACGACGACATAGCCGTCGTCCTGCAGCATCGTCTCATTGTCGAAGGCGACGAGCGGCTCGTCCTCGACGACCATGATCCTGCTGATCCGTCTTTCGCGCCTGCCGAAGAGCATGTAGGGGCCACCCTCCCGATTGAGCCTCGTTCAACGGAATATCTGGGTGCTGGTGCCGCGCCCCGCAATCGCCCGGACGCAAATAAAGGTCGGATGGGCCGCTTTGAGAGAAATGATGGCCGAACCACAGCGCATCGCCAAATTGCTCGCCCGTGCCGGCATCGCCTCGCGCCGCGAGATCGAGCGGATGATCGAGGACGGTCGGATCGCGATCGACGGAGTAACGGTCGGGAAGCCGGCCACCCTGCTGACCTCGCTGCACGGCGTCACCGTCGACGGCAAGCCGGTCAGGGCGCCGGCGCCGGCGCGCCTGTTCCGCTACCACAAGCCCCGCGGCCTGCTCACCACCGAGCGCGACCCGAAGGGCCGCCCGACCATCTACGACCGGCTACCCAAGGGCTTGCCCCGGGTCATGCCGGTCGGGCGCCTGGACATGAATACGGAAGGGCTCCTGCTGCTCACCACCGACGGCGAGCTCAAGCGACAGCTGGAGCTGCCGGCCACCGGCGTCGAGCGTAGCTACCGCGCCCGCGTGTTCGGCGATGTCAGCCAGGCGCAGCTGGAGGAACTGATCCACGGCGTGGAGATCGAGGGCGTCCGCTACGGCTCGATCAACGCCAATCTGGAGCGGCGTACCGGGCGCAACGGCTGGGTCGAGATGCGGCTCCGCGAAGGCAAGAATCGCGAGGTCCGCCGCGTGCTCGAGCATCTCGGCCTCGAGGTCAGCCGCCTGATCCGCACCGCCTATGGCCCGCTCGTGCTGGGGGATCTGCCGGCGGGCGCGGTCGATGAGGTGCGGCAGCACGATCTGGTGGTGTTCCGGAAGTCGCTGAAGGAGAGCCCCTCCCCTTCAGGGGAGGGGTTGGGGTGGGGCAGAAGGGAGAAATCCCGCAAGCCCGCGCGGCCTCGGCCTCCGGCCCCACCCCGTACCCCTCCCCCGAAGGGGAGGGGCTAGAGCGTGAGAATCATCGCCGGCCAGTGGCGCGGCCGCCCGCTCGAGGCGCCGCCGGGCAATTCCACCCGCCCGACCAGCGACCGCGCCCGCGAGGGCCTGTTCTCGATGCTCGCCAGCCGGCTCGGCAGCTTCGAGGGCCTCGCCGTCGCCGATCTCTTCGCCGGCACCGGCGCGCTCGGCCTCGAGGCGCTCTCCCGCGGCGCGGCGCATTGCACCTTCGTCGAGAAGGACCGGCTCGCGCTCGACACCCTGCGCCGCAATGCGGAGCGACTCGGCGCCGGCGACCGCGCCGAGATCCGCGCCCAGGACGTGGCGCATGCCGCGCTCCCGCCTGCGGACCTCATCCTGATGGACCCGCCCTACGGCGCCGGTCTCGCCCAGGCCGCACTCGACCGCGCCGCCGCCTGGCTCGTCCCGGGCGGCTGGCTCAGCCTCGAGCTGCACGGCGAGGCGCCGGTCCTGCCGCCCGGCCTCGTCCTCGACGCCGAGCGCCGGTTCGGCAAGGCGACTGTGCTTTTGCTCCGGCGGACCGCCTGAAGTCTTGATCCTTCCGCGGAAATAGCCTTCTCTGGCCCTGCCCCGGTCGTCATCCCGGCGGCCGGTGGATCGAGGAACCGCGAGATGCTGGAACCCAAACCCAAGGAAGAAGGCGGCGACGGTGCCACGGGCACGAGCTCGGCCAAGACCGCTCCGAAAAAAGGCGGCAAGAAGACCAAGAAGAAATAACCCATCCGCCCGGTCCCGTTGGGCCAGGAACGGGGCCGGGTCAGCGCAGAATCCGCTTTGATTCCCGCCGCTTGGTGACTAATGTCGATCAAGCCCATGTATCTGCAGTCGAATCCGTCAGACCGCGTCCGGGCCGCGGCGCCCGCACTGGCCGTCCATGCCCTGCTCGCCCTGCTGATCCTGCGCGGCCTCGGCGTCACGCCCAGCTTCGCCCCGCCCGAGGCGCTGCAGCTGGTCAACCTTGCCCCGCCCCCGCCGGCACCCGAGCCGGTCCCGCCGCCCGTCCGCGAACGGACCGAGGGCGGCCGCGAGGAGGGCGCCGCGGCGCCGGCCAATCGCGAGGCCAGGCCGAACGAGGTGACGGCGCCGGTGCCGCCCATCCCGATGCCCGTCCCGCCGGCGCCGTCCGTCGCCAGCCAGAACATGGCGCCCACCTCCGGCGCGACCCCGCTTGTCGGCCCGGGGACCGGCGCGGGCGGCATCGGCAGCGGCACCGGCAGCGGGCGCTTCGGCGACGGCCCCGGTCGCGGCGGCAGGGGCAACGGCCCCGGCTATGGCGATGGCGAAGGCGGCGGCTATTCCCCGCCGCGCCGGATCCGCGGCCGGATCACCGACCGCGACTATCCCGCCGCGGTCGGCGAGGGCGGCATCGGCGGCACCGTCTCGGTGATCTACGCGATCGAGACGGACGGCCGCGCCACGGAATGCCGGGTCACCCGGTCGAGCGGCAACCGCGCGCTCGACGCCACCACCTGCCGGCTGATCGAGCAGCGCTTCCGCTTCGACCCCTCGCGCGACCAGAGCGGCCGCCCGGTCCGCTCGCACATGGTGCAGGATCATTATTGGGAGGTGGAGGACCTGCCCCCGGATGAGGAGGAACGCCCGCGCCGCCGCCGCGGCTTCCGGATCTTCTGAGTCTATCCGAGCGCATTCATCCGCAAGGGAGAACGGCTGACGCAGCTTGTCAGCCCCCCGCGCGTTCCCTAGCTGTTCGCCCGTGACCGACCTGCCCGCCACCTGGCCCGAGCCGCCTTATCTCGACGGCCTCAACGCGCCGCAGCGCGACGCCGTGCTCACCACGGAAGGGCCGGTGCTCGTCCTCGCCGGCGCCGGCACGGGCAAGACCGCGGCGCTGACCGCGCGCCTCGCCCATCTGGTCTACACCCGCCGCGCCTGGCCGTCGGAGATCCTCGCCGTCACCTTCACCAACAAGGCGGCGCGGGAGATGCGCGAACGCGTCGGCCGGCTGATCGGCCAGGCGGTGGAGGGCATGCCCTGGCTCGGCACCTTCCACTCGATCGGCGCGAAGATGCTGCGCCGCCATGCCGAGCTGGTCGGGCTCCAGTCCAACTTCACCATCCTCGACACGGACGACCAGCTCCGCCTGCTGAAGCAGCTCATCGCCGCCGCCGACGTCGACGAGAAACGCTGGCCCGCCCGCGCGCTCGCCGGGCTGATCGACCGCTGGAAGAACAAGGGCTGGACCCCGGACCAGGTCGATGCCGGCGAGGCGGAGGGCTATGCCAACGGCAAGGGCGCCAAGCTCTACGCCCTCTACCAAGCCCGCCTGCGCGAGCTGAACGCCTGCGATTTCGGCGACCTCTTGCTGCACATGCTGGTCATCCTGAAGACCCGTCGCGACGTGCTCGACCATTATCAGCAGCGCTTCAAATATATCCTCGTCGACGAATATCAGGATACCAACCAGAGCCAGTATCTCTGGCTTCGCCTGCTCGCGCAGGAGCGCAGGAACATCTGCTGCGTCGGCGACGACGACCAGTCGATCTATTCATGGCGCGGCGCAGAAGTGTCCAACATCCTGCGGTTCGAAAAGGATTTTCCCGGCGCGAAGATCATCCGGCTGGAGCAGAATTACCGCTCGACGCCGAACATCCTCGCCGCCGCCTCCGGCCTGATCGCGCAGAATAGCGGCCGGCTCGGCAAAACGCTCTGGACCGAGCTGGACGAGGGCGACAAGGTCCAGGTCATCGGGGTCTGGGACGGGCCCGAGGAGGCCCGCCGGGTCGGCGACGAGCTCGAGACCATCCAGCGCCGCGGCGACCATGGCCAGCCCGGCCGGCTCGACGATTGCGCGATCCTCGTCCGCGCCCAGTTCCAGACCCGCGAGTTCGAGGACCGGTTCATCGCCATCGGCCTGCCCTACCGCATCGTCGGCGGCTTTCGCTTCTACGAGCGCGCCGAGATCCGCGACGCCCTCGCTTACCTGCGCGTCATTGCCCAGCCCGCCGACGACCTCGCTTTCGAGCGGATCGTCAACGTCCCGAAACGCGGCCTCGGCGACAAGGCGGTGGCGAAGCTGCACATGCTCGCCCGCGCCGAGAACATCCCCCTCTCCGCTGCTGCCGCCCGTATCCTCGACACGGACGAGTTGACTGGCGCCGCCCGCCGCAGCCTCGGCAATCTGGTCGGCGACTTCGCCCGCTGGCGCTCGAAACTCGACGAATTGCCCCACCCCGAGCTGGCCCGCCTGATCCTCGACGAGAGCGGCTACACCGCCATGCTCCAGGCCGACCGCTCCGCCGAGAGCGCCGGCCGCCTCGAAAATCTCGCCGAATTGGCGCGGGCGATGGAGGATTACGAGACGCTGGGCGCCTTCCTCGAGCATGTCAGCCTGGTGATGGACAATGACGCGGACCGCGAGGCGGACAAGGTCACGATCATGACCATCCACGCCGCCAAGGGTCTGGAGTTCGACACCGTCTTCCTCGCCGGCTGGGAGGAAGGCGTCTTCCCCTCGCAGCGCGCCATGGACGAGGGCGGCAACGCGTCGCTGGAGGAGGAACGTCGCCTCGCCTATGTCGCGATCACCCGGGCCCGGAAGCGCTGCGTGATCCTCCACGCCGCCAACCGCCGCATCTACGGCCAGTGGACCAGCTCCATCCCCAGCCGCTTCGTCAACGAGCTCCCCGCCGCGCATACCGAGTCGGAAAGCAGCATGACCGGCGGCGAGAGCCTCTGGCGCGCCAACTGGTCCGAACGCGCCGACCCCTTCTCGAACGTGGGACGCGGCGCCGGCCGCGGTCCCGGCTGGCAAAGGGCGGTGTCGAGCGGCGCCTTCGACCGCAACGCGGTGCGGGGGGTGATCGACGTGAAGGCGAGCGCCGTCAGTCTCGGCAATCCGGGGCGCAGCGACATTGCTTTGGGCCAGCGCGTCTTCCACTCCAAGTTCGGCTACGGCACGGTCGCCGAGATCGAGGGCAACAAGCTGGAGATCGACTTCGAGAAGGCCGGGCGGAAGCGAGTGCTGGATAGTTTTGTGAGTGTGGAATAGCGGTCTATTCACCTGTGTCTTTCCGACTCATTTCTACCACTATCTCTTCAATGTATGCTAGATCGATGCTCGCACCGGGCCCGCTGAGATCTTGAATTTCGACGTTTATTTCGGCTTGGCGCCTTCGATCTTCGTTTGAAATTGGTGTAAAAATCCCCTTGTCATATCGGGTTCGGTCGAAGACCGCCTGAGCCCGGTCTCCGAATTCCTTGAAGAGGATTTCGGCCGCAGATTCATCACTTCCTAGACTTGAAAGGAGGAGCATCTGGAATATGGCTTGCTTGCCACTGTCACTGATTTGCCGCGCTTCGACAGCACGCGAATATCGTGCTGCAATTGCTTCCCAAACCTCAACCTCTTTCGAAGGGTGAGCGTCTCGCTGAAACCCATCCATCCACTCATTTCTGGAATGTGGCACTACCTCTAATAGCGCCGTTCTGATCAGGTCGATGCGATTGACCATGTCATTCGGAAGGGTCGCATGTCGGATGGGCCCCTGCCGGATGTTGCTCGCAGGAGATTCCATAATCTCTCCCTTCCCAACAGTTTGGGCAAAGGCCACTTTCCGCATAATCGGCTGAAAAAGATCCGGCCGCGCCACCGACGCAATTTGGATCGCAAGTTTATCTAGTGACCGGGTGTTTCCGGAGACGGCATCAGCTAGAGTTGGGCTGTAGCGGATGACCTCTCCTGGTCCGACATTGTGCCACACCGGAATAATACGCCCATCGCCGGCCATCACCTTTGCGGTGAGGCCACGCAGCTCATATTCTGGCCAGTTCTTCCTGAAAAAATCCCGCGATAGTACGACAATACCATACTTGATTTTGTTAGGCCCTCATCGATTTTCCTTGAAAGACTATCACCAAGTTTGAGCTCATTTTCATCAAGCCAAACTGTTAAGCCAAGTCGCCTCAGCTTAGAGGCCAGCGGACGAGCAACGGACTTCTTGTCTTCACTCGCATGACTAATAAAGACGTCCCAGCCATTCGTCATATTTCGCTCCTCCGCCTTGCGTCGAAGACCGCACCATCCCGTCATCCAAGCTTAGATAAATAGAACTTTCCTACACCCAATTTCCTACATCATAAGCTGGTCGATGCGCGACACACCCGCCGATCCGCTCGCCTTCGAGCCCGTTCCCTCCGCCTCCAACCGCCATGGCGGCTGGACGACCGCTTGGCCTCCCGTGACCGGTGCGGGCGCCGGGAGCATCGCGGGCACCCGCACGACGCCCCTTGGTCAGTGCGACCATTGGGACCATTCGCGGCCAACCGGCCGTCTCACGCGCGGTTCAGCGCAGCCCCAGGCCATCGGTCCGCACCCAGTAGACGTCGGCGGTCGCGCCCGGTTCGCCGGTCCTGCGGATGAAGAACAGCGCGCGGCCGTCGGGCGACAGGGTCGGGTGGAACTCGTCTTGCGCGCTGTTCACCAGCGGGCCGAGGTTGCGTGCGATTGTCACCGCGCCGTCGGCGTCGAGCCGCGCCATCCAGATGTCGCCCCTTCCCCTGTCGCCGGCGCGGTTGAGCGAGGTGTAGAGCAGGGTCCGGTGGTCGGCCGAGACGAAGGGGTTGAAGTTCCAGTTGCCCTCCGCGTTCACCGGCGCCGGCAAGGGCTCCGGCGCGCCATAGCTGCCGTCGGCCTGCGGGCGGGCGCGATAGATTTTCCAGGTCCCGGAGCGATCGCTGGCGAAATAGACCGTGCCGTCGGCGGCGACCGACGGATAGAGCTCATCCTCCGGCGAGTTGACGTTTGTCCCGAGGTTGCGCGCCGGGCCGAAGCCGGTTGCGGTCCGCTCGACGACATAGAGGTCGAAGTCCCGCCGTGGGCCGCGCACGGGCCGCACCGAGACGAAATAGATGCGCCTGCCGTCGGGCGAGACGAACGGGTCGCCGTCGCTGTAGCCGAACGAGAAGGACGCCCGCTCGCGTCCCTCCCAGCCATTGACCGTCCGCCGCGCGGTCCAGATCTCGCTGACCCGCGACATCGGGAACCAGACCCGGCTCACCCCCCAGAAGAGCTGCGACCCGTCGGGCGAGACGCTGAGCATCGATTCCTCGGTATCGCCCCGCGCGACCACCTCCGGCGCGAACTTCTCGGGGCGGGCGGGCGCCGAAGCAGTCCATGGCTGCGCCTGAACCTGCGCGGCGGCGGCGCACAACGATGTCGCGAGAATCGGTGCGAGCCTCAAAACAGCCTCCCTGATCACCGGCTCTTTCGCAGTCTCGAACCGGGTGAGAGGCTAGCCGGGAGGTAGCGGCCTGGCAATTGCGCCGTAGAGTGACGGCAGGGAAAAGTGAGGCGGCGGGACAATGGGACCCCGCCGCCCCGTTCACATGCTCAGCGCGCGGCGAGCCGGGTGGCGGACGCCCGCTCCTGCGCGCGGGCGATCGCCGTCTCGACCTGCGCCTGCGCGTCCCGCCTGGCGTTCACCAGGCACTGGGACACGAGCAATGTGTGGACCGGATTCCAGCTGGAAGAGCGGCCGCACACCTGCGCGGCGGCGCGGGAAATGCGCCCCGACAGGGTGGCCCGGCCTTCGGCCCGGCTGAGATCGAGGTCCGCATAGGAAACCCGCACGCCTTCCGGCTGGGAAGCGGCCTGGGCCGCGGCCGGCAGGGGGAGCGCGACCGCGGTGAGGGTCGCCGCCGCAACGATCAGGATCTTGCTCATGTCATTCTCCTTGCATCTGCGCCTGTCGGCCCTGGCAATCTGCCCCGGCGGACCGGCGGCAATCCAGTTAGGCGAGTCGCAGGCGACCCGCCCCACCCGACCGGGTGGGTCGAAAAAACGACTGGATTTTCCGGGAAGCCGGGCGAAGAAATTGCCCCGATGACAGCCGCAGCTCGCGAAATCCTCGAAATCGCTGGTCGCCTGCATGAGGGCGTGGTCGACCCCGATATGTGGAAGCAGGGTATAGATCGCATGTGCGGGATGCTCGATACTCCCCTCCTCCTCGTCGGGAACATAACGAGAGGCGGGCGCGGCGTTTCGTTCGCCTTCGGCCATCAGACTGATCCCAAGGCTGTTTCACTTCTTGAAGGACCGCTCGCCGACCCAGCCCACAATCCCTGGCTGTCGCTGGCCGAGCAGCATCCTCTGCGGCGGCCGGCGTCAGTCGCCGACGTAGGCGGCAAGGAGCACCTGGAAGGCAGCAGGATCTGGCAGGATTTCTACATCCCGTTCAATCTCGGCGACACTGCTGCAGCGGTCCTCGAGCGTCAGCCTGAATTCTCCAACATCATGGTCATGGGGCGCCGCGCACATCAGCCCGAGTTCAAATCAGCCGACATGAAGTCGTTCGCCATGGTGCTGCCGCATCTCGCGCG
The DNA here is from genome assembly GCF_035626655.1 of Allosphingosinicella sp. Lineage (GTDB taxonomy): Bacteria > Pseudomonadota > Alphaproteobacteria > Sphingomonadales > Sphingomonadaceae > Allosphingosinicella. The sequence goes on from NZ_DASPNF010000005.1 coordinate 393,325, forward strand.
GGCCTGGCGCGTTCGGCGCGCGCTTGCGGAAATGGAGGAGATGGCCGGGACGCTCCGCTTCGTCCTCGACCGGATCGAACGGGGGGTCATCGTGACCGGGCCCGACGGCCAGGTCCGTTTCGCGAACCGCGCGGCGGATGCCCTGCTGAGCCGCGGCCAGGGCCTGGACGCCCGCCAGGGACGACTTCGTGCGGGCCGGCCGCGTCACACGGACGCGCTGCTATCACTGATCGAGCGCGCGGCGGCGACAGGGATCGGTGCTGGCGCCGTGGCAGTCGACGCCCTCGCCCTCCCGACCGGGGATGAGCGTCCGCTTGCCGTGGTCGCCGAACCCCTGGCACCCGCGCATGGCGGCGCGCTCGGCCATCCCGCCGCCCCTGGCGCGGTCCTCTTCATCAGCGACTCCAAAGGAAGCACTCGGCCCTCGGAGGATCGCCTGAGAATTGTCTATGGCCTGACCCCGGCGGAGGCGCGCACCGCTGCCTTGCTCGTCGCGGGTCATGGCGTTGCCTCGGTGGCAGAGGCGCTCGCTGTCTCGCCCAACACCGTCAAATACCATCTGAAGACGGTCTACGGGAAGGTCGGGGTCTCGCGGCAAGCCGACCTGGTCCGGCGAGTCCTTGCCGACGTCGGCGGCCTGGCCGAGCCGGACAAGATGGTGCCATCGGGCGAACCCTCGCCCCGCGCCCCCGTCGGAGATTGACGGCGCCCGTCGCACCGATGGCAAGGAGAACAAAAAAGAACTGTCCTATAGCCCTTCCCTTCCATCATAAGCTGGTCGATGCGCGACTCGTCCGCCGATCCGCTCTGCTTTGAGCCCGTCCCTTCCGCCGCCAGCGCCATGACGGCTAGGCGCCCGAGCGCCAGCGCGGCTTCGTCCATGCCCTCGCCATGATCGGCGCCGTCTCCTTCGCCGCCGAGTGCGTCGGGATGAGCCGCAAGTCGGCCTACGCATCGCGTGCGACGTAGCGTTACCTTTGTCACCTTTGCGTCATTCGCGCCGGGGGACCGTTTCGCGCCCCGCAGGGCGGTTACGTCAGGATCCTGTGAAGGGGGGCTTCTGCCGTGCCGGATGCAGGAAGTGATCGAACCTGCCCACCGGCCAGGCCTTCGCCTCGCGCCGCGCGCTCCGCAACCTGGCGAACTCGATCCAGAAGGTCGCCAGGCCCAGCGCCGCCAGGGCAAGCAAGGTGGTCCACGGCGCCTGCCAGATGATCTCGCCTGTCCGTCGCGCCAGCTGCCCCAGCGGCGGGCCGATCAGCCTCCAGAGCTGCCAGAGCAGCGCTCCCCAGATGATGAACGGGATCAGCGAAGCCGGCCGGGAGCGCCCCTTGCCCCGGCGGGAGCGCGGCCTGTCATGGGAGATTCGAAGGACCTGCATCTGATCGACATTGCGCGCGTAGAGCAGCATCGTGTGGGCACCCGGGCACCTGATGAGGCGATAAAGGGCCTTTCCGAAGATGATCAGCGCCAGGAGATAGGGGCCGATCAGCGCGCCCTTCAACGTCTCGCGGAAAGCGGCGGCGAGATCGTCGCGGAGGCCCCTGGCTGCAGCCGCTTCGCGCGTCACGACGGGCCCCTCCAGCGGACCATATTCATCCTGCACGCCGACATGCCGGAACCCGAACAGCGCAAAGGGTACGTGCGACACCGCCTCATATCGATCGACGATCCGGTACGTCACCTGCTTCAGGCAGAGGCAGGGCCGGCCCGGCAGGTTCGCCGGCAACCCGTCGAACGCCGCGGCTTGCGCGGGCGCAAACACCCGTGGGCAGCCGAAGGTGCAGACCATCTCGATCGGCCGCCCGTCGCCGGCCAGCTTCTCCGCCGCCAGCATGGCCAGAGCGCCGCCAAGCGAGTGGCCGGCGATGCAGAAACGATAATCCTGCGCTGCGGCGCGCTCGACCCAGTCGTCAAGTTTGCCCGGGATCTCGCTGAAGCAAAGCCGGAAGCCGAAATGCCAGAACGGCAGGAAGCTGATATCGCGTGCCATGTCGTTAAGGTCATTTGTGCCGCGAAAGACCAGCCAGGCGCGCCCCTCGAAGATGAACGCGAAGACAGCACTGGTTCCCGACCCGTCCTCGAAGCACTCGAACTCGTACAGGCCCTTCTCCCGCCGCAGGTCGGCAAGATCTTCGTGGTGATGGTAGGCCAGCTCCGAAAACCAGGCGGCGCGCGCCTTCATCGCCCAGAGCGCGGCGCGGGCCTTCCGCTCCGCTTCTTCCTGGTTGCGCTTCGCCTCGGCGGCAGGATCCGGCCCGGGCTTCGGCACCGTCGGCAGTTCCGTTTTCGCGATCCCGGCCACCGGACGATAGATCTTCATGACGCGGCCCCCGGAAGCGTTATGGCAGGGCGGCCTTTCCGCTGGCAACCCGCGGCCATCGGGCAGAACCATTTCGCCCCCGAAGCGTTACCTCCCCATGATCACCTGGACCTCCCTCTCCCCGCGCGCGCTGAAGGCGGTCGTCGAGGGGCGCATCACCAGGGACGACGTGCGCGAGGCGTTCCAGCGGATGGACGCGCTGATGGACGGCGACGGCAAGGTGGACCTGCTCGCCGACGTGCGCGGCCAGGTGAGCATCGAGCTGTCGGCGATCGGCGAGGAAATGCGGCATCTCTCGGTGATCGGGCGGATGCTCGGCAAGATGGACCGGGTGGCCCTGATCGCGGACCCGGCCTGGATCCGCGCCGTCGGCCGGATCGAGAGCCATCTCCTGCCGCATATCGACTATCGCGTCTTCGAGCGGGGCCAGGCCGAGGAGGCGCGCGCCTTCGTCATGCGCCAGGATGAGACGGCCCCGGCCTGACGTCGCCCTCGTCGCTGCGCCCGCCCGCTTGGTCGCGCCGCGCGGGACTTTCCCTCTCCCTTCGCTACGGGCGCGCCCAGGACTTCCGGGTTGAAGGATTCGTCATGCTCGTCACCAATGCCGAAAACGGCACCAACATCTGCGAGGTCGGCGACGGCCTCTACCGGATCAACACGCCGGTCCCGATCCCGGGCCAGCAATTCTCGTTCAACCAGTATCTGCTGCTCGCGGACGAGCCCTTGCTCTTCCACACCGGTCTGCGGTCGCTTTTCCCGCACGTGCGCGACGCGGTCGCCGCTGTGCTGCCGGTCGAGCGCCTCCGCCATATCGCCTTCAGCCATGTCGAGGCGGACGAATGCGGCTCGCTCAACCACTGGCTCGAGGCCGCGCCGCACGCGACGCCGCTCTGCGGCCAGATCGCCGCGATGGTCTCGGTCAATGACCTCGCCGACCGGGCGCCCCGCGCGATGGCCGACGGCGAGGTGCTCAGCCTCGGCAACCGGCTGGTCCGCTGGCTCGACGCCCCGCACGTCCCGCACGGGTGGGAATGCGGCTATCTCTACGAGGAGGTGACCGGCACGCTCTTCTGCGGCGACCTGTTCACCCAGCCCGGCATCGGTGACGTGCCGCTCACCGAAGGGGACATCCTCGGCCCGAGCGAGGCGTTCCGCCAGCCAATGGACTATTACGCCCATGGCCCGGCCACGCGGGCGACGCTGGCGAAGATCGCCGCGACCGAGCCGGAGACCCTCGCCTGCATGCACGGCAGCGCCTGGCGCGGCAAAGGCGGCGACCTGATCCGCGCGCTGGCGGAGGTGGTGGCCTGAGCTAGAAGACAGCGCGGGCCGGGCCGCCCATCATCTGTGCGCGGACCAGCGGAATGGGCGGGCCGCCATAGGAGAGGAAGCGGTCGTGGAAGGCCTTCCAGGCCCGCCGCCCGCCCCGCGTCCTGACCCAGTCGTCCCTGAGCCGGCGGATCAGCAGCTTGCCCATCGTGTAGTTCAGGTAAGCGGGATCGTAGGTGCCGCGCGCCGCCTGCTGGCGGGCATTGCCCTCGTCCTGGTAGCATTGCTCGCGGAACAGCCGGAAGCTCTCCTCCTGCGTCATCCGCCCGGTATGCATGCCGATCGCCGAGAGGAAGCGGCAGTCGCGCAGTAAAGCGTTGGAGAGCTGGCCGATATGCACCTCGGGGTCGCCATTCCCCAGGCCAGCGTCCCACATCATCTCCTCGGCATAATGGGCCCAGCCCTCGGCGAAGGCATAGCCGACGAACACCCGCCCGAAGAGGAAGGGAGAGCGGTTGGCGTGGAGGAAGTTGAGGAAATGGCCCGGCCAGACCTCGTGCACCGAGGTGAAGAGCAGGTCGGACTCGCCCGGGATGAAGGCCTGCTGCACCTCGCGCGTCCAGCTCGGATCGGGCGGCGCGATATAATAGACGCTCGGCAGGCCGCGCTCATAGGGCCCCGGAATGTCGATATAGGCGCTATTCTGCCGGTTATAGGGCGGCGATTCCTCCACCTGCGCCTGCTCGGTGCCGGGGATGGAGACGAGGTCGTGCTGCTCGATGAAGGCCCTGAGGCCCGCCAGCTGCCGCCGGGCGCCGGCGACCGGACCGCCCTCGGGCTTGTCGGCATTCATCCGCGCCATACAGTCCGGCACCGACGCGCCCGGCGCGTAGCGCTGGCAGGCGGCGACCAGGGCGGTGCGATTCCGCTGCAGGTCGGCCCGGCCGATCGCCTCCAGCCGCTCGAGCGGGATGTCGACCATCTCGGTGTCGCGGACCATCTGCGCGAAGCGCGCCGCGCCGAGCTGGAAGTTGGTGGTCGCGGTGCGGCGCTGGCTTTCCAGCCAGTCCGCGAGCCCCTGCATCGCCCGCGCGGCGTCGCGGGAGGCGTCGCGCAGCTCGGCCTGCAGCCGGGCGTCGCGCACCTCGGCGAAGGCGCGGGTGCCGTCGCCCGGATAATATTCCGCGAAGCCGCCGAACGCCGCCTTGCCATAGTCGATGAAGCTGACCGGCAGTGGCGTCCTGAGGTTGGCGCGGATCTGCCGCGCGGCGCGAGGGATCTCCCGGAGGTAGCGGATATAGGAGCGCAGCCGCGTGGCCGCGGGCGCATAGGGCCGCGTCACGTAGACGGAGGGATCCAACCCCGCGTCCATATAATAGGCCGGATTGGTGTGCGGCTGGTCGGCGACGTCCAGCCAGAAGAGCTGGCCGCGCACATAGGCCGTCAGGTAGTCGCGCTCGAAGCGCTGCTCGCGGCTGAGGCTGCGCGGGTTGAAGGTCTGGGCGGTGGCGAGCGCGGAGCGCAGCCGCATCCGCTCGTTGGCGAGCCCGGTCTCGCTCCAGTCCGGTAATTGGCCGTCATATTCGTGCCGGCCCTGGTTGACCGCGAAGGCCGGGTTCGCGCGGAACTCGCCGTCGATGAAGCTCTGGAGGAACTGCGCCCAGTTCTGCCGTGTGGCGGGACGGCGCTGCTTCGCCTGGGCGGCCTCGGCGCTGCCGGCCGGCACGCTGCTGCCGGAGATGGTGAGCGCGGCGGCCGCCGCCGACACGAGCATCAGGGTGAATCGAGGCGCCATTCGCTTCCTCCGCGTCTGTCCCCGCCCACCGCGCGTCCTTCTGCACCGAAAAGCGGGCAGGCGCCAGCACGCTGCGCCGCCGCCTTTCCTTCCAGGCTCAATAGGTTTCGACCAGCCGGTTGAGCTCGTTGATCATCCGGTCGATCTTCACCTCGACGTCGCCGAGGGAATCGTCGTCGTCCAGCGCGCTCAGATGCTTTCCGAAATAAAGCTGGCTCCGGATCGGCATGGTGATCGCGCCGGCGTCCGTCCGGGACACGGTGAGGCGGGAGGTCAGCATTTCCAGCTTCCAGTCATTCTCAATCTCGCTGTCGGGCGCGCGCTTCATCTCCTCGATCGCCTCCTTGTCGAAGTTCAGCTGCTCGGCCCGCTTGATGATGTCGGCGCGCTTGAGCGGATAACGGGTCCGCTCGGCGACGAAGTGCAGGTTGACGATCTTTGCCAGCGAGACGCGCTGGATCTCCTCGCGCAGGCTGCCTTCGGCCGAATCGATCTCGACGTCGCAGATGACCAGCTGCGTCTCGCTCAGGAAAAGCACGACCAGGCGTATCGGATTGAAGAAATGTTCCACCTTGCCGTCCGGCCATTTCACCGCCTGCCAGCCATCATCCGGGTGGAAACTCTTTCCGCCCCGTGCCGGCGTGACGAACTGGATGGACTTGTTGATCAGGTCGCCGAGCTTGCGCTCGTGCTGCTCGTTTTCGAGCAGCTGCTCCTCGCCCTCGAAAATATAGACATGATCGAGCACACGCAGCTTGTCGCGGTCGATCTGCGTGCGGTCGAAGACGCGCAGGATCGCCTTCGTCCGGTCGGCGGCCTGCACGCGGCGAGTCACCTCGGCAAGGCTGCGCAATTTCTCCTCGTTGACCTCGTTCTCTCCCGTGACCTCCTGGATCTCGCCTGCCGCGACCTTGCGATCGATGAAGATCCCCAATCCGAATCCCAGCAACCCGAGCAGGAAGAAGCCGCCAAAGCCTCCTCCGAGCCCGAGGACGGCAGCGATGCCCGCGATGATCCAGACGAGAGTCCAGTTCACGCCGCGCTTGTCGGGCACCTTGCGGATGCGGACGGAGAAGAAGGTCCGGACGTCCTTGCGGTCCGACGCGGCGCCGCCTGTCTCCGTGCTGTCGGTCATGCCATCAATTCCCTGACGAGGTTGCGGACTGGTTCTTCATATCTTCCGAGCACGCGCAGCGAGGGCTTGAGGCACCAGAAGGCGCGCAGATACTCGCTTGGCGGATCCTTCTCCTCGCCCAGCGCGGCCGCCATCGCCGCCATCCGCCGCTCGAGATTGACCGGGCCGAGATTGGACCCGCCCGTCTCGATCACCGCGGCGGTCAGCAGGGCCAGCGGGTTGTCGCCAAGGCGCAGCGCCTTGCCGATCGCCCGGGAGGCGAGCTTGATCCCGTCGAGCGAAACGCTTGCGACCGGCTCGCGCCGCAGCGCGTGCAGCGCCAGGAAATACCAGCCGGCGAAATTATTGGCCTCCTCGGCATAGGCGGTCAGCTGCGCCACGCCCTCCCGCCACTGGCCGGCCATGCACATGGCCAAACCGGCATTGAGCCGGATCGGGCTCGCCGGCTTGTAGGGCTCGGCCAGGCGGACGAGCCGCGACGCATAATCCTGCGCATCGTCCCGCCCGGCGGGCGAAACCAGCGCTTCGGTGAAAGGCGGCCAGACCGATCGCGTGGCGAACAGCTTCAGCCGCACATCCTCGCGATCGTCCCCGTCCATGGCGCCGAAATGAGCGCGCAGCCGCACGCGCAGCAGATCGGGATCGTCGAGGGCATCGGACACGTCCAGAAAGTGGATCGTGCTGATGTGCAGCGACCGCTCCCGCGACAGCGGCGTGACGGCGATCGGACGAATGAGCTTGCCGCCGGCACGGGCGAGCTCGACCTCCTTCGCCACGGCTTCGCTGGCCAGGCTGTCCTCGCTGAGCACCAGCACCACCTCGTCCGCGCCGGCGATGCCGGTCCGGATCTCCTCGAACCAGGCATCGCCCACGAGGATGGAATCCCGGTCGAACCAGGTCGCGCGGGCATCCTCCGCGATCGCCTCCTTGAGCATGCGGGCGATCGCCTCCTGCCTGCGGGAATAGGAGACGAAATAGCTGGGCGCGAGACAGTCATCGATGCCTATCGTCACAATATTCCCCGCATTTGCGACGGAAGAGGGAAAGCAAAGAGGACAAGCCAGGGGCCCCCGGGCGCCCCGGACGATATTTGGGGGGCGCGGTCCCCGTCAACCGGTCCCGCGTCGGCGTCCATCTCCGCCCGATCCGGCCAGTGCCCCGGCCGCAGGGCACCGTCCCGGCATAAATCTTCTCCGTCGCTTCCGCCGGCGGGGGCAGAACTTTGCGCGGCCCGCGTCAGGGGGCGCCGATCACTGCCCTTTGCAGCATCCGCGGTTGCGGCCCCTGCCCTCCCCGCCTAGGTGAGCAGCCATGGCCGCAGCCTCTCCATTCCAGTTCCGCGACTATCGCGCCTTCTGGGCGGCGCGGCTGGCGAGCACGATCGCCAATACGATGCTGGTCGTCGTCATCGGCATCCACGTCTACGACATCGCCCGGCGCTCCGGCATGAGCATCGAGGAAGCCAGCTTCTGGCTTGGCATGATCGGCATCGCCCAGTTCCTGCCGCTCTTCGTCCTGACCCTGGTCGCCGGCTATGTCGCCGACCGGCTGGACCGGCGCTGGATCGTGCGGGTGTTCATCGCGGTGGAGATGCTCTGCGCGGCCGCGCTCGCGGCCCTGGTCTGGCTCGAGGCGATGAGCCTCGCCCCGCTCTTCGCCGTCGCCGTCCTCCTCGGCATCGGCCGCGCCTTTGCCGGCCCGGCCCTGTCCTCGATCGCGCCCAACATCGTCCCTCCAGAATTGCTGCCGAGCGCCATCGCGCTGAACTCGATCGCCTGGCAGGCGGGGGCGATCGCCGGGCCGCTGCTCGGCGGCGCGGCCTATGCGATCTCGCCCAGCCTCACCTACGAGGCCTCGGCGGTGCTCTATGCCGTCGCGCTCGGCTGCATGCTGCTGATCCGCCCGATCCCGCGCGGCAATGCCGGCGCCTCGCGGCCCTTGCGCGCGGTGATCGAGGGCCTGGCCTATGTGCGCGACAACAAGATCGTGCTCGGCGCGATCAGCCTCGACCTGTTCGCCGTCCTGCTCGGCGGCGCGACCGCGATGCTGCCCGTCTATGCCCGCGACATCCTCCATGTCGGCTCGGAGGGTCTTGGCGCGCTCCGCGCCGCGCCTGCGGTTGGCGCCGCGCTCACCGCCCTGCTGCTCGCCCGCTACCCGCTCAAGCGGCAGGTCGGCGTGAAGATGTTCCTCTGCGTCGGCCTGTTCGGCCTGGCGACGATGGTCTTCGGGGAAAGCCGCTGGATGTGGCTGTCGCTCGCCGCCCTGTTCGTGATCGGCGCCGCGGACATGATCAGCGTCTACGTCCGCTCCTCCCTGATCCAGCTGCACACGCCCGACGCCATGCGCGGCCGGGTCTCCGCTGTCTCGGGCCTCTTCATCTCCGCCTCGAACGAGCTCGGCGAGTTCCGTGCCGGCCTTGCAGGCGCCGCCTTCGGGCCGGTGATCGCGGTGGTCGGCGGCGGCGCGCTGTCGGTGCTGGCCACCGGCTTCTGCGCCTGGGCCTTTCCGAGCCTCCGCAGGGCCGACCGCTTCGTCCAGCCCGATCCGGAAACCATCGCCGACGAATGCGGCAAGGACATGCCGGACGTGAACGTGCCGCCGCTCGCCGCCGGCCTGGCGACCGAGGGGACGAAGAGATGACCGGGTCAGCCCGTCCAGGCCACCAGCGCCCAGCGCGTGCCGCGGGTCACCGGCCCGACGCGGTGCAGCGCCCGCGAGGGGAAGAGATGCGCCCCGCCCCGCGCCAGCGTCCGCGGACGGCCGACCAGGTCCGGGACCACCTCCAGCGCCCCGCCCGCATGGTCGGCCAGCGCCGACAGCTCCACCGACATGGAGATGCGCCTCTGCTCGACGCGGTCGCCGCCGGCGTCCGAATGCCACATCTGGAAATGCCCGCCCGTCGCGTAGCGCACGATCTGGATCGGCTCGGCGATCGGCCCCACCGGCAGGGCGAAGGCCTCCGCGCCGCGCGCGAACAAGGCATCCAGCCGCTCGAACAGCCATTCCGCCTCCGCCCGCTCGATCAGGGCCGACCCCGCATCGCGCATCATCGGCTCGATCCGGGCCCCGTCCCCGCCATAAACGGGCGCCGGCGCCAGCCGTTCGTCGGCCAGCCCGATCGCTGCGTCGCATTGTGCGCCGCTCAGCGCGTCGGGAACTGCAAGATAGAGACCGGCCACGCCCGATTCCTAACCCCCTTGAGACCTGCGCGATAGAAGGAGCCGCCCCATGAAAGCCGCCAATATTCTCGAGACGATCGGCAATACGCCGCACATCCGGATCAACCGCCTGTTCGGGGACGCCGAGGTCTGGGTGAAGTCCGAGCGCTCCAACCCTGGCGCGTCGATCAAGGACCGGATCGCGCTCGCCATGATCGAGGACGCGGAGCGGACGGGCGCGCTGAGGCCCGGCGGCGTCATCATCGAGCCGACCTCCGGCAATACCGGCATCGGCCTCGCCATGGTCGCCGCGGTCAAGGGCTACAAATTGGTCCTCGTCATGCCGGAGAGCATGAGCCTGGAGCGCCGCCGGCTGATGCTGGCTTATGGCGCGACCTTCGACCTCACCCCACGCGAGAAAGGCATGAAGGGCGCCATCGCCAGGGCCGAGGAGCTGGTCGCCGAGACCGAGGGCGGCTGGATGCCGCAGCAATTCGAGAACCCCGCCAATCTCGAAGTCCACCGCCGGACCACCGCGCAGGAAATCCTCGCCGACTTCCGCGATTCGCCGATCGACGTGATCGTCACGGGCGTCGGCACGGGCGGCCACATCACTGCCGCGGCCGAGGTGCTGAAGAAGGAATGGCCGGGCCTGCAGGTCTTCGCGGTCGAGCCGACCCTGTCGCCTGTCCTCTCCGGCGGTGCGCCCGGCCCGCACCCGATCCAGGGAATCGGTGCCGGCTTCATCCCCGGCATCATGGACGTGAGCCTGCTCGACGGGATCATCCAGGTCGAGCCCGCGGACGCCAAGGAGATGGCCCGCCGCGCCGCGCGCGAGGAAGGAATCCTCGTCGGGATCAGCTCGGGCGCCACGCTTGCCGCCATCGCCCAGAAATTGCCCGAGCTCAGCGGCAAGCGCATCCTCGGCTTCAACTACGATACGGGCGAGCGCTACCTCTCGGTCCCGGACTTCCTCCCCGAGGAATGAGCAACGCAAGGATCGCCATCCTCGTCCCGGCGGCGGATGGCTCATATGGCGGGACGCGCTGGCCCGAAGTGCTGGCGCGCATAGTCGAGCCGCTGGAGGAGGCGGCGGGCCTGCGCATCGAGGCAGTGGAATGGACCACCGACCGGGATCTAACCGGCTTCGACCTCGTCCTCGCCCTGCTCGCCTGGGGCTATCATCGCGACGGCGACTGGGCCGGCCAGGTGGGACGCTGGCAGGCGGCGGGCGTGCGCCTGCAGAATCCGCCCGCCGTGCTGCGCTGGAACGCCGATAAGGCCTATCTGGGCGACTTCGCCGCAAAGGGTGCGCCCGTCGTCCCGACGATCTTCGTCGAGCAGGTGACGGAGGCGGCGCTGCACGAGGCGGCGGCGCGCTTCGGCACGGACCGGCTCGTCGCCAAGCCCCGCATTTCCGCCAGCGCCTTCCGCACGATCCGCTGGTCGCCGGGCACGCCGCTCGACGGGGCCCCGACGGACGCGGCGATGATCCAGCCGTTCATGGAGGACGTGCTGACCGGCGGCGAACCCTCGCTTCTCTATCTGGGCGGCCGCTTCAGCCACGCCGTCAGCAAGCGCCCGCAGCCCGGCGACTTCCGCGTCCAGCCCGAATATCGGGGCATCCTCGCGCCCTATGATCCCAGCCCGGACGAGCTCGAAGCCGCGGAGGCCGCGCTCGCGGCCGCCGGCGAGCCCCTGCTCTACGCTCGCGTCGACCTGGTCCGCGACCGGGACGGTCGGCCCGTCCTGATGGAGCTGGAAGCGGTCGAGCCCGACCTGTTCCTGGAATATGGCGCGGGCGCCCAGCAGCGCTTCGCCGAGGCCATCGGCGCGGCCGCCCGCGGGTAGGGTAATTCGCGACGGCGGCTGCTAGGTCCCGCGCATGGCGAAGCGCGGCAGACCGCCCCATGACGACGTCCTCACCCCCGCGGAATGGCGGATGGTGGAGATGATCCGGCACGGCATGACCGGCCCGCAGATCGCGCGGCGCGCCGGCGTCAGCACCGAGGCGGTCAAGTTCCACGTGGCCAACATCCTCGCCAAGCTCGACCTGCCAAACCGGATCGCGCTTCGCCACTGGCCAGGAATCCGGCGCGACAGCGCTCTTAACGCGAAGGAGCAAAATATGGGCGACGCCAACGCCTTGCTCGGCCCGGTCGGCCAGATCTCGCGCCACGTGAAGGACATCGCCGCCGCGCGGCACTTCTTCGGCGAGACGCTCGGCCTCCCGCACCTTTATTCCTTCGGCGACCTCGCCTTCTTCGATTGCGGCGGCGTCCGCCTCTTCCTGTCGCAGACCGAAGCCGGGAGCGACAGCGAATCGATCCTCTATTTCCGCGTTGAGGACATCCGCCTCGTCCACATCGCGCTGGCATCCCAGGGCGTCGAGTTCGTCGATGCGCCGCACCTGATCCATCGCCACGAGGACGGCATCGAGGAGTGGATGAGCTTCTTCAAGGACAATGAGGGCCGGCTGCTCGCGCTGATGGAGCAGGTCAAGCCGGCCGGCTGACGCTCAGGCGCGAAAGCGGCCGGCCAGGTCCGCCGGCAGCTGGCCGACGATCTCGCGGACGATCGCCTCGACAGGGCGGCCATCCGTCTCGATCTGCACGGCGAAGCCGGGCTGACGCAGCGCCTCGAAACACTCGACCCGGGCCAGCGCCCAGCGGCGGGAGGCGGGCCAGTCGAGCCGCCGGCGCAGGCGGCGGCGCAGCGTCTCCGGCGTCGCAAGCAGGCTGAAATGGTGGACGCGAACGCCCCAACGGCGCAGGTCGCCGACGATCTCGTCGAACCAGTCTGGCTCGGCCAGCGCCATCGGCACGATGGCGAGACGCTCCGCTCCGCCCTCGGCCGCCGCCAGCGCCGCCGCGAGGGTCTGCGCCCGCCAGGCCGGCAGGGCCCGGAAGTCCTCGCCGACCTCCCGCCGCCGCCGCAGGGCGAAGCCGATCCGCTCGGGATCGAGCAGCCAGGCGCCCGGGCAGGACCGGACGAGCCGGCGCGCGATTGTCGTCTTGCCGCTGCCATAGGCGCCGTTGAGCCAGATGAGCATGGGATCCGTGCCGGTCACCGCGCCCCCATAGCAGCTTTGCCCGGAACTCCACTCGTTGCGGTCGCGTTCTTTCGGGCGAGGAGGCCGCCATGGACGAACGCGATCCCGACGTAGAGCCGGTCAGGCACGAAACCACGATCATTAACGCCGGTGGCGAGCGCGACGGCGGCGGCGGTGCGGTCATGCTGGCGCTGATCGTCGCCCTGCTCGCGGGCATCGCCGCCTTCCTCTATTTCGGCGGCTATCTCGGCGGCGGGAAGGCCGATACGGACATCAACGTCAACATCAAGACGCCCGACATCAACATCAACCCGCCGGGCAGCGGCAACAGCACGCAATGAGCCTGTTCTCCGGCGCGCCCGCGCCGCGCAAGGGCATGCCCGGGGTGAAGCTCGACGAAGCGGAGTTCAAGCGCCGCTTCCGGTCGCAATTTCCGGACCCCGCTTTCGAGCCCCTCCAGGTCGAGCTGGAGCGGATCGCGGACGCGGCCTGGGACGCGTATCGCAACAGCCGCAAGGCGCCCCGCACCCGCAAGGCCGGCCCGGGCTTTGACGACCCCGATTACGATCTCGCTGTCGACTGGCTCGACGGCAAAGCTGCGATCGACCGGGCGCAGCGCGAATATGAGGATCCGGCCGAGCCGCCCTGCATCCTGATCATCAACGGCTCGTCACGCTCCGAGCATACCTGCCCCGGCGAGATGTCGAAGAGCTGGCGGTTGCTGGAGATCGCCGCCGAGATTTGCGGGGTCGACGGCGTCGAGGTGCGCACGCTCAACCTCTCCCGCCTCGCCGCCGAGTATGGAAAGCACATCCATCCCTGCAAGGCCTGCTTCTCGACCGCGGCGGCGCTCTGCCACTGGCCCTGCTCCTGCTATCCGAACTATTCGCTCGGCCAGACCCAGGACATGATGAACGAGATCTACCCGCTCTGGGTCAGGGCGCACGGCATCATGCTGATCACGCCGGTCAACTGGTACCACACCTCCTCGCCGATGAAGCTGATGATCGACCGGCTGGTCTGCGCCGACGGCGGCAATCCCGATCCGAGCTCCACCCACGGCAAGGACGCGCAGAAGGCGAAGGAACTGGAGCTGGCGGACTGGCCCTATCCCCGCCATCTCGAGGGCCGGCTTTTCTCCGTGGTCGTCCATGGCGACGTCGAGGGCGCCGAGAATGTCCGCCGCTCGGTGACCGACTGGCTGCGCTTCATGCACCTCGTCCCCGCCGGCGTGCCCGCCGAGCTCGACCGCTATATCGGCTATTGGGAGCCCTATGCGACGAGCCACGAGGCGCTCGACAGGGACCAGGCCATCCAGGACGAGGTCCGCAACGCCGCGCGCACATTGCTGGAGGCCGTCCAGGCCCGCCGCGCCGGCCACCTGGTCAGCGCCGGCAACGATCTGGAACAGCCGCGGCAGAAATGATGGCCCCCACAGGCCGGCACATGACGAAGCCCGGGTAATTCCACGCTTTTCGCGTTAACCGCTTCCCAACCCTGCCCCGGTAGAACCGCCCCGAAAAAGACATCGGGCGGAAATTCTATCATGCGTTCTCACCTCCTGTCGGGGATTCTCATCGCCGCGACCCTCAGCATGCCGGCCCCGGCCTTCGCCGGGACCGTGGCCGAGCCCTATGTGGCGAACCGCAATCCCGCGACCTTCGACCGCTCGCTCCAATGCCTGACCGAGGCCATCTATTACGAGGCGCGCAGCGAATCCGAGGACGGGCAGCGCGCCGTCGCGCAGGTCGTGCTGAACCGGGTCCGCCACCCGGCCTATCCGAACACGGTCTGCGGCGTCGTCTACCAGGGCGCCGAGCGCACCACCGGCTGCCAGTTCAGCTTCACCTGCACCGGCGTGATGGGCCCGATCGGCGAGCCGGCGGCCTGGGACCGCGCCCGGCGGATCGCGATGGCGGCGCTGCGCGGCAACGTCTTCCGCCCCGTCGGCCTCGCCGTGAACTATCACACCACGGCGATCCGGCCCTATTGGGCGCCGAGCCTGATCACGCAGACGACGGTCGGCGCGCATGTCTTCTACACCCGCCCGGACAGCCGCTCGGTCGAGGCGTTCAGCCAGCTGCCGGGCAATTACGAGCCGGAGACGTTCGGCCGGATGCGCGGCGAGCGCTATGAGGACGTCCGCGTCGAGCAGCCCATCTACGCGCCGCGTATGCGCGAGCGCTTCGCGCAGGAGCGCCGCGTCCCGGGCCGCGACCGCTATCAGCCGCTGCAGATCGCGGAAATCCCGATCCCGGCGCGCGAGCTGGTCTACCGCACCTACGGCCCGCGCCCGACCCAGCGCGCGACCCAGGCCTCGTCGCAGAACGCGGCGCGTCCCACCGCCCGGCAGCAGCGCCAGGCCCCTGCCCGCTCCGGCCCGCGCGTGGTCCGCCAGTCGAACGGCATCCGCATCGTCTACGGCAACTAGCGCTCGCGCGCCTTGACTCGATCCGGGCGAGCCTGCACCCTCCCGCAGGTCAGGCGGAACCGGCGCGCATCCGCAGAAGATGCGCCTTCGGAAGCCGGTCCGCCTCAGCTTGAGCGTAGCGCGTAACCGGGGTGCCTGCCGCGGAATCCCCTTGCGGAAAGCGCCCCCTTCAAGGGGAACGGGCGATGCGGCGGAAACTCCTTGTCTTCCTGACCGGAATCATCATCGGCGGCCTGGCCTTCATCGGCCTCGGCCCGCGCTTCGGCACAGCGGCGGCAGCCTTCCAGCCAGGCTCCTGGGTGGTGCATCTCGAGACCAACTGGAACCGCTATGGCGGCGACCTCTACAGCCTCGAGACGCCAAGCCCGGCAAACTGCCAGGGCGTCTGCGTCGGCGATGCGCGCTGCCGCAGCTTCACCTGGGTGAGGCCAAGCGATCCCCGCCTGCCGGGCCGCTGCTGGATCAAGGGCAACGTCCCCGGCCGGAACTACAACACCTGCTGCATCTCGGGCGTCAAATATGTCGACGGCGCGACCGACGATCTGGAGCCCGGCGTCGACCGGCCGGGCCACGACTACAACACCCTGCGGGCGGCGAGCCCTGCGCAGTGCCGGAATATCTGCCAGCGGGACGGCACCTGCCGCTCCTTCACCTTCGTTGCCGCAACCGGGCTTTGCTGGATCAAGAACCAGGTGTCGCCGCCGCGCGGCGGGCCGGGGATGACGTCAGGCGTCGTGCGGCCCTACGATTCGACCTACGGCATGTAGCGCTAGCTGCGCGGCGCCTGCCGCCTGTAACTGAGCGCCTCGGCGACATGGACCCGGCCGACCCCGTCGCTGCCGGCGAGATCGGCCACCGTCCGCGCGACGCGCAGCACGCGGTGATAGCCGCGCGCCGAGAGCCGCATTGCCTCCGCTGCCTGCGCTAGGAGCCGCCGACCAGGCTCATCCGGGGTCGCCAGAGAATCGAGCAGGTCGCCGTCCGCCTCGGCATTGGTGCGGATGCCCTGCTTCTCGAAGCGCGCCGTTTGCACCGCCCGCGCCGCCGCGATCCGCCCCGCCACCTCCGCCGACCCCTCGGCCGGCGGCGGCAGGACGAGGTCGGCGGCGGCCACGGCGGCGACGTCGACATGGATGTCGATCCGGTCGAGCAAGGGCCCGGAGACCTTGGCCTGATAGTCGGCGGCGCAGCGCGGCGCGCGGGCGCAGGCGAGGGCCGGATCGCCGAGATGCCCGCAGCGGCACGGATTCATCGCGGCGACGAGCTGCACTCTCGCCGGAAAGGTCACATGGGCATTGGCCCGCGCGACCTGCACCGTCCCCGTCTCCAGCGGCTGGCGGAGCGAATCGAGGACGCCGCGCTGAAATTCGGGAAGTTCGTCCAGAAAGAGCACACCGAGATGGGCGAGGCTGACCTCGCCGGGCCGCACCTTCAGCCCGCCGCCGACCAGGGCCGGCATGGAGGCGCTGTGGTGCGGCGCGCGATAGGGCCGGGTCCTGACCAGCCGCCCGTCCTTCAGCTCGCCAGCGACCGAGGCGATCATCGAGACTTCCAGCGCCTCCGCCGGGGTCAAAGGCGGCAAGATGCCGGGCATGCAGGCGGCGAGCAGCGATTTGCCCGCGCCCGGCGGCCCGGACATCAGCAGATTATGCCCGCCAGCCGCGGCGATCTCGAGCGCGCGCTTGGCCGTCTCCTGCCCCTTCACCTGCCTGAGATCCGGCCCCGACGCGGGCGGCTCGGCCTCGCCGGGCCGGGGCGGCGCCAGCACCGCGCCGCCGCGCAGATGGTTCAACAGGGCGATCAGGTCGGGCGCGGCGATCACCTCCACGTCGCCGGCCCAGGCGGCCTCGGTGCCCTGCACGGCCGGGCAGATCAGGCCGAGCCCCTGTGCCGAGGCATGGATAGCAGCCAGCAGGACGCCGGGCGACGGCGCCACGCGCCCGTCCAGGCTGAGCTCGCCGACCGCGCAATAGGACGCCAGGGTCTCCCGGTCGATCGCGCCCATCGCGGCGAGCAGGCCGAGCGCGATCGGCAGGTCGTAATGCGAGCCTTCCTTGGGCAGGTCGGCCGGCGAGAGGTTCACGGTGATCCGCTTGGGCGGCAGCGACAGGCCGATCGCGGCCAGGGCGGCATGGACGCGCTCCCGGCTCTCGCCTACCGCCTTGTCGGGCAGGCCGACGACGAGGAATTTCGGCAGGCCCGCGGCGATCTGCACCTGCACCTCGACCGCGCGCGCCTCCAGCCCGAGAAATGCGACCGTGGCGACCTGCGCGACCATCTTGCCCCCCCCACCTGTCGTTTTCCGTCCATTTCGGCGGAAAACCCATTCATTTTGAATGGGCCCGGCGCGGAAGTCGAGCGAAAGGATCGGGAGTGGAGCAAATGGCCGGGGCTTTGCAGATCGCCCTCGCTTCCCCACATCAGGCCGATGGCGACGCCCGGCAAGACGCCCCGGAAGAAATCGGTCCTGATCCGGCAGGGCCTGTTCGTGCTCGGCTGCCTGCTGATCATCATCGCGCCCCTGGTCGGCGCGATCCCCGGCCCGGGCGGCGTCTTCGTCTTCGCCGCGGGCCTGGCGCTGGTCCTGCAGAACAGCGAATGGGCGAAGCGCCAATATGTGAAATTCAAGCGGAAGCACCCGAACAAGGGCCGCTGGGCGGACTGGGGCATGCGCCGGCTCAGCGCCCGCCGCCGCGAGGACAGGCTCAAGCGCGAGCAGGCGGAGGAGGCTGCCGCCGGCGATGCAAGCGTCTCCGATTGACTTTCTCCGCCGCCTTCCCTATCCGCGCCCCCAACGAGGCCGCCCTCTACGGCGGCCGTTTTCTTTAGACTTCGAATTACGAGGAATGAGCGATGAAGCGCACCTTCCAGCCGAGCAATCTCGTGCGCAAGCGCCGGCACGGCTTCCGCGCCCGGATGGCGACCGTCGGCGGGCGCAAGGTCCTGGCGGCCCGCCGCAGCCGCGGCCGCAAGAAGCTGTCCGCGTAACCACCGGGAATATCGGCAAGCTCAGCCGCCGCGCGGACTTCCTCGCGGCGAATGCGGGCCTGCGCGCGCCGACGCCGGGCTTCGTCCTGCTCGTCCGGCCCCGCAATGACGGCGATCCGGCCATGCGCCTCGGCCTCACCGTCTCGAAGAAGGTCGGCAACGCCGTCACCCGCAATCGCATGAAGCGCCGCTTCCGCGAGCTGGCCCGCGCCGTCCTCCCCGAATCCGGCCATCCGGGCGCGGACCATGTCCTGATCGGCCGGCAGGGCGGGATCGAACGGGACTTTGGCCTGCTCGCGGACGAGCTCAGAAAAGCCCTGGCGAAATTGAAGGGAAAAACCGTTCGGGCTGAGCCTGTCGAAGCCCTGCCTTTTTCTGCTGCAGCCAGGAAGGACAGACCTTCGACAGGCTCAGGCCGAACGGGTGAGGGTAGCGAGGCACAATCGTGATCGCGAAGCTGCTCATCCTGGTCGCCCGTGGCTGGCAGCTCGGCCCGTCCCGCATCCTGCCGCCCAGCTGCCGCTACAGCCCGAGTTGCTCGGCCTATGCAATCACCGCCCTTTCCCGCTATGGCGCGCTGCGCGGGAGCTGGCTGGCATTCCGCCGTCTTTGTCGTTGCCACCCCTGGGGGGGATCCGGCCACGATCCTGTGCCTTGAGGGAAGACTAAGTGAGCAACGACAATCGTAACATGATCCTGGCGGTCGTCCTGTCTGCATTGGTGCTGTTCGGGTGGAGCGCGATCTCCGAATATTATTTCCCGACCGCCAACCCGCCGGCGACGAAGACCGAGAATGGCAAGCAGGTGCCGGTCGCCCAGCCCCAGGCAAGCGCGGTTTCCTCCACGCCGGTCGCCAACCGCAACCGCGACCTCGTGCTCCGCGAGACGGCCGGCGAGCGCATCCGCATCGAGACGCCGCTCCTGCGCGGCAGCCTCTCGCTCCGCGGCGCGCGGATCGACGATCTCGTCCTGCTCCGCCACCGCGAGGGGATCGGCGCCAATTCCCCGCCGGTCCGCCTGTTCTCCCCCGTGGGCACGCGCGAGGCTTATTATGCCGGCTTCGGCTGGAGCGGGCCGCAGAGCACCAATGACCTGCGCCCCAAGGCGGACACGCTCTGGACTGCGAGCGGCGGCCCGGCCCTCACCCCGACGACGCCGGTGACGCTGACCTGGAACAACGGGCGCGGCCAGATCTACCAGATCGTCCTGCGCGTGGACGACGGCTATCTGTTCACCGCCGAGCAGAACCTGATCAATCGCGGCCAGCCGCTCATGATGGCCACGAGCGCGCTCGTGAACAGGACCGGCCGCGGCCATGACGTCGACAGCTGGGTGAGCCAGGTCGGCCCCGTCGGCGTGTTCAACGGCACCGCCAATTACGACACCGACTATAGCACGCTCGGCGAAACCCAGGGCCATGTCGTGAGCCAGGACAGCCGCGGCGGCTGGCTCGGCTTCACCGACAAATATTGGCTCGCCGCCGTGATCCCGAGCCAGCAGGCGAACGTCGCCACCAGCTTCCGCCAGCTCGACGCGGCCGGCAACGTCTTCCAGGCGGATTATACCGGCCAGATGCGCGAGATCGGCGCCAACCAGCGCATGACCGCCACCTCGCACCTGTTCGCGGGCGCGAAGGAGATCCACTATCTGAACCTCTACCGGGACAATCTCGGCACCGACCTCGGCCGGGCGATCGACTGGGGCTGGTTCGACTTCATCATGAAGCCGATCTTCGCCCTGCTGACCTGGCTGTTCTCGGTGATCGGCAATTTCGGCGTGGCGATTATCTGCCTGACGATCATCGTGCGCATCCTGCTCTTCCCGCTCGCCCAGAAGCAGTTCAGCTCGATGGCGAAAATGAAGGTGCTGCAGCCGAAGATCAAAGCCCTGCAGGAGCGGTACAAGGACGACAAGCCACGCATGCAGCAGGAAATGATGAAGATGTACAAGGAGGAGCAGGTCAATCCGATGGCCGGCTGCCTGCCCATCTTCCTGCAGATTCCGGTCTTCTACGCGCTCTACAAGGTGCTGATGGTCGCGGTGGAAATGCGCCACCAGCCCTTCACCCTGTGGATCCACGATCTCACCGCGCCCGACCCGCTGACCCCGGTCAACCTGTTCGGCCTGCTGCCCTTCACGCCGCCGAGCATCCTCGCCATCGGCATCCTGCCCATCCTCGTCGGCGTCACCATGTGGCTCCAGCAGAAGATGAACACGGCGCCCATGGACCCGATGCAGCAGAAGATCTTCGCCTGGATGCCGTGGATCCTGGTGGTGATCATGGCGCCCTTCGCGGCGGGCTTCCAGGTCTACTGGGTGACCAACAATCTGATCTCGATCCTGCAGATCTGGTTCCTGAACCGGAAGCTGGGCGTGAACACGCCGCCGCCCGCCGTGGCGCTGGCCGCGCCGGCGGCGCCGACCGGGCCGACCCAGTCGCGGCAGGTGACCCGCGCCCAGTCGAACAAGAGGCGGAGCCGCCCGCCGCGCAAGAAGTGAGCGCGGACGACAGGGACCTCGAGGAAGCGGCCCGGAAGCTCTTTTCCGGGCCGGTCTCCTTCCTGAAGTCCGCGCCCGAGCTCAAGTTCCTGCCGCCGGCGACGGTGCCGGAGATCGCCTTTGCCGGCCGCTCGAACGTCGGCAAATCGTCCCTGCTCAACCGGCTCACCAACCGGAGCGGCCTCGCCCGCACCTCGAACAGGCCCGGCCGCACCCAGGAGCTGAACTTCTTCGAGGTCGGCGAGCCTTTGCGCCTGCGCCTCGTCGACATGCCCGGCTACGGTTTCGCCAGGGCGCCGAAGGACGTCGCCAGGAAATGGCGCTGGCTGGTCAACGACTATCTCCGCGGCCGGCAGGTGCTGAAGCGCGCGCTCGTCCTGATCGATTCGCGCCACGGCGTGAAGGAGATCGACCGCGAGATCATGAAGATGCTCGACGACACCGCGGTCTCCTACCGGCTCGTCCTCACCAAGGCCGACAAGATCAAGGCGAGCGCGCTCGAGGCCGTCCAGGCGGAGACCGAGGCCGAGGCCCGCAAGCGCCCCGCCGCCCATCCCGAGGTCATCGCCACCTCCAGCGAGAAGGGCCTCGGCATGGACCGTCTGCGCGCGGCGGTGCTAGAGGCGGCTGAATCGTAAGCAACCCGTCACCCCGGCGAAGGCTGGGGTCCAGACCGTCTCGGAGACCGCCTGGATGCCAGCCTTTGCCGGCATGACGAAAAGGGAGGACCGGGTCAGCGTGCTCAAGCTCATCATCGGCAACAAGGCCTATTCCTCCTGGTCGCTGCGCGGCTGGCTGGCGGTCAAGCATTCGGGCCTGATGTTCGAGGAGATCACCGTCCCGATGTTCGACGAGGCGTGGGACAAGCGCACCGAGGGCGACGAGTTCGCGCCGTCGGGCGGCAAGGTGCCGATCCTCTGGGACGACCAGACCGTGATCTGGGACAGCCTCGCGATCATCGAATGGCTCGCCGACAAGACCGACCGTGCCCGCTACTGGCCGCGCGACGACACCGCCCGCGGCATGGCCCGCTCGATGGCGGCGGAGATGCACTCCTCCTATCCGAACCTGCGCCGCGAGCTGTCGATGAACGTGCGCAAGCAATTCCCGACCCGCGAGCTGAACGAGCCGGTGAAGCTGGAGGTGCTGCGCATCCTCGAGCTCTGGGCCCAGGCCCGCGCCCGCCACGGCTCGGGCGGCCCCTATCTGTTCGGCGATTTCGGCGCGGTCGACATCATGTTCGCGCCTGTCGTCACCCGCTTCGTCACCTATTCCGTCCCCGTCCCCCGCTTCGCCGCGACCTATATGGAAACGATCCTCGACCATGCCTGGATGAAGGAGTGGATCGAGGCGGCGCAGGAGGAGCCCTGGGTGATCGAGCAATATGAGGCGCCGCAGCGATGAGCCCTGCCGTCCTGGCTGCAGCTCTGCTCGCCACCGCCGCTGCGCCGGACGTTTCTGTCGAGACGCTCCGCACGATCGCCGATCGTTTCGACCAGGCCCAGATCGCGCAGGACCGGGCCACGATGGAGGCGATGACCGCGCCGGACCTCGTTTTCGTCGGCAGCAACGGCGTGCGCCAGAGCCGCGCCGACTTCATCGCCGGCTGGATGGACCCGTCGACGCATTACGAGCCGATCACGATCACCGACCGCTATTTCCTGCCGCTCGGTCCCGATGCGGGGGTGGTGGGCGGCGACGTCGTCGTGCGGGGAACGTCAGGCGGCGCGCCCTTTGCCGTCCGCATCCGCTTTTCCGACACCTTCCGCCGCTTCGGCGGCGAGTGGCGCGCAGTCCACATCCAGGCAACCCGCGTCCCCGAGCCTCCCACTCAGTAAGGCGTGCCGTCCTTGTGGGTGTAGCCGTCGCTCCCCGCGGGCGCATGCAGGTCGACATCGGGATAATGGCAGGCGCCCTCGCCGAGCCGGCAGTCGATCGCCAGGAAGAGGCAGGGCCGGTCGCTGCGGTTGATCAGGCGGTGGCCGTTGGGCACGTCCCGGGGGAAGGCGGCGCAATCGCCGGCGCGGAGCAGGGTCTCGCCCTCGTCCTCGACGAGCATCGCCTCGCCCTCCAGCACGACCACGAACTCGTCGATGCCCTCGTGCCAGTGCCGCATGCTGGAAACGCCGCCCGGATCGAGCCGGCAATGGCTGATGCCGAGCTGGGTCAGCCCGCCGGCCGGGCCGAGCCGCCGATAATGGCGGCCGCCCATCTCCGCGGCGAAGGGCATCGGATAGGTGGTCCGGCTGAGCAGTTCGATCGCATCGATGTCGAGCTTCGGCATGCTGGGTTCCCGCTCCGGTTTCCACTGAACCGTTCGGGCTGAGCCTGTCGAAGCCCTGTCCTTCTCTTGCGGCGGCAGCGAGAAAGGGCAGCCCTTCGACAGGCTCAGGGCGAACGGAGTGGGGTGTCTCTTCCGTGCAAATATTCTAGGCGGGAGCCATGACAGCCGCAATCGATCCCCCAAAAATTGACCCGGTCGCCCTCGCCTCCCGCCTCATCGCCTGCCGAAGCATCACGCCCTCGCAGGGCGAGGTGTTCGACGTGCTCGAGGAGGCGCTCGCCTCGATCGGCTTCGAGGTCCATCGCTTCGTCACCGGCGAGGCGCCGGACGGGCCGGTCGAGAATCTCTACGCCGCGCGCGGCAGCGGCGGCCCGCATTTCGGCTTTGCCGGCCATCTCGACGTGGTGCCGCCGGGCGACGGCTGGCTAACCGACCCGTTCGTCCCGGAAATTCAGGGCGAAGTGCTCTACGGCCGCGGCGCAGTCGACATGAAGGGCGGGATCGCGGCCTTCGTCGCGGCGGCGTCGCAGACCCGGCATCAGGGCACGCTCAGCCTGATCATCACCGGCGACGAGGAAGGCCCGGCCACCTATGGCACGCCCGTCCTCATGGACTGGATGGCCGAACGCGGCATCCGTCCCGACATGATCCTGATCGGCGAGCCGACCTCGGAGGCGCGGCTCGGCGACATCGTGAAGATCGGCCGGCGCGGCTCGGTGAACATGTGGGTGACCGTGCCCGGCGTGCAGGGTCATGTCGCCTATCCGCACCGCGCCGACAATCCGGTGCCGAAGCTGGCCAGGGTGATCGAGGCGCTGGAAGCGCTGCATCTCGACGACGGCAACGACGCCTTCCAGCCCTCCAACCTCGAGATCACCGCGGTCGAGACCGCGACCAGGGCGACCAACGTCATTCCCGCCTGGGCCCGCGCCCAGCTCAACATCCGCTTCAACAACCTCCAGCGCGGCGCCGACCTGGTCGATTTGGTCCGCCGCACCGCCGCGGCCGCCGCGCCCGGTGCCACTGTCGAGGCGAAGATCTCCGGCGAGGCCTTCCTGACCCCGCCCGGCCCGATCTACGAGATCGTCTCCGCGGCGATCGAGGCGGAGACCGGCGTGAGCCCACGCCTCTCCACCCATGGCGGGACCTCCGACGGCCGCTTCCTGATCGCGCTCTGCCCGGTGGTGGATTTCGGCTTGCCCAATGCAACGATGCACAAACTGGACGAGGCGGCCGCGATTGAAGACATCCGCGCCCTGGCCCGCATCTACGCGCGGGTCATTTCGTCGGCTCTCGGCGGCGCCTCAGGATGATGTAGAGCGCCCCCGCGCCGCCATGGCGCGGATGGGCGTTGCGGACGGCGGCGATGTCGCCCGCATGCGGCGAGGCGGCCAGCCAGTCCCCCACCGCCGCGCGGATCGCGCCGCGACCGCTATGCTCCTTCGAGGGCGGCTTCCCGGTGATCAGCAGCAATAACCGTGCCCCGTCGGCGATCGCCTCGCGCAGGCGGCGGTCGAGAAGGTCGTAGGCGGTGGCGAGATTGTGGCCGTGCAGATCGAGGCTTCGGTCCGGCTGGACGAGGCCGCGCGCGAGCCGCCGGTCCCAGCTTGCATCGAGCGTCGTCCCCGGCCCGGGCTTCGACGGCGGCGCGACGGCACGCGGCTTTGCAATTGCCTTCGGCGGGAATGGGACGGCCGGCGTCCCGGTCGTCACGGGCAGCGGGCCGTGCAGGGGTTTGACGCTGTCGACGACCCGGCGCCAGAGCGCCGCTTCCTCAGCGCTGAGCCGCCGCGGCACGGCTCTGGATGCGCGCGAGCGCCCCTCTCGGCAGCAGCAGCACGGCCCGCCCGCGCGCCGACATGCCCCCCGCGATCAACGCCGCCTCCTCGCCCGCGCCCCAGAAGGTGTCGACCCGGTTCGGCCCGCGGATCGCGCCGCCCGTATCCTGCGCGACCCAGAGCCCGTCCGCGCGCGCATTGTCCATCCCGCTGAGCAGGACCGGCGCGCCATAGGGGATGAAGCGCGGATCGACCGCGACCGAGGCCCGGCCGACGACGGGCACGCCGATCGAGCCGAGCGGGCCCGGCCCGGTCAGCTCGCGGAAGAAGACGTAGCTCGGATTCTCCCGCATCATCGCCGCGCCGCGCCCGGTATCTTCGTGCAGCCAGGCGACGATCTTCTGCATGGTGACGGGCGGCACGATCAGGCCGCGCTCGCGCAGCAGCCGCCCGATCGGGACATAGCCGCGCCCGTTCTGCTGGGCGTAGCCGATCCGCATCAC
Source organism: Allosphingosinicella sp. (assembly GCF_035626655.1). Lineage (GTDB taxonomy): Bacteria > Pseudomonadota > Alphaproteobacteria > Sphingomonadales > Sphingomonadaceae > Allosphingosinicella. Next base: position 418,543 of record NZ_DASPNF010000005.1, read on the forward strand.
GCCGCCGTCCGGCAGGCGGAGCCGTCCCGAGCCCTGGATCTGGAGGAAGAAGAGATCGACCGGGTCGGCCGCATAAGCCAGCTCCAGGCCGCGCCCCGCCAGCACCCCCGCCTCGATCTCCGTGCGGTCGTAATAAGGGACGAACGTCCCGCTCGCATCGAGCCGTCCCCGGCCCGCGGCGCCGGTCTGCGGATTGGTCTCGAGCAAATCCGGCGGGCGGCGGTAGATCGGCACCTCGCAGCCCGGCTGTCGGGTCCGGCAGCCGCGGATCTCCGGTTCGTAATAGCCGGTGACGAAGGCCGCGCCGTCGCCGACGATCACCGGCTCGAAATTGCGCTCGAAGAAGCGGACCATCGCCGCGGGCTCGGTCAGCGCCTCGCCGGCGCAGGCGTCGCGCCAGTCCTCGGGCTGGGTCAGCCCGCTCGTGTCGCGCCGCGTCGTCACAGTCCGGCAGGACGCGCGGAAGGCCCGGTAGGCGCGCTCGGCCTCGTCGGCGCCGAGCCGCAATGCCGGCCCCGCGCGCACGCCCGCGGCCAGCGCATTCGCATATTCCGGCGCCGGCGGCGGGGTCGGTGTCGGTGTCGGCACAGGCGTCGGGGCCGGCACGGGCGTCGGCGCTGGCGCCGGCACCGGCGGCGTCGGCCGCGGCGGCGGCACGACGCGGGCGCATGCGCTCACCGCCAGGAGCGAAGCCGTCAGAAAGAGGAAACGCCGCACGGTTGCGCGGAGCGTCAGGCGGCTTCGTCGGTCTCGACGAGACGCCAGTTCGGGTCGCGGCTCTTGAGGTCGCGCTGGAAGGTCCAGAGATCCTTGGTGGGCACCGCGTCGCTGAGCGAGCCGGCGACGACCTCGCCGTCCTTGTTCCGCGTCACCGCGGCGATGAAGGCGTCGAAGCGGACCTCGATCTCGGCGACCTTGCCGGTCAGGCGCGCGTCCTCGATCGTGGCGCGCTCGATCCCCACCAGCCTGTTCTCCAGCGTCTCGCCCGCGGCCTCGCGCGCGTCGATCGCCTCCTCGAAGGCGGCGCGCACCTGGTCGTTGGCGAGCCAGGCAAGCTCCTCGCGGTCGCCCTTCCAAAAGGCTTCCAGGGTCATCCGGTAGGCGGCCTGCGCGCCCTCGATGAAGCGGGCGACGTCGAAGCTCGGGTCGGCGGCGATGATCGCGCCGATGCCGGCGGCGGCGCCGCGCTCGTAGGCGAGGCCGCTCGGCTCGGCGGTGTTGGCCGGGACGTCGGCGATCGTCGGCGCCGGCTTCTTCGTCTCGGGCGGGACTTCCGGCCTGCTGACCGGCTGCTGCTCGTGGCCCGTCCGCTGCCCCAGCACGGCATAGAGCCGCAGCCCGACGAAGAGGGCGATCATGGCCAAGAGGACGATCTCGACGGTCAACCAAATTCTCCCGGAAAGTTTTTCCTACATAGGCCCGATGCCGTGCACTTTCAAATAAGCATTAAACATGAACGAACCATGGGCGCGGATGTTGCGCCCTCGCGGCGCGCCTGCTACCCGCCGCCGCGACCCGGCGCGCCCGCGCGCCGACGCCAATCACCCTTGTTCTGAAAGACGATAACATGGCCGACGACGCAGGCGTTCCCGATTTCATCGACACCAATGCCGGCAATGGCAATGACGGCCTGCCGCAGGTCGGCATCCTCGCCCAATATGTGAAGGATCTGAGCTTCGAGAATCCGAACGCGCCGGCGGTCTTCCAGTGGCAGGGCCAGCCGCAGATGGACGTCCAGGTCAATATCGGCGTGCAGGGCGTCGGCCAGGACGTGCACGAGGTCGTGCTCAAGATCGAGGTCGAGGCCAAGGGCGACCAGGGCGTCGCCTTCCGCGTCGAGTGCCTCTATGCGGGCCTGTTCGCGCTGCGCAACATCCCCGAGGAGCAGCTCCAGCCCTTCCTGCTCGCCGAGGCGCCGCGCCTGCTCTTCCCCTTCGCCCGCCGGATCATCGCCGACACGGTGATCGACGGCGGCTTCCCGCCGCTGCTGCTCGATCCGATCGATTTCGCCGGCCTCTACATGCAGAGCGCCGCCCAGCAGCAGGCCGAAGCCACCGGCAACCAGTTCGGGGACACCGGGCAGGCCTGATCCCGACGACCTCTGGGACCACCGACCCCGTTCGCCCTGAGCCTGTCGAAGGGGGCTGTCCTTCTTTCCCACAGAAAAGGGACAAGCAGGGCTTCGACAAGCTCAGCCCGAACGGTATGGGGGGGACCGGGAGGGCCATTATTACCGCATGAATCTCGTCCGATCCTTCTCCTCGATCGGCATCCTCACCCTGGTCAGCCGGGTGCTGGGCTTCGTGCGCGACATGCTGATGGCGCGCTTCCTCGGCGCCGGCTTCGCCTCCGACGCCTTCCTGATTGCCTTCCGCCTGCCCAACATGTTCCGCGCCCTCTTCGCCGAGGGCGCCTTCGCCTCCGCCTTCGTGCCGAGCTTCAACCGCAAGGTTGGCGAGGATGACGGCAGACTGGACCGCGCCTTCCTGTTCGCCGAGCAGGCCCTGGCGATCCTCCTGCCCTTCCTGATCCTGTTCACCGGCCTGCTGATGCTGCTCGCCGGCCCCGCGGTGCTCGTCCTCTCCGGCGGCTTCAACGAGGTGACGCCCGAGCAGTTCGCCTTCGCCACCGAGCTGGCGCGGATCACCTTTCCCTATCTGCTCTTCATCTCCCTCGTCTCCCTGCTCGGCGGCATCCTCAACAGCCTGCACCGCTTCTGGGTGAATGCGGCGGCGCCGATCCTCCTCAACCTCACCCTGATCACCGCTTTGCTCTTCTTCCACGGGCCGGACGATTACGGCACCGCCCGCGCCCAGGCCTGGGGCGTCACCATTGCCGGCGTCCTGCAATTCCTCTGGCTCTGGCTCGCCTGCCGGCGCGCCGGGGTGAAGCTGAAGCTGCGCCTGCCCCGGCTGAATGACGACGTGAAGCAGCTCCTGAAATTGATCTGGCCCGCCGCGGCCGGCGCCGGCGCCATGCAGATCAACCTCGTCGTCTCGACCATGCTCGCCGCGCGCTTCCTCGACGAGGGCTCGGTCTCCTACATCTATTATGCGGACCGGCTGAACCAGCTGCCGCTCGGCCTGGTCGGCATCGGCCTCGGGACCGTGCTGCTGCCGACCATCGCCCGCATGCTCGCCGGCGGCGACGAGCGCGGCGCGCTCGATTTCCAGAAGAAGGGGCTGCAGCTCGCCCTCTTCCTCACTCTCCCCGCGACCGCTGCGCTCATCGTCAGCGCCGAGCCGATCATCCGCGGCCTGCTCCAATATGGCGCCTTCACCGACGGCGACGCGGTCGCCACCGCCTGGGCGCTCGCCGCCTTCTCGACGGGCCTGCCCGCCTACATCCTGATCAAGGTGCTGACCCCCGGCTATCACGCCCGCCAGGACATGAAGACGCCGCTGCGCTTCGCTTTGATCTCGATCGCGGTGAACCTGGTGCTCAACCTCATCCTGATCTGGCCGCTCAGGCATGTCGGCCCGCCGCTCGCCACGGCCATCGCCTCCTGGGTCAACGTCACCCTGCTCTATCTGACGCTCCGCAAGCGCGGCCAGTTCGAGATGGACCGCAGCCTGGCCAGCCTTGTCGCCCGGCTCGCGCTCGCCGCCTTGCTCATGGCCGCCGCCCTGTTCGCCGCCACGCCCTGGATCCGCCCCTTCCTCGCCGGCAATTTCGAGCATCGCGTCGCCGGCCTCGCGCTGCTGGTCGGCGGCGGCGTCATCGTCTATGCGGTCGCCGTCTTCGCCACGCGGGCCTATTCGCTCGCCGAGCTGAAGGCGTTCCTCCGGCGCAAACCACGACCGGAAGCAACAACGGGAAAGACTGACTGATGCGCGTCGTTTCAGGCATCCAGCCGACCGGCAACCTCCATCTCGGCAATTATCTCGGCGCGATCCGGCGCTGGGTCCGCATGCAGCACGAGATGGAGTGCCTGATCTTCCTGGCCGATCTCCACTCGCTCAGCGAACATATCCCGGCGGCCGAGCGCCGGCGCAACGTGCATGAGATGGCCGCCTCGCTGATCGCCTGCGGCATCGACCCCGAGATCGCCGTGCTCTACAATCAGGCGCGCATCCCCGCCCATGCCGAGCTCTGCTGGCTGCTCAACGGCACGGCACGGATGGGCTGGCTGAACCGCATGACCCAGTGGAAGGACAAGGCCGGCAAGAATCGCGAGGGCGCCTCGGTCGCTTTGTTCGACTATCCGGTGCTGCAGGCGGCGGATGTCCTGCTCTACCAGGCGACGCACGTGCCCGTCGGCGAGGACCAGAAACAGCATCTGGAGCTGGCCCGGGACATCGCCCAGAAGTTCAACACCGATTACGGGGTCGAGTTGTTCATCCTGCCCGAGCCGCTGATCGGCGAGACCGCGGCGCGGATCATGAGCCTGCGCGACGGCAATGCGAAAATGTCCAAGTCCGATCCGTCGGACATGAGCCGGGTCAATCTCGGCGACGACAGCGACACGATCGCGCAGAAGATCCGCAAGGCGAAGACCGATCCGGAGCCGCTGCCCGACAATGTCGACGCGCTGGCCGGCCGCCCCGAGGCGCTGAACCTCGTCACCATCTATGCGGCGCTCACCGACCGCTCCAGCCAGTCGGTGCTGGACGACTTTGCCGGCAAGGGCTTCGGCGCGTTCAAGCCCGCTCTGGCCGACCTCGTCGTCGAGACGCTGGCGCCGATCCGCGCCCGGCTGCAGGATTTCGACGCGCATCCCGAGGCGCTGGAGGCGATCCTCGAAAAGGGTTCGGCCAAAGCGGCAGCGCTCGCCGCGCCGACGCTGGAGAGAGCCTACCGCGCGATGGGCCTGCGTTGAGATGATGATGCGGCGGAACGCCGAGGGGTTCTCCATCGCCAGCTTCGATTTCAATGGTCGGTACAACGGGACCGTGCAGTGGCGGTTCGATGCACTGTCCCAACACTGGCTCAGCGTCTGTCGCGAATTTCTCGGCCACAATGGCGATAGCTTCAAAGCATCGTGGACCGGGCCTCTCGCCCACCTCGCCACGCACTTTACGTCGGCTTCCGGCTCGGCAATGCTCACGTCACGCGTCGACGACGAGATCGCCCTGTCCTCCGTGCTCATCGGCGGCCTGTCACGTGAGGCCGACCAATGGGTTCTCGATGCCTTCCTCACTTCGATGCGAGGCGTCGACCTCGTGCGCGGCAGTGCGCCGGATTCCGAGCCATTTCGCGAGCTTCTTGCGATCGAACATCGTCCGCTCATGGCAACTGTTTTCTGGGGCAATCCGCGTGTCACGGACCAGGATTATGAACTCGTCGTCGAGCTCGAGCGTCATCTGGCTGGCGTTTTCTTCTCCCCGCAGCAGCCCGGTTGAACCAGCCTATCAGGCGCTCGGGTTGCGTTGAACCGGCGGCGCACCCGGTGCGAAACCGCAATTGAGCTCGTAGACGACGTTGAACGGCGCGCGGTCGGGTTGGCCGTGCCCGGGCGGGCGGTGCAAATTGCCCGGCAGCAGCGGCTCGCGCCGGTAGACGATCCTGCAGACCGAGCCGACGTCGGGCAGATATTGGTGCCGGCTCGCCCAGAGCATGTACATGCGTTGCGGCCGTCCGCCCGGGGGCGCGACGTCCATGTCCGCATAGCTCGCGAAGATGCCCGAGTCGGGAGGCCGCGGCCCGACCGCGATCACGCGCGCATTCTCCATCCGGAGCAAGGGCGGCGGCGCCGCATCGGCCGCCAGCGCAGCGGCGAGCGTGAGGGACAGGATCATCGCGCGTTCGTCCCATCCCCTGCTTGAAGGCAGGATGAACTGACTGCGCCTGCGGCTTCCCGCGCCCCGCGGCGTCCAAGCCATGCGGGGGCGTCGCCCGGCGGTCCCGCATCGGTTCGTAAACCCATGGTTCAGCGGCCCTTTGTCAAACAGGCCAACTCGTTCTATATTCAGGATAAAGCTCCGCTCGTTCCGGCGGTGCCCCGACTGCAAAGGCTTGGTGCCATGTCACTCAGGAAATTGATCATTTCGGTCGCGGCCGCGGCCGCCTCGCTCGGCCTGTCCGCCTGCGCGACCGGCCTTCCCACCCAGGTGTCGCGCTTCCAGGCGATGCCGGCCCCGGCCGGGCAGAGCTTCGTGGTCCGCGCCGCGGACCGCGAAAAGAATGGCGGGCTCGAATTCGGCACCTATGCCGCTTTGGTCCGCCAGCATCTGACCGGGCTCGGCTATCGCGAGGCCTCGTCCGAAGCGGACGCGAATTTCATCGTGTCGCTCGATTATGGCGTCGACCAGGGCCGTGAGCGCGTCGTCGCCACGCCCGATCCGTTCCTCGATCCCTGGGGCTATCGCGGCTTCGGCCGTTACCCCTATTACAGCCGCTTCGGCTATGGCGGCTTCGGGCGCTACCGCAGCCCCTTCTTCTGGGGCTGGCACGACCCGTTCTGGGGCGGCTACGACGTGCACAGCTACACGCTCTACACCTCCTTCCTCGAGCTCGACATCCGCCGCGCCAGCGACGGCCAGTCCCTCTTCGAGGGCAAGGCCCAGGCCCGCAGCCGCAGCAACGAGCTGCCGCGGCTGGTCCCGAACCTGATCGAGGCGATGTTCACGGGCTTCCCCGGCAACAATGGCGAGACCGTCCGGATTACCGTCATGCCCGAGCGCGAGGGCCAGGCGCGGAACTAGGCTTCCGCCGTCTGCCGCCAGGGAAGGGGCCGGGTGACCGGCCCCTTTTTCTTTCGCCGCCGCCGCATTAGGTCCCAAGCGGAGGTCGGCCATGATCACGCTCTATCATCACCCGGGCGCCTGCTCGCTCGCGGCCCACATCATCCTCGAAGAGATCGGCGAACCGTTCACCGCCAGCCGGATCAACCTTGCCGCGGGCGAGCACCAGACGCCCGAATATCTGGCGATCAACCCGCACGGCAGGGTGCCGGCGCTGACCGATGGCGACTTCGTGCTGACGGAGAGCCCGGCGATCCTGTCCTGGCTCGGCCATCGCTTCCCCGAGGCGGGCCTGCTCGACCTCGCCGACGTCAACCGGCTCGGGCGGACGCACGAGCTGCTCAACTTCTTCTCGTCCAGCGTCCACATCGCCTTCGCGCAGCTCTGGCGCGCCGCCCGCTTTGCCGATGGCGAGGCCGCGCGCGAGGAGGTCATGGCCAGCGGTCGCCGCGCCATTGCGGCCTATTTCGCGGAGATCGAAGCCCTGGTCCCGGATGGCAGCTGGCTGGTCGGCGGCCGCTATTCGATCGCCGATCCCTATCTGCTGGTCTTCTATCGCTGGGGTGGCCGCATCGGGCTCGACATGACGGCCTATCCCGGCTGGACCGCGCACAAGCAGGCGATGCTCGCCCGCCCCGCAGTGCAGCGGGCGCTGGCGACCGAGGAAATCGAGGTCGTCTGACGTTCTGGCTGGCGCGCCCCGCGCTCCGGCGAAAGAGAAATTCCGAGCCCGGTCCGACGATTGTTGGATCAATGTTGGAAAATCTCTGATCTACGCTCGCGGATGAACACAGGGAAACGCCGCGGCGCGGGCGAAAGCGCGCCCTCCGTTCCGGACTTCGCGCCGGTGAAGCTCCGCTACCGCCATGACGGCCTCACGCCGGCGCGGCAGGTGGCGCTGATCCAGGCCTTTGCCGCCTGCGGCTGCATCCGCGAGGCCTGTGCGAAGGTCGGCGTGTCGCATGAGGCGGTCTATGCGCTCCGCCGGCGCCCGGACGCGCAGAGCTTCCGCCTCGCCATGGACCTCGCCCTCGACGGCGCGGTCGACAAGGTCGAGGACGCCGCTTTCGGCCGCGCCGTCAACGGCGTCGAGGTGCCGCATTATTACAAGGGCGAGCTGGTCGGCACCCACCGCCGCTATGACGAGCGGCTCGCCATGTTCCTGCTGCGCTACCGCAAGCCCTACCGCTACGGCAGGCATGTCGACCGGCGGGACCGGGCGCCGCATCCGGAACGCGCCGCGCTCGGCATGGCGGACGCCCTGACCTGGGTGGCCCGGGACGCCTGGTGCGACGAGGAAGGACAGCGCCGCCAGGTGATCGCCGAGCTGGCGCAGGACGGCGACGGGGAGCCGTGGAAATCGGCCAATCTGTTCCGCTGGGGCCCGGCCGCGAACGCGCCGGCGGAAGAGGATGAGGACGAGCTGGACGATGGCGATTTCGACCTCGGCGAGGACCCATGCTTCCCCGACGTGCCGTCAACAACGTCAACTTCCGCACCCGCCCGCAACCGCCGCATGCGCCGGAAAGCGGCCGCGAAGGCGCGGAAGCGATGACGGCGATGCGACGGAAAAGCTGCGCTCATTGGGTGTGCTCCGGCGAAGGCCGGAGCGCTGGCCGGCGGCAAAGCGGGTCTTACAACGCTCCTGCCTGCGCAGGAGCACGCAAGTCCATCGCGATCCCGAAGCCTCAGCTCTCCAGCTGGCGCGTCAGCAGGCGGATGTCGGCGTCGAGCTCGGCGTCGAGCGCGCGCAGCTTCTCGATCTGCCGCACGGCGTGGATCACCGTGGTGTGATCGCGCCCGCCGAAGCGGCGGCCGATCTCGGGCAGCGAGCGCGGCGTGAGCTGCTTGGAGAGGTACATGGCGACCTGGCGCGGCCGCGCCACCTCGCGAGCCCGGCGGGCCGAGGTCATCTCGGCCTTGCGGATCCGGTAATGGTCGCTGACCCGGGTCTGGATCTCGTCGATCGAGATGCGGCGCTGGTTGGCGCGCAGGATGTTCGCGAGCACCTCGCCGACGAAGTCGAGGTCGATCACCCGGTTCTGCATCGTCGCATAGGCGGCGATCCGGTTGAGCGCGCCCTCCAGCTCGCGGACGTTGGAGCTGATTCGCTTGGCGAGGAACATCACCACGTCGTCGGGCACGCTGACGTCGGGCAGGGCCTCCAGTTTCTTGGTGATGATGTTGAGCCGGAGCTCCAGGTCGGCCGCATTGATGTCGGCGACCAGGCCCCAGGAGAGGCGCGAGAGGATCCGCGGCTCGAGCCCGTCCAGGTCCTGCGGCGCGCGGTCGGAGCTGATCACGAAGCGCCGGCCGGCCGACATGATCTCGTTCATCGTGTGGAAGAATTCTTCCTGGGTCGATTCCTTGCCGGCGATGAACTGGACGTCGTCGATCATCAGCAGGTCGGCGGAGCGCAGCTGCTGCTTGAACTTGAAGGTCTCGTTGGCGCGCAGGGCGGCGAGGAACTCGACAGTGAACTTCTCCGCCGACATGTAGACGATCTTGGCGCGCGGCCGGAGGCGATGGAATTCGTGGCCGATCGCATGCAGCAAGTGGGTCTTGCCGCGGCCGGTGCCGCCATGGATGAAGAGCGGGTTGAAGGCGACCTTGTCCGAGGTGGCGAGCGTCTGGGCGGCGCTGAACGCGACCTCGTTCGCCTTCCCGACCACGAAATTCTCGAAGCGGTAGCGGGGCTCCAGCGCGACCGAGTAGAGGCCGGGAGCCGCCTTCGCCTCCTTCTCGGGCGGGGCCGGGATCTCGACCAGGGCAGCGGTGCTGGGCGCGCCCGGGCCGACGCAGATGCGGATCTGGCGGACCTCCGGCAGGCGCGCCTTCCAGGCGAGGGTCAGCCGCTCGGCGAAATGGGTCTGCACCCAGTCGGCCATGAACTGGGACGGGAGCTGCAGGCGGAGCGTGCCGCTGTCGGCGTCGAAGTCGCCGAGCGCAATCGGGCGGAGCCAGCCGTCGAAGGTGCGGGCGCCGCAGTCGCGGCGAAGATTCGCGCGAATCGATTCCCATGCGGACGCGATCATGCCGCCCACATCCGCTGCCGTGTCCAATCCGCCTTCAGCTGCTCTCTGCACCGCGTGCGCACCCCTCGATCCTCGGCGCCCGTCCGCTGGACGGGGCTCCTTTTTCAGCGCAAATGTTCCCCCGTGCGGATAGCCCCCGGCCAGCCGCAGCCTTTGTTGATTTTGTTGTTGCGCCGGCCAGGAGATTCGCCTGGCCAGACCCCTTTCTTGGAACCGCGAGGGGGCCGGCGCAAGCTGAAAAAAATCTGTCATGCGAAAGAAATATGTTGACCTGTCAAAAACGGCAGAAAACCGTGACTCGTCATAACTTCGCATTACATTTCAGATACTTGGATTGATCTGCAATCTCTGATGCCAGGTGTGGCGAACCGCGAATCGCGGGGAATCCTAGGGTTTCCCGATCCGTTCCAAACCGGCCGGAATCGGGCACGAAAAAACCCGCCGGAGTGGACCGGCGGGTCGCTTTTTCGATGCGGCTAAAGCGCTTAGGCGAGCGCGCTCACGCGCTTCGTCAGCCGCGACAATTTCCGCGCCGCGGTGTTCTTGTGCAGCACGCCGCGGGCGACGCCGCGGGCCAGCTCCGGCTGCATGCGGGCGATGGCCGCCCTGGCCTCGTCCTTGTTGCCGGACGCGAGCGCCGATTCGACCTGCTTCACGAAGGTGCGAATGCGGCTGACGCGGGCGCCGTTGATTTCGGCCCGCTTCGCGTTGCGGAGGATGCGCTTCTTTGCTTGCGGCGTATTCGCCATCTCAAATGCCTCGTAACTGAAAATGAAAAGGGCGCGGCCTCGCACCGCACCCGCTCAGGGGGCGCCCTCTACGTGGAGAGAGCCGAATCGTCAAGTCAGCGCTGGCACTTCGGGCAGAAGAAGGTCGACCGGCCCGAATCGACGCGGCGGCGAATCGCCGTGGCGCAGCGCGGACAGGGCAGCCCTTCCCGGCCATAGACCCGCCATTCCTTCGAGAAATAGCCGAGCTCGCCGTCCGGCTGGACATAGTCGCGGAGCGTCGAGCCGCCGGCCGCGATCGCCGCGCCGAGCACGTCCTTCACCGCCACCGCGAGCCGGTCGAGCCGGGCGCGGGCGATCTGCCCCCCTGCCCGCCCCGGCGCGATCTGCGCGAGGTTGAGCGCATCGCAGACATAGATGTTGCCCAGCCCGGCGACGATTCTCTGGTCGAGCAGCAGCGCCTTGATCGGCGCCGCCCGGCCGTCCAGCGCCTTCGCCAAAGCGGCCCCGTCGAAATCCCCGCCCAGCGGCTCCGGCCCCATCTTCACGAACGGGGGATAGGCCGCGAGCGCGTCGGTGCGGACCAGGTCGAGCGAGCCGAAGCGGCGATGATCGTTGAGCGCCAGCCGCCGCCCCTGGTCGGTCTCGATCACGACATGGTCATGCTTGCCGATCTCCGCGGGATCGATCCGCCAATGGCCCGACATGCCGAGATGGAAGATCATCGTATCGCCGCGGTCGGTGTCGATCAGGCCATATTTCGCCCGCCGCCCGAGCCCCGTCACCACGGCGCCGGTCACCCGCTGGCGCAGGTCCGGCGGGAAGGGCCAGCGCAGATCGGCGCGGCGCAGGTCGAGCGATTCGATCCGGTGCCCTTCCAGGATCGGGCGCAAGCCGCGCACCGTCGTCTCGACTTCGGGTAACTCAGGCATGTTTCACCATGGCTTATCCCCTGCTAGAGCCCGCCGCGATGGACAAGGTCTCTTTCGGCCACGAGCAGGTCAGCCCCGAGGAAAAGACGCGGCGGGTGCGCGGCGTTTTTTCCAGCGTCGCCAGACGATATGATCTGATGAACGATCTGATGTCGGGCGGCCAGCACCGGCTGTGGAAGCACGCATTCGTGCGCAAGGTCCGCCCGCGCAAGGGTGAGACGATCCTCGACATGGCCGGCGGCACCGGCGACATCGCCTTCCGGCTGGCCCGCGCCGGCGCCCGGGTGACCGTCGCGGACATCAATCCCGAGATGCTCGCGGTCGGAGTGGAGCGGGCCAGGCTACGCGGCATCGAAGGCCTGGTCTGGGCTGAGGAGAATGCGGAAAAGCTCAGCTTCGCCGAGAGCAGCTTCGACGCCTACACGATCGCCTTCGGCATCCGGAACGTGACCGACATCCCCGCCGCGCTCCGCGAGGCCCACCGGGTGCTGCGCTTCGGCGGCCGTTTCTTCTGCCTCGAATTCTCGCAGACCCAGTGGCCCGGCTTCGCGACGCTCTATGAGACCTATTCGCGCCGGGTGGTGCCGAAGATCGGCAAGGCGGTGGCGAGCGACGAGGACAGCTATCGCTATCTGATCGAATCGATCGAGCGCTTCCCCGACATGCCGGGCTTCGCGCGGCTGATCGAGGCGGCCGGCTTCCGCAACGTGAAGGCCGAGCCGATCCTCGGCGGCCTCGTCGCCATTCACAGCGGCTGGAAGATTTGACCCGCTCCGTCACCCATGTCTGGCGCCTGCTGAAATGGGGCCGGGTGCTGGCGCGGCACGGCGCGCTGCGCGGCATCGAGCGCGATCCGAACACGCCGCCGCCCGTCCGCCGCCTCTGCCGCCTCGCCCGCTTCGGCGCCCGCATCCCGGACGTGCCCCGCTATGCCGAGGCCTTCCAGGCGATCGGGCCGGCGGCGATCAAGCTCGGCCAGGCGCTGGCCACCCGCCCGGACCTGGTCGGCGAGGCGGCCGCGCATGATCTTGCCAGGCTGCAGGACAGCCTGCCCCCCGCCCCGTTCGCGCAGATCCGCCCGTCGATCGAGCAGGCGCTCGGCCGCCCGCTCGAGGAGGTCTTCGCCGAGATCGACCCGGAGCCGGTCGGGGCCGCCTCGATCGCCCAGGTCCACCGCGCCGTCACCACCGACGGCAAGGTCGTCGCGGTCAAGGTGCTCCGCCCCGGTATCGAGGAGGATTTCGCCGACGCGATCGAGACCTATGAATGGGCGGCCGCGCAAGTCGAGGCGATGGGCGGCGAGGCCGCGCGCCTCAGGCCACGGCTCGTCGTCGCCACCTTCCGGCAATGGACGAACCGCGAGCTCGACCTTCGCCAGGAGGCCGCCTCCGCCTCGGAGCTCCGACAGAACCTTATCGCCGAAACCGGCTTCTTCGTGCCGGAGATCGACTGGAGCCGCACCTCCCGCCGGGTGCTGACGCTCGAATGGATCGACGGCATCAAGCTCACCGACAGGAAGAAGCTGATCGAGGCCGGCCATGACGTGAAGGCGCTTGCCGCCACGCTCGTGCGCGTCTTCCTGCGCCAGGCGGTGGTCGACGGCTTCTTCCACGCCGATCTCCACCAGGGCAATCTCTTCGCCCTGCCCGACGGCCGCCTCGCCGCCATCGATTTCGGGATCATGGGCCGGATCGACCGCCAGGCCCGAATCTGGCTTGCCGAGATCCTCTACGGCCTGCTCACCGGCAATTACCGCCGCGTCGCGGAGATCCATTTCGAGGCGCAATATGTGCCCCACCACCACAATATCGACGAGTTCGCGACCGCTTTGCGGGCGGTCGGCGAGCCCATGCGCGGCCTGCCCGCCAAGGAAGTCTCGCTCGGCCAGATGCTCGAGGGCCTGTTCAAGATCACCCGCGACTTCGACATGCCGACCCAGCCGCACCTGCTGCTGCTGCAGAAGACGATGGTCATGGAGGAAGGCGTCGCCACCTGGCTCGATCCCGACATCAACATGTGGGAGACGGCCGAGCCCTTCCTCACCGAATGGGCGCGCAGCGAGCTCGGCCCCGAGGCGCGCATCGCCGACGAACTGATCCGCGGCTTCCGCCTGCTCCGCAAGCTTCCCGACCTCGTCCGCCGGATCGATTATTATTACCCGCCACCCGGCGCCGCCCCGCCCGCGCCGCCGCTGCCCGAGATCGCACTGATCCGTCCCCACCGCTTCTGGCCGATCGCGCTGACCGCGCTGCTGTCAGCCGCGGCCGGCGTGGCGGCGACGCTCTGGCTGACTTGATGCGAGCGATCCCGGTCGAGTTCGATCCCGCTGCGGTCGCGGCCATCGACGGCCGGCTCGACGGGATCGGGCACGCGGGCGCCCATGTCCTGCTCGCCATCGAGAGTGGCAGCCGCGCCTGGGGCTTCCCCTCGCCGGACAGCGACTATGACTGTCGCTTCCTCTTCGTGCGACGCGAGGATGACTATCTGACGCCATGGCCGAAGCGCGACGTGATCGAGACACCGCTCGAAGGGGATCTCGACGTCAACGGCTGGGAGCTCGGCAAGGCGCTGAAGCTGCTGCTCAAGGGCAATGCCGTGGTGATCGAATGGCTGATGTCGCCGATCGTCTATCGCGGCGACCCCGCCTTCCGCACCGACATGCGCGCGCTGGCGCGGGATCATGCCGACGCCCGTTGCATCGCCCGCCACTATCTCCATCTGGGCGAGCGCCAGCGCAGCACCTATTTCGCCGATGGCAAGGCGGTGAAGCTCAAGAAGATATTCTACGCCCTGCGTCCCGCCGCCGCGCTGCGCTGGCTTCGGCTGCATCCGGACGCCGCGATCGCGCCGATGCACTTCCCAACGCTGATGGCGGAGTGCGACCCACCCGCCGATCTGGCCGCGCTCGTCGACGAACTCATCGCTCGAAAGGCGGTCACCCGGGAGCTCGGCGAAACACCTCTCCCCGCGGCCGTCGAGCGGTTTATCGACACCGAGTTCACCATCGCTGCAGCCATGCCGCGGGAGCGCACGACGCTGTCGGGAGCGGCAAGGGAGGCTGCAGAAGCGCTGTTCCGCAAATGGGTACGGGCTTGATCTTGGCGCGCTCCGTGCTCAGGTCATGCGCATGAACGGCAGGAAGGTCCTCCTGATCGTCGGCGGCGGGATCGCGGCCTACAAGGCGTGCGAGCTGGTCCGGCTGATCCGCAAGGCGGGCGGCAGCGTGCGCTGCGTGCTGACCGCCGGCGGCGCCCAGTTCATCACGCCGATGACGCTCGCCGCGCTCTCCGAGCAGCAGGTCTTCACCAATCTCTTCGACCTCAAGGACGAGGCGGAGATGGGCCATATCCAGCTCAGCCGCGAGGCGGACCTGGTCGTGGTGGCGCCGGCGACGGCTGACCTGCTCGCGAAGATGGCGGCGGGGATCGCCGACGATCTCGCCACCACCTTGCTGCTCGCCACCGACAAGCAGGTGCTCGCCGCGCCGGCGATGAACGTGCGCATGTGGCAGCATGCGGCCACACAGCGGAATGTGGCGCAGCTCCGCAACGACGGCGTCACCGTGCTGGAGCCCGACGAGGGCGAGATGGCCTGCGGCGAATATGGACCGGGACGCCTGCCCGAGCCCGAGGCGATCTTCGCCGCGATCCAGGCGGCGCTGGGCGGCCCAGGACCGCTTTCCGGCCGGCATGTCATCGTCACCGCCGGCCCGACGCACGAGCCGATCGATCCGGTCCGCGTCATCGCCAACCGCTCCTCGGGCAAGCAGGGTTTCGCCATCGCCGGGGCGCTTGCCGCACTCGGCGCCAGGGTGACGCTGGTGGCCGGGCCGGTGAACCTGGAGACGCCGGCCGGGGTCGCGCGGCGCGACGTCGAGACCGCCGAGGAGATGGAGCAGGCGGTGCTCGCCGCTCTGCCCGCAGACGCCGCCGTGCTCGTCGCGGCGGTGGCCGACTGGCGGGTCGAGCCGGCCGGCGAGAAGCTCAAGAAGGAGGCCGGCCCGCCGGTGCTCGACTGGCGCCGCACGCCCGACATCCTGGCCGGGCTCGCCACCCACGACCTGCGTCCGCACCTGATCGTCGGCTTCGCGGCCGAGACCGAGAATGTCGCCGCCGAGGCCGCCGCCAAGCGCGCGCGCAAGGGCGCCGACTGGATCGTCGCCAACGACGTCTCCGGCGACGTGATGGGCGGCGACGCCAATGCCGTCCATCTGATCACCGGCACCGATGCCGAAAGCTGGGACCGCATGTCCAAGACCGACGTCGCGCGCCGCCTCGCGCAGAGAATCGCCCATGCGCTCAGCTGAGATCCGGATCGAGTTGAAGCGCCTGCCACACGGCGAGGGGCTGCCCATGCCGGCCTACGGCTCCGAACATGCCGTCGGGCTCGACGCGATTGCCGCGGAGGACGTCACCCTCCCCCCGGGCGCGCGACATCCGGTGAAAACCGGGATCGCGCTGGCGATTCCGCACGGCTACGAAGTACAGGTCCGCTCGCGCTCGGGAACTGCAGTCCGGAACGGAATCACCTGCCTGACTGGCACGATCGATGCCGACTATCGTGGCGAGATCATGGTCGTGCTGGTCAATCTCGGCCAGGAACCTTTCGAGATTCGCCGCGGCGATCGCATCGCCCAGCTCGTCCCGGCCCCTGTGCTCCGCGCGGCGTTCGTCGAGGTCGAGGCGCTGGACGAGACCGCGCGCGGCGAGGGCGGATTCGGCTCGACGGGGAGGTAGGGATGACGAGTCTGCTGTTGCTTGCTTTCGCCCAGGCGGCCGCCCAGCCGGCGGCGCCGCCTCTGCCGCGGGACTGGTCCACCTTGCCCCAGCTGGAGCTGGGCCGCCGGGCAAGGGCGGCGCCAGAGGACACGGCCGCGATCATGGATCTTGCCCGCCGGCAGCCCGAATGCCGCACGAGCGTGGGCCCGATCGGCGGCGAGGGGAGCGACATGCATGGCGTCCGCATCGACCTCGCCGTCCTGGTCAATCCCGACGGCAGCTTCCGCAGCATCGTCGCCAGGCCGGGGGCGTGCGACGCGATCCGCAACTATGCCCGCTCCGTCGTGAACACCCGCTTCCGCGGCCAGGTCACGGCGCCAACGGGGCCGGGCCCCGCCTGGTACGGGACGACGCTCACCTTCTTCGGGCGGCCGTGACCCTCAGCGACGAACAGCTCGACCGTTACGCGCGCCACATCGTTCTCAAGGAGATTGGCGGCGCGGGCCAGCGCAAGCTGCTGCAGGCCGAGGTGGTGATCGTCGGCGCCGGCGGGATCGGCTCGCCGGCCATCCAGTATCTGGCGGCGGCCGGGGTCGGGCGGCTCACCATCCTCGACGACGACAAGGTCGAGCTCGCCAATTTGCAGCGCCAGGTGCTGTTCACGACCAGGGATATCGGCGCGGCCAAGTCCCGCCTCGCCAAGCGCAAGGTGGAGGCGCTGAACCCCGACGTGGCGGTGGATTTCTCGGCGCGGCGGATCGGGCCGGACAATGCCCTGCGCTTCGTCGAGGGCGCGACGGTGGTGCTCGACGGCTCCGACAATTTCGCCACCCGCCTCGCCGTCTCGGACGCCTGCACCAGGGCGCGCGTACCTTTGGTCTCGGCCGCGATCGGCCAGTTCCAGGCGCAGATCGGGACGTGGCGCGGCTGGGAGCCCGACAGGCCCTGCTATCGCTGCTTCGTGGGCGATGCCTTCGACGCCGACGATTGCGACACCTGCGCGGAGCTCGGCGTGCTCGGCGCCATGGCCGGGCTGGCCGGCACGTTCGCGGCGCTCGAAGTGGTGCGCGAGATCGTCGGGTTCGGCCAGAGCTCCTCGGGCCGCCTCCACCTGTTCAACGGGCTCACGCCGGAAATGCGATCGATCCGCATCGTAAAGGATCCTTCCTGCCGGGCATGCGGTCAGCCGGCGACGGCGTGATAAAGCTGACTGACGAGGCGGTTCGTCGCCTCGGGCTGGGTCGCATAGGTGAGGCCGATGCCGGCAGCGAGGCAGAGCAACAGGAAGGGCCAGCTCAGCATCCGCCCGAGCAATGACGGCCGGCGCTGACGCGTCCTGGCCGGCACGAAATGGACCGGCGTCACCGGCGGCTCCCCGAGGATCTGGGCCTTCTCGGCGGCGAACTCCTCGATGGTGAGGGCGCCCTGCTCGTAGAGACGGACCAGCCGCTCGAGCGCGGTCAGGCGCTCGCTGACGGCTTCGAGATTGGCCGGAGGGGCCGGGACATGCTCCGCGACCGGCGGAACGAGGGCGAGGTGCGGCGGCGGCGCCTCGTCCGTCGCCACCTGCGGATGCCCCCGGCTGATACTGAGCCTGCCCGTACGCATCCGGCCTTTCTGGCAGGCCCGCGTAAAGCGAGTTCAAGCAGGCACGGTTAAGGCTGGATCAACCATGATGCGCGCGACGGCCTATTGAGCGGGCGGAGCGATGCCGATCAGGTCGATGGTGAAGACCAGGGTCGCGCCGCCGGGAATCGGGCCGCGGCCGCTCGAGCCATAAGCGAGGTTCCAGGGGATGGCGAACTCGAAACGTTCGCCGACGCGCATCAGCGGGACGCCCTCCTGCCAGCCGCGGATCAGGCGGGGCAGCGGAAAGGTGGCCGGCTCGCCGCGCCTGACCGAGGAGTCGAACTCGACCCCGTCGATGAAGCGGCCGACATAATGAATGGTCACGGTGTCGGTCGGCGCCGGATGCGCGCCCCGCGTCGCCCGGCCGACGCGGCGGTAGCGAATGCCGCTGATCGTCCGCTTCCAGCCCTCGCGCGGATCGAGCCGGTTGAGGTAGCGGAAATGAAAATCGGAGCGGTCGACGCCGGGCGCCGGCGGCGGCGGCTCCTGCGCGGCGGCGGCGAGGGCGATGAGCGCGGTCAGGATCATTTCTTCGCTGCCTTCTTCTTGGAGGGAGCCTTCTTCGCCGGAGCCTTGCGGCCCCGGCCCTTCTTCGCCGGCGGGCCCTTGGCGGCCCGTTCGTCGATCAGCTGCGCCGCTTCCTCCAGGGTCAGCTGGTCCGGGGCGACCGAGCGGGGCAGGGTCGCGTTGGTGGTGCCATCGGTGACATAGGGCCCGAAGCGCCCTTCCATCAGTTTGATCTCGGCCTCGGTGCGCGGGTGCGGGCCGAGCAGCTTCAGCGGCTCGCGCGAGCCCCGCGCCCGGCCGCCGCCGCCGGCGGCGTCGGCCAGCTTCGCCACCGCGGCGTTCATGCCGATCTCGAAAATCTCGGCGGTGGACGCGAGCTTCGCATATTTGCCGTCATGCTGGAGATAGGGGCCGTAGCGGCCGAGATTCGCGATGATCTCCTTGCCCGTTTCGGGATGCGCGCCGACCGTGCGCGGCAGCCTCAGGAAGCGCAGCGCCATGTCGAGGTCCGCCTCCGCGGCCGGCACGTCCTTGGGCAGGGACGCGCGCTTCGCCTCCTTGCCGTCGCCAAGCTGGAAATAGGGCCCGAACCGGCCCGAGCGCAGGGTCACGTCCTGCCCGCTCTCCGGATCCTGGCCGAGCACCTGCGGGCCGCTGTCCTCACTTTGCTCGCCGGCCTGGCCGAAGCGGCGGGTGAACTTGCACTCCGGATAGTTGGAGCAGGCGACGAAGGCGCCGAAGCGGCCGCCGCGCAGGCCCAGCCGGCCGGTGCCGCACAAGGGGCAGAGACGCGGGTCCGAACCGTCGCCTTTGTCGGGAAACAGGAAGGGCGAGAGGAAATCGTCGAGCGCCGCGGTGATCTCGCTCGGCTTCTGCTCCATCACCTCGGCGGTCTTCGGCTTGAAGTCCCGCCAGAATTCCTCGAGCACCGCCTGCCACTGCATGCGCCCGCCCGAAATATCGTCCAGCTCGTCCTCGAGATGGGCGGTGAAATCGTAGGAGACGTAGCGCTCGAAGAAGCGCTCGAGGAAGGCGGTCAGCAGCCGGCCGCTCTCCTCGGGATGGAAGCGGTTCTTGTCGAGCCGGACATAGTCGCGGTCCTTCAGCGTCTGCAAAGTCGCGGCATAGGTGGAGGGACGGCCGATGCCGAGCTCCTCCATCCGTTTGACCAGGCTCGCCTCCGAATAACGGGGCGGCGGCTGGGTGAAATGCTGCTCCGCCGTGACCTGCTTCTTCGCCGGCGTGTCGCCGTCGCGGAGACGCGGGAGCCGGCGGCTGTCCTCGTCCTCGGCATCGTCGCGGCCTTCCTCGTAGAGCGCGAGGAAGCCGGGGAAGAGCACGACCTGGCCGGTCGCCCGGAGCGCATGCTGACCGGTGCCGTCGGCCAGCTCGGCGGTGGTCCGCTCCAGCCGTGCCGAGGCCATCTGGCTCGCCAGCGCGCGCTTCCAGATCAGCTCGTAGAGCCGCGCATGGTCGCCCGAGCCGGCCCGCTCGCGGGAGAAGTCGGTCGGCCGGATCGCCTCGTGCGCTTCCTGCGCATTCTTGGCCCTGGTCGCATAATGGCGCGGCTTGTCGGGCACATAGCCGGCGTCGAAGCGCGACGCGACCGCGCGCCGGGCCGCGGAAACGGCCTCCTCGGCCATCTGCACGCCGTCGGTGCGCATATAGGTGATCGCGCCTTCCTCGTAGAGCGTCTGCGCGATCCGCATGGTCTGGCTGGCCGCAAAGCCCAGCTTCCGCGCCGCCTCCTGCTGCAGGGTCGAGGTGGTGAAGGGCGGCGGCGGGTTGCGGGTCAGCGGCTTGGTGTCGACCGAGACGACCGAGAAAAGCCCCTCCTCCACCGCCCGCTTCGCGGCGAGCGCGGTGCCTTCCTCGCCGATCGTCAGCCGGTCGATCTTCTCGCCATTGTAGCGGACGAGGCGCGCCTGGAACTCGGTGCCGTCCGCCTCCATCAGGGCGGTGACACTCCAATATTCCTGCGGGCGGAACAGCTCGATCTCGCGCTCCCGGTCGACGATCAGGCGCAAGGCCACGGACTGGACGCGGCCCGCAGACTTGGCGCCCGGCAGCTTGCGCCAGAGCACCGGCGAGAGCGTGAAGCCGACCAGATAGTCGAGCGCGCGCCGCGCCCGATAGGCGTCGATCAGATCCTCGTCGAGCCCGCGCGGATGAGCCATCGCGTCCGTCACCGCCGCCTTGGTGATCGCGTTGAAGGTCACGCGTTCGACATGGGCCGGCAGCGCTTTCCGCTTCTCCAGCACCTCCTGCACATGCCAGGAGATCGCCTCCCCCTCGCGGTCCGGGTCGGTGGCGAGGATCAAAGCCTCGGCGCCCTTAGCCTCGTCGGCGATCGCCTTCAGCTGCCGCGCCTTGTCCGCATAGGTTTCCCACTGCATGGCGAAGCCTTGGTCGGGGTCCACCGAGCCGTCCTTCGGCGGCAGGTCGCGGACATGGCCGTAGGAGGCCAGCACCCGGTAACCGGGGCCCAGATACTTTTCGATGGTCTTGGCCTTGGCGGGCGATTCGACGACGACGAGTTTCATAATGTTCGGTTTTTCCTCACGCGTACGCGTACAGGGTGACGAGTGGCTCCGCCCGCCGTCAAGATGGTCGGGACCTGCTGGAAGTGCCGCGCCGTCGCCTCTATGAGCGTCGGCGATGCAGCAGCAACAACAGCACCATCCAATGCTCGCCCAGGCGATCGCGCTTGCCCGCTCGGGCCGGCTGGCGGAGGGGATCGCGCTGCTGCGCCGGCTCGCGGAAGCGGGCGAGCCCGAGGCCCTGTTCCTGCTCGCCGAGACGACCTGGGTGGGCGGTCCGGTGCCGCAGGATTTCGCGCGCGGGCGGGAGCTGTTCCGGCGGGGGTCGGAGGCCGGCCATCCCCGGGCGCACATGGCCTATACCAACCTGCTCGCCAGCGGCATTGCCGGCGAGCGGGACTGGCCGGCGGCGATCGCCCGGCTGCGCCTTGAGGCCCGGTCGGATCCGGGACGCGCGCGGGTGCTCGCCCGCATCGACGCCATGAGCCTCGACGACCAGGGAGATCCCGCCATTCTGCCGGCCCCGGACCGGCTCAGCGACGCGCCGGCGGTCCAGCTCTTTCCCGCCGCCTTCACGGCCGAGGAATGCGCCTATCTGCTCGAGACCGCCGATCCCGTCTGGAAGCCGTGCCTCGTGACCGACGGCAAGGGCGGCTACGTGCAGGATCCGATCCGCACTGCCGAGGGCTCGACCACGCACTGGCTCGTCGAGGATCCGGCGGTCCACGCCCTCAACCGCCGCCTCGCCGCGCTCAGCGACACGACGCCGGAGCAGGGCGAGGCGCTGCAGCTGCTGCGCTACCGCCCCGGCCAGCAATATCGCGCCCATGTGGATTATGACGGCGGCGACAATGGCCGGATCAAGACCGCCCTCGTCTATCTCAACGAGGATTATGAAGGCGGCGAGACCCTGTTCGTGAAGACCGGTCTCAAGGTGAAGGGCCGTACCGGCGACGTCCTCGTCTTCGTCAGCGCCCGCCCGGACGGCAGCCTCGACCCGCTCTCCGAACATGCGGGGCTGCCGGTCGAAAGCGGCGTCAAGTATCTCGGCAGCCGCTGGATCCACGAGCGGCGCTATTCGGCCTAGCTTCGCGGCGTGATCCGCCACGCATAGAGGAAGGCGAAGGCGAGCAGCGCGTCGACCGAGGCGAATTCCAGCGCCGGCGCCGGCACTCGCTCCTGCAGATAGAGGACCAGGATGGTCAGGAAGAAGGCCGTCTTGGCGAGCGCCGCGATCGGCATGAGCGGGCGTAAGCGCCCCGGATCGCGACCGATCGCCAGATAGACGAGCTGCATCACCAGTGCCGCCCCGAGGAAGCCGTAATAATATTCGGGATGCGTCATCCCGCCGGGTGCCGCCTCGGCGATCCGGCGTTCCAGGAACAGGAAGGGCGTCAGGATCAGGAGGCCGTAAATGCCGGCCATGGTGAAGATGAGGCGCGGCGTCTTCATGGCAGACTGACCTTTCCTCCGGCATGGCGCTCAAGGCGCCCCGCCAGCTCCAGTTCGAGCAGAATCGTCGGCACCAAAGCCGGCGCCAGGCCCGACTGGCGGATGAGCTCGTCGACCGGAACGGGCGTCGGCCCCAGCAGGCCGGCGAGGGCGGCACGGTCGGCATCGCCGGCGTTCGCCGCCGGCACGGTATCGCGGACCGGCACCGTCTTGCGCGGCCGCGCAATCTCGGAGGGGCGAATTGCCTCGATCACGTCCTCCGCCGACTGGATCAGGGTCGCGCCTTCGCGGATCAGCAGGTTGCAGCCCTGCGCCCGTGGATCGAGCGGCGAGCCCGGCACGGCCATCACCTCGCGGCCATAATCGGCAGCGCGGCGGGCGGTGATCAGCGAGCCCGATTTCGGCGCCGCCTCGATCACGACCGTGCCCGTCGCCAGCCCGGCGATGATCCGGTTGCGCCGGGGGAAATGACGTCCGCGTGGCTCGGTGCCCGGCGGCATCTCGGCGATCAGCAAGCCCTGCTCGGCAACCGCGCGCTGCCTGTCCGCATTTTCGGGCGGATAGATGATGTCGATGCCACCGGCGATGACGCCGGCCGTGCCGGTCGCCAGGGCACCGTCATGCGCGGCCGAATCGACGCCGCGCGCCAGGCCCGACACGACCAGCAAGCCGGCATCGCCGAGCGCCTGCGCCAGCCCGCGCGCGAACCGGCAAGCGGCAGCCGAGGCGTTGCGCGCGCCGACGATCGCGACGGCCTGCCGGTCGAGCAACCCGACATCCCCCTTCACGATGAGGGCCGGCGGGGGCGCATCGGTCTCGGTCAGCAGCGGCGGATAACCCTCCTCGCCGAGAAAGAGGTAGCGGGCGCCGAGGCGGGCTACGGTCTCCATTTCCCGCTCGATCTCGCTTTGCGTGGCAAGCTGGGGCGGGCGGCCGCCGCCGCGCGCGGCAAGATCGGGGATCGCCGCGAGCGCCGCCTGCGCCGAGCCGAAGCGGGCCAGCAGCTGGACGTAGGTGATTGGCCCGATGCTGTTCGAGCGGATCAGGCGCAGCCGCGCGATCCGGTCGGCCGTCACCGTCAGGCCTCCTTGCTCCGCCCGACCTTCGGCTCCTCCCCGCGGACGAGCCGGCCGATATTCGCCCGGTGCTTCCAGAGCACCAGCAGGGCGAAGCCGAGCAGCAGGATGGCAAGATCCACGCGTCCGAACAGGAAGGTCGAGACCGGCGCGGCGACCGCGGCCAGCATCCCGCCGACCGAGGAATAGCGCGTGACCAGGAGCGTCAGGAGCCAGACGCCCGCGACGATCAGCCCGGTCGGCCAGTGCAGCGCCAGCACGATGCCGACCAGGGTCGCGACCCCCTTGCCGCCCCTGAAGCCGAGCCAGACCGGAAAGAGATGGCCGAGCAAGGCCCCGATGGCGGCGATCCCCGTCGCCTGCGGCAGCTCCGCCCAGAGCCAGGCCGCGAGCAGCACCGCGGCCGCGCCCTTGGCGGCGTCGAGAACCAGGGTGGCCGCGGCCAACCCCTTCCTGCCGGTCCTCAGCACGTTGGTCGCGCCGATATTGCCCGAGCCGATGTTGCGGACGTCGCCGAGCCCGGCGGCCCGGGTCAGGACCAGCCCGAACGGGATCGAGCCGAGCGCATAGCCGAGCAGGAAGCACAGGACCGGCGGCAGGAAGATTTCAGGCGTCACGTCCACCCCCAGGGGCGCCTTGCCTAGCCACGCGCGAAAAACGGCGCAACCATGGCCTGCTCCACATCGGATTTGAAACCGGGCCGGCAGGGGCTACATGCGCCGCCAATGGCCCGCCCCGACCAGCCCCTGCTCATCCTCGATTCCGGCGTCGGCGGCCTGTCGGTGCTCGGCGAAATCCGCGCGCTGCTGCCGAGCGCCCCGATCGTCTACGCCGCCGACAACGGGGCCTATCCCTATGGCACCAGGAGCGCCGCGGAGATCGAGCGCCACGTCCCGGCTCTGCTCGGGCGACTGGCAAAACGCTACGATCCGGCCTTGGTCGTGATCGCCTGCAACACCGCCTCGACGATCGCGCTGGATCCCGTCCGCGCGGCGCTGCACGTCCCGATCGTCGGCACCGTGCCCGCAATCAAGCCCGCCGCCTTGCTCTCGAAGACGCGGGCGATCGGGGTGCTGGGCACCGACGCGACCGTCGTCCAGCCCTATGTCGATCGGCTCGCGGCCGAATTCGCCGCCGACTGTACCGTCGTCCGCCACGGCTCGGCCGAGCTGGTCGACCTGGCCGAAGCGAAGCTGCGCGGGCAGGCCACGGACCCCGAAGCCTATGCGCGCATCCTCGATGGCCTGCTTTCCCGGCCCGGCGGCGACCTGATCGACACGATCGTCCTCGCCTGCACGCATTTCCCCCTGGTCGAGGCCGAGCTCGCCGCCGCCGCCGCGCCGCGCCCGCTCGGCTTCGTGCACGGCGCGGCCGGCATTGCCCGCCGCACTGCCTGGCTGCTGCGCGACCATGGCTGGCCCGCCGACGCCGGCGAGGGCGTCGCGGTGTTCACGGCGCCGGCTCGGGCGATCGAGGCTTATCGAGCGGGGCTCGCCGATTACGGCCTGACCCGGCTGGAGACATTGTGAGCACGCGCACTATTGAGAATCGTTCGCACTGGCCTTCCGCGCCTCATATCCTCTAAGGAGCGGGCAAGAGACCCGGGGTATCGACTTGGACTATCAGCGCATCTTCGCGGAGGCGATCGAGCGGCTTCATGCCGAGGGCCGCTACCGTGTCTTCATCGACATTCTCAGGAACAAGGGCGCCTTCCCGAACGCCCGCTGCTTCCACGGCCATAACGGCCCGAAGCCGATCACCGTCTGGTGCTCCAACGACTATCTCGCCATGGGCCAGCATCCGGACGTGATCGCGGCGATGGAAGAGGCCCTGCACGATGTCGGCGCGGGCTCGGGCGGCACCCGCAACATCTCCGGCAACAGCCATTATCATGTCGACCTCGAGGCCGAGCTCGCCGACCTGCACGGCAAGGAAGCGGCCCTGCTCTTCACCTCGGGCTATGTCTCGAACGAGGCGACGCTTTCCACGATCGCCAAGCTGCTGCCGGGCTGCATCATTTTCTCCGACGCGCTGAACCACGCCTCGATGATCGCCGGCATCCGCAGCTCCGGCTGCGAGAAGAAGGTGTTCCGCCACAACGATCTCGCCCATCTCGAGGAATTGCTCGCGGCGGCCGATCCGGCGGCGCCCAAGCTGATCGCCTTCGAGAGCGTCTATTCGATGGATGGCGATATCGCGCCGATCGGAGCGATCTGCGACCTCGCCGAGAAATATGAGGCGATCACCTATCTCGACGAGGTGCACGCGGTCGGCATGTACGGCCCGCGCGGCGGCGGCATTTCGGAGCGCGACGGCGTCGCCAGCCGGGTGACGATCATCGAGGGCACGCTCGGCAAGGCGTTCGGGGTGATGGGCGGCTATGTCGCGGCGGACAAGAACATCATCGACGTGATCCGCTCCTACGCGCCGGGCTTCATCTTCACGACCTCGCTGTCGCCGGTGCTCGTCGCCGGCGCATTGGCGAGCGTCCGCCATCTCAAGGCCTCCAGCGCCGAGCGCGAGGCGCAGCAGGCCCGCGCAGCCGCGCTCAAGGCGATCTTCGCCGCGGCCCGGCTGCCGGTCATGCCGTCGACCACGCATATCGTGCCGCTGCTGGTCGGCGATCCGGTGACCGCCAAGCGGATCAGCGACATCCTGCTCGCCGAATATGGCATCTACGTGCAGCCCATCAATTATCCGACCGTGCCGCGCGGCACCGAGCGGCTGCGCTTCACCCCGGGTCCCGCCCATAGCGAAGAGATGATGCGCGACCTCGCCAAGGCCCTGGTCGAGATCTGGGACCGGCTGGAGATGCGCTGGGCGGCTTGATCTCACCGCTCGAACTCTTCCTGCTCTTCCTCGCCGCCATCGGCGCCGGCTTCTTCAACGCGCTGGCCGGCGGTGGGTCGATCTTCACCTTCCCGGTCCTGATCGCGGTCGGCGTGCCGCCGGTGACCGCCAATGTCACCAACACGGTGGCGCTCTGCCCGGGCTATTTCGGCGGCGTGATCGCGCAAAGGCGGGACCTGGCGAACCAGGAAGGGCGGATGCTGGCGCTGCTGCCGGTTGCGGTGCTGGGCGGAATCGTCGGCGCCTGGCTGCTGACGCGAACCAGCGACGCGGCGTTTCGCAATCTCGTCCCGTTCCTCGTCCTCGGCGCCTGCCTGCTGCTCGCGCTCCAGGACCGGATCCGCACCCTGCTCCAGCGCCGCGCTGCCAGGGTCGGGCTCGCCTGGGCGGTACTCCCCGTCTTCCTGGCGGCCATTTATGGCGGCTATTTCGGCGTGGCGCTCAGCGTGATGTTCCTTGCCATGCTGGGCCTCACGATCGACGACACCTTGACCCGCCTCAACGCCCTGAAACAGGCGATGTCGCTGGCCTGCAACATCGCCGCGGCGCTCTATTTCGCGATCGGCGCGACCGTCGTCTGGAGTGCCGCGGGGGCGATGGCCGCCGGCGCCCTGCTCGGCGGCTGGGCCGGCGGTCGCCTGGCCAGCCGGGTGAACGCGGCGACGCTCAGGATCGTCGTCATTGCGATCGGCCTGATCATCGCCGCGATGTTCGCGCTGGGCTGGTAAAGCGGCTGGCGAATCCCGGCCCAAGCGCCTAGGTGGGGCGCCATGCGCATCGCCATCGCTTCCGACCACGCCGCCGTCGCGCTCAAGGCCGATCTGGTCCAGTGGCTGAACGAGCTCGGCCATGAGGTGAACGATCTCGGCCCGCAAGGCATCGAGTCGGTCGACTATCCCGATTATGGGTACAAGCTGGCCGAGGAGATCGCCGCCGGCCGGGCCGATTTCGGCGTCGCGCTCTGCGGCTCCGGCATCGGCATCTCGATCGCCGCCAACCGCCATCCCGCCTGCCGCGCCGCCTTGGTCTCGGAGCCCCTCTCCGCGCGGCTCGCCCGCGAGCATAATGACGCCAATGTCATCGCCATGGGCGCCCGCCTGATCGGGAGCGAAATGGCCCGGGCCTGCCTGGAGACCTTCCTCGCGACGCCGTTCACCGGCGGCCGCCACGCCCCGCGCGTTGACAAATTGAGCCACCCCACTTTCACCAAGGAGCCCGCATGAGCAGCCGCGCCCTCGACGTTCCGGACGGCTTCTTCACCGACACGCTCGCTGACGCCGATCCGGGCGTCGCCGATGCGATTCGTGCGGAGCTCGCCCGCCAGCAGAATCAGATCGAGCTGATCGCCTCGGAGAATATCGTCTCCCGGGCGGTGCTGGAGGCCCAGGGCTCGGTCCTCACCAACAAATATGCCGAAGGCTATCCGGGGCGGCGTTATTATCAGGGTTGCGCACCGTCCGACGCCGTGGAGACGCTGGCGATCGAGCGCGCGAAGCAATTGTTCGACTGCGGCTTCGCCAATGTCCAGCCGCATAGCGGCGCGCAGGCCAATGGCGCGGTCATGCTCGCGCTGACCAGGCCGGGCGACACGATCCTCGGCATGTCGCTCGATGCCGGCGGCCATCTCACCCATGGGGCCAGGCCGGCAATGTCCGGCAAGTGGTTCAACGCCATCCAATATGGCGTGCGCCGCGACGATCATCTCATCGATTTCGACCAGGTCGCCGCGCTTGCGCGCGAGCACCGACCGACCTTGATCATCGCCGGCGGCTCCGCCTATCCGCGCCATATCGACTTCGCCGCTTTCCGCACGATCGCGGACGAGGTGGGCGCGCTGTTCATGTGCGACATGGCCCACTTTGCCGGTCTCGTCGCGGCGGGCGAGCATCCGACGCCCTTCGGTCACGCCCATGTCGTGACCACCACCACCCACAAGACCCTGCGCGGCCCGCGCGGCGGCATGATCCTCACCAATGACGAGGCGATCGCGAAGAAGATCAATTCGGCGGTCTTCCCGGGCCTGCAGGGCGGCCCGCTCATGCACGTCATCGCGGCGAAGGCGGTTGCGTTCGGCGAGGCGCTGCAACCAGAATTCAAATCCTATGCCCGCGCCGTGATCGCCAATGCCAAGGCGCTGGCCGGCCGCCTGAAGGAGCGCGGCGCCGATCTCGTCTCGGGCGGGACCGACACCCATCTCGCCCTGGTTGACGTCAGCCCGCTCGGCGTGACCGGCAAGGATGCCGACGAGGCGCTCGAGCGGGCCGCGATCACCTGCAACAAGAACGGCGTGCCGTTCGACCCGCTGCCGCCGGTGAAGACGAGCGGCATTCGGGTCGGCTCCCCGGCCGGCACCACCCGCGGCTTCGGCGTCGCGGAGTTTCGCGACATCGCCGACATGGTGGCGGACGTCCTCGACGGCCTGAAGGCGAACGGGCACGATGGCAATGCCGGCGTCGAGGCCGAAGTCCGGGCCCGCGTCGAAGCCCTCTGCGCTCGCTTCCCCATCTACCCGGAGCTCTGATTGCGCTGCCCGTTCTGCTCGCATGAAAACAGCCAGGTGAAGGACAGCCGTCCCACCGAGGACGGCTCCTCGATCCGCCGCCGCCGCCAGTGCGAGGATTGCGGTGCCCGCTTCACCACTTTCGAGCGGATCCAACTGCGCGAGCTCACCGTGCTCAAGTCCGGTGACCGGCGCGAGACCTTCGACCGCACCAAGCTCGAGCGCTCGATCGCGACCGCGTGCCGCAAGCGCCCCGTCCCCGCCGAGCGGATCGAGCGCCTCGCCTCCTCGATCCAGCGCCAGATCGAGACGTCGGGCGAGAGCGAGATGCCCTCGCACCGGATCGGCGAGATGGTGATGGAGGGCCTGAAGGCGCTCGATCCCGTCGCCTATATCCGCTTCGCCTCCGTCTATAAGGACTTCCGCGAAGCCAAGGATTTCGAGGATTTCGCCGGCACCGTCTCCGAAGCGGGGAAGGAGTGAGCGCGCCGCCGCCTGCAATCGTCCTCGTCCGTCCCCAGCTCGGTGAGAATATCGGCAAGGCGGCGCGGGCGATGCTGAATTTCGGGCTGACCGACCTCAGGCTGGTGGCCCCGCGCGACGGCTGGCCGAACCCCGCCGCGGGGCCCGCCGCGTCGGGCGCGGATGTCGTGCTCGAGCGGGCGCAAGTGTTCGAGACGGTGGCCGAGGCCGTCGCGGACTGCGCCTATGTCTATGCGACCACGGTCAGGAAGCGCGGCCTCGTCATTCCGATCGTCTCGCCCGAGGAGGCCGGTCGCGAAATCCACGCCAATGACGGCCCCTCCGCCATCCTGTTCGGTGCCGAGCGCTCCGGGCTGGAGACCGACGAGGTGGCGCTGGCCGGGAAGATCGTCACCGTCCCCGTCAATCCCGACTTCCGCTCGCTGAACCTCGCCCAGGCGGTGATCCTGCTCGCCTATGAATGGTCGAAGCATGTCGCGCTGGCCGTCCCCACCGAAGGCGATGCGGAGGAGCCCCGCGCCAGCCAGGCGCACCTGGAGGGCCTGATCGAGCAGCTTTACGCCTCGCTCGAGGCGGCGCATTATTTCCATCCGCCGGACCGGACGCCGGCGACGAAGAACACGATCCGCACGATCCTCACCAAGGCGGGCTGGTCGGCGCGCGAGATCCAGGCCTTGCGCGGCGTCATCCGCGCACTCGTCGAGCCGGGCGGCCGGCCGCGGCGGTCCTGAAGGCGGGCCTGAAGCGGCCTTTGGCAAGGACGGCTGCCGACGCCTCGAACCACGGGCCGGCGACGCCGCCCTTGAAGATAAGCCTCTGGAATGATAGACTTCGCGCTTCCCCGCCGAGCGGGTGTTTTTCGACGGGAGTCCCCCAATGAAGCTGACCGCCATCGCTGCCTCCATCGCCGTGATCGCCGTGCCGATCGCCGTTCAGGGCGCGCAGGCCCCGACCAAGACCAATCCTCCGCCCAAGCGGATCTGCACCGTCCAGCAGACGCTGGGCAGCCGCGTCAACAATGTCCGCAGCTGCCGCACCCGCGAGGAGCGTGAGGCCGCGAAGCAGGAAGCCCGGCAGACCGTCGACCGCGTCCAGGCGATGAAGGCAACCACCTGCCCGCCCAATTGCTGACGCGCCTGTCGGCTTGACTAATCCACGCCGACCGCTCCATCTGGGGCGGGCTGCACCATTCATGGAAGAGTGATCCTGATGAAAATCGTCCTGTTCAGCGCCGCTTTGCTTGTGTCCGGCGCCGCCGCGGCCCAGCCCGGCTCGTCCAGCGCCTCGCCCAACGGCGCGGGCGCGCGCAACGCCGACCCCAATGAGACGATCTGCCGCAACGTCCGCGAGACCGGCTCGATGCTGAGCCGCAGCCGAATCTGCAAGACCCGCGCGCAGTGGGAAGAGGACCGCCGGACGACGCGTCAGAACATCGACCGTGCGCAGACCAACCGGCCGATGAGCGGCAACTAGGCCGCTCTCCTCCCTTCGGTTGACTTTCGCGGGCGCATTCGCCATGTGCCCGCCTTCGCAATTGGCCCCGCACCCCTGGTGAAGCGGCGGCCGCGTCTGGCGCGTATTGGCCAAGCGGTGCGGCTCCAGGGACAAAACCAGCGGAAACGCTAGAGCAAATTGGAGTGTTGAATCATGTCGAAGCGCACCAGCGCCAAGTACAAGCTCGACCGCCGCATGGGCGAGAACGTCTTCGGACGGCCCAAGAGCCCGGTCAATCGCCGCGAATATGGTCCCGGCCAGCACGGCCAGCGCCGCAAGGGCAAGATGTCGGACTTCGGCATCCAGCTGCGCGCCAAACAGAAGCTGAAGGGCTATTATGGCGACGTCACCGAGAAGCAGTTCAAGCGCGCCTACAGCGACGCCTCGAAGATGAAGGGCGACACTGGCCAGAACCTGATCGGCCTGCTCGAGCGCCGGCTTGACGCCGTCGTCTACCGCGCCAAGTTCGCGCCGACCATCTGGGCCGCGCGCCAGCTCGTGAATCACGGCCACATCCGGGTCAACGGCAGGAAGCTGAACATCGCCTCGGCCAAGGTCAGCGTCGGCGACGTCGTCGAGCTCGGCCCCAAGGCGCAGGAAATGGCGCTGGTGCTGGAAGCGCAGGGCCTCGCCGAGCGCGACATCCCCGATTACATCGTCCAGGACGGCGCCACGAAGATCGTCTTCAACCGCGTCCCGACCCTCGACGAGGTCCCCTATCCGGTCCGCATGGAGCCGAACCTGGTCGTCGAATTCTATTCGCGCTGACCTGTCGGCCCATCGCGGCCTGAAGGAAGAGGCGGCTCCCTTCGCGGGGAGCCGCCTTTTTCATTGCCGGGGCGCGAGGTTGGTCTGCAGGAAGGTACCGATCCGCCGCAGCATCTGCACCCGCACGGCGGAATCGGCGAGGTCGTGCTCGAGCCCCTGAAATACGACGAGCTCGCTCCGCTTCCCGGCGCCGCGCAGCGCCGAATCCATCTGCCGCGAATGGACCACGTTGACGTTGAGGTCGCGGTCGCCGTGGAAGAGCAGGACCGGCGCGGTGATCGCGGCAGCATGGCGCGCCGGCGAGCCCTCGGCGACGTGCGGGCCGCTGCCGATATATTCGGTGATGTTCCGCCGCGAGGTATAATGGCGGAAATCCTCCTTCGCCTGCTGCAGGTCCGTGACCGGCGCGATCGCGGCCACCGCCCTGAACAGGCCGGGCTCGACGACGGCCGACTGGAGCGCCGCATAGCCGCCATAGGACCAGCCGACGATCGCCATCCGGCTTGCATCGGCGCCCCGTGCCGAGGCCAGCCAGCGCGCCCCGGCGGTGATGTCGCCGATTGACACGCGCCAGCTCTGGAAGCCGTTGCGCGACAGCCAGGCGTCGCCATAGCCGGCGGAGCCGCGATAATTGGGCTGCAGCACCGCATAGCCCTGGCTCGCGAGGAACTGGGTGATCGGATCGAATCCCCATTCGTCCCGCGCGGACGGGCCGCCATGCGGATAGATCACCGCCGGCAGGCCGCGCGCGTCGGTCCGGCCGGGCGGCAGCGTGAGATAGGCCGGAATCTGCGTGCCGTCCGCCGCGGGATAGGTCACGGCGGTGACGGTGGCGGCCGGCCGGTTCTCGAGGGGCGGCCGTACCGGCAGCAGCTCGTTGAGGCTGCGCGCCGTGCGGTCATAGACATAGTAGCGGCCGGCATCGGTGTCGCTGCCGGCATGGACGATGACCTTGTTGCCGTCGCCGCTCGTGCTGCCGAAGTCGATCAGCGGCAGGTTCGGGATCGCGCGGCCAAGCATGCGGGCGATCGCCGCATAGTCGCTGTCGAAATAGACGATCCGGCGGCGGTCGTCGGCGAAGGTCACGCCGATCACGCGCGCGCCGCGATTGGCGAAGACGACATTGTCCACGTCGACCTGCTCGTTGGCGTAGACCAGCTCGCTGGCCAGGCTCTCGTCCAGCTTCACGCGATAGAGGGCGAAGCGGCCGTTCAGCTTGCGCAGCACATAAGCGGCGTCGAGTCGGGCATCGACGGCAAGCGGGATCGTCCCGTCGCCGGTGAGCTCGTCATGATTGCCCAGCGGCCGCCAGTCGCCGCCGCTGCGCAGGCGGTAGAAATGCTCGATCCGGCTGCCGGCGAGACCGGTGCTGCCGCGGATCGTGGGCGTCGACATGATCCGGACCGTGCCGCGGCCGTCGCTGATATAGGCGCCGGCGCGGCGGTTCGGCGCCTCGATCCGGGTCGACCGCCCGGTGCGCACGTCGATCCGGTCGACGGCGAGGCCGTCGGCGGTGCGGTTGACGCGCGAGCCGACGCGGCCGGCTTCCGGCACATATTCGCGCGCCATCAACACCACCCCTTCGGCGCCGCCCAGCCAGTCGATGATCGCGCCGTCATTCTGCCGAATGCGCGCATCGTCCAGCGACCTTTGCTCGCCGAGCAGCACCGGGCTTCCGCCGTTCAGGTCGACCGAGATCAGCCGCGAGAAGGGAATGAGAAAGCCCGCGCTCGCGTCCATGGCCACGACCCGGCAGATCAGCCGGTCATTGGCGGCGAAGTTGCACCTGCGCAGCCGCTCGGGGCTGCCGTCGCTGCGCGCAATCTGCCGCACCGCGCCACCGCCGGCGAGGTCATAGACATAGGCGATCGTCTCGCGGCCCGGACCGGGCTGCAGGAAGACCACCCGGCTGCCGTCCGGCGAGATGTCGAGATGCTCGACATTCTCGCGAAGCCCGTAGAGGCCGGCGGTATCGGTGGCCGGCGGCGCTGTGTTCGCGCTCGGCGCCGGCTCTGGCGGCGGTGGCGGCGCGGGTTGCTGGGCCGATGCCGTGCCTCCCGCAAGCAAAGCGATGGAAGCCAGCAGTCGAAACATCGTACAAATCCCCCCGAAGCAAAGTAATCTAGGCAGAGTTTTGCAGGCCGATCAAGGGCATCGCCCGCGCTTGCGCCGCCGCCATGGCGCTGCCAATAGAGCGCGCACAACCCGATCCGCTGGAGCCTGCCATGCGCCTTGGCCTTTCTCTCGCCTTCCTTCCGATGGCCCTGCTCGGCCTTGCCGGCTGCGTGACAGCGCCCGCGGGGACGCCGGCGGCGCCGCAAATCTCGCTGCCGACCCTGCAGCGCGTCACCCAGACCTTGTCGTCGGACGAATTCCAGGGCCGCGCCCCCGGCACCGAGGGCGAGACCCGCACCGTCGCCTTCCTCTCCCAGGAATTCCGGCGCGCGGGCCTGCAGCCGGGCAACAATGGCAGCTGGACCCAAGACGTGCCCCTGGTCGAGATCACGCTGCAGGGCGCGCCGGCGCTGCGCGTCACCGGGCCCAACAACACCAACCTCAACTTCGCCTATCGCACCGACTATATCGGCGCCTCCTACCGCGCCCAGCCGCATGTTGCTGTCAACAACAGCGACCTCGTCTTCGTCGGCTACGGCATCAACGCGCCGGAGCTCGGCTGGAACGATTATGCGGGCGTCGACGTGCGCGGGAAGACCGTGGTCATCCTGATCAACGACCCGGACTGGCAGAGCCAGGGCCTCGAAGGCACGTTCAACGGCCGGGCGATGACCTATTATGGCCGCTGGACCTACAAGTTCGAGGAGGCGGCCCGGCAGGGCGCTGCGGCCGCGCTCATCGTCCACGATACCGCGCCCGCCTCCTATGGCTGGCCGACGGTCGAGAACAGCTGGTCGGGGCCGCAGCTCTACATGCAGTCCGCCAATGGCGGCGCCGACCAGACGGCGATGAACGGCTGGCTGCAGAACGCCGCCGCCCGCCGCCTGCTCGCCGCCGGCGGCTATGACCTGGAAGCGCTGCAGCGCGCCGCGCGCGAGCCCGGCTTCCGCGCGGTGGCGCTGACCGGGCTCAAGGCCTCGGTTGCGCTGGACAACAGGCTCCGCAACGCCGCCTCGCGCAACGTGATCGGCATCCTGCCGGGCCGCAGCCGGCCTAACGAATATGTGCTCTACACGGCCCATTGGGACCATCTCGGCGTCTGTGCCGAGACCGGCGCGGACCGGATCTGCAACGGCGCCACCGACAATGCGAGCGGCACGGCCGCGCTCGTCGCGCTCGCCGAGGCCCATGCCCGCGCCGGCCGCGCCGACCGGACCCTGGTCTTCCTCGCGGTGACCGCCGAGGAATCGGGCCTGCTCGGCTCCGCTTATTATGCGGCCCATCCGATCTTCCCGCTCGCGCAGACCGCCGGCGGCTTCAACATGGACTCGCTGAACCTCGCCGGCGCGGCGCGCGATTTCGTCTCGATCGGCGGCGGCAAGTCCGAGCTCGACGCCTGGCTGGCCCGCGCCGCCGCCCGCGCCGGCATCCGCGTCTCGCCCGAGCCGACCCCCGAGGCCGGCTATTATTTCCGCTCCGACCAGTTCAGCCTCGCCAAGATGGGCGTGCCGATGCTCTACGGCCGCGGCGGCGAGGATCTCGTCAATGGCGGCCCGGAAGCCGGGCGCGCGGCCTCGCAGGACTATCGCACCCACCGCTACCACCAGGTCGGCGACGAATATAATCCGAACTGGGACTGGGCCGGGGCGCTCACCGACGTCCGCGTCTATTACGAGGTCGGCCGCGCGCTCGCCATGTCGACCGAATGGCCGAACTGGTATCAGAACGACGCCTTCCGCGCGATCCGCGACCGGTCGCGGGCCCAGCAGTGACCCGGCCGTGACTCCCCGCCAGCCTCCCGAATGGGCGCCGCACGCCTTCGTCTGGATCGGGTTCCCGAGCCATGGCGAGCTCTGGGTGGAGGATCTGAGCCCGGCCCAGGCCGAAGTCGCCGCCTTCGCCGCGGCGGTCTGGGCGGACGGCAAGGGCGAGGAGGTGCGCCTCGTCGCCGCCGGCGCGGCTTCGGCCGAGGCGGCCCGCGCGGCCGCACCCTTCGCCACCGTGGTCACCCAGCCCTTTGGCGACATCTGGCTGCGCGACACCGGCCCGATCGTGGTCAAGGGGCCGGCCGGGCTCGGCGCAATAAGCTTCGGCTTCAACGGCTGGGGCGGCAAATATGACCTGCCCGGCGACGACACGATCGGCCGCCGGCTCGGCGAGGGCGCGAACCTGCGCGTCCGCCGCGCCGACTGGATCCTCGAAGGCGGCGCGATCGACGTCGACGGCACCGGCCTTGCCGTGACCACCGAGCAATGCCTGATGAACCCCAACCGCAACGCCTGGCTGTCCCGCGCCGAGATCGAATCGAAATTGCGTGCCGACCTCGGCATCGACCGCGTGCTCTGGCTCGGCAGCGGCCTGATGAACGACCATACGGACGGCCATGTCGACAATCTCGCCCGCTTCGTGGCGCGCGGCAGGCTCGCCATCCCGGAGCCGGCGCAGCGCGATCCGAACGAGGCCGTCTATCGCGACGCCGCCAACCGCGCCCGCCGCTTCGGCCTGTCGGTGGCGCCCGTCCCCTCGCCCGGCGAGGTGCGGCGCGGCGAGGAGATCATCCCGGCCTCCTACATGAACTTCTATATCGGCAATGCCGCAGTGGTCGTGCCGCAATATGGCGCGCCCAATGACGAGGCTGCGGTCGGCGCAATCCAGGCCTTGTTCCCGGACAGGGTGGCGGTGGGCCTGCGCGCCGACCATATCCTGACCGGAGGCGGCAGCTTCCACTGCATCAGCCAGCAGGTGCCCGCATGACCCGCCTCAATGTCGCCGCGCTCCAGCTCGCCTTCACCGGGGACATGGACGAGAATATCGCCAACGTCTCCGCGCTGGTCCGCGAGGCGGCCGGCAAGGGCGCGAAGGTCGTCCTGCCGCCCGAGCTCTTCGAGGGCCCCTATTTCTGCAAGACCCAGGACGAGGGCCATTTCGGCACCGCCAGGCCGGTTGACGCACATCCCGCCGTGCTCGCCATGCGGAAGCTGGCGGCCGAGCTGGAAATCTACATCCCGACCAGCTTCTTCGAGCTGGACGGGCATCATCATTATAACAGCCTCGCCATGGTCGACGACCGCGGCCAGGTGATGGGCGTCTACCGCAAGAGCCACATCCCCGACGGCCCCGGCTATTCGGAGAAATTCTACTTCCGCCCCGGCAATACCGGCTTCCGCACCTGGCCGACCCCCGGCGCCACGCTCGGCGTCGGCATCTGCTGGGACCAATGGTATCCGGAGACGGCGCGGGCGCTGATGCTCGACGGCGCCGAGATCCTGTTCTTCCCGACCGCGATCGGCACCGAGCCGCACGACCCCGATCTCGACACCTCGCGGCTCTGGCGGCGGGCGATGATCGGCCATGCCGTCTCCAATGTCGTCCCTGTGGTCGCCGCCAACCGGATCGGTACGGAGGACGGCCAGCGTTTCTACGGCCACTCCTTCATCTGCGACGAGCGCGGCGACATGCTCGCCGAGTTCGGCGCAACCGAGACCGGCGTGCTCGTCGCCGAGCTGGACCTGGACCAGGCGAAGCGCCACCGCGCCGCCTTCGGCTTCTTCCGCGACCGCCGGCCCGAGCTTTACGGGCGGCTGACGCAGGACATCTAGGCCAGCGACCCGATCCGTAACGTCCAGCGCGCGATCCGCTCGGTGACCAGCAGCCCGGACGCGGTCCAGGGGTCGGCCGCCAGCCAGGCCTCGACCGCCTCCGGGCTCTTCGCGCGGACCACGATCAAGGCACCCTTGTCGTCGACCGGGCCCGCAAGCTTCACGATTCCGTCCGCCTGGCCCTTCATCATGAAGGCGGCATGGCCGGGCCAGTCATCCTGCGCCTCGATCGGCTCGCCCTGCTTCCAGGCCCCAGCGCGGCGGCGCCAGATCGCGTAAATCTCCATCACCCCTTCCCCAATTCCAGCGCCCGCGCGAACACCGCCTCGAACATCGCGGGCGTCAACCGTCCCGTATTCTGGTTGTAGCGCGAGCAATGATAGCTATCGAGCAGGATGCGTCCGTCGGGCAGGCGATGCTCGGCGAGGTGGGCGAAGGGGAAATCGGCGAGCCTGACCCCGGCCGTCTTCAGCGCATTGTCGTGCGCGATCCGGCCGAGCGCGACCATGATCCTGACCCTCGGCAGCAAGGACAAGGCCGCCTCGTAATAGCGGCGGCAGGTGGCGACCTCGGCGGGCGTCGGCTTGTTCTGCGGCGGCAGGCATTTGACCGAATTGAGAATGACGACGCCGTGCAGGCGCAGGCTGTCGCCGGGATCCTCGCGATACTCGCCCGTCGCCAGCCCGAATTTCAGCAGGGTCGCGAAGAACAGATGCCCGGCATGGTCGCCGGTTAACGGCCGCCCCGTCCGGTTCGCGCCCCACATGCCGGGCGCCAGGCCGACAATCGCCAGCCAGGCCGCGGGATCGCCGAAGGCCGGCACCGGCGCATTCCACCAGTCGGGATGCTCGGCGCGCAGCTTCATCCGCAGCTCCACGAGGCGCGGGCAGAGCGGGCAGTCGCGCGGAGCTTCTGCTTCAGGGACGGGTGAAGGACTCACACGCACCCCATACCGTTCGGGCTGAGCCTGTCGAAGCCCTGCCCTTCTCTTCTCCCATGCAGAAGGTAAGGAGAGCCCTTCGACAAGCTCAGGGCGAACGGGAATTGGGATCAGCACCGTGTCTCTATGCCATCGCTCTGGGCTCGAACCGGAGAAGCCGCCACGGTTCGCCGACCGAGACGCTGCGCGCGGCGCTGGCCGAACTGCGCCCCATCGCTGTTTCCCGCATCCGCAGCACGCCCGCGCTCGGCCCGGCCGGTCGCGGCTTCGCCAATGCGGTCGCCATCATCGAGACCGGACTCGAGCCGGATGAGCTGCTCGCCGAACTGAAGGCGCTGGAGCGCGCCTATGGCCGCCGCCCCGGCCGCCGCTGGGGCCCGCGCGTGCTCGATCTCGACATCATCCTCTGGTCGGACGGCCCCTGGGACGGGCCCGGCCCGATTGTCCCCCATCCCGAATTCAGAAACCGCGCCTTCGTCCTGAAGCCGCTGGCCGAGCTGGTCCCCGACTGGCGCGACCCGGTAAGCGGCCTGACCGTTCGGCAACTCCTGTTCCGGTTGACCGCGCCCTGCGCGACGCATAGGTGAGCCCCCGGTCGGGCCCTTAGCTCAGTCGGTAGAGCAACTGACTTTTAATCAGTAGGTCGCTGGTTCGAATCCAGCAGGGCTCACCATCGATCCGCTCTTTACAAACGAAGCCAAGTCGCTGCAGTCTCTGGAAAAAATGGGAGATGCGGTCCGATGGCATTGCATGGCATTGCGTTGCTGCTGACCATGGTTGCAGCAGGTCAGCCCGAAGCGCGGGAGCCGGAGCCGCCGGACACGACCTGCCTCTGGCCGCCCGATCGTTCCAATTTCACGGAATTCTCCACGCCGGTCTTTCGGCAGGGCGCGACGATCGGCATCCGTGCGAAGCGCGATCAGATGCCGGCCGGTTATCGAGACCTGCCCGCCGAGTGCCTCTCCGGCTGGTCGATCGAGGGCCCTGCCGAGCTCAGCGCGGACCGGCGCTCGCTGACGATCCGCCCCGACGCTCCGCCAGGATCGGAGATCATCCTGCGCTACAATGTGAAGGGCGAGCCGGTCCTCGCGCGCTTGCGGGTCGTGGCACGGGACGCGGTCGTGCTTACGGGCCGGTGGGGCCAGAGGGCGGCGGCCGGCTGCGAGAGCCTCGACCCGGTGCGCGAGCTCGAATTCGGGCCGGAGCGATTCTCGGTCACCTTCACGCCCTTCGAATCCTACAAGGACTATTGGGGCAGCTACAGCTTCGACCCGCAAACCGGCGCGCTGCGGCTGACCGTCACCGGCGGCAACAGAGTACCGTCGGGGCTGGACCTTGAGGGCACGGCGCGGATCGAGGACGGGCATCTCGTGCTGGAGGGGCTCTTCCTTGGCGACCGGTCGGGCCGGGTGCCGGAGGGCGGCTGCCGCTACCGCTTCTGACGCACGGGAGAATTGCTCAGCAACGCCGCCGCTGCCCGCCCGTCTCGAAGCCGCAGCGCACCAGCGCCAGCTCGAACTGCCATTGCCGGCTGCGCGCGGCCTGGTCGATCCGCTCGAGCACGGCGCGGTCGCCGCTGCGGCCGATCTGGCCGACGATCCCCTCGTCGATGGGCGCATCGGAGGTCATCAGGATCAGCCCGACATTGCGGGCATTCTGGTTCTCGTCGAAGAAATAGCCTTCATAGGCGACCCGCGTACCGCTGGTGCGGAGCGGAGGATGCTGGCGGCGGAAGGCGTTCAGATCGGGGATCAGCACCTCGAGCCCGCCGACGCTGTCGAGGCCCAGCAATGCGGCGTGCTGCGGGAGCCCCTGCATGTCGACCTCGAACTCGAACCGGCCCGACCAGCCATATTGCGTCCGCCGCAGGGCGCCGCGCGGCGGGATCACGGTCAGGCGCGAGCGGCCGTTCCAGCGATATTGGCGAAGCAATTCGATCTGGGCGCAGGTCTCATTGGGACCGGTGGCGACCTCGCTGACGTCGATCTCCGCGATCGGGACGTTGGCGTCCATCGCCCGCCGCATCAGGCCGGCCTGGACCGCAGTCGGCGAGGCGGCGATGCCGGCCAGCGCCACCCGTTCGCGGTCGCCCTCGGCCGGGGTGACGCTGGCGATCTGCAGCCAGGCGCAGGCGCTCCGGTTCAGGCGGGCGTTGACGAAGGCGGTCGGGCTGGCCGGCGGCCGCCCGGGCAGCAGCGACCAGACCAGCAACCCGGCCGCCGCCAGGGCCAGCAGGCCGCCGCCGATCAGCAGCGGCCGCGCCAGCGATCGGCGGCGTGGCGCCGAGGCCGGCGAAGGCATTTGCGGCACCCCCTCCAGCCGTGCCCGGACCTGGTCGACGAAATGATCGAGCAGGGGATGCTTCGCCCTTCCGTTCCAGGACGAAAGGTCGATCGACTGCCATTCCGCGAAGCCGAAGGGCGGCAGCACCGGGTCGATCAGCACGCCCAGATAGGCGCCCCGCGCCGCGGTCCGTTCGGCCTCCTCGCGGACGAAGCGCCCCTCCGGCCCGGTCGAGGCCTGCGACCAGGCCACTACGCAGAGCTTCGCCCGGTCGAGCTGCGCGGCGATCGTGTCGCGCCAGCCGCCGCCTGGCGGAATGTCCTGGTCCCACCAGACGTCGAGCCCGGCCGTGCGGAGCGCCGCCACGAGATGCGCGACCCGCTTCCGGTCGTCATTCTTGTAGGAGATGAAGATGTCGCTCATCCGCCCCCTGCCCCGGCTCCCTCAAAGGCCATTGCGCCCCGGCTTCCCTCGTCCTTATCGTGCAAATGCGTTACTCAGTCAGGCAACAGACACAAGAGAGGCCGCATGCAGACCCTTCGCCGGACGAACCGACGTTCCTTTCTCACCCAGGTTGCGGGCGGCGGCCTGATCGTCGGCGCGGGCGTGATTTTCGGCGCCGGCGACAGCGCGGCACAGCAGAAGAACCAGCAGATTAGCCGGCAGATGGTGGTCGACACGGACCCGTCGGATCCGGCGAGGCCGCCGAGCCCGCCGCCCGCGCAGCCGCAGGCGGCCGACCGGGATGCCGGCCCGAGAAGCGATCCGGGCGGCACGGGCGCGCAGGCCAATACCGCGACCCCGCGCGAGCGGTTTGTGATCTGCCCGGGCAACAGCCGGTGCCCGCACTAGGCTACCGATCGAAGGCGGCGGCGGCCGTTCTCCTGCTGGCGCTGGCCGCCTGCAGCCGCGCGCCGGCCGCCAACAATGCGGGGACTTCATCCGATCCGGGCAGCATGCCGAACGACGGGATGAACATGATGGCCCCGGACTCCGGCGAGACGGGCGCGCCCGCACCGACCATGGCCGCGCCGCGGGACGAGCCCGATGCGGCCGGCCCGCGCAATTCCTTCATCGTCTGCCCCGGCAATCCGGGCTGTCCGCCGGCCGGCGGCACCCGGCCCTGAGTCCGGCCGGACGCCTCAATCCGCCCGGGTCAGCCGGTACATCGGATAGCTGCCATAGCCCTTGGCAAGCTGGATGCGCCCGACATAGCGGCAATCGAACCGGTCCGGCGCCTCGAGCGCGAGGATCGCGGCGAACGGCTCGGTGACAAACACCGCGCCCGTCGGGGTCACCGGCTCGATCCGCGCGGCCTTGGAAACCTCGTTGCCGTAGAAGCTCAGCCGGCCGGTAATATGGTCGATCGCGCGATAGGCCGGGCCGTAATGGGCGCCGATCCGCATCCGCCCGCCTTTCCCCTCGAGGCCGAGCCGGCTGTAGTCGAAATCGTCGAGCGCGTCCTGGATCTGCAGCGAGATTTCGGCCGCGGCCGGGGCGCTGCCGATCACGCCGTACAGGGCGTCGCCCCAGCTGTTCCGCGACACCACCGCGTCGCCATGCGCATCGAGCACCTCGGCGATCAGCCGCATCACCCCGTCCCAGAAGACCGGCAGCACGGTCTCGCCGAGCTTGGAGAAGCCGGCGAAGTCGGTGAACAGGATCGCCGCCAGCGCGCGCTCCGCCTTGGTCTCGATGCGCGACGGCGGCCGCTCGAGGCCGCGCCTGACCGGGCCCGGATCGACGGTCCGGGTCCGGCCGCCCGCTTCCTGCCAGGCGAGCACGTCGGCCCCGGTCCCCGCCGGCCCGCCCGGCGCCTTCCCGTCCCAGATGGCGAGCTGGATCGGCTCGGCGGTCAGATGCTCGGCCCTGAGGCAGGCCAGGCCCATCGCCATGCGGCTCGAATAGCCATATTGGTCGGGATTGCCGAAATAGGCCATCGGGCTGGCATGGATGACGCGCCTGGCCGCGCGCAGGCAGGCGCGGTAGCGCGCCTCCCAGCCGGGCCCGCCCGGTCGCACCGACTGCTCAAGGAAATCCTGCTCCTCGAACGGCATGACGACGTTGAGCTCGACGCCGCGCCGGAGCAAGGCCTCCGCGGCAATGATGTCCGAGCCGCAGGCGAGCGCGCCATAGGCGAAGCCCACCTCTTCCTCGTCCAGCACCGTGTCGACCGCGGCGCGGACCCGCGCCTCGTCCGCCGGATCGGCGCCGAACATATGGCCGCAATAATGAAGCACGCGCGGCGGCCGCAGCGGCGCGATCAGGGTGGCGCGGTCGTGCGGGCTCATCCCGAGATGGGCGCCGATCATGCCGAGCTGGCGCAGGGTCGAGGAGCGGCCGCCGAGGTCGGTGCTGCTCCTTATCGCCTCGCTGCCGAGCAACTCGGTCACCTCCTCGGTCCGGCCGAGCAGGAGCAGCGCCTCCGCCCGCGTCGCCGCCTTCCAGTAATCGGCGGGCGCGGCGACATCGGGATCGGCGAGCAGTGCCTCGGCCAGCCGGCGCGATTCGGCGTCGCGCCCGGCGAGCAGGGCAAGCGTGGCCGCGTTGATCCCGGGGAAACTGTCCTTCGTCGCCTCGTAGACGTCGAAATAGGCCTCGAAGGCCCGCTCCATCGCCTCCTGTCGGGCCGGGCCGGCCGGCGTGTTGAAGGCGCGGTCCTTCAGGATGCGCGCGCCGATCGTGCGCTCGTCGACATTGCTCGAGCCTTCCAGCCCGTATTCGGCGAACTTCGCCATCGCCCGGTCGGTGTCGCCCATCCGCGCGAGCGCGAGGATCTGCTGGTGGCGGATGGCGCCGCTGTCGTCGCCCGCCTCGATCGCCGCGACGGTGGCATCATAGGCGCCGATCAGGTCGCCGCGCGACAGGGCCTTCCGGGCGATCTCGGCGGCTTCGCTCATCGCGGACCTTATGGCTGCTGACACGGCCAGGGACAATCGGCACAGAGACAATTGGCGACAAAAGGCGACACACTGAGGCTGGCGCGGCGCGCCGTGCTCCCGTTAAAGGCCGATCTGTTATGGCTGGCGATCCCCATATCCTCCTCGTCGACGACGAGCGGGACATACGCGACCCGCTCGCGAGCTATTTG
Organism: Allosphingosinicella sp.; assembly: GCF_035626655.1. Classification (GTDB taxonomy): domain Bacteria; phylum Pseudomonadota; class Alphaproteobacteria; order Sphingomonadales; family Sphingomonadaceae; genus Allosphingosinicella. The sequence continues at coordinate 461,966 of NZ_DASPNF010000005.1, forward strand.
TCGCGCAACGGCCTCAGGGTGACCAAGGCCGAGAATGCGGCCGTCGCGCGCCAGCTGCTGACCGCTTACGCGATCGATCTCGTCCTGCTCGACATCATGATGCCGGGCGAGGACGGGCTCAGCCTCGCCGGCTATATCCGCGCCACGACGTCCATCCCCGTGATCCTGCTCACGGCCAGGGCCGAGGAAATGGACCGCGTCGTCGGGCTGGAGATCGGCGCGGACGATTATGTGACCAAGCCCTTCAGCCCGCGCGAGTTGCTCGCCCGGATCAAGGCGGTGCTGCGCCGGGTCGGCGAGAACGGCCAGCTGGTGCGCGCACCCGATACGGACAGTTACGGCTTCGGCCCCTGGATCCTGAAGAGCGGCGAGCGCGAGCTGGTCGGCGAGGACGGCGTCGCGACGCCGCTCTCCACCGGCGAATACAATATCCTCCACGCCTTCGTGACGCATCCGCGCCGCGTGCTGACCCGCGACCAATTGCTCGATCTCTCGCAGGGCCGCGAGCTCGCCGCCTTCGAGCGCAGCATCGACAATCATATCAGCCGCCTCAGGAAGAAAATCGAGGTCAATTCGTCGGATCCGAAGCTGATCAAGACGGTCTGGGGCGGCGGCTACATGCTCGCCGCCGACGTGAAGAAATTGTGAGACGCTTCCTGCCGAAGAGCCTGATTGGCCAGCTCGCTTTGGTCATGGCGCTGGCGCTGCTCGTCGCCCAGTCGATCAATTTCGGGATCGTGTTCAGCGAGCGCACGCGGGCGGTCCGCACCCAGGTAGAGGGGCCGGCGGTTGCCCGCTTCATCGCCTTCGCACAGCGCGCCGCGCCTTTGCCCGCGGCCCAGCGTCCGTCCATGATCGAGGAGCGCGGGCGCCGCCGCGGGCGCTATTCGTTCGACGCCGAGTCGATCGTGCCGGCGCAGGGCAGCGACGAGCGGATCACGGGCCGGCTGCGCGACCAGGCCAATGACGTGGGCCTGCAGCTGCGCGACGCCCGCGCGATGATGAGCGACGAGCCGCCGCCGCCGCGCAACGAGCCGGGCGACCCGGCGCGCGGCCGGGACTGGCGGCCGCCCGGCGAACGCGAGCGCAACTTCCAGACTCTGCGCCTCTCCGTCCAGTTCGCCGACGGCAGCTGGCTAAACGGGCGCCTGTTCACGCCGCGGCCCGATCCCTGGATCTGGCTGAAGCTCGCCGCCTCGACCCTGCTCATCTACTTCATCCTGCTCGGCGCGGTCGTGCTGATCGCGATCCGGCTCGGCCGGCCGCTCAAGGACCTCACCGCGGCGGCGAAGAGCTTCGAGGGGCGCGGCGAGGCACCTCAGGTCGAGGAACGCGGCCCGGCCGACGTCCGCCGCGCTCTGGTCGCGTTCAACGCGATGAGCGAGCGCGTCTCGGCGATGCTCGACGAGAAGGACCGGATGCTCGGCGCGATCGGCCACGACATGCGCACGCCGCTCGCCTCGCTCCGCATCCGGATCGAATCGATGGAGCCCGCCGCCGAGCGCGAGAAGATCATCGAGACGCTCGAGGAAATGAGCGCGATGCTGGAGGAGACGCTGGCGCTCGCCCGCGCCGGCCGCGCCACCGAGGCGGTCCGGCCGCTCGATCTCAATGCCCTGGCCGATGCCGTGGTCGAGGAGTTCGTCACGCTTGGCCAGCAGGTCGAGATGGAAAGCGGCGAGCGGCTCGTCGCCGACGTGCAGCCCAATCTGCTCCGGAGAGCCCTGCGCAACCTGATCGAGAATGCGGTGCGCCATGCGGGTAGCGCCGCGGTGTCGGTGAAGGCCATGGGCGACCGCGTGGCGATCGAGGTCGCCGACAACGGGCCCGGCATCCCCGAGGCGGAGCTCGCCAATGTCATGGAGCCGTTCGTCCGGCTCGAAGCCTCGCGCAACCGCGAGACCGGCGGCTCCGGCCTCGGCCTCACCTTGGCCCGCAGCGCCGCGCAGGCACATGGCGGCAGCCTGGAGCTGGTCAATCGGCCCGAGGGCGGCCTGATCGCGCGCATCCTCGTGCCGGCCCGCTCCTAGGCGGTCGCGGCGAAGCCCTTCACCTTTCGCTTGCCGCACCACAGTTCGAGCGCCTGGCGGCCGACATAGGCCTCGGCCTGACGCACGGCGTCCGCGTCGTCGGCCGCCTCGATCTCCTCGAAGCCGACGAACTTTCCGCCCGGTTCGGACAGACGGTAGAGCCGGTAATAAGCCATCATCCCCCCTCCCCGCTTAGTCTCCGGAGGAGCGCCTTCATGTCGCATAAACGGAGCCGAAACGACTTAAGCTGGGTTAAGATATTTCGGGCCTGCTCCGCAAAAAGAGCGGGCCCCGTCTCGCGAGGCCCGCTCGTCCTTGCAGCCGGCTTACTCGGCAGGATCAGGCGCCGGCGGCGCGGAAGGCGCACCGGGTGGCGGGCCCATGCGCCGGTGGCGCCGCATCTCGCCACGGCGGGCGCGCCGCTCGTCCACGGTCAAAGTGCCGTCATGGTTGGCGTCTGCCCGGTCGAACCGCTCCAGCGCGCGGGCGCGGAACTGCTCGGCGGTAATGAAGCCGTCCTCGCCGAACATGCGCGCGCCCATGCGCATGCGCATGCCGGGGCCGTGATGCCGGCCGCGGCGCAGGCCGGGGCCGCGGTGCATCCTCGGGCCGTCAGGACCGCCGTCAGCCATCGGGCCGCGCATGCCGCGGCCGCGCCGGCCCTGCGCGAACTCCTCGCGGGAGATCTGGCCGTTATTGTCGGCGTCGAGCCGCTCGAACATGCGGGTCTGCATCCGCTCGCGGCGCTGCTGGCCGAGGGCCTGCGCCTCCTCGCGGGTGAAGCGGCCGTCGCGATCGGCGTCGAGCCGCGCGAAGGCGGCGTCGCTGCGCTGGATCATTTCGGCGCGGGTGACGTCGACGCCGCGTCGCGGTGCCTGGCCAGGCGCCTGCGCGATCGCGGTGCCGGCGAGGCCAAGCAGCGCGACGCCGCTCAGGATCATGAACTTCTTCATGGGATGGTTCCTCCAATTGCCCATTGCTCTAACGGCCCATCCCCTGCGCCCCTTCTGTCCCGCGGCTATGTCGGAGCGCAAAAAAAGTGTCGCCGATTGTCGCAGCAGCGCCGAAACGAGCCGTTCCAGCGACGAGGCGCGTTGATATACTATAACCTCTCCCTACAGAAGGAGCCAAACAAACAAAGGTTAAAGCGTGCTCCGTAATCTCCTGCTCGCGGGCGTCGCCCTCGCGACCCCCTCTTTGGCTCATGCCCAGGCCGCGGACCCGGTGCCGGCCGCCGATGCCGGTCAGGACCAGGCCGGCGCCCGGGCGCGGGACGACGCCTCGCCGCATTCCTCCAGGGTCGGCCAGCCCGGCGATCTCCACGCCGAGGAAAGCAACGACATCGTCGTCACCGGCTTCCAGCGCTCGCGCGGCGACCTGCTCTCCGGCACCTCGGTGGTCAGCGGCGACGAGCTGACGCGCGACCTCCGGCCCTCGATCGGCGAGACGCTGCAGCATCTGCCCGGCGTCTCCGCCACCTCCTTCGGGCCCAACGCCTCGCGGCCGGTGCTGCGCGGCTTCCAGGGCGAGCGCGTCCGGGTGCTGACCGACGGGATCGGCAGCCTCGATGTCTCGAGCACCAGCGCCGACCATGCGGTGGCGATCAACCCGCTGACCGCGGACCGGATCGAGGTGCTGCGGGGGCCGAGCGCCCTGCTCTTCGGCTCCTCCGCGATCGGCGGCGTGGTCAACGTGATCGATTCCCGCATCCCGCGGCGCGTCCCGGACGAGCCCGTCCATGTCGACGGCATTCTGACCTACGGCTCCGCGGCGAACGAGCGCTCCGCCAGTGCAGCAGTCGACCTGCCCGTCGGCGGCAATTTCGTGCTTCATGTCGACGGCAATTATTCGAAGACGGATGATCTGGAGATCGGCGGCCATGCGCTCACCCCGGCGCTGCGGGCGCAGGCACTGGCCAGCCCCGATCCCGACATCCGCGCGCTCGCCGACATCAGGGGCCGCCTCCCGAACAGCGCGGCCGAGACCTCGGACATCGCCGCCGGCGCCGTCTGGATCGACGGCGAGAACAATGTCGGTTTCTCGGTCAATCGCTATGACAGCCGTTACGGCGTCCCGATCCGCTATTCGCTCGATCCCGCCGTGGAAGCCGAGGCGCCGCGCATCGACATCGGGCAGACCCGCGTCGACGGCCGCGCCGAGATCGACACCGGCGCCGGCTTCCTCGACAATATCCGGCTTCGCGCCGGCTATTCAGACTATCGCCATTTCGAGCTCGAGGAAGACGGCGCGGTCGGCACCCGCTTCGACTCCACCGGCTATGAGGGCCGCGCCGAATTCCGCCAGTCGACTCGGGGCGGCTGGGGCGGCGGCTTCGGCGCGCAATATTTTCACCGCAGCTTCGATGTGGAAGGCGCCGAGAAATTCCTGCCCGCGAACCGGACCAGCCAGTTCGGCCTGTTCGTCCTGCAGACCCTCGACCGCGGCGCGTTCAAGGCCGAGGGCGGGCTGCGCTACGAGCATACCGCGCTCAGCGCCGACGCCGATCCCGTGATCGGCAATCCGGACCTGCGCCGCAGCTTCGACGCCTTCACCGCCTCGGCCGGCGCCTCCTATGCGGTCGCGCCGGGCTGGCGGATCGGGCTCAACGCCTCGCACAGCGAGCGCGCGCCCTCGGCCGAGGAATTGTTCGCCAACGGCCCCCATGCCGGCACGCAGAGCTTCGAGGTCGGCGATCCCGATCTGGGCGTCGAGCGCAGCTGGGGGATCGAAGCGACGCTGCGCGGCAGCGGCAATGGCTATTCGCTGAGCGCCTCCGTCTTCCACAGCTGGTTCGACGGCTACATCTTCGAGACGCCGACCGGGGCAATTCAGGACGATCTTCCCGTTTTCCAATATTTCCAGGCCGACGCGCGCTATTTCGGCGTCGAGCTGGAAGGCTCGGTGAAGCTCGGCACGGTCGGGCCGTTCGACATCAATGTCGACGGCGTCGCCGATTATGTGCGCGCGACCATCCAGGGCGCCGGCCCCGCCCCGCGCATCCCGCCGGTGCGGCTGCTCGGCGGCCTCGAGGCGCAGTCGGACCGGGTGAACGGCCGGGTCGAGGTGGAGTGGGTCGGCGACCAGGACCGGATCGCCGCGTTCGAGACGCCGACCGACGGCTATACGATGGTCAACGCCTCGCTCTCCTTCCATCCGTTCGGCAGCGGCAACAACAGCACCATCGTGCTCTCGGCGAACAATATCTTCGACGTCGTCGCCCGGCGCCATGCGAGCTTCCTCAAGGATTATGCCCCGCTCGCCGGCCGCGATCTCAGGATCAGCGCGCGCATCACCTTCTGAGGATTCGATCCGCCGCGCCCGCGGCACGGCCCGTCTCTCCCTCCGGGGCGTTAAGCTGACAGCGACTCTTTGCCGGTTATGATTCAAGCACTTGGGCAAAGGGTGCGGGGAAGCATGATGCGGGGCAGGTTTGTCGGGCTGCGGCTGGGCTTCATCGGTGCCGCCGCGCTGGCGCTGGCGGGCGGCATCGCGGCGCAGGCGAGCCAGCCGCCCTCCCGCTATTCCTATGAGCGCCCCCGGACCGAAAGCGCCGCCGAACGCGCGCTCCAGGCCCGCGTTCGCGAACTCGGCCGTGGCTTTCCGGGCGAGGTCGGGATCGCCGTGCGCGACATTGACGGCGACGCCGGCCTGATGGCGAGCTGGAACGGCAACCGCTTCTTTCCGCAGCAGAGCGTCAGCAAATTCTGGGTAGCGATCACCGCGCTGCAGCGCGTCGACGCCGGCGCGCTGGACCTCGATCGGCGCGTCACCATCACCCGCGCGGACCTGACCCTGTTCAACCAGCCGATCGCCGCCCAGATCGGCCCCAACGGCTATACGACGACGCTCGGCAGCCTGATGTACCGGGCGATCACGCAGAGCGACAATACCTGCAACGACATCGTGCTGCGCCATGCCGGCGGCCCTGGCGCAGTACGCGCGATGCTGGCGCGCAACCGGCTCGAGGGGATCCGCTTCGGCCCCGGCGAGCGGCTGCTCCAGGCCGGGATCGCCGGCATGCAGTGGAACAACGCCTTCTCGGTCGGCCGCGGCTTCGAGGCGGCGCGGCGCCAGATCCCCGCCAGCCGCCGGCGCGACGCCTTCGAGCGCTATATCGACGATCCTGTGGACGGCGCGACGCCCGACGGCATCACCAACGGCCTCGCCCGGCTTCAGCGCGGCGAATTGCTCTCGCGCGCCTCGACCTCGCGCCTGCTCTCGATCATGGCCCAGGTCCGCACCGGACCGCAGCGGCTGCGCGGCGGCCTCGCCCCGGGCTGGTCGATCGGCCACAAGACCGGCTCGGGCCAGGTCTTCAACGGGGTCCAGGCCGGCTATAACGACATCGGCATCCTGACCTCGCCCGACGGCCGCCATTATGCGGTGGCGGTGATGATCGGGCGGACCTCGGTTCCCAACCTCACCCGCATGCAGCTGATGCAGAACGTCACCCGCGCGGTGATCGCCTATGACGAGGCGCGCGGCGAGGACGAGCGGGGCCCGCGGCGCATTCCCTATGCCGAGCCGCGCGGCGACAGCGAGGTCGGCGGCAAGACCTACTGAACTAGCCCTCGCGCCTCCGCCGGCGTAAGGTGGCGCCATGGCACGCCCGCAATCGCCCGATTATGACAAGCGCCGCGAGGCGATCCTCGCGGCCGCCGCGCAGCTTTACGCGAGGAAGGGCTTTCCGGGCGCGTCGGTTGCCGAGCTCGCGGATTCTTGCCGTACCTCCAAGTCTCTGATCTACCACTATTTCCCGTCGAAGGACGATATTCTCTACGCGGTAATGGTCGAGCATCTCGACGCGCTGACCGAGGCGGCGGAAGCGGCCACGGCGAGCGGCAGCGCCGATGCAAGGCTCCGCGCCCTCACCGTCGCCTTCATGCGGCTCTATGCGAGCGCGCAGAATCACCACAAGGTGCTGCTCAACGAGCTGGACAATCTGCCGCCCGATCGCCGGGCGGAGGTGGTGGCCAAGCAGCGGCGGATCATCGCCGCCGCCGAGGAGGTGATCGCCGAGATCGGCTCGGGCGGCGCCGCGCGCGTCAACACGATGCTGTTCTTCGGAATGATCAACTGGACCCACACCTGGTTCGACCCCGCCGGCCCGTTCATGCCGGAGGCGCTGGCGCTGCGCGTGGTCGAGATCATGCAGCGGGGCGTAACTCCGCAGCCGTCCTAGGCGTCGTAGTCGAGCTCCACGCCCGCGCCCTTGGGCACGGACTGGCAGGTCAGCACATAGCCCGCCGCAATCTCCCCGTCGGTGAGGCCGTAGCGCGCCGCCATTTCCACCTCGCCGGAGACGACCTTCGCCCGGCAGGTCGCGCAGACCCCCGCCTTGCAGGCGAAGGGCGCCGGCAGGCCAGCGGCGCGGGCGCTGTCGAGGATGTTCCCCGCCTTCGCGTCGAAGCCGACCTTGCGCTTCCGCCCGTCGAGGGTGACCAGCATGGAGAGGCCCGCGGCGTCGCGCGACAGCTCGGCGAGCTGAGCCTGCAGCGCCTCGGCCGGCCGGTCGGCGGTGAAGCGCTCCAGATGGATCAGCTCCTTCGCGATGCCGCGGGCGGTCAGCGCTTCCTCGGCGGCATCCATCATCGCCCCCGGCCCGCAGATGAAGAAGGCCGTCACGTCCGCCGGATCAATCAGGGTCCCCAGGATCTCGTCGCATTTGGCGCGGTCGAGCATGCCGTTGAACAGCTCGAATTCCTCGGCCTCTTCCGCAAGGAAATGATGGACTTCCAGCCGGTCCATGAAACGGTTTTTGAGCTGTGCCAGTGCTTCCAGGAAGATGATCGCGTTGCTGTCGCGATTGCCGTAGAACAAGGTGAAGCGGCTTTCCGGCTCGGTCAGCAGGGCCGTCTTCAGCAGCGAGATGACCGGCGTGATCCCGGAGCCGCCCGCAAAGCCGACATAATGGTTCGCCGCGCCGGGTTTGAAATCCCAGGTGAAGCTGCCGTGCGGCGGCATCACCTCGATCGCGTCGCCGGGCTTCAGCGCATCGTTCGCCCAGTTGGAGAAGAGGCCGCCCGCGATCCTCTTCACCGTGACCATCACCTGGCCGTCCTGCGGGGCGACGCAGAGCGAGTAATTGCGCCGCACCTCCTCGCCGCCGATCTCGGCCTTCAAGGTCAGATGCTGGCCGGGTCTGAAGCGGAAAGTCTCGCGCAGCTCCAGCGGCACGTCGAAACGGATCGAGCGCGCCTCGTTCGTCTCGTCGACCACCTCGGCCACGGTCAACATGTGGAACGACACGCTCATCAGTGGCACTTGAACCGGTCGAAGGGCTCCAGGCAGGCGCGGCAGCGCCACTGCGCCTTGCACGGCGTCGAGCCGAACCGGCTGAGCTCCTCCGTGTCGGTCGAGCCGCATTGCGGGCAGGTCGCCGTCAGCGCCGCGCTCGGCGGAGCGATGCCATAATCTTCGAGCCTGGCCTTGCCCGCTTCGCTGATCCAGTCGGTGGTCCAGGGCGGCGACAGCACGGTCTCGATCGCGACCTCCCGGAAGCCGGCCGCATCCAGCGCCTCGCGGATGTCGCGCTCGATCACCTGCGTGGCCGGGCAGCCGGTGTAGGTCGGTGTGATCGTCACAAGCTCGGGCGTCACCGCGCGGACAATGCCCAGATCGACTACCGACACGACCGGGATTTCGGGGTCCGGCACGCTCTCCAGCACCTGCCAGAGCGCTTCCGTGTCGATCGCTTCTACCATGTCGCGTCCGGATAGGTGCGCGGCAGGAACTGCATCACCGCCAGTAGGTGCCCGAGATGCTCGCTATGATGGCCGCGCCGGCCGCCGAGGATCGGGCGCTGGTCCTTCGGCGCCTCGAGCGTCGCCTCGGCGAGCACGTCGCGGATGCGCCGGTCATAATCTTCCCGGAACAGGCCGGCATCTACGCCGACGCCCCGCGCCGCAGCCTCCGTCGCAACCGCGTCCATCTCGAACAATTCCGGCACGAACCGCCAGTGCCACTCCAGCCCCTCTTCCATCCGCCGCCGGCTCTCCCCGGTACCGTCGCCCAGCCGGATCACCCATTCGGCGCTGAGCTCGGCATGGTAGCGCACCTCCTTCACCGCCTTGGCGGCGATCGCGGCGATCGTCTCGTCGGCCGAGCCTTCGAGGTTGCGGAACAGCAATTCCTGCCAGGTCGAGAAGAGGAATTGCCGCGCCATGGTCTGCGCGAAATCGCCGTTCGGTTGTTCCACCAGCCAGCAATTCCGGAAATCGAGCACGTCGCGGTGAAAGGCCAAAGCATCGCCGTCCCTGCCCTTCCCCTCCGCCGCGCCCGCGGCGTTGAGGAAATGCGTCGCCTGCCCGATCAGGTCGAGGCCCATATTGGCGAGGCTGAGGTCGACCTCGACGGAGGGCGCATGGCCGCACCATTCGCCGAGCCTTTGCCCGAGGACCAAACTGTCGTCGCCGAGTCGCAGCAGGGTTTCGAACAGGACGCTATCGGTTGCGACGGTCGCCATCAGATATGCTTCACGTCGTCCGGAATGTCGTAGAAGGTCGGGTGGCGGTAGATCTTGTCCTCGGCCGGCGCGAACATCGGGCCGTCGTCGGAGGGATCGGAGGCGACGATCGACGCCGACGGCACGACCCAGAGGCTCACGCCTTCCATCCGGCGCGTATAGGTGTCGCGCGCATGCCTGAGCGCGATCTCCGCGTCGGGCGCGTGCACGCTCCCCACATGCCGGTGCGACATCCCGCCCTTTGCACGGACGAACACCTCCCAGAGCGGCCAGTCCTTGCTCATCACTCTCGTCCCGTCATTGCGAGCGCAGCGAAGCAACCCAGTGCAGCTTCGGCGGCCCGCTGGATTGCCGCGTCGCTTCGCTCCTCGCAATGACGATGAACGAGCGTCATGCCGCCTCTGCCTTGCGCGCCTTTTTCTCGGCATAAGCAGCCGCCGCCTCGCGCACCCAGGCGTTGGTTTCCCAGGCGTCGCGGCGGGCCTTGATCCGCTCCTTCGCCACCGGCCCCTCGCCGCGCACGACCGCGTAGAATTCCTCCCAGTCCACCGCGCCGAAATCATAGCCGCCCTTGGCCTCGTTCCAGGCAAGGTCCGCGTCCGGCACGGTCAGGCCGAGCGCATCGGCCTGCGGCACGGTGATGTCGACGAACTTCTGGCGCAGCTCGTCATTGGTGTCGCGCTTGATCCGCCAGCGCATCGACTGGGCGGTGTTGGGGCTGTTGTCGTCGGTCGGCCCGAACATCATCAGGCTCGGCCACCACCAGCGGTTCAGTGCGTCCTGCGCCATGCGCTTCTGGTCGGCCGTGCCGGCGCACATCGCCATCATGATCTCATAGCCCTGGCGCTGGTGGAAGCTCTCCTCCTTGCACACCCGGACCATCGCCCGCGCATAGGGCCCGTAGGAGGTGCGCTGCAGCGGCACCTGGTTCATGATCGCGGCGCCGTCCACCAGCCAGCCGATCGCGCCGATGTCCGCCCAGGTGAGCGTTGGGTAGTTGAAGATCGTGCTGTACTTCGCCTTGCCAGAATGCAGCGCCTCGATCATCTCCTCGCGGCTCGTGCCGAGCGTCTCGGCGGCCGAATAGAGATAGAGGCCGTGGCCCGCCTCGTCCTGCACCTTGGCGAGCAGGATCGCCTTGCGGCGCAGCGACGGCGCGCGCGTGATCCAGTTGCCTTCGGGCAGCATGCCGACGATCTCGCTATGCGCATGCTGGCTGATCTGCCGGGTGAGCGTGCGCCGATAGGCCTCGGGCATCCAGTCCTTCGGCTCGATGAACTCGTCCGCGGCGACCCGCGCCTCGAAAGCGGCGAGCTCCTCGGGATCCTCGGTCGAGACGATCCTGGCCGTCTGCTGCATCTCGGTCGTGTACATCGGGCCTCCTGTGCGCTCCGCGCATAGCATTAATCGACCGATCGGTCAACGAACTCGCGCCTTCGTTCCCCGCCGCGCCGCTTCGCGCTATAGCAAAAACGGGGAGGAACGGCGGATGTTCAACGGGGTCGCACCCACCAGCGCCACGGTGAGGGGATGAACGACACGAACCGCACCCGCGTGATCATCGCGGCGATGGCCGGCGTGATCGTCATCCTCGTCGTGGTGATCGCCTTCATGCTCGGCCGCAACTCGGCGACGCCCGCTGCTGCGCCCGCCAACAGGGTGGCCGCCGCGCCCGCTGCCCCGGCCAGGCCCGTCAATCAGACCGCCGCAGCTCCCGCCCCGGCCGGCGACACCGACGACGCGCTCGCCCGCTGGCTCGCCGGCGGCTGGGCGGAGGCCTCGACCAACTGCCTGACCGACACGGGCGACTTTTACGACCCGAGCGGCCGCTACGGCAGCTTCGGGCGCGAAGGCATCTGGCGGATCGAGGATGGCGTGCTGGTCGTCACCGTCACGCACGAGGCGGTCGGCGATCCAATGGCGAGCGAATATATCGGCCTGCCCAATCCGGAGATCACCCGGTCCCGCATCACCCGCGAGGGGGAGGAATATATGATCCAGGAGATCGGCGGCCGCTCGGTCCGGATGCGGCGCTGCCCCCAGGCGCATCACAGCTTCGCGACGTGAGCCGCCTTCCGGACGCCATCGCCGCGCTGGAGGCGCTGGGCGAGGCCCGGATCCGCGACGGCCTCTCCCGCTATGGGATCGAGACCGCCGAGCGCGTGATCGGCGTGCCGATGGCCGGTATCCAGAAAGTGGGCAAGGAATTCGGCCGCGACCATGCGCTCGCCGAGGCGCTCTGGGAGACGAGGGTCTATGAGGCGCGAATGCTGACCGCCTATGTCGGCGATCCGGCGGCTCTTTCCCCTGCGCAGATGGAGAGCTGGACCCGCCAGATGGACAATTGGGCGACGGTCGACACCCTGGCCTTCAAATTGTTCGACCGGAGCCCGCACGCCTTTGACATGGTGGACCGCTGGGCGGACGACCCGGGGGAATGGGTGAAGCGCATGGCCTTCGCCTTGCTCGCCAGCCTGGCCTTGCACGACAAAAAGCGCGTGGACGAACCCTTCCTCGAACGTCTGCCCCTGATCGAGGCCGCCGCGACGGACGAGCGCAATTTCGTGAAGAAGGGCGTCAGCTGGGCCCTGCGCAGCATCGGCGGCAAGAAAAGCCCGGGCCTCCGCGCCGCCGCCCGCACGCTTGCGGACAAGCTCGCCGCCTCATCCGACAAGACCGCCGAATGGATCGGCCGCGATGCGCGGAAGGCCTTCGCGAAAGCCGACGGCTAGGCGCCCTCGGCCAGGAACAGGGTCGCCGTCGAATTGGCGGTCCGGTGCGGCAGGATCGCCTGATATTCGGGGCTGTCGTAGAAGGCCCTGGCCGCGTCCATGTCCGGGAACTCGATCACCACCAGCCGCGCGATGCCCGGCGCGCCCTCGCGCACCTCGACAGCGCCGCCGCGCACCAGGAAACGCCCGCCATATTGCCCGATCACGTCGGCCGTCCGCGACCGATAGGCCTCATAGCCCTCCCAGTCGGTCACCTCGACATTGGCGATGACATAACCCTTCACTTCGCCATTCCTCACGCCCGCTCGATCACCGTAGTGATGCCCTGCCCCACGCCGATGCACATCGTGCAGAGCGCGTAGCGGCCGCCCGTCCGGTGCAATTCCTCGGTCGCGGTCAGCAGCAGGCGGGCGCCGGACATGCCAAGCGGGTGGCCGAGCGCGATCGCGCCGCCATTCGGGTTCACATGCGGCGCGTCGTCCGGCACGCCGAGCTGGCGCATGACCGCCAGCCCCTGCGCGGCGAAGGCCTCGTTCAGCTCGATCACGTCCATGTCGCCGATCGTGAGCCCCAGCCGCTGCAGCAATTTCTCGCTGGCCGGGGCCGGGCCGATGCCCATGATCCGCGGCGGAACGCCGGCGACGGCCGCGCCCAGGAAGCGGGCACGCGGGGTCAGGCCGTTGCGCTTCGCCGCTTCCTCCGTTGCGACGATCAAGGCCGCGGCGCCGTCATTGACGCCCGAGGCATTGCCGGCGGTGACGGTGCCGTCGGCCCGGATGATCGGCTTCAGCTTCGCCAGCGCCTCGACCGAGGTCTCCCGCGGATGCTCGTCACGGCTGACGACGACCGGATCGCCCTTGCGCTGCGGAATCTCGACCGCGACGATCTCGGCATCGAAGCGACCGCTCGCCTGCGCCGCCGCGGCCTTGGCCTGGCTGCGGACCGCGAACGCATCCTGGTCCTCGCGCGAAATCTGGAAGTCCTGCGCCACATTCTCGGCCGTCGACGGCATCGTGTCGTCGCCATAGGCATGCTTCATCTTCGGGTTGACGAACCGCCAGCCGATCGTGGTGTCGTACATCTCCGCATTGCGGTCGAAGGCCGAAGTCGCCTTGGCCATCACGAAGGGTGCCCGGCTCATGCTCTCCGAGCCGCCGGCGATCAGCAGGTCCGCCTCCGAGCCCCGGATCACCCGCGCCGCCATCGCGACCGCGTCCATGCCCGAGCCGCACAGCCGGTTGAGCGTCACGCCTCCCGATCTGTCGGGAAGGCCGGCGAGCAGCCCCGCCATGCGCGCGAGGTTGCGATTGTCCTCGCCCGCCTGGTTGGCGCAGCCGAGGATGACGTCGTCGACCTCGTCCCAGTCGACATTCGAATTCCGCGCGATCAGCGCCCGGATCGGATGCGCTGCCAGATCGTCCGCGCGCACCGACGACAGGCTGCCGCCATAGCGCCCGATCGGGGTCCGGACGGCGTCGCAAATATAGGCTTCGGTCATTCCTCGATCTCCACGACGGGCCCGCCGAGCGTCCGGCTGTAGCCCTGAAATTCCGCGATCGCGCGCCCGTCGACGGTGCGCACGCTGACATGGGTGACGCCCGAACGTCCGGCAAGCGCCACCTCCCTGGCCTCGGCGACCAGCACCTCGCCCTCGCGCGCCGCGTCGAGGAAGACGACCGACGCCTGCGCCGCGACGCTCGTCACGTTCCGGCTGTTGCAGGCATAGGCGAAGGCGGTGTCGGCCAGCGCGAAGATCATCCCGCCATGGCCGATCCCGTGCCCGTTCAGCATCGCGGCGGTGAGCGTCATCCGGATCCGCGCATAGCCCTCGCGGACCTCCTCGATGGCGATCCCCCAGGCCGGCCCGGTTCCTTCGGCCGCCAGCATGGCGCGCGCGACCTTGTCCGCAATCTCGTCCGGGTTCATGACGCGCCAATGGCGTACGAAACGATCGACTTCAAGCTGGAGGCCGGCATTGCCCGCCTCACCCTCAACCGCCCCGACCGGCTGAACAGCTTCACCGTACAGATGCACGAGGAGGTGGCTGACGCGCTGGCGAGCCTCGGCGAGGCGCGCTGCCTGGTGCTGACCGGCGCGGGCCGCGGCTTCTGCGCGGGGCAGGACCTGGCCGACCGCGCGGTGGCGCCGGGTCAGGCGGTCGACCTCGGCGAGTCGGTGGAGCTCCGCTATAATCCCCTGATCCGCGCTTTGGTGAACCTGCCCATGCCGGTGATTGCCCGGGTCAACGGCGTCGCCGCCGGCGCCGGCGCCAATATCGCCTTGGCCTGCGACATCGTCATCGCCGCCAGGAGCGCGAAGTTCATCCAGAGCTTCGCCGCGATCGGCCTGATCCCGGACAGCGGCGGCACCTGGGTGCTGCCCCGCCTGGTTGGCCAGGCCCGCGCCCTGGGCTTGGCGCTGACGGGCGAGCCGCTGGAGGCCGAGCGCGCCGCCGACTGGGGCCTGATCTGGAAGGCGGTGGACGACGACCATCTCGATGCCGAGGTCGACGCGCTCGCCCAGCGCTTCGCCAGCGGACCGACCCGCGGCCTCGCCCGGATCAAGCAGATGCTCCGCGAAAGCTGGGGCCAGAGCCTCGACGCGGAGCTGGACCGCCAGCGCGACGCGATGCGCGAGCTCGGCTTCTCCGGCGATTATCGCGAGGGCGTTGCCGCGTTTATGGAAAAACGGAAGCCGACTTTCACCGGAAAGTAACGCCGTTCAGGTTGGAAATGTTCTCCTGCATCCGTATTTGATGCGTTACTTCTACGGTAAATAAAATCCCCGAATCGTGTTACTCCTCCGTGGCGACTCGTCTTCACGGAGGCGCGCCGCAATCGCGAAGCCTGAGTCACGGAGGGGAGCATGTTCAAGCGAATCGCAATTTCGGCACTGGCTCTTACCATGATGGTAATCGGCCCGACGCAGCAGGTCGCAGCCCAGATCGGCGGCTGTCAGAACATTTATATGACGCGTATGTACAGTGATGCCACCTATACGGTTCAGGTGGGCTATATCGACGGAATGTGCGCCTATCCCTACATCCAATATACTCTTTTCGGCACCTACACCTACTTCCAGACCGAAGAAATTTCCGGCACCTGCGGCTGCGGTCCGATCGAGTAATCGCGGCGGGGAGGGGCGCCCGCCGGCGTGCCCTCCCCGCTCCGCCTCAATCCGCGACCAGCGAACAGAATCTCGCCAGGTCGATATTGCCGCCCGAGATCACGCAGACGATCGTACCCTCGCCCGCCTCCCCGGTCAGCGCCGCCGCAGGCGACAGCGCCCCGGCGCCCTCGGCGATGACCCGCGCCTTCTCGGCGAGCAGCCGCATCGCCGCGCGAGTCTGGTCGAGCGAGACGACGATCGCCCCGTCGAGCAGCGGCAGCAGCCGCTCCCACATGCGCGGGATCAGGCTCTGCCCGCCGGCGCCGTCGACGAAGCTCGCCTGCCAGTCGGGGAATTTCCGCGGCCCGCCCTCGCGCCGCGACAGCGCATAAGGCGCCGCCGTGTCGGGCTCGGCGCCATAGAGCCGGACCTCGGGCTTCTTCGCCTTCACGCCGCTCGCCACGCCGGTGATCAGTCCGCCGCCGCCGATCGCGGCGATCACCGCACTGACGTCGGGCGCGTCCTCGACGATCTCGAGCCCCATCGTGGCATGGCCGGTGATGAAATCCTGATGGTCAAAGGGATGGATGAACAGGCCGTCCATGCCCTCGTAAGCATGGTCGGTCACCGCCTGCCAGGCGACCTCATAGGGCACAGGCACGATCCGGGCGCCGAGCGCGGCCATCCGGTCGAGCTTGGTCTGCGGCGCCGTCTCGATCGCCACCACCGTGCACGGAATCCCCGCCGCCCGCGCCGCAAAGGCGATTGCCTGCCCGGCATTGCCCGCGCTCACGGTCCAGACGCCGTGCGCCCGTTCGGCGGCGCTCAGCCGCCCGACCGCGTTCATCGCGCCGCGGATCTTGAAGCTGTTGGTCGGCTGCAGATTTTCGAGCTTGAGCCGGATGTCCGGCCCGCCGGGGCCGGTGTCGAGCCTGACCAGGGGCGTGCGCAGCACCGTCCCCTTGATCCGTTCCCGCGCCGCCTCGATCTCATCGAGGGCAACCGGTCTGACGGGTTCGATCATCTTCCTGCTCCCCCGAGACCGTCATTCCAGCGAAAGCTGGAATCTCTTTTCCTTTTTTGCTCTGGAGGGCGACTATCCCATAAAGGCAGTGAGATTCCAGCTTTCGCTGGATTGACGAGAGGTACGGAATGAAGCCCCTGAAGCTGCTCAATTACGCCCAGGGCCACTGGGTCGCCGGCCAGGGCGACCTCGACGAGGTGCGCAGCGCCGTCACCGGCGATGTCGTCGCGGAGACCGGCGCCAAGGGCCTCGATTATCCGGCCATGCTCGATCATGCCCGCAAGGTCGGCGGACCCGCGCTCCGAAAGCTCACCTTCCACGAGCGCGCCCATATGCTGAAGGCGCTCGGCAATGCGATCATGGCGCGCAAGGAAGAGCTGTACGCGCTCAACTACGACAGCGGCGCCACCCGCGCCGACGGCTGGATCGACATCGAGGGCGGCGCCGGCACGCTCTTCTCCTTCTCCTCCAAGGGCCGGCGCGAGCTGCCCAACGGCAGGGTGCTGATCGACGGCGCGATGGAACAGCTCTCGCGCGGCGGGACGTTCGTCGGCCAGCACGTCTTCACCCCGCTCCAAGGCGTCGCCGTCCACATCAACGCCTTCAACTTCCCGATCTGGGGGATGCTGGAAAAACTCGCCCCGACCCTGCTCGCGGGCGTCCCGGCGATCGTGAAGCCCGCCAGCCAGACCGCCTGGCTCACCGAGGCCTGCTTCCGGATCATGATCGAGGCGGACATCCTGCCGCCCGGCGCGATCCAGCTGCTCGTCGGCCTGCCCGGCGACCTGCTGGAGCCTCTGACCTGCCAGGACATGGTCAGCTTCACCGGCTCCGCCGCGACCGCGATGCGGCTGCAGTCCCACCCGGTGATCGGACGCGAGTCGGTGCGCTTCGTCGCCGAGCGCGACAGCCTCAACGCCTCGATCCTCGGCCCCGACGCCGCGCCCGGCACGCCGGAATTCGACCTGTTCGTGAAGGAGGTCGCGCGCGAGATGACCTCCAAGGCAGGCCAGAAATGCACCGCCATCCGCCGCGCCATGGCGCCTGCCCGGCATCTCGACGCGGTGCAGGACGCCCTCTCGGAGCGCCTGGCCAAGGTCCGCATCGGCGATCCGCGCGAGGAAACCACCCAGATGGGCGCCCTAGCCAGCCGCGCCCAGCTCGAGGCCGTCCGGTCCGCCGTCGCCGAACTCTCCAAGGCGGCGCGCATCGTCTCCGGCGATCCGGACACCCAGCCGGTGGCCGGCGACGGCGCCTTCATCTCCCCGATATTGCTGCGCTCGGACGATCCGTGGGGCGCGGCAGCCGTGCACGACGTCGAGGCCTTCGGCCCGGTCTCGACGCTCATGCCCTATCGCGACCTGGACGATGCGATCGCGCTCGCCAATCGCGGCATGGGCAGCCTGGCGCTCTCCCTCTTCACCCATGACAGCGCCGTCGCGCGCGACTTCGTGCTCGGCGCCGGGGCGTATCACGGCCGCATGGTGATCCTCGACCGCACCTCGGCGAAGGAATCCACCGGCCACGGCTCCCCTCTTCCCGTCCTCGTCCATGGCGGCCCGGGCCGCGCCGGCGGCGGCGAGGAGATGGGCGGCGTGCGCGGCGTGAAGCATTATATGCAGCGCACCGCGCTCCAGGGCTCGCCGGAGGTGCTGTCCAGGATCATCGGTCAGTATCTCCCGGGCGCCGGGCAGCTCCCGGCCGAGGTCCATCCCTTCCGCAAGCGGATGTCCGAGCTGGAGATAGGCTACACCCTCAAGACCGCGAGCCGGCTCGTCACCCTCGCCGACATCGAGCATTTCGCCCATTTCACCGGCGACACCTTCTACGCCCATATGGACGAGGAAGCCGCCAGGGCCTCGCCGATCTTCGGCGGCCGGGTCGCGCATGGCTATCTGATCCTGAGCTTCGCCGCCGGCCTGTTCGTCGATCCCGATCCGGGCCCCGTCCTCGCCAATACCGGCCTCGAGACGCTGCGCTTCCTGACCCCGCTCTATCCGGGCGATTCGATGCGCGTGGAGCTCAGCGTGAAGTCCAAGTCGGTGCGCGATGAGGAAAAAGGCGAGGTGCGCTGGGCGGTCGTCGTCTATAACCAGAAGGACGAGACGGTCGCGACCTACGAGCTGATGACCATGAACGTGCCCTAGGGGGTAATATGATCGACCTGATTGCTGCAGCCGCCATCGCTGTCCAGGGCGTCCCGCCCGCGGCGGAGCTCGGCGAGCTGAGCGCCCACATCCTGTCCAACCGCACGGGTCAGTTCTCGGAAGACATTTCTCCGCCGGACAGCGGCGGCCACTGGAATCAGCTCTTCGAAGGCGACGATATTGTCATCACGCAGGAAGTGCGGACCACCGACGAGCAATTTATCGAGCGGCCGCTTCGCATGGTGGCCCGGGTCGGCCGGCGCATCCTGGCGCAGCGCACCTATCGCGCCATCCTGACCACGGACGGGGGGCGTGCCTTTCAGCATCTCGTCATTCCCGATTCAACCTGCGCCGGCGACATTCAGGTCACCGTCACCTACGGGACGCAAACCCGGAGCGAGACCCTGCAGATGCGGTGCGGAGAATGAACCTGGCCCGGATCCACGCTTTTTCGATCACGCTGGCGCTTGCCCTCGCCACCCCGGCCTGCGCGCAGCAGCCCGTGTCCGCCGGTCCCGGC
Source organism: Allosphingosinicella sp. (assembly GCF_035626655.1). Taxonomy (GTDB): domain Bacteria; phylum Pseudomonadota; class Alphaproteobacteria; order Sphingomonadales; family Sphingomonadaceae; genus Allosphingosinicella. The sequence continues at coordinate 480,992 of NZ_DASPNF010000005.1, forward strand.
AACAATGCCGTGCCGGCCGCCCAACCCGCAGTCGCCAATTACGGCTACCGGGTCGTCGGCACCTATCCGCACGACCAGCGCGCCTTCACGCAGGGGCTCTTCTACCTGAACGGCAGCCTCTACGAGAGCACCGGCCAAATCGGCCAGTCGACGATCCGCAAGGTACGCTTCGAGGACGGCCGGGTGCTGCAGTCCGTGCCGATCCCGCCCGGCCTGTTCGGCGAGGGCATCGTCAACTGGGGCAACGAGATCATCTCGATCACCTGGCAGGGAGGTCGCGGCTATCGCTGGGATCTGGCGACGCTCAGGCGCACCGGCGAATGGCGCTATTCGGGCGAAGGCTGGGGCCTCACCCAGAACGGCACCGACATCATCATGTCCGATGGCACCTCCGCGCTCCGCTTCCTCGATCCCGCGACCCTGGCCGAGCGCCGGCGGATCACCGTCACGCTGCAGGGCGCGGAGCTGACCCAGCTCAACGAGCTCGAATGGGTGAATGGCGAGATTTACGCGAACATCTGGCAGCAGCCGCGCATCGCCCGCATCGACCCGGCTACGGGGCGGGTCACCGGCATCATCGATCTCAGCGCGCTCGCCGCGCAGAATGGCGACAACACGGACAGCGTCCTCAACGGCATCGCCTATGACGCCCAGCGCGACCGATTGTTCGTCACCGGCAAATATTGGCGGCGGCTCTACGAGATCGACCTGGTTCCCGCCCGCTAGCGCACCACCACGTCCCTGCTCGCCCGGTAGTTGGCGAGCTCGCCCTCAGAAACTGGCTGTTCGCCTCGCGCAGCCGGGCGCCGGCATCGTCGTATAGGAAGGGCAGGAAGGCGAAGCGGCGCCCCTTCGTCACCGGCATCGCCTGGTGCAGCAGCGAGCAGGAGAAGGCGATCGCGCCCCCGGTCGTGGCGCGATAGGTGCGCGGCCCATATTCGGGGAACATCAGGTCCCCGCCCTCATATTCCTCGGCGTTCAGGTTGATCGTCACCGCGAAGCGGCGATGCGCGGTCCCTTTTGAAGTATCGTCGCGATGAGCGCGGAAATGGCCGCCCGTCTCGGCCTCGTAGCAGCCGACCAGCAGCCGCTCGACCCGCGTCGCCTCGAACTGGAAGGCGCGCTTCACCATCGGCAGCAGCCGGTGGATGAGCCGCAGGTTCAGCTCGCGCGCAAGCTGGGGATCCTTGACGAGGCAGTCGCGCCGGACCTTGTGAAGCGGATCGACGAGCAATTTCGTCATGCCGTCGACGTCGCGCATGAAGCCCGATTCCTCGCCGCCGTCGGCCTCGTAGAGGTCGATCAGCCGCCGGCACATCGCCGGTTCCAGCACGTCGGACACGGCGACGACCGGCGCCCAGTCCGGCATTGGCGGGGCGGCGACGAGCTGCGCCAGGGCGTCGAGCGCTGCCTCGCTCTCGCCGAGCGGGAACCGGGCCCGCACGCGCAGCGCCCGATCGAGCAGCAGCCAGTGGCCGCGATAGACGTCCGACGGCGCCGGCTCCGCCGCGCCGTACATGCGGCTCACCCGCCGGTCATGGTCGAGGAAGAAGCGGATGCCCGGAAGCTGCTGGCGGATCCGACCCGCCTGCCCGTCGGCCGGGTCCACGCTGACCCCGAAGAAGGCGGCATGATCGTCGTCGAACAGCGCGCGCCGCTGCTGCAGCGCGGTCAGGGCCGCCTTCGCCGCCGCATTCGCCGCGGTGCCGAAGAAGAGCAACAGGATCGGCCGTCCCGCCGCCGTGTCGAACGCATAATCGGCGCGGCCGCCGAGCGTCGGACAATGGAACCAGGGTGCGGCCTCGCCGAGGCCGAGGGGAGTTTTGCGCTCCTTGCTCACGCTTCGGGCCTAATCGTTTCGCCCGAGGCTGGCAATTTGCGCTGCTTGCGCCCAAGCTTGCGCGATGATCGACGGTTTCCAGCTTGACCCCGCCTGGCCCCGCATGAGCCTCGCCGAGGTCGATGCCGCGCTGACCGCGCCCGGCGCCCGGTTCGAGATGGAGACGGTGACGATCCGCGGCGTGCCGACCCGGGTCTGGAAGAATGCGCCGCCCTCGCTGCCGATGCTCGCCCGTTTCTCGCGCCTGCACGGCGAGCGGCTGATCACCATCTTCGAGGACGAACGGGTCAGCTTCGAGGCGAGCTTCCGCGCCGCCGCTGCGATCGCCGCGGAGCTGCAGCGGCGCGGCATCGGCAAGGGCGACCGGGTCGCTTTGGCCATGGTCAACCTGCCCGAATGGCCGGCCTGCTTCTTCGCGATCACCGCGCTCGGCGCGATCGCCGTGCCGCTCAACGCCTGGTGGACCGGGCCCGAGCTCGAATATGGCCTCGCCGATTCCGGATCGAAGGCATTGCTCTGCGACCGGTCCCGCCACGAGCGGATCGCCCCGCATCTGGCAAACCTGCCGGATCTCGAGCACATCATCGTCAGCCGGGCGGAGGCCGGCGCCACGGGCACCGACCGCCTCGAGGATTTGATCGGGCCGGCCACGGCCTGGAAGGATCTCCCTGCCATCGACCTGCCCGAGGCCGGCGTCCAGTCCGACGACCCCGCGGCGATCTTCTACACGAGCGGCACGACCGGCAAGCCCAAGGGCGCGCTCGGCTCGCACCGCAACCTGATGACCAACATCCTCTCGACCGGCTACACGACCGCACGGGCGGCGCTGCGCCGGGGCGAGACGCCGCCCGAGCCCGCGCCCCGGATCGGGCTGCTGGTCATCCCCCTCTTCCACGTCACCGCCTGCTCGGCGAGCCTGATGGGCTCGATGGTCGCCGGCAACACCACGATCTTCATGCGCAAGTGGGACACGGTCGAGGCGATGCAGATCATCGAGCGCGAACGCGTCCAGATCACCGGCGGCGTGCCGACCATCGCCTGGCAAATCCTCGAACATCCCGACCGCGCCAAATATGACCTCTCCAGCCTGGAGCTGATCACTTATGGCGGCGCCCCGTCGGCCCCTGAGCTGGTGAAGCGCATCCGGGAGGAGTTCGGCGCCCTGCCCGGCAATGGCTGGGGGATGACCGAGACGATGGCGACGGTCACCGCCCATGTCGGCGAGGATTATCTGAACCGCCCGGACAGCGCCGGCCCGCCGGTCCCGGTCGCCGACCTCAAGATCGTCGCCGCGGATGGCGTCACCGCGCTGCCGACCGGCGAGGTGGGCGAGCTCTGGGCGAAGGGCCCCCAGATCGTGATCGGCTATTGGAACAAGCCGGAGGCCACGGCCGAAACCTTCGTCGACGGCTGGGTCCGCACCGGCGATCTCGCCCTGCTCGACGCGGAAGGCTTCCTCACTATCGTCGACCGCGCCAAGGACATGATCATCCGCGGCGGGGAGAACATCTACTCGATCGAGGTGGAGAACGTCCTCTACCAGCATCCGGCGGTGATCGACGCCGCCCTGGTCGGGATCCCGCACCACAGCCTGGGCGAGGAGCCCGCCGCCGTCGTCCACCTTGCCCCGGGCGCGTCGGCGACGGAGCAGGAGCTGAAGGCCTGGGTCAAGGAGCGCCTCGCCATCTTCAAGACGCCGGTGAAGATCATCTTCCTTGACCAGCCCCTGCCCCGCAACGCCAACGGCAAGATCCTCAAGAAGGATCTGAAGGCACTGTTTCAGGCGTGACGCTCTCCGTCATTCCAGCGAAAGCTGGAGTCCCCTTCACGTAAGCCAAACGAAGGAGTGAGATTCCGGCTTTCGCCGGAATGACGAGTGGGGGTTGCAATTTCTGTAAGTATATACTAACCGTTAGTAGTGACTAACGCTCCCGCCTTTGCCGCCCTCGCCGAACCGATGCGCCAGACCATCTTCGAGCGCCTGTCGGAGCGACCGATGGCGGTGCGCGAGCTGGCGGCGGGGCTGCCGATCACGCGCCCGGCCGTGTCGCAGCATCTGAAGGTGCTGAAGGAGGCCCATCTGGTGCACGACGAGGCGCAGGGCACGCGCCGCATCTATTCGATCGATCCGGCCGGCCTCGGCGAGATCCGCGCCTGGCTCGACCGCTTCTGGGACCGGGCGCTTGCGGCCTATGCCGAAGCCGCCGAAAGGGAGGAGAGGACATGAATGTGGAAGCCCGGCGCATCAAGCCCGCGCCAATCCGCCGCACCTTGCGCGTCAAGGCGACCCGGCAGAAGGCGTTCGACACGTTCGTCGCCATGGGCGGCTGGTGGCTGAAGTCGCACAGCCTGGTCGCGGCGGGCCAGAAGGACGTGATCATCGAGCCGCATGCGGGCGGCCGCTGGTACGAGATCGGCAATGACGGCGCCGAGCAGTCCTGGGGCAAGGTCGTCGCCTACGAGGCGCCGGAGCGGCTCCACCTGATCTGGTCGCTGAACGGCGAATGGACCTACGACCCCGATTTCGAAACCAATGTCGAAGTGACCTTCGCCGAAGATGGCGACCATACGATCGTCACTTTCGAGCATCGCGACCTCGACCGTTATGGCGAACAGGCCGAGAAGATCCGGGGCGATTACGAGAGCGGGATGGACGGCGGCTGGCGGGAGCTGCTCGACGGTTACCAGAAGGCGGCCGAAGCCGGCTAAAGGGTCAGTGCGGCACCTCGTTCACGCTGGTGGCGCGAGCCGAGCGCATCATCAACGCGTCATAGTCGAGCTCGATGCTGCGCGCGCCGGCAAGATGCTGACGCCAGTCCGGGCCCAGGACCTCGCGCCATTCGCGCTGGGTCTTGCAGATCCGCCGGCCCGACATGCGCGAGCCCGCGCGGACCGTGATCTGCGTGCAGACCCGCCGCTCGGCGCGCTCGTTCGTCTCCGGGCGGCCCTCGGCGGAGGCGCCGGCAGCGCCCAGCGGCAGCGTCGTGACGATCAGAGCGAGAGCAACCACCTTCTTCATCGTCGCCTCTTCGATTTCCCAATGCCGCGCTTCGCCGACAATGAAAGCGGCATGAAGGGCGGTTGGGACGAGCGCCCCCTCCAGCGTCTCAGTTCGGCGCCACGGGCGGGTTTGACTCATGCCTCGTGCGCATCTCCACCTGCTCCATCGTATCCTGGACACTCGTCGCGCCGTTCAAGTGCTGACGCCAATCCGGGCCAAGCGCATCGCGCCATTCCCGGGAGGTCCTGCAGACCCGCCGGCCGGACATGCGCGAACCCGCCCGCGCGGTAATCTGCGTGCAGACGCGGCGTTCGTTCGTGGCCGTCTCGGGACGGCCGGCGGCGACGGCAAGGCCGGGCCAGGCAGCAGCGACCAGAGCGATGGCAACCAGAAGCTTCATGATCCCCTCCTTCGCAGGCGGCAACGCAACGGTTGGCTTCGGCAATCGGCAATCGGCAATCGGCAATCAATCCTGCTTCGCGCGGCCATAGGAGCGCCAGGGCGCCGGGCCATGGGCGGCATCGTCGGGCGTCATGCGCGACTGCATCGCCTCGATATCGGCCTGGATGTCATTAGCCTCCAGCCGGCGCCGCCATTCCGGGCCGAGCAATTCAGTCCATTGCGCCGGTGTGCGGCACATCCGGCGCGGCGGCAGTCGCGACGCGGCGCGGGCGGCAGAAAGCTGCGTGCAATGACGGCGCTCGGGACTGGCTTCGGGCCTGCCCATCGCCCCGGCGGACACCGGAAATGCGGCGATGCAGGTCACGACGAGCGCCACGGATGAAATCGTCTTCATCACCTGCCCCTCCCTCTGGCCGCAGGAAGTCTGTCCGGACGCGCCTTTGGCGCGCGATCAGTTCGGGCCGAGCCCGCGGCTGGGATGCCCGACCGGAAGGCCCTGGACCCCGCGATGGTCGACATTGGGCGAGGAACGCTGGCCCAGCAGGTCCTGATCGCCTTCGAGCGTGCGGCCGGAAAGGAGCTGGCGCCAGTCCGGGCCGAGCGCATCGCGCCATTGGGCCTCGGTGCGGCAGACCCGGCGCGGGCTCATCCGGGAACCGGCGCGAGCCCGCGCCGGCTGGGTGCAAACCCGCCGCTCGTTGGCGGAGGAATCATTTCCGCCGGCTGCGGCGGCGGCGGTGGTGACGACCGGGAATGAGGTCGCGACCAGCGCGACGGCGACGAGCATCTTCATGCGTTAACCCCTCTTTCGCCGGACATGCCGGATCCAGACCGTACGCACAGGGCCGGCAGCCTCGACCGGGATCGATGCTAACTCGTTAGGAGCGCTTTGAAAAGAGCCAAGGCGCGGAGCGACGGCCCGGATCGGGCCGCGGCGCCGTTTCGCCGGGCGACGCTTGCGGATCCGGAGCGCCAGCCTTCAGTCCGCGGGCCAGTTCTCCAGCACCTCGACGAAGCGGGTCAGCCAGCCATTGGTCTGGTGGCCGTCGACGACCCGGTGGTCGATGGTCAGGCTGACATAGGCCATGGGCCGGATCTGGATCGTGTCGACGCCGCCCACCTCGCGCACGACGACGCGCTTCTCCAGCTTGCCGACGCCGAGGATCGCCGACTGCGGCTGGTTGATGATGATCGGCGCCGCGAAGAGCGAGCCCGACACGCCGTGATTGGAGATGGTGAAGGTGCCGCCCCTGATGTCGGCGCTGGTCAGTTTCTCGCCCCGCGCCTTCTCGACCAGCTCGTCGAGCTGCGCGGCGATGCCCTTCAGGTTCAGTTGCTGGACCTTGCGGACCACCGGCACGATCAGCCCCTTGGTGCCGAGCGCGGTGCCGACGCCGATATTGATGTCGTCGTACAGCTCCAGCCGGTCTGCGTGCCAGCGGCTGTTGATCGCCGGCGCGACCTTCATCGCCTCGGCCGCCGCCGCAACCAGATAGGCGGTATAGGTGAGCTTCACCCCCTTCTTCGCATAGGCTGCCTTGTGCGCCTCGCGATGCGCCATGATCGCCGAGAAATCCGCCTCGAACACGGCGGTGACATGCGGGGCGTCGGTCACCGAGCGATGCATGTTCTCGGCGATGGCCAGACGCATCCGGTCGTGCGGGATGAAGTGCGAGCGAATGTCACCCGTGCTGGCGGGGATGATCCCTTCGACCGGCTTCGAGACCCTGGTCGCCGCCTCGATCGCGCGGTCGACATCGTCGCGCGTAATCCGCCCGTTCCGGCCCGTGCCCGAAATATGCTCCGGGTTCAGATCATGCTGCAGTACCGCCCGCTTCACCGATGGCGAGAGGCGGTTCTCCCGACCTTCTCCCGTTCGGCCTGAGCCTGTCGAAGGCCTTTCCCTCCTGTCCGGCTTCCCAACCAACGGAGGTTCGGGCACCGACGGTGCGGCCTCGGCCTCCGCCTCGGTCGCGATCCGCCCGAGCACCGCCCCGGGCACCGCATCGGCGTCGGTATCCAGCACGATCTCCCTGAGCACGCCCGAAGCCGGCGCAGGGACCTCCATCGCCACCTTGTCGGTCTCGAGCTCGACGAGCGGCTCATTCTCCTCAACGCGCTGGCCGATCCGCTTCAGCCAGTTCCGCACCACCGCCTTGGTGCCTTCCTGCTCGACGGGAACGAGGACGTCGATCATTCCCTAGAACTCCAGCAGCTCGTCAATTTTCGCGCGAATCCGCTCGACCGACGGCACCGCCCAGTCGAGCAGGACCGGATTATGCGGGCTCGGAATGTCGGGCATCGTCAGCCTGGCGACCGGCGCGTCGAGATCGAGAAAGGCCTCGTCCGCGACCACCGCGGCAATCTCCGCGCCGAAGCCGCCGGTGCGCAGATCCTCGTGCACGATCAGGCAGCGCCGCGTCCGCGCCACCGATTTCAGCACCATCTCCCGGTCCCAGGGCTGCAGGGTCCTGAGGTCGATCACGTCGGCGGAGAGGCCCTCGGCCGCCGCCTCGCAGCGCGGCACCATCGCGCCCCAGGTGACGATCGTGATCCGGTCGCCCTCGCGCACCTTCCTGGCATGGCCGAAGGGCAGCACGTAATCGTCGCCGGGCCAGGGACGCCGGGCCCAGGCGTCGTCGAGCATCGCACGGTGCTCGAAGAACACCACGGGGTCGTTGCCGCGCAGCGCCGAGCGCAGCAGCCCGACCGCATCCTCGGCATTGCTCGGCACCGCCACCTGCCAGCCCGGATTGTGCACGAACTGCACCTCGTTGGTCTGGCTGTGCCAAGGGTCGCCGCACTTGAAGAAGCCGACCGGCATCCTGAGCACCATCGGCGCGGCGAAGCGGTTGTTGGTCCGCCAGCGCATCGTCCCGCAATCGTTGATCTGCTCGAGCGCGGGCTCGGCATATTTGCGGAACTGGATCTCGGGAACCGGCAGCAGCCCGGCCAGCGCCAAGCCGACCGCGCGCCCGATAATGCCTTCCTCGGAGAGGCTGGTGTCGAAGACGCGCTCGACGCCATACTTCTCCTGCAGGCCCAGGGTCACGCCATGGACACCGCCCTTCGGCCCGACATCCTCGCCGAACAGCAGCATGCGCGGGTTGAGCTCGAGCTCGGCGTCGAGCGTGCGGCGGATCGCCGTCGACATGTTGATCCGTTGCCCCTGCGGCCGCGGCGTCTCGGTCGAGGCCGGCGCGCGATAGCCGCGCGTCCATTGCCCGCCGAACAGCTGCATCTCGCCTTCGTAGAAGACGTTGGCGGTGACCCGATCGGGGCTGGAGACCGTCCGCTCCTCCGCAGCAGCGGAGGCGGCCGCCACCGCTTCCTCGGCCTCCGCCGCGATCGCGTCCCACTCCGCCTCGTCCATGAGGGCGCCGACCAGATAGGATTTGAGCTTGGGCAGCGGATCGCGCTCCCATTCCGAGGCGACGAACGCCTCGCTCTTATAGGCCTGCGTGTCCTGAAAACTGTGCCCCTGCAGCCGCGGCACGCTGAGCCTGAGCAACGCCGGGCCGGAGCCGCCGCGCACATATTCGGCCGCTTCCGAGATCAGCCCCGCCGCCTCGGCCGGCTCGGTCCCGTCCCCGCTGAGGACGTGCAGATTGCCGAAGCTCGCGAGGTTGCGCGCAATGTCCCCGCCCGGCGTCTGGTAGGTGGAGGGCACCGAGATGCCGTATTGATTGTCCTCGACGTAGAAGAGCATCGGCAGCTTCTGCGTCGTCGCGATGGTCAGGGCGGACCAGAAGCCGTTGGTCGCGCAGCTCGCATCGCCGCCAAGCACGACCGCGATCGCGCCCGCATAACCGTCGTCGCCGAGCACGTCCCGATAATAGGTGATCGCCTGCGCCCAGCCCGCGGTCGGCGTATATTGGGCGCCGACGCCGCCGCACATCGGCAGCGCCGGGCAGCCGGCCGGATTGGGATAGTTGAAGACGACGCCGATATCGCGCCCGTCCGAATAGCCGCCGGCCCGGCCCATGGCCGAGCCGAGCGCGTCCTCCAGCTCGACGCCGAGCGAGAGCAGGAAGGGCCGCGAGCGGTAATAGCCGCAGGCGCCGTCGCGCGGATGATCGAGCCTTGTGCCGAGCATGACCTGCGCCATGTCGTGGCCGCGCGCGCTGAACTGGTAGAGGACCTTGCGCTCGGGCACGAGGCGGGTCTCCTCGAGCCGGTCGAGCGCCCGGCTGACCTGCATGAGCCAGGCGATCTCCCGCCAGTCAAAGTCCGGGTCGGGCGTGTTGGCCCGACTTTTCCCCTTTTTCGCAATCGGGGTGCCGGCCTCAGCCATCCAGCTTCTCCACGACCAAGGCGGCGAAACGCTCGACCGCGGCGTCGGCGAGGCCGACGACGTTGAACCGGCCCGAACCCGCCATGTAGATGCCCTGTTCCTCGCGCAGCTCCAGCACCTGCTGCGGCGTCAGCGGCAGCATCGAGAACATGCCCTTCTGCCCGCCGATATAGGCGAGCCGCAGGTCGGCGGCGGCGAGGCGCCCGCGGATCTCGCGGATCCGGCCGCCCATCGCGTCCACCTCGCTCTCCCAGAGCGCGCGCAGTTCCGGATCGCTGAGGATGATCCGCGCCACCGCCGCCGGATGATCGGGCGGCATCGACCACATCGTCCTGGCGAGGCCGAGCAAATTGTTGAACGCGACCTCCGCGCTCCGCGACGTCGAGCCCTTGACGAACAGGGTGCCGAGCCGGTCGCGGTAGCAGCTGAAATTCTTGTCGCAGCTCTGCGCGACCAAAGCCTGCTCGGCCGCGTCCACCACCAGCCGCGTCCCCGCGGCATCGGCCTCGAGGCCGTCGCCGAAGCCCTGATAGGCGAGGTCGACGAAGGGGATCAGGCCCCGCGCTGCGACCACATCGGCGACCTCGCGCCACTGGTCGAGGCTGAGATCGGCCCCGGTCGGGTTGTGGCAGCAGCCGTGCAGCAGCACGAGATCGCCCGCCTCGGCCTTGCCGAACGCCTCCATCATCCGGTCGAAGTGCAGCGTCGCGGTCGCCTTGTCGTAATAGGCATAGGGGACCATCTCGACACCCGACGAAGCGATCAGAGGCGCATGGTTGGGCCAGGTCGGTTCGCCGGCGAGGATGCGCGCGCCGGGATTGGCCCGCGCGATCAGCTCCGCCCCGAGCCTGAGCGCGCCGCAGCCGCCGGGCGTCTGCAGGCCGACGATCCGCCCGCTCGCCCCGGCGCCGGCGCCGAACACGATCGGATAGACCAATTCGACGAACTCCGCGTCGCCCTGCGAGCCGATATAGGCCTTGGTCTTCTGCGTCTCCTGGAGGATCTGCTCCGCCGCCTTCACGCATTTCAGGATCGGCGTGTTGCCGGCGCTGTCGCGGAAGACGCCCACACCGACGTCGATCTTGCCCGGCCGCGGGTCGTTATTGGCGAGCGCGATCAACGCGATCAGCGGGTCCTGCGGCTGGTCCTCGAGCCGGTCGAGCAGGATCGGCTGCCCCTCCCGCACCATCACGTCGGCCTGATCGCTCATCCTGCGCACCTCCTGTATGCGGCGGCGATAGTCCTACCGGAACGCGCGCGCAAAGACTTGTCAGACTGCGCATCAAAACGGGATTTCGTGAAACATTCGTTTCATGCTATGGCAAAATAATGAGCGAAGAATTTCACCTCGACGATGTGGACCGGCGAATCGTCCAAGCCCTGCAGCGCGACGCGAGCCAGAGCCACGCCACCCTCGCGGAGAGCGTCGGCGCCTCCCCCGCCTCGGTCTGGCGCCGGGTCCGCGCGCTCGAGCGGGCCGGCGTGCTCGGCGCCGCCGTCCGCCTCGCCGATCCGGCGCGGCTGGGCCGCAGCGTCAATGTCCTCTGCCAGGTCCGGATGAACCGCCAGACCCAGGAATCCCGCGCCGAGTTCGAGAGCTTCATCGAGGGCCGCGAGGAGATCGTCGAATGCTACGCCATGTCGGGCGAGTGGGACTATCTGCTGCGCATCGCTGTCCGCGACGTCGCCGATTACGACCGCTTCATCCGCCGGGGCGTGCTCGCGCATCCGAGCGTGGCGAACGCGGCAAGCAATTTCGCGCTCAGGCAGGTGAAATATACGACGGAGATTCCCGTCTAGAACGGCGGGACATGGCTGCCACCTCGTGCTATCTCGTTCCGGAGGGGGAACAAAGCCATGCACGATGATCACAATTTCACGGTCGACCAGGACCTGCTGTCCCGTCGGCAATTCGCGCAGGCGGCGCTCGCCTCGGCTGGCCTGTTCGTGGCGCTGCCGGCGCGAGCCCAGCAGCCGCAGCCGCCGCTCGGCACGACTGCGGAATCGCCGATGGGGCCCTTCTATCCGCTGAACCCCGGGCGCGAGAATGATGCCGACCTGACGCGCCTCGCCGGTCATCGCAACCGCGCGCGCGGCACGGTGATCGAGCTGACCGGACGGATCCGCGACGTGCGGGGCAATCCGATTTCAGGCGCGCGGATGGAATTGTGGCAGGCCAATGCGGCCGGCCGCTACGCGCACGCGCTCGATCCGGCGGTCGCGGCGCTCGATCCCGACTTCCAGAGCTACGCCCGCCTCACTACCGGCGCGGACGGGAGCTACCGGATCGTAACGATCAAGCCCGGTGGCTATGACAGCCCGATCGGCCATCGCCCGCCGCACCTCCATTTCGACCTGCGCGGGCGCACCCACCGGACGATCGCGCAAATGTACTTCCCCGAGGATGCGGCAGCGAATGCCCGCGACACGCTCTATTCCGCACTGGGGAGGGACGCAGCCAGCTCGGTCGCGGCGCGCAATCCGGCCGACGGCAGCAAATATCGCTGGGATATCGTACTGATGGGCTGACGACGGAGATCCCGTCTAGCGGCGCGGGTCGAACAGCCGCTCCAGCACGTCATGCAAGCGCAGCGCCGATTCGCTCCAGCAGCCCTCATTCTGCGGAGCCGCGACCGTCTGACCTCCACGGGTGATGCGAAGCACGGGCGTCCCGCCATTGCTGATGACCACGCGACAGTCGCGGCGCTCAAGTCCGCGCGTCATCGCGGCTCGGTAGGCCTCGCGGACTGCCGCCAGCTGGTCTGCCGGAAGAAGCCCCATCCGGAGCCGGGAGCGGAAAGCCGGCCTGCGACAGGTCCGCCAAGTGGCGGGTGCGGTCACCCGGTAGCGGCCGGTCCCCAGATCCAGCCGCACATTTCCCTGCGGGCACCATTCCGAATGTCCCACGGTGGCAAACACGGATGCCGAGTCGGCTCCTCGTTCAGCGGCAAGCGATGGGCCGGCCGCGGCCGCCGTCATGATCAGGGCTCCGAAGAGGATCAGCCCGCGCATGTCGACAGATTGCAGGAAAACCGCGCAGGTCGCAACCGCAGCGGCCTGCCCAAAAGCCTGATGGGAACCCTCCTCCGCCCCAGCTATTGAATCGCCCGCGACACGATCTTCGGAGGCAATGCCCATGGCCGCACGGCCCTATTGGAAGGGGCAGATCAGGCTGGCCCTGGTCTCGATCCCCGTGGAAATCTATTCGGCGACCCGCTCGGGCGCGACCGTGGCCTTCAACCAGATCCACGAGCCCTCGGGCAAGCGCATCAAATATGAGAAGGTCGTGCCCGGCATCGGCGCGGTCGATCCGGACGAGATCGTCAAGGGCTACCAGTACAGCAAGGGCCATTACGTCCTGCTCGACGACGATGAGCTGGAGGCGGTGAAGCTGGAGTCGAAGAAGACGCTGGAGCTCACCCAGTTCGTCGACGCGCACGAGATCGACCCGCTCTATTACGAGCGGCCTTATTATGTCGTCCCCGCCGACGATCTCGCCGAGGAGGCGTTCGTCGTGCTGCGCGAGGCGCTCCGGGAGACGAAGAAGGTGGCGCTCGGCCAGCTCGCCATGCGCGGCCGCGAATATGTGGTGAGCCTGAAGCCCTGCGGCCGTGGCATCCTGCTGGAGACCCTGCGCTATGCCGACGAGGTGGTGAAGGCGCAGGGTTATTTCCGCGACATTTCCGACGCGAAGCCCGACGCCGAGATGCTGGAGCTGGCCGAGGCGCTGATCGACCGCAAGGCCTCGAAATTCGATCCCGGCAAGTTCCACGACCGCTATGTCGACGCGCTGAGGGACCTGATCGAGAAGAAGCGCAAGCTGAAGGGCGCGAAGATCGAGGCCGAAGAGGAAGAGGCGCCGGCGAAGCGCGGCTCCAACGTGATCGACCTGATGGCCGCGCTGAAGCAGTCGATCGAGAAGAAGGGGAAGGCAGCCCCCGCAGCGAAGAAGGCGCCGGCCCGCAAGGCCCCCGCGAAGAAAGCGGCGCCGGCGCGCAAACGGGCCTGACAATGCCGCGAACCGCCAGGGCCGCTGACCCGCTCGCCACCTATAATCGCAAGCGCGACTTCGCGAAAACCGCGGAGCCCGCGGGCAAAGTCGCGCAAAAGCGGGCGAAGGACCGGATCTTCATGGTCCAGAAGCATGATGCGACCCGGCTCCATTACGATTTCCGGCTGGAGCTGGAGGGCACTCTGAAGAGCTGGGCGGTGACCCGCGGCCCCAGCCTCGACCCCGCCGACAACCGCCTCGCCGTGCGCACCGAGGACCATCCCATGTCCTACGCCACCTTCGAGGGCACGATCCCCAAGGGCGAATATGGCGGCGGCACCGTGATGCTCTGGGATCGCGGCACCTGGGAGCCGCGGCCGGACAAGGACCCGGTGAAGACGCTGAAGGAGGGCCATCTCCACTTCACCCTCCATGGCGAGCGGATGCAGGGCGAATGGGTGATGTTCCGCCTGAAGCCGCGCGGCAAGGAGCGGACCGAGAACTGGATATTGAAGAAGGTCGACGACGAGCATGCCGGCAGCCCGACCGGGCTCACCGACACCTATCTCCGCTCGGTGAAGACCGATCGCACCCTCGACGAGATTGCCGCAGGCAAGAAGGCGAAGGAGCGCAAGGCGCCCGCGCGCAGCCGCAAGCGCGGCGCGTCAGCCGCCGCCTTCCCCAAATTCCGCGAAGCGCAGAAGGCCACGCTCGTCGACAGCGTCCCGGCGGGCTCGGCCTGGCTGCACGAGATGAAATATGACGGCTATCGCTGCCTCCTCGCGCTCGCCGGCGGCAAGGCCAGGATCTACACGCGCACCGGCCTCGACTGGACTGACAAATTCCCGGAGATCGCCGCGGCGGCCGCCGGCATCGACTGCGACAGCGCCCTGCTCGACGGCGAGATCGTCGCGCTGGACGACAAGGGCAATACCGGCTTCTCGGCGCTCCAGCAGGCCATCTCGGAGGGCGGCAAAGGTCTGAGCCTGTTCCTGTTCGACGCCCTGGAAATCGATAGCGAAAATCTGGAGAAGCTGCCCAATATCGAGCGCAAGCAACGCCTCGCCAGCCTCGTCGGCAAAGGGCAGCCGCCCTTCATCCTCTATGCCGACCATATTCTCGGCAAGGGCGAGCAATTGTTCGACGCGATGTGCGAGGCGGGCCAGGAGGGGATCATCTCCAAGAAGGCCGACGCCCCCTATCGCCACGCGCGGACGAAGAACTGGCTGAAGGTGAAATGCACGCGCCGGCAGGAATTCGTGATCATCGGCTGGAGCGAGAGCGACAAGAAAGGGCGCGGCTTCCGCGCCCTTTTGCTCGGCCTCAATGAGGACGGGAAGCTGCGCTATGCAGGCAAGGTCGGCACCGGTTTTTCCCAGCAGGTCCAGATCGATCTGCGCGAGCGCTTCGACAAGCTCGCAACCACGAAGGCCCCTGCGGAAGTCCCCCGTGCGGAGGCGCGCGGCGTGCACTGGGTGAAGCCGAAGCTGGTCGCGGAGATTGCCTTCGCGGAGTTCACGGCCGACAATGTCGTGCGCCATGCGAGCTTCCTCGGCCTGCGCGGCGACAAGGCGGCGAAGGAGGTGGTGGCCGAAATGCCCCGGAAGACGCCCGATCCGGTGACCGATGACGTGAAAATCTCCAATCCGGACCGCATCATCTTCCCTGACGCGAAGGTGACCAAGGGCGATCTCGCCGCTTATTATCGCGCGATCGGCGCGGTCATGCTCCCCTGGACCGCGAACCGCACCGTCAGCCTCGTCCGCTGCCCGCAGGGCCGGGCGAAGAAATGCTTCTTCCAGAAGCATGACAGCGGCACTTTCGGCCCGCACGTCCGCCACGTCCCGATCCGCGAGAAGGACGGGCACAAGGAGGATTATCTCTACGTCGAGGACATTGCCGGCATCATCGCCTGCGTGCAGATGGGCACGATCGAGTTCCATGGCTGGGGCTCGAGGGTCGCCGACGTCGAGAAAGCGGACCGGATCGTCTTCGACCTGGACCCGGACGAGGGGCTGGATTTCGGCCTCGTGAAGAAGGCGGCGAAGGATCTGCGCCGCCATCTCGCCGACATGGGCCTGCAGACCTTCCCGATGCTGACCGGCGGCAAGGGCGTCCACGTCATCGTCCCGCTGACGCCGAAGGCGGAATGGCCCGAGGTCAAGGATTTCGCCCGGCGCTTCGCCATGGCCTTGGCCGAGGCCGAGCCCGAAAGGTTCACATCCGAGCTCTCAAAGGCGAAGCGCAAAGGCCTGATCTTCATCGATTATCTGCGCAACCAGCGCGGCGCGACGGCGATCATGCCTTATTCCGCCCGCGCCCGCGAAAGCGCGCCGGTCGCCGCCCCCATCAACTGGGAGGAGCTGGACGACATGGCCTCGGGCCACGTCTTCACGGTGAAGGATGCCGACAGGCTCCTCGACCGCGCCGCCTCCCGCCTGCTCCAGGGCTGGGGCGAGGCCAGGCAAGTCCTGCCGTCAGTGTAATCCCCGTCATTGCGAGGAGCGCAGCGACGCGGCAACCCATCAGTTCTCCGCGCCGTACTGGTTTGCTTCGCTACGCTCGCAATGACGATTTCGTACCGTCCGTTACGAAGCCAGCCGCCGCTGCGTCCAGCTTTGCGGCGGGGCGCCGTAGCGGCGGCGGAAGGCGTGGCTCAGCGCCACCTGGTCCGAATAGCCCGTCGCCTCGGCGACCGCGGCGACGCTGTGCCCGACGCGCAGCAATTCGGCCGCGCGAGCGAGCCTGAGGTCGCGATGATAGGTGATCGGCGCCTGCCCGAACGCCGCCTTGAAATAGCGCGCCAGGTGGAATTGCGAGAGGCCGGCGATCGACGCCATCTCGCCGAGGGTCACGTTGCGGTGATCATGGTCGTGCAGGAAGCCCCGCGCCCGCTCGAGCCGGCGATAGAGCTCGCGCCGGGTCGAGGGCTTGGCCGCCTTCAGTCCGTCGATCGCCGCCCGGCTCTCCGCCAGCGGCTCGGCGATCGCATATTCGACCGACGCGACCAGCTCGCCGGCGAGCGAGTCGCCGAGCGCGGGATCGTTGGCGATCTGCCGGCCGTAAAATTCGAGCGTCCGCCCCATGGCGCTGGCCCGGGTCGAGAGGATGAGCGAGCGGCCAAGCACCGAATCATGCGGGTCCGTCATCTCGCTGCATGACACCCGCGGCACGCCGGAGACGCCGACACAAAGCCCGATCGTGGTCGCGCGATTGTCGACGACACAGGCCGTACCCGCGTCCAGGAAAAGGAACTCGCCCGCCCGGACCACGAAGGTCCGTCCGTCAAAGGCGTAGCGGACCTCGCCTTCCAGGATCAGCTTCAGCGTCGGCGCGGTCGCCGGCACGATGCCGTGGCCCGGCGGCAGGCGGGAGAGGACGAGCTTGCCGGCAGTGGCGACCTGGGCGTGCTGCGCCCGGTCGACATGATGGTCCATGATGGAAAAGCAGCTACCCACGCCCCGCCTCGTGTCTTAGGTCCCTATGACACTAGAGCATGTAGAAAATGAACGGGAGCTTACAAGATCATAGTAATGACGAAGGTCAGCCCCGTCGCGAGACCGGCGGCGAGCAGGAAGCGCCAGAGCGGCGCGGGCACCATCGCCTCCCCCGCTTCGCCCGGCGGGCCGCGGCCCGTCACCATCGGCGTGATCAGGTCCTCGCGGCTGATCAGCCGGTAATAGAGGATCGCCAGCACATGCAGCGCGATCAGGGCGACAATCACCCAGAAGAGGGTTTCGTGCCGCTCGGCCAGCTCGTGCGCGCTGTCGAGGTCGGGCATGTGGCGCGAGAGTGGCCCGGCATAGATGCCATCCTCGTCTGAGGCGAACAGGCCGAGCCCGGTCTGCACCGAGAGCGCGAGCAGCATGGCGATGACGCTCCAGCCGCCGAGCGGACTGTGGCCGAGCGCCCGCTTCTTCTCCCTGAAGTAGCGGAGCACCGCGCGCGGACCCCGCACGAAGGAGGCGAAGCGCGCCGTCGAGCTGCCGAGTAGGCCCCAGAGCAGGCGGAAAAGGAGCAGGCCGAGCATCACCTCGCCGAGCAGGATGTGCAGTTCCATCCGCTCGGTCTCCGCCGTCCACCACAGAGCGGGGACGAGCAGGACCAGCGACCAGTGGAAGAGCCGGACGGGCAGGTCCCAGATGCGGACCCCCATATCCTTCACCGGCCCGCCTTCGGCAATCAATGCTCGGGCGCCCGGAAATTGTCGTGGCAGCCGGCGCAGGCGCGCTGGACGGCCGGGAAGGCGGTGCGGATCCGGCCGATATCGCCGGCCATTGCGGCGCTGTTCAGCGTGCGCACGGCGACGACGAAGCTGGCGCCGGCCTGCCGGAAGCCCTGCTGGTTCGACCAGATTTCAGGTTTGGCCCGCGTCCTGACCCCGGCTTCCGGACCGGTCCCGTGCGGGAACCAGGCCAGCACATGGACCGAGCGGTCGGCGAGCAGGGCGGCGCGCGGCCGGATCTGGGCGAGGTCGGGGCTGCCGGCGCGGAGCTGGTCGCTGATCCCCTTCAGCGCCGCCGCCATCTGCTTGTAATGGCCCTGCCGCGTCTGGATGGTCGTAGCGGCGCTGGTGGCTGGACGCTGGGCAAAGGCGGCGCCGCAAAGGACGGCGGCCGCGACACTCACCAGGACAAACTTCTTCAAGAACCGACTCCCGCAACTGACGCGCTGCTCCCATAGCCGAGACGCCGGAGCGGTCAAAACCTCTCCTCGTCATTCCAGCGCAAGCTGGAATCTCCGTCTTTTCAGCAATTCCGGGGGGATTGCGGCTTTCGCTAAAATGACGCCTTCCCGGCGGCCTCTAGCGGCAGTTTTGCTGGCTGGCGCTGCGCTCGACCGCGCTGCCCACGACGGCGCCGATCAGGCCGCCGATGATCGTTCCCGCCGCGCGATGCCGGCCGCCGTCAATGCCGCGGCCGATCAGGGCGCCGGCGCCGCCGCCGACGACAAGGCCGGTCGTGCCGTCCGAACGGCGGCAATAAGTGCGGCCATCCTCGCCCTGCCAGACCGCGCCCTGCTGGGGCTCGCCGGCATCCTCATCCATCTCGGGCGGCGCCGCATCCTCGGGGTCGACATCCATGTCCGAGTCGGCGTCCGCATCCATGCCGATATCCGTGTCGATGTCGGCCGCCGCATAGTCCTCGCCGGGGACCTCCTCGACCTTGCCGCCCGCATCCACGACAAGATCCGCATCGACATCCGCATCGGGATCCACATCCATGTCATCGGGGACAGGGCCCGTCGCCGGGACGCCGGCCCGGGCCGCCATGGCTTCCTGCTCCTCGTCGGCCGGGACCGTCATCTCCGCCTCGTCCGGCGCGCCCTCGACCTGTTCCTCGGGGCTGCCGCCATATTGGGCGAAAGCCGGCGTGGCGGCGAAGGCGAAGGCCGCAGCGGCGGCGCCGGCCAGAAATATGCGCATGGTCTGATACTCCCCAAGCCGTGAACCGAGTCGGCTCTGCGCTTCGCAACCTGCACGGCGACTGAACGGGGGAAGGCGCTATCGCGCTGGACGCGCAAAAGAAAAACGCCCCGGCCAAGGGGGGTGGCCGGGGCGCTCTTCGCAACCCGGTCCGGCGGTACACAACAGGCCGGACCCGGAAACTCTTGATCCCCGTCTACAGCCGAGTCCCTGACAGCTTCCTGACCGGGCCTGTAATCCGGGGTTCAACATGATGGCGCTTTTGCGGCGGAAGCGCCCTCCGGGCCCCATTTCCGGGCATTTTCGTGGCAACGTGTATTGCTAAAATAATACACGTTATCCCTTGCGCTCGCGCGCCCGACACACCAATCTCGCCCTGACCACCATGAGACGGGGACAAAAGATGGCCACGCAGACCCAGACGACCGAAGCCGGCGCGCAGACGCTCACTCTGGAGCCACCCGCGCCGCTGCAGACCGTCCAGGCCGAGCAGGCCGCCGGGCTCGTCCCCCTCAAGGAGGAGCAGAAGAGCCAGCTCGAGGAGAAGGTCGACAGCTTCGTCGCCGAGCTGGTCGCGCTCGACGCCAATTCGCCCGAATTCGGCAAGAAGGTCGATCAGCTGACCACGATGGGCCGCAAGGAGATCAACGAGGCCGCCGGCGCCTCCAATCGCTTCCTCGACCGGCCGGTCAAGGCGATCGACAAGGATACCGGCATCGGCTCCGACCTCACCGAACTGCGCCGCACCGTCGAGGATCTCGACCCGGGCCGCGGCGTGAAGCCGCGCAAGCTGTTCGGCTTCATCCCGTGGGGCGGCGGGCTCCGCAATTATTTCATGAAATACCAGTCCGCGCAGACCCACATCTCGAAGATCCTCGCCGCCCTGGCCTCGGGGAAGGACGAGCTGTTGATGGACAATGCGGCGATCGACGTCGAGCGCGCCAACCTGTGGAAGACCATGGGCAAGCTCGAGCAGATGATCCACATCTCCAAGGCGATGGACGCCGCGCTCGAGAACAAGGCGAACGAGCTCGACGCGACCGATCCGGCCAAGGCCAAGGCGATCCGCGAGACTGCGCTCTTCTACACGCGCCAGCGCACCACCGATCTGCTCACCCAGATGGCGGTGACCGTGCAGGGCTATCTGGCCCTCGACCTGGTCAAGAAGAACAATGTCGAGCTGGTGAAGGGCGTCGACCGCGCCTCCACCACGACCGTCGCCGCGCTGCGCACCGCCGTGACCGTCGCGCAGGCGCTGACCAACCAGAAACTGGTGCTGGAGCAGATCACCGCGCTCAACACCACCACCGCCAACATGATCGAATCGACCGGCGAATTGCTCAAGTCCCAGTCGGCCGAGATCCACAAGCAGGCGGCCTCCGCCACGATCCCGCTGGAGACGCTCCAGCGCGCCTTCCAGAACATCTACGACACGATGGACACGATCGACCGCTTCAAGATCGAGGCGCTCGGCAACATGAAGCAGACCGTCGAGCAGCTCGGCAAGGAGGTCGAGAAGTCCAGGGGCTATATCGCCCGCGCCGAGGGCGTCGAGCAGAACCGCGCTCTGGGCTCCGCCGCCGACAACCCGCTGACCGCGATCGAGGGGTGAGGAGCGCCCGCGCCTGATGAGTGACACGGACCGCGTCAATCAATCCATCGCCCGGCTGGACGAGGTCCTGCACCGGCACGACCGCATTCTTGCCGAGCGCGGCCCCGCCGCGATGGCGCCGCGCAAGCCGCTGACCCGCACCCAGCTCATCCAGAAGGCGGTGAGCATCGGCATCGTGCTCGTCCTCGCCTTGGTCGGCACGACCATCGCCGGCCTCGTGCTCGGCGGGATCGGGCTCGGCGGCTTCTTCTCGATCGTGATCGCGACGCTGGTGATCATGGCGGTGATCGCCTTCTGGCGGCCGCGCGAGAGGCCCGTCCCGGCCTATCAGGACAATATGACCAACGCCGCGGTGGTGCAGCGGCTCGGCGCGCTGCTCGCGCGCAAGCGCCATCTGCTGCCGCCCGCGGCCGCGCGCCGCGCCGACGCGATCAGCGCGCAGCTGCCGATGCTCGAAAGCCAGCTTTCCGACATGGCCACGCTGGATCCGCTCGCCCAGGACGCGCGCCGCCTGCTCGGCAGGCATCTCCCGGACCTGATCGACCGCTACGAGCGCGTCCCGTCCGAATATCGCGCCGAGCGCGATGCCGAGGGGCTCAATGTCGACGAGCGGCTGACGCAGGGGCTCGACGCCGCCACCACGGCGATCGACGAGCTCGGCCGCAAGCTCGCCCGCGACGATGTCGACGCCTTCCAGACCCAGGGCCGGTTCATCGAGGACCGCTATCGCGAAGACGGCCCGATCCGGAGCGAATGAGATGAGCTTCGAGCTCGAGCGGGTGCTCTACGAAACCGAGGATTTCCTGCGCCGCGCGATCGGCTCGCCGACCCGCCGCGCCGCGAAGCGCCGCCGCGCCCAGCGCAAATGGGAGGAGTTCGGCCGCCGCGCCCGGCGCTCGGGCTTTATCGTCGCCGGCCTCATGGTCGTGCTGCTCGGCTTCTCTTTGTTCAAGCCGGGCCTGTTTTTCGCCTGGATCTTCGCGGTGCCGGTGATCCTGTTCCTCGGCATCGTGCTCATGTTCCAGCCGACCCGGCACGCACGAAAGATGGAAGAAGAAGCGCGGCTCACCCCGCACACCCTGCCGCTGCCCGAGCTCGCCGTCCGCGCCGAGGAAGGTCTGCTCGACCGCTGCGACGAGCTGCCGGGCCGCGCCTTGCCCGCGGCGGACCGGATCATGGCGGGCCTGCGCGAAATCCAGCCGCATCTCCACGAGCTCGGCCCCAATGACGAGGCCCTGGCCGGCGACATCCGCCGCCTGATCGGCCAGCACCTGCCTCAGCTCGTCGATTCCTATCTCGCTTTGCCCGACCAGGCGCGCGCCTCGAACGCCGAGAGCAGCCGCCGCTTTGTCGAGAGCCTCGACATCGTCGCCGGCGAGATGGACCATCTGCTGGAGCAATGCTGCCGCGACCGGCAGAGCCATTTCGACACCCACAGCCGCTTCATCGAGACGCGCTACCGGGAAGACGACAACCTCCGCGGCAGCTAAGGGGCAGGGATGCTCGCGCCCGGCCTCGCCCGCCTGATCGACGACCGCCCCGCGGACGGCGTGTTCCGCGTCAGCCGGACGATGTTCGACGATCCCGCCATTTTCGACCTGGAGATGAAGCGCATCTTCGAGGGCGGCTGGGTCTTCCTAGGCCTCGCGTCGCAAGCGCCCGAACCGCACGATTTCTTCACGACGACGGTCGGCCGCGTCCCCGTCCTCGTCAGCCGCGACGGCGACGGCAGGCTCGCCGCCTTCGTCAATTCCTGCCCGCACCGCGGGGCGATGATCGCGCAGACGATGTGCGGCAATGCGAAGCTCCACGTCTGCGCCTATCACAGCTGGAGCTTCGACAGCGCCGGGCGGAACAAGGGCGTCAAATGGCAGGAGGCCGGCTGCTACACCCCCGCCTTCGAGGGCGAGCGCAAGGACCTCGCCCGCCTGCCCGCATTCGGCGAACATAAGGGCTTCCTGTTCGGCAGCCTGGTCGCCGACGTGCCGCCGCTCGCAGACTGGCTGGGCGAGGCCGCGAAACTGCTCGATCTCGTCGCCGAGCAGAGCGAGGACGGCATGGAGCTCGTCCCCGGCGCGGTCATCTTCACCTTCGCGGGAAACTGGAAGCTGCAGCTGGAGAATTGCTCCGACGCCTATCACTTCACCTCGGCCCATCCCTCCTACATCCGCCTGCTGGAGCAGCGGAAGGAGAAGCCCGATCCGTCGACCATCGGCTCGGTCTGGGCCGACGATCCCGCCTGGAGCGAGGCGGCCGAAGGCATCCAGGGCGGCTCCTATTCCTTCCCCTACGGCCATGTCCTGAACTGGGGGCGGATGGACGTCTCCCCCGCTTTGCCCCTCTACGAGCGCGCGGAGGAGCTCGCCGAACGCGTCGGCATCGAACGGCGCGCCTGGATGTTCTCGATGCGCAACCTCACCATCTTCCCGAACCTGCAGGTCGCCGAGAACGCCTCCAGTCAGCTGCGCGTCATCCGTCCGCTCGGCCCGGGCCGGACCGAGATGCGCACCTGGTGCCTCGCGCCCAGGGGCGAGAGCGCCGCGGCGCGGCGGCAGCGGATCCGCCAGTATGAGGACTTCTTCAATCCCTCGGGCATGGCCACGCCCGACGACACGGTGAGCTACGAGAATTGCCAGCGCGGCTTCGCCAGCCGGGTCGAGCCCTGGCTGCTCGGCCATGCCCGCGGCCTCGGCGCGAGCAAGGCCGGCGGCAACGCACTCTCCGCCTCGATCGGGCTGGCGCCGGAGCGCTCGGTGATCGGCGGCTCGCAGCTCTGCGACGAGACGCTCTTCCACTCCTATTATCGCGAATGGGCGCGGCGCATGGCGGGGGCGCTGCCGGCATGACGCTCACCCACGCCGAAGCCGAGGTGTTGCTGACCCGCGAGGCCATGCTGCTCGACCGGGGCGACTGGGACGAATGGCTCGCCCTCTACGCCGAGGACGCCATTTTCTGGATGCCCGCCTGGCGCGACGAGCTGAACCCGACCGAGGACCCGGATAGCGAGCTCTCGCTCATCTACTATAAAGGCCGCCGCAACCTCGAGGACCGCGTCTGGCGCGCCCGCTCCGGCCTCTCCGTCGCCTCGGCACCGCGCCCGCGCGTGGTCCACCAGGTCACCAACGTCCTCGTCGAGGACGGCCACAGGGTCGCGGCCAGCTTCAGCACCCACCTCTTCGACAAGCGCGCCGAACGCACGCACACCTTTTTCGGCCGCTACGACTACGCGCTCGTGCGGACGGCTGAGGACGGGGCCTGGAAGATCGCCATGAAGAAGATCACCCTCCTCAACGACACCATCCCGACGGTCGTGGATTTCTATTCGGTGTAGATCCGTCCGTCCGTTCAGCCGGTAGTCCCGCCGCCTGGATGTCAGGCGTGTCAGCTCTCAGGCTAAGCCTTTTCGAATAGAATTCGTGCCGTCGCCAGCCCGGCCACGCCCTGTTCGATCGTCTCCGGCCTCTTGGCGAAGCAGAGCCGCACGACATTGGTCACCGGCGCCTCGGCATAGAAAGCCGAGAGCGGGATCGCCGCGACCCCGCATTGCTCGACCGCGCGGGTGCAGAAGCTCATATCGTCGGCGGCAATGCCCGAGGCGGCCAGGTCGACATTCAGGAAGTAGGTGCCCTCGGCCGGCAGTACCTTGTAGCCTTCCCCCTCCACGGCGGCCTGCAGAACGTCCCGCGCCTCCTGGAAGCGCGCCCGCATCGCCGTGAAATAATCATGCTCCTTGCCGAGCCCGTAGGCCGCGGCCGCCTGCAGGTTCGGCGGGGTCGTGAAGGTGACGAACTGGTGCGCCCGCGCCACCTGCGCGGCCAGGTCCGGCGCCGCCACCGCCCAGCCCACCTTCCAGCCGGTCAGCGAGAAGATCTTCCCCGCCGACCCGATCTTCACCGTCCGTTCGGCCATGCCCGGCATCGCGCTCAGCGGGAGATGGACGAGGCCGTCGAACATGACATGCTCCCAGACCTCGTCCGAGACGGCGATCGCATCATGGTCGACGCAGAAGCGGGCGAGCAGGGCCAGCTCGGTTTCGTCGAAGGCCCGCGCGGTCGGGTTGTGCGGGTTGTTGAAGACGACGAGGCGCGTGTTCGGCGAAAAGGCGGCGGCCAGCGCATCCTCGGTGATCCGCCAGCCGGGCGGCGTCAGCCGCACCAGCCGCGGCACGCCGCCGGCGCGCAGCACCAAAGGCAGATAGGCGTCGTAGAGCGGCTGGAAGAGCACCACCTCGTCGCCCGGCGCGATCAGGGCGAGCAGGCTCGCCGCGATCGCCTCGGTTGCGCCCGAGGTCACGATCACCTGCTCCGCATCCAGCGCGAGCCCCTGGTGGCGGCCATAATGGGCCGCGACCGCCTCGCGAAGTTCCGGCAGCCCGCGCATCGGCGGATACTGGCTCGCCGCGCCGGTCAGCGCCTCCGCCGCCTTCGCGACCACGTCGTCGGGCCAGCCGAAATCGGGGAAGCCCTGCCCCAGATTGACCGCTGTGCGCTCGCGTGCCGCCATCGACATGGCTTCGAAGATCGAGGTCGGCAGGCGCGCGAAGACCGGGTTCATGGGCAAAGGCCTACCCGGCTTCGCCGCAAAGAAGAAGGCCCGGAGCCTAAGCCCCGGGCCTTCCGGACGGCCTGGAGGAAGGCCGATTATTGGTTGCCCATGTCCCGGTTGGGCCGGGGCCGCTCCGCCCGGGCCGAGCCGCGGCCGGACGCGCTGGCGCTGGCGCTGGCGCTGCCGTTCAGGCCGGGCTTCGCGTCGCTGAGCGTCCGCCGCGTGTCGGCGATGCCGGCCCGGGTCGTATTGGCCGCATTGGCGGTCGCATTGCGCCGCGTCCGGGCGACGTCCTGGCGAGTCTGGCGCACGTCGTCGCGCAGATTGTCGCGGGCGTTGCGGGTGGTCTGGCGGACATTGTCCGTCGTGCTGCGCAGGTCGCCCAGGTCGACGCCGCCATTCACGCTGCCGCCGATCGAGCCGCCGGCGCCGACGCCACCGGTGCCGGCACTGCCGCCGAGGGTGCCCCCGACGCTGCCGCCGAGGCCGCCGACGGACCCGCCAAGGCCGCCGCCCAGCGCTCCGCCGAGCTGCGCCGAGGCCGGCGCGGCTATCATGACGGCCGAAAGGGCGGTGACGATCTTGAGTGCGAGCTTCATCGTTGATCTCCTGCTTTCGAACCCCTCTGGAGCGGGCTCTCGGCAGGGCAACGATGCTGAAATGGGTTTTAATCCCTTTTCGCGGCTCAACGCCGCGAGGCGTTCCTTATCGGCGTCCGGCAGTTGCCGCAGAGGATGCCCCGGCCCACCCCGCGGGCGCCTCTCTGCGCGGCCTCGCCATCGAGGCTGGCGAGGACGTTGGCGGCACGGATATGCTGGGCGAGTCGCCCCGCCACCAGCGGTACGGCGAAGGAGGTCCCCCTCACCGCCACGACGGCGCCGCGCCCGCCCGCCGCCCCCATGTCCGCCCCCGGCGCGGCATAATCGAGGTGCAGCGCCCGCCCCGCCTCGATCAGGACCCGGCCGCGCCCGTCCACGGCGGTGACCGCGATCACCCCCGGATAGGAGGCGGGAAAGGCAGGCGGCGCGGCGCGGCCGTCATTGCCGACGGCGGCGACCACCCAGGTGCCGCGCGCGCGCGCCTGCTGCACGGCGCGCTCGATCAGGGGATTGGCCGCGCCCACCAGGCTGACCGCGACGACCCGCACCCGCTGCGCCACCATCCAGCCGAGCGCGCGGGTCAGGGCCAGCGCATTGCCGCCGGCCGGATCGGCCCCGAAAATATCGGCGACCAGCAAAGGCGTGCCGGGCGCGGCGCCGCGCACCGGCCCCTGGCCGGCGATCAGCGAGGCCATGGCGGTGCCGTGGGCGCTCGCCCGCGGGGCGCCGGCCACGAAGCCGCGTTGCTGGACCGCACTCCTGAGCGAGGGATGTGCCGCGACCCCGCCATCGATGATTCCAATCGCTGAGCCGGGCGCGCCGCCGCGCTGGACGAGGAGCGCGGCATCGCCCGCCGCCGACGCGCCACCGCTCTGCTCGTGCAGATTGTTGGCGCTGAACCGGCCGGCAGGCGCAAGCCGCCGCAGCCGCGACAGCGCGCGGTTCACCGACCAGCCGCGCGGCACGGCCAACGTCACGGAGCGTATGTCGAGCCCCTCGATCCGCTCCTCGGCCACGCGGGTGAAACCTGCGGTCAGAGCAGCGTGGAGCGTGGCCGGGTCCGGATCGACGGCGATCACCTGGCCGCGGACCGCGGGTCCGAAATCCGTCATCTCCAGCCGCTCGCGATTGGCCCTGACCAGCTCGTCCAGCCGGTAGATCCGCGCCGCCGCCAGCTCGCTCGCGCTGGCCCGCACCGGATCGAGTCGCCCGGTCACCGGATCGATCGCGCCGCGGACGTTCGAGGTCACATCGCCGATCCGGTCGCCCACGCCTGGCACCCCGGGGGTCGGCGCAGTGGGCAGGGACGGCACCGACGGACGACCGACGCCGCCCGTGCCGCCCGAACCGCCGGGCAGGCCGGGCACCAGTTGCGCGCCCGCGCTCGCTGCTCCGAGCAGGAGCGCGCCGCTCCAGGCCAGCCGCCAGCGCCTCAGGATGGTCATCAGCAAGATCATGGCATATTTTTCCGCAACTTTGGAGGAAACGCGTGCGGCGGGCCGTTTCCTCCATCGGACAAGGAGTCGCTGTTGCAGGCTTTCGAGCGCGAGCTGCTGACGCTGCTGCCCCGGCTGCGCCGGTTCGCGCGCGCGCTTGCGTATGACGCCGCCGATGCCGACGACCTGCTGCAGGTGGCGCTGGAGCGGGCGCTGAAGGCGCGGGAGCAATGGGCGCCGGGAACGAGGCTGGATGCGTGGATGATGAGGATCGTGCGGAATTGCTGGATCGACGAGGTGCGCAGCCGCGCCCGCCGCGCCCGCACCTTCGCGCCTGAGGAGGATGGGGAAATGGTCGGCGTGGACATGCTGGATCAGATCGAGGCGAAGGCGGAGATGCATGCCGTCGACCGCGCCATGGCGAGCCTCACGCCCGAGCAAAGGGAGGTAATCGCGCTCGTCCTGGTCGAGGGCCTCGCCTATCGCGAGGCCGCCGAGCTGCTCGACATCCCGATGGGTACGCTCACCTCGCGCCTGACGCGCGGCCGCCAGGCCCTGGTCCAGCTGCTGGAGGCGGCATGATGGCGATCGATGACGACATGCTGATGGCCTTCGTGGACGGCGAGCTGGACGACATCGGCCGCGCCCGCGTCGAGCGCGCCGTGGCGCAGGACCCGGCGCTGCGGCGGCGGCTCGAGGAGCAGCAGCGCCTCCGCGACCGGCTCAGCGCCCATTACGGCCCGATTGCGGAGGAGGAGGTGCCCGAGCGCTTCCGGTCGATGCTGGAGACCAACGTCCTCCCCTTCCCCGCCGCGCCGCCGCGGCCCGCGCGGCCGCTCTGGCAGACGCTGACCGCTTTGGCGGCGACCCTGGTGCTCGGCCTTCTGGTCGGGCGAACGCTGCTTGCCCCGGCCCCGGCCGCCGGGCCGTTCGCCGTGGAGGGCGGCGCGATGGTGGCGCGCGGCGACCTCGCCGAGGCGCTGGAGACGCAGCTCGCCTCCGCCCAGGCCCAGGGCGCAGCGACCCGGATCGGCGTGACCTTCGTGCACAATGACGGGCGCACCTGCCGCACCTTCGACAGCCAGGCCGCGGCCGGCATCGCCTGCCGGACCGGGGCGGACTGGCAGGTGCTGATGACCGCCGCGGGTTCCGGGCCGCAGCGCAGCGACTATCGCCAGGCGGGGAGCGAGAACCTGCTCGTGCAGCAGGCGGCGCAGGAGATGATGGCCGGCGAGCCCCATGACGATGCGGCCGAGCGCCGCGCCCGCGATTCCGGCTGGCGGAGCAGCACGCCCCGCCGCTAGACTGGGGGCATGGCCAGTATTGCCCCGCCCGCCGAGCACGAACCCGTCGTCGAGGAACAGCCGCCGAAGCGAAAGCGCAGCCTGTTACGCCGCATCCTCAAGTGGCTCGGCCTGTCGATCCTCGGCTTCATCCTCATCAGCGCGCTCTGGGTGATCCTCTACCGCTTCATCGCGCCGCCGATCACCCTGACCCAGCTCTTCGACGGCAATGGCGCGACCCGGCAGTGGCTGCCGATCGAGCGGATCGACCGCAACATGGTCCGCGCCGTGATCGCCGCCGAGGACGGCAAGTTCTGCTCGCACAGCGGCTTCGACACCGACGCCATCGCCGCGGCGATGCGCAGCAACGCCGCCGGCGGCCGGGTGATCCGCGGCGGCTCGACGATCAGCCAGCAGACCGCGAAGAACGCCTTCCTCTGGCAGGGCGGCGGCTATTTCAGGAAGGGGCTGGAGGCCTGGTTCACCTTCCTCATGGAGACGACCTGGACGAAGCGGCGGATCATGGAGGTCTATCTCAACATCGCCGAGACCGGGATCGGCACCTATGGCGTCAACGCCGGCGCGCAGCGTTATTTCGGCCACGACGCCTCGCGGCTGACGCCCGAAGAGGCCGCCCGCATCGCCGCGGTGCTGCCGCTGCCGAGGCGCCGCGAGGCGGTCGATCCGGCCGGCTTCACCCGCCGCTACGGCAACATCATCCGCGCCCGCATGGCCCAGGTCGCCCGCGACGGCCTGGACCGCTGCGTGTACGACTGAAGCGAAGGGACAGTCCCCTGCGGGGACAGTCCCTCCCTCTAGAACGGCATCTGGAAGCCGGGCGGGAGCTGGAGGCCGCCGGTCGCCTCGCGCATCGCCGCCTCCGCCGCCACGTCGGCCTTGCCGCGCGCGTCGTTGATCGCGGCGGCGATCAGATCCTCGACCATCTGCTTCTCCGACGCGACCAGCAGGCTCTCGTGAATGTCGACGCGGATGATGCGGCCCTTGGCGCTCGCCCGAATCTTAACCAGCCCGCCCCCGGACACGCCCTCGACCTCGATCTTGTCGAGATTCTGCTGCGCCTCCATGAGCCTGGTCTGGGCCTCCTGGGCCATACGCATGATGTCGTTGAGATCGGGCAAGTCACGCACTCCGTTGTTTGTCGACGCTGTAGCCCGCCAGCTCGGCCTCGGGGAAGGCCTCGAAGGCAGCCCGGACGATCGGTGCGTCCAGCACCTCCTGGCGCAACGCCTCCTCGGCCGCCAGCTCCTGCTCGCGCAGCGAGGGCTGGGCCGCGCCTTCATCGATGCTGACGTCCCATCCTTGCTTGAACGCGCTCTTAAGAAAGGCCCTCAGCTCGTTCAAAGTCTTTTCGATTCCCTGCGCATCCACGGCCCGCGCGGCCTGCAGGCGGATGGCCGGCGGGGCATAGCTCACGAGGCGGAAGTCGTCGCTGAGCTGGTGGGCGAGGATATGCTTGCCGCCTTTCTCCAGCCGCTGGACCAGCTCGGCGAAGCTCGCCGGCATGGCGAGCAACTCACCCTGGCTCTCGGCCTTGGGCGCCTCGGCCGCGCGCGGCGCCGCGATCTCGCCGCTCGCCAGTTTCTCGATCAGCTGGCCCGGATCGGGCAGCTCGGCGGCGTGGATGACGCGCAGCAGCGCCATCTCGCAGGCCTCGAGCGGCATCGGCGCATTGTGGACCTCGCCAAGGCCCTTGAGCAGAAGCTGCCAGAGCCGGTGGATCGCGGCATGGCCGAGCCTGGCCGCCCAGTCGGCATAGGCCTCGCGCTCCTCCTCGGACTGGGCGGGGTCGCGCGCGCCGCCGACCTTGGCGCGGGTGACGCCGTGCACCGCCTCCAGCAGGCCGCGGAGCAAGGCCGAAGGCTCGACGCCGAGCTCATATTGATCGCGCACAGCGGCCAGCGTGCCCTGCGCGTCGCCGGTCAGCAGCAGGCCGAGCAGGTTCCGGACCGCGCCCCGGTCTGACAGGCCGAGCATCGCCCGCACCTGTTCGGCGGTCACTGCGCCGGCGCCATGGGCGATCGCCTGGTCGAGGATGGAGAGGCCGTCGCGCGCGGAGCCCTCGGCCGCGCGGGCGATCAAAGCCAGCGCCTCGGGCTCAACCTCGACCCCTTCTTGCTCGGCGACATGGCCGAAATGCGCGGCGAGCATGTCCGCCGGGATCCGCCTCAGGTCGAAGCGCTGGCAGCGCGACAGCACGGTGATCGGGACCTTGTTCACCTCGGTCGTGGCGAACAGGAACTTTACATGGGCAGGCGGCTCCTCGAGCGTCTTCAGCAGCGCGTTGAACGCGTTCTTCGACAGCATGTGGACTTCGTCGATGATGTAGACCTTGTAGCGCGCCGAGACCGCCGAATAGCGCACCGCCTCGATGATCTCGCGCACGTCGTCGACGCCGGTATGGGAGGCCGCGTCCATCTCGACCACGTCGATATGCCGGCCCTCGGCGATCGCGCGGCAGGGCTCGCAGACGCCGCAGGGATTGATCGTCGGCCCGCCATTGCCGTCCGGCCCGATGCAGTTCAGCGCCTTGGCGATCAGCCGCGCGGTCGAGGTCTTGCCCACGCCGCGCACGCCGGTCAGCAGGAAGCTATGGGCCAGCCGATCGCGCGCGATCGCATTGGCGAGCGTCTTCACCATCGCCTCCTGGCCGATCAGCTCGTCGAAGCTTTGCGGCCGGTATTTGCGGGCGAGAACGCGATAGGGCTGGGGGGAATCGGACATCGTCAGCAACCTAGTGGCTCCGCCCCGCCCGCGCCAGCGCGCGGGCCCGGAAGGTCACGACCGACACGACTGTCACATGGAATCGCGGGGGTCTCCCACCCCGGAAACGACGCACAGGGGGTGAGTCGAGATACGGCGAGCGGAAGGCCATCGGGCTCGTCTAACAGACCCGCAGCCCGTAAGAAAGAACAGACCGGGAACGAGACTGTTGCAGCTCGGAGATGGTGGGAGCCGGAACGACCCGACGCGGAAACTCGTTACGGCTGCTTCCTTCCGGACCTGACCGGGTTGGCGAGAGCGCCGTCCGCCCGACTCCCGCGCGCCATATGGCGGCGGGAGGGCGGAGATGCAAGTTCTGGTGAATCACCGGCAATCCCTGAAGTGGCCCCAATGTGGTCCGGCGAAGGCCGGACCGTTGGCCAGAAGCGGCCTTCGCTTCCCAACGCTCCGGCTTTCGCCGGAGCACGCGCCGCTAACGCACAACTTCGGCTGCCAGCCGGGCAACATCGGCAATGGCCGCTTCGGCCCGGCGGGCGTTCACGGTCGGCCGGTCGAGATAGACAGCGAGGACATATTCGTTCCCGCGGGGCGTGCGGAGGAAGGCCACGTCATTATAGGCGGTACCGCAGGTTCCGGTCTTGTGACCCATCGTCCACGCCGCGGGCAGCCCGGCCCGAATGCGCCCGGGGCCGGTGCGGGTCGCAAGCATCCAGCCGCGCAGGCGGTCGCGGGCGGCGGCCGCGAGCAGGTCGCCCATGACGAGCCGGCGCGTGGTACCGGCCATGGCGGCGGGGCTGGTCGTGTCGCGCGGATCGTTCCGGGCATTCTCGTTGAGGGCCATTTCGAACCGATCCAGCCGGGTCACGGCGTCGCCCCAGGCCCGCACGCGCCTGGTGTAGGCGGCAGGTCCGCCGAGGCGTCGCAGCAGGAGATTGGCGGCGGCATTGTCGCTGTCGGTGACGATGTGCTCGGCGGCGCCTTCGACGCTCATCTCGCCCGCGCCCACGGCCTGCTCGGAGTAGGGCGAATTGCCCATCAGGTCGGCGCGCGCGATCCGCAGCGGCGTGCGGTCGCTGCCGTCCGCGTACATTGCCGCCAGAGCCAGCTTGAAGGTCGAACACATGGCGAAGCGCTCGTTCGGCCGGTGCGCGAACAGGATGCGGCCGCGCGCGTCGACCAGCATGACGCCGAGCCGGCCGCCGCTGGCGCGCTCGATGGCGGCGAGCTGTCGGGCAGTGCCGACAGGCGGCGCCGCGCGCTGTTGCCGGGGCTCCAGCTGCCCGTCATTGCCGGAGGCCGCCAACAGCAGCGCCATCGCGGCCAGACCCAGTTTCACAAACATCTCGCGCTCCTCAAGTTTGCGAGACCGGGACTAGCCAGAGTCCAGCAGGCGGACAGCCGCAGAAAAATTCGGGGCTGTGCCTAGCGCCCCTGCATGTTGCGCACGCCTGCCGGCATGCGCACGGTCAGGCTCTCCAGCGCCTCGGTCAGGAAGATCTGGCAGGCGAGGCGCGAATGGCGGGTGACGTGGCTGGCGAGGTCCAGCATGTCCTCTTCTTCCTCGCTCGCCCGCGGCAGCCTGGCGAAGTCGGCGGCGTCGACGATAACGTGGCAGGTGGAGCAGGCCATCTGCCCCTCGCAGGTGCCCTCGAGCGGCTGGCCCACTTCCTGGGCGACGTCGAGCAGGCGCGCGCCGGGCGGGGCGCGGACCTCCATCTCGTCGTCGCCGTCCGCGGAGATGAAGCGGACCAGGGTCATGCCGCGAACCTGAGCTGGCGCTCGGCGGCCGCGTCGATCAGGCCGAGCGCGGTGCGCAGCTCCTCCTCCGTCGTGTAGCGGCCCCAGCCGAGGCGGATGCTGGCATGGGTCTGGCGCTCGTCGAGGCCCATGGCGCGCAGCACATGGCTGGTCTTGCCCGAGCCGCTGCCGCAGGCGCTGCCCAGGCTGAAGGCGACCTCGCGGACGTCGGAGAGCAGGCGGACAGCGTTCACGCCCTCGCGGCGGACATTGAGATTGCCCCGGTAACGCCGCTCGACCGAGCCGTTGATCGTCCAGCCGGCGAGTTTCCCGACCGCCACCTCCCACAGCCGGGCGACATGGGCGGCATCCTGCTCCCGCCGTTCCGCCGCAACCTTCGCCGCCGCGCCGAAGCCGGCGACCAAAGCGGGCGAGACGGTGCCCGAGCGCATGTTCTGCTCCTGCCCGCCGCCGAGGATGAAGGGCGGCAGCCTGAGCCCGTCGCGGACCCAGAGCGCGCCGATCCCCTTCGGGCCATGGAGCTTGTGGGCGCTGATCGCGATCAGGTCCGGCCCGTCCGGGATCGCCATCCGGCCATAGGCCTGGACCGCGTCGCAGAGCAGCAGGCTGCCCCTGGCGTGCGCGGCTTCGGCATAAGCGGCGACCGGCTGGATCGTGCCGACCTCGTTGTTGACCAGCATCAGGGCGACCAGGCCATTTTCCGGCAGCTCCGCCTCGTCCGGCGGCGGCACGAGGCCGTCCGCGCCGACCGGGATGAGCGGCGCGCCCTCGTCCTCGAGCCGCTGCAGCGCGCCATGATGCTCGATCGCGCTCCCCGTTTGCCCGCCCGGCCGCAGCCGCGCGCCCGAGACCAGGGCCCAGTTCAGCGCCTCGGTCGCGCCCGAGGTGAAATGGACGCGGCCGCCCCTGGGCAGCAAGGCCGCGACCTGCGCCCGCGCGACCTCGACCGCGGCCGCCGCGGCGCGGCCCGCGCGATACTGGCTCGACGGATTGGCGAAGCCGTCGCTGCCCGGCCCGGCGAGCCAGGGCAGCATCGCCTCCAGCGCTTCCGGCGCGAGCGGTGTGGTCGCCTGATAATCGAGATAATACATAGGAGTTCGGCTCTTATTGCGAACGATTCGCAAAAGTTGCGATTTGCAATCGATCCCTATATAGGCCGCACCGCGCTGCCGCCAGCATCCTGCTTGGCGACATCCAGATTCCGGATCGGTTGGTCATGCCCGAAGTCATCTTTCCCGGCCCCGAGGGCCGTCTCGAAGGCCGTTTCAGCCCGGGGCCCCGCCCGCGCGCGCCGGTGGCCCTGATCCTCCATCCGCACCCCCAGGGCGGCGGCACGATGAACAATGCGATCGTGCTCGCGCTCTACAAGACCTTCGTCCGGCGCGGCTTCGCGACCCTCAGGTTCAACTTTCGTGGCGTCGGCAAGAGCCAGAGCGTGTTCGACAACGGCATTGGCGAGCTTTCGGACGCCGCCTCGGCGCTGGACTGGGTGCAGTCGATCCACCCGGAGGCGGAATCGACCTGGATCGCGGGCTTCAGCTTCGGCGCCTGGATCGGCATGCAGCTGCTGATGCGCCGGCCGGAGGCGCGCGGCTTCATCTCGATCGCGCCGCCGGCGAACATGTACGATTTCTCCTTCCTGGCCCCCTGCCCGTCCTCGGGCGTGATTATCCAGGGCGAGGCGGACGAGGTGGTGACCCCGATCGCGGTGCAGAAGCTCGTCGACAAGCTGCGGACGCAGCGGCACATCACCATCGAGCACAAGACCATCCCGGGCGCGAACCACTTCTTCGCGAACGAGATGGACCTCTTGATGAAGGCGGTCGACGACTATCTCGACTACCGGCTCGATCCGTCCTGCCCCATTCGCTGATTGGGATCGCCTGCATTCTTCGTCACCCTGAGCTCGCTTCAGGGTGACGTCGACGCGGCGAACGCCACCGCGTCAGAGCGTCCAGACCAGCACGTTGCCGACCGCAACGGCGGCGGCGACGAGCATCAGCACGCCCTTCTTCCGGTCGCCTTTCTTCACCAGCAGGTAGATACCGCCCCAGGCCAGGGCGAAGGCGGCGATCATCAGGATGGAGAGGAAGGTGGTGGAGGCGCCGCTCATGCGCCCGCTCTTGCCACGGAGGCGGGGCTTTCACCAAGTCCCCCTTTCATCAAGCCTTAAAGCGGGGCTGGTAAACCCCCTCTTCATGAGCTTTCACAACCACCGCCAGTTCTCGAACGCGCTCGAGCGGATTGACCAGACGGTCCTCCCGAACCTGTCGCGGCTGCTGGACGGGGTGCTCGAAAGCGCGGCGCTGGCCCGCCCGGGCGTCGACGCCATCCATTATGCCGACGCGCTGCGTCACAGCGCGGCCCAG
The DNA here is from genome assembly GCF_035626655.1 of Allosphingosinicella sp. Lineage (GTDB taxonomy): Bacteria > Pseudomonadota > Alphaproteobacteria > Sphingomonadales > Sphingomonadaceae > Allosphingosinicella. The sequence goes on from NZ_DASPNF010000005.1 coordinate 516,289, forward strand.
GTCGGGCAGCTCACCGCGCTGATCGGCGCCGTCGCTCAGCGTCCCACGATCCGCGCGTAGAGCGCCGGATCCACATTCCCGCCCGAGACGACAATCACCGAGCCGTCGGGCGCGTCTACCCTGCCCGAGATGAGCGCGGCGAGCGCCACGGCGCCGCCCGGTTCGGCGACGATCCTGAGGTTGCGGAAGGCGAAGCGCATCGCTTCCTCAACCTCAGCCTCGCTCACGGCAAGCCCGCGCGCACCGGCGTCACGCAGCGCCCCGAAGGTGAGCGGCGAGACCAATTTGGTCTGCAGCGCGTCGCAGAGCGTCGGCGGCGGCGGCTCCTCGACCGGCACGATCCGTCCCGTTTCGAGCGAGCGGGTCATGTCGTCCCAGCCGGCCGGCTCGACCGGCACGATCCGTGATTCGGGCAGAGCCAGGGCGATGCCGCCCGAGAGCCCGCCGCCGCCGCAAGGAACGATCACGAGGGGCGGCGCCTTCCCGAGCTGCTCGCCTGTCTCGACGCCGATCGTCCCCTGACCCTCGATCACGTCGACATCGTCGAAGCTCGGCACCAGGGTCGCGCCCTGCTCGGCGGCGAGCCGGGCGCCGATCGCCTCGCGGCTCTCGGTCTCGCGGTCGAAGAAGACGATCTCCGCGCCGGAATTCCGGGTGCCCTCGACCTTCACCGCCGGCGCGTCGGCCGGCATCACGATGGTCGCGGCGATGCCGAGCCGTTGCGCCGCCATGGCGACGCCCTGGGCATGATTGCCCGAGGAGAAGGCGACCACCCCGCGCGCCCGTTCCGCGTCACTTAACTGCATGAGGCGGTTGCTGGCACCGCGCAGCTTGAAGCTGCCGCTCTGCTGCAAACATTCGGGCTTCACCCAGAAGCGCCGCCCCTGCCAGTCGAGCGGCAGCAGGGGCGTCCGCGTCACCAGGCTCGCGATGCGCTTCGCCGCAGCGAGGACACCCTCTGCCGAAGGCACTCTTTCAATCATCCAATCCTCGCAAAATCATAGCGGTGGATAAGTCTTTACACAGGGGATCGACGAACATATATCGCGCCCCGCTGCCCCATGGGGACTTCCAACCGCAAGGCAGCTTTTCGTCAACATACCTGTTGGAGGTCCCTTGAGTTGCACAGCCATCATAGCGCGCTGGGGCTAGCTTCCGCCCTTCGTCCGGTCCAGCCGGTCACGCTCATTCGTCCGCACGCCGCCCGGCGCGCCGCCCGCTTCTTCGTCGAGAGGTTTCCGGGCCGGTCGCTCTATGCCGTGAAGGCCAATCCCTCGCCGGATCTCCTGAGGATCCTGTGGGAGGAGGGCGTCACCCATTATGACGTCGCCTCGATCGCCGAGGTGAAGCTCGTCGCCGAGACCCTGCCCGAGGCCGTGATCTGCTTCATGCATCCGGTAAAGGCCGAGGAAGCGATCGCGGACGCCTATTTCAACCACAATGTCCGCACCTTCTCGCTCGACACCGAGGAGGAGCTGGAGAAGATCGTGCGCGCCACCCGTGGCGCTACCGATCTGAACCTGCTGGTGCGGATCCGGGTCTCCAGCGACTATTCGAAGCTGAGCCTCGCCTCGAAGTTCGGCGCCGAGCCGGCTGAGATGAAGGCGCTGCTGATGGCGACCCGCCAGGCGGCGGACGCGCTCGGCATCTGCTTCCATGTCGGCAGCCAGGCGATGACCCCGGCCGCTTATTCGGAGGCGATGGAGCGGGTGCGCGCCGCGATCGTCGAGGCGGCGGTCACGGTCGACATCGTCGATGTGGGCGGCGGCTTCCCCTCTTCCTATCCGGGCATGGAGCCGCCGCCGCTGGAAGCCTATTTCGACGTCATCCACCGGGCGTTCGAGGACCTGCCCGTCTCCTATTCGTCGGAATTGTGGTGCGAGCCCGGCCGCGCGCTCTGCGCCGAATATGCGAGCGTGCTGGTCCGCGTCGAGCGGCGTCGCGGCGACCAGCTCTACATCAACGACGGCGCCTATGGCGCCTTGTTCGACGCCGCGCATATCGGCTGGCGCTTCCCGGTCAGGCTGGTGCGCGCGAGCGCGTCCGAGGCGCGGGACATGGCGTTCAGCTTCTACGGGCCGACCTGCGACGACATGGACCATATGGCCGGGCCGTTCATGCTGCCCGCGGATGTCGATGCCGGCGATTATGTCGAGATCGGCATGCTCGGCGCCTATGGCTGCGCGATGCGCACCGGCTTCAACGGCTTCGGCGCCACCCTGAACGTGCTGGCCGACGACGAGCCGATGGCGACCCTCTATGGCGGCGTCGAGCAGGAACGTCAGGTTCCGTCGAACGTCGTTACGCTGTAACTTATTTCCCCTCCCCTTCAGGGGAGGGGATCAAGGGGTGGGGCCAGTCGTGGAGACCGCCCCGCCTTTATGACATTCCCCACCCCCAACCCCTCCCCCTGAAGGCGAGGGGCTTATGGAGTTTCCCATGACCACCGACGCCCCCATCAACGACACCCGCAAGGCGGAGCTGCTGTCGACGACGGTCGAGCATATCGACATCAAGAGCTTCGACGCGCGCCCGATCGTCGAGGCGATGCGCAAGATGAGCTTCACCAGCCGCGATCTCGGCCGGGCGACGGACATCTATAACGAGATGCTGGCCGACAAGAATTGCTCGGTCGTGCTCGTGATCGCGGGCTCGACCTCGGCGGGCGGCTGCATGGACCTCTACGCCGACCTGGTGAAGCACAACATGGTCGACGCGATCGTCGCCACCGGCGCCACCATCGTCGACATGGATTTCCTCGAGGCGCTCGGCTTCAGGCACTATCAGGCGAACGAGGTGCCGGACGACGACACCCTGCGCTCGCTCTACATCGACCGGATCTACGACACCTATATCGACGAGGAGCAGCTCCAGCACGTCGACCACACGATCTTCGAGATCGCCGAGCAGCTGGAGCCGAAGGCCTATTCGTCCCGCGCGTTCATCCGCGAGATGGGCAAATGGCTGCAGACCAACGGCAGGAAGGACCATAGCCTGGTCAGGCTCGCCTTTGAGCATGACGTGCCGATCTTCTGCCCGGCCTTCACCGACAGCTCGGCCGGCTTCGGCCTCGTCAAGCACCAGGTGGATTCGATGAAGGCGGGCAAGCCCTACCTGACCATCGACAGCATCGCCGACTTCCGCGAGCTCACCGACATCAAGATCAAGGCGGGTACGACCGGCCTCCTGATGATCGGCGGCGGCGTGCCGAAGAATTTCGTGCAGGACACGGTCGTCTGCGCCGAGATCCTCGGCCATGACGATGTCGAGGTGCACAAATATGCGGTGCAGATCACCGTCGCCGACGTCCGCGACGGCGCCTGCTCCTCCTCCACCCTCCAGGAGGCGGCGAGCTGGGGCAAGGTGAGCACCGCGCTCGAGCAGATGGTCTATGCCGAAGCGACCTCGGTGCTGCCCTTGCTGGCCTCGGATGCCTATCATCGCGGCCATTGGAAGACCCGCGCCAGGCGCGCCTTCGGCAAGATGTTCGACTAGAGGGCAGATCCCGGTGGACTTCGACGAGCAGCTCAGGCGGCACTTCGGAACCGCGGATCTCGATACCCTGCCGCCGGAGGCGATTCAGGCGGGGGTCGAGAAGATGCTCGTCGAGTTCGGTCTCGAGAAGGATCGCGGCCGCCGTTTCGCCATGTGGACCCTGCTCCACATGCTCGGCGCCGCGCCCGACCTCGACGTCGCCTTCAAGGACGAGGAGGACCGCGAGGCGGCCCGCGACTTCATGGACATGCTGGACGCCGAAGACGGGGACTGAGGGTCTAGGCCTCGCCCTCGGGCGGGAGCAGGTCGGCGACCTTGTGCAGCGGGGCGTGGTAGAGCCAGGCGGCGGATAGCCGCTTCAGCGCGGCGCGCTGCGCCTGATAATCCGCCTCGTCGCCGGCCAGCAACGCCTGGCGGAGCCGGAACATCGTCATGTTCATCCGCTCGAGCAATGCCACCGCGTCGCCGTCGCCAAGGCAGTCATAGAGAAATTGCGCGCGGCCGAGCGCACCGTCCGTTCCGGCCACGGGCGGGCGCTGGGTCGAGCGCGTCTCGGTCGCGAGCACCTTGTGCACGGCCTCGTGCAGCCCGGCGCGCGCCGCGGCGATCTCCTCGCTCATGATGTCAGCCCCCTGCATGGGTCCGTTCTGGCAGGATATGGTTAACGACGCGTTTGCCGAAGCCTTCGGAAGAACCGCAGATCGTCACCCTGAACTCGTTTCAGGGTCGGGCGAGGCTCGGTGCCCGCCCTTTTGCTCAGTGCCGGTGTCACCCTGGATGCTAAAACAAGTTCAGCATGGCGGTGCGGGCTGGTAAGCCCGAACCATGTCCTCCACCGAACGCCTCCCCCTCCTCGCCGGCACCCTGCTCGCCGCCCTGGGCGTGATGCTCGGCGCGTTCGGCACGCACGGGCTGCGCACTGCGCTGACCCCGGAGGCGATGGGCTGGTGGCAGACGGGCGTCCAGTATCAGATGTGGCACGCCATCGGCCTTGTTGCGATCGGCGCCGCGCGGCTGCCGGGGACGCGGCTCGCCGTCTGGCTGCTGACGCTTGGCACCCTGATCTTCGCCGGCTCGCTCTACGTGATGGCGCTGACCCAGATGCGCTGGCTCGGCATGGTGACGCCCTGGGGCGGCGGGCTGATGATCGGCGGCTGGCTCTGCCTGGGCTGGGGCCTGCTGCGCAGCTGAGCGCGCCGCACACCCGATTTTAACATGGCCGTCCTATTGACCACGGCATGTCGGCCGAGCTCGCCGCCCTGCCCGAGAAGAGGAAGCTGCGCGTCAACTGGGCCGCCGCGGCGCGCTTCACCCTGCCCGCCACGATCCTCCTCACCCTGGTCGCCGAATTGCTGCTGGCCGAGCGCAAATATGCGATCTTCGGCGGCGGCTTCGGCCAGCCGCGGACGCTGGACAGCCCGCTGGAGATCGGCGCGTTCCTGGGCGGGCTCCTGCTCTGCCAGGCCGTCGTCTTCCTCCTGCTCTACCGTCTGCTCCGCCGCCTTCACCGCAAGCGGCCGGACAGCCCGCTCTTCCATTTCAACTTTCTCTTCTTCGTCGGCGGCGGCGCGCTCGCGGCCCTGATCGGAAAATATCAGGCGCTCGCTTTCTTCTCCGACGCGATGAGCTTCCAGATCATCCGCAACCTGGGCGGCGGCAGCCTGACCGACGCCCTGCTCTACTCGCTGAGCGAGGCGGGGCTGATGCTGATCGGGGGCGGCTTCGCCTTGCTCTTCTATGCGGCCGTCCGCTTCTTCTTCCGCAGGCGCTGGCGGGAGGCCGTGCCCTTTCCCGATTACTGGCGTCTGAGCCGGCGGCAGTGGCTCGCCCTCATGGCGGCGACGCCCCTCATGCTGTTCGCCGTCAACCGGGTCGACGACAGCCGCGCCGCGCTCACCCGCTTCAACGCCGTGACGGCGATCGGCTTCGTGCTGGAGCAGGCGACCGATTTCGACCGGGACGGCTACAGCTTCTACTCCTTCCCCCTCGACCGCCAGCCGTTCGACGGCAGCCGCCATCCCTATGCGCTCGACTTCCCCAATGACGGGATCGACCAGGACGGGCTGGCCGGCGATTTCAGCTTCTCGGGCAGCCAGGCCGCGGCGCCGGCGCCGGTCATCCCCGCCGGCAATCGGCCGAACGTCATCCTGATCGTGCTCGAAAGCACCCGGGCCGACGCGATCGGGCGGCGCGTGGACGGCCGCGCGGTGACGCCGGTGCTCGACGCTCTGGCGGCCCATGGCAGCGTGGCGCCGCGGGCCTACAGCCATGTCGGCTTCACCACCGAATCACTGCAGAGCCTGTTCACCGGCACGCTGGCGCCGCGCGACGACCGCCAGTCGCTGGTCCGCGACTTCCTCACCAATGGCTATCAGGTCGCGACCTTCTCCGGCCAGGCCGAGGATTTCGGCGACACTGCGAACCTGGTCGGCCTGCGCCGCGGCCAGGTCTTCGTCGACGGCACGATGCTGAAGGACCAGCGCTCGGGCGCCTTCGCCGCGCAGGGCTCGGTCAATGTCGACGGCAAGGTGCTGCTGCGCGAGTTCGACCGCCGGCTCGGCAACCCGCAGGCCTGGCAGCGGCCGCACTTTGTTTACCTGAACTTCCAGTCGGCCCATTTCCCCTATTTCAATCCGGGCATGGACCGGGTGCTGCCGGGCGAGCCGATCGCGCGCGCCGACATCGCCATCGGCAACCGCGACCGCGTGGCGCAGACCTACTGGAACGCGATCGCCTATAATGACCGGCTGATCGGGGCATTGCTCGAGCGGCTGCGGCGGCTCGGCGTGCTGGAGAACACAATCGTCGTCGTGACCGCCGACCATGGCGAGTCGCTGTTCGACGACGGCTTCCTCGGCCACGGCCACATGCTGAACGACCAGCAGACCCGCATCCCCTTCATCCTGAGCCGCCCGGGCGTCGCCATGCCGCCGGTCATCGGCCTGGACGACATGCGCGCGCTCATCCTGCGCGCGGCCGGGGCGTCCGTCGCCGAGCCGTCGGGCCGCCCCGTCTTCCAGTTCCTCGGCAGCCTCGACCGGCCCGGCGCGATCGGCATGGTCGACGCGCAGGGGCGCCGGTTCGTCTTCGATTTCCTGCAGGAGACCCTGATCGATTCCGCCGGCGGGCGCAGCCTGCGCTATGCGGAGCTGGCGCCGGGCAGCGCCGAAAAAAGCGCCGCCGACGCCCTGCTCAACGAGTGGGCGCGGCAGCGCTGGCTCCGCCATCTACAGGGCGGCTAGCTCTATTTCGATGGCGCGGCCGGCGCGTCGATCTTCACGTCGGCATTGATGTCGGTGGTGCCGCTGCCGAAGATATTGTCCTTGAACACGAAGAACAGCACCGCAAGCACGGCGAGCACGAGGATCACGCCAATCAGCATGCCGGCGCCGCTGCCACCGCCGCCGTCACCGGTGACGATCACTTCCCGTTCACGTTCAGCCATTTGAGCTCTCCTCATCCCTGATTGCACGCCCAACGCGCACGGCCCGCGCGCTGTTCCGCTTGCGGCACGGACGCGGCTCGCCCATGAAGCGGGCATGACGGGCATCGGCATCCTGGGCGCGAACGGGCGGATGGGCCGTGCGATCGCCGATGCCGCGGCCGGTGCGGGCGCGAGCATCGCCGGCGGCGTCGACCGCGGCGGCGGGCAGGATGCGCTTGCCGCCCTTGCCGCGGCGAGCGACGTGCTGGTCGATTTCACCGCGCCCGAGGCGCTCGCCGCGCATCTCGCCGCCGCCGTCGACGCGGGCACGCCGATCGTGATCGGCACCACCGGCCTGACGCCGGCGCACCATCAGGCGATCGACACCGCAGCGGCCGTCATCCCGATCGTCCAGACCGCCAACACCTCGATCGGCATCAACCTGCTGGGCGGGCTGGTCGAGCAGGCGGCGCGGCGGCTGGGCCAGGACTGGGACATCGAGATCGTCGAGATGCACCATCGCCACAAGCTCGACGCGCCCTCGGGCACGGCGCTGCTGCTCGGCGCCTCGGCCAACAAGGGGCGCGGCGCCCCGTCGACCACCGAGCTGAACCGCTTCGACCGGTCCGGCAAGCGAGAGGAGGGCGGCGTCTATTACGCCTCGCTGCGCGGCGGCTCGGTGACGGGCGATCATCTGGTCGTCTTCGCCGGGGAGGGCGAGCGGATCGAGCTCGGCCACCGCGCCGAAAGCCGGGCGATCTTCGCCAGGGGCGCGGTCGAGGCGGCGATCTGGCTGCACCACCAGCAGCCCGGCCGCTACACGATGCAGGACGTGCTGGGGCTGTAGCGCCGTGGCGTCCCGTCCCGTCATTGCGAGGAGCGAAGCGACGAAGCAACCCAGCCTGCCTGAACGCCCGCTCTGGTTTGCTTCGCTACGCTCGCAATGACGACTGAAACGCAACCCCAGCTTCGCCGGCAGCTCGGCCTGTTCGACGCGACCATGCTGGTCATGGGCGGGATCATCGGCTCGGGCATCTTCGTCAATCCGGCCAAGGTGGCCGCGCAGGTGCCGACGCCGCTGCTGATGGTGGGCGTCTGGCTGATCGGCGGCGCGATCGCGATTGCCGGGGCGTTCGTCTATGCGGAGCTCGCGGCGCGGCGGCCGGAGGTGGGCGGCCAATATGCCTATCTGCGCGACGCCTGGGGGCCGCTCCCCGCCTTCCTCTACGGCTGGTCGCTGCTGCTCGTCATCCAGTCGGGCGGGATGGCGGCGGTGGCGATCACCTTCGCTTTCTATTTCCGCGCGCTGACCGGGGTCGCCGTGCCGGACGGCGCGGTCGCGGCGGCGGTGCTCGCCTTGCTGACCGCGATCAACTGCTGGGGGGTGAAGGCGGGAAGCAATGTGCAGAGCGTCCTGATGGTGCTGAAGATCCTCGCCATCGCCGCTTTGGTGATCTGCGGCCTGCTGCTGGCGGGACCCAGCCCGGCTCCCGTCCAGGCCGCGGCACCGGCCACCGGGATCGGCCTGCTCGCCGCGCTCACCCCGGTCATGTTCGCTTATGGCGGCTGGCAGACCTCCAGCTTCGTCGCCGGCGAGATGCGCGATCCGCGGCGCGATCTGGCGCGGGGACTCCTGCTCGGCGTGACCGGCGTCGTCCTGCTCTACACGCTGGTCGCTTTGACCTGCGTCTTTGTCCTCGGGCCGCAGGGGCTCGCCGGCACCAACACGCCGGCGAGCGACGTGATGCAGCGCGCTCTGGGCTCCACGGGCGCGACCCTGATCGGGCTCGGCATCGCCATCTCGACCCTGGGCTTCCTCAGCCAATCCATGCTGACCGCGCCGCGCGTCTATTTCGCGATGGCGGAGGACCGGCTCTTCTTCCGCAAGATCGGCGAGGTCAGCGAGACCACCCGCGTGCCGGTCTTCGCGATCCTGCTGCAGGGCGTGGCGGCGATCGCCATCGCCCTCTCCGGCAGCTACGAGAAGATCCTCTCCTATGTCGTCTCCGTCGACTTCATCTGGTTCGCTTTGACCGGCGCAGCCTTGTTCGTCTTCCGCCGGCGCGACGCGGACGGCGCCGACGGCTTCCGCGCGCCCGGCCATCCGCTCACCACCGGCCTCTTCGTCCTCGCCTGCGCCGCGATCGTGGTCGCGACGGTCGCCAGCAGCCCCGGCAACAGCGCGATCGGCTTCGGCATCCTGCTCGCCGGCATCCCCGCCTTCCTCTACTGGCGATCGCGGCGATGAGCGGGCGTGTCCTCCACTCCGATTACATGTACTGGGCGAAGAACCAGGCGCCGGTCCGCTACCATCTCGCCTCGAGCGAGGTGCCGCATTTCGCGATGAGCCAATGGGCGATCGACCCCGCCGCGCTCGAGCTCGACGGCGCCAGCCGCTACCGCTACCCGCCGCTGCGCGAGGCGATCGCGCGCAGGACGGGAGTAACGGCTGACCGCGTGGTCATGGCCGACGGCACCTCGATGGCGAACATGCTCGCCATGGCCGGCCTGATCGCGCCCGGCGACGAGGTGCTGGCCGAGCATCCCGTCTACGAGCCGCTGGTCGCCGCGGCCCGCTTCCTCGGCGCCGAGGTCCGGCATTTCGCCCGCCGCGGCCCGGTCTTCGCGCTCGACCCCGACGCGGTGAAGGCGGCGCTTACGCCGCGCACGAAGCTCATAATCCTCACCAACCTGCACAACCCGACCGGCAGCCTCGCTGACACGGAGACGATGCGGGCGATCGGCGCGCTGGGCGTTCGCGTGCTGGTCGACGAGGTCTATCTGGATGCGGCGCCGGGCGAGCGGACCGCCGCCTCGCTCGGCGACGCCTTCGTCTGCACCTCCAGTCTGACCAAGGTCTACGGCCTGTCCGGCCTGCGCTGCGGCTGGATCCTGGCCGAGCCCGTGCTGGCCGAGCGGCTCTGGCGGCTCAACGAGCTGTTCGGCGTCGCCCAGGGCCATGCCTCCGAGCGCCTCTCGCTCATGGCGCTGCAGCGGCTCGACGAGGTGGCCGGCGAGACTCCTGCCCTGCTCGCCCGCAACCGCGCCCTCGCCAACGCCTTCTTCGCCGGCCGCGACGAGCTGGAGGTCGCGCCGATGGTCCACAATGTCACCTGCTTCCCGCGCCTGAAGCGTGGCGACGTCGACGCGCTCAACCTGCGCCTGCGCGCAGACCATGACACCTCGATCGTCCCCGGCCGCTTCTTCGGCCTCGCCGACCATTTCCGCCTCGGCGTCGGCGGGCCGACGGAGATGGTCCAGGGCGGGCTGGACCGGCTCGGCCGCGCTTTGGACACGGTGGCATGAGGAAAGCGGACATCGCCGAATTCTACCGCCGCCTCTCGGAACGCAACCCCCGTCCGGAAACCGAGCTGGAAGCGGGCAACACCTATCAGCTGCTCGTCGCGGTCGTCCTCTCCGCCCAGGCCACCGACGCCGGCGTGAACCGCGCCACCAGGCACCTGTTCCGGGAGGTCGCCACCCCGCAGCAGATGCTCGCGCTCGGCGAGGATGGCCTCAAGCATCACATCAGGACGATCGGCCTCTTCAACATGAAGGCGAAGAACGTCATCGCCCTCTCCCGGGTGCTTGTCGACAAATTTGGCGGCGAGGTGCCGCGGAATCGCGACGCGCTCCAATCGCTGCCGGGGGTCGGCCGCAAGACCGCCAACGTGGTGCTGAACGTCGCCTTCGGCGAGGAGACTTTCGCGGTCGACACGCATGTCTTTCGCGTTTCCAACCGTACGGGCCTCGCGCCGGGGCCGACGGTCGAAAAGGTGGAAACGATCCTCGAGCGACAGACGCCGGCGCCGTACCGGGTAACGGCGCATCATCTGTTGATCCTGCACGGCCGTTATGTATGCAAGGCCAGGCGGCCGGAGTGCTGGCGATGTGTTGTCGCAGATTTATGCCGGTACGTCCCAAAAACTATGCCGCCAACATGAAGACATTTCAGAAGCATGCGGGGGAAACAGGATGAACAAGGCGAGGTTGATCTGCGCATTCTCGGCGTTTGGCCTGTGGGGATGTGGCGGGCAAGCTACGAACAACAATCTGGCTGAGGTTCACCGTGGACCGGAACAGTCGAGTAACGCAGGCAGCGCTGCTCGGGATTGCTCCCGCGTCGCACGGGCGGATCAGAATCCGCAAAACGACATTCTGGGAGTGGATCTCGGGATGTCGGCCGATGATGCCCATCGGGTGCTGTCCTGCGCCGAAGGCAATTATACTGTCGAGTTTACGTCGGGGGGGTTCAGCACCGCGAGAACCGCAAACGGACCCGCGCCTCGAGGGTTGCTACGCGCATCTCGGGGAGATGATGAGCAGGTGCTGGTCTATCTTGCGGGAATGCCCGGACAGGAACGCGTGGTAGGACTGGCACGCAGGGTTCGCTTTCCCACCGGGTCCGAGCCTGCCACCGACCAGCTGACCCAGTCGATTCGCGCGAAATATGGCGCCCTTTCCCCACGGACCACCGCTCCGGGATATCAAATCCTCGCCGCCGCTTTCAGCCCGGAAGGACAGCAACTGGCGCCTGACAGCTTTGAGCTTAGCAGCTGCACCGGTCCACAACTCGATGGCGCTCACGGAGGCATTAATCAGATCAGTGAAGGATGTGGCATGACGGTGCTGTTCCACACCTCCCCGGCCCGCTCCAATCCCAACTTGGTGGGAGAATTCAAATTGCGCGTAATTGACCAGCGGGCCGCGGTCACAGCTTTGAACGCAATTGAAAGCAACGCTCGGCGGATGCAGGAGCAGCAACAGGAGCTGGACACCGAACGAGCGCGTTCAGAAAACCGGACACCAGAGCTGTAACACCTCCCGCCGGGGCGTCTTGACCGCGCCGGACGCGTAACGATAGCCTCTGCGCTTCTGGCAACAGGGGGATATGGCCATGAAATATCTCGCGCTTCCGGTTCTGCTTCTCGCCGCTTCCACCGCCGCCGCGCAGCCGGCGCGGGACGCCGACCGTACCGTCACCGCCGACCAGGCGGCCTATGGCGAGGTCACGATCCAGGACACCGTGCCCTGCCCGCGCGCCCAGCCCAATTACTCCACGACCTACACCTTCCCGATCCGCTTCCAGACGCCCTTCTCCAACGACCGCTATGCGGTGATCATCGGGCAGAGCGGCATGCTGTCGCAGCCGGGGCAGAGCCTGACCTACAACAGCACGGTCACCGACCGGGCGCGCGAGGGGATGACGATCAGCGTCACCGTGCGCTGCCAGGCCGGCTCGCGCGCGCTGACGCTCACCTACGCGGCGATCGGCCGGCGCTAGGCAGGCGCGGGGAGAAAGGGGGCTGGCAGGCGGCGGCGGCCTTTGCTAAGGCCCCGCCTTCAGGCGATGCACCCATAGCTCAGCTGGATAGAGCGCTGCCCTCCGAAGGCAGAGGTCAGAGGTTCGAATCCTCTTGGGTGCGCCAGCCGGCTCTCGCCGGCGCAGGACTAGTCGCTGCTGCCGCCATCCGACCCGACATGGTTGTCGAAGTAGCTGGGGCCTTCCGGCGGCTCGTAGCCCTTGCGGCGGCCGGAGCGGCGCTTGTAGCGCTCGGCATGGCGGGCCATGAACCAGACGAACGCGCCGATCAGGATGAATGCAGCGAGGAACCAGATGACGTAGTCCATAGCGGTCACTCTACCGTCACGCTCTTCGCCAGGTTGCGTGGCTGGTCCACGTCCGTCCCCTTCGCCACCGCCACGTGGTAGGCGAGCAGCTGCACCGGCACCGCATAGACGAGCGGCGCGATCAGGGGATGCACCTTGGGCATCTCGATGGTCGCGATCGCGCCCTCTCCGGCCAAGGCGATCCCGTCGGCGTCGGAGATCAGCACGACCTGTGCGCCCCGCGCCATCGCCTCCTGCATGTTGGAGACGGTCTTGTCGAACAGGGGCCCGGACGGCGCCAGCACGATCAGCGGCACGGCGTCGTCGATCAAGGCGATCGGCCCGTGTTTCATCTCCCCGGAGGCATAGCCTTCGGCATGGATGTAGCTGATCTCCTTCAGCTTCAGCGCGCCTTCCAGCGCCAGCGGATAATCGGGGCCGCGGCCGAGATAGAGGACGTCGCGGGCGCCGGCGATCTTCGGCGCCATCGCCTCGATCTCGGCGTCATGGTCGAGCGCGGCGTTGATCGCGGCCGGGGCCTCCACCAGATGCCGGACGATCTCGCGTTCCTCGGCCTCATCGAGCCGGCCCTTGGCGCGGGCGAGGTTGACGGCGAGCGCCGCCATCACCGCCAGCTGGCAGGTGAAAGCCTTGGTTGAGGCGACCCCGATTTCCGGCCCGGCATGGGTGGGAAGGAGCAGGTCCACCTCGCGCGCCATCGAGCTGGTCGGCACGTTGATGATTCCGGCGGTGGTGACGCCATGCTCCTTCATGTGCCGGAGCGCGGCCAATGTGTCGGCGGTCTCGCCGGACTGGGAGACGACGACGCCCAATGTATTCGGGAGCAGGACCGGGTCGCGGTAGCGGAACTCGGAGGCGACATCGACCTCGACCGGCACGCGGGCAAAGCGCTCGATCCAGTATTTGCCGATCATCCCGACATAGGAGGCGGTGCCGCAGGCGACGATCGCCACCCGCTCGATGCTCTTGAGGTCGAAGTCCATGTCCGGGAGCGCCACCTGCTCCTCGAGGGGCCGGATGTAGGAGCCGAGCGTCTGCGCGACCACCACCGGCTGCTCGTAAATCTCCTTCTGCATGAAGTGGCGGTGATTGCCCTTGTCGATCAGCTGGCCGGAGGCGCCGCTGTTGACGATCTCGCGCTCGACCCGCTCGTTGTCGCGGTCGTAAATCTCGACCGTGCCGCGGCTGACGCAGGCCCAGTCGCCCTCCTCCAGATAGGCGATGCGCTGGGTGAGCGGCGCGAGGCCGATCGCGTCCGAGCCGATATAATTCTCGCCCTCGCCATAGCCGACGGTGAGCGGCGCACCGAGCCGGGCGGCGATCAGCAGGTCCGGGTCGCTGCGGAACAGGAAGGCGATGGCGAAGGCGCCGTGCAGGCGCGGCAGCACCGCGGCGACGGCGTCGCGCGGGCTCTTGCCCCATTCCAGCTCGCGCGCGACGAGATGGGCGACGACCTCGGTGTCGGTCTGGCTGGAAAAGGTGCGTCCGTCCGCGACCAGCTCGTCGCGCAGCGGCTTGAAATTCTCGATGATGCCGTTGTGGACGATGGAGACGTCGCCGACGATGTGCGGATGGGCATTGTCCACGGTCGGCGCGCCGTGCGTTGCCCAGCGCGTATGGGCGATGCCGGTGGTGCCGGCGAGCGGCTGGTCCTGCAGGATCCTGGCGAGATTGCCGAGCTTGCCCTCGGCCCGGCGCCGGTCGATGCGGCCGTCGTCCAGGGTGGCGATGCCCGCCGAGTCATAGCCGCGATATTCGAGCCTTTTCAGCCCGTCGAGCAGCCGCCCGGCGACGTCCTCCCTGCCGACGATCCCGATGATTCCGCACATTATTTGTTCTTCTTCCTTGCTGACATCGTTTCGCGGAATTTCGCGGCGCGGCCCGGTTTCTCGGACTGCTCGCCCCGGGCCAGCGCCACCGCATCCTCGGCGACGTCGCGGGTGATCACCGAGCCGGCGGCGACGAGCGCGCCCCTGCCGATCGTTACCGGCGCCACCAGCGCGCTGTTCGAGCCGATGAACGCGCCCTCGCCGATCACCGTCCGGTATTTGAAATACCCGTCATAATTGCAGGTGATCGTGCCGGCGCCGATATTCGCGCCGGCGCCCACCTCGGCGTCGCCAAGATAGGTCAGGTGACTGGCCTTGGCGCCCGGCCCGAGCCGTGCCTTCTTCACCTCGACGAAATTCCCGACCCTGGCATTCTCGCCGATCTCTGCGCCAGGGCGCAGCCGCGCATAGGGCCCGACCTCCGCCCCGGTTGCGATCATGGAGCCTTCGATATGCGAGAAAGCGCGGATCTTCACCTGGTCGCCGATCATCACGCCGGGCCCGAAGAAAACGTTCGGCTCGACAAGCACATCGCGGCCAATCTTCGTGTCGTGGCTGAACCAGACCGTCTCCGGCGCGACCAAGGTCGCCCCGTCCGCCATCGCCGCGGCGCGGCGGCGCTGCTGCCAGGCGGCCTCCACCGCGGCGAGGTCGGCGCGGCTGTTCACGCCGTCCACCTCTTCGGCCTCGACCTCGACCGCGACCGAGGCGCGGCCGTCGCCGGCGGCGATCATCACGATGTCGGGCAGATAATATTCGCCCGCGGCATTGTCGTTGCCGACCCGTGCGAGCAGCGGCCAGAGCTCGGCGGCGCGCACCGCCATAAGCCCCGAATTGCAGAGGGCGATCGCCCGCTCCGGCTCGCTCGCATCCTTATATTCGACCATCTTGCGGATCGTGCCGTCGCCCTCGGCGAGGATGCGGCCATAATGTTTGGGATCGTCCGGCCGGAAGGCCGCGACCACCGCGCCCCCGGCCCCGGCCAGCCGGTCCAGCATCCGCCGCATCGTCTCTGTGCGCACGAAGGGCACGTCGCCGAACAGGATCAGCACGTCGCCGTCGAAGCCGGCGAGCGCGCCTTCGGCCTGCCGCACCGCATGGCCGGTGCCGTGCTGCGGGTCCTGCAGCGCGATCACGCCGCCATGTTCCCGCACCAGCGGCTCGACCTGGTCGGCCTTGTCGCCGACCACGACCACCAGCCTGGCCGGCTGCAATTCCGCGACGCTGGCGAGCAGGTGCGCAAGCATGGGCCGCCCCGCAATCGGGTGCAGCACCTTGTGCAGATCGGACTTCATCCGCGTGCCCTTGCCGGCGGCGAGGATGATGGCGGCAACGGGCCTCGTCATGGCGCGGCAGATGCCACGGAAAGCTTGCCATTTCCATAGCGGCCCTTAGCGGACCTGCGGATGCCCGCTTTCCCCTTCGACATCGTCGCCTTCGACCTGGACGGCACGCTCGCCGACACCGCCCCGGACATTGCCGGCGGCATCAACCGGATGCTCGCCGATCTCGGGCGCGCGCCGCTGACGGAAGCGGAGATCAGGCCGCTTATCGGGGACGGCGCGCGCAACCTGCTGCGCCGGGTGCTGACGGCGACCGGTGGCTCGACCGAAAAGCTGCTCGACGAGGCCCACCCGCTCTATCTCGATCATTATGCCGCCCATATCTGCGACGGCACCGTCCCCTTCCCGGGCGTCGAGCAGGCGATGGACGAACTCGCCGCCCTCCGCGTCCGCCTCGCGGTCTGCACCAACAAGTCGGTGCGGATGACCGGCCTGCTGCTCGACGCACTCGGCTGGACCGACCGCTTCGCGGCAATCGTCTGCGGCGACACCCTTCCCGTGTTCAAGCCCGATGCCAGCACCCTGCGCGAGACGATCCGGCTGGCCGGCGGCGGCCGCACCGTCCTGGTCGGCGATTCGATGATCGATGCCCGGACGGCGCGGGCGGCTGGCACGAAGTTCGTCGCCGTCGGCTTCGGCTTCCGCGACCGCCCGGTCGAGGCGCTCGGCGCCGACGCGGTGATCGACTCCTACGACGCGCTTATTCCCGCCCTGCGCAGTCTCTAGCGACGCCGGCGATCCTCTTCGGGTGGCGGGGCGAGCTCGTCGCGGGTGAGGCGGCCGTCATGATTGCGGTCGATCAGCAGGAAGCGCTGCCCGGCCGTGTGGCGGAACTCGGCCGGGGAGACGCCGCGGTTGAAATCGGCGTCGGCGGAAATGACCGGCTGCGGAATGGTGAGCAAAGCCTGCGTGCCCATGCCGTAGGGCCCGAGGCCCGGCCGCTGGCGCCGCGGCTGGATCGGCCGCCCGTTCCTGTCCAGCTGATAGGTCAGCCGCATGCCCGACTGGACCTCGGGCGCGATCTGCGTTTCGTAGCGGCTCATCTCGTCGGGTGCGATCTCGCCGTCGCGGTTGACGTCCAGGGTCACGTAGAAGCGCGCCGCGTCGGCCTGGAACTCGGTGACGGTGACGCCGCCGTCGCGATCGGTGTCGGCGCCGTTGAACCAGCGCTCGATCGGCTCGCCCGGGCCGTCGGCGCGGCGGAAGGGCTCGCCCATCGGGCTGATGAAAACGATCACCGGCGGCCCGGCCGGCGGCGCCGGCGGCTGCGCCGCCGCGGCGCTCCCGACGACCAGCAGACCGCAAATACACGCTATGGACTTCCGCATTTCCGCAACTCCCTGCCTGATCCGGCGTTCTTCAAGAGGCTCGAAACAGGCTTGCACCGTAACGACTTCCCCCTACATCTAGAACGACAGGGGCGACGCGTGAAAGGGATTTGATTTGGCGTGTTCCCCTCTCCGGCTTGCCGCCCTGCTGAGCCTCGCCGCGGCTTTCCCCGCCGCCGCCCAGGCCGCCGCCCCGCCCGAGCGCCAGTCGACGCTCGTCATCTACGGCAATGATCCCTGCCCCAGCTCGGGCGCCGACAATGAAGTCGTGGTCTGCGCCCGCCGCCCGGAGGAGGAGCGCTACCGCATCCCCCGCCGGATCCGCGAGCGGCAGCCGACCGAGACCAGCTGGGCCTCGCGCGTCGAGGGGCTTGAGGAGGAAGGCCGGGTCGGGCGTCCGAACAGCTGCTCGGTGGTGGGCTCCTACGGCTTCACCGGCTGCAACGCCGCGATGATCCGGCAATGGTACGCCGAGCGCCGCGCCCGCCGCGCGGCCGAGAGAAGCATCCCCTAGATTTAGTCGTCGCCCTCTCCGGGCAGGTCCTGCTCCGCGGCGGCGCGCTCGCGCAGGGATTCGGCGGCGAGCCGCTCCGCCTCCGCGCTGGCGGCGGGAGAGATCCGGGCCGGGCGCCCGTCATCGTCATAGGCGAGCTGCGGCCGGCCGTCGCGATAGGCGAAGGCGCGTTCGCCGCGCTGGACCAGGAAGGGCCGGTTCTCGCCCGGATGGAAATAGGCGATCCGCCGGCCGTCCTGCGAGGCGGTGCGGACGACCTGGCCGTCCTGCAGCCAGGCCAGGCCGCCGTCCACGGGCACGCGTCCGATCAGGGTGTTGCTCTCGATCTCCGAGGCGATCTCGCCGGCATCGTTGAGCGGCTCGGCCTCGGCCGCATTCGCCTCCTCGGAAACGGCGGGCGGCCGCGCGATCTCGGCCTTGGCCAGCTCGGGACCGCTGCTGGGCCCGGCGCGGTCGCCGGTGGGGTCTGCCCCGCAGCCGCCAACGAGGAACAGCGCCGCGAGCGCGACGCCATGGGCCATCGGATGGAACTTCATCGCCCTGTCTCCGATTCGGGTGGTCTGACCCGTAACGAAGCCGGAGGAATTAGGCTCCCTTGCTCCGCGCCTTGGTCCAGAGGTGCCGGGCGAGCATCAAGGGCGGCATGCGCAGCCAGTGCCCCCTCACGTAGAAGAGGAAACGCAGCCCCTTGCGCCGCTCCTGCCCCCAGGCATTGCGTGCGACGAGACGTGCCCGAAACAAGCCGTCGGCCGGGCGCCGGCCGCGCCAGCCGGCCGGAACCGGCGTCGCATAGAGCTGGTGCGCCAGCCGGACCGCCCGGCGGACGGCGCCGCCCAGCTGATGACGCCTGGCGCGCCCGTCCAGCTTCGTCCAGAAGTCCGGATCCGCGGCCTCGAACTCGCGGAGCAGCCGGTCGATGTCCCAGAGATTGCGGAGCCCGCCGGCCAGATCGCCGTCGGCGATCAGATGGGCGGCGGCGTGGACGATCATGTCGGAGGGATTGAGGATGCGCAGGCCGCTCTCGAGGGCGACGCTGTCCGCGATCAGCGCGTCCGCATCCGGCGTCGGCCGGGCGGTGGGCGGCAGGATGGTATGGTGGACGTCGATCATCCGGTCGCGCGTCCGGTGGATCAGCGGCGGCAGCTCGTGCATCCAGCGGCGGTAATAGAGATCGTCATAGCCCTCGGCCGGCTTCAGCCGTTCCCAGCCCGCGGCGATGAGCGCCTCTTCGACCCGCTCGATCGCCGTGCGCGGCACCAATATGTCGAGGTCGCCGACGCTCCGGCCCCGGCAGGCGTCGAGCCCTGCGGCGTGGAAGGCGGTGCCCTTCAGCAGGACGACGGGCACGCCGAGAGGCGCCAGTGCCCGGCGCGCCATCTCCGCCTCCCAGAGCGCCTGGGTGCGGGCATAAGCGGCGTCGCGGCGCGCGGATTCGAAGATCGCCGCGATCCGCGCCGGGACGTCCCGCCCCTCCATCCGGACGGCGAGGCTGAAGGACAATTGCTCGGCGCGGGCGGCGCTGATCAGCCCGGTCCAGTCGGTGTCGGGGCCGAGGCTCGCAGGGTCGCGCAAGGCCCGGACGAGGAGCATCGCGTTCATGCCGCCCGCTCCCGCCAGAAATCCTCGACCAGGCCGACGGCCGTGTCCGCGTCGGGATAGTCGATCGCCAGCGCCGGATTGGTCCGGACCAGCCGGGTCAGGGCATCGAAGCCGCGCCGGCCGAGCGAGACATAATTGGTCGAGGCCTGGGTGAGGCGCATGAACACCTCCGCCTGGCCGACGCCGCGCACGTCAGCCGCCGGGCCGAAGCGCGGGAAGAGGATCAGCGACGGCATCGCCCCTTCCTGCATCCGGGCGATCGCCGTCGCGTTGGGGCGCAGATGCCGGATCGCGCCCTTGGGCGTATCCTCCAGCCGCGGCCCGAACCTTTCGGCCGGGACCTCATTTTCCATCACCCGGATGGCGCCGTTCTTGAGGCTCACCGCGCGCGGGAAGGGCATCAGCGCGCCCGTCGCCATGTCGAGCAGGGCGAATTCGTCGCCCATCAGCCGCCAGCCGCGCTCGCCGAGCAGGGCTGCCAGCGTGGACTTCCCGGCCCCTGATTCGCCGGTCAGGATCAGCGCCCGGCCGTCGCGCTCCACGGTCGCCGCGTGCAGCAGCAGATAGTTCTTCTGCCCCAGCGCCATCTGCAGGTTCATGCCCATCTCGGCGGCGAGCAGGCCGTGGGCGAGCGAGAGCGGCGCGGCGTCGGGCAGGACATAGTCGCCGCGGATCGCCACGGACGGCCGCAGCCAGCGCCGCCAGAGCTTTTCAGGCTCGAGCCGGACGGTGAAGTCGGCAAGCCCGTCGGCGGGCTTCGGATAGGGCGCGTAGAGCTTGGCCAGCGCGTCGAGCGGCGCCTTCCACGCCGAGCCGATCCGGAACGCGACCGGGCCGATCTGGAGGCTGAGCGCGTGCCTCATGCCCGGCGCACCAGCCCGGCCTCCTCGAGCTCGCCGAGGCGGACGTGGATCACCTCCTCGCCGTCAAACTCATATTTCTCGCGCAGCCGGCGGAGCAGCTCGGCGGCGTCCGCAGGCCCCTGCGCCAAAGCCGCCAGGATCTCGGGCGCGGGCGGCGCGACAATATGGGTGGCGCCCGACGGCGCGTGATAGACGAGGCTGAGCCCGTCCAGCGGGACGGCCACCATGTCGTGGCCCTTGTCTGCGATGTAGATAGGACCGGCCATGCCGGCGCCTTCCAGCAGCTTAACGCGGCATCTGCAGCGAGGCGTAGCAGGTGAAACCGCTCATCCCCGCCTGCAGGCGCCTGATATAATTGGCATAGGCCTGAGCGGAGGTCGGATCGGTGCCGGCGGGAACGGTGCCGGTGCGCAGCAGCGCCTTCACCTCCTCGCCACGCAGCGGCCGCGCCAGCGGCGGCGCGGCGCCGGTCGTGCCGGGGGCGACGAGGCTGCCGTCGGTCGCGATATACTGGCCGCCGGCCTGCGGCCCGGGCACCGGAATCTCGCAGTTCAGGACCGAGCCCGCGGTCTGGGCGAGCGCCGGCCGCACGGTGACGACCGTCGAGGCTGCCGCGGCGCCGAGCACGAGCAGGGTCCGCCGGCTCGGCGCGAAGCCATTCTCGCCAGCCTCTTGTCCGCCGCTCGCCTGTTCGTCAGTGCCGCTCATGGAAATTTCCGATACACGCCCGCTCTTTATTAAGGGTAAAGCGCCCCGAAGGCGAGCGGATCGGCGAGGCCGTCCCGGCTTGGGACGTTGTGCAGGGAAACGATGACCGGGATGGACGAGGACCAGACAATCGAGGCGCTCGGGGCGACCGATTTGTTCGCCGCGTTCGAGGAGCCCTTGCTACTGGTTCGCGACCGCCGCGTCGCCATCGCCAATGCCGCGGCGCAGGCCTTGCTCGGCTCCCATATCGAGGGCTCGGACGTCCGCCTCGCCATCCGCCACCCGGCCGCCGCCCCGCACCTGACCGGCGAGGGCGAGAGCGGGGAAGGGCCGGTGCGAATCGAATTGGTCGGGCTCGGCGAGCTCGGCCGGCCCTGGGAGCTGGTCATCGCGCCGCTGCCGGACGGCAGCCGCCTCGTCCGCCTCGCCGACCAGAGCCAGCAGCGCGCGGCTGAGCAGATGCGCGTCGATTTCGTCGCCAATGCCTCGCACGAACTCAGAACGCCGCTCGCTACCCTGCTGGGTTTCCTCGAAACCCTGCAGGACGAGGAGGCCGTGGACGCGGCGACGCGCCAGCGCTTCGTCGGCATCATGTTCGGCGAAGCGATGCGCATGCGCAGCCTGCTCGACGACCTGATGTCGCTCTCCCGCATCGAGGCCGAGCGCTTCGCCGTGCCCCGCGACAGGGTCGAGTTGCTGCCGCTGATCGAGGATGCGAAGCGCTCGGCCCACCCGCTCGCCACGGACCGCGAGATCCGGATCGAGAATGAGGCGGGCGAGGCGATCGTCAGCGGCGACGAGGTCCAGCTCAGCCAGATGCTCAGCAATCTCCTCGTCAACGCGCTGAAATATGGCCGGCCCGGAACTCCGGTCCGCATCCGCCTCGAGGGAGTTCCGGGCGATCTCGTCCGGATCAGCGTGATCGACCAGGGCGAGGGCATCCCCGCCGTTCACATCCCCCGCCTCACCGAGCGCTTCTACCGCGTCGACCCGGGACGCAGCCGCTCTGTCGGCGGCACCGGGCTCGGCCTCGCCATCGTCAAGCATATCGTCCTGCGCCACCGCGGCCGGCTCGACATCCAGTCCGAGCTCGGCGCGGGGACGACTGTCTCGGTGTCCCTGCCCCGGGCATAGGCTCAGGAGTCATCCCGGCGAAAGCCGGGATGACTGGGGAAGCAGCTCGCAGCGCTGCGCCTGTCATCAAAGAGTCATGACCGCGCCCCACTGAGCCGGGCTGAGGAGACCCGCGATGGCAACGGGCCAGATTGAGAAGGCGTTCGACGAGGAGCTGGACACGCTCCGCGGCACCATTTGCGAAATGGGCGGGCTCGCCGAGCAGGCGATCATCGAGGCGATGGCGGCGCTCGTCCGGGGCGATCATGACGCGGCTGCCAGAGTGGTCGAACGCGACCACAGGATCGACGCGCTGGAAACCGACATCGAGC
Source organism: Allosphingosinicella sp. (assembly GCF_035626655.1). Classification (GTDB taxonomy): domain Bacteria; phylum Pseudomonadota; class Alphaproteobacteria; order Sphingomonadales; family Sphingomonadaceae; genus Allosphingosinicella. The sequence goes on from NZ_DASPNF010000005.1 coordinate 538,468, forward strand.
GCGCTGCGGTGCAGCTCATCGCCTTGCGCTCGCCGACGCCCGACGAACTGCGCGAGGTCGTCGCCGCGCTCAAGATCGCCAGCGTTGTCGAGCGGATCGGCGACTATGCCAAGAATATCGCCAAGCGCGTGCCCAGCATCGAGGACAGCCGCATCCGGCCCATCTCGCTGCTCCCCGAAATGGCGCGGATCGCGGGCGAGATGGTGCACAACGTGCTCGACGCCTTCGCCGCCCGCGACGCCGAGAAGGCGCGGCAGGTGCGCGAGCGCGACGTCGCCGTCGACGATTTCTACAATTCCATCTTCCGCGCCCTGCTCACCCATATGATGGAGCATCCGCACAACATCACGCCGGCGACGCATCTGCTCTTCGTCGCGCGGAATCTCGAGCGGATCGGCGATCATGCGACCAACGTCGCCGAGATGGTCTATTTCGCCGCGACCGGCCAGCATCTGGGCGACCGCGCCAAGGGCGCCGACACCACAGTCATCGCCGCCGACGACATCGGCAACGATCCCTATGGCCGCTAAGGGACGCATTCTTGTCGTCGAGGACGACAAGGCGCTCGTCGAGCTGCTCAGCTACCATTTCGAGCGCGAGGATTTCGAGGTCGAGCACACGCCGGACGGCGAGGAAGCCCTGATCATGGCGCGCGAGAGCCCGCCCGATCTCGTCATCCTCGACTGGATGCTGGAGAGCCTGTCCGGCATCGAGGTCTGCCGCCAGCTCCGCCGCATCCCCGAGACGGCCAACGTGCCCATCATCATGCTCACCGCGCGCGGCGAGGAAGGCGACCGCATCCGCGGCTTCGAAACCGGCGCCGACGATTATGTGACCAAGCCCTTCTCCCCGCGCGAGCTCGTCGCCCGCACCACTGCCGTGCTGCGCCGGGTGCGTCCCGCGCTGGCCGGCGAGCAGCTCGTCTATGCCGATGTCGAGATGGACGTGGCGAACCACAAGGTCAGGCGCGGCGGTGCCCCCGTCGCGCTCGGCCCCACCGAGTTCCGGCTGCTCCGCCATTTCCTCGAACATCCCGGCCGGGTCTTCTCCCGCGAGCGCCTGCTCGATTCGGTCTGGGGCCAGGACAGCGAGATCGAGCTCAGGACGGTCGACGTCCACATCCGCCGCCTGCGCAAGGCGATCAATGCGGGCCAGAAGGCCGACATCATCCGCACCGTCCGCTCGGCCGGCTACGCGCTGGACGCCGAAGGCCGCCACTAAACCTCCGGCGCGGAAACAAATTTCCTGATCCACGTTTAGGTCCTGTGACCGCGGGGCCGCGACGGCCTCGCTTTTCCTTTCCTGCCCCCGGGCTGCCGGGGCGGAACCGAGGAGGATTTCATGAAGGCCATTTTCGCTGCCGCCGCTTTGTTCACCGCCGGCGCCGCCATCGCCCAGGATTCGCCGCCGACCCCGGTCGCGCCGTCCAACAGCGCGCCCGAGCGCGACGCCCGCGGCATTCCGGTCGTGTCCGACCCGGCGACCGCGCCCGCCGGCACCAATGCGCCGGTGCCCGCGGGTCCGCTCGCTTTGCCCACGACCGACCAGCGCGCGGCCTTCGCCACCCAGCCCTCGACCGGCGAGAAGCCGCCCTGCTCGCGCACGGTCACCGACAATTGCACGCAGACCTACGAGCGGCGGGCCCGTCCGCGCGCCTGACCTCGTTCGTCCTGCCGCCGTTCAAGCCCCTTTCCCCGCGTGCCGGGGGAAGGGGCTTTTACTATGCAGCTGACAAATCTGGTCTTTGCCAGGATTTTCGGTCGAATTTACCTCGCCGCCGGAAAGAAAAAAGCGGTTGCGCGTTTATCGCGCACGCCCCGCCCCCGCCCCCTCATGCCGCGGGCCCGGGCCCGGCCGCGAAGCCGGCCGTAGCAAGGGAGAAATGATCATGAAGACCGCCATTATCGCTATTGCGCTCCTCTCCGGGACCGCCGCGCTTGCGCAAACCGACGTCGCCCCGCCCCCGGCGGACACGACCATGACCACGGCCTCGCCGGTGTCCACGGGTTCGGTCGCCATGCCGAGCAACGCCGCACCCGAGCATGACGCGCGCGGGATCGCCGTGATCTCGGATCCGGCCGCGGTTCCGTCCGGCTATAACGGCACGCCGTCGACCATGGTCGGCACGGGCGGCCCGCTGGTCGATCCGGCCGATACCGCCGCGACCACCGAGCCGGCGGCCACGCCGGACTCCAGCTATCCGGCCTGCACGCGCACCGTCACCGACAATTGCGTGCAGACCTACGAGCGCCGGCGCCGCTGACGTCAGCGTCCTCGCGCCGACGACCCTTTCCGGCGCGGCGATAATCCCCTAACCGGCTCCCTTTCGGGCCAGCCGGTTGGGGGATTTTTCGCTTATGACGATCAGCTTCAGGGATCGCGTCGCCATTGTGACCGGCGCTGGCGGCGGGCTCGGCCGGGCCTATGCGCTCGAGCTCGCGCGGCGCGGCGCGAAAGTGGTGGTGAACGATCTCGGCGGGAGCCGCGACGGCACCGGCCACAGCGACGCCGCGGCGCGGGTGGTGGCGGAGATCCAGGCGGCCGGCGGCGAGGCCATGGCCGACGGCGGCAGCGTCACCGATCTCGCGCAGATGGAGGCGATGGTCGCCCGCGCGAAAGAGGCCTGGGGCGGCGTCCACATCCTGATCAACAATGCCGGCATCCTGCGCGACAAGAGCTTCGCCAAGATGGCCATGGAGGATTTCAGGGCGGTGGTGGACGTCCACCTGGTCGGCTCGGCCAATGCCACGCACGCGGTCTGGGAGACGATGCGCGAGCAGGCCTGGGGCCGCATCCTGATGACCGCGAGCTCGACCGGCCTCTACGGCAATTTCGGCCAGGCCAATTACGGCGCGGCCAAGCTCGGCCTCGCCGGCTTTGCCAGGACGCTCGCGCTCGAGGGCGCCAGGTACAATATCAGGGTCAACACGATCGCGCCGACCGCCGCGACCCGGATGACCGAGGACATCTTCCCGGCCGAGCTGCTCGAGCGCTTCCAGCCCGAGCAGGTCGCGCCCGCGGCGCTCTTCCTCGTCTCGGAGGAGGCGCCGACCAACGTCATCCTCGGCGCCGGCGCCGGGGTCGTCCAGGCCGCCTATGTCACGCTCACCCGCGGTGCGGTGCTGGCCGAGCCGACGCCGGAGGCGGTCGCGGCGCAATATGCAGAGATCGCCGACCGGACGGGCGAGATCGTGCCCCGGTCCGGCGCCGAACAGGCGATGACGATCATGCAGCGGCTGCAGGGCCAATAACGGCGCAGAAACGGGCCAGTCCTTCCTCCATGCCGCGTTGACCGGACCGAATTCGCATGTGAAACAGGCCTGTCATTTTGGTCTCAGGGGGACGACGGCCAATGTACAGCCAATCCGATCTTAACGACGCCGTCACGGGCGGCGCGCTCAGCCAGGAGCAGGCCGACAGCCTGCGCAGCTTCATCGCCACGCGCAACGGCGCGCCGACCGCCGACGAGGAGCATTTCCGGCTGCTCACCGGCTTCAACGATTTCCTGTGCTTCTTCGCCTGCCTGTTCATCCTGATCGCGGCAGGCTGGCTGGGGACGCTCATCCCGATGGGCGGCAGCCTGTCGCGCGTGCTCCCGGTCTCCGCTCCCTTCGCGCCCCTCTTCATTGCAGCGGCGTCATGGGGGCTTGCCGAAATCTTCACCAGGCGCCGGCACCAGTGGCTGACCAGCATCCTGCTGATCGTCGGCGCGACCTGGGGCGTGGCGCTGTTCCTGCTCCTGCTCTTCCTGTCCGGGGGCATGACGGGGCCGGACAGCGCGACGATCATCGGGGCGCTGTCGATGCTCGCCGGCGGCGGCGCGGCCTTCCTGCACTGGAAGCGCCACCGTCTGCCGATCGCGATCGCCACCATGTACGGCTTCGGCCTGCTGGCCGTGCTCTGCCTGATCGCGAACTCGCTCCGCGGCAGCGACGCGCTGATGATCGTCCTCCTGCTCGCCGGGATCGGCGCCTTCCTCTACGGCATGTGGTGGGACAGCCGCGATCCGATGCGCCACGGCGACAAGTCCGAGGCCGGCTTCTGGCTGCACTGGCTCGCCGCGGGTCTCACCGTGAACGCGCTCGCCACCCTGTTCGGCGTGAACCAGGGCGTCGGCTCGGTCGGGGGCGCGATCGGCGTCATCGCGATCTTCCTGGTGCTGGCGCTGATCGGCCTGACGGTGAACCGCCGGGCCTATGCGCTGACCGCGATCAGTCCCCTGGTCGTCGCCCTGCAGAGCCTGCTCGGCGAGGGCAGCCGCCGCAGCTACGACATGAATGACCGCTTCGGCTCAAGCCCCTATGGCTCCTCCTACAGCCCTTATGGGAGCCCTTATGGCAGCCCCTACAGCTCCTATCGTTCCGAAGTCAGCGTCGAGGCGACCATGCTCACCTTCCTGATCGTCGGCGTCATCCTGCTGCTGCTCGCCATCTACTGGGCGCCGGTGCGCCGGGTGCTGGTCGGCGTGCTGCCCGAGAATCTGCGCGCCAAGCTGCCGCCGACGGATACGACGGCGCGGGCGCAGGCGGAGACGTTCGAGTAGCGGTCCCGGTTGCCCTCCGGCTAGGTGTGTTACTGTATTGCAATTATAATACACCTGTGCCAAAAGGGCGGCCGTGGGAGACGTGGCAAATGTATAGCGAGACTGACCTCGAGGCCGCCGTTGCGGGCGGCGTGCTGACGGCCGACCAGGCGACCGCCTTCAGGGACTTCGTCGCGGCCGGCCGGCAGCTGCCGGCGGCGGACGAGGAGCATTTCCGGCTGCTGACCGGCTTCAACGACATCTTCGTCGGCATCGCCGCCACCATCCTGCTGGTCGCGGTCGGCTGGATCGGCCAGTATCTCGGCCCGAAGATCGAGGGCTTCGGCCCCTCCCCGCTCGGCCCGCTGCTCGCCGCGGGGACGGCCTGGGGGCTCGCCGAATTCTTCACCCTGAAGCGGCGCATGGCCTTGCCCAGCATCATCCTGCTGCTCGCCTTCGCAGCCGGCACCTTCTTCGCGACCTGGTTCGCCGCGGTGCTGATCGTCGGCGAGCGCAACGTCTCGCCGCAGGGCATGTTCGTCCTCGCCGCCGCGGCGGCCGCGGTCGCCTGTGCAGCCACCTGGGCGCATTGGCGGCGCTTCAAGGTGCCGATCACGGTCGCCGTCGGCGCCGCGGCTGTGGCGGCCCTGGTCATCGCCGTCACCGCCTCCTTGCTGATCGGCAGCGAGCCGGACCAGCTCACCCGCTCGCAGGAGCTGCGCATCCGTTCGCTGCTCGAAGCCACGGCCTTGCTGCTCGGCCTCGGCACCTTCCTGTTCGCGATGCGCTGGGACGCGTCGGACCGGCGCCGCGAGACCCGCCGTTCCGACGTCGCCTTCTGGCTGCACCTGCTCGCCGCGCCGATGATCGTCCACCCGGTCTTCTCCCTGCTCGGCCTGACCGACGGCCAGGCCAGCGTCGGCAGCGCGCTCGTCGTGATCCTGCTCTATGTGGCGCTCGCTCTGGTCGCGCTGGCGATCGACCGGCGCGCCCTGCTGATCTCCGCGCTCGCCTATGTGCTCTGGGCGATCAACGCGCTCTTCCAGCAATCGGGCGCGATCGAGCTCAGCGTCGCGCTCACCGCGCTCGTCATCGGCTCCGCCCTGCTCCTGCTCTCGGCCTTCTGGTCGAACGCCAGGCGCGCGGTGGTCGGGCCGCTGCCGGAGGGGCTGCAGGCGAAACTCCCCCTGCTCGACCGGCCGGCGACGCGGATCGTCCCGGCCTGAGCGGACCGCGGTTGACCGGGCCGCACGGCCGGGGAAGAACGGGCCGGTGATCGGTACCATCCTGAGCTTCGACCCGGCGCATGGCGGGCTGCTGCGCGGCGAGGACGGACGGCGCTATCCCTTCCCGGCCGACGCCTGGCAGGGCGGCAAGCCCCCCGTCCCCGGCATGCAGGTCGATTTCGAGCGCGACGGCGACGCGGCCTGCGATCTCTATCCGCTCGCCGGCGAGGCCGCGCCCGCAACCGGCGCGTCCGCCTGGCTCGCGCTGCGGCCCGGCCTGCCGCCCGCGCTGCTCATGCTCGTCGCCTGCTTCCTGCCCTTCCTCACGCTCGGGCCCTTTTCCGCCAACATGTTCAACATCGTCGGCGTCGCCTCCTCGCTCGGCAATTATGCGCCGGTGAATCTCGACATGCAGTCCGGGCTCTGGCTCTTCCACTTCCTCTACGTCGTGCCGGCCGCGGCTTTGGCCCTGCTCGTACTCGAATGGGTGGGCCGGTCGGGGCGCTGGCTCAGGATCGGCGCCGGTCTGGTCGGCCTCTTCGCGCCGGTGGCGATCGCGCTCGGCGCCCGCGCCCTGTTCACGCCGGCCGCCCCCAATCCCCATCTCAGCCTCGGCACGCGGGTGCTGCGCCGGGTCGGCGAATATGTCGCGCCGGATCTGTTCGTGCCGCATGTCGGCCCAGGCTGGATCGCGCTCGGCCTGCTCAGCCTGGCGCTGGTGCTGGTGGGGATATTCTGGCCGGCCCGGCCGGCCTAGCCCGCCACAACCTTCAGCAGCCGCCGCTCCAGCGGGGCCAGCACCGGGCCGAGCTCATGGCCGCGCTTCAGCACCTGGCCGCTCTCGCCGATCAACGCCCACATGCCCTGGCGGCCGTGCAGGGCCGGGCGTTTCTCGATCCTGATCTCGGGAGTCTCGGCGGTGCGGCGGAACGCCCAGAAGGCGGCGGCGCCGGGCTCGAAGGCGATCGCATAATCCTTCCACTGCCCGGCCGCGACCATCCGGCCGTAGAGATCGACGATGCGGTTCAGCTCGAAACGGGTGAAGAAGATCTGTTGCTGCTGTCCTCCCGCATCCTTCTGCGGAAATGGGAGGACCGTGCCCATCAGGCCCGGTCTCCGCTGGCTGCGCGGCGCCGGGGCTTGGCGGCCGCCTCCTTCGCCTGCTCGCGCTCCTCGACCAGCTCCGCGATCCGCGCCCTGAGCTGCTCGAGCTCGCATTGCAGAATCTCGAGCTTCTGCGTCGCCGGGTCGAAATGGTTCGTGCAGGGCGTGCCGTAGGGCAGGAAGCTCGCCGAGCTCTGGTCGGCGTCGACCAGGGTCTGGCGCGCCGGGATGCCGACCATGGTCGCGCCCGGCGGCACGTCGCGGGTCACCACGCTGTTGGCGCCGATCCGCGCCCGCGCGCCGACGATGATCGGGCCGAGCACGTTCGCGCCCGAGCCGATGATCGCGCCGTCCTCGATCGTCGGGTGGCGCTTGCCGGCGACGCCGTTCGTCGGATTGGTGCCGCCCAGCGTGACGTGCTGGTAGATGGTGACGTCGTCGCCGATCTCCGCGGTCTCGCCGATCACGACATAGCCATGGTCGATGAAGAAATGCCGGCCGATCCTCGCCCCGGGATGGATGTCGATCCCGGTCAGGAAGCGGGACAAGTGGTTGACCAGCCGGGCGAGGAAGAAGAGCTTCCCCTCGAACAGCCAGTGGGCGATGCGGTGGTAGAAGAGCGCCCAGACGCCGGGATAGAGCAAAATCTCCCAGCGCGAGCGCGGCGCCGGATCGCGTGCCTTGATGGAATCGAGATAGGCCAGCAAGCCGAAGGACATAAAACTCGCGTGCTCTCACCGTTACGGAGCAGAGATAAGCCCGTGGCACGCCGATTACCAGAGGTTCGGTTAAGGCCGGGTGTGGCCGGCGCTCTTCCCACGCGGACAAAGCGCGGTAAGATGGCGGTCGGAAGGAATGGCCCGATGCGCAACGCGCAGGTCGACACGCTCGACGCGCGGCTCACCTGGTGGGTGCCCGCGGTCACCGCGCCCAGCCGCGACTGGGCCGGCATGCCCGGCTGCCGCCGCGGCGCGCGCTTCCTGATCGACGAGGCGAGCTGCCGCCCGGCGCGCGACAATTATCCCTGCTTCGCCAGCCGCGGCGCCTGTCTCGAATGGATCATGGCCCACCGTGCGGACCTCGTGCGGACCGCTCCCGGCGCGCGCGTCGCGCCCGCCGACCTCGCGCGCTGGCTGCTCGGCCTGGCCTGAGGGTCAGCGGGCCGGCGGCGGCGACAGGGCGATATTCAGCCGCCGCAGCTCGCGGATCTGCCCGGCGACCATCCGCCCCTCGATCAGCTCGGTCCCCGACAGGCCGAAGATGCGCCCGTCGGTGAAGACCGGCCGGCTGTTCCCGTACCAGTCGGTGCAGGAGACCTCGCACTGATAGCCCGGCACGCCGTCCTCATCGTCCGTGGTGCCGAGGCCCCCATAATCGGTGTCGACATAGTCGAACCGGCGCAGCAGCTCGCCGGCGGGGCGCAGCCGGCCGTGCCGGTCGGCGGTCAGGAAGCTGAGATCGGACGCACTCGTGCGCCAATAGTCGCGGTCGCTGTCCTCGATCCGCGGGACGGTCGGCAGGCCCATCAGGCTGCTTCCGTCCGGATCGAGCCGGGCGTTGAAAGCATGGCTCCGCCCCTCGCTCTCGTAGCGGCCGGGCAGCTGCACGGACGAAGCGATGCGCGGCGCGGCATCGAGGTCGATCAGGGTCACGCTGAGCCCGTCGCGGTCGCGATAGCCGGTCAGGATGATGTCGTCGCCCAGCCGGTCGGCGCGGATCACCGTGTGGCCGGTGGCGAGCGTACGGGCCCGGTCGGGCCGGACGACGGGCACGACGACCGCCGGCGACGCCCGCATCCCGACCAACCGTCGCGCCAGATATTGCCGTTCATAATCGTCATAGCCGTAGCGCACGAACTCGTTCGGGTCGGGCAGCCCGCGGCGGTAATTGCTCAGTCCGCCATAGACGAGATAGCGCTCGGTGAAGCGGGCGGCGACCGAATAAGTCGGCGTCCCGGGCAACGCGGCAAAGGCGCCCTCCGTCAGGTCCGTCCGCGTCGGGCCGAAACGCGTCTGCGGGATGGTCACGAAGGCGAGCTGCGTCGGGCCGTCATATCCGGTGCGGCAATCGACCCGCTCCAGCCTGACCAGGGCGTAGAGATTGCGCTCGTCGGCCTGCATCGCGAACTGGTCGGGCGGCGTCCCGCGCGCCCCGATCAGCTCCGGCCCGGCGCCGGTCAGCGGCACGCGATAGACGAGCGCCCGCCGGGCGTCGGCGATCGTCGGCTGCGGCCGGGTCTCCCGGTCGCTGCAATAGCCGCCCTCATTGTCCGTCCAGAGATATGTGTGGTCCGCGGTGACATAATATTCGCGCACCATGGGGGCGACGACCGCCGTGCTCCGGCAGGCGAGCACGCCGCGCCCGGCGCCGGCCAGCGGACAGACCGAGACGCTGTGGACCACCGGCTCCTCGATCCGTTCGACCGGCCGGTAGATGTCACCGCCGCGGAGCAGTGGCGGCCCGTTGTCGGGCATCGCCTCCCGCGGCGCATTCCAGACGTTTCCGCGCCGCTCGAGCCAGGCCCGCTCGCGCGCATCGTCCTCCGCCCGCCACGGCCGGACCAGCGGCCAGACGACATCATCGTTCTCCATGTCGGTGATCAGGAACGGCGTGTAGATGACGAGATTGTCGCCGATCAGCCGGGTCGCGTAGCCGGTGCTGCTGTAATAATCGTTGGAGGAGATCCGGAAGACGCCCTCGCGGCGCAGCCGGCCGTTGCGCCGGTCGAGCCGGAACACCGCAAGCTCGCTGGCCCGGGATTCGTAGGAATAGCCTGTGACGAGGATGCGGTCGCCGGAGACGAGCATCTCGTCATACCAGGTTTCGTTCCAGCGGCTCGGGCTGACGTAGCGATAGACGTTCATCCGGTCGGTCAGCCGCAGCTCCCGCCCCGGCCGCCGCGGCGAGCCGCCCGCCTCCATGTCGATCACGAAGATCCGGCCGTCCTGCAGGATCAGCAGGTAATGGTCGATCTGCTTGATGATGTCGCCTTCCTCGACATTGCGCATCTGGTTGTTGGTGATCGAGGGATTACGCGGCGGCGCGATCCGGGAGCCGGTGACGACCACCATTTCCCCGCCCTCTTCCCCAGTCGTGCAGGGGTGCCCCGGCGTCGGCACGCATTCTTGCCCGGGCACGTCGTGCTGCGTCGTCGGCTGGCTCGCCGCGGGCGACGCCGCCTGGGCGAGAAGCTGCCGGCCGGGAGGGACCGCGGCAGAGCTGTAATAATAATCGCCGCGCGTCCTTTGTTCGGCGCGGACGGCGGCGAGGTAGCGGCGGAACTCCGCCTCGTCGCGGAAGCGGGTCAGGGTCGGACTGGTGAACGCGTCGAGCGCATTGCGCGCGGCCTCGCGCTCCTCCTGCGTGACCTGATGCCGCTGCGGACGCTGCTGCGCCGCCGCAGCCGTCGCCGCCGTCAGCACGACACCGAGGGCCACCGCCCTCCGCAAACCCTTCATCGCATCCCTCCCCGTCCTTCGCAGGCTATTGCCTTCGCCCGCGCTTGCACTAGCCTTCCGGAATGACCGATCTCGACGCCTTCATCGCCGGCCTGCCCAAGGCCGAACTGCACATGCATATCGAGGGCAGCCTGGAGCCCGAACTGATGTTCGCTCTGGCCGAGCGGAACGGGGTCGAGATCCCGTTCGACAGCGTCGAGGCGGTGCGGGCAGCCTACAGTTTCTCCAACCTGCAGGACTTTCTCGACATCTATTACCAGGGCGCCAACGTGCTCCGCACCGAGCGCGACTTCCAGGACCTGGCGACCGCCTATTTCGACCGGATCGCCGCCGACGGCGTCGTCCATGCCGAGATCTTCTTCGATCCGCAGACCCATACCGATCGGGGCATCCCCTTCGACACGGTGATGAAGGGCCTGCTCGCCGGCATGGCCGAGGCCGAGGCGAAGCATGGCATCACGTCGAAGCTCATCCTCTGCTTCCTCCGCCATCTCGACGAGCAGGCCGCCTTCGCCACGCTCGAACAGGCCAGGCCCTGGCTCGACCAGATCGAGGCGGTCGGGCTGGACAGCTCCGAGCTCGGCCATCCACCGAGCAAGTTCGCGCGCGTCTTCCCCGCCGCCCGCGGGCTCGGCCTGAAGCTGGTCGCCCATGCCGGCGAGGAAGGTCCGCCCGCCTACGTCCATGAGGCGCTGGACGTCCTGCGCATCGACCGGCTCGACCATGGCAATCGCAGCCTGGAGGACCCCGCGCTGACCGACCGGCTCGTCGGCGAGCAGATGACGCTCACCGTCTGCCCGCTCTCCAACGTCAAGCTCTGCAACGTCGCCTCGATCGACCAGCATCCGATCGACCGCATGCTGCAGCTCGGCCTGCGTGCGACGATCAACTCCGACGACCCGGCCTATTTCGGCGGTTATATCAACGACAATTACCGCGCCGCCGCCGCGGGCCGCGGCCTCACCCGCGACGATCTCGCCACGCTGGCGCGCAACTCCTTCCTCGGCTCGTTCCTCGACGAGGAGGCGAAAGCGCGGCATCTCGCGCGGCTGGAGGCCTATCTGGCCGCCCATTGAGGGCGCCGGCCGCTAGCGCGAGGCCAGCTGCGGCGGCCGCGAGAGCGCGATGTTGAGCCGCTGCACCTCGTGGATCTCGCCGCCCCGGATCCGGCCCTCGATCAGCTCGGTGCCGGTCAGGCCGAAGACGCGGCCGTCGGTGAAGATCGGCCGGCTGTTGCCGTACCAGTCGATGCACGACACCTCGCAGGTATAGCCGGCGACGCCGCCGCTGCCGCGGTCGCTATATTCGAAGCGCCGCTCGAGCTCGCCGACCGGCTGCAGCCGGCCGCGCGAGTCGACCGTGAGGTAGGACAGGTCCGACGCGCTGCTCCGCCAGGGCGCCCGGCTCGACCAGCCTTCGCGGGCGATCGTCGGCAGGCCCATCACGCCGCTGCCGTCCTCCTCGATCAGGCTGTTGAAGGCATGGCTCCTCCCCTCCGCCTCGAAGCGCCGCTCGAGCTGCACCTGCGAGGCGATGCGGGGGCGTCCGTCCAGATCGATCAGCGTCACGATCAGGCCCTGCTGGTTGCGATAGCCGGTGACGACGATGTCGCTGCCCGCCTGCTCGGCGCGGAGCACCGTATGCCGCACCGGAATGGCGCGCACGTCGGCGGGCCGGTTCACCGGCACCACATAGGCCGGCGGCATGCTGTTCTCGGCAAAGCCCCGCCGGGTCATGCCGACGCTGCCATAGACGAGATGCGTTTCGGTGAAGCGGTTGGCGATATTGTCGGACTTCACCCCGGGCATCGGCGTGTAGCGGTCGTCCGCCGCCTCGGCCAGGGTGCGCGAGAAGCGGCCCAGGGGCAGATCGAAGAAAGCGAGCTGCGATTCCGCGAGGCCGCCGGCGCAGGCGCGCGAGGCGCCCCTGACCAGGGCCCGGAAATGGCCGTTCCGTGCATCGAGCGAGAATTGGTCGGGTGGCGTGCCCCGGGTCCCCGCCACCAGCGGCGCGGCGCCGTTCACCGGCACCCGGAACAGCAAGGCCGGCGCATATTCGTCCGCGGCGAAGCGGCGCGGCGCCTGGCAGTTCGCCTCGGCGGCGCGCGCGTAGCGGGACTCGTAGCCAGTCGTCCACAGATAGGCATCCTGCTCGGTCACATACCATTGCGCCTGGCTCGGCCCGACGAAGGCGGTGCTGCGGCATTCGAGCTCGCGGCCCGGGCCGACCTCGCCGAGCGGGCAGACCGACACCGTGTGCACGGTCGCATAATTGCCGGGGTCGCGAAGCGGCCGGTAGATCTGCCCGGCGTCGAACAGGGGCCGGCCGCGCCGGTCGGCCGCCAGCCGGTCCTCGCCCTCCACCCAGCGCCGCACCATCGGCCAGCGGAAGCTTGGCCGGGTCATCGAGACCAGGCTGAACGGCGTGTAGACGACGAGATTGTCGCCGACGAGCCGCGAGGCGTAATTGGTGCTGCTGTAATAGTCGTTGGACGACATGTAGAAGACGCCCTGCCGGCTCAGCGTCCCCGAGCCCATGTCGAGCCGGAAGACCGACAGCTCGGTCGCCTGCTGGCCGTAGGAATAGCCGGTGATGAGAACGCGGTCGCCGAAGACCAGCATCTCGTCATACCACATATGCTGGCGCGGATCGCGATAGACGTTCATCCGGTCCGACAAAGCGAGCCGGCGGCCGCCGCGGGCGCGGGTGTCGATCACGAAGATCCGCCCGTCCTGCAGGACCAGCAGATAATGGCCGATCTGCTTGACGATGTCGCCCTCGTCCACGCCCTGCATCTGGTTGTTGGTGATGCCGGGGTTGCTGGGCTGACCGGTCGCCCGGCCCGCATTGACCGTCCTGACCGGCGAGGCGGCGCTCATGTTCGGGCGGGCGATGCGGCTGCCCGTCACGGTGACCGCCTGATCGCTCTCCGCCTCCGGCGGCGCCGCGCAGGCGGGATCGCCGTCGGGGCAGATCGGCTCGACCTGATCGGACTGGCCGGCCTGGGCGAACTGGATCTGGCCGGACGAGGCCCACCATTGCCCCCGCGCGCGGCCGGCGGAGAGCACCGCGCCCAGATAGCGGCGGAACTCCTCCTCGCTCTCGAAGCGGGTGAGGGTCGGGCTGGTGAAGCGGGCGAGCTCGGCTTCCGCCCTTTGCTTCTGCTCCTCCGTCATCGGCGTGCGCCGCTGCGCCGCGGCGGGAGCGATCAGCGCGGCACAGGCGGCCGCCAGACCCAGGTTGCGCCAGAAGCCCATCGCAGTCCTCCCTCGCAAATTCGTGACGGAGGCTAAACGGGCCCGGCTGACAGCCCGATGAACGGCGTCAGCCGCGCGGCGGCGGGGCCTGGTAGCGATAGCCGCCCTGCCGCTCGATCATCCAGCCGGGATATTCGGCCGGCAGCTTCGAGACGGCGTCGAGCGCGGCCAGTTCCTCGGCCGAAAGCGCGACCTCGACCGCGCCGAGATTGTCCTGGAGCTGGTCGATGCGCTTGGCGCCGATGATCACGCTGCTCACCGCCTTCTGGTGAAGCAGCCAGGCAATTGCGACCTGCGGGACCGTCACGCCCTTCGCCTCGGCGATGCCGCGCATCGCGTCGATAATGTCGTAGGCACGCTCCCTGTCGATCGGCGGGAAATCGAAATTGGCGCGCCGGCCGCCATCGCCTTTCTCGTCCTCGCGGCTGTACTTGCCCGAGAGCAGACCGCCGGCAAGCGGGCTCCAGACCATCAGGCCGACGCCCTCGCTCTCCATCATCGGGATAATCTCGCGCTCCAGGTCGCGCCCGGCGATCGTGTAATAAGCCTGCAGCGAGACGGGCCGGGTCAGCCGCCGCGCCTCCGCAATCCCCGCCGCCTTGGCGACCTGCCAAGCCGCCCAGTTGGACAGGCCCACGTAGCGCACCAGCCCGCGCCGCACGAGATTGTCGAGCGCCTCCACCGTCTCCTCGACCGGGGTGAGCGGATCGACGCCATGGATCTGGTAAAGGTCGATATGGTCCAGCTGCAGCCGCTTCAGGCTCGCCTCGACCTGGTCCATGATATGGCCCCGCGAGGCCCCGGCCCCGTTCGGCCCCGGGCTCATCCGGCCCAGCACCTTGGTCGCGACCACCACCTGGTCGCGCGCGATGCCGAGATTCTTCAGCCCCTGCCCCAGGATCGTCTCGGCGGCCCCTTCCGAATAGATGTTGGCGGTGTCGACGAAGTTGATCCCGGCATCGAGCGCCGCCTTCAGGATCGTGTCCGCCTCGTCCTGCTGCACCCGGCCGACCACCTGCCACATGCCGTCGCCGCCGCCGAAGGTCATCGTGCCGAGGCAGAGCTCGGAGACGTAGAGGCCGGAGCGGCCGAGGGGGTTGTAGCGCATGTGGGCGACTCCTCGCTGGGTTAGCCGCGCCCTTACAGCGTGGCGTGGACCGTCGCCACCGCCGTCATCACGGCGGCGATGCGGGCGGCGGCCTGGATGGTCTCGGGTTTCACGCCATGCTGGCCAAGCACCTTCTCGTGGCTGTCGATGCACATCCCGCAGCCATTCTGCGCAGAGACGGCAAGGCTGAACAATTCGAAGTCCGCCCTGTCGATGCCCGGCGACCCGATGACGTTCATCCTGAGCTTCGCCGGAAGCGTCGCATAGACCGGGTTCGAGGCGAGGTGGACGAAGCGGTAATAGACGTTGTTCATCGCCATCACCGCCGCCGCGGCACGCGCCGCGTTCGCATAGGCCTCGTCCAGCTTGCCTGCCGCCTCGGCCTCGGCGGCCTCGACGAGCGGCTTGTGGCCGGTGCCGTGGGCGCAGGCGAGCAGCAGGCCGTATTTGCGGTTGTCGCCGAGCAATTGGTCGCTGAGCAAGGAGGAGAGGTTGAGCCGGAGATCCTTCGCGTAATCGGGAAGGGCGTCGGCGAAGAGCTTGAGAGACATTAAAAGTTCCTTCGGTTGCTCCTCCCCGGCACGGGGAGGGGGCCATGCGAAGCATGGTGGAGGGGGCTCGGAGCGGGTCGTTGAGCCCCCTCCGTCAGCGCGTCGCGCTGCCACCTCCCCGTTCCGGGGAGGAGTTGAATGAAAAAGGGGCGCGGCAACCGTAGCCGCCGCGCCCCGGATCGAGGTCCGCCACCCCTGTTCGGGGAGGGCAGGGAGGGGAGCCCTAGGCCGCGGGGCGGAGGACCTCTTCGCCGGCCGACCAGTTGCAGGGGCACAACTCGTCGGTCTGCAATGCGTCCAGCACGCGGAGCGTCTCCGCCGGATTGCGGCCGACGTTGAGGCCGTTCACCGTGACGTGCTGGATGATGTTGTCCGGATCGACGATGAACGTGGCGCGGAAGGCGACATGCTCATTGCGGTCGAGAATGCCGAGCGCCTCGGCCAGCTTCGCGCCATTGTCGGCGATCCAGGGGAAGTCCGCATTGGCCAGCTGCTCGTCCGACCGGCGCCAGGCGAAGTGAACATGGGCGGTGTCGGTCGAGGCGCCGATCAGCAATGCGTCGCGATCCTCGAAATCCTGCTTCAGCTCGGCATAGCCGGCGATTTCGGTGGGGCAGACGAAGGTGAAGTCCTTCGGCCAGTAGAACAGGATCTTCCACTTGCCGTTCGTCTCGGCGAGGTCGATCGTCTCGCCCGCCGGCAGGGCGGCAGTGCCCTGCTGGACGGGAAGGGTCAGTTCCGGAAGCTTGTCGCCAACGGTAAGCATACGCGTCGTTTCTCCTGTTTTTGTGCGCTGCGTCAAAAACCTTGTGCATCGCATATAAGACGCGAATTTCATCGTGCAAATTGATTAAATCTGTCGTATTGATCGATTGAAACGATGAGTGTCCACCTCCCCACCCTGAAACAGCTCCAGTATCTCGTGGCCCTCCACACCCACGGTCATTTCGGCCGCGCGGCCGAGGCCTGCTTCGTCACCCAGTCCACCCTCTCCGCCGGCATCAAGGAGCTGGAGAGCCTGATCGGCGTCACCCTGGTCGAGCGCACCCGCCGCGTCGTCCGCTTCAGCCCGCTCGGCCTGCGCGTCGCCGAGAAGGCGCGGCGGATCCTGCGCGAGACCGAGGATCTCACCGACATGGTCCGCGCCGAGGGCAAGCCGCTGGCCGGCGAGCTCCGGCTCGGCGTGATCCCCACCATCGCGCCCTTCCTGCTCCCGGCCCTGCTGCCGCGCCTGCGCGCGCAATGGCCGGACCTGAAGCTCTATTTGCGCGAGGAGACCAGTCCCGCCGCCTGCAAGGCGCTGCACCGCGGCCAGCTCGACTGCGTCCTGCTCGCCCTTCCCTATGCCTGCGGCGACGTCGAGCGCGCGGACCTGTTCGACGACTCCTTCCTCGTCGCCTTCCCGCCGGGCGCGGCCGACGCCCTGCCCGAAAAGGTCAAGCCCGCCGCGATCGACGAGACCAAGTTGCTGCTGCTCGAGGACGGCCACTGCCTCAAGGACCATGCGCTCTCCGCCTGCAACCGGCCCGAGCTGCGCGCCGAGGCGGCGATCCTCGGCACCTCGCTGCACACGCTCGTGCAGATGGTCGACAACGGCCTCGGCATGACGCTCGTCCCGGAAATGGCGGTCGAGGCCGGCCTGCTCGCCGGCACCGGCGTCGTCACCCGCAGGCTCGACGCCGAGCACCCCTCCCGCCGCATCGCCCTCGTCTGGCGCCGCGGCAGCCCGCGCGAGAAGGAGTTCCGGCTGCTGGCGGAGGCGCTGAAGGTGGCGGCCTGATCTTCCTCCCCACGGGAAGGAAAGACCTCAGTCCATATGCTTCAGCCCGACCCGCAGATAATCCCAGCCGGTGATCACGGTCAGCGCCGCCGCGCCCCAGAGCGAGACCAGGCCGACCTGGTGCACCCAGGGCAATTGCGGCACCGCGCCGGCGAGGATCAGGGCGCCGAGCGCGAACATCTGCAGCGCCGTCTTCCACTTGGCGAGCGCGCTCACCGGCACGGAGACCTGCAGGCCCGCCAGGAATTCGCGCAGGCCGGACACGGTGATCTCGCGCAGCAGGATCACCAGCGCCGGAATGATGTGGAAGCCCCAGATGATCGGCACCGCCCCCGGCTGCCGGGTCGAGATCAGCATCGCGATCACCGCCACCACCATGATCTTGTCAGCGATCGGGTCGAGGAACTGGCCGAGCCGCGAGACCGTTCCCTGCGCGCGGGCCAGATAGCCGTCGAAATAGTCGGTGATGCCGACCAGGCAGTAGAGCACGAAGGTGATGCCATAGTCCCACCAGCTCGGCCGCCAGAGCAGGAACACCAGGATCGGCACCGCCAGGATTCGCGAGAGCGTCAGCAGGTTCGGGACGGTCAGCATGTTCGGCCAGCCATTAACCTCAAACCGGGACGAATGGGAGCGGTTCCGCCAACCAGGGTTGTATGCCCTCGCGCGGGCGGACTATGAACATCGATGAAAGTCCATTCGCACGGATTCTGAGGGGCATTATGGAATCGACCAGAAGCCTCGCATCCGCCGCATTTCCCGGAGCTCGCGCCTAGATGTCCCATTCCTCCGGCGTCTTCCACCTGCTTGGCGTCCGCCGCTTCCTGCCGCTCTTCGTCACGCAGCTGCTGGGGGCGTTCAACGACAATCTGTTCAAGCACGCGGTCGTGCTGTTCGTCGTCTACAACCATTATAATGACGAGAATTCGGAGACCTGGTTCTCCGCGCTGACCACGGCCCTGTTCACCCTGCCCTTCTTCTTCCTCTCGGCCATCTCCGGCCAGCTCGCCGATTCGAACGACAAGGCGAAGATCATCCGGATCGTGAAGGCCTGCGAGATCGGGATCATGCTGGTCGGCGCGACCGGGCTGATCATGGCCTGGAAGGGGATCATGGTGGACAGCGTGGCCATCCCCCTCCTGCTGCTGGCGATGTTCGCCATGGGCACCCACTCCACCTTCTTCGGGCCGATCAAATATGCGATCCTGCCGCAGCATCTGGAGAAGCAGGAGGTGCTCGGCGGCACCGGCCTGGTCGAGGCCGGTACCTATGTCGCGATCCTCGGCGGCACCCTGCTCGCCGGCCTGATCCGGGTCGAGGTCGCCGCCGCGATGGTGCTCAGCGTCGCACTGATCGGCTATGTCTTCGGCCGCCAGGTGCCGCCGGCGCCGCCGCTCCAGGAGCCGCAGAAACTCGACTGGAACATCTTCACCGCTTCGGCGCGGCTGGTGAAGGGCACGCTGAAGATCAGGCGCCTGTTCCTCGCCATCGTCGCGATCAGCTTCTTCTGGACGATCGGCGCGGTGCTGTTCATCCAGTTCCCGCCGCTGGTGAAGAACGCCCTTACCTCCGACAAGGCGGTGGCCAGCGTCTTCCTTGCCATCTTCTCGATCGGCGTCGCGATCGGCTCGCTGGCGGTGAACCGGCTGCTGAAGGGCGAGGTTTCGGCCCGCTATTCGCCGGTCGCCGTGATCCTGATGGGCGCGTGCGTGTTCGCCTTCTACTATCTCTCCAAGACATGGGAGCATGCGCCCCAAGGCACGCTGTACAATGTCGGGGACTTCCTCCAGCATCCGGGCGCGCTGCTGCTCAGCCTGTCGCTGCTCGGCATCGCCATTTTCGGCGGCATCTTCGTCGTCCCGCTCTACGCCTTCCTCACCACCACGGTGCAGAAGAGCGAGGCGGCGCGCACCGTCGCCGCCAACAATATCGTCAATGCCGGCTGCATGACGCTGGGCGCGCTGGCGACGATGGGCATCACCTATGCGGGGGTGAGCGCGGCCGACCAGCTGCTGATGGCCGCGGGCATGTGCATCATCGCCGCCTGGCTGGCCTGGGTGCTGCACAAGGCCTGCGACCATCCGCTCGAGCAGATCGCGACGCAGGGCGCGGCCGCAGGCGAGGCGGTGCCGCCGGCCGGCGGCATGGGGCACTGAGCCCTCGAAAACTAGCCGAGCAGGGTCCCGAAGAAGACGACGCCGCCGAGCCAGGCGGTCACGAACAGCCTGAGGTCGGCGAGCCAGGCCTCCGTCTGCGCCTCGGTGAAGGGCTCCGCCTGCTCCGTCGGCAGCGCGAGCGCCGCGGCACGGGAGCCGGGGCGGCGGGTGATGAGGGGCGCAAGGCGGCTCATGCCGCCATTAAGAATTCATTTACCATCGCGCCGCAAGCGGGTGCGGAAGGTTAATTTTCGCCGCGTTGTTCCGCGGCGGGACGACCCCTCACCGTCCCTGGCCTGGCGTCGGCAGCACCAGCTCGCGCACCGTCACCGGCCGGCCCGAGAAGAAGGCGATCAGGATGCCGGGCACGTCCGGATGCGCCTCGAACAGATTGTGCCCGCCGTTGCGGACGAGGATCCGGTGCATGCGCCTCAGCCCGCGCGTCGCCTCGGCCTGCTCCTCCAGCGGCGTGCGCACGTCGAGGTCGCCCTCGAACACCAGCACCGGATGGTTCGACCTGATCTCCCGCCGGAAGCCGTCGCCGAGATCGAGCCCCGGCACCGCGCCGCGCAGCTGCGGCATCGGGAAATTGACCGAGAGCCCCAGCAGCGAGGCCGGTGCCTGCCGCGCGACCAAAGCCTGGCGGGCGTCGGTGATCCCGGACGCCACGTCCATCAGCTCGCCCATGCCCATGCTGATCGGCTCGCGATAGAAGAAATTGTAGAGCGGTTCGGCGACCGCCTGCCCCTGCCCCGCGTCGAGCGCGGCATAGGCGCCGATCACCTGCGCATAGCCCGACGGGTCGGACATCAGCCCGCCCGCCATCCGCCGCGCCGCGAAGCTGTCCATGCGGAAGCTGATCCGCGCATCGGCCGGCCCGGCGGTCAGCATGAGCGGCGCGGCATCGAGCCGGGCATGGACCCGGCGCATCCGCTCCACCAGGCCGCCGCCGACCGCGCGGTCGATCCGCGCATAGGTCGCGTCGACATGGGCGGGGAGCTTCACCGTCTGGCTCATCCCCTCCACCGAGGAGAAGGCGACGCGGCCGACCGAGCGCGGGTGCCGGCGCATCATCGCCATGCCGAGATGGGTGCCGTAGGAAATCCCCCAGAGGTCGACCTGCCGGGCGCCGAGCGCGCGGCGCAGGTCCTCGATATCGTCGGCGCTCTGGTCGGTCGTGTAGCCGTTCACCGCGACGCCCGCGGCGCGCCAGCGCCCGACGCACATCAGCAGGGTCTCGCGATAATAAGCGGTCAGCGCCGCCTCGTTCAGCCCCGCCGCCGGATCGAGCCGGCGCTCGGCCCGGCAGGGCGGGATGTGGTTGGAGAGGCCGACGCCGCGCTGGTCGAGCACGATGACGTCGGCAACTTGCCGCAGGGCGAGGAAGATCGGCTGGCGCGGGCCCCGCGCGGTGAAGACGCCCGATCCGCCGGGGCCGCCGGCCAGATAGACGATCGGGTTGCCGGGCCGCGCCGCGGTCGAGCGGAAGCGCAGGAAGCCGAGCTCGATGCGCCGCGAGCGGGGATCGCCCCGGTCCTCCGGCACCAGCATCCGCCCGCGCTCGACGGCCAGCTCGCTATTGTCGCGAAGGCGGAAACTGTAGGGCTCGAACCGGACCTCCGGCCGGGTATGCGCCGCTCCCGGCGCCGCCATGGCGACCATGAGCAAAGAGACCAGAACAGTGAAAGCGCGACGCATCATTCCCTCCCGCGAAAGTGCCGTCTGCTTCGCCGTGCGGCCAGGCGGCCGCCAGCTTCGCTCGGTGAACGACGGCACGGCTCGGGGAGCGGCAGAGACGCGTCGGTGAACGGCGCTATAAGGAGGGTATGCGCGCGCTCCTGCTCCTGATCGCCTGCTGGCTGCTGACCGGCGCGGCCCCGGTCCGCCACGGGCCGATCCAGCGCTGCCCGGCGCTGCAGTCGGCGGCGGGCTGCGTCACCATCGCGCGCTGGCGCTCGCCGCTTGAGGGCCCGGAGACGATCCTGAGGCGCCAGATCACTATCGACACTTCGGCGCTGCAGGGCCGGCCGCCGCTGACCGTGTCGCTCATCGCCCTGGCAAGCTCCGAGGTAAGCTGGAACGGGGTCGTGATCGGCAGCAACGGCGTCCCCGGCCGCGACCGGGCGAGCGAGGTCCCGGGCCTCTACGTCTCCTCCTTCATCATCCCGCCCCGGCTGATCCGCCCCGGCGTCAACGTCCTCGAGGCGCGGATGTCCGGTCATTATATCTGGGCGCCGGTGGTGATGCCGCTCCACGATTTCAGCGTTGGCTTCTACGCTTCGCCCGATCTGCCGGGCGTCAGCTATTATCTCCCCGCGATGCTGACCTTGGGCGCGCTTCTCGCCGGGCTGGTCTATTTCGCCGCCGCCTTCGTCTCCTACCGTTCGGACAGAGGCGCGCTGATCGTCTCGCTGGCCGCCGGGGCCGGCGCCGTCCAGCTCCTCGTCGAGGTCAGCCGCGCCTTCATCGCCTACACCTATCCCTGGCATCTGACCCGGGTCAGCGCGGTCGCTTTGCTCTCGGCGCTCACCGCCTGCCTGATCGTCCTTTATGCCGGCCGGCGCTTCGCCCCGCGCTGGACGCGCCGGATGGTGATCGCGACCATCCTGCTGTCGGCCGCGAACATCCTGCTGATGCCCGGCTTCGACTTCAAGGCGATGGGCGCGATCGCGCTCGCCTGGCTGTGGCTCGGCGTCGCCGCCCTGCTTGGACGGCGAGCGGCGCGGAAGCCCGCCACGGTCGCGCTGGCCATCGCGATCGCCGCTTTGGCGCTGATGGTCTGGGGCTTCACCGACTATCTGGACCGGACCCATTATCTGCTGCTCGCCGGGGTCGTCATCCTCCTCGTCTCGGAGCAGGTGATCGCGCTGCGCCGCGCGCGCGGGGAGCGGGACGAGCAGGCGCGGCTCGCGGCCGCGCTGGCGGAGCGGCTGCGCGAGGCGGAGCAGAAAGGCGAGCCAATCCTCGCGCTGCGCGACGGCAGCCGGATCCACCGCGTGGCGGAAGGCGACATCGTCACGGTCCGCGCGGCCGACGATTATTGCGACGTGATGCTGAGCGACGGCCGGGCCCTGCTGGTTACGCAGACGCTGGCAAAATTGCTGGAGACGCTGCCGCCCCGCTTCGTGCGCATCCACAAGAGCCATGCCGTGAACCGCGCCCACGTCACCGGCGCCGCGCCGCGTCCCGGCGGCGGCACTTTGCTCATGCTGAGCGACGGCAGCGAAATCCCCGTCGGCCGCACCTATGCGGCGTCGGTCGCCCGCTGGCTTGGCCCCACCTAGGTGATCATCGCCTTCGGGTTCGAGAACACCCGCGTCACCTCGGGCTCGAAGCTCTCCAGCGGGTCCGCCCTGAAATCCGGATCGAAGGCCGGCGCGTCCCATTCGTCGACCAGCTTCTCGGCGAAGGCGTACCAGCTCTCGTCCCTGAACCGCTCGCGGCCCTCCGGGTCCTTGCCCAGATGCTCGAAATAATAGCGGCCCTGGAATTCCTGGTGCCATTTGACCGCGTGGTAGATGTCCTCGCTCACATAGGGCTTCAGCATCTCCGCCGCGATCGCGCCGTGATTGGGGATGGAGAAGAGCTTGCCGAGATCGTGGCAGAGCGCCGCCACCACCTCCTCGTCGCTCGCGCCAGAGCGCCGCGCCAGGGTCCCCGCCATCAGCGAGTGGCCGAGCTGCGTCGCCGCAAAGCCGACCTCGATCGCGTCGAGCCGGGCGAGGCTCTCCATGATCTGCTTCGGCGCCGCCGAGACCTGATGCTTGCCGTGCTCCGCGGCGATATGCATCCACTCCTCGCGCGTGCCGTCCTTCATGTCGGTGAACATCGCGGCTCTCCTCCTGGCGCCGATCTAGCATTTTTGGCTGGGGCAGAGAAGCTGATCGAGGTCCCGCCGGGCAACCCGGGATCGTTGCAGACGGATCCGGTTCAGTGACATAATGACCGGCCGGAGGGGGTGCGATGCCGGAACGGGGAGCGGCCAGGGCCGAGCGCGTCGACTTGCTCGATGGCTTGCGCGGCTTTGCCCTGTTCGGGATTCTCCTCGCCAACATCCTCTACTGGTCCGGGTGGACCTTCATGCAGGCGGAGCAGCGGGCGGCCTTGGCCGGGGCGGACGGCGTGGCTGCCCAATATCTGTTCCACCACGCCTTCGTTGACGGAAAATTCTACACGCTCTTCTCGCTGCTCTTCGGGATCGGCTTCTCGCTGCAGCTGAAGCGGCTGGAGGCGCGCGAGCTGGACGCTCCGCGCATCTTCCGCCGGCGTTTGCTGATCCTGCTCGGCATCGGCCTCATCCACATGGTGCTGGTCTGGGACGGCGATATCCTCACCTTCTACGCGCTGATCGGCCTGCTCCTGCCCTTCTTTCGCAACTGGAGCGGTCGATCGTTGCTCATCGCCGCGGCGATCCTGATCTTTCTCGTTCCCTGGGCTGGCCACGCCCTCTTCGAGGCGATGGGATGGCGACCTCATCAGGCGGTGGCCGCGTTCGGCGACCGCATCTTCGTCTCCTTTGGCGGAAATCCGGCCGACTCGGTCAGCTGGGTGCGCCGCGAGGAGCCGTCCGCCTTCTTCGCCTGGGTGCTGAGCGGCTGGCCGTTCGCGATCAGCACCCGGCTGGAGAGCTGGCGGATCCCGAAGCTGCTCGGGATCATGCTGCTCGGCCTGTTGCTCGGCCGCCGGCTGACGGACGGCAGCCTGCTGGGCAATCGCCGCCTGCTCTGGTGGACCTTCGCGCTCGGCCTGGCGATCGGCCTCCCCTTCAGCCTCGCCTACGGCCTGACCCCGAATCTCGGGCAGGTCAGCCTGCCGTCGCTGCTCGGCACCGTGCCGCTGGCGCTCGCTTATGCGGCGGGCTTCGCTCTGGCCTGGCCCCGATGGCGCGGTGTCCTCGGCATCTTCGTCGCGCCCGGCCGCATGGCGCTGACCAATTATCTGCTGCAGACAATCCTCGGCATCGTCATTTTCTACGGCATCGGCTTCGGCCTGGTCGGCCATGTGCCGCCGCTCGGCTTCTATGCGATCGCGGCCGCCATCTTCACCGCGCAGATCGCCTTCTCTCATTGGTGGCTGAGCCGGCATGCCCAGGGGCCGATGGAGCGCCTCTGGCGCGCGCTGACCTACGCGGGCGCCGGGTCCGCGCGCTAGCGCCGCGTGCCCATCTCGTAGCTGATCCTGATCCTGACCCAGGAGCCGACCAGCACCTGCCCGCCCCGCCGCGGCGGGCGCACCCTGAACTCCCAGGCCGCGGCGAGGGCCGAGCGCATGATGTTCGAGCCGGTGGGATATTCCTCGAGCCCGACGCAATCCTCGACGCGGAAGTCCTCGACCGTCCGGCAGGCGATCAGCCCATAGCCGGGCCCGCGCGCGGTGGAGAGATAGGCGCGCATCATCGCATCCTCGGGCTCGCGATACCATGCGGCGGCGTAGAGCGGCTCGCCATTGGGCGCGGTCCCGACCCGCTCCGTGTCGCGCATGGCCGCGCTGCGATTGTCCACCGGCCCGTAGACCGGCCGCGCCGGCGCCGCCGGCCGCTCGGCCATGCGCAGCGGGTTGGGCGGCCGCAATTCCCATTGCATCGGCACGATGGCGCGCGTCGGCGGCGCCGCGGGCGCGTCGGGCGGCGTGGCGGGCTGCGGCGGCTGCGGCTGTTCCGGCTCCGGCCGCCGCGGGTCGGGCCGCGCCTGCGCCTTTCGCTCGGGTTCGGGCCGGCGATCCTCTGGCGCTTCCTGCGAAATCGAGTCCGCGCGGATGCTGACGACGCTGGTGCGCACCTCCTCGACCTCGGGTTCGATCCCCGGACTCAGCGTGAGCAGCACCAGGATCAGCAGCGCCTCGATCAGCAGGGTCAGGCCGAGGCCGAGCGTGCGGCGGCCGGCGCCGGTGCGGAACCGGTCGGCAAATGGCGTGGCGGCGATGATTTTCGACTGGAACAACGGGTTTCGGTACCGGCGTCCGCGGGACCAGAACCCGGGGCTACGGCGCCGAGGGATAGTTGGGCGCCGGGCCCGTGGCAAGCGGGCTGCCGGCCCCACTCGCAATGCCGAAAGGGTTCCACTAGGCTTTGCGCCATGCACGGGGCGGCGACAGGAACAGTGGAGGAGGCGCTGCGGCTGGCCGGCCGGCTGCTGCGCGACGATCCCGCGCTCGCCGCCGAGCAGGCGCGCGAGATCCTGCATGCGGCGCCCGGCAATGCCGACGCCTATCGCCTGCTCGGCGCCGCCTTGCGCCGCACCGGCGCGGACGAGGCGGCGGAGCGGGCCGAGCTCGACGCGATCGAGGCCTCGGTCCACGATCCGGCGCTGATCCGCGCCGCGGAGGGCCTCCTCGACAATGACCTCCCGGAGGTCGAGACCATCCTTCGCCAGCGCCTGCACGACAAGCCGACCGATGTCGCCGCGATCCGGATGATGGCCGAGCTGGCCGGGCGGATCGGCCGTCTGCAGGACGCCGAGCATCTGCTGCGCCGCGCGCTGGAGCTGGCGCCCGGCTTCGCCCCCGCCCGCTCCAATCTCGCGACGGTGCTCTACAAGCAGAACCGCCCGGCCGAGGCGGTTGCCATGCTGGCACCGCTGCAGGGCGCGGACGAGGAGGCGAACCGGAACCTCAAGGCCGCCGCGCTCGGCCGGCTCGGCGCCTATGAGGAGGCGATCGCGCTCTACGAGGCAGTGCTGCAGCGCTTCCCGGCCCAGGCCAGGGTCTGGATGAGCTACGGCCATCTCCTGAAGACGGTCGGCCGGCAGGCGGACAGCATCGCCGCCTATCGCCGCGCGCTCGGCGTCCAGCCCGGCCTCGGCGAGGTCTGGTGGAGCCTCGCCAATCTGAAGACGGTCCGGTTCGATGCCGAGGACGTCGCCGCGATGGAGGCCGCGCTCGCCGCGCCGGACCTCGGCGAGGAGGATCGGCTCCATCTCCATTTCGCCCTCGGCAAGGCGCTCGAGGACCGGCAGCAGGCCGAGCCCGCCTTCCGCCACTATGCCGAGGGCAATGCCCTCCGGCGCGGCCAGCTCGGCTACGAGCCCGGGGCCATTGCCGAGCATGTCCGCCGCAGCATCGCCTTCTTCACCCCGGACCTGTTCGCCGCGCGCGCAGGCGAGGGCTGCCCTGCCCCCGATCCGATCTTCATCCTCGGCATGCCGCGCGCCGGCTCGACCCTGATCGAGCAGATCCTCGCCAGCCATCCCCGGGTCGAGGGCACGATGGAGCTGCCCGACATCCCCGAGCTCGCCAGGAGGCTCGGCGGACGGAGGGCGAAAGGCGAGGCCTCTGCCTGGCCCGAATGCCTCGCCGCCCTGGACGGGTCCGGGCTCGCCGCACTGGGCGCGGACTATCTCGAAAGCACCCGGATCCAGCGCAAGACGGACCGGCCGCGCTTCATCGACAAGATGCCGAACAACTGGCTGCATGTCGGGCTGATCCGGCTGATCCTGCCGAACGCGAAAATCATCGACGCGCGGCGGCATCCGCTCGCCTGCTGCTTCTCCAACTTCAAGCAGCATTTCGCCCGCGGCCAGGGCTTCACCTACGATCTGGCCGAGCTCGGCCGTTACTATCGCGACTATGTGACCCTGATGGCGCATTTCGACGCCGTGCAGCCGGGCATGGTCCACCGCGTCATCCACGAGGCCCTGCTCGACGATCCGGAAGCCGAGGTCCGCCGCCTGCTCGCCTTCCTCGGCCTGCCGTTCAACGAGGCCTGCCTGCGCTTCCACGAGAATGAGCGCGCCGTGCGCACCGCCAGCTCGGAGCAGGTCCGCCGCCCGATCAACCGCGAGGGTGTCGACCAGTGGCGCCCCTTCGAGCCCTGGCTCGGCCCGCTGAAGGATGCGCTCGGCCCTGTGCTCGCCGCCTATCCCGAGGCGCCCGACGACAGGCGTGGCAAAACCGTCACAGGCGCGTGACGCTTTTGTTGCGGCTCCAAAACCAAATTGACGCACGTTAAAATCCGGATGAACCTGTCCCCGGGCGCAAGAGGGGAATTCAGATGGCGGTTTCATCCTTCCGCACGGTCGCCGGCCTCGGCCTGCTCACCACCACGATGCTTTGCGGCTCCGGCGCCGCGCTGGCGCAGGAAACGCCGGCTCCCGGCACGACCACGGAGCAGGCGTCGAGCGACACCGATATCGTCGTCACCGCCACCCGCCGCGCCGAGAATCTGCAGGACGTGCCGATCGCGATCACTGCGCTCGGCACCCAGACCCTGGACGAGCTCCAGGTCGACAATTTCGACGATTATGCCCGCTTCGTCCCGAGCCTCTCCTACCGCTCGCTCGGGCCGGGCTCGGCCAACGTCTATTTCCGCGGCGTCGCCTCGGGCGAGAATGCCAACCACTCGGCCTCTTTGCCCAGCGTCGGCACCTATCTGGACGAGCAGCCGATCACCACGACGACGGGCGCGCTCGACCTGCACATCTTCGACATCGCCCGCGTCGAGGCTCTGGCCGGGCCGCAGGGCACGCTCTACGGCGCCTCCTCCCAGGCCGGCACGGTCCGGATCATCACCAACCAGCCGGATCTCGCCTCGACCTACGGGACCGTCAATCTCGAGCTGAACAATGTCGCCCATGGCGATTTCGGCGGGACCATCGAGGGCTTCGTCAACGCGCCTTTGTCGGAGTCCGTCGCGTTGCGCGTGGTCGGCTGGTACCGGCACGATGCCGGCTATATCGACAACATTCCGGGCAGCCTCACCTTCCCGACCTCCGGCATCACCATGAACAACGACGCCCTGGTCGAGGACGATTACAACGATGTTGACACCTACGGCGCCCGCGCCGCCCTGCGCATCGAGCTCAACGACCGCTGGACGGTCACCCCCTCTATCATGGCCCAGCGCCAGCTTTCGCGCGGCTCGTTCACCCAGGAGCGCGGCCTCGGCCCGCTGCAGGTCATGCAGTTCAACCCGGAGCGCGTGAACGACCGCTGGTACCAGGCGGCTTTGACCGTCCAGGGCAAGATCGGCAATTGGGACCTCACTTATGCCGGCGCCTGGATGCAGCGGCAGATCGACGGCCAGTTCGACTATTCGGACTATGCCTATTTCTACGACGCGCTGGCCGGCTACGGCGCCTATTTCTACGACAACCAGGGCAATCTGGTGAACCCGAACCAGTATATCCGCTCGGACGACAGCTTCCGGCGGCTGAGCCAGGAATTGCGCGTGACCTCGCCCGCCGACCGCCCGGTCCGGCTCGTCGCCGGCCTGTTCTACCAGCGCCAGCAGCACAATATCGAGCAGAACTACATCGTCGACAATATCGCCGACTCGATCACCGTGCCGGGCACGGACAGCAACATCTGGCTGACCCAGCAGCGCCGCGTCGACCGCGACTATGCGATCTTCGGCGAGCTGGCCTGGGACATCACGCCCCAGCTCACCTTCACCGCCGGCGGCCGCCTCTACCGCTACGACAATACTCTGATCGGCTTCTTCGGTTTCGCCAATCCCGGCTTCAGCTCGAATCCGGACTATCTTTGCCAGGCGCCGCCCACGGTGCCGCAATCGCCCTGCACCAATCTGGGCGAATTCACGAACGGCGTCGCGCGGCCGAAGCGCAGCGAGGATACCGGCTTCATCCACCGCCTGAATCTCACTTACCGGATCACCGAGGATCATCTGGTCTACGCGACTTGGTCGCGCGGCTTCCGGCCGGGCGGCATCAACCGGCGCGGCTCGCTGCCACCCTATGACGCCGACTTCATCAGCAATTACGAGCTGGGCGTGAAGACGGACTGGCTCAACCACCGGCTGCGCCTGAATGTGGCCATCTACCAGCTCGACTGGACCGACATCCAATTGTCCTTCCTCGGCGCCAACGGCCTCACCTCCATCCAGAATGCCGGCAATGCCCGCATCCGCGGCGCCGAGTTCGACTTCATGGCCCGGCCGACCCAGGGCCTCACGATCAGCGTCGGCGCCGCCTTCAACGACGCCGAGACCACGAACACGACCCCGCTGGCGCCGGAAGGCACGCGGCTGCCGCTCACCGCGCGCTTCAAGGGCAATGCCAGGATCCGCTACGAATTCCCGCTCGCGGGCATGAATGGCCATGTTCAGATGACCGCGAGCCACGAGGGCAGCCGGACCCGCGACATCAGGCCGCTCGTCAATCCCATTTACGGCAATCTCGGCAGCTACCAGATCGTCGATCTCAGCGCCGGCCTGCAGAATGACGACTGGACGTTCGAGATTTTCGCCCGCAACCTGTTCGACGAACGCGGCGCGCTCGGCAGCGGCATCCAGTGCAACGAGTTCGTCTGCGGCGACGCCGGCGGCGCCACCGCGATCGGCCCCAAGATCTACACCTTCGTGAGCCGGCCGCGGACGATCGGGATCAGGATCGGACGGAACTTCTAGGGGCGCCTTCCGCCTGTGGATTGACAGCCGGTTCCCACTTTGTTCTGATCGCGCCATGGCGCGCGGCTCGAACGCTCTTTCCCTGAAGGCCGCGCGGCGGATCGCGCTGGCGGCGCAAGGCTTCGGTGTCCCGCGCCCGGCCAATATCACCCGCGCCCATCTGGCGAAGACCGTCGCGCGGCTCGGCCTGCACCAGATCGACAGCGTCAACGTCCTCGCCCGCGCCCATTATCTCCCCGCCTTCTCGCGGCTTGGCGCCTATGACCGGGCCTTGCTCGACGAGGCCGCGTGGGGCCGGAAGAGCCGGCGCCGGCTGTTCGAATATTGGGCGCACGAAGCGTCATTGCTCCCGCTCGGCCTGCACCCCCTGCTGCGCTGGCGGATGGCGCAGGCGGCGCGGGGCGAGCGCGGCTGGACGACCTTGCGCGCCTTTGCTCATGAGCGGCGGCCCGAGGCCGAGGCGGTGCTGGACCGAATCCGCGCCGAAGGCCCGCTCGGCGCCTCGGACTTCGATCATGGCAAGAGCCGGAGCGGCTGGTGGGAATGGGGCCACACCAAGCAGGCGCTCGAATTCCTCTTCTGGTCCGGGCGGATCACCACGGCCACCAGGCGCGGCAGCTTCGAGCGCGTCTACGACCTCATGGAGCGCGTCATCCCGCCCGCCATCATGGACCTGCCGACGCCCGCACCCGCCGACGCCCACCGGGACCTGGTCGAGATCGCGGCCCGCGCCATGGGCATCGCGACGATGGCGGACCTGCGCGACTATTTCCGGCTCGACCTCGACGACAATCGCCGCGCCGTCGAGAGCCTGGTCGAGGAGGGCCGGCTGCTCCCGGTCACTGTCGAGGGCTGGCGCCAGCCCGCTTTCCTCCACCCCGGAGCGCGCCAGCCGCGCCGGATCGCCGGCCAGGCCCTGCTCGTTCCCTTCGACCCCCTGATCTGGGAGCGCGCCCGCACCGAGCGGCTGTTCGGCTTCCGCTACCGGATCGAGATCTACACGCCCGCCCACAAGAGGCAGCATGGCTATTACGTCCTCCCCTTCCTGTTGGACGGCGCCCTCGTCGCCCGCGTCGATCTGAAGAGCGACCGGCAGCACGGCCGCCTGCTCGTGCAGAAGACCACCTATGAGGAGGCGGCTCCGCCCGAAACGCGCGAGCGGCTCACCGCTGAGCTCGCCCTGATGGCCGAATGGCTGGGGCTGGCGCCGCCGCCCGCACTGTAATAGCCTGTTCGATTACGAACGAGCGATTGGAACCTGGAATGAATTCACCGGAGGCAAAGAGCGGCCATATCCGCCTGACCTCGCACCCCCGCGGCCCGGCGCGCTTCCCGCTGCGCTGGGACGCCCCGACCGCGAGCGAGCGCGGCCCCGTCATCGCCACGGTCAACGCGGGCAGCAACCGCAACGCGATCGGCGCCCATGGCGGCTCCTATTCCATCTACCGCGCACTGGCCATTTCTTCGGGGGCGATGGACCCGTCGGCCCGTCCGGACCTCAACGACACGGCGCCGGTCTGCGAGATCGGCCCGCACAAGCAATGGGGCGAGCCCGGCAAGATCGTCTCGCTCGATCCCTGGGGCCACCGCGTGGCGCAGGATTTCGGCAACGAGCTTGCCGAGGGCGTCGACATCCGCCCTTCGATCGCGATCACCAAGGCGCGGCTGACGCTGCCCGAGATCCAGGCCGCGATCGCCGCCGGCCGGCTCGAGGTGGACGGCGAGATCGTGCACGAGGCCGGCGACGTCTCGGTCACCAAGATCGCGGTCGACCCGGTCTGGTGGCTGCCCGGCGTCGCCGGGCGGTTCGGCGTGACCGAGGCCAATCTCCGCCGCGCGCTCTTCGAGCAGACCGGCGGCATGTATTCCGAGCTGATCACCCGCCACGATATGAGCGTCTTCCTGCCCCCGATCGGCGGCATGACGCTCTATATTTTCGGCGACCCGGCCTTCCTCGGCAACAAGCGCAAGACGCTCACCTGCCGGGTCCATGACGAGTGCAACGGCTCCGACGTGTTCGGCTCCGACATCTGCACCTGCCGGCCCTATCTCACCCACGGCATCGAGGAGGCGACGCGCTCCGCCCAGGCCGGCGGCGTCGGCCTCATCGTCTACAACCGCAAGGAGGGCCGCGCGCTCGGCGAGGTCACCAAGTTCCTCGTCTACAATGCCCGCAAGCGCCAGCCCGGCGGCGACCAGGCGGCGACCTATTTCGAGCGCACCGAATGCGTCGCCGGCGTCCAGGACGCGCGCTTCCAACAGCTCATGCCGGATGTGATCCACTGGCTCGGCATCCGCCGCATCGACCGCTTCGTCTCCATGTCGAACATGAAATATGACGCCTTGGCCGAGGGCGGCATCGAGATCCGCGAACGCGTGCCGATCCCCGACGACCTCGTCCCCCCCGACGCCAGCGTCGAGATGGAGGCCAAGAAGGCCGCCGGCTATTTCACCCCCGAAGGCGCCCCGAGCAAGAAGAAGCTCCGCTCCACCGTGGGGCGGGATCTCGGGAAGTTCTGATGCATTCTCGTGCTCCGGCGAAGGCCGGAGCGCTGGCCGTGGGCAAGCCGTCCGGGGTCATCGCGCTCCATCCACCCCTTTCCGTGCTCCGGCAAAGGCCGGAGCGCTGGTCGTGGGCAAGGCGTCGCGGGGCAGCGGGCTGCATCCACGGCTCCGGCCTCCGCCGGAGCACAGTTAACTCGAATGCCGGCAGATTCTCCAATGCCGACTGACCCCATCCGCGGCCTGCTGAGCGCGGCCGCCGTCCGCGAGCGGGCGCATGAGATGCTCGGCCTCGCCCTGGACGGCAAGGTCGACGGCTGGCGGGTCGACCTCGCCCGCCTCGCCGACGCGGCCGACCTCACCGCCGCCGTCACCCGCGAAAACTACCCGGACCTTATCATCCCCTTCCACGCCCGCGCCCGCCATTTCGTGGCCGGCCCGCCCCGCCTGCCCGAAGGCGACGCCGCGGCACGCGCCCGCGCCGCCTTCGATCTCGTCATCCTCTCCGTGCTGCTCGACGCCGGCACCGGCCCCGGCTGGCGCTTCACCGATCCCGTCACCGGCGGCACCTACACCCGCTCCGAGGGCCTCGCCGTCGCCAGTCAGCGCATGGCCGAGGCCGGCGCGCTAAACAATCTCCCCACACTCGAAGCCGGGACGCTGGCAGCGGGCTTCCAGGTGGGCGAGGACAATCCGCTGCTCGGCCTCGAAGGTCGGGCGGGTTTGCTGCGCCGCCTCGGCGCGCAGGTGCTGGCGCGACCCGACCTGTTCCCCGGCGGGCGCCCCGGCGGCCTCTACGACGCGCTCGCCGCGCGCGCGGCGAACGGCACCCTCCCCGCCCCCGCCATCCTGGAGCTCCTGCTCGAGGCGCTCGGCCCGATCTGGGCGGACCGGCTCAGGATCGACGGCGTCGACCTCGGCGATTGCTGGCGCCATCCCGCGATCAGGCGCGACGACATGACCGATAGCCTCGTCCCGCTGCACAAGCTCTCGCAATGGCTCTCCTACTCGCTGATCGAGCCCCTCGAGGAATCCGGCATCACAGTCACCGACGTGGATGGCCTCACCGGCCTCGCCGAATATCGCAATGGCGGCCTGTTCGTGGACACGGGCGTGCTCGTCCTGACCGACCCCGCCGATATCGCGCGCGAGCACCACGTCTCAGGCCCGCTCATCGTCGCCTGGCGCGCCATGACCGTCGCCCTGCTCGACCGGATGGCGCCCCTCGTCCGCGAACGCCTCGGCGTCGACGAGGCCAGCTTCCCGCTCGCCCGCATGCTCGAGGGCGGCAGCTGGGCCGCGGGCCGGCGCATCGCCGCCGAGAAGCGCCCCGGCGGCGGCCCGCCTTTCAATATCATCAGCGACGGCACCGTATTCTGAAGGACCCCGCACATGGACGGACTCACCATCGTTTCCCACCCCCTGGTGCAGCACAAGCTCAGCCTGCTGCGCGACCGCAACAGCTCGATCCAGCTGTTCCGCTCGGTCGTCCGCGAGACCGCGACCCTGCTCTGCTACGAGGTCACCCGCGACCTCGCGCTGGAGACCGTCCGCATCGAGACGCCGATCGCCGCGACCGACGCGCCCATGCTCGCCGGCAAGAAGCTCGTCATCGCCCCGATCCTCCGCGCCGGCCTGCAAATGGCCGAGGGCATGCTCGATCTCCTCCCCTCCGCGCGCCTTGCCCATGTCGGCCTCTACCGCGACCCGATGACGCTCCAGGCGGTCGAATATTATTTCAAGACGCCGGAGGATTGCCACGAGCGGCTCGTCATCGTCGTCGATCCGATGCTCGCCACCGGCCACACCGCGATCGCCGCGATCGACCGGCTCAAGGAAGCGGGCGTCTGCGACATGCGCTTCGTCTGCCTGCTCGCCGCCCGCCCCGGCGCCGAGGCCCTGCGCGCCGCCCATCCCGACGTGCCGATCTGGACCGCGGGCATGGACGAGACGCTGAACGACCACGGCTATATCGTCCCCGGCCTCGGCGACGCCGGCGACCGCACCTACGGCACGCGCTAGGAGTATCGCTTATGGCCCGCAGCCACACCTGCCCGAAATGCCAGTCCGCAATGGTCGAGGGCTTCGTCCTCGACTACACCTATGGCGCTTACAGCGTCAGCGGCTGGATGGAGGGCGCCCCCGAGAAGAGCTTCTGGACCGGCATCAAGCTGCGCGGAAAGAAGCCCGTCGAGATCGCGACCTGGCGCTGCCGCAGCTGCGGCTTCCTCGAAAGCTATGCCGCCGGCTAGGCCGCGCTCACCGTCCCCCAGTCCAGCCCGAACCGCGCCAGATATTTTCGCAGCCGGTCGGCGTCGTTGGCGCTGCTTCGCCTGAGCCGCGACGCCGCGAACAGGGTCCGCCCCGCTTCGGACAGCGAACGGCTCGCCCGGCAGACGCGCAGCACCTCCGCCAGCTGGACCCGGTCGAACGGGTCGATCGCGGCCGCCGCCTCCCCGCCGAGCAGCGCCTCCAGCCCGTCGCTCTCCGCCGCCCCCGACCAGAGCCGCTTCAGCCGCGCAATCTCGCTTTCCACGCACTCCAGGTCGATCCGCCCGCGCGGGCTCAAGGTCGCCATCCGCGTCACGCTCGCGGCCAGATCGCGGAAATTGGCCGGCCAGCGCGCGTCCGGCGACACGGCGAAGGCGAGGTAGCGCTCCCGCGCCTCCTTGTTGAAGCTGACCCGGTCGCCCTCCCGCTCGGCGAAGCGGTCCAGCTCATAGTCGAGATTGGGCGCGATATCCTCGCGCCGCTCCGCCAGCCCCGGCAGCCGGAAGGTCCAGAGGTTGAGCCGCGCATAGAGATCCTCGCGGAACAGCCCCGCCGCCACCGTCTCGCCCAGCTCCCGGTTGGTGCCCGCGACCAACTGGAAGTCGGACGAGGCTTCCCGGTCCGCGCCGACCGGCAGGAAGACCTTGTCCTCGATCGCGCGCAGGATCATCGCCTGCTCGTCCAGCCCGAGCTCGCCGATCTCGTCGAGGAACAGCATGCCCTTGTCGGCCGCGCGCAGCAGCCCCGGCCGGTCGGCCACGGCCCCGGTGAAGGCGCCCTTCCGGTGCCCGAACAGGGCGGACATCGCGCCGTCGCCCTTCAGGGTCGCGCAATTCACCTCGACGAAGGGCCCGGCGATCAGATGGTTCGCCCGCCTGAGCTCGTGGATCCGCCGGGCGAGCTGGCTCTTGCCGGCCCCGGTCGGCCCGGTCAGCAGCATCGGCGCGCGCGAGCGCAAAGCCACCTTCTCGATCTCGTCGATCATCCGGTTGAAGGCGGGATTGCGCGTCTCGATCCCCGACTTGAGAAAGCTCTGCCCCTCCGCCGCCGCCACCGCGAAGCGGGTCGCGATGCTGTCGTAGCGCGACAGGTCCAGGTCGATCATGTTCCAGGTGCCGGCCGCGCTCACCGCGCCGCGCGCGGGCTGCGTCTGCAGCAGCCGGCCCGGCAGATAATGGGCCTCGGTCAGCAGGAACAGGCAGATCTGCGCGACGTGCGTGCCGGTCGTGATGTGGATCAGATAATCCTGCGCCTCGGGGTCGAACGGCTCGGCCCGGGCGAAGTCCAGCAATTTGCCGTAGACCTCCTCGAAATCCCAGGCGTCGTCGAAGTCGAGGAGGCGGGGCTCGACCCTGGTCTCCGGCGAAACGGCGCCGATATCCTCGATCACATAGTCCGCCAGCCGGCGATGCAGGCCGCCATGCAGCATGATGAAGCGGTCGACCCGCAGATCGGGGTGCATGCACAGGCCGACCGAAGGCCGCCACTTGTTCCAGCGGGTCGGCCCGAACTTGCTCGCGTCGAGCGTCGAGCCGAGGAAGCCGATGACGGTCAGCGGTTTCATTCTTATCCTGTCGTATAATCCAATAGAAATGTCGATATGAAATCGGCGTAAAGGCTATCGGCCATGAACCGTATCCTTCTCGCGCAGCCTGAAAAATAGGCAAATGAAACCAACCGGTTGTCGTTTTCCCTCGGCGCCCTCCGCCGATCTGGCACGGCCTCTGCAATATTTCGGGCGTCTGGCACAATCGGCCAGGCGGGCGGAACGAAGGGGCGGCCGGAATGGGCCGGCCGCCCCCGAAGCCGCCGCTCAGGGTGTAGCTCAGTTGGTAGAGTACCGGCCCTGGAAGCCGGGAGTCGCCGGTTCGAGCCCGGCTGCCCTGACCAGTTTTATGCGAAGGAAGATGCAATGGCAAACAAGGGCCTTTTTGCTTCCGCGCTGGCGAAGTTCCTGCCGAAGGCGGAGGCGCAGAACCGCGCCTTCTCGCCGGCTTATGGCTATGGGCCCGAGCACCGCCTCGCCCAGCTCGCCGCGACGGGAACGCTGCAGGACAGTTTCTACGGGCAGGCCGAAAGCCAGCTCGAGGACGTGCTGAACGCGGCGCAGGCCTGCGATCCGCGCTTCGTCGCCAAGGCCGCGCTCTATGCGCGGGCCCGCGGCGCGATGAAGGATATGCCGGCCTTGCTGACCGCCTGGCTGACGGTCGCGGATCCGGATCTCGCAGTCCCCGTCTTCGGCAAGGTGATCGACAATGGCCGCATGCTGCGCAGCTTCGTGCAGATCATGCGCTCCGGCGCGGTCGGGCGAACCTCGCTCGGCACGCGGCCGAAGCGGCTGGTCCAGCTCTGGCTGGAGCAGGCCTCGGTCCGCGCGCTCATGCAGGCGGCGACCGGCAGCGATCCGTCGCTCGCCGACATCGTCCGCATGGTCCACCCGAAGCCGGCCGGCGAGGGCCGCCGTGCCTTCTACGCCTGGCTGATCGGCAAGCCCTACGACGTGGCCGCCTTGCCGGCGGAGATCGCCGCCTTCGAGGCCTGGAAGCGCAATCCCCGCGGGATGGCGCTGCCCCCGGTGCCGTTCGAATGGCTCACCGCCTTCCCGCTGCGCCCCGCGCAGTGGGCGGAGCTGGCCGATCGCATGGGCTGGCAGGCGCTGCGCATGAACCTCAACACGCTGGCGCGCAACGGCGCGTTCGGCGTGGAGGGGGTCGCCGAGGCGGTCGCCGCTCGCCTGGCCGACCGCGAGGCGATCGGCAAGGTCCGTCCTATGCCCTGGCAGCTGATGGTGGCGCTGGGGCAGGTCGGCAACGGCGTGCCGCTGAAGGTCCAGGCGGCGCTGGAAGAGGCGCTGGAGCTGTCGCTCCGCGGCGTGCCGAAGGTGCCGGGCCGCGTCGTCGTCTGTCCCGACGTGTCGGGCTCGATGGCCTCGCCGGTCACGGGCTATCGCAAGGGCGCTTCGTCCAGGGTGCGCTGCGTCGATGTCGCGGCCTTGGTCGCGGCGGCGGTGCTGCGGCGCAATCCGGGCGCGGAGGTGATCCCGTTCGAGGAGCGCGTGGTGAAGCTGGCGCTCGATCCGCGGGCGCGGGTCGCGGTCAACGCCCAGCGCCTCGCGGCGGTCGGCGGCGGCGGCACCAACGTTTCGGCGCCGCTGGCCGCGCTCAATGCGCGCAAGGCGGCGGTCGACCTGGTCGTGATCGTCTCGGACAACCAGTCCTGGGTCGATGCGAACCGTCACGGGGCGACGCAGACGATGCGCGAGTGGGAGCAGCTGAAGGCGCGTGCGCCGGCCGCGAAGCTCGTCTGCATCGACCTGCAGCCCTACGGGACGACCCAGGCGAAGAGCCGCCGGGACATCCTCAACGTCGGGGGCTTCTCCGACGCGGTGTTCGACACGGTCGCGCGTTTCGCCTCCGGGCAGGACGCACGCGACTGGCTCGCCGAAGTGAATGAAATGGAGGTGTAGGCAAGGAAGGGTCGTGGCGAATGCCGGGTGGGACTACATCCACCAAAGATAGGTCCTACGAGTAAAGCGCCCGGAAGGTTCGCCTTCAGGGAGATGCGGGTTCGAATCCCGCCGCTGGAACGTAGCTTAAGGACCGCTGTCTCGCTCAATCTGGTCGCCACGGCCCTTCGACCAATTTCATCGCGGCGAATGCCGGAAGGACTACATGGACTGTTAATCCCCAGGCGCGGGTTCGAATCCCGCCGGGCCGGCCATGACGGCCCGTAGCTTAGTGGCAGAGCGGGTAGCGTCTTTCCAAAACTTCGTCGCCGCGAACGACGCACAGGCTGGCGATGCCGGCGGGACTACATCGTGGAACCAGCGTGCGGGTTCGCCCGCCCTGGTCCGTCTGGCCAAATCTCGTCGCCGGTACCGATTGAACAAGCGGCGAATGCCGAAGGGACTACATGGGTCGCGGGTTCGACTCCCGCCGTGCCGAGAGGCGCGTAGCTCAGTGGGTAGAGCCTTGTCTCTTCATCCCTCGTCGCCGCGAACGACGAACAGGCTGGCGAATGCCGGCGGGACTACATGGTGAGAGCGTCCGCCAATGGGGCGGGAGGCCGGCGGTTCGACTCCGCCCCCGGGCGACCGGGTAGCTCAGAAAAAACGTCTCGCCACAATTCGTCGCCGGCACCATGATCTGAACGGAAGGAGGCCGCAAATGGCCGAGAAGACTTACGATGTGCAGCATGTCGAGGGCGGCGTGCCGGTCAAGATGTGGACCCGCGGCGTGCCCGTCGACGACAAGGCGAAGGACCAGCTCGCCAGGGCGGCGCGAATGCCGTTCATCTTCAGGCATGTCGCGGCCATGCCCGACGTCCATGTCGGGATCGGCGCGACCGTGGGTTCCGTGATCCCGACCAGGGGCGCGGTGATCCCGGCGGCGGTCGGCGTCGACATCGGCTGCGGCATGATGGCGGCGCGCACCTCCCTGGTGGCGTCGGACCTGCCGGACAATCTGGAGGGCGTGCGCAGCGCGATCGAGCAGGCGGTGCCGCACGGCCGCGACGTCGGCCGGGGCAAGCGCGACTGCGGCTCCTGGGGTTCGCCCCCGGCGCCGATCGTCGAGGCTTGGGCGACTTTGGCCGCGCGCTTCCAGCGCATCACCGACAAATATCCGCGGCTCAGGAACACGAACAACCTCGTGCACCTGGGCACGCTCGGCACCGGCAACCACTTCATCGAGCTCTGCCTCGACGAGGAGGCCCGCGTCTGGGTCATGCTCCATTCGGGCAGCCGCGGCGTCGGCAATGCGATCGGCAGCTTCTTCATCGAGCTGGCGAAGCAGGACATGCGCAAGTGGTTCATCAACCTGCCGGACGAGAACCTCGCCTATTTCCCGGAAGGGACCGACCATTTCGACGATTATGTCGAGGCGGTCGGCTGGGCGCAGGACTTCGCGGCGCTGAACCGGCGGATGATGATGACCAACGTCATCGCCGCCCTGCGCAGGACCATCGCCAGGCCGTTCGACGCGGAGCTGGAAGCGGTCAACTGCCATCACAATTATGTGACGCGGGAGAACCATTTCGGCGAGAACGTGCTCGTGACCCGCAAGGGCGCGGTGCGCGCCGCGAAGGGCGTGATGGGCATCATCCCGGGCTCGATGGGCGCCAAATCGTTCATCGTGCGCGGGCTCGGCAATGCCGAGGCGTTCGACAGCTGCAGCCACGGCGCGGGCCGCATCATGTCCCGCACCCAGGCCAAGAAGGAGGTCTCGCTCGACGAGCATGTCCAGGCGCTGGAAGGCGTCGAATGCCGCAAGGATGCAGGCGTGCTCGACGAGACGCCGCGGGCATACAAGCCCATCGAGGCGGTCATGGCCGCCCAGGCGGACCTGGTCGAGATCGTCCACACCCTGAAGCAGGTGGTATGCGTGAAGGGGTGAGCGGGCCAGGGAGCGGCATGCCGGGGGCATGCCGCGGCCCGCTCACCGGATCGCGCAAGCGATCAGCGCGAGGGACAGCCTGTTCGCTTCTTCAGCGTTCGGGCTGAGCTTGTCGAAGCCCTGTCCTTCTCTGCTGCACCTGAGAAGAAAAGCAGGCCTTCGACAGGCTCAGGCCGAACGGATTAGAGTTTCCGAATTCAGAGAAGAACCAATGGCCACTCGATCTCTCTACTGCACCAACTGCCGCTTCCGGCTGAGTGCGCCGCTGATCATGGCCTCGGGCAAGGACCCGGCCGTCGAGGAGCCCTATGTCCGGATCGGCAAGCCGCTCATCGACCGGGGCACCAGCTACAAGTCGTGGAAGCCGATGCCCTGGCTGCATGTGCCGCCGGGTCATCCGCTCGATTTCCTCCCGCAAATCTGGATGGATCCGGGCGACCTGACCGAACGGGTGCACGATTCGCCAGATGGCGAGCGGCTGAGCGGCTGTTGTGGACCTCTGGGTATGAACGGCCCGAACAAGGTCTGCACTTGCAAGGTTCACGTAGGCACGCTGCAGGCCGATTGCTGCACGCCTGTCGTTTTCATTCCCGATCCCGGTGCCACGTCATGGCGCGAGGGATCGGCTGATTTCTGGGATTATCCATGATCATAATCGACGGATCGGAAGGCGAAGGCGGCGGGCAGGTGCTGCGCAATGCCTGCGCGCTGGCGCTTGTGACCGGCCAGCCCTTCCACATCACCAATATCCGTGGGCGTCGCGAGAAGCCGGGGCTGATGCGCCAGCATCTGACCGCGATCGAGGCCGCCTGCGCGATCGGCAATGCCGAATGCGAGGGCCTCGCAATCGGCGCCTCGGAGATCGTCTTCCGCCCGGGCCAGGTCCGCGGCGGCGACTATCATTTCGCGATCGGCACTGCGGGCAGCACCGGCCTCGTCCTGCAGACCATCCTGATCCCGCTGCTGCTGGCGG
Organism: Allosphingosinicella sp.; assembly: GCF_035626655.1. Taxonomy (GTDB): domain Bacteria; phylum Pseudomonadota; class Alphaproteobacteria; order Sphingomonadales; family Sphingomonadaceae; genus Allosphingosinicella. Next base: position 579,129 of record NZ_DASPNF010000005.1, read on the forward strand.
ACGCGCCCTCGCGCCTGGTGCTGGAGGGCGGCACCCACAATATGGCCGCGCCGCCCTTCGAGTTCATCGAGCGGGTCTTCCTGCCGGTGCTGAACCGCATGGGCCCGACGGTCGCGGCGCGGCTGCTCCGCCACGGCTTCTTCCCGCGCGGCGGCGGGCATATCGAGGTGGCGATCCAGCCGGCCCCGCTGTCCCCGGTCGACTGCATCGAGCGCGGCGCCCTCGAGAGCGTCGCGGCGACCGCGCTCATCGCCGGCCTGCCCCCCGACATCGCCGAGCGCGAGCTGAAGACGGCGCGCCAGCATCTGGACTGGCCCGAGGAGGCGTTCGCCTGCAGCCGGCTGCCCGATGCCATGGGCCCCGGCAACGTGCTGATGCTGGAGGCGCGGTTCGCGCACACCACCGAGATCGTCACCGGCTTCGGCCGGCTCGGCATCGCGGCCGAGACGCTGGCGAAAAAAGCCGCCCAGCGAATGGCCGGCTTCCTCGCCTGCCCTGCTTTTGCCGGCCCGCATCTGGCCGACCAGCTGCTCCTCCCCTTCGCGCTGGCAGGCGGCGGCGCCTTCACCACGGTGAAGCCGAGCCAGCACAGCCTGACCGCGATCGAGATCATCGCGATGTTCACCGGCCGCCGCTTCGCGATCGCGCAGCAGGCGAACGGCACGCATCTGGTGGCGCTCCGCTAATCGCATTGCACTGGCGCGCGAGAGGCCTATCCTCGCGTGCATGGCGCGGACCGAGACGCCTTTGTTCCGCCGGGCGCTGGCCCTCGTCGCGCTCTGGTGCCTGCTCTGGGCGGTGCTCGGCTGGCTGAGCCACCGCGCCATCCCAACCTATGACCGGCGCGCCGGCTATGCCGAGGCGATGCAGGCCTGCGCCGACGACCGCCTGCTGGCCGCGGCCAATGGCGAGCTGCTCGCCCGGCGGCCGAACCGGCGGGAGATGTTCGCCTGCACCGAGCGCACCCGCGGCCGCTTCATCGCGGCGGAGTCGGCGCAGCACCGGCAGGTTTCCGTCATGGTGCTGGCCTGGGCGCTGCTGCCCTCGCTGATCCTCGTCCTGCTCGCCGCCTTTGCCGCGGAGATTGGCCGTCTGCTCCGCACCCGCCGCCCAGGCTGACGCAGCGCCGCCTGCTCAGCGCGCCGCGCGCCGCGCCTCGAGTTGCCGTCCCCCCTGGTGGATGACGAACCGGTTCGCCTGCCCGTTCTCCGGGTGGAAGACGATCCGCGCATTGACCCCCTGGACGATGAACTCGGTGGCGCTGACCGCGCGCATCGGGATCGCCTCCTGCCCGGTGAGCTGCACGGTCAGCACGCCGTCGTCGCGAAGCGCGATGTCGGCGCCCGGCCCGCCCGTCTCGTAGCGGCCGACATAGCTCTGCAGCACGGCGCGGCCGACCTCGAACGCCGCCGGCTCGGGCGGCAGATCCCCGGTCCTGACCGCGCGCTCGGCGGCCGGCTCGCCTTCCGGATACATCTCCATGACCGGTACGCCGTCGGCGCCGCGCGTCATGCGGAACCAGGTCAGGCTGTTCGGCCCGTAGAAGAAGCGGTCGCCGCCGGCGGCGAACACCTCCAGGTCCTGCCCGCCCTCGCGCTGCGTGAAGAGCTTGCCGTCGCGCGTGAAGAAACGGCGCGTGGCGCTGCCGTCGCCGATCCGGTAGACGCCGAGGAACGGCGCCACCGCCGCCGGCGCGGCCTCGGTCCGGGTGAAAACGGGGAAGGGATCGCCCACCGCCAGCGCCGCCAGCCGCCAGGCGGCGACGCCCGGCGGGGTCGCCGCATTGTCGCTGTTCGCGAGCACCACGACATAGACGTCCTGCGCGGGCACGTAGACGGCAAAGGTGCTGAACCCGAAAATGCCGCCGCTATGGCCGATGGACGGCCGGCCCCGCAGCTGCTCCATCTGGAGGCCCATGCCGTAGGGATGGGTGCCGCCCCCGGCCAGGGGCGCGGGGCTCGTCATCAGCCGGTACATTTCGGGGCTCACCACCCGGCCGTGATGCAGCGCCTGGCCCCAGCGGGCCATGTCGGCGGCGGAGCCGACCAGGGCGCCCGCCGCATGCGGCACGCTCATATGCAGGCGGCGCATGGGCCCCGCCTGCGCATCGCCGCCGCTATAGCCCCGCGCCATGCCGGGAAGGCTCTCGCGCTCGACGCCATAGCCGATCGAGCCAAGGCCGAGCGGCCCGGTGATCCGCTCGGCGAGGACCCGGTGCCAGGGCTTGCCCGTGACCCGCTCGACGATCGCCCCGAGCAGCACATAGCCGCTATTGTTATAGGCCCAGGCCTGGCCCGGCGGGGTCGCCGGGGGCCGGTCCCGGAACAGGGCGACCATCTCGGCCGTCGAATAGGGCCGGTTGGTCTGCGCCTCGTCCCGCATGAAGCCGGGAATCGAGGTGTAGGACTGGATGCCGGACGTGTGGTTGAGCAGTTGCCGGACGGTCGCCGCGGCGCCGGGCTGCGGATAATCGGGGAAGAAGCGCGAGACCGGGTCGTCCAGCGAGATCCGCCCCTCCTGGACCAGCTGCAGCACCATCGCCGCGGTGAACTGCTTGGTCAGCGAGCCCAGCCGGAACACGCTGTCGGCGGTGAGCGGCCGGCGCCCCGCTATGTCGGCCATGCCGCGGCTGGCCGAGTAGATGGTCCGCCCGCCCCGCGTCACGATCACCGTCGCCCCCGGCCCGTCGGCCGGATACGCCGCCGCGAGGATCGCATCGGCCCGCGCCCGGAAATCGGCCGGCTGCGCGATCGCCGCGCCGGACCCGGCGACCGGCAGGACAGCGGGCGCCGCCGCCAGCGCGGCCGACGCGAACAAATGCTTCAACTTCATCAGCTTGACCCCGCTCCGCACGATCGCCGCCAGGCGATGTGTATTACTTGCCTAACTCACCATGTGGCGGCGCGGCCGGCGGGCGTCAAGCGAAAAGCGGGCCGCCGCTCAGTCCTTCAGCGAGGCCATGTCGATGACGAAGCGGTACTTCACGTCGCTCTTCAGCATCCGGTCATAGGCGGCGTCGATCTCCTGCATGCGGATCATCTCGATGTCCGAGACGATGCCGTGCTCGGCGCAGAAATCGAGCATCTCCTGCGTCTCGGGAATGCCCCCGATCAGCGAGCCGGCGATCGCCTTGCGCCCGAAGATCAGGGCGCCGACCGAGGGCGAGGGATGCGGCGAGTCCGGCACGCCGACCAGCACCATCGTGCCGTCCCGCTTCAGCAGCGCCGTGAAGGCGTCGAGATTGTGCGGTGCGGCCACCGTGTTGAGGATCAGGTCGAAGCTCCCCGCATGGGCCTTCATCTCGTCCCGGTCCCTGGAGAGCACCGCCTCGTGCGCGCCGAGATCGAGCGCGTCCTGCTTCTTGTCCGGCGAGGTAGTGAAGGCGACGACGTGCGCGCCCAGCGCCCGGGCGAGCTTCACGCCCATATGGCCGAGCCCCCCGATGCCGACGACGCCGACCTTCTTGCCCGGCCCCGCCTGCCAGTGGCGCAAAGGCGACCAGGTGGTGATCCCGGCGCAGAGCAGGGGCGCGACGCCGGCCAGCTGCTCCTCGCCATGCGCGATGGTCAGCACGAAATGCTCGTCCACCACGATTGCCGCCGAATAGCCGCCATAGGTGTTCTCGCCCGAGCCGTCGGCCCAGCCGCCATAGGTGCCCTGGAAGCCGTGCGGCCCCTCGCAATATTGCTCGAGCCCCTCGCCGCAGGAGGCGCAGGTCCGGCAGGAGCCGATCAGGCAGCCGACGCCGGCGAGATCGCCGACCGCGACCCTGGTCACCGCATTGCCCACCGCGGTCACCCGCCCGACGATCTCGTGGCCCGGCACCGACGGGAAGCGGACCCCGCCCCATTCCCCGCGCGCCGTGTGCAGGTCGCTGTGGCAGACCCCGCAATAGAGGATGTCGATGGCGACGTCCTTCGGCCCCGGCTCGCGCCGGTCGATGACCGTTTCGGCGAGCGGCGTGGTGGCGGACTGGGCGGCGAAGGCGCGGGTGGTGGTCATAGGGGCTATCTCCGGAGGCGCGAGCGTGGTTGGCCGCTTCTAGCGCCGGCGTGTGACGGAGATAAGGGGTCAGGCGGGGCCGGCCTTGCGATCGGCGCAGTGACCAGGGAGATGGTGGAGCCGAGGGGGATCGAACCCCTGACCTCCGCAATGCCATTGCGGCGCTCTCCCAGCTGAGCTACGGCCCCTAACCCTTCGCGCCCGGATGGGTCCGGGGCGGGTGAGGCGCCGCATGTAGGCGAGGATATCGCGCCGCGCAAGGCCGGTTTCGCAGGACGCCAGGAGGCCGCGGACGGCCCCGCCCCCCGCACGCCGTCAGCACCAGGGCGAAGGTGAGCGGGAGGCCCGCGGTCGGACTGTTCGCATCGTCTCTTCCGTCCCCTTCAGCTGTACCGCACGCCGCTGGACGCGCTGCCGCCCTTCGGATCGTACAGGCTGTAGGCCGCGCCCCAGGGGAAGCGTTCCTCGCCCCCGGCGAAGCTCCGGTCCAGCTGGCGCCGCAATTCGGCGCGGACGAAGGCCACCTCGGCCTCGCATTCCTCGGGCGAGGGCCAGTCGCCCGTCGAGGCGCCCGGCAGCAGCACGCCCCACATCGCCATGGTCAGCCGCCCTTCGAAATAGCAAAGTCCGAGCGAGCAGGATTCGCCGCCGAATTCGAACCCGTCGAAATAGAGCCAGGCATAGCCGTTGCCGAAGTCGCGCCCCCCGCTCGCAAACGCCGCGAGCGCCGCTTCCGCCTCGGCCCGGCCGCTCCCCGGCACGAGCCGCGTCAGGCCCGCCAGGTCGAGCGCACCGGTTGCCGGATCGATGGTCAGCGCATGCGCCATCGCGCCAGCATCTGCCTCGGGACGCAGCGAGGCAAGGCCGCCCCCTCCCGCTCAGGCCGCGGCGAAGCGGACATGGCCCTGGTCGTCGATCGGCCAGGCCGGGTTCCAGGCGATCTCCCAGGCATGGCCGTCGGGATCCGCGACATAGCCGCGGCAGCCGCCATGCCCGGGCGCATCCGCCGCCCGCAGCAATGTCCCGCCCGCCGCCAGCAGCCGCGCCATGGCCGGCGCGACCTCCGCCTCGTCCCGCACATTATGCGCCAGCGCGAACCCGCCCGACGCCCCCGGGGCCGCCAGCCCGGCATCCTTCGCCAGCGCGTCCCGCAGCCAGGTGCCGAGCACGAAGCCGTTCATCTGGTAGAAGAGGATCTCCTCATTCCCGAAAACCGGCGCCCAGCCAAAGCCCTCGACATAGAAGCGCCGCGAGCGCGCGAGCTCGGCGACGCCCAGGGTGATGACGGCGATCTGCTGCTGCATGCCGGGCTCCTTCGCGGCGACAACGCGCCAGCCGGGAAGCGGGGCTCATGCCCGGCAGGCGGACAAAGGTCGCGGAGCTCGGGCGCTACCTGATCGATCGGTCATTTCCACAAGTCTCAAAATGAGGTTGACATCGTCAGCGGCACCTGTCATTTCCATGATTATCGAAAAGAGGTAGTGATGGATTCGCCTTCGGCAATCGCCGCGCTCGGCGCGCTGGCACAGGAGCATCGGTTGACCCTGTTCCGCCTGCTCGTCCGGGCGGGTCCGGAAGGGATGGCAGCCGGGGCCATTGCGGACGCTCTCGGCGTGCCGAATTCCTCGCTGTCATTCCATCTGGCCCAGCTCCATCGCGCGGGCCTGGTCCGGCAGGAGCGGCGCCATCGATCTTTGCTCTACAGCGCCGATTATGACGCGATGAACAGGCTCGTCGCCTACCTCATGGAGAATTGCTGCGGTGGCCAGGCCTGTGCCCCCGAAACCGCATGCACGGCAACTGAAGACACGAGAAGGAAGAAAGCATGAAACGTCTCCACGTCCATGTCGGGGTGAACGACCTCGATCAGTCGATCGGCTTCTACTCCACCCTGTTCGGCGCGCAGCCAACATTGGTGAAGGCGGACTATGCCAGGTGGATGCTCGATGACCCGCGCGTCAATTTCGCCATCTCTGCCGGCATGCATGCCCGCAAGGGTATCGAGCATCTCGGCATCCAGGCCGAAAGTGGCGAGGAGCTGGCCGAGGTCTACGGCCGCCTCAGGACCGCCGGGCGTCCGGTGCTGGAGGAAGGCAAGACGACCTGCTGCTACGCGAAATCGGAGAAGAGCTGGGTCACCGACCCCGATGGCGTGATCTGGGAGGCATTCCACACGACCGGCGAGGCGACGGTCTATGGCGAAAGCCCGGAGCTTGCCGCCCTGTCGGCCAATGCTGACGAAGCCACATGCTGCGCGCCGGCAATCGCGACGTCCGCCGCATCGAATTGCTGCGGCTAGGATGAGCGAGAAGCCCGCCAACGTCCTGTTTCTCTGCACCGGCAACTCGGCTCGGTCGATCTTGGCTGAGGCGCTGCTGAACCGGGACGGTGGTCGGCGTTTCCGTGCCTTTTCGGCCGGAAGCCACCCGAAGGGCGAAGTCCATCCGATGGCCTTGGAGGTGTTACGCGATGGCGGCTTCCCGACAAGAGGCTTGCGGTCCAAAAGCTGGGACGAGTTTGCCGGCGCGGACGCCCGGCCCCTCGATGTCATCCTGACCGTTTGCGACAACGCAGCCGGAGAGATCTGCCCTGTCTGGCCAGGTCAGCCAGTGACGGCTCATTGGGGGATCGAGGATCCGGCTGCTGTCGAGGGTGCAAACCAGAGAGCCGCCTTCGAATTGGCGCTGCAACGTCTCGCCGAGCGCATCGAGGCACTCCTGGCCTTGCCCGGGGGCACGGACCGGGAAGAGTTGAAGGCCGGGCTGCGGACGATTGGCCAGATGTCGCGGGTGAATCTTGACTGAGGAGACTCCCCTGGGCCGGCGACTCGCGGCGGAGGGTGTCGGCTCATTCTTCCTGTTCGCCACTGTGATCGGCTCCGGAATCATGGCCGAGAACCTGTCGCGGGGGAACGATGCCGTGGCCCTGCTCGGCAACACGCTGGCGACCGGCGCCATCCTGTTCGTGCTCATCACGATGCTGGGGCCGATCTCCGGGGCGCATATGAACCCGGCGGTGAGCCTGGTCGCTGCCCTGCGCCGCGAGCTGGCCTGGCGCGATGCCGGGGCCTATGCGATCGCCCAGCTGGCCTTCGGTATCCTCGGCGCCTGGGCCGCCCACCTGATGTTCGAGCTGCCGGCGCTGCAGCTCTCGGTGAAGGCGCGCACCGGCATGGGCCAGTGTACCGGCGAGGCGATCGCGACCTTCGGCCTGATCCTGACGATCATCGGCACGGTCCGGCACCGCCCGCAATGGGTGCCGGCCAGCGTTGCGCTCTACATAACCGCTGCCTATTGGTTCACGTCCTCCACCAGCTTCGCCAACCCGGCGATCACCATTGCGCGCTCGCTGTCCGACAGCTTCGCCGGAATCGCCCCGGCCAACGTGCCATTCTTCATCCTGTCGCAACTGGTTGGTGCGCTCGCGGCTGCCGGCGTCGCGGCGTTTCTCTTCGCCAGGGGCGTGACGGAGAAGCCGGACTAGGGGGCTTGGCAGGCATTGCTACCTGCCGGATTGTCGCGCGGCTCAGCGCGCGCCGGCGGGGTTCGGAAGGCTGCCGCCCTGCCCGTTCATGTAGAGCATGACGTCGGCGCGGTCCTGGGGGTCGGTGACGCCGGCGAAGGCCATCCGGGTTCCGGGCGCGAAGGCGCGCGGAGAGCGCAGGAAGCGACTGGTCGTCTCCCAGTCCCAGTCGCCGGTCTGCTGAGCGAGCGCCGTCGAGTAGCTGCCATATTCAGGCCGCGAGGCGATGTTGTTGCCCATCACGCCGACGAGATTCGGGCCGATGCCTTGCGGGGCGCCGGTCTCGATCGTGTGGCACACGCCGCAGCGCCCCCGGAAGAAGCGCTCGCCGCGGGCCGCGTCGGCCTGCGCCAGATAGAAAGCGATCGGCCGCTCCGGGCCCTGGGGGTCGACCTTGACGGTTTCGACCGTGACCGGCGCTTCGGCGCGTTGCCCCAGCACCAGCCAGGCGGTGACGATGACCGCGGAAACCCCGGCAAAGACCAGCAGCAGCAATCCCTTGTTGAAAGGCTGCGGCGCCGGCCCGGCCACGCGCGCCTAGACCTCTTCCTCGTCCGCGCCGGCGCCGGGCACGCCGATATCGTCGTCGCCGCCCAGATCGACCTCGTCGTCCGGATTCTCCTCGGCGTCCTCGTCGACGTCGATCGCCAGATCCTCGGCGGCGAGATCGGCATCTTCCTTCTCGGCCTCGACCTCGGGCTTGGCCTGCTCGAACGGCAGGGGCTGCTTGGACTTCAGCACCGGCTCAGCCTGCCAGGCGACCCCGCAATTGATGCAGTGGATCGGATCGTCCTTGCCGAGATCGTAGAAGCGGGTCGCGCATTTGGGGCAGGTCCGCTTGGTGCCCCATTCCGGTTTCACCATGGGTGAAGGCTCTCCAACAGAAAATGAAAAAACGGGCGCCGTCCTGACGGATGGAGCCGGGTCGGCGCGCGCCTTGCCACATGGGGTCGGCGCTGTCAAAGCCAAGCCCCATGATCCGCTTTCGCGCATTGTCCGCCTCATGATCATCGCCGTCGACGGCCCCGCGGCGAGCGGCAAGGGCACGATCGCCCGCGCCCTCGCCGCCCATTTCGGCCTGCCGCATATGGACACGGGCCTCCTCTACCGCGCCACTGCGCTCAACCTGATGGAGCTGGGCGGCGATCCCGAGAGCGAGTTCGCCGCGGCGCGCGCCACCGATCTTTCCCAGATCGACTTCGGCGACCCGCAGCTGAAGAGCGAGATGGTCGGCGGCATCGCCTCGCGAATCTCCGCCTACCCGAAGGTCCGCCAGGCCCTGCTCGAGCGGCAGAAGCGCTTCGCCACCCAGGCCGGCGGCGCCGTGCTCGACGGCCGCGACATCGGCACCGTGATCGCGCCCGAGGCCGAGGTGAAGCTCTTCGTCACCGCCCGGCCCGAAATCCGCGCCCGGCGCCGCTATGCCGAACTCAAGGCGCGCGGCCTCGACGTCCATTATGCCGACGTGCTCGCCGACATCCACGCCCGCGACGAGCGCGACTGCGGCCGCGACGCCGCGCCCCTGGTCATGGCGAAGGACGCGGTGCTGCTCGACACGAGCGACCTCGACCAGGACGCCGCCATCGCCGCCGCCATCCACGCGGCCGAGGGCAAGCGCGCGCCGACCTCCTAGTCATCCCGGCGAAAGCCGGGACCCATGGGCTCGGCTCAGGGGGCCGTCGCCACCGTCACCGCCGTCGGCGCGGCCCCGCCTGGCCCCGGCGTCCAGGTCACGGCGACCCGGCGGCGGCGCTCCCCGATCTCGCCATCGGCGTTCATGACGTTCTCGCGCACGGCCAGCAGCACGCGCCCCGGCGTCTCGGCGACGACGCGCCATTCGAGCACGTCGCCGACCCGGAAGATCTGCGCCGCCTCGCGCGGATCGCTCCCGAAGGAGAGATAGATATATTCGCCGTTCATCGCCGGGTCGCCGCCCGTCGTGCTGAACAGCGAGGCGCCGGCATCGCCCTGTCGCTCCAGCACGACCACCCGCGCCACCGAGGCGGCATGCTGCAGATATTCGTCCGTATCGGGCTCGACCGTTGCCGGTGCAGCGTCGCCGATCGGTTGCGCGGAGGCGGCCGCCGGCGCGAGCCACAGGCCGAGCGCGAGCGCCGCTTTCAGAGCTATGGTCATGTCCGGCCTCCCCCTGTTGCGCGGTCATGATGCGCCCGCGCCCGGCGCCTGTCCACCGCGCCACTGCGCTGCCGGGCGCCCGGCTTGGCTTCGCTGCCGTAACCTGCCATGCTCGCCGCTCGGACCTACCGGGGAGAAAGTGATGCGTGGACGTTTGCTGGCGGTCGCCGCCGCTCTTTCGATGATCGGCCTGGGCAGCGGCGCGCTCGCCCAGTCGGCGGCGCCCCTGAGCCTCGCCGCCGGGTTGCGGGCGGGCGCGGACCTGAATCAGCCCGGCGACATTCGCGGCGGCTTCATCATCCCGACCCTGATCGTGCTGGCGATCATCGGCGGCGTCTACCTGCTCACCAAGGACGACGACCCCGCCAGTCCTTGAGCGCCGAAGCACGTCAGCTCGAAGGCGGTCCTGAGCCGCCTACCTGCCGCAGCGCCACCGCGCCAGATAGGGCCGGAGCGCTGCGAGCTGCCGCTCCAGATCCGGCGTGCGCGGCCGCGCGCCGCCGATCCGCGCCAGCCTTTGCCTGAGCCCCGCGCAGCGCGCCGCATGCGCCTCGCGCCGGGCCGCGCCGCTGCCCGCGCCATAGCCGACATGATCGAACGCCTCGCCGCCGTCGCTGTCGTTGCGGCCCGTCTGCCGGCCCGGCGCCGGATCGGCGCGGAAGGTGTCGCCCTCCGGCACCGGGCTGGCGAAGTCCCCGTCGCCCGCCCGCGCCGGCGCCGCCCGGCCCGGCCCGGTCACGGCGAGCAGGGCGCCCCCCGCGGCCGCCGCGCCGGCCACGCTGCCGAGAAAGGAGCGGCGGCTGAGCCCGCGCACCGTTCAGCCCGCCTGCTGCTGCTTCCTGGCCGCCAGCCAGGTGCCGATGCCGGTGCCGACGCCGACCGCCGCCGCGATCGTCACGTCCCCCGACACGAGCATCGCCGTGCCCCCGCCGACCAGCGCGCCGACGACCGGCAAGAGGATCTGCTGCATCCGCCACCTCCTCTTTGAAAGGGGGAGCATCTGCCTGTTCCGCCCGAGGTGCAAGCCCGTCAGAAGCCACGCACCGGGCGCCCGGGGCGTGCGCAGCAATTCCGTCATTGCCCGGCCTCTTCTCCAGCCACGCCACGCGGACTTTCTGACCGCAATCCGTGCGCGGCGATGAACATGGCGACGGCCGACCGGCAATAGGCTTCGATTTCGTTGTTGTCCCCTGCCCTCGCCTCATCGAAGCGTGCGATGAGCAGGAGATCGGATCCTTTGACAAGCGCGGCAAACAGGCGGGCGGACTGGAGAGGATCGGGCACGTTCAGAGCTGCCTCCGCGTGCAGGTGACGCAACAGGGCCTCGATTTCGGCGATGACATGGGCGGGGCCGGCTTCATAATGGCGCTTGCTCAACGACCTTTGATTCGTCTTGTCAGCCATGATCATGGCTTCGACACTGCGGACGTCCGGGCTCAACAATGTGCGCAGCAGGGATGTTGCCACCGCCATGAGTTGATCTTCGGCTGAACCGTCGACACCTTCCAGAAGCGCCTGTGGAGCAAACTCATGGCAGCGGGCCGCGATGGCCGCGCTGAACAGCGCCTCCTTGTTCTCGAAATGCCGATAGATGCTGAGCTTGGATACCTTCGCCCGTCGGGCGACCTTGTCCAGGGTCGTCGCCTGAAAACCCAGTTCCACAAAGAGTTCGCACGCGGCCTCGACGATCGTCTGGCCAAGCGCCTCGTTGGCGGGCCGGCCGCGCCGGCCCTGGCTGTTTTCGGTCACGACAACTCCAGTACTTGACAGTATCCTAATTCCTGCATTAGGATACCACGTAGTACCGGAAATGTGCAAGCCGGGCCTGACCCTTCATCTGCAACAGGAAGCCCATCGTCATGGATGACGTCATTATCATCGGCGGCAGCTTTGCCGGCCTCGCCGCCGCTCTGCAGCTCGGCCGTGCCCGCCGCAAGGTCACCGTTCTCGATACCGGCCTGCCCCGCAATCGCTTCGCCGGCCACTCGCATGGTCTGCTCGGCCACGATCACAAGCCACCGCTGGACATCCTCGCCGAGGCGCGGCAGCAGCTGGCGCGTTATCCCGCGATCAGGCTGGTCGCTGCCCGCGCCGACAGCGTCTCCGGCGCCATCGACGATTTCTCCGTCCTCACCGACAGTGGCGAAAGCCTTGGGGCGCGCCGCCTGATCCTGAGCTATGGCGTCGCCGACCAGATGCCTGATGTTCCGGGCTTTGCCGAAGGCTGGGGCACGTCCATCGTGCCCTGCCCCTATTGCGACGGCTTTGAAGTCGCCGGCCAGCATTGGGGCCTCGTCTGGTCCGGCCCGCAGTCGCACCAGCATGTCAGGCTGTTCCACGATTGGACCGACAGGTTGACGCTGTTCGCCAATGGTCACGACATTCCGCCCGATATCCGGGCCGACCTCGCGCGCCGCAACATCCCTGTCGTCGATGGCCGCATCATCGAGATCGCCCATCACGGGGGCCATAGCGCCACCGTCAAGCTCGATACCGGCGCCAACGTCGCGGTCGACATCCTGTTCGCGCATCCGCGCAACAAGCCGTCCGCAAGCTCATGAATCAATGGGTCTCACCATCGATACGCCCCTCGGCATCGCCATCAAGGTCGACGAGCGCCGCGAAACCAGCATGCCCGGCATCTACGCCGCCGGC